>MPMG01000019.1 GCA_002238485.1 Chloroflexi bacterium bin20 | reverse complement strand
AAATCAGCCTGAATATCTTGAAACAGGATACATCCAAGGGCAGCTTGAGACAAAAACGCTATCGCGCCGCGCTCGATGACAACTTCCGGCTAAAGCTGCTCTCGCAGATTTGATGCGATTGCCCTGGCCCGCCTGCCGACTGCCCGTGCAAAATGCCGCAACTGCGGTTTACAATAGGTGTGAGGAATTTCAGATGCCGCGAGGACATGCGCCAATGCCCAGCCAGTTTCAATGGGACGACCCTTTCTTGCTCGACCAGCAACTGGATGATGAAGAGCGCATGGTGCGGGATGTAGCGCGGGAATATTGTCAAGCCAAGCTGATGCCGCGCATCTTGCAAGCGAATCGACACGAACAATTCGACCGCGATATCTACTTCGAAATGGCGCAACTGGGCATGCTGGGCGCGACACTGCCAGAAGAGCACGGCGGCGCTGGTTTGAACGCGGTCTGCTATGGCTTGATCGCCCGCGAAATCGAGCGAGTCGACAGCAGTTATCGCAGCGCCATGAGCGTGCAAAGCTCGCTGGTTTTGTATCCCATTTATGCTTATGGCACAGACGAGCAACAGGCGCGCTACCTGCCCAGGCTGTCCAGCGGCGAGTGGATCGGCTGCTTCGGCTTGACCGAACCCAACCATGGCAGCGATCCCGGCGGCATGGAGACGCGCGCAACCCGGGTCGATGGCGGCTGGCGCTTGCATGGCAGCAAAATGTGGATCACCAATTCGCCTATCGCCGATGTCTTTGTGGTCTGGGCAAAAGCAGTCGAAGACCAGCGCGTGGGACCGATCCGCGGCTTCATCCTGGAGCGGGGCATGGCTGGCTTGTCAACGCCGGCGATCGACGGCAAGTTCAGTCTGCGCGCCAGCAGCACCGGCGAGATTGTCATGGACGAAGTCTTCGTGCCCGATGCCAACCTGCTGCCAGGCGCAAGCGGCTTGCGAGGTCCTTTCGGCTGTTTGAACCGCGCCCGCTATGGCATCGCCTGGGGCGCTTTGGGGGCGGCGGAGTTTTGCTGGCAGGCGGCGCGTCAATACACATTGGACCGCAATCAATTTGGGCGTCCGCTGGCGGCGAATCAGCTCATCCAGTTCAAACTGGCTGATATGCAAAGCGAGATCGCGTTGGGATTGCAGGGCGCGCTGCGTGTGGGCAGGCTGCTGGACGAAGGCGTCGCCACACCAGAGATGATTTCGTTGATCAAACGTAACTCCTGCGGCAAGGCGCTGGACATCGCCCGGACGGCGCGCGATATGCACGGCGGCAACGGCATCTCCGATGAATTTCATGTCATCCGCCATGTGATGAACCTGGAGGCGGTCAACACCTACGAAGGCACCAGCGACATTCACGCGCTGATTCTGGGGCGGGCACAGACCGGCATCCAGGCATTTTTCTAAAGGCGGAACGGGCTGGTCCCCCGACCAGCAGAAAGCGAAAGGACAATCATGCAAAACGAAACGTTTGTCGTACCCAATATCAGTTGTGCCGGCTGCGTCGGCGCAATCAAGTTCGAGCTGGGTGAAATACCCGGCGTCTCTGCTGTTGATGGCGATGTGGACCTGCGAACGATAGAGGTGGCTTACGACGCGCCCGCCACGTTGGATGGCATCGTCGCGCTGCTGCAAGAGATCGACTATCCGCCGCAGCAAGACAACTAGGCAAGAGCCAAGCGCTCCTGCAGCTTCGCCATGCCCCTGACAGCCGCCCGCATCCGTGACAAGGCGCGCGAGTTGGGATTCACCCTGTGCGGCATTAGTCCTGCCCGGCCTTCTCCCACATTGGCGAGTTATCTGCGCTGGATTCAACGGGGCATGCATGGCGAGATGGCTTATATGGCCCGCCCCGATCGTGTGCGGCGGCGGCAAGATCTGCGCGAGATCCTGCCTGGCGCGCGTTCGCTCATCATCGTCGGGCTCGATTATCAGGCGAGTTTCGCCGATGAAGACATGCTGAGCGACCCGGCGCGCGGACGCATCGCCAGCTATGCCTGGGGCCTGGATTACCATCGTGTGCTGGGCTTGCGGCTGGAGAGCTTCGCCGAGTGGATCTTGGCAAAATGCGGCGGGGTGCTCGACCACAAGATCTATGTCGATACCGGCGCCGTGCTCGAGCGCAGCCACGCCCAGCAGGCTGGTTTGGGTTTCATTGGCAAGAACACCATGCTGATTCATCCGCGGCGTGGCAGCAGCTTCTTCCTCGGCGAGATCATCAGCAGCCTCGAGCTTGACGACTACGACCTGCCCCAGCGCGAGACCATGTGCGGCACTTGCACGCGCTGTCTGGCCGCCTGCCCGACAGATGCCTTCCCCGCGCCATTCCTGCTAGATGCCCGCCGCTGCATCAGCTATCACACCATCGAGAACAAGGGCTGGGTCGACCGCCATTTGCGCGCCGACTTCGGCAACTGGATTTTCGGCTGCGACATCTGCATGGATGTCTGCCCGTTTCAGCGCTTCACAGTCGAAACGGACGAGGTGGCTTTCCTGCCCTTGGAACTGGAGCGTGTCGCGCCAAAGCTGGTCGACATGCTGATGATTGGCGAGGGGTCATTCCGGCAGCTTTTCCGCCGCAGCCCTGTCGAGCGCATCGGACGCGAGCGCCTGGTGCGCAATGCCTGCATCGCCGCGGGCAACTGGCAGGACGAGCGCGCCATCCCGCATTTGATCCAGCTGCTGTATGACGCCAGCCCGCTCGTGCGAGGTCACGCCGCCTGGGCGCTGTGGCAGACGATGGAACTGGACAGCAGCAAGCTGCTCACCGACCTCTACCAGCGCGATGATGACGAAGGTGTACGCGCTGAAATTGAAGCGCTGTTGGCGTAGAATCCGCAGTTACTGCGCTGCTGACAAATCCGGGTATTGTTTGTGCCAGTCGCTACCGTCTTGATAAGCTTTGGCGACAGACAGAGTCTCGGCTTCTTTGTATAGCCCGCCGATGAATGAAATGCTGGTGGGTGTGCCCTTGTCGGTGAAGCCATTGGGCAGCACGACGCAGGGATGCCCGGTGAAGTTGGTGATTTGCAAGGCATTCGCGCCATAGCTGGGCACGATGAAGACATCGACCTCACTCATAACGCGCGCCATATCTTGCATCAACTGCGTTCGGACGCGATTGGCGTTGATATACTCGACCGCCGGGATTAGACGGGCGGCGCGGAAAATGTTGGGCCAGGCGCTGTCGTCTTGCCGCTTCATGCTATCGACGCGACCGTCGCGCGTGATCTGGTCGAAGGCGGCGGCCGACTCGGCCTCCAGAATCGTCCACAGGCCGCCGATTTCTCGATCCGGCAGCTGGATCGGAGTCAACTCAAATTCTTTGGCACGCATGACATCCAGCACGGCAACGCTGTTGGCGAGATGGCTGCGATAGAGTTCCTGCTTGTCTGGGTCATCCGTCCCCACCGCTTCCGGCTCAAAAGCGCTGGCGACATAAGCAACGCGCAAGTTCAAGGGATCGAGCGCCGGATCCCAAACGAAGGCCTGCGGACTGCAAGTCGCGTCCAAGCCGTCGGGACCGTAGATCGCGCTGAAGACCAGGGCGCAATCTTCGACGCTGCGGCACATCGGCCCCAGCTTGTCCATACTCCAGCTCAATGCCATCGCGCCATGCCGACTGACGCGCCCGAAAGTAGGTCGCAAGCCCGTAAGTCCGCAGCGCGTCGATGGCGATACGATGGAGCCCATGGTCTCGCTGCCGATGCTGAAGCCGACCAGGCCAGCCGCTGTCGCCGCGCCGGGACCCGCCGATGAGCCGCTGCTGCCCTCGCTGATATCCCAGGGGTTCTTGGTTGTGCCGCCATACCAAATATCGCCGTTTGCGAGCGCGCCCAGGGTCAGCTTGGCGATGAGCACCGCGCCGGCCGCTTCCAAGCGCTGCACGACGGTGGCATCGTACGCAAGCTGCTGGTCTTTGTAGGGCATCGCGCCCCACTGGGTTGGATAGCCGCGCGTCGCCAGCAGGTCTTTCGCTCCCCAGGGGATGCCGTGCAGCGGACTGCGATACAGCCCGCGGGCGATCTCGTCATCGGCGCGTTTCGCCTGCTCATAGGCGAGCTCTTCGGTGTAGGCAGCGACGCATTGCAAGATCGGGTCATAACGTTTGAGCCGCCGCAGGTACATCTCAGTCAATTCCAGCGAAGTGACCTGGCGACTGCGGACGAGCTCGGCAAGCTGCGTGATGGTGAAGAAGGCGGCGTCTTCCAGGTCGGCGGGTCGCGGGACGGGCGGCTGCGCGCTCATGGCGTAGGTTCGCGGGACGGGCGCGGTCGCAGGCGGGTCGATGTCAAAGCGCAGGGCAGGAGCGATGCTGTTGTCCAGTGGCGCGCTGCGGATGCTGGCGAATTGCGCGAGTCGCTGGCTGAGAGTCTTGCGCATCTGCTCGCGCTGGGCGGGCGTGAAGTCGAGGTCGAGCAGCGATTCTGCGGCGGCGATTTGGTCGGGGGAGATGGGGGAGTCGGATTCGGGCATGGCGAGATCCTCGTGTCTGTGCGGGTTGATGACAGGATTTTAACCACAGAGATCGCAGAGAGCACAGAGCAACTTACCTTTACCACCGAGAACATCGAGTTATTCGAGATCAACGAGGGAATTCCGGTCTGTATTCGGCGGGTTTCAGGGACGGAGTGGCGTGGTTAGGGATTGCCAGGATGAGTGGGGGGTCGCGTTTGTGTTTCGGTTATTCGCCTTAGACCTTACTTGCTGGAGGCTTCCTTTTGCCGTCTACGCGAATGAGCGTTGGTACGGGTTCGCCGGAAGATTTTGCGTCTGAGTACACATTTGAGAATTCCGCCCATCGTTGCTTTGTACAACCACCGACATCAATTACGAGAAAGATTGAATGTTCCGTATGTTCTGCTTTCTGATATTCCTGCAACTGAACAGCAAAACCATGAACTAGCCTTTTATTTGAAGACAGCTTTAACTCTATTAGAATTCTATTTCTATATCCCGCACTTATCTTAAAGTCCACCGGGCCACGACCAGAATTCGATTCTGGACTAAGATCCAGATTGTTCGCACGACAGTATCCATCAGCAACTCCAAAGAATAGTGCCTGGGCCGCTTCTTCGTGCTTGGGATTTCTACATGCTCTATCCCGATATAATAGCTTATACAAGCCATTGTTTTCTACTAACTGCTTGAAGTGTTGACAAATTTTTTGGACAACTTTGATGACGTCATTAGCAGTGGGATTCGCGGGAAGTGCGAGCGCTAATGGATAGTCAGTTACGAATTGTTTGGCTTGGTCATACCAACTGCGCAGACCCAAAGGATCGACTTCAAAGTCATACGGTTCAGGATTCATCCTCCTATAAATCTTAATAAGTTCTGCAAGGATGGAGGGATCGCGGAGAATCGCCCTCTTATACGCTGACTTTGGAGGCGGTCTATTACCCCACACATCTCCGATAAGACCATTTAGATGGGCACGTAAATCCTCATTAAATCTAACGACGCGAGGAATGTCCTCGTATGAATGTGCAACTGGCAGCTCATTAAGTACATCTGTGGGCACGAGGATTATCGGGATACCACTTGTCGGACCCGAAGGAAGCCAATACTCCTTACCGTTGTGTACTTTGCGATAGACTGAATCTATTCCAAGTTCTTTGAAAATACGTTCAGAGTAAGCTAGCAGATTAGGCATGATAATGTTTGCAATCATGTCGCTGATACGATCGGCACCAATACCCTCTTCAAAAAGACCCAAGAGCTCAAACATTTCAGGGTCAATGATACCAGCGTCTATGATTATTTTAGCAGTTGTAAGTAACTGGGTCTGCAACATACTTCCGATTCCACTGCCGGCCGTAGACTCGCTCGCATAACCGATACAGAGACCTCTTTCCTCGTTAAATCGCAAATTACGTTTTGCCTGTCGCCAAAAAATATCCGAATAATTCTGCGACTTTGCTAGAAGCTTCACTATACCTGCAAAGTGCTTACGAACACTCGCATACGAATCCTGCAACTCGGGAGCTCTTGTCGTCTTAAGCAATCTTGGATCTACAAATACCTTGGTGTCTTGGTCGACGAAACCATTATAGGCACCTGTGTCTTCAAGTAACGAAGAGTCTATACTTAGGTAGCTACTGATTGTTATTGCCACTGCGAACTCTACTGTCTATTGGACTGCTCTCTTTTAGCACACAATCTGAGAATCGCTAAGACCTGTAATCGTTTCTACGGCAAAGAATATGATTTTCTAACAAATGATTGTGAGCGTTCTTTGGCACTCATGCAAAACTTAGCTAGCATTCCCCCGCCCCCGCAACCGCAGCGAATTGCTCACCACGAACACGCTCGAGAACGCCATCGCAGCAGCCGCGAACATGGGGATCAAGCCGCCCAGCATGGCCACGGGGATGAGCACGATGTTGTAGATGAAAGCCCAGAACAGATTCTGGTGGATTGCCCGCAGGGTCGCTTTGCTCAGGTCTATTGCCGTTGACAGCGCGCGCAGATCGCCACGCACCAGGGTTACATCGGCGGCTTCGATGGCGATATCGGCGCCAGCGCCAATGGCAAAACCGACATCGGCTTGCGCCAGCGCCGGCGCGTCGTTGACACCATCGCCGACCATGGCCACGCGCTGACCTTCCCGCTGCAGCTGCTCGACCGCGGCGGCTTTATCGCCCGGCAGCACTTCGGCCAGCACGCGACTGATGCCGACTTCGCCCGCGATGGCGTTTGCGGTCTGTTGATTGTCGCCAGTGATCATCGCCACCTGCAGGCCGCGCTCTTGCAGGTTCTGCACGGCGGCTTTTGCGGCGGGCTTCGGCTGATCGCCGAGGGCAAATACGCCCGCCAATTCGCCATCCAGCGCCAGCAGCACGACCGTATGACCGCGCGCTTGCAACTTGGCGATGTCCCCCTGCATTGTCGATGCGTCGATGCCGCGTTCGCGCATGAATCGCGGGCTTCCCAGCATCACTGCCGCGCCGTCAATGCTCGCCACGACGCCGCGACCGGGCAGCGCTTCAAATTCGTCCAGCGGCAGCAGTGGTATGCCTCTCTCTTCGGCCGCGGAAAGCACAGCCTGGGCAAGCGGATGCTCGCTGGCGGCTTCGGCAGAGGCGGCGTATTGCAGCACGCGCTCTGCAGCATGATTCTGCGCCCCGAGCAGCGCAGTCAGTTCTGGCTTGCCTTGTGTGATCGTGCCGGTCTTGTCCAGCAGCACAGCTGTCAGACCGGCGCTGCGTTCAAGCGCTTCGCTGTCACGGAAGAGGATGCCTTGCTCTGCGCTGCGCCCGCTGCCGACCATGATGGCGGTCGGCGTCGCCAAGCCCAGCGCGCAGGGGCAAGCGATGACGAGCACGGCGATCATGTTGAGAATGGCTGCAGGCAGGTCCGCGTTGCCAATGGTGAGCCAGCCGACCAGCGTGATGATGGCCAGCACAATGACGAGTGGCACAAAATAGGCGGAGACGCGGTCGGCAATCGCTTGGATCGGCGCTTTGCTGCCCTGCGCCTGTTCGACCAGGCGGATGATCTGCGCCAGGACGGTATCGCGGCCGACGCGCTGGGCTTCGATGACCAGCCGTCCCTGCTGATTGATCGTGCCGCCGTAGACCTGCTCGCCGACAGCTTTGTCGACCGGCAGGCTCTCGCCGGTGAGCATCGATTCATCGACGGACGAGCGTCCTTCTGCCACGATGGCATCGACCGGAATGCGCTCGCCCGGCTTGACCAGCAGCAGGTCGCCAGACGCGACTTCATCAATGGGGATTGATTTCTCTTTGCCTTCGCTGAGGAGCGTGGCGGTCTTGGGCGTCAAGCCCATCAGCCTCTTTATGGCAGCGCTGGTACGGCCTTTGGCGCGCGCTTCCAGCAGCTTGCCCAGCGTGACCAGCGTGAGGATGACAGCGGCCGATTCGAAATAATCGGATTTGCCGACCACATCGGAAAAGCCGAACAGGATACCTAGCAAGACGATGATGCCATAGACATAGGCAGCCAGCGAGCCCATCGCCACCAGCACATCCATATTCGCACTGCCATTGCGCAGCGACTTGACCGCGCCACTGAGATACTGCTTGCCGAGCAGAATGACTACAGGCGTCGCCAACGCGCCGAAGATGAAGAGCCAGATGTCCTCCCCCAGGAAAGCAAAATTATCCATCAAGAAAGGGATCTGGTGCAAGAAATGGCGCGCCATGCTGAGGATAGTCAGCGGGAAGGTGAAGAGTGCGCCGATTTTGACGAGGCGCGTCTGGCGATCAATTTCGGCTTGGCGGGCGGCCGCTTCGTGGTCTTCTGGCGCATCTGAGTCGGATGTGTCGATGACGCCATAACCGGCTCGCTCGACGGCGTCGATCAAGTCGCTGCGGCGCGTCTCGCCGGGCAGATAAGATACGCTCGCCTTTTCGCTGGCGAGGTTGACGTTGGCGCTGATGACGCCGTCGCTACGATTCAGCGCGCGCGCGACATTCTTTTGGCACATGGCGCAGGTCATGCCGGTGATGGGCAGGTCGATGGTAACCGCGGCGACGCCATAGCCGGATTTCTCCAGGGTCTCGACCATGTCGCTGGTTGATACGGCGCCTGCGTCGTACTGCACAGTCGCTCGCTCTGTCGCCAGGTTGACGGTGACCTCGGTGACGCCATCGGCGCGCATGAGGCTGCGCTCGACATTCTTTTGGCACATGGCGCAGGTCATGCCGGTTACAGGTAGGACAATCTGCTTGCTGCTCATGGTTGGCTCGCGCTGGTTGTACAGATGTGCCTCAATTGTACACGCGAGGGCGCAGCTGTGGCGTTAGCGTCATATAGGAACGATGTAGGCCTTAGTGCCGCTCGTACAATTCCAGCAAGACGCCGCCACTGCTGGCTGGATGCACAAATGCATAACGCCTGCCCTGGCGCTCGCGGGGCGATTCGTTGATCAGCTCGATGCCCTGTGCAGCCAATTCGCCCAGCTTGGCATCCAGATCGGGCACTTCCAGGCAAAGATGATGCAGGCCCGGTCCGCGCTTTGCCAGAAAGCGGGCGACGCCACTTTCTTGGTCTCTCGGTTGGATCAACTCCAGCCGCGCAGCGCCGATTTGCAAGAAGGCGATGTCGACGCCCTCGTCATGGATGGTCTGCACCACTCCAGCCGCCGGCAATCCCAGCTGCTCGCCCCAGAAAACCAGCGCTTCGTGCAGGTCTTCCACGACCAAGGCAATATGATTCAGGCTGAGGTTCTCCACTTCCATGTTCGCTGGTGCTCCCGCGGCAGCCACATGCAACTAGTTGAATGGTATACTACGCGGCAAGATGCGCAAGGGGTGGAGAGGATGCGGGAGGCGAGATGACAGCTGTGCAGGCAGGGACGCTGAGCCTGGCGATGAGCGAAGAGCACGAGATGCTGTTGGCGGCAGTGCGCGAATTCGCCCAGCGCGAGATCGCCCCAGTAGCGGCAGAATACGACGAATCGGGCGAATTTCCGCTGGACACTGTGCGCAAAATGGGCGAAATGGGCTTGATGGGCATTGAAACGCCCGAAGAATATGGCGGCGCGGGCATGGACACCTTGGCTTATGTGCTGACCATGATCGAAATCGCCAAAGCCGATGCCAGCCACAGCACCATCCTCAGCGTCAACAACTCGCTCTATTGCAAAGGCATACTGCAATTCGGCACGGAGGCGCAGAAACGAGAATGGATTAGGCCAGTCGCCAGTGGCGCAGAGATCGGCGCATATAGCCTGACCGAGCCGATGTCGGGCAGCGATGCCAGCAATATGGCCTCCCGCGCAATCCTCAACGATGCCGGCACGCATTACATCATAAACGGGCGCAAGAGTTGGGTTACCAGCGCGCCCTATGCCGACCGCATCGTTCTCTTCAGCATGACAGCTGCAGAAGCGGGACATCGCGGCATCACGGCATTCTTGATAGACACAAAGCAGCCCGGTTTCAGCCGCGGCAAGACCGAACCGAAGCTGGGAATCCGCGCCAGCGCCACCAGCGAGATCATCTTTGACGATTTTGCTTGCCCTGTGGAAAATGTGCTGGGTGGCATCGGGCAGGGTTTCAAGATCGCCATGACGGTGCTCGATGCCGGGCGCATCGGCATCGCGGCGCAGGCATTGGGCATCGCCGAAGCAGCCTATGAAGCCGCGCTGGACTATGCCCGCGAACGAGAAGCATTTGGCGCGCCCATCGGCAGCTACCAGATGATCCAGCAGAAGATCGCGGATATGAAGACGCGCATTGAAGCCGGGCGGGCGCTGACAAGCATGGCTATCTTGGCGAAGCAGCGGGCAGACCAACATGGCGGACGCTATACGAGCGAAGCCAGCATGGCCAAATTGTTCTGCAGCGAGGCGGCGGCTTTTGTCACCGACGAAGCCCTGCAAATCCATGGCGGCATGGGCTACAGCAAAGAGCTGCCATTGGAGCGCTATTATCGCGATGCGCGCATCACGCGGATTTATGAAGGCACGAGCGAGATCCAGCGCATGGTCATCGCTCGCAAAGAATTGGGGTTGCGATGAAAGCAGCAGTATTGACAAGTCACGGCGGCGCGGAAGTTGTCGAGGTTAGGAACGATCTGCCTGTGCCCGAAGTGGGCGCTGGCCAATTGCGTGTGCGCATCAAAGCGGCAGCGCTGAACCGGCTGGATCTGTGGGTGCGCGCGGGCTGGCGAGGGCTGGCGCTGGACTTCCCGCATGTGATCTGCGCGGATGGCGCTGGCATTGTGGATGCGGTTGGCGCTGGCGTGACCCGGTTTGTACCCGGCGACCCCGTTTGCATCGACCCCACCATCGTGCCGCCCAATGACCCGGCGCTGCAGACTGGCTTGGAGAATCAAACGCGCATCGCCATCTTGGGGGAGCATCACAGCGGGACAGCAGCCGAACTTGTGGTGTTGCCACAGCGCAATTTGCTGAAGATGCCAGCCGAGTTCGACTTTGGCGTGGCGGCGGCCGTCGGCTTGGTAGGCCTTACCGCCTGGCATTCGCTGATCACGCGCGGAGGCTTGCAGCCAGGTGACACGGTGCTGATTGTAGGCGCGGGCGGCGGCGTAAACAGCATCAGCATTCAGATCGCCAAGCTGGCGGGCGCACAGGTGTTCGTGGTGGGCAGCAATGCCCAAAAATGCGCACAGGCAGAAGCGATCGGCGCAGACATCACCATCAACCGCGAACAGGAGCCGCAATGGTCGCGTGCCGTCTCCCGGCTCACCGGTCGGCGCGGCGTGGATGTGGTGGTGGACAATGTCGGCGCGGCCACGTTGGGGCAAAGCATGCGTGCTTGTCGCATCGGTGGTCGTATTCTGATCGTCGGCGGCACCAGTGGCTATAGCTTTGACTTGAATGTCGCACAGCTCTTCGCGCGGCAGATCTCGCTGATCGGCAGCACCATGGGGCCGCATCAGGATTATGAACGTTTCATGCAGCAGGTATTTGCGGGCCGCATTCAGGCGGTCATTGGCGAACGGCTGCCGCTGCGCGAGGCGCGACAAGCACAGACTCTGCTAGAGAATAACGCCGTCTTTGGCAAGGTTGTGCTCGAATTATGATCGGCGCTTGAACAGCGACAGCAGGCTTGCCGTGCGAGCACAATGAACTTGCAGCATAGTGAGATATACCAGTTGCCAGCGCGACTGGGATTGATCGACTTGGCGGCGGCAGCGCGAGGCTCGGGCGTGATCACTGCGCTGCAAGTGGTCGTCTATCACGGACAGCGGCAGTTGCGGCATTCGGTGGCGCGCGTCGTAGAGACGCATCTGGGCGCGATTGAGCTGGTTGTCGCCTACGAAGGCGTTGACCTGTCACCGCTGCGCATAGCAATGAGTCGCGATCAGCTTGAGCCACTGCACAAGGCGCTGGACGCGGTTCGATTCAGCCGGCTGCGCGACCAGCCCGGGCTGACCAGCGACGATTGGCCTTTGTGGCTGGTGCAGCGCGCGACAGGATCGCATCTTCACGGAATCATCCTGGCGCCGGACAAGCCAGAACTGCCCTATGCGCGCATCGTCAACGCCATTGATGCCTGCCTGCCCGCAGCTCTACGAGAACTTCCCTTGAGGTGATTGATGGACAACCGAGAACTGCGCGAAGTCGAGGTCAAGCTGCATAGTCCCGATCTGGCGGCTGTGCGGCGGGCGCTGCATGCTGCTGGCGCGAAGCTGGTCAATAAGCGCATATACGAGCGCAATCTGCGTTATGACAGCGCCGATGGCAGGCTGATTGCGAGCGGCGAGGTGCTGCGCCTGCGACAAGATGCAGCTGTCAAACTGACTCACAAGTCAGATGCCAGCATTGAGCGCGGCATTGTCAGTCGCCTTGAAGCAGAAGTTGTCCTTAGCGACTTCGCTACGATGGATCTGATCTTGCAGCGGCTGGGCTTTCATGTGGCGCTGATCTATGAAAAATACCGCAGTACCTACGAATTGCTCGGCGCGGAAGTGGTGCTGGACGAGCTGCCATTTGGCAATTTCACCGAGATTGAGGGCGATGCGGAGACGATTGAAAGAGTTGTATCTGCGCTGGGGCTGGGCGGCTGCCGGCGCATGGCAGGCAGTTATACCGACATCTTCCTGGCTGTGAAGTCGCGGCTGGGCATGGACGCGCGGGATTGTACATTTGACAATTTTGTTGATATCGATACTCGGAGTGTTTTATGAAATTGTCAGACAAATCACGACAAATCCTGAAGCTCATTCGCGATGGCCGTAGCTATGAACAGATATTGTCATTGCATTCGGATTATACATATAAAGACATTTTCTCCGCCGCTCAAGAAGCATTAGAGCTAGAAAGTCCGATTGATTCTACCTACCAAGATAGACTGGAAAACATTAGGCGAAAACATGCTAATGCGTATGAACCGTGGACATATCAACAAGAAGAACTCCTCAAGAAAATGCACATGGGCGGCGCGCCGCTTCATGCCATAGCATCTGCACTAAAACGGCAGCCCAGTGCCATTCGGGGTCGCATACGAAAACTGAGCCTCGATGAATAACAGATCGAAGCGAAGTAATGAGGTAATGCGGTTAACTTTCTCTGTGTGAGGAAGAGATCGCGGATGTATATTTGGCGGCATTGAAATCATCATGAAAGGAAGGGACGAAAATGCAAACGTTGAATGATTTCCTTAAGACTCTTCCAGCAACAACATCAAATCCACGAAAGAGAATTCAGTTGATCGCTAAGGAGCTAGCTTTAGGCGTAACAAATGGATTCTGGGACGACAATATCGTAACTGACGACGACGATGTCGACGGGGAATCCGTCATTCCGCACAACAAAAACCTCAAGTCATATTTCAGGGAAAGATGGGATATTGAAGACATACGACGCGAACGGAAGCTCCTCAACTCATACGGATTCCTGACACGAAACAACTATCGCGACAGACTCACTCAATCGGCCTTTGAACTTATTGACGAAACCGAACCATTCAATGTATTCGTGTCATATAAGCGCAGCGAAAGCAGCGCGCTGGCCTTGCTGGTTCTCGCGCGGCTAAAGGAATACGGCCTTGTACCATTCGTCGACATGGCGCTTGAGGCGGGCGGAAACTGGCACGCTGACCTGGAAGAACGAATCAAGGCTTGCGATTATTTCATCTTATTGCTTGGCGAGGACACGTTGTCATCTCCTATGACGGTGAAGGAAATCCAATGGTCCCTACAATATAGACGGACAATCATCCCGCTTTGGCATAGCGGATTCGATTTGACAGACAAGAAGTGGGCGGAAATCGACCAAGAAGTGAAAGAGGCTATCCAGCAGACGAACGCCATCCGCGTTACCGATGAAAGCGCCAGCGGCTACAACAGCGCCATCGTCGAATTGCTGAACCGCTTTGGCATCACGCCTTAGTTCGCCGTCATGCGGGCGACCCAATGACTCGCCCCTAGAGCCACCGCGATAACAGACTTGCCCTACAATATCAGCCTGCTTCGCCGTATACTTCGCCACTGCGTGCACAGCGCCGCGTCAGGGAGAGCACATGACGACCAGCCCAAAGATTGAGCAGCTGCGTGCCAAACGCGCCGAAAGCCAGCGTGGCGGTGGCGAAGCGCGCATCCAGCGGCAGCATGCCAAGGGCAAAAAGACCGCCCGCGAACGGCTCGATATCTTGCTCGACCCCGACAGCTTCCGCGAGGTCGATGCCTTTGTGCATCACCACAGCAGCAAGTTCGGCCTGGAGCACAACCGCCCGCTCAGCGACAGCGTTGTCACCGGTTGGGGCACCATCGACGGACGGCTGGTATATGTCTATTCGCAAGATTTCACCGTCATCGGCGGCAGCCTGTCCGAAGCGCACGCAGCCAAGATCGTCAAGATCATGAACATGGCGGTCAAAGTTGGCGCGCCTGTGATCGGCTTGAACGACAGCGGTGGCGCGCGCATCCAGGAAGGCGTCGAGAGCCTGGGCGGTTATGCCGATATCTTCTTGCAGAATACGTTGGCCAGCGGCGTCATCCCGCAGATCAGCGTGATCATGGGACCCTGCGCAGGCGGCGCTGTCTACAGCCCGGCCCTGACGGACTTCATCATCATGGTCAAGAACAGCAGTTACATGTTCATCACCGGACCCGATGTCGTCAAGCAAGTGCTCAACGAAGATGTAACGTTCGAAGATCTGGGTGGCGCATCGGTGCACAGCAGCGTCAGCGGCGTCTGCCACTTCGTCGCCGATGACGAAACCCAGTCCTTGACCATGGTGCGCGAGCTGTTGAGTTATCTGCCCCAGAACAATATGGAAGATCCACCGCCGCTGCCGACGACTGACGACCCCCTGCGCACCGAATCGGCGCTGGACAGCATCGTGCCCGAAAACCCCAACCAACCTTACGACATCAAGCGCGTGATTGAGCTGATCGTCGATGATGGACACTTCTTCGAAGTGCACGAAGACTTCGCGGCCAATATCGTCTGCGGTTATGCGCGGCTGGGCGGCACGGCGGTGGGCATCGTGGCCAACCAGCCTATGGTGCTGGCGGGCGTGCTGGATATCAAAGCCAGTGAAAAAGCCGCTCGTTTTGTGCGCACTTGCGATGCCTTCAATGTGCCTTTGATCACCTTTGTCGATGTGCCCGGTTATCTGCCCGGCGCCGACCAGGAACACAGCGGCATCATCATGAGCGGCGCGAAGCTGCTATTTGCCTATTGCGAGGCGACCGTGCCCAAACTGACGGTGACGACGCGCAAAGCCTATGGCGGCGCCTATTGTGTGATGAACAGCAAACACATCCGCGCCGACTTGTATATCGCTTGGCCCACCGCCGAAATCGCTGTGATGGGACCAGAGGGCGCCGTAGAAATCATTTATCGCCGCGAGTTGAAAGAGGCGGATGAACCGGCCGCGCGCAAGCAAGAGCTGGCGGACGATTATCGCGCCACCTTTGCCAACCCCTACATTGCGGCCAGCCGCGGTTTCATCGACGACATCATCGAGCCGCACAACACACGGGCGCGCTTGAT
This sequence comes from Chloroflexi bacterium bin20, assembly GCA_002238485.1. Taxonomy (GTDB): domain Bacteria; phylum Chloroflexota; class Anaerolineae; order Aggregatilineales; family Phototrophicaceae; genus UBA6055. Next base: position 8,523 of record MPMG01000019.1, on the reverse strand, counting down.
CAATGCCTTGCAAGTCTTCCAAAACAAGCGCGACGAAAACCCGCCCAAGAAACACGGCAATATCCCGCTTTAGAGGCTGCCATGACAGAGACGCAGATCGGCACGGGCATCAACAAAATCCTCATCGCCAATCGCGGCGAGATCGCCGTGCGCATCATCCGCGCGGCGCGTGATCTGGGCATTCCTACCGTGGCCGTTTATTCCGATGTCGACCGCACAGCGCTGCATGTACGTTATGCAGACGAAGCGGTGCACATCGGCGGTCCGCGGCCAGCCGAAAGTTACCTGCGCGGTGATGTGCTCATTGATGTGGCGCGCAAAACCGGCGCGGACGCTGTGCATCCGGGTTACGGATTCCTGGCGGAAAATGCCGACTTTGCCGGCGCGGTGATGGAAGCGGGCTTGGTGTGGATCGGTCCCTCTCCGCAGGCGATCGCCACGATGGGCGACAAACAGGCCGCCCGCACAGCCGTGACACGCTACGGGGTGCCCTTGGTGCCGGGCACAGAAGCTGGCATGCCAGACGATGAGCTGCTGGGCGCGGCGGGGCGCATCGGCTTCCCTGTGCTGATCAAAGCGGTGGCGGGCGGTGGCGGCATGGGCATGCGCCCCGTACACGATCCCGCTGACTTTACATCGGCGCTGCACACGGCTCGGCGCGAAGCAGAAAGCGCCTTTGGCAATGGCGATGTCTATGTAGAAAAATTGCTGCTTGGCGCGCGACACATTGAGTTTCAGGTCCTGGCCGACGCGCACGGCAATACCGTGCATCTGGGCGAGCGCGAATGTTCTATCCAGCGGCGTCACCAAAAATTGCTCGAAGAAGCGCCCAGTGTCTTTGTCGATGCCGCCCTGCGCGAAAAGATGGGGGATATGGCGATCGCGGCGGCGCAATCGGTGAACTATATCAACGCGGGCACGATTGAGTGCCTGGTCGACCGAGACAAGAATTATTACTTCCTTGAGATGAATACGCGCCTGCAAGTTGAGCATCCGGTGACGGAATTGGTGACGGGCGTCGATATCGCCAAAGAACAGATCCGTATTGCCCGCGGGCGGCGCATGAGCCCCACCGAAAGTGTGCTGGAGCCAAAAGGCTGGGCTATCGAATGCCGCATCAATGCCGAAGACCCCTATTCCAACTTCATGCCATCGACCGGGCAAATCAGCACCATGATCTTGCCGACCGGGCCCGGCGTGCGCGTGGACAGCGGCGTCTATTCGGGCGAGGAGATCACGCCGTATTACGACAGTTTGATCGCCAAGCTCATCACCTGGGGCGAGACTCGCTCTGAGGCGATGCTGCGCATGCGGCGCGCGCTGAGCGAATATCGCATCATGGGCTTGAAGCACAACATTCCTTTTCATATCAATCTGCTCAACAGCATCAGTTTCATCGCGGGCCGATTCGACACCAATTTCGTCGAGCAGCGCTTCAATATGCGCACGTATGAGCAAGACCCCACGCCGGGCGAATTGGAAACAGCAGCCATCGCGGCAACTTTGTATGCGCATCGCAAGCGGCAGCTGGCTTCGCAAGTCGTTGCGCCCGCCAAGCGCGATGCATCCAACTGGAAGTGGATGGGGCGCTTCGAAAGGATGCATCGATGAAATATGTCGCCATCATCAACCACCAGCAGTACGAGATCGAAATCGACGAAGACGGCAAAGTGCTGATCGATGGCGACGAGCGCGATGTCGACTTTCTGAATCTGGGTGGCTCGCTGTTTTCTGTGATCACCGAGAACAAATCGCTGGAAGCCGTCATTGATGATGACGAAGGCCGCATCGCTGTGATGATGGGCGGGCGCTTGTTCGAAACGCAGGTGCTGGACGAGCGAGCCATCTTGATGATGCAGCGGCGCGGTGTGCAAGAAACTGGCTCTGGCGAAGTGCACGCGCCCATGCCCGGGCTGATCGTCGAAGTGGCGGTCCAGCCCAACCAGCATGTCGAAATCGGCGACACGTTGGTCATTCTTGAGTCGATGAAAATGCAGAACGAGCTCCGGTCGCCGATAGCCGGCGTCGTGCGCTCGGTACAGGTAGTAGCCGGACAAGCGGTGGAAAAAAATGTGCTGCTGGTGGAGATCCGATCGCAAGCAGCCGAATCATGAACGAGGTTGTCGCGACGATGCTTGCTGCCCGTCAGTTCGCTGCTGCTTGACGCCGCCGCAAAGCCATGCCTGAGATGACTGCCCCGCTTCTGATGATAACTTTGCTGGAGACAGCATGAACTCCTGGCAGCTCCGCTTCGACGCGATCTGGCTGGGGCTGCTGGCGCTGTATGTGCTGGCTGGCGCCCGCCTGATGCCTTTTCATGGCGACGAATCCACGCTGATCTATATGGGACGCGATTATTACTATTTGCTGGTCGAGGGCGACCTGTCGCGACTGGAATACGATCCGAGTTGGTCGACAAGTCCCGCCGAGCAGCACCTGCGTCTGTTGAATGGCACAATCTCCAAGACTGTCTATGGCGCGCTGGCGCATGGGATGGGCTTGTCTGCGCGCGAACTAAACGAACAGTGGGCATGGAACAGAGATTACAGCTGGAATGCGGAGCGCGGACGGATTCCCAACCTGGCGCTGCTGCGGCGGACGCGCCTGGCATCTTCGGCGCAGTTGGCTTTGGCGGCGATATGCTTCTTCGCGCTGCTGCGGCTGACGCTGAACCGACCGACTGCCTGGATTGCCAGCGCTCTCTTCGTGCTGCATCCCAACATTCTCATCAACGGGCGGCGTGCCATGATGGAAGGCAGTCACTTGCTGGGAGTGATGTTGGTGCTGCTGGCGGGGGCATGGTTGCTGCAAGAAAGGCGCTGGTGGCGATACGCGCTGCTGGGCGTCTGCGCGGGATTTGCGCTGGCAGCCAAGCATCCCAACCTGATCGTCTGCGCGCTGGCGCTCTCCAGTTCTTCTGTGCGGCCATTCTGGCGTCTGCTGCGTGGGCGTGACAAGCCTGCGCTGCGTGACCTGGCGGGCATTGCCCTGGCTGGCGCGATCATGATCGCGGTGTTTTTGCTGCTGAATCCTGCCTGGTGGAATGCGCCAACACAACTGCCCGCGCTGGTGCTGGAGATGCGCGCAGACCTGCTGCAAGGGCAGATCGAGGCTTTCGGCGGTTACCAGGACTTCGCCGAGCAAGTCGCGGGCTTCTTCCAATTTGTCTTCGTGGGCGCGAGGCAATACTTCGAAGTGGAGGCCTGGGCTGCATACGCGCCCATCACCGCGCAGATCGCCAGCTATGAAAGCTCGGGCTGGGCAGGCGCATTGTTCATCGGCGCATCCGGGCGGCTGGGTTTGGTCTGCCTGCTGCTTTCGCTCTTGGGCGCGGTGGCGCTCTGGCGTGACAAACGAGTGTTGGCGGAGCATCGGCTGCTGCTGCTGATGTGGATCGGCGGGACGGCGCTGTTCACGCTGATGGTTACGCCCTTGCCCTGGGCGCGCTATTACCTGCCGCTGCTGCCGGCGCTGATTATTCTGGTCTCACATGCGCTGGTTACATTGGCGCGCTGGCTGTGGCGCAACTCCAGGAAGCGAGCTTATGGCATCGCTGGGCTGGCTTGAGGCATCGCTGCCCGGTCTGCTGCCGGCGCTGTGGATGTCCTTGGGGCTGGGATTGCCCTGGTCACTGGCGCTGCTGGGACGCGAGCAGTGGCAGTCGCGAACGCTGATCGCGGCGCTGGCTTTGGCGCTGGGACCAGCCTGCATGACTGCCTGGATGCTGGCTTTGGGCACAGTCGGCGGCGGGCTGGGGCAAGGTCTCATCACGGCGGAATTAATAATGCTAGGCAGCGCCGTTATCGCAGCCACAGGCGCGAGTCTGGCTTGGCGCAAGCGGAAAGCCGAGTTCACGCCGGTCGCGCGATCTCCTTTGGCAATCGACGAAAAGCTCATCATCTGCCTGGTGGCTGTGGCGATCGCGCTGCGCTGGCTGCACACCGCCTATTTTCCGTTCACCGCTTACGATGCGCTGTGGGTATATGGCTATCAGGGGCGGCTCTACTTCCTGGAAGGCTTCATTCCCAACGATATCGCCTATTATCCGCAATTTCTGCCGCTGCAATTCGCCTACGTACAGACGCTGCTTGGCGAGATCAACGACCATGCCGCGCGCATGGTGCTGCCCTTGCTGCATATCGGCAGTCTGCTGGCGGCTTATCAACTGGGCGCGCGACTGGTGGGGCGGCGGACGGGATTGTATTGCGCGGCGCTGTGGTTCTTGCACCCGCATGTGGGGCAGTGGGCTTTCGTCGGCGATCTGGAGATCCCGCTGGCTCTCAGCTTCACGTTGGCTGCGACATTTTTCCTCTGCGCCTGGCGAGCCGATTGTCGGCTTGCGGCAAGACGCGATGCGCTGCTGGCGGGCTTGCTGCTGGGTATCGCCTTATTCACCAAGCCAACAGCCGGCGCCTTCGTCTGGGGTGTGCTGCTTTGCCTGGCTGTGGAGATCCTGCGGACGCGCCTGGATGCTTCGCGTTGGCGGTCGCGCTTCCTGGTGGCAGTCTATACTGGGCTTGCCTGCCTGCCATTGGGCGGGATCTGGTATGCCCGCAACTGGTTGCTGGGACACGAGTTGATCACATTCCCCAAGGCGGTCTGGCTGGCGAGGGCATTGCGCAGTGGGGATTATCTGGCGCCGCTGGCAGCGTCGGTAGTGGTCGTGTTTCTGACAGTCGCACTGCTGCACAAGCTGCCAGGGCGGCGCTTGGCGCTTGGCTGGGCTGGGCTGGCGCTGCTGCTGGCCGGGTTGCTGGCATCCAACGCGACCTTGTTTCCAGGACGCGTCGACCCGCCGGCCAGTAATATCCTGCCACTGGAAGCGCTGGTCATGGCTGTCGGGCTGACGTTGGCAGCTGGCAGCCTGTATGGTTATAGCGGGCATATTCAAAATGAAGCGACACGAAGAGCCGCGAGCGCCGCAGGCTGGGGTCTGTTGCTGGCAGCGCCCTATTTCGTCACCTACTTTTTTTCATACAGCTATCACTATCGTCTTGGATTCGCTACATTGCCATTGTTGTGCTTGCCGACCGCAGCCGCGCTTTCAAAGCTCGTTCAACCTGAACGCATGCGCAGTGCCTGGCGGCGTTTCTGCTTGCTTGCGCTGGTTCTTCTGTGCCTGCCTGGCGTCATTTCTGTGGCATTTGATGTGCGCTGGTCATCGGTCTGGCTGCTGCGCGCCGATCTGACTGGCGACTGGCAGAAGCTGCAAGTCTTCAACCCCTCGCTGATGGAGGTGGTGGCAGGACTACATGACTTCTTGCGCGAAGACGAACGCGAGCCAATCGTCGTGGCGCCGGGCGAAGAGCGGCTGCCGTTTTTCTTCCCGCAGATGCAGATCATCGACCAGCCGGTGACGCGTCTGGACGAATTGGAAGCGCTGGGGGCAACGCATTTTATCTTTGGAGCAAAGGCGCGCGGCGCTTATCGGGATGCCGGTATCGACCCGCTGACCACCCAACTGGTCGCGGCGCTGGGCAGGCATCATCACTTTCGATTGGTAAAGGCGCATGATGACGGCTTTTTCAGCTACGAGCTCTACCAGGTGCACAAGCTCGATCGCCGCCGCGATCTGCCCGCCTCGCTGGAATCGCCCGACCGTGTTGTGCAGTTTGGCGAGTCGCTGCAGTTGTACGCGGAAGGCGCTTTTCCGCAGCGGATTTTCACCGATACGCCGATCACATTGGAGCCAAATTGGCGTGCCCTGCTGCCGCTCAAGCGCGACTATCGATTTGTGGCGCAGCTCTTTGACCCGGTACGCGAGATCGTGGCGCAGGAATGGTTCTTTGAAGCAGCGCCGCATCGACATGGCGCTTATTCGACACGGCACTGGGAATTGGACGAAATCGTGCGCGACTATCAGATTCTGCGCTTGCACGATGATGCCGATTTCAGCACGCGTTATGACATGATCATGCGGCTGGGCGTTTGGGACGCGGAAAAGGACGCCTATCTGCCGCTCACGATTGATGGCGCGCCGGCGGACGAGTTTTATCAGCTGCCGGGCACACACCGCGTGCGCCTGTGATCGGTGAGCAGCGCATGATGCGAGGAAGCACGAAAGTAAGCGGCAAGGTCGTTTTCATCACCGGCGCGTCCAGCGGAATCGGGAGAGCCACAGCGCTGGCTTTTGCGCGGGCAGGCGCTCATGTCTGCGGCATGGCGCGGCGCATAGAGCGGCTGGAAGACCTGGCGCGGGAGATCGCTGACCTGCCGGCCCCACATGGCGATTTTCTTGCCGCAGGCGGCGATGTCCGGCAGGCGGAAAGAGTCGAGGCAGCCGTCGCCATGACGCTGGAACGATTTGGGCGGCTGGATGTGCTGGTCGCCAATGCCGGCATCGGGCAACATGGGGCGCTGGTCGATGCCAACTGGCAGCACCTGGAGACCGTGCTGCGCACGAACATCGACGGCGTCATCCACAGCGTGCGCGCCTGTGTGCCTGCACTGCGCTCCGCCAGCGGGCAAATCCTGATCGTGTCGTCAGTCGTCTCTGGCATCCACAGTCCCTACACCGCTGCCTATGCTGCCAGCAAAGCCTTCGCCTCCAACCTGGCCGGTTCGCTGCGCCTGGAGCTGGCGGAGGACGGAATCCAGGTTTGCGATGTGTTGGTCGGGCGGACGAGCACCGAATTCAACCAGAATCGCCTGGGCAGCAGCCAGGCCAATCGCGGCGGATTGCCAAGCGAAAGCGCTGAAGCTGTGGCAAAGGCTATCGTGCGGGCGGCGCAACACCGAAAGCGGCGCGTAATCCTGCGATTGTTCGACCGCCTGATACTGGCTGGCGGCGTTCTTGTGCCCGGCATCATGGCGCGTTTGGCGAAGCGGCAATACCTACCGCAAGACGACGAGTAGATCGATGGCAAAAGCGAAGAAGCTCAATTCGATGCGGCTGCTGGATGCGCGGGAAATCGCCTATAGGGCGCATCAGTATGATCCTGCGTTGCGCGATGCCCGGGAAGTGGCGGCGGCGGTGGGATTCCCTGCCGAAGCAGTCTTCAAAACGCTGGTGGCGCAGGCAGTCGGCGCGAAGAAGCCTGTGCTGGTCATGCTGCCAGCGAATACGACATTGAATCTGAAGCGGTTGGCAGCGGCGGTGGGCGCAAAAAAGGCCGTCCTGGTCGCCCATGCAGAGGCCGAGAAGCTGACCGGACTGCAAGTTGGCGGCATCAGCGCATTGGCCTTGACGCACAAACGCTGGGATAGCCTCCTGGATGCTCGTGGCGCGGCGCAGTCGCACATCGTAATCAGCGCCGGCAAACGAGGCACACAGCTGCGCGTCGAAACAAACGGCTTGCTGCGCCTGCTGGATTGCCGCGTGGTCGATGTGGCCGATATGCTTGAAGATTGAATCAGCGAGAGAGGATCTTTGCCAAGCCGAAATATTCGGGCGTGATCTGGCGAGTGCGCGCGCTGCATTCTGCCAGTGAGATCGGCTTCTGGTCGCGTCCCACCCGCGCCACCATCATGCCGCTTGCGCCACCCAGCAGCAGATCCACCGCATACACGCCCATCCGTGTCGCCAGCAGCCGGTCAAAAGCGGTGGGGCTGCCCCCACGCTGGGTATGCCCCAATATGGTCAGGCGAATCTCGAAGCCAATATGCTTCTGCTCCAGGAAGTGCGCCAGCTCTGGACCCTGATAGGGTGCGCCTTCTGCCAGGATAGCGATCGCATGTGACTTGCCGCGGACATAAGCATCTTCCAGCGCGACGGCGATCTCGTTCATGGTTACGCCATTTTCTGGCGTCACGACGATCTCCGCGCCGCCCAGGATGCCACCCATGACTGCCAGGTAGCCGCAATCGCGGCCCATGACTTCGATGACGAAAGCGCGGTTGTGCGAAGTGGCTGTATCGCGCAGGCGGTCGACCGCGTCCAGAATGGTGTTCAGCGCCGTGTCGACGCCAATGCTGGTATCGGTGCCCCAGATGTCGTTGTCGATGCTGGCGGGGATGCCAATGACCGGCACGCCCATATGATGCAGGGCTAGCGCGCCGCGCAAGCTGCCATCGCCGCCAATGACGATGACGCCTTCAATGCCATGTTCGCTCAATCGGCGTCTGCCTTTGCGCTGTCCGGCTGCTGTCTTGAATTCTTCGTTACGCGCTGTCTGCAAGACGGTGCCGCCTCGCTGCAAAATGCCGCTGACCTCACGACTGCTCAGCAAGGCGATATCGCCCGCCAGCAGCCCCTGGTAGGCTTGACGAATGCCATAGACTTCGACCTGTTTATCCAGCCCAGCGCGCACAACCGCCCGCACAGCCGCGTTCATGCCGGGCGCGTCGCCACCGCTGGTCATCACAGCGATCCGTTTCATCGCCGCTGTCTCCACTACCTCGTCAGCTTTCATTGTAGTCAGTTTGCAGCGCGTCTTCAATTGTCGGCGGGTTAAGTCCCAGGGCAATCGCATCAAAATAATCACTGAGTATTGAAGGGCAAATTATCGACTGTCATTAGATACTGCGCCTCCACGCCAGCGAGGAGGTATCTGATGACGAGTGTTCCGATCCTAAGTATCAGCA
>MPMG01000013.1 GCA_002238485.1 Chloroflexi bacterium bin20 | reverse complement strand
TCATTGACGCCGTCGATGTCTGGGGCTGGCTGGGCGGCGGCGCGCAAGTCTGCTTCCGACAGAGCGGCGGCTCGCTGCTCTTCCTGGACGCGACGACTACTCCGCGCGTCGTCTCGGAATTGCCGGCCTACAGCGTGGACGGCGGCATGATCTGCGCCTTCATTGACCGTCCTGGCACCGTCGTGCTGGCGCCGGGTCCGCGCCTTCCCACAGCCACCCCGGTTCCGCCGCCCAGCCAGAGCCTGCAAAACTGCATGGTGACGACCACGCACATACTCAACTTCCGCGCTGGACCGGGCGGCGCTGTCATACAACCACTCATCCCTTACAATGTGAAGCTGACGGCAGTCGAGCGGACGGCTGGCTGGTTCAAGGTGGATTATCACGGCGCGAAGGGCTGGATCAGCGCCGCTTTTGTCAAGCCGCAGGGGGCTTGCGGCTAAGGGGAGATTGGCGAGTCCCTCACAGCACGATATTCACTTTCGGGTCTGTGCCATTGCGGCCCGGGATATAGACGACGCGGCGCGGCGATTTGCCGGCCAGGCTGCGTTGTGCCGCTGCGCTGGCCAGCGCCAATTCTTCCGCCTGCCCCCGCTCGATATCCACAGCCACGCCGATGGTTTCGCGTGGTTTGCCGTTGATCATCACCACCAGGTCGACAGACTCTTCCCGCGCCAGCTCGGCATCATATTCGGTCCAGGGCTGGGTGTGCACGCTGTATTGCCAGCCCAGCCGCGCCCACAGCTCCTCAGCCATGTGCGGGGCAAAAGGCGCCAGCAGGCGGATGGCGGCATGCATGATTTCGCGCCAGGCTTCCGCGCCTAGCAAATTGCGCCGCAGGGCATCTTTCAGCGCATTCTTGAACTTCATCTGCTCGGCGATGGCTGTGTTGAAGCTGAAGTTCTCCAGGCCGCGGTCGACCACGGCGATGCACTGGTGCAGCTTGCGGATGATGTCGCGCTCGGCGGCTGCATCGCCAGCGACAGTCGGCTCGCCAGCCGTGGCGATTTCCCAGATGTCTTGCAGCCAGCCCTGTGGACCTTTGATGTTGTTCTCGTTCCAGGGGCCACCCTTCTGCCAGTCGAAATTGAACATCAGGTAACAGCGCACCACATCTGCGCCATAGCGCGCGACCAACTCGTCTGGATTGACCACATTGCCCTTGCTCTTGGACATGCGCTGGATTTCCAGGTGCTGGCGCAGCTGGTTGATGTTGTTCGCGCCCTCGATCTCGGGGATGATGATCTCGGCCTGCGGCAAGACTTCGACCAGTTGCGTCACACCAGCCATGTCGACGCGCAAGATATTCTCTGTGCGTCGAGCGATCTCGCCAAAGACGCCCTTGAAGCCAGCCGGCGCCTCGTTCCAGCCAACCGCCTCGACGCGATCGGCTTGCAGGGTCTCGCCGACTTTGCGCCCGCTGCACAGCACAAAATGACCCTGTTGCTCGCCACCCAGCACTTGGCCCTGATTGCGCAGCAGGGTCATGGGTTCATCAAAAGCGCCTTCGGGATCGCGACCATGGCGGCGCATGGCAGCGGCGGTCTCGTCATACAGTCCGATATCTCGCAGCGCCTTGGTGAAGAAGCGCGTATACAGCAGGTGCATCACAGCGTGTTCCGCGCCACCCGTATACACATCCACCGGCAGCCAGTAAGCGGCTTCTTCGGCGTCAAAGGGCGCTTCATCACAATCCGGCGACAGATAACGCAATTGATACCAACTGGAGCACATGAACGTATCCAAGGTGTCGGTTTCGCGGCGCGTGCGCTCGTCGACCTTGAAGAATGGCTCGTGATACGTCAGCGGACTGCGACCGGTGGGCACAAAGTCGACATCATCGGGCAGTTCGACCGGCAGCTCGTCATCGGGCACCGGCACAATGTCGTCGCCAGCAAAGAGCATCGGGATGGGGCAGCCCCAATAACGCTGTCGGCTGATCAGCCAGTCGCGCAAGCGGTAGTTGACCGATTTCTGGCCTTTGCCAGTCGTTTCCAGCCAGTCAATGACGCGGTTGATGGCCGGGTTGGCGCGCCCCTTGGCGGTGGAGCTGACACTGCCGTCCATGGCGTCGGAATTGACCATCGTGCCCGGACCATCGTAGGCTTCAGTCATGGTGGATTCTGTCAGCGGTTCGTCCCTGCCTTCGGGCTGGATGACCACTTTGACGGGCAAGTCATGGGCGCGGGCAAATTCAAAGTCGCGCTGGTCGTGGGCTGGCACGGCCATAATCGCGCCTGTGCCATAGGTAATCATGACATAATCGGCGATCCAGATGGGCACGCGCTCGTCGTTGACCGGGTTGATGGCATAAGCGCCGCTGAAGACGCCGGTCTTTTCGCGGTCGGCAAACAGGCGCTCGACTTCGGTGCGCGTCGCTGCCGCCTGCACATAAACCTCGACAGCATCGCGCTGCTCGTCGGTCGTGATTTTGGCGACCAGTTCATGCTCGGGCGCCAGCACCATGAAGGTCGCGCCCCACAATGTATCCGGGCGGGTGGTGTAAATCTCGATCGGGTGCGCGCCGACCTCGGTGTAGAAGGTGGCTCTCGCGCCTTCGCTGCGGCCGATCCAGTTGGTCTGCATGATTTTGATGGGCGGGGGCCAGTCCATGCCTTCGAAGTTCAGCAGCTCGTCGGCATATTTTGTGATAGCGAAGAACCACTGCTCCATCATCTTCTGGACGACCGGCTGCCCGGTGCGTTCGTCCTTGCCATCGATGACCTGCTCGTTGGCCAGCACGGTTTGCATGGTGTCGGACCAGTTGACCAGCGCCGAGCCACGATAGGCGATGCCGTTTTCGTAGAACTTCTTGAAGAACCACTCCGACCACTTGTAATACTCGGGCGTGCAAGAGATGGCTTCTCGTTCCCAATCGAACATGGCGCCCATGCTGCGCATCTGTTCACGCATGCGTTCAATATTGGCGTAGGTCCACTTCCAGGGGTGGACATTGCGCGCGATGGCGGCGTTTTCGGCGGGCAAGCCAAAGGCGTCGAAGCCCATGGGGAAGAGCACATTGTAGCCGCGCATGCGCATCCAGCGGGCGCGCGCATCCGAAGGCGTCATGGCGAACCAGTGCCCAATGTGCAAATCGCCCGATGGATAGGGCAGCATGGTCATGGCATAATGCTTGGGTTTGCTCCAGTCGACGCGCGCTCGATAAAGCTGGCTGTCGTCCCAGCGCTGCTGCCACTTGCTTTCGATCTGGTTGGGTTGATAGCGGTCACTCATGTGGTCTGGTCTTTCTCCCTAGTCAATGCTGGCACAAGAAAATCGTTCTCGGCGCAAACTGCGCGGGGAGATTGATTGTTTGGATATGTATTGTGAGAAGTGTGGAATCGCGAAGGAGGGGCTGCTTATGCGCCCTGGATAAGGAAAGAGCGGGTCACCCCGAAACCCGGGAATTGTACTCTCATGATTTATCTGCCTATTCGCTCGCGGTTAGCGTAGCCCAAGCGGGTCGCGCCGTCAAGGGCGTGTTGACTCATGAGCAGGGCAATCCTCCCTCTCGGTCGCCCGAAAAGTCGGGGGAAGCCTAAGCCATAGGAGCAAAGAGAACCTCTTTAGCCATAATTGGGAGTGGTGAAATCAGTGATCTATGAAGTTAGCGCAATCTTGTGAAACAATCTCGGTGAACTCCTTCAACTTGGTGTACTCGGTGGTAAAACCTTTGCGGCGTTCACAATAGTCGCATATCCATAATTCACTACTCCCCATAACTTCCCCGATTTTGTTATGATACGCACGAGGTGTATGATCCAAATAGCAAGGGAGTTTAACAATGAAGATAAACTTCATTTTATGTTTTGCATGCCTGTTCGCGACGCTGGCACAGGGGGCGATAACGAGCGCGCAATCGGAAGTGATCCGCGCCTGGAATGATGGAGACTATACGAATGACCCCAATACTTGTCATGAGCCGGGTAGCGATTGCAAAACCTGGGAAGATTGGCAGGCCGGCTGGTGCCAAGCGAGAAGCCAGGCGGGACTTCAATGCGGCCAACAAGACAACAGGCAGCCCGCACAGCCAATAGAGCGGCGAAGCAGTTCCTCGTCATCAAGCGGCGGGGGCGGCGGTTCCTCGTCATCGAGCGGCGGCGGTGGCGGTTCCTCGTCGTCGAGCGGCGGCGGTGGCAGTTCCCCGTCATCAAGCGGCGGGGGGAGCGCACAACCTCAAACACAAACCTATCAATCTTCTCAAGCAACTTCCGCTCGCTATAGATACTACCGCGATACCGCCAATTCACGGTGCCCGGCAGGGAAGGCATGCGTGAGTTACTGGCCTTCGGGCGATTATTATGTGTTTAATGTGGGCGCAAACTGCTGTTACCCAAATCAGGCCATAGACAAGGGCAATGTCTTTGAGCGAGACTAGGCGGTCTCTCGCAAAGGTCGCCGATTCTGTGGCAGTGGAAGGGGATTGCGGCTGATAGCAAGTCGGGTATTCGGAAAGCGGGAGGCTAGCTTTTCCAGGTCTGGCGCAGCACTCGCAGCCAATTTTGGTGCGTCATTTTGTGCAGCAGCGCTTCGTCATAGCCGGCGGCTTGCAGCGCGGCGGTCAGCCTGGGCAGCATAGACGCATCGCCCACATCATCTGGCACGCGCGCGCCGTCAAAGTCCGAGCCAAAGCCGACGCGTGTTTCGCCCAGGCGCTCGACCAGATAATCAACGTGGCGTACCATGACATCCAGGCCGCGGTCGCTGTCCCAGGCGCCGTCTTCGTTGAGGAAACCGGTGGCGAAGTTCACGCCGACCATGCCGTCGGAAGCTTTGATAGCGTCCAGTTGCTTGTCGGTCAGGTTGCGAGAAATGGGGCAGAGCGCATGCACATTGGAATGCGTGGCGACCAAGGGCGCGTCGCTTCGTGCGGCGACATCCCAAAAGCCGGCTTCGTTCATATGCGACAGATCGATCAAGATGCCCAATTGGTTGCAGCGTTTGACCAGACGCAGCCCAGCCTCGGTCAGCCCGGGACCGATATCGGGCGAGGACGGGAAGGCGATGGGCACGCCATGCGCAAAGATGGTCGGTCGGCTCCAGACGATCCCCAGAGACCGCAAGCCAGCTTGGAAAAATACTTCCAGCGCATTGAGATCTTGGTCGATGGCTTCCGCGCCTTCGAAGTGCAGGATGGCGGCGAAGACCCCGTTTTCGATGCAGGATTGCAATTCGTCGGCGCTGCGCACGATCATGATCTGTCCGTTCGACTCCGCCTCGATGCGGAACAGATCAGCCGTCATCTGATGCGCCACGGAGAGGGCATAGCCGCGCTCGACAGCCGGCGGCGTATAGGGCTTGCTGGTATCGGGCATGCTGTCCGGAGCGATGCGATCTTCCAGGTTGGGCGTCCAGACAGCGAAGAATCCACCCGCCAAGCCACCCTTTTTCGCGCGAGGCAAATCAATATGCCCGCCGTCCATCCCGCGCAGGAAGTCGCTGTGAGTCACATCATCATTCTGATAAAAGCGCAGCAGCGTGTCGTTGTGCCCGTCAAATATCGAGAATTCTGGCATTGTCAGTCTCCGGGGAAATTCCGCCCTCCAGATGATGTCAGCAAATGGCGTCAACTGCAACTGTTTGGCTTATTTGCCAGCAAGGAGAAAGCAAAAACGCAGTCCAATTTGAACTGCGCTCAACTGGCAAAATATCACCGATTCACCTTATTCGCCGTCGGTTTCTCTCCGCCGCTTGCCAATGGGCACGGGCACAGGCGCCGGATTGCGCGGTTCGCGCGCTTTCGAGTCGAGCAAATCGTCGATCTCTTTCAGAATCCGCCGACCCATCTCCAGCAGTTCATCCCAAAGGTTGCGCTTGCGCTCTGCCACAATCAGGGCAGTCCTTTCCAAATGAGACGACGCGCGTCAAACAATTAGCCGCCGACCGGCAGCCAGCCTAAAACCATCGATAGCAGCGCCAAAACCATGCCGAGGTTTAGCGCAATGATGATACGCATCATGCCGCGCAACTCCGCGATGTCGGCTTTGGACGCCACATGCGTCAGCGCTTCATCAACGCGACCTTCGAGGCGCGACATCCGCCCTTCAGATTTGATTGCCGATTCCATAATCGCTTCCGATCTTGCCGTTTCTACAAGACGCTCCTGCAGACCTTATGAGCCTATCTGTATTGTAGTGGACCTGAGGGGACTCGAACCCCTGACTTCCACAATGCCATTGTGGCGCTCTCCCAACTGAGCTACAGGCCCCAAAGAACAAGCGGCTTGCATGCAGTCTAGCCAGGCTGGCGCGGGCTGTCAATAGGTTCATGAAAGCCCCTGACGAATCGCCTGCGGATGTGGCATACTGGCGGCAAAAGGGCAGCGGCAAAGAAAGTGCGAACCATGGCAGAACAGACAGATGGAATGAGTGTCCTGGTCACCGGCGGCGACAGCAGCGCAGGCTTGGCAGCAGTGAAAGCCTTGCAGGCAAAGGGGCACCGAACGACAGCCACAGCCTGTGACGCTGATGGCGCGCTGGCTATCCGTCAGTTGGGCGCGCTGCCAGTCTTCCCCGATCTGCGCCGCGCCAGCGAAATCGGCAGCATTCTGCGCATGGCGGAAGCAAACGCGATATTGCATACGAGCGCGCAGGCGATGTTGGGCGCGCCCCAAGTGGAAATCGACCACGTTGCTACAGGCGCGCGCATCCTCGCCGAGACGCGGGCCATAGCGCGGGCCGCCGAGCAGCATGGCGTCAAACGTCTGGTTGCTCTCAGCGCCGGGCAGCCTGGAGAAGAGCTGCAAGCAGCAGAATCTGCGCTGCAAGAGAGCGGCTTGAGCGGCTTCATCCTGCGGGCGGGCTATGTCTATGGCGGCAACAGCTGCGCCACAACCGCGCTGGCAGACATGATCAAGCGCTCTGCGACCCCACCTTCTGGAGAAAAACCAGCCAGCTGGATTCACGAAGATGACCTGGCAGCGGCGATGCTGGCATTGCTGACGAGCGAAATGCCAAGCGACAGCCTGACCATCGTGACAGCGGCCGATGATTCGCCTTGCACGCCGGACGACTTCGCCATTGCGCTGGCAGAGGCGTTGGGCTTGGGCGCGCCACGATTCGCCAGGCCCGGCATTTTTTCCATGCTGCGCCAGCCGACCACCCGCGAGCGACTGCTGGCAAGGGAGAACCTGCTGGACAACCGCCAGCTGCGCGAGACAACGGGCTGGTCGCCACATCATGCGAGTATCACGAGCGGCCTGGAAGCCACGACATTGACCTGGCGCTTGAACGATTCAGTACGCGCTGCTGATTATTACGAGATGTATGCTGACGTGGCTGCCGAAGCCATCGCCGAGCGCGAGAGCGGGGCTGGATTGCCTGCGCCCGTCCTCGAAGTGGCCGCGCCGCGCGAAGAGCCGATCGCCGAGGCAGAGCCCCAGCCGGTCAAAGCCGCCGCGCCACCGCCGCCATCGGACGGACCTACCCCGTGGAACGAAGACGAAGCCAAGCGCGAAGAACGCCGCCGCAAAGCCCTGGAACGCCGCGCCAAGCGCGCAGCCAATCGCGCCGGGAGCTAAATGATGGCGGACCAACTCCGCGCCGTGCTCTTTGACATGGACGATACGTTGATCGACTGGTCGGGCGTGCAGGTAGACTGGACCCAGATCGACCGAAGCTACCTGCCCAATGTCATCGACTGGCTGCAGCAAGAAGGCATCGCCAGCAGCATTAGCCTCGACAAGCTGGGGACTGCTTTTTCCAGCCGACATCGAGCGGCTTGGCAAGAGGCGGGCAAAACCTTGGTCGCGCCGCACATGCCACAAACTCTCATCCATGCGCTAGCTGCGCTCGGTGTTGATTGCACCGTCATTGACGAAGCCGACCTGATCGCAGCCTACGATTGGCGTGGCGTGCCCGGTTGCCGCGTCTTTCCCGATGTGCCGCCGGCGCTGGAGATCCTGACCAACGCGGGCATCTTGCTGGGCATCGTGACCAACGCCTCGCAGCCCATGTTCATGCGCGATGCCGAGCTTGTGCAGCACGGCTTGCTGGCGCACTTCCCCGTTTGTCGCATTGCGGCTGTAGATACGGGTCGCATCAAGCCGCACCCACACATATTCGAGAGCGCCTTGGCCAAATTGGGCACAGAGCCAGCCGAGACCGTCTTTGTAGGCGACAACTTCCATGCCGACATTGAGGGCGCTTTAGGCGTGGGCATGCGCGCAATGCATCGCGACAACAGCGGGCCTTGCCTGCGCATTGAAGACAACTGGGCGCAGCTGCACACATTGCAGGACCTGCCGACGATCCTGGATGCCTGGTATCCGGGTTGGCGCAATGGCACAGGCTGATCCTGGTCTGCACCGCGACCTCAGCCTCATCCTGACTGGCTATGTCGAGCCGAATCGTCCGCGCATCGCCCGCGAATTGGCGCATCGGCTGGGGCTTACGCTGGTCGATGTCGAGCGCGAAATCGAAGACCGTGCCGGCGACACCATCGGCAACATCCGCGCTCTGTATGGCGAACGACGCGTCAATGCAATGGAGACGCAGATCATGGACCAAGTCGTGCTGCATCGCCGGGCATTGATCCGCGTGGCTGGCAGCACCCTGCTCAACAGCGGCGCTGTGCCCGAGCTGCGGCGCAACGGCGTCATTGTCTGCCTGGTGGCATCGCTGGATTCGATCCTGCGGCGCATGCACCTGACGCTGGGCGCGCGCTATCACGACCCGGCCGAACGCGCCCGCGCACTGGGCGACTTGAAACGCGAATGGCAAATCCGCGAGCTGCCAGACATCATCGAGTTTGATGCCACCACCATCACAGAAGCCATCCTGATCGAGCGCATCGTCGCCTATTGGCGTGGGCTGACGCTGCGGCGCGGCTAGCCTTTCAGAACGACACGCCGACCAGACCGCGCGTAACCTGGAAGTCGTCCAGGCCCGTCAGCCTGTGGCGCGGGATATAGTCGCCGCTCATCGCCGCCACCAGCAGATCGAGCAGATGCCCGGCATCATCCGCCACTGCGGAGTCCAAGTCGCCCGCCCCAACACCCTTGCCCACTTGCAGCACCGGCAGCAGCGGATGACCGGCCAGCGGCAGCCCATCGACATGCGCCAGGATCAGCTCGACGCCGCTCGCGCCCAAGCCGGCCAAGGTCTCTGCCCAGTGACGACGTGGATTCGCCATGATATGGAAGCCGGCACGCGTTGGCAGCCCGCCGTAGACCAGGCTCGCTTTTGGTCGCGCCGACAAACCCAGCATGGCGCCGAAACTGCCCTCGAAAACGGCGTCTTTGTCCGAGGCGACGACCGTGCCGCCGCCCGATACGATGTTCCTGCAAAGCTCCGCCAGTGCTCGCGCGCTGGACTCGGGGACATGCCCCTGCGTCAAGAAGCCGATGCGCATCGCTTCCAGCCCGGCCATTGCGCGTGGTGGCGCTTTGTCTTCTTCCAGCCGCCCGCGGAAGAAATCCTCTATGCGCGCCATCACCGCCTGGATGCCTCCGTCCAGCTGGATGCTCGCCCAACCAAAATCGGCAGGATCCAAGCCATGTTCTGCCAGCAAGCCGCGAAAATAGCTGTTATGCGTGATTTCGCAGCCGTGCTCCAGCAGCAACGTGTGGCGCAGCTTCGGATGCTGCAAATAACCCAGCTGCATATCTTTGTATTCGGGCACGACGCTGCCGCCACAGCCTTCCGTATGCACCAGCGCGACAAAACGCGACAAGCCAAGACCGCGCCCCAAGTCCAGGGCATTCAGCTTCTCGGCGGTCATGCGCGCGATCTGCCCCGAGCACAAGCTGGTCGGCAAGATCATGCCCACCAACTCGCTGGTCAAGCCGCGCTCGGTCAGATAGACAGGGATTTCAATGCGCGGCAGATTGTCGGCGGGGGGAATGGCGATGGGCTGGCCGCTATAGGACTTGCGCTCCAGGAAAGCGACATTGGCGGGGCGAGTCTGCTGCCAGTCGCGCCAGATCTGCGCCTGGTGATGCCCGGCTCGTTCTCCGACGGACGGTGTCCCGCTGGCAACATCGACTGTCAAGTCCAACGTGCGCGCGCCCAGCTCGTCCAGCGCTTCGCCATCGAGGTAGGCGCCGGCATTGACATCCATATCCTGGCTGAGCAGCTGGTAACGCGCCGTAGTCGTCACAAATTTAATGGTCGGCACGAACGGGAAGTTGGTGATCGAGCCGTTGCCCGTCACAAAGAAGATCATATTGCAGCCGCTGGCGACCTGCCCGGCCACACTTTCCAGGTCATTGCCCGGGCTATCCATGAAGTAAAATCCGCCATCGGTCATGAGCTGGCTGTAGTCGATGACAGCGTGCAGGGGCACATCGGGATGGCGTTTGGCGGCCGCGCCCAGCGACTTCAGCGCGATGTTGTAGAGGCCGCGGTATTTGTTGCCGCCCGATGGGTTGCCTTCCGCCGTCTGTCCGTGCCAGCCCACCCATTCCTTGAAGCGCTCGATCTTGCGCAGGAATTGCTGCGCTGTTTCCAGCCGCTCGACCTTGTCCAGCACATAAGACTCCGCGCCGATCAGTTCGTCCGTCTCGGCCAGGTTGGCAGCGCCGCCATAGCGGATGACTTCTTTGGCCACCCAGGCCGCCAGCGGATTGCCACTGATGCCAGAAAATGCATCCGAACCACCGCATTGCAAGGCGATCTTCAGCTCGCTGAGAGGCTGTGGACTGCGCGTATCCTGGTCGACCAGCGGCAGCCAATCGCGCAGGATCCCGCGGCAGAAGGCGACATCGTCTTCAAAACCCCGCCCCAGCGAATAGAAATGATGCCGCACATGTTCCAGAGGATACGCATTCGCCAGCATGTATTCGCGCAGCTCGGCATTGGTGATGGCTTCGCTGCCATAGTCGATGGCCAAAACAGCGCCGACATTGGGATGGACCAGGAAGCCAGCCAGCGTGCGCAGCAACAAATCGCGGTTGTTGGGGTCGCTGTGTCCGCCCTCGGTATGCGCTACCGGCACGATGCCATCGACATTGGCGCAGTCCTCTGCCATGCTCGCCAGCCGCGTTGCCACAGCCCGCGCAAAGCCACCTGTCAGCGACGAAGTGCCCAGCACGACGAGCATATTGCGCGTGCCCGTGCCGCGTCCCCCACCCCGCAAATAGCCCGGGAAAGTGCGCTGTTGGCTGTGTAGCGGCATTGGCTGCGCGGCTGTGAAGCTGCTTTCATCAAGAGCATAAGGCTCGATCAGGTTGTCGAAGTTGGGCTGGGCAGGCAGCTCGAAATCCAGGCTGCGCCGCGACAACTCCTGCTGCGCGCCAACGTTGATGACATAGTCGCCAGGCTGGATGTCGACGCTGGCAATGCCGAAGCGCTGCCGCCACGAAGTCAATGCCGAGCCGCGCAAAATGGGACAAATGGCGAAACGATGCCCTTCGAGGATGCTGTGGCTCAGCTGAAAGTGGCTGCCTTGGTGCGCGACAGCCGTGCCGGCGGGCAGGTCGCGGATGGCGATGGCGCAATTGTCGGCTGGGTCGGGCAGACGCGCGAGTTCATGAAGCTGGGGCATGGGCTTGCCTTTGATTGTCGGTTGTTTCGGATGATTGTAACCACAAAGGACACAAAGGACACAAAGCCAAGACCAGTTTACTCTGTGTCCTCTGCGCGCTCTGTGGTAAAAGGAAAATGCGGTTCTGCCGACCAATCCAGCGAGCGCGGCATGGTCAAATTCATGATTGTGTTTCGGCATCCAGAAGACGCCGAGGCTTTCGAAAATGTGTATCAAGACTTCTTGGGATTGGTCGAGCGCATGCCGCATATCCAGCGCCGACAAGTGGTGCACATCACCGGCAGTCCGCTGGGCAGTCCCGATGCCTATCGCATCCTGGAGCTTTACTTCGAATCGACGAATGCCCAGCAGAACGCTCTGCTCTCGGAGATCGGGCAAGAAGCGGGCCAAGAATTGCAGCGACTCAAGCGCGGTTCCTATGAACTGTACTTTGCCGATGTTTATGAAGAAGCCGGCGCCCAGACAGCGCAGCCCCAGCCCGAGTCCATTGCCGAGTCGCAGTCAGACGACAGCTAAGAGCGCGCGCAGCCCCGCCACAAAGTCATTCTTGCCGCCATTCGCCGGATGACGCACCTTGTGACAAGCGATTCCCCCTTTGTTCAGCAGTTCATGCGCGACATTGCCGACCGCGATGATCTGCTCGAATGTCCACATCGCCAGCAGCCGCCGCAAAAAGTCCGCGCCCAGCGCTAATTCTGCCTGGCGTGGCTTGCGATTGCTGAGGGAGTTCCCAGCCCGGTGAGGATGAAATGGGAAGGCATTCCAGATCAGTGGCAGCGCGCGCATCTCCGCCAACGCGCCCCAGACAATGGTAGCCGACTGTTCGCCATAGACGCGCTCAAAGCCGCAATCGCTGACATCGCGGAAGCCCGCCTCTCGCCCAAACATGTCCAGCGCTGTAACGCCTTCCAGCAAGATTCTGCGGCTGGTGACAGGCACGCCAGTCAAACGGCAGCCTCGGTAGCCGGGCGCTTCCATCAGCAGCAGCGCAGTGGGCTTGCGCGATGCCATGGCGCGCAGGTAGAGCCCCAGGTTGGCGCGGCGGATGGCGTTGTCGGCATTGCCCGGCGCATATTCATTGAAGGCGTCGGACTGCAGTTGCGTTTGTGACAATGCGCTGATGAGATTGTCGATTTGCGCTGGTGTGGTCATAGCCGCCTGGCTGGCGCATAGCCTGTGTTCATACTAGCCGTTACAATGGCGCAAGATTCTCGCAGAAAATGGATTGCGCGCATGACCTACGACTATATCGTGATTGGCGCAGGTTCGGCGGGCTGCGTTGTCGCCAGCCGTCTGAGCGAAGTGGCAGAGCTGCGCGTGCTGCTGCTGGAGGCGGGCGGACCGGACAACCACCCGGATATCCGCAGACCTTTGGCTTGGCGCGACCTGCGTGGCGGGGCGCTGGACTGGAATTATGTCACCACGCCGCAAGCGCACTGCCACGATCGCAGCATCCAAATGCCGCGTGGCAAGGTCTACGGCGGCTCCAGCACGACCAACGCCATGATCTACCAGCGGGGCAGCCAAGCCGATTACGATGGCTGGGCGGGGCTGGGCAATCCTGGCTGGGCTTGGCGCGATGTGCTGCCCCTGTTCATCAAATCGCAGAACCAGGCGCGCGGCGCATCGGCTTTTCACGGCGTGTATGGACCGCTGCATGTCGGCGACCCGGTCGACCCCAATCCCCTGTCGCTGGCTTTCGTGGAAGCGGCGCAGCAAGCGGGCTTGGCGCAGAACCCCGACTTCAACGATGGCCAGCAGGCGGGCGTCGGGCTGCACCAGGTAACCCAGCTGGCTGGCGCACGTTGCAGCGCGGCTGATGCTTTCTTGCGGCCGGCTCTTCTGCGCAAAAATCTGACCGCCCTGCCCTTCGCGCAAGTTACCCGCCTGCTCATGGACGGGGCGCGTTGCATCGGCGCTGCCTGGCACAAAGATGGGCGCAACCATGAAGCACGGGCAGAGCGGGAAGTCATCGTCTGCGCCGGCGCGCTCAACTCGCCACAAATCATGATGCTCTCTGGCTTGGGCGCGGCGGACGACCTGCGGCGGCTGGGCATTGCGGTAGTGGCGGATCTGCCCGGCGTGGGCAAAAACCTGCAAGACCACGCGCGGATCTTCGTCAGTCACTTCGCGCAAGAGCCCGTCTCGCTGGCGCGCATGCACGATCCAGCCGAGCGCGAACGCTATGACAAGGAGCGGCGTGGCGTCTGGACATCCAACCTGGGCGAGGCCGGCGCGTTCATCCAGCTCGATGCGGCCGCGGATATCCCCGAACTGCAGTTGATTTTCTTGCCGCGCATTGATTATCCGCCCGATCCACAAGCGCATGGTTTTATGCTGGCGCCGGGCGTGGCAGCGACAAAGAGCGCGGGCAGCGTATCGTTGACTTCGGCAGACCCATTTGCGCCACCTTTGATTGATCCCAACTATCTGGCGGACGAGCGCGATATGCAAGTGCTGCTGGCGGGTATCCATATCGCGCGGGAGATCCTGGCGGCGCAGGCCTTTGATCGCTGGCACGGCGCTGAATATCTGCCGGGCGAATCATGGCAATCCGAGACAGACCTGCGGCGATTCGTCCGCGACAATCTGGACACGATTTTTCACCCGGTCGGCACCTGCAAGATGGGACCAGCTGACGATGCGCTGGCTGTCGTTGATGCGCAACTGCGGGTGCATGGCGTGGACGGGCTGCGCGTTGCCGACGCCTCAATCATGCCCTGGATCGTCAACGCCAATACCAATGCGCCTTGCATCATGATCGGTGAAAAATGCGCCGGCCTGCTGCTGGGCGCTGGCCAGGGCAATCTCGGCAGATTTGGAAAGGCGGGGCGCGGCGAGTATAGTAGGAGGTGATGTGGTGGCGCAGAACGGTGTATCGCAACTTGGTTCGTGGGCACAGTAGGTTGTGGTTAGAACGATGATTCGCTGGCTTTTTGCGCTTGGCATGTTGCTCTTTGGATTCGTCGCCCTTGGGCAGGCGGGACCGCGCAATTATGCCATCACGCCGCCGCGGGTCAGCTACAGCGCTGATACGGCGCATGCTATCGTCAGCTTCGAGATCAGCAATCGTGGCGCGGCTGCCACTGTCGCAACCGAAATTGTGATCACCCAGCACGAAAATGGACAAACCACCCATATTGAAGAGTTGCCAGCACTGGCAGAAAGTGAATCGCGCGACTTTGATATTTGTCTGCCTTTGGCGAACCTGCCAGGCGAAGATGTCTTCTTCCGCATAATCGCCGGCATAGACGAGTACGAGTTGGCAGGCAGCCGGATCGCGCGCGACAATGAACAGCTCTTCCGCGTCAACAAAGCGCAAGCCGTTGCTGGCAGCGGGGTTTGCGCCGGCAGCAGCACATCCACAGCCCCTCTTTCGCTGACCATGCCGCTGCTGGGCTGGCGGGTCGTCTTCCTGGGCAACAGCATTGCAGTGAATGGCAGCCAACTTGACTATGGTGCAGCTTTGCTGGCATTCGCAGCATTGCTGGCGGCGCTGGCATTTTGCCTGTGGCTGTTGAGCCTGGTGTTGCGTTTGCTGTTTCGCCAACCGCCCAAGTTCAATACTTGGCAGCCGCCTTATGCGCACAACAATTGGTACGACATGAATTCTACGCTGGGCAGGCGACAAAGCTGGCAATATCACGCGCAAAACAACCTGCTGGGCGAAGCCACTGCGCCAGACCAGCTTGTACTCGTCAAGCATTTGCTGGGCAGGCAGAAGGAAGTCATGGGCAGCTGGCGCGTCAAAGCCATGCGCAGTATCCAATACGACATCTATGGGCGCATCAGCCGCACCGAAGTCTTAATGCCGCTCGGGGTCATTGATAAGCTGAATCGCTTGTTGCAGCGCGCTCCAACACTGGACGAAGCGGCTCTGCACAAGGCGATCGAATCGCTGGCGAAGCGCATCAGCCGCGCCACGCTGTCGCCGATCGAAAAGCAAAACCTGCCCCTGCCTATCGTTCTGGAATTTCGCTTTGAAAGCGAGGGTAGCGAGGCCCGCATCCTCTTTGAGCTTTATCAATATCGTGGCGAAGACTGGCAACTGCTGGATGCCTGGGAGCCCGATCTGGGACAGACTGGCGCGCGCATCCCCGAGCAATTCAGTTTTACGCTCAATGGACAGCTGCCGGGCGAAGAAGCGCGCGAATACAAGTTGCGTCTGCGAGCGGACGTGGCGGCGCTGCTGCTGCGCATGATCTCCCAGCTGCCTGCCGACACGCCAGAAGAGCCGCCTGCCGAAGCCGCGCCGATTCATCTCGCAGATAGGTAGGGCTCGTCGGAGATCTTGTCATGCAAGTCATCCATTTGATGCCTCGCCGTGCTAGAATGCGCCGCACTGCACGCCTTATCCAGTCAAGGAGAAACTGCCCATGTCGGCTGCTATACCAGACAATCTCAAAGATCTGCTTGAGCGACCGCTCATCGTCGCCTTCGCCACCAGCAACCCCGATGGACAGCCCCAGGTTACGCCGGTTTGGGCCAGCCTGGAGGGCGACCAGGTGTGGATCAACTCGGCGGTTGGACGGCGCAAAGACCGCAACATCCGCATCAATCCCAAAGTCACCGTGCTAGTCATCGATCCACAGAACGCCTTCCACTGGGCGGAGATCCGCGGCGAAGTGGTCGAGTTTGACGAAAGCGAAGCGGCGCTGGCGCACATCAACAAGCTTTCGGGCATGTATGCCGGCAACGACGACTATTATGCCTGGAATCCCGAAGGACGGGGGATGGAACAGCGCGTCATCTACAAGATTCAACCGACGCGCGTCAACGGCATGTAGGCGCTCAGGTGCGTCCGGCGCGTCCGGTGTAATCACGCAGGTAGAGGAAGTCGTGCCCGATGCTGCGCTTGCTCAGCTTGGCGATATTGGGCATGGTGCGCTTGTAGTGATTGGCTTTGACGCGCTCCCAGATCTGCACCACAAAGTCACGCGCGAAGCCCTCGGCGGCAACTTCGTCCACCGTGTAACGCTCATCGACCAGCAGGAACAAGACGGCGTCCGCCTCGTCATAAGTAAAACCCAGCTCGTCTTCGTCGGTCTGCCCCACCCACAGATCGGCGGAGGGCGGCTTGTCGATGATGACGCCGGGCACACCCAGATGCCTCGCCAGTTGCCGCACTTGCGCTTTGTAGAGATCGGCGATCGGGTGCAGCGCCACGCCGCTGTCGCCATAGATGGTGCTGTAACCCAGCAAGAATTCGGTTTTGTTGCTCGTGCCCATGACCAGCCCGCCCCATGCCATAGACTGGTCATAAAGCGTGATCATGCGCAGGCGCGCCATGATATTGCCACGACGCAGTCGGCTCATTTCGGGGAAGCGCTCGATAAGCGGGTCTGCCATTTCGCTGATAGGCAGGGTCAAGTGCGGCAAGCCCAGGCCTTCGATGACGGCTTCGGCATGCGCCAGACTGTCGGCGGATGAGGTCTTGTAGGGCATGCGCAGCGCCAGCACCTCCTCCGCGCCCAGCGCCTGTGCCGCCAGGTAGGCCGATACCGCCGAGTCGATGCCCCCCGACAAGCCGATGACCGCGCGCTGCATGCCGGCTTTGGTGATGCTGTCACGGATGAAACCGGTCAGGATGCGCGTGGCCAGCGCCGGGTTGATGCGCAGACGTGGCAACAGATTGGCGGCTGTGTCAACGGTCATTGACGCGCTCCGTCAGTGGCTGCAACGAATAATCGGTCACCAGATGCGGGTAGCTTTCGGTCACGCGCAGGCGCAGGCGCAGGCGGATTCTGTTTTCGCCAAGCATGATGAGCTGAATGGCATACTCTTCCGCCATCTCGATTTCGGCGACCTTCAGACGCCCGTGCAATCTGCGCGCGGCTTTCAAGTCGAGCAGTCGGCGCTCGACCGGGTTTTGCAGCAGCGCCAGGTCATAATAGCCGCTGCGCATGAATCCACGCAGCCGCCGAAAGTCGCCGTCGTTATAGAAGCGCATTTGGGCGATGAAACGCCGGCCGGCTTTGCTGCTGCCGATTCTCTGCCGAAGCTCGTCCATGGACTGCTCTTCCGCCCCCCCCACGATTGCGCCACCAATCGTACCACAGCCGCATTGACTTGCGTTATGATTGGCTGGATTGCGGCGCAGGCAAGGGAAAAGCATGGCGGACAGACTGGCGGCGATCCAGCGGGCGCTTGACGAATTCCGCATGGACGAGGCGCGGGCCCTGGCAGCTGAGGAATTGGCAGAAAAGCCCAGCGCGGCCGCCTATTACCTGGCTTCGCTGGCTTCACGCAATCATGGACAGCGCGTCGAATTCTTGCAGAAGGCGCTGCAGCTCGACCCCGACCATGCGCGGGCAAGCGAAGAACTGCGCGATATGCAGCCGCCCGACGATAGAGCCTCTGTGCAGGCCGCAAGCAAAGAGCCGACGCTACAGCTGGCAGGTTTGACCAGGCGTTTCGCCGCCCTGCTATTCGATGCGACTATCATCTCTGCCATGACCATGCTCGTGCTGCTCGCCAACGATAGCTTCGCGCCGCTGCAAGATGCCCTGTACAGCGCCGATGAACAAGCGGCAACAGCGGCTTTTCGGCATTTTCAGCAAGCCACGATTCTGCACAACCTGCTGCTCAGCGTCCTCTATCAGGCAGCTTTCATGACCATCCTGAATGGTCAGACGCCGGGCAAAATGGTCTTCAATCTGCGTGTGGTGAAACAAAATGGCAAGCGTATCACCATCCTGGATGCCCTGCTGCGCAATGGTTTTGGCTACACCGTCAGCCAACTATTTTTGCTGGGTTTCATCTGGGCATGGGTGGACGATGACCAGCAAGCCTGGCACGACAAAATGGCTGGCACGATCGTGATTGATCTGTCGCCGCCAGACGACGCAGATGCACCCGCTGGCTAGTCGCGTCTGTATCTGCGCAGGCGCAAGTCGCATTGCTCCTTGTGCCCCATAAAGCCTTCCAGGTCGCAGAGACGGCTGCCATATTCGCCGATGAGCAGGCTGGCGGCTTCGGTGACGCGCTGGTAGGTGACGGTCTTGATGAACTTGCCCACCCACAGCCCGCCGGTATAGCGCGCCGCTTTCTTGGTCGGCAACGTGTGATTCGTACCGATAACCTTGTCCCCATAAGCGACATTGGTTTCTGCTCCCAAAAAGAGCGCGCCATAATTGCTCATGTTCTGCAGGAAGTAATCGGGGTCGCGGGTCAGGATTTGCACATGCTCGCTGGCGATGTCATCTGCGACTTCCAGCATTTCGGCATCGCTGTCGCAGAGGATAACTTCGCCGTAATCGCGCCAAGCGACGCCAGCCAGGTCGGCGGTGGGCAATCTTTCCAGCTGTGCGCCGATCTCGGCTTCGATGCTCTGTGCCAGGTCGCGGCTGGTCGTCACCAGGACAGCCGGCGAGGTCGGTCCATGTTCGGCTTGCCCCAGCAGGTCGGTCGCGCACAATTCGGCATCGGCGCTGTCATCGGCCACCAAGAGCGTTTCGGTGGGTCCCGCCAGCAGGTCGATGCCCACCAGCCCGAATAGCTGTCGTTTGGCTTCGGCGACATAGGCATTGCCAGGACCAACAATCATATCGACCGGCTCGATGCCTGCTGCGCCATAGGCCATGGCCGCCAGGGCTTGTACGCCGCCTAGGATATGGATTTCGTCGGCGCCGCCAAAGTGCATGGCAGCGATCGTGCCGGCGGGGATCTGCCTATTGATTGGTGGCGTGCAGGCGATGATCTGCTTGACGCCGGCTGCCCGCGCTGTGACAACGCTCATATGCGCCGAGGCGATCATGGGATAGCGACCGCCCGGCACATAACAGCCCACGCGATTGACCGGGATATTCTTGTGCCCGAGCACGACGCCCGGCAACGTTTCCACCTCGATATCTTGCAAAGCAGCGCGCTGCGCCTGGGCGAAGTTGCGCACCTGCGCCTGGGCGAACTTGATGTCGTCGATGGCTTGCGTCGGCAGCGTCGAGATAATTTGCTGGATCCGCTCGTCCGATAGTTTGAATTCGGCGGGATTCCAGTTGTCGAAATATTGCGAGAGTTCACGCACCGCTTCGTCTTTGCGCGCGCTGATATCAGCGAGGATGCCGCGCACAACGTCCTGGACGGCGGCATCGGCATCAGCTTTCTGTTCGATCGTTTTGCCGCGTTTGATGTACTGAATCGGCATGAGTTTCCTCCGCCCGGCTATGCCCAAAGACGTTGACTGGCGATCTGCGCGCCTTGCGCCAGCGAACGCAGCTTGGCATAGGCGATATCGGGATGCACCGCGCCAAACCCGGCGAATGTGCCAAAGCCACAGTCTGTGCCAGCGATGACGCGCTCGCGCCCAACAATGCCCGCATAGCGCTCGATGTACTGCGCCACCAGCTCGGGATGCTCGATGAAATTGGTGGTGGTATCCAGCGCGCCTGGGATGAGGATCTTGTCGTCGGGGATTTCTGCCTGCGCCCAGATCGCCCATTCATGCTGATGACGCGGGTTGGCGCCCTCGAACTGAATGGCTTGCGGCTTGGCGCTCAGCACGATGTCGATGATCTCTGCCAGGTCGATGTCATGATGATGCGGACCTTCGTAGTTGCCCCAGCACAGGTGCATGCGCACTTGCTCGGCGGGCACATTTTCCAACGCATAATTCAGCGCCTCGACCTGTGCCTGGGCGGCGCGTTTGAAAGTAGCGGTATCGACATCGCGGAAGCGAATATGCCGTCCCATCGCCAGGTCTGGGCAATCGACTTGCAGAATCAAGCCGGCGGCGGTGATTTTTTCGTATTCGACTTTCATCACATCCGCCAGCGCGCCCAGGTATTGCTCGTCATCGGCATAATATTCATTTGGCTGGAAGACAGCGATGACGCCGGGCGAGGCGGCATTCATGAAGGCTTCGTCAGCGCCGGCCTGGTCGCGCGCCGCCAGCAGGTTGGCGATGTCTTTTTCCAGCGGTTGCAGGTCTTTGATGGCGATGGCATCGCGCAGGACAGGACGATGGTATTTGGGTGTGCCGCCCGCGTCAGCCAGTCGCTGCTTGTAGGCGGGGAAGTCGTCCAGGTCCTTGGGCGTGGCGCGCGGCACTTCGTCTATCTCGAAGCCGGTTAAACGGTGGCGGATGTACGTTGCATAGCTGATCTTGCTCATCTCGCCATCGCTGATGATGTCGACGCCAGCGGCGACTTGTTTGCCAGCCACTTCTCGCACGGCTGCTTGCATCACTCGGTCGAATTCGGCGGGATCGTAAGACTCTCCTTGGTCTTGCGCAAATAGCTGGTCGACCACGGTTTGCGGACGCGGCATGCTGCCGACATGGGTGGTCAAAATGCGTTCGGCGCTGGTCTTCATGCGCTGCCTCCCGGTTGGCGTGGCGGACGATAGTCGCGCAGCTCGATGCCTGTGCGCTCGCGGAATGTCTGCAGCAGGAAATCGTTCTGCCGCTGTTTTTGCGCTTGATAATCGGGCGGATGCAGCATTTTGCCACTGGCATCGGCTTCATAACCATTGTCGCGGGCCGCCGCCTCGACCTGGGGCGACCAGTAGGGGTCTTTGCCCTCGTAGACCTGGTGCGATTCCAGCACGGCGAAGAACCAGCCGATCTCTTCGCCGCTGTATTCAAAGCTGCGGTACATGCCCGGCGGCAGGGAAATCATGTCCCATTCGTTGAGCACAAATTCGCCTTCGACCTTGTCGGGATCGTTTTCGTTGCCCCAATAAAATGTCCAGGGACCGGTCAGGATGAAGAATGATTCGACATAATCATGACTGTGCCAGGCAGGACCACAACCCGGCGGCGCCCAGGCCATGCCGATCTGGTAACGATGCGGCTCGGTGATGGCGCGCTGGATGCTGTAGTCGGGGTTTTCGGCGGCGGTATCGCCAATCACAGCGTAATTCATGCGCATGTGCCCGGGCAGCATGCTGTCGATGAACATGATGGGGATGCCCTTGTGCTTCAGCTCATCAAAGCGCATGATGCGCGCCGCCATGCTTGCCTGCGTTTGCCTAGGATGTTCCATGCGCCCCGCCCTTTCTGCCTTTGTCACTGGCACAGAGGCTACAGACATGTCGCGCGATTGTCAATTGGCGCGCGCGTTCAAATCACCGTCGTATCGACATCCCACAGCAACATGCACTCGCCGATCAGCATCAAGGAGCCCGCCAGCAAGATCGTGCCGCTTTCGCCGGTTATGCTGTGGGCCAGGGCAAAGGCCGCGGGCAGATTCGCGGCATAACCCACATCGTCACAGACACGGCGCGCGGCTTGCAGCGCATCCTGCCGGGCGGGGAAGCGCGTGCTGGGGTTGATGTCGGTTTCGGTGATGATCAACGCGTCGCTGACAGCCGCCATCACATTGTAAACGTTGCTGTAATCGCGGTCTCGCGGGACGCCAACGATAGAAACGACCGGCGCAGACAGACTACCCAGGCTCTCCACAAAGGAACGCGCGGAAGTCGGCGTGATTGCCCCGTCAATATAGATGCGCGGCGCCTCATCCAACTGCTGCGCGCGCCCCTGCCACTGCACCGCCGACAGTCCCTTGCGCAGCGCTATCTCATCCAGCCCGAAATGCTCTGCAGCGCGGATGGCCAGCGTGGCATTTGCCAGCTGATAACGCCCCAGCATCGGCAGGTAGAGCTCGCCATACTCGGGCAGGCGCATGACTTGCCCATTGGCGCGGCGGCTCGCAAACTCAGCCAGCTCGTCCTCTGGCAAGATAACCAGATGGGCATTATGCTGCGCGGCGGCTTTGTATAGCTCCGCGGCGGCTTTGTCTGCTTGTGGCAGGCTGATGGCAGTGCAGCCCGCTTTGATGATGCCGGCTTTGTGCCAGGCGATTCTCGCCAGACTCTCGCCCAGCAGCGCCGTATGTTCCAGCAAGATGGGCGTGAAGAGCGCCAACTGGTTGGGCACGATGGCGATATCGTCAAAGCGACCGCCGCGACCCACTTCCAGCACAGCCACATCGGCACGTTGCTCGTCAAAATAGCGCAGCGCAATCGCCAGGAAGATGCCTTGCGGGCTGAGATACTGGCTGTCTTCCAGCCCAGCGATTTCGGCGTCGATATGCGGCTGCAGCGCGCGCAGGATGCGCAGAAAATCCTGGCTGGGGATCATGCGTCCGTCCACACGGATGCGCTCGTTCCAATGCACCAGGTGCGGGCTGGTGATCGTGCCGGCGCGTCGACCCATGGCGCTCAACAGCTTGGCGGCGATGGCGGACACGCTGCCTTTGCCGCGGCTGCCGGTTACGACGATGTAGTCGCGCTGCTCTGTCAACAGGTCCGCCCGTTCCAGCAGTCTGCGCGTGGGCGCGGTATCGCGTGTATACTCATCGAGTCCGCGCGGGGCTTTGTCCAGGCGGCGGCGCGTCTGAAAAATGTAGCGTATAGCCGATTCCATGCTGTCGATCATGGGCGCTGTTTCCGTGGCTGGCACAGGCACAATCCTGCCCGCTGCAAGGGGTTTTGGCAAGGCAAATGGCATCCGACACAAGTCGAGGGGCAGGCGCGACATCCGTGACCGGAGGCGATGCCCGACGCGCCGTCCGCAACATCAGCGCTTTGATGATCGCCAGCGTGATCAGCAAAGGCGCGCTCTTTGGCTGGCAACTGGTGCTCTCGCTGTGGCTGGGGCCGGGTGAATACGGCATCTATGGCACAATCGGCGGGCTGATGGCGAATGCGGCTGCGCTTGCCAGCTTCAGCATGGGATTGATCGTCATCCGCGATGTCGCTCGCGCGCCAGAAAAAGCCGGCAAGTACTGGACGGCCATGCTGTTCTCGCAGACGCTGCTGGCGCTGCTGGCCTATGTGGGCATAAACAGCCTGTCGCTGGGCTACAGCGAGACGTTGCGGGCTTTTGCGGCGCTGGCCGGGCTCAACCTCTTCGTCGACATCTTCGGCAACATGGCCTATGATCTGCTGCTCTCGCGTGAGCGCATGGTGCTGACCTCGGTTGTCGAGATCGTCCATATTTTCCTGCGAATCGGCTTGGCGCTGCTGGCTTTGACGCTGGGCTGGGGGCTGCTGGGGCTGTATGCAGCCGCTATCGCATCGGGCATTCTGCGCTCGCTGGCGCTGGTGAGCCTGAACTTGCGCGCCGGCATCAAACCGCATTTCCCCCTGGATCGCGACCTCGCCCGAAAGCTGCTGGTCAACAGCGCGCCGCTGGCACTGGCATCGCTGCTTACCCTGGCTTACCAACATGCCGACAAGCTGCTTACGACCGGCATTCTGGGCGAACGCATCACGGGCTACCTGGTTGTCGCTTTCGTGATCAATTATGGCGTGATCGAGCTAATCAGCAGTTCGGTGCTGGTGGCGGCGTATCCCTTGCTTTCGCGCTATCACGAAGATGGACGCAACCCCATTTTTGGTTTCTTGATCGAAAAACTGGCGCTGTATATGCTGCTGGTCGGGCTGCCACTGGCGCTGGGCATCAGCATCTTGGCCGAGGCGATCATCATGCCGCTGCTGGGCGAGACGTATGCGCCATCGGCAGACATCCTGCGCTTGCTGATCTGGTTCACCGCCATCACCATGTTCGGCAATGTCTTCAGCAAGGCGCTGCTCATCCAAAATCGGCAGCGGCATCTGCTGGCGATTCGCGCTTGTGGCCTGGCTTTGAATGTTGCGTTGACCCTGCTGCTGCTATTCAGTTGGGGCGATGCGCGAGGCGCGGTGGCCGCGTCTATCGTCGGCGAACTGCTGATCGTGGCGCTGCTGTTGGCGAGCTTTCGGGCGCTGGGCTGGCGGGCGCTGGCATTGGCTGGCAAGGCTGCGCGTCTGCTGCTGCTCTGTCTGCCGGCCGGCCTAGTGATGCTGGCGCTGCGCGAGTCCTTCATCGCGCTGCCGGCGTTGGGCGGGCTTTGCGTCTATATGGGCGGCATATTGGCCTTGCGCGTGCTGGGCGCGGACGACTTGGATCTGCTCTATCGGCTGGTGGCGGCGCTGCCTGGCGGCTCGCAGCTGGGGCGCATCTGGAAGCGCGATACGAAATTGAGCTGGTGAGCTGCCCATGCACATCTTGCAGCTGACGCCTTACTACGCGCCAGCCTATGCTTTTGGCGGGGTCGTACGTGCGGTAGAGGGGCTGGCAACGGCGCTGGCAGCTCGCGGACATCGCATCACCATCTTGACGACAGACGCATTGGACCAGCGGCGCCGTCACAGCGGTCCCCTGGACGAGACTCGCGGTGACATCCGCATCCTGCGCTGTCGCAATGCCTCGGTCTGGCTGCGGGGAGGGCTGAACCTGTCGACGCCGCGGGGACTGCGCAGGGCAGCCAAAGCCATCTTGGCCGATGTCGATGTGCTGCACCTGCACGAGCTGCGCACGGCGGAGAATTTGCTGGTTGCGCCCGTTGCGGCGGCTATGAACGTGCCGATTGCGCTGTCGCCGCATGGCACACTTAATCTAGGCACCGGGCGAAGTCGGCTCAAGCGGGGATGGGATCGGCTTTTGAGCCGGCGTCTACTAGCGAGCATAGACCACATCATCGCCTTGACAGAAACCGAACGGGTCGAAGCCGAGCGGCTCTGGGCGGCGCTGGGATCATCCCGTCAGCCTGTCACCAGTGTGATTCCCAATGGCGTGAACCTGCGCGAATTCGACTCGCTGCCGGCAGTGGACGATTTTCGCGCGCGCTATGGCTTGGGCACAGAGCCGGCCGTCTTGTACATGGGGCGTTTGCAGGCGCGCAAAGGCGTCGATGTGCTGTTGCGGGCTTTTCTGGCGGCCGATGTCTCGGATAGTCGCTTGCTGATCGCGGGACCTGACGAAGGCATGCTGCGGGCGCTGCGCAAGTTGGCGGCGGGTGATGAACGCATTGTCTTCGCCGGCTATCTGGATGGCTCTGAACGACTGGGCGCGCTGTCGGCTGCGGATGCCTTTGCCTTGCCGGCTGTTGGCGAAGGGCAGTCGATCGCCGTTCTCGAGGCGCTGGCAGCGGGATTGCCAGTCCTGCTCTCGCCAGGCTGCAACATGGACGAAGTCGCGGAAGCCGGCGCTGGATTCGTGGCCGAAGCGACAGTGGCGGCTTTCGCGGACAAGCTGCGTTTGCTTCTGCGTGATGAACAGGCGCGGCAGCAAATGGGCGCGCAGGCTCGGCTGCTGGCGCGGGAACGGTACAGCTGGACGCGGGCGGCGGCGGATATGGAGCGCGTGTATGCGGGATTGCTAAGCCGTAGCCGTTGATTTATTGCGCAAAAAGTGTAAACTTATCAACGACGACAAGGAGGCATGTGATGATAGGCGCACGACTCAAACAAGCGAGGCTGCTCGCTGGCATGACGCAAAAAGATCTGAAGGATTCGCTTGCGGATCGCGGCTATCAGGTAACCACGGCGGCTATCTCGAAATACGAGAATGACAAGAGCTTTCCGCCCGGGCGGTATTTGATAACCGCCTGTAACGCGCTAGGTGTGTCCAGCCCCTATTTGTATCACCGACCTGAAAAATCTGTGAAGTGGGCAGCATTTCGTCGACACACCGGTCTTCCGCAGAAGAAGCAGGACACGATAAAGACTTATGCTGCAGACTTGGCAGAGTTGCAAATTGAACTCCACTCGCTGCTGTATCCTGATGCAAGACCCGACCTGCCAAGCGCAGCTCCAGCAAATGAATTCGCCGACGCGGAGAAGCTCGCTGAAGATTTGCGGAGTGTTTGGGATGTTGGCAACCGACCACTTGACAATCTTGTGCAAACAGCCGAAGACCGGGGCGTGATAGTCATTGGCTGGCACGACGACAGCGGCAAGTTTGACGGCTTGTCAGGCTGCTGCGGTGCATATCCAGTGACTGTAATCAACCAGAACAGGAGCGCCGATCGCATTCGCTTTACACTCGCGCACGAAATTGGTCATCTCGTCATGGATACATCAAATGCTGTCGAGGACGAAGAAAAGCTCGCGCATCGCTTCGCAGCGGCTCTGCTAGTGCCAAAAGCGCACGCTTACCGCGAACTAGGCATGAAGCGCAACAGCAGCCTGCAATGGGGCGAAATCAAGATACTCAAGAGGAAGTATGGCTTGAGTATGGCAGCGTGGGTACGCCGCGCCAGAGATCTACAGATCATAACCGAAAACCGCTATCAAGAAATGAACATTGAGCTCTCCTCCAAAAAATGGCGGCTGAAAGAACCTGTGGACTACCTCGGCGACGAAGAGCCTATCCTGCTCAAGCAGATGGCTTCGCGTGCTGTCTCGGAAGGCTTGATTAGTTCCGACCGCATCACGCGGATTAGCCAAGACATCCTGTCGCCAGTCTCGGCTCATCTTAAATCAGGCCAGCTTACCGTATATGACTTGCTCGCGATGCCAGAAGCAGAAAGAAACGCGGTCATGGCGCAGGCATTCGCAACAGCTACAAAAGAAAATTATGAGTTGTTCGAAGATTACGACATTTATGATGAGTATGACCCACACTATGACTCCTAAATTGATTGACCCACAGCGCGGCGATATATGGCTAGTGAATTTCAATTCACCCATATCCACTAAGCCAAAGGCAGGCATCAAGACTTTGTCTAAGTTGCCTACAACTGGACATGAGATATTCAAGATTCGCCCAGCCCTTGTCTTGAGCGTAGCCGAAAAATGGGAAGTCGATTTGCGAATCGTCGTTCCATTACGGTCCTGGAAAGAATGGTTTGCAGAAAATAATTTCTTCTGGATCGTCCGCATACAGCGAGATAGTGCAAATCGGCTCAAGACTGACTCTGGCGCAGATACTTTTCAGGTCAAATCGGTATCAACAGAGCGCTTCGTTAGGAGAATCGGTAATGTTCAACCTGATCAGCTTCACTTGATCGCCGCCACTGTTGCCTTCAACATTGGACTGCCCATTCGTCGCTCATGAGTCTGGCAGGTCTTGAGTTGGAATGACCTTTATACATTTCTAACATCCAGTCATTATCATAGCTACCAGTATCCAGTGCGCGATTCCCGCCAGCGTATACAATAGATGCGCTGATAGACGCGGCTCGCCTTCGTCCGCTTTGTGAGGACCTTCCATGATCCGATTCGACCGCTTCACCGAACGCGCCCAGGACGCCGCCGCCCGCGCCTACGAAATCTTGCACCGTTACAGCCACTCCCAGGTCGATACCGAGCACATCTTGCTCGCCCTGCTGGAACAGACAGATGGCCTGGTGCCCCAGATCCTCGAGCTGTTGAGCATTGATGCCAGCGGGCTGCGTTCGCGCGTGGACGATATTTTGCGACAAAGCCCGCGCACCGCCACCATTTATGGGCAGGGTACCAACCAGGTCTTCATCACGCCGCGCCTGA
The DNA here is from genome assembly GCA_002238485.1 of Chloroflexi bacterium bin20. GTDB lineage: Bacteria > Chloroflexota > Anaerolineae > Aggregatilineales > Phototrophicaceae > UBA6055. Next base: position 82,009 of record MPMG01000013.1, on the reverse strand, counting down.
AAAGCGTCATCGACCGCGCCAACGAAGAAGCCAATCGCCTGCGCGACCAGTACATCAGCACCGAGCATATCTTTCTCGCTTTGTTTGGCGAGCGCAACACCGCCGTCTCCAGGACTTTCGCCGAATACAACATCACCCGCGAGCGGGTCGCCGATGCTATCAAGGACATCCGTGGCGGACAGCGCGTCACCGATCCGCAAGCCGAAAGCCGCTATCGCACACTGGAGAAATACAGCACAGACCTGACACGTCTGGCGCACGAAGGCAAGCTCGACCCCGTCATCGGGCGCGATGCCGAGATTCTGCGGGTTATCCAGGTGCTCAGCCGGCGCACAAAAAACAACCCGGTGCTGATCGGCCAGGCGGGCGTCGGCAAGACCGCTATCGTCGAAGGCTTGGCGCAAAAGATCGCCAGCAACGATGTGCCCGACCTGCTGCTGGGCAAGCGCGTGATCAGCCTCGACCTCAGCGCCATGCTGGCGGGCAGCCGCTTCCGTGGCGAGTTTGAAGAACGGTTGAAGGGCACAATCGAAGAAATCCAGCGCTCGGAAGGCGAGATCATCCTCTTCATTGACGAGCTGCATCAAGTGGTTGGCGCGGGCGCGGCCAGCGGCGCAATGGATGCGGGCAATATGATGAAGCCGGCCTTGGCCCGCGGCGAGCTGCAGACTGTCGGCGCGACCACCATGGACGAATATCGCCAGCACATAGAAAAAGACAGCGCGCTTGATCGCCGATTCGCGCCTATCTTTGTGGAAGAGCCAAATATCGACGACACCATCGACATGCTCTATGGCTTGCGTGACCGCTACGAGGCGCATCACAATGTCAATATCGCCGATGACGCCATTGAAGCCGCGGCGCGCCTTTCCGCCCGCTACTTGACCGAGCGCAAACTGCCCGACAAAGCCATCGACCTGCTGGACGAAGCCGCCGCCAAGCTGCGCGTCGCGCTCTCTTCCATGCCGCCCTACCTCAAAGAGATGCGCGGGACCATCGAACAGTTGGCGATGGAAGAGCAGGCAGCCGGTTTGTCCCGAGATTACGAGCGCGCCGCCGATTGCAAAATGCAGCGCATCCAGCTGGAAGAACAATACGAGCTCGCCCACCACACCTGGCGTCAAGAAAACACCCTGGACGAACTGGTCACCGCCGACAATATCGCCCAGGTGGTCGAGCAGTGGACGGGCATCCCCGTGCAGAACATGCTGGAAACCGAGTCGGAAAAGTTGCTGCGCATGGAAGAAGTCATCAGCAGGCGCGTTATCGGGCAAAAGAAGGCGATCGTGGCGCTCTCGGACGCCATCCGCCGGGCGCGCAGCGGCTTGAAAGACCCCAAACGTCCCATAGGCTCCTTCATCTTCCTCGGCTCCAGCGGCGTCGGCAAAACTGAATTGGCGAAGGCGCTGGCTGAATTCATGTTCGACGACGAAGACAACCTGGTGCGCGTCGACATGAGCGAATACCGCGAAAAGCACACCGTCAGCCGCCTGTTTGGCGCGCCACCGGGCTATGTCGGTTATGAAGCTGGCGGACAATTGACCGAAGCCGTCCGCCGCCGACCTTACCGCGTCATTCTCTTTGACGAGATCGAAAAAGCCCACCCGGATGTGTGGAGCGCGCTGCTGCAAGTGCTGGAAGACGGGCGCATGACCGATGGACAAGGGCATATCGTCGACTTCCGCAACACAGTCCTGATTATGACCAGCAACCTGGGCACCGAGTTTGCCAGGCAAGGCGGCGCGCTGGGTTTCTTGCCGCACGATGATGAGGCTGTCGCCGATCACCAGCAGATCGAGCGGGCTATGCGCGACACGTTCCGCCCCGAGTTCCTCAACCGCATCGACGAAGTTATCATCTTCGAGCCGCTCACGCTGGAAGCAGTCGAGCAAATGGTCGACTTGCAGCTGCGGGAGCTGGCGGCGCGCATGGACGAGTCTAGCCTGGCTATGCACCTGACCGAGTCGGCGCGCAACTGGCTGGCGCGGCAGGGCTATGACCCGCAATTTGGCGCAAGACCGCTGCGCCGGGCTGTCCAGCGGCATATTGAAAACCCGCTGAGCATCCACTTGCTAAAAGGCGATTTCCGCGCGGGAGACCTGGTTGTCATAGACGCGAGCGAAGGCGGCTTGACATTCTCCCGTCATGCCGACCAATCCAGCGATTTTGGCGATGCAGCCGATAGCGGCACAGACGAATACTACGCTGAAAATTATCCGCAAGGCGACTATTATCAGGCGAGCTATGAAGGAGAAGACTTCGCCGATTTTCTGTCTCGCACCGAAGACGATGACGAAATTGACGCCTATCCATCGCCGCCGCGGGTTTGAGGGATCGCCCCTGCCTCTATATTGTTTCCTTCTTGACAGAATCCACCTGTGCTTTGCTTCCTCCTGACCTGTCGGGAGGACAGACTGGGGATTCACCGCAGGCTGCACGATTTGTCCTTTGACTATGCCAGCGCAATCGCTATAATCAGCGTCCAGAGCCTTAGAAAACACGGACATTGCCATGAGCAACCAAGAACACGGCACGCGCGAAGCGACTATCGAAGCCCCTGCGCCTGTCGAGTTGCCGCCTGCCGAGACCGACGAGACGATCGCCACTACCGACGACGCATCGCTCAACCAGCCTAGCGCAGAAGTCGAAACAGACAATTCGGCCACCAGCGAAGCAGGCGAATCTGCTGTAGGCGGAGCGCCCGCTTCAGATGAATCGGCAGATGCTATGCCAGTTGAGCAATCCGCTGAGGCTGAAGTTGACGCGCCGAGCGAACAGGCTGTTGAAGAATCCGCAACTGGTGATGAACCTGCCGAGAACACTGGGGCCGCGCCAGAGCCAGCCGAAGCGCAGCCGAAATACCGGCGCGGACAGGTGTATCAGGGCACCATCTGCGAGACCTCGCCAACAGCCGTACTGGTCGATCTGGGCGAAGGCGATATCGGTGTCGTGCCCGGGCGCGAGCTGGAGTTGATGACCAAACGCATGCTCGAGTCGCTGGTGCTTGGCGCAGAAGTCGATGTCTATGTGGTTAATCCGCGCAATCATCGCGGCAAAATGGTGCTGTCCATCAACCACGCCATGGAAGAGATGGACTGGCGCAATGCGGAAAAGTTCGCCAAGTCCAAGGCTGTCTACGAAGCGCTGATCGGCGGATACAACAAGGGCGGGTTGATCGTGCGCTTTGGGCGGCTGCGCGGATTCGTGCCACAGAGCCAGCTATCCGAGAGTCGCGCGCGCCAAATCAGCGGCAGCACGCCCGAAGAGCGCTATGGTCCCATGGTCAACCAGCCCATCGGCGTCAAGGTCATGGAAGTCGACCGCCACCGCAACCGACTGATCTTGTCCGAGCGCGCCGCCACCCGCGAAGTCCGTGTCAAGCGCAAAGAGTCGCTGATCGCCGAGCTGACAGTCGGTGAAATTCGCAAGGGCACGGTGGTCAGCCTGGAGAACTTCGGCGCATTCGTCGATATTGGCGGAGGGGAAGGCTTGGTGCATGTCTCCGAGCTGGCTTGGGGACATATAACCCACCCGCGGCAGGTGCTCAGCCTGGGCGAAGAAATCGAAGTCGAGGTCATCAGCGTCAACCCCGAAGCGAAACGCATCGGGCTGAGTCGGCGGCGCGTGCTGGGCGACCCCTGGGACGAAATCGCCACATCCTTGCGGCGCGGACAACTGGCTCGCGCGACAGTGACCAAGCTGACGAAGTTCGGCGCTTTTGCCCGCCTGAACGATTATGAGGCGGTCGAGGGCTTGATCCATATCTCCGAGCTATCAGCAGAGCGCGTCGAACATCCGCGCGATGTGGTCAAACGCGGGCAAGAATTGGTGCTACGCATCATCAAAATCGATATCAAAGAGCGCCGCCTGGGGCTGAGCTTGAAGTCGGTCAATTCCACAGAATATCTGGACCTCGACTGGGAGATGGCTATCCAGGAGTCGGTTGCGTTGCCGGCCAGCGAAAAAGCTGCCGACGCATTGCCAGCGACAAAAGAAGCTGCCGAGGCGAGCGCCGACTAAGCAAGCAATTCACAGTCAAGCGATGATTTCTCTGGCTCCCCGTTTCCACGGCGGAGGGCTGCGTGGTCGTCTCTGGCCGGGTGTCTGGCATACACGAGCCACGCAATTCTAACGCGGCGTATAGGGATTGTCGGTTGAAAGTCGGCTTGGCATCGGCTAAGCTTGGTTGGCGTTGGCTCGTCTTGCTGATGCGCAAACTGCCCGCGAATCTTGAGTTGCTGCTATACTTGGAAAAATAAGAAAGCATGCTGCAAGTCGCGCGTGGCTGGCTGATGATGGAGGGATAGACCGTGCCAAACAAAATGGAACGTTTTACACAGCGGGCGCGGCGCGTGTTGAGCCTGGCGCAGGAAGAGGCAGAGCGCCTGCGGCATCATCAGATCGGCACCGAGCATCTGCTGCTTGGCTTGATGCGCGAAGAAGGCGGCGTGGCTGGCCGGGTCTTGCGCGACCTGGGCCTGGACCTGCGGCGCGTCGAAGAATTGGTCTCGCGTCTTTCTACATCGGAATATCGCGGCGGCGTTGCCCAGCTGGATTTGTCGCCCGGCACGAAAAAAGTGCTCGAGTTGGCTGTCGACGAAGCGCGACGCATGGGTCACCATTACATTGGCACAGAGCACCTGCTGCTGGGGCTGGTGCGCCAGCAAGAAGGCATCGCCCTGGATGTGCTGCGGCGTTTGGGTGTCAATCCCGATGAAATCCGCCGCCAGACCAGCAAGGTCTTGCAAGAAAGCCCCGTACAGTCGGCACAGCGCAGTCATCAGCGCGCGCATGGCAAGTCATCACGGAAAGACGGCACGCCCCTGGTCGACCAGCTTTCCACCGATTTGACCAGCCTGGCCGAGTCGGGCAAGCTCGACCCCGTTGTCGGGCGCGAAATGGAAATCGAGCGCGTCATCCAGGTGCTCAGCCGGCGGCGCAAAAACAATCCGGCGCTGATCGGCGAGCCGGGCGTGGGCAAGACAGCCATCGTCGAAGGCCTGGCGCAACGCATTGTCGAAGGCGAAACACCCAAACCCCTGTTGCGCAAGCGCGTCTTGCAGTTGGATGTCGGCTCCTTGGTCGCGGGCACAATGTATCGCGGACAATTTGAAGAGCGGCTGAAGCGCGTCATAGAAGAGCTCAAAAAGTCGGATACGATTTTATTCATTGACGAAGTGCATATGCTGGTGGGCGCGGGGGCAGCCGGCAGCAGCGTCGATGCCGCCAATATCCTGAAGCCGGCCCTGGCACGGGGCGAGTTGCAGTGCATCGGCGCGACTACACTAGACGAATATCGCAAGCATGTCGAAAGCGATGCCGCGCTGGAAAGGCGCTTCCAGCAAATCCAGGTGGCAGAACCGACTATTGAAGAAACCATCGAAATTCTGCAGGGCATCAAGTCTCCGTATCAAGATCATCACAATGTCGAAATCACAGATGACGCCATCGAAACTGCCGCCAACCTCTCCGCCCGTTATATCCCCGATCGTTACCTGCCCGACAAAGCCATTGACCTCATAGACGAAGCAGCCGCCCGCCTGCGCATGTACAAGAGCCCGGACGCGGCTTCGGTACGGCGTGTGCTGGACGAGTTGGAAGGCATGGACGACGAGATTGAGCTGGCTGAAATGGCTGGCGAACATGGCGAAGCGGACAACCTGCGGCGGCGTCAGCAGTCTCTTTCGGCGACCCTGGACGATATCAAAATCAACTGGAATGGCGAAACCGGCTTGCCGCGCCTGCTCGCCGACGATATCTCCGAAGTGGCTGCGATGTGGACGGGCATCCCCGTTACGCGCATCGCCAACGAAGAGAGCGAACGTCTGCTGGAGATGGAAGAGCGCCTGCACGAGCGCATCGTGGGCCAACACGAAGCCATCGTCAAAATCAGCCGCGCTGTACGCCGCGCCCGCGCCGGCTTGAAAGACCCGCGCAGACCTATCGGCTCTTTCATGTTTCTGGGTCCCACCGGCGTCGGCAAAACCGAGCTGACCAAAGCGCTGGCCGAATTCCTTTTTGGCAGCGAAGACGCCCTGATCCAGCTGGACATGAGCGAATTCATGGAGCGGCACTCTGTCGCCCGGTTGGTGGGCGCGCCTCCAGGCTATGTCGGCTATGATGATGCCGGACAACTGACCGAAGCCGTTCGCCGCCGCCCCTACAGCATCATCGTCTTTGATGAAGTGGAAAAGGCGCACCCCGAAGTCTTCAACATGCTGCTGCAGATGATGGAAGAAGGCACACTGACCGATGCGCGTGGACGCCGCGTCGACTTTCGCAATGCCATGCTGGTGATGACCAGCAATGTCGGCGCAGACCTGATCAAACCCGGCTCTGGACTGGGCTTTACCACCAGCCGCGATGTCGACAGCGAAGACGATGAAGCCTACGAAGACATGAGCCGCAATGTAACCGACCAGCTGCAGCGGATGTTCCGCCCCGAGTTCCTCAACCGGGTCGACGCCACCATCATCTTCCGCTCGCTCAGTCGCGACGAAATCAAGCAGATCGTCGACCTGGAGCTGAACAAAGTGCGCGAGCGACTGCTGGAGCACGCCATCACGCTGGAAGCCGATGACGAAGCGCTGGGCTGGCTAGGCGATAATGGCTACAACCCCGAATTTGGCGCTCGTCCGCTGCGCCGTCTCATCCAAAACGAAATCGAAGATCGCCTTTCGGACGGCATCCTCACCGGCGAGTTTGGCTTGGCGAGCATCGCGCGCATCGAGGTTAACGAGGATGGCGGGCTGGCGCTGCGTAATGCCGATGAAGAAGAACTGCACGACTCCTTGGAGGTGGCTGTCTAGACGGTTCACTCCACCGAGTAATTTATAGACGCCTGCATGAACGCCTCCCGAAAATTGGTATTGCCAACACTGCTGGTGCTATGCCTCGCGCCGATGCTGCTCTTCGCCTACCTCGGCTTTTCCAGCCGACCGATGAGCGACGACTTCTGCCATATCACCGACTTCGCGCAGCAGGATCTGTGGGAGCTTATCGTGGACGAGCGCAATGCCCACAACAACGGCAGCTATTCGACGCTCGTGATGGCTGTTGCGCTGGGTCCATTTGGGCTTGCGGTCGCCCAGATCTTCCCGGCGCTGCTTATCGCAATCCAGTTTGCCAGTACAGCCGCGCTAATTAGCAAATTGTTGTCCATGCTGGGGGGATTGGCGCACAAGTTGGCAATTGCCGTGGGGCTGTCCGCGTTGCTAGTTGGAGTTGTATGCGCGAGCGTCCTGACGCGGCAGGTGTATTATTGGTACATTGCCAGCATGAAGTACAGCCTGCCCCTGGCGCTGTTGCCGCTGTTTTTCTTGCTGGTTCTACATTGCGCCAGCTCGCGACCGAAAACTGCGAGGCTGCGCCTGTGGATGCTTGTCGGTTTTGTCTTGTGTTTCTTCATCGCAGGCTTCGCCGAGACCTTCACAATCCCCATGCTGCTGGGTTTGACCGTGCTGATCGGCCTGGCATGGCGCGCTGGCGGCAAGTGGCGAGAGCGCTGCCTGCCTGTTTTGAGCGCTGGCTGGCTGGCGACGGCGACCAGTATGCTGGTGATGTTTTCCGCGCCCGCCATCTCTGCCCGAATCGCATCCACTGCCGATCGTCCCAGCATTACAGAGCGCAGCCTGCTTGAGTATGTACAGCAGGTCGCCGACGCCTGGTACAGCCACTTGACTGTCCCGGCGGCGTTGGCGGCATTCGCCATGATGCTTGCGGTCGGGCTCCTGGTCGGCTGCATGCTGCCCAGGCGGGATAATCCCGACGAGGCGCGCAGAACAAAGCACGGGCGCATTCCCTTCTTGCTCGCCCTGTTGGTTCAACTCCTGCTCGTCCCGCTAATCTGGCAGCACCAAAGCGACGATGCGCTCTTCTTCGGACGCTTCAGCCTCGGCTACAGCTCCGTCCTCGTCATAAATGTTGTGCTCATCGCCGGATTCGCGAGACTGCTAGCGCTGTGGCGGCACGATGGACACCGGCAGCGGCTGCTCCCACGCGCCCTGCCCGGCTTGCTGCTCGGCGGCATGCTGCTGTGCGTCGCCTTGATCCAGGGGCGCGCAATGCACTGGCGCGCGTATAACTACCTTTGGCTGACATTTCATAGCTTGACACTCGTCCTTTGCTGGGACATGCTCATGCGCATGGACAGGCGGTCGATGCGTGGCTTCGCTGCTGCGCTGGCAAGCCTGTATCTGTTAATCCTGCTGGGGACAGCGGCAGTCGCATTTACCACCATCCTAAGCAAGCCGCAGGATGCCTGGCGTGTCTATACTTTTCTCACGCACTTGAATGCCTGGCTGGGATTGACTTGCGGGATGTGCATCGGCAGCGCCTGGCAGGTCGCGCCGCGGACAGACCGGCGCCTGCACTGGGCGGCGTTGCTGGTGGCGCTGTGGCTGGGCGGCGCGAATATCGTGGAGAATGTCCGGCTGCTGCCCAAATATCAAGCCTACGCGCAGACCTATGACCACTGGCACGAGACGATTGTGGAGGGCCGGCAGGGTGGCCAGCGCCATTTCACCTTCACGCTGCCCGACTATGACCTGCCACATGAGATGCGCGTTTGGCGCTCTCTGCTGCACCGCTGCCGACTGGGCTACTACGATATCGATACGCCAACCCTGCTCAACAAGCACGCGGACCGCCAGGGATAAAAGAGAGTAACAATGAACAGCGCAATGACCGCAGTAGCCCCCCCCCCCCCCGAAAACGGACTTGGGCAAAGCGAACAGCAAATGCGCTGATCCTGGCGCTGAGCCTGCTGCCGATGCTGCTCTTCGTCTATCTCGGTTTTTTCACCCGCCCAATGTACGACGATTTATGTCTATTGGATACTGCTGGCAAGTATGATCTGTGGGCGAATCTGCTCTGGTGGCGCGAAAACCTGAATGGCAGCTTCTCTGGCAAAATCGTGCACAGTTTGCTTGTGCCATTGGGCTTCGATGCTCCACAGGTCTTTCCGGCGATTTTAATCTCCATCTGGTTCGTCTGCACCGCGGCGCTATTGTACTGGTGTCTGCGCGAGTCCGGCATTGAGCGGCGGCGGCTGGTCGCATCGCTGTCTGTAGCGGCCTTGATCGTCGCTGCGATTTGCGCCAGCATCGGCGGTGGCCATACGCTTTACTTTTTCGCTTCCAGCATCAAGTACACAGCACCTTTGGTATTTCTATCTGTGTACCTGCTGCTTTTGGCGGTCGCGACCGGCCAGCCGAATGGACGGCGCGCCTCGTGGCTGATGATTGCCGCGGCGGGAGCGCTCTGCTTCCTGAGCGCCGGTTTTGCGGAACTTTTGTCAATCGTGCAGCTGATAGGCATAACGTTGATGTTGACTGCCGCGCTGCTCTTCGCGCATGGCGCCTGGCGGAGGCGCGTTCTGACATTGCTGGGCGCGGGTTGGCTTGCCACAGTCGCCAGCATGATCGTGATGTTGACTGCGCCAGGCTTGTGGCTGCGCCTAAACAATAAACCCAGCCGATTGGGCGTGACAGCCTACCGCAGCCTCGAATCCATTCTGCATCAGACCTGGCGAACCTGGCACGAACGTATCAGCGACCCGGATGTAGTGGCTGGTTTTGTGTTGCTGCTGGCGGTGGGCTTGTTTGCCAGCCTCGTCTTGTCTAAAGCGGGCCCCAGGAACATTCAACATCTGCCGGCGCTTAGACGCAACCCATTTCTCATCGGCTTGCTCGTCCAGTTGTTGCTGCTGCCGCTGATTTGGCAGCACCAAAGCGATCATCCGCAGGTGATTGGGCAATTTTCTGGCGGCTACTTCGTTGTCATCGTCTGCAACGCGGTTTTGCTAATCGGGCTGGCGCTCGTGTTGTGGCGGCAAAGACAAGTCAATATCTGGTTGGCCAATCGTTCCCAGGTTGTACCCATCGCGCTGCTGGCTTGGGTCTTGCTTTTTTTCGCGCTGACGCAATTCCGCAGCATTCACTGGCGCGCAAGCACCTATCTGCTGGCTAGCCTACACAGTCTGCTGCTGGTATTGGCTTGGCAGCTTTCGTCGCGCCTGCCGGACCGTGTTGTCTGCGGATTCGCAGTTGGCATGGGCTGTTTGTATGCCACCCTCGTCTCGGGAGTTGCGGCAGTGGCGTTGGGGGACTTGCTGTTGAATGACGCTTCTACTGGGCGATTATACGCCTTTTCTGCGCACTTGCCCGTCTGGCTGGGATTGGCTTGGGGTGTCTATCTGGGCTATGCGATCAAATCCCGTTGGTCGGACAGCATTTGGCTGAAAACTGGCGCGCTGGCAGTGGCGCTGTACCTGGGCTGCGCAATCGTCGTGGATTACTCGCCGCTCGCGCCAGACTTCCAGCAGTTCGCCCAAGAATACGATATCCGACATGCACGCATCTTGGAACGGCGCCAGGCCGGCGAACGAGAGTTGGTCTTCCCGCCGCTGTCATACGACCTGCCAGGTTTCTTGAATGTCAATCCACGCCATAATCCTGGCTGCCACCGCCAGTATTACGATCTCGATACAATCGATCTTTGGGCAGAATAGGCAAGCGCAGGGAGTGAGCGGCTGCCGACGCTATAGCGCCAGGCTCTGCCGCAGCGGAGAATCAAAAAGAGGACTGCCAATCGACAGCCCTCTGAGTGAAAGTGAATTCTCTGGCAGAGCGCCAGCTTACATCATGCCGCCCATGCCACCCATGCCGTCCATGCCGCCGCCACCGGGCATCGGCGGAGGATTTTCTTCTGGCACATCGGTGATCAGCGCTTCGGTGGTGAGGATCATCGCGGCGATGGATGCGGAGTTTTCGATCGCGCCGCGGGTTACCTTGGCTGGATCGGGGATGCCGGCTTCGATCATATCGCCATAATCGCCGGTCATGACATTGAAGCCAACGCGGTGGTTTTCGCTGTCGGCCTGGGCGCGGCGCACATTCTGGATGATGACGGCGCCATCTTCGCCAGCGTTCGCGGCGATCTTGCGCATGGGCATTTCCAGCGCGCGGCGCATGATGGTTATGCCGGTGTTTTCGTCGCTGACGATCAGGCTGACATTGTCCAGCGAGGAAACCGCGTTGATCAGAGCGACGCCGCCGCCCGGCACGATGCCTTCTTCAACAGCTGCGCGGGTGGCGCTCAGGGCATCTTCCACACGGTGCTTCTTCTCTTTCAGCTCGGTTTCGGTGGCCGCGCCAACACGAATGACTGCCACGCCACCGCTGAGCTTGGCGAGCCGCTCTTGCAGCTTTTCGCGGTCATAATCGCTGGTGCTGTTGTCGATCTCGCGGCGGATTTCTTCGATGCGCCCTGCGATTGCGCTTTCTTCACCGGCGCCATCGACCACCACGGTGTCGTCTTTGGTGCTGACGACCTTGGCCGCGCGCCCCAGGTCTTGAACGCTGACGCTGTCCAGCTTGCGGCCGGTTTCTTCGCTGATGACGGTGCCGCCCGTCAACACAGCGATATCGCGCAGCATAGCTTTGCGGCGGTCGCCAAAGCCCGGCGCCTTGACAGCCAGCACATTGATCGCGCCGCGCAGCTTGTTGACAACCATGGTCGCCAGCGCCTCGCCATCGACATCTTCGGCGATGATAACCAGCTCGCGCTTGCCGATCTGGTGCAGCTTCTCCAGGATGGGGATGATATCCTGCGCCGCGCTGACCTTCTTGTCGTGAATCAAGATGTAGGGCTCTTCAATGTTGGCTTCCATCGCCTCGGGGTCGCTGACGAAATAGGGGCTGATGTAGCCGCGGTCGAATTGCATGCCTTCGACATATTCTGTTTCGAAGTCCAGGCCCCGGCTTTCTTCGACCGTGACGACGCCGTCCTTGCCGACCTTGTCCATAACCTCGGCGATGAGGTTGCCGATCTCGCTGTCCTGCGCAGAAACGCTGGCGACATTGGCGATCTCGTCTTTGGTCTCGATTGGCGTGGACTGGGTCAGGATGTCCTGGGCGACGATATCGGCGGCATGCAGGATGCCACGTTTCAAGAGCATGGGGTTTGCGCCAGCCGCGACATTCTTCAAGCCCTCGCTGACGATTGCCTGCGCCAGCACAGTCGCCGTGGTCGTGCCATCACCAGCGATGTCGTTGGTCTTGGTGGCAGCTTCTTTCAAAAGCTGCGCGCCCATATTTTCGTAGGGGTCTTCCAGTTCGATTTCTTTGGCGACAGTGACGCCATCGTGGGTAACAGTCGGCGCGCCAAACTTCTTGTCCAGCGCGACATTGCGCCCTTTTGGACCCAGCGTCGTGCTGACAGCGTTGGCGACCTTGTCGACGCCAGCTTGCAGTTTGCGCCGCGCGTCTTCCTTGAATACGAGTTGCTTTGCCATATTTTCCTCCTGAGTTGGCTGAGAGTGACTGGTTACGACGGGTTAGGCATCGACGATGCCGAGGATGTCGGATTCTTTCATGATGAGCAATTTGACGCCATCAAGCTTGACTTCGGTGCCGGCGTACTTGGCGAAGAGCACGCGGTCGCCTTCTTGCACATCCATGGGGATGCGCTTGTCACCTTCGTCGTCATACTTGCCGGGTCCGGCGGCGCGCACCAGGCCCTGCTGCGGCTTTTCTTTTGCCGTCTCGGGCAAGACAAAAGCGCCACCAGCAAATGTTTCTTCCGATTCAACTGGCTCCACGAGGACGCGGTCGCCAAGCGGGCGGATCGTTACAGGCATTGTTCGCTCCTTATGCTATTCAGGACTCATCTGAATTAGCACTCTATGCATACGAGTGCCAACATATCGCCGCTATCGTATCATGATGGGCTTAGACAGTCAACAGTCCTGGCAGGGAGAAGGGGAGTTTGCCAAAAAATATATGAATTTCTTATGTTGCGCAGCTGATGGGCGCTGTCTCAATCATCAATGCGGATAGACAAGGTCGATTGGGCGCGATTGCCCACCTGGTCGAAGGCAAGCGCGCGAAACAATTCCTCGCCGCTCTCGGCGAGCGCGATATCCCAGCTATAGCGCCAGTCGCGATCGATGCCCAGCAGCTCGTCTCCGCGATAAAATTCGACGCGCTCAATGGTCAGGTTGTCGCGAGCATCCGCCACCAGCGTAAGCGTCTCGCCGACTCGGATGCTCTCCTCGCTGCTGCCCAGGGTTACAGCGGGCGGCGTATTGTCGAATGTCAGCAGCTTGCTGTCGCTTTCTTGCGAGCCATCGGCGAAGTCGACCATCAGCCGCAGCGTATGGATGCCACTGAGCAGAGCTGTCTCCCAAGCCGCCTGCAGCTCGCCATCCGCTTCGATGCGCTGGCTTTCGCTGATGGCAATCCAGGAGTCGGGATTGACCTCTGCGCCATATTCCAGCCGCCAGCTCAGCGCCCCAGGTCGGTTGATTTTACCCTGGACATCGACCTGCGCGCCCACATAGGCAAAGTCGGCCGGCGCTTTCAGCCACACCGCTTTTGCAAGACCGGCGCTGTCTTCGCTGCTGGCAGTGGTTGGCGGCAGTGGCTTGCCATTTTCCTGCCACCAGTCTCGGATCTCATTGGGTGGCAGAAAAAATGCTTTGGTCACGCGCAGAACGTCGGGCGTGTTCACGCCGGCCAACTGACCTGTGGCGCTGTCGATTTCGACGCTATGCCAGCGGTCGTCGGGCAGCAGTTGGCTGTTGGCTGGCACGATCTCGCGGCGAACCGGGCAATGGTCGGTGGTGGCGGGCAGCAAGCCAGAAATCTCGCAGACCAGGTATTCTTCGATATCGGCCGGCGAAGGCCAAGCTCGCGCCGGCAAGCTGCGCTGCTGATGCGCCCAAGCCAGCAGGGCTTCGCCCACTGTCAGATTTTCAGCAGACGGTCCGTGCGCAGCCAGAACCAGGTCGGGCGAATAAGTGAGCATCCAATGGTCGCGGCTGTCGGCGCTGCTGGCTTGGATTTGGGCGGTGGTTCGCGGGGGCTCGTCACTGCTACTGCCAAGCATGCGTCGGCGCGCGTCGGCATCAGACAAGATGTCATTGACCAGGTAAGCCAGGCTCGGCTGGACGATCACGCTGCGGCTGGCAGCGGCATCGTAGTGCCACAGCAGCTGGCCCGTGGCGTCTTCGATGCGCAAAACCGCCACGGGGTCGCGTCCGCGCAAGCCCTGGTCCGCTGGAGCGGTCGGCGCGCCATGCATCTCGCCCAGCGCGGCGATGACGGTGTAGGCATAGGCGGCGTCCAGCACAGACACTGCGCCACCGCCCTCCAGCAGCGTCAGGTCAGTCGATTGGGCGTCCAGGCTAGTGAAGCCCAGCGCCCCCGCCAACTGCAGCGCGCTTTGCATGCCCGTCTCGCTGGCAACTTGCACAACCGGAGGCAGCAATCCACCCGCCAAGGCCTCGCGCAGACTCAGCGGACCGCGCTCTTGGCCATCGGCATTCGCTGGTGTGTAGACGAGCTCATCCGAGCTGCCGGGATACGTTCGCGAAATGTCATAAAGCATCGTGGCTGGCGTAGCCGTCCGGCGCGCAAATGCATCCATGTATACGAGTGGTTGCAAGATGCCGGCAGGCTGTCGAGTCGCGGCCGCCGCATCGCCCACCAAGCTGAGGATCTCGCCCCGGCGAGCATCGATAATGACCAGCGTTGCGAATGATTCCGCCGCCTTCCGCTGCAATTCCATGTCCAGCGCCGTCGTGATGGTCAAGCCGCCGCCATCGACCAGCTGTCTGCCGTCCAAGCCCTGGCGGTCCAGAATCTGCTTCGCCTGGGCGCGCGCCAATGCCAGGAAGCCGGCGCTCAAACCAGCCCGCGCTGTGGACGGGCCGCGCAGAACCAAGGACTCGAGTTCGGCGACAGCTGCCTGTGCACTGTCGATCTGCCCGGCGCGTTGCATTGCGCCCAGCAATTCAGCAGCCCGGGCGCGGATTTGCGGCGAGTCTGCGACTGGATCGAGCGACGGTTGTACAGCCAGAGCCGTCAAAAATGCCGCCTCGGCAGTCGAAAGTCCCACAGCCGACTTGCCAAGAACTTGTTGCGCGGCCGCGTCGAAGCCCACTATCCCGCCGACGCTTTGGCTGTTGAGCCGCCATTCCAGCAGCTGCTCGTCATTCAGAGTCCGTTTGCTTTCGGCACTGAAAACGATCTCCAGCAAACGGTTGTCCATTGCGCTGGATTGCACTTGTGGCAGCAGACTGGTGCGCGCCAACTGTGCCGCGCGGCTGTCATCGCGCTGAAGGGGCAAACCCAAAATGTATGCCGACAGCTGCGCCAGCGTGTCCAGCGCATCAAAAGCTGCCTGCCCTGCTGCGTATTCGCGCGTATCGACCAGTTGGCTGACGGCGACCAAGTGCGGCGGCAGTTCGTCAAGCGACAGCCAGCGGCCAGAGGCGCCCACGGCCTCGTCGCCAGTTTGCAGCAGCGCAGCGCCGTTACGGTCGGTGTATTGCGTGGCACGCGCCGAGTCGTCGAGCAAGGTTTGCTGTGGACTGGGCATGATGCTCAGCGCGCTGATATAAAGCCAGCATGATAAAACCAGCAAGGCGACTAGCGGCGCGGCTAGCAGCGCCAAGGGACATACGACAAACAGGAATGTCTGCAGCGCAGAATGGCGAGCACCCTGCTTTTGGCGGCGTTTGCGATGACTGCGGCGGCGTATGATATGGGCGAGCGCGGGCATAGGCCTGGCTCAATCTGTATCGTCCGCGTCCTGCGCCGGCTCGGAGTCGCGGCGAATGACGATGCGCTTGGCGAGGTCTTCGGCTTGGTCGGCGGCTGCATCGGCATCATTGGCAGCGGCAGCCGCGTCGTCATCCGTTGGCAAGGCATCGCGCCGCATCCACAGCACCATCAACAGCGCCAAAGCCAGCAATATGATCGTCCATGCAGCGTCGCCGCGCTGATCTTCGAGGGGCAGAGCAGCGTTCAATCCAGCCGCAACCGCGCCAACCAGCGCCATAATCGCGAGCAGGCTTTTGGCTTCCTGTGACAATTTCATGGGGCTTTCCAATTTTCCAAGCCTTCGTCAACCGCTACGAGTATAGCACAAACAGCCCACAACGCCTATACTCGGCTTCGTGGGGAGTGTCGAATGTTGTGGTTAAAGACACCCCCCTCAGTCCCCCCGAAAAGTCGGGGGGAGGCAACGGCGCGCGCGGATTTCTACGCATGTCGGGGGATGGGGAAAGTCTCCACATACACGAAAATAGACACTCCCCTTCGCGCCCGGATGTCCCGCATTGGTGTTACAATCGTCGCGGCAATTCCATCTACTATTGCCAGAGGAGCGCGACAGTTGGACATCATCTTCGGCAAGCTGATCAGCGACCAGCTCAAGCTGACGACGCATCGTGCCTTGCGCAGCGGCATCCAGCATCAGCACGATATCTGGCCGCTCGACCCCGCGCCGGGCGAAGCCGTCACGATTCACCTGAGCAGCGCCAACGATCTGCCCATAGAAAGCGCCTGGCTGCGCTACACGACAGATGGCGGCGACCCGCGCAATGCAGATGCCAAGACCGCCGACTTCGCGCTAATAGACACAGAGTGGGATACGGTCGCCTGGGATTACCTCACAGTCTGGCAGGCGAGCATCCCGCCGCAAGCCGACGGCACACTGGTTCGCTATTGCATCAGCGGGCGTCAGCGCAATGGCGAAGTCCTTCATGCCGACTTTCCGCTGGCCGAAGATCAAACGCGCCACGCCACCATGCTGCACTTTGGCAATATCCCCACAGACAGTCCTTTCCTGCCGACTCCACAAAGCGAAGCGCCGCTCTTTTGCTACCATGTCGACCGGCTGCGCGCGCCAGACTGGATCAAAGACGCAGTCATCTATCACATCTTCATCGACCGCTTTTGTCCCGGCGCTGGCAGGGACTGGCAGCAAAGCAGCGACCTGCAGAACGTCTGCGGCGGCACGCTTTGGGGTGTGCGCGACAAGCTGGATCACATCGCCGACCTGGGCGCGACTTGCCTGTGGCTGAGCCCCTGCTGGGTCAGTCCGTCGCATCACGGCTATGACATCGCCGATTATCAGCGCATCGAGCCACGCATGGGCGGAGAAGCGGCGCTGGATGCAGTCATGGAGGGCGCAAGCAAGCGCGGCATCCGCGTCCTGCTGGATCTGGCTGCCAACCATGTTTCCAACGAGCATCCAATTTTCGTCGATGCCAACAACAGCGAAAACAGCCCCTACCGCCCCTGGTTCACTTTCGGCGAGCGCTTCCCGCAGGGCTACAAGGCGTTCTTCAATGTCAAGACCATGCCCGAGATCAACCTGGAGCATGCCGATGCCTGCGAATGGATGATTGCCAATGGCGAATTCAACCTGCGCCGCTTTGGCGTGGATGGTTTTCGGCTGGATGTCGCGGCGGGACCCGGGCCGAACTTCTGGTCACAATTTCGACCGCGAATGCGCGCCATAAACTCCGAGTGCCTGCTGCTGGGCGAGATTATCGACAGTCCGTCCTACCTGCGCAGTTATACAGGCAGGCTGGATGGCTGCCTGGATTTCTCGCTGACCGAGGCGCTGCGCAATACCTATGGCTGGGCCAGCTGGGACGAGGGGCGGATGCGCGCCTTCATCGGCAGCCACAGCCGCTACTTCGAGGCCGACTTTGTACGACCCAGTTTTATCGACAACCACGACATGGATCGCTTTTCGCTGATCGCCGACAATGACAGCGAGGCGTTGAAACGAGCGGCGGCAGCCCAGATGCAACTGCCCAACCCGCCCATTATCCTCTATGGTACAGAGGTCGGTTTGCGCCAGCGGCAGAGCACGCGCGAAGCGACTTTGGACGCCTGCCGCATGCCCATGCTCTGGGACGAGCGCCAGGACACCGACTTGCTGGCATTCTATAAAGCCGCCATCCAGGCGCGCAAAGGAGAGGCATTATGATAATCGGCTTATCAGGCGTATTCGTTGAAGACCAAGCCAAAGCGCTGGCTTTCTATACGGAAGTCCTGGGCTTCCAGCTCAAGCATGACATGCCAGTCGGCGATGGCAACCGCTGGCTGACAGTCGTTTCGCCCGAGCGTCCGGATGGCGTCGAGTTGCTGCTGGAGCCCAACAGCAATCCGATCGCCAGCACCTTTCAACAGGGGCTGCGCGAAGAAAACATCCCGGCGACCTCTTTCCAAACCAGCGATATCGCCGCCGAGCACGAGCGCCTGGTCGCGGCGGGCGTCGTCTTTACCATGCCGCCTACCGACATCGGACCTGCCATCATAGCGGTCTTCGACGATACTTGCGGCAACCTGATCAACCTGATGCAAGCAAAAGCCTGAGGCCGCTCAGTCCCCGCGCTCTTGCAGCAGCCGCAGCGCGCTTTCTGCCATCACGCCGACGCCGATGGGCAGGCAGCCCTCGTGTATGTCGAAGATCGGGCTGTGGTGCGGGCGGTTGACATGGTCGAGCTTTGCGCCCAGCCGGATCATCGCGCCCGGCGCTTGCTGCGTCATATAGGCGAAGTCCTCGCCAGCCATGATCGGCGCGCCTTGCTCCGACTGCTCCGCGCCCAGCAGGTCTGCCCCCACCTCGCGAATCAGCGAAGCCACAGCCGGGTCGTTGTAGAGCGCGGGATAGCCGGTCGAGATATACAACTCGTAGTCACCGCCGAAGTGGCGCGTCAATGCGAAGGCTTGCTCGACCAGGCGGTGGATGTCTTCGCGCGCTTCTTGCTCAAAGGTGCGGATCGTGCCCGTGATTTTGACTTCGTTGGGGATGACATTGGGCGCGATGCCGGCATGAATGCTGCCCAGGCTGACGACAGACCGTTCGGTGGGGTTGCGGCGGCGCGAACGAATCGCCTGCAGCGCGTTGATGACCTGCGCAGCCAGCCAAATGGGATCGAGGCCGTTGTGAGGCGCAGCGCCATGCGTGCCTTCGCCAATGATGGTCGCCTCGAAGGCATCGGGCGCAGCCAGCGAAAAGCCATCGCAGACCGAGATGCTGCCGACTGTGTCGCCGCTGCTCACATGACAAGCGATGACGGCATCCAATCCCGACAAGGCATTTTGCTCGACCATGA
This sequence comes from Chloroflexi bacterium bin20, assembly GCA_002238485.1. Taxonomy (GTDB): domain Bacteria; phylum Chloroflexota; class Anaerolineae; order Aggregatilineales; family Phototrophicaceae; genus UBA6055. The sequence goes on along the minus strand of MPMG01000013.1, from coordinate 63,087 downwards.
GGCTGCCGCCGCTGTGGCCGTCGCTTTCCCGCCATCTTTCTTCGCTGGGCTGAAAGAGCAAGCGCACTTCGCCAGTCGGACGGTCGGGCAGGTCGTTGAGAAGCTGCGCCACACCCAGCAGCATGGCCGTGTGCGCATCGTGTCCGCAGGCATGCATCAATCCGGGCGTCTGCGATTTGTAGGGCGCCTCGTTGGCTTCCTGGATAGGCAGGGCGTCCATATCGGCGCGGATGCCGACAGCGGGTCTGCCCTCGCCGATGCGCGCCACCACGCCCGTTTCCGCCACGCCGACTTCGATTTCGATGCCCATTTCGCGCAGGGTCTCGGCAACCAGGCGCGAGGTGCGCTGCTCTTCAAAGCCTAGTTCGGGGTGCATGTGGATTTCTCGACGCCAAGCAACCAACTGGTCGTTCATGGCATTGGCGATCTCAAGCGTGGTCATGACGGAGCGTCCTTTGCTTTCGCGTGTCGGTTCGATTGCTACTCGGTATTGTAACCGCAAAGGTACAAAGGGCATAAAGACTGTGGTAGGGGTGACACTTGTGTCGTCCGTGTGTGACTGTGCACAAAATGCGGGCGCCTCAATGGCTCGCCCCTACGATTGATCTTCTGGACAGCCACGGTTGGCGCGCGGACCGGCGCGGTCGGGGCAGGCATCATCGGCGCTGTCCAGGCCGTCATCATCAAAATCCTGGCAGCCGCGGACGCTGTTGGGCGCATGCTCGCGCGGGCAGGCATCCTGGGCATCGCGGAAGCCATCGCGGTCTTCGTCATCGGGATAGGGACAGCCATTTGCATCAACCATGCCGCCTTCGTTTGGGCAGTTGTCGTCTTGGTCGCGCACACCATCATAATCGCGGTCGTCGCTGATCACGCGCGGCGCCGGCGTGAGGCTGGGCGGGACGATGGACGGCGCGGGGATGGCGGTTGGTGGCACGATCTGCAGCGGCGTGCTGACCGGCGGCAGGCTCAGCGGCGTATAGGTTGGGAATAGCGGTGGCGAGGTGGGGCTGACGGTCGGATACAGGTTTGCGCCCAGGGGCGTGAAGCTGGCTGCGGGTTGCACAGTCATCGTAGCTTGGGTCACGATGCTTTCCATCGACACAGGCGCGCTGCCGATGATGTAGAGCGCGAAGCAATAAAATGGCACGGTCGCGGCGATGATCAGCAGCATCAGCAAGCGCAGGACTTCGTTGCGGTTGCTCGCGCCTTGCACGACATCCAACGTGTTCATGCGCGTTCAGTTGCTAATTCGCGTATCTGATAAAGCTCGCCATCGACGAAGCCGCGCCGGCGATAATAGCCGCGCGTCCCGACAGCGCTGATAACAGCCAGCCGACCAAAACCGCGCGCAGACGCCAATGCTGCCGCCTCGTCAAGCAGACGCGTTCCCAAGCCGGCATGCTGGGCGCGTCCATTCGCCGACTCGCCTATGCCCAGCGCCAGCCCATAGACATGCACCTCGCGGATCATCGCGCAATCGCGCAGCTCTTCCAGCAAGGGCTCTTGTTTCCTATCAGGCAGCGACAAGCGCAAGAAACCAGCGATATCACGCGAGTCGGTGATGAATTGCAAGAAAATTTCTTCGCCAATGCTGGACTGGTATTGCTGGCAATCCAGGCGCAGGTCGGCAGCTTGCACCGAGCGCCGGCCGATTTCCCGCGCGCGGATATCCGAGCTGGATTGGCCGCGCCGCGCCAGTTCGGCTTCGACCAGTTGCCGGAAGTTGGTTACCTTGTTGCCATCAACGATATCAGTGCCGGGGATATCGCGCACGACTCGCGTCAGGCGGCAATATTCGGGACTGCGCTCGAAGCAAGCGACTAGCAATTCCAGCAATTCCGCCTGCGTGTAGGGCCGCCACTTGCCCGCGCGATAAGGCTGCATCAGCTCGGCGCTTTCAATGAGCGAGCAGGGATAGATTTTTAGCTCGTCGGGGCGGAAATCGGCATCGTCAAAGAGGCGTGTGTAATCGTCCAGGTCGGCGCTGGGCGATGAACCATAGAGGTTGGGCATCCAGTGCGCGTGGATTTTGAAGCCAGCCAGGCGCAGCAGCTTGACAGCGCGGCGAGTGGCAGCGACATCATGCCCGCGTTTATTCAGCGACAGCACACGGTCGTCCAGGCTTTGGAAGCCGATCTGCACTTTGGTACAGCCCAGCCGGCGCACGCGGATGACTTCGTCGGCGCTGATGTGGTCGGGCCGCGTTTCGATCACCAACCCAACCGCCCGACAAGCCGCGCCTTCGTTTTGTCGCTGCACAGCTGCCAGTTCGTCCCAGCTGGCGTATTCGTCTGCCAGGCTGCGTTTTCTGCTGCCCGCGGCGATCTCTTGCGCCATTTCGCGCGACCGCTGCATCTCTTCGGCGTAGAGGCTAGACACCACCTGGTTGTACGATTCGTTCAGCGCCTCGCCTTGCAGGGCAATATCGCTGATGGGCGCGCCAGTGAATTGTGAACGGCTGCGCAGGGCGGCGATCACTTCGTCACGCCGGTCGATGCCAGCGCCGAAGTCGTGCAGGGCGTCGAAGATGCGTTTGACGAACCAGACCTGATAAGTCTCAGGATAAAATGACCAGGTGCCGCCGAGAATGATGATTTCGATCTTGTCGGTGGAATGCCCCAGGTTGTGATAGGTCTGCAAGCGCATGTGGGTCTGCAAATAGGGGTCGAAGGCATTTTTTTCGGCGCGCTGCGCACCGGGCTCATCAGCCAGATAACTCTTGGGCATGCGCACATCGTTGGGGCAAAAGATGCAAGTGCCCGGGCAGGGGAAAGGCTTGGTCAGCAGGGTCAGCGGCGTAACGCCCGACAGGCTGCGCACAGGCTTGCGGCGCAATTTGTAGAGTTGCGCTTCGTCAAAAGCGGGCACATCGGCTTGTCCGGCGAATGCTCGCCAGGCATCCAGCAGATTCGCCAGGCTGTAGAATCCAGCGCCATCGGGCTTGGGATGGCGGCGCATGAGTTGCTGATGCTCGCGCGGGCTGAGGCGGCGCGGCTGGCTGAGGATATAGCGCAGCAAAGGCAAGAGCTGCTCGCGGTGCGCCTCGACATCAAAGTCATATTTGCTGTTTCTCAGCATAGAGCAATCTTTCTCTTGTAGTCATTCTAGTAGCGAAATGACGAAAGTAAACGCCTTTCTGTCTGCGGCTATCTTGGACATTCCTTGGAAACCCATATCATTCAGTCGCTTGCGATTCGATAGATAATTGATGTTTGTAATATTGGGTATACCTATGTATACTATATTTTACCCAATACAATTCGAGGACGCCTGTCATGATTACAAAGAAGCAAGCAAAAGCGTGCCTAATGCATCTAAACGGTGACAAGAACGTACAAGAGATTGCGAAAGCGCTCGAGGTTAGTACGAACACCATTGTGAACTGGCGAGCGCGGGCCGATTACCAACTCTTCTATCAGAAGCTCATGACTGAATACCTTGCCAGTCGCATGGGCAAAGAAATGTATCCTAGCGAAGACGAATATGTAAACGCTGCATTGCAGGACGCAGTGGCTGGATGCTTTTGCAAGGGACAGCTCTTCTTGTACAGCGACTATTGCGTAGTAGCCTGGCACTATGATTGGCAAACGATCGCAGGTTATGCACCGGCACATGCCATCAAAGATTCAGTGCTTTCACAGGCTGGCGTCTGGGAAATCATCTCAGGGCATAATTCCTACACTTTTGTCAAGCTCACGGTGCCAAAAGAAGTCCGTGCAGAACTGCATAAATGGGTGGACGGTATGGTATATGACTCACCCGAACCGCCGGTGAAGTGGGAAGGTAAATTCTGATAAAGTATATCTGTCTCTCGGTTTCAGAATATCCAGTCTATTGACTCAAAGATGACCGTCGAATAACAGACAGTTTGACTGCCATGCCCCACCTGCTGCCTCACTTCACAGTCGCCTTGACCAGGCGACCCGCACGCAACTTCGCCGATGGCATCACCGAGTCGGCTCATTTGGGCGCGCCCGATTATGACAAGGCAATGCGTCAATACGATACCTACCTGGAAGCGCTGGCAGATTGTGGCTTGTGTGTGACTGCGCTGCCGGGAGACGAACGGTATCCCGATGGGCATTTTGTCGAAGACCCATTCGTCATTTATCGCGGGCTGGCTTTCCACTGTCGCTCGGGCGCGGAATCACGGCGGGGCGAAGGCGAATCGCTGAAAACGCACTTGTCCGATCTGCGCATAGTGGAAGCGCCTGCCGATGCGCGCATTGATGGCGGCGATGTGCTCTTCTGCGCCGACCGCGTGCTGGTGGGCATCTCTGAGCGCAGCAACCGGGCTGGCTGGCGGGCATTGCGAGCGGCCTTGCGGACTGTGCAACCCGACATTCGCGTTGATGCGGCGCCCATGCGCGGCATGCTGCACCTGAAGAGCGGGCTGACAGAGCTTGCGCCGGGCGTCTTGATACACTGCCCGCTGCTGCAGCTTGATTTTGACCTGTCCTGGGCGCGGGTGATCGCGCTGCCGCCAGAAGAAGCGCATGCCGCTGATGTCATGCCTTTGAACGAGACGCTGGTTGTCGCGGCTGGCTGTCCGCTGGCTTTGGCTGCGGCGAGGACAGTCTGTTCGCGCGTCATTGCGCTGGATATGAGCGAGTTCGTCAAAATGGATGGCGGTCTCACATGCCTTTCGCTGCGTTATTGAGGCGGCTGGGTCTGCTGTTGCTCTGGCTGTGCCTGCCCATCGCCGCGCAAGAGATCGAGCTGCCAGAATGCACCTCGCGCCCGACCGTGCGTTCGCACTTTCTATATGTCGATCAAGTGCGCTGGTGCGTCGAGCGGGTGATTGAGGCGCCGCATATCGAGCCTTATGCATTCACGGCGCTGGAGGTGGCGGCGGATGGATCGCTGTTTGCGGCCCGTCCCCTGGCCGGGGCGGTGATGCGCATATACGACAGCGATGGCGACCTGCTGCCCGATGCCATGGAGACCTATGCCGATGGCTTGAGCCTGCCCAACGGACTGGCCACCCACGCCGGCGCGCTCTATGTGGCTGGCGGCGCGCAGATCTATCGCATTGACGAGGGCAGCGCAGTGCAAACGCTCGTGGACGACCTGCCGACTGGCACAGGCTTCTGGACGAGCGGACTGGCTATTGGCGCGGACGAACGGTTGTATGTGGCAGTCGGCGCGCCTTGCAATTACTGCGAATATGAAGACCCAGAGCGCGGCGCCATCTTGAGCATGAACCTGGACGGCAGCGACAGGCGCGTGGTGGCATCGGGATTTCGGCAGCCAACTGACCTCACTTTTTATCGCGGGTCGCTTTGGACGCTGGACAGCGCGCCATTGGGCATGGACGGCGGCGTAGACGAACTGAACCGCGTGCAAGAGGGCGGCTGGTATGGCTTCCCCGATTGCCTTGGCGACGAAGCGAATTGTGCCAACGCCCTGCCGCCAGTCATGGCATTTGCAGCGGGCGCAGCGCCCAGCAGCCTGGTCGCCTATCCCCACGACATTCACCTGGGCACCAAAGATACCTTGCTGGTTGTGCTCAGTGGCGCGCCGAGCGTGGTCGATATTGTGGGTTACAAAGTGATCATGATCAGCTTTGACGAAGCCGACAAGCCGCTGGGAGCAGCAGTCGTTGCGCCCTATGTATGGGAAAGCGGCCGCCAGGCTTGGTTGCCCTACTACGGCGATGCGCTGCACTTCCGCAAGTTTGTGCACATCAACGAACTGGGCTTTGGTTTCTTTCCGCAGCAGCCGCTGGCAATCGCGGTAAACGAATACGGCTGGATGTACCTTAGCATGACCGGCGGGCAAATCATCGCGCTGCGACCGCGCCATACGCCTGTCTGGGAAGAGCACTATCCTGGCGGCGAGCGCTATCCCATCTGGACACCCTTTCACCCGGATTATGACCCAGACGCTCCCGCGCCAAGACATCTCGATCGGTAGGACGCTAAACCCGGCCTGCCCCCTGCCAGTCCACTCTGTGCCAACCAGGCTGGCTGTGGCAGAATACGCACCCGCACAGACCAGACAGCCAATCGACAGGATGCCATGAGCGCGCTGGAAATTATTGCCAAGCACAAACTGGTCGCCATTGTGCGGCTGGACGATCTGTCTATCGCCGATGAACTGCTGGATGCGCTGGTGGCTGGCGGCATCCGCGCTATTGAATTTACGCTGACCAATCCGCGCGCCACCGAGACTATCGCTGCCATGCGTTCGCGGGTCGGCGAGGGCATTGTCATTGGCGCGGGTTCGGTCATCCATGCCGAGCAAGTGCGGGCGGTGGCCGCTGCAGGCGCGCAATTTGTCGTTTCGCCCATTACCAAGCGCGAAGTCCTGGACGAATGCGCGGCGCAAGCCCTGCCCGCCATGCCCGGCGCATTCACGCCCAGCGAGATCCAGCAAGCCTGGGAATGGGGCGCGGCAGTGGTCAAGGTCTTCCCCGCCAACAACCTGGAGCGGCGTTTTATCAAGGATGTGCTGGCGCCCCTACCGCACTTGCGATTGATGCCGACAGGGGGCGTGTCGCTGGAAAACCTGCGCGAGTATCTGGAGATGGGCGCCTTTGCCTTGGGCATAGGTTCGTCGTTGATCAACAACCAGGCGGTGGCAGATCGTGACTGGGATGCGCTGCGAGACAATGCGCGGACTTATGTCGAGCGGCTGGCTTAGGAGTCGAATTCATCCAACAACTTCAAAATCCGCTGGCAAGTATTCCAGTTGCGCATGGTCGTGCCAACACCCAGCGCGCGTTCCATGCGCTTGTTGTCCAGCTTCGAGCGAGCCATGCCATCCGTATAATAGACAAATAACTCGCGATCTGCCCCCACGATGGCTTCGCGCCCCGGATTATTCTCGCGCAGTTGCTCGACCGCAGTACCATCCACGACAGCTGTCAAGAAGACGATGGCGGCTTTGCGAGGCTCTTCCAGCTGCAAGTCGCTAAATGGGCGCTTGTCAATCACAGCACGGAATTCAGCCGAACTGCGCAGGATCACCTGTACATCCAAGCCGAAATGTTCCTGAATGCCCGCCTCGATGCGCCCTTTTGCGCGCGCCAGTTTCCCCTCTTCGCAGGCAAAGACGACATTTCCGCTCTGCAAAATCGTACGAGGATTGCGCATGCCCAGCGCAATGTACAGATCGCGCAAGTCGGCCATGCGAATCTTGTTGTGTCCGCCGACATTGATGCCGCGCAGGAGAGAAACGACGATTGGCACGGAAGTTTGCCTGCTTTTGCTAGATATTGGCGAAGAAGTCGGGGTTGACAGTGACGCGCTCGGAGACGACTTCTTCTGTCTTTACGCCGAGCGACAGGTCTTTCAGCTTGTCCATGAGTTGCGTACCATCGACCAGTTCAATCGGTTTATGGTCTTCGCGAGTGGCCTCACGAATCGCATTCTTGGTGAAGTTTCCTGTAGTAACAATCAGACCGCGATCTGCGCTGCCGGGCATGGCGCCGCGCAGCCTCTGTACAACTTCTGGACCCACTGTGCCTGTATATCGCTTGCATTGAAACACGACTCGGAACGACAGGAAATCATTGACTTGAAGGATGCCCTTCCCATCAATGCCGCCGTCATGGCTTGCTTTGGTAACTTCGACTTGGGTAAAGCCACTCTCGCGCAAAACTCGCTGACATAAACGTTCAAAGGCGATTGGATCCATATCAGTAAGCACTGCGAATAGCGTCTCTCGCCACTCTCCGCCATCCGAGTCGTCGCCAAGTTCAGCAAAATCTCCCTCAGAGTCTTGCGATTCATCAGTTTCATTTGCTGACTGGTTTTGCCTCTCCTTCTTTGCCATTGCAACAACTGCATCTTTGACTTGCTTGGTATCAACTTTGGGTGTCTGCTGCCCACGCTGAGTCAGCGACCACACTCCCCATTGAGAGTTGTCAATAAGTCCGTATTTCTTTAGATACGACCGCGCCCAACCCAATCGGTATGAAATTTGCGTTTGGTTGCTCTTGCCAGGTCTATGCACCGCGGCAATCTGCTCGTCCGAGAGATCCAGGATAGCCGCCACTTTGTCGTCGATCTCCTGAACTTTACCTGACCCACCTAACTGCTGCAGCGCCTGCAGGGTTGGATTGAATAGCTCGTCGTAACTTGGAATAGAAACCTGCATCATGCCCTTTCATCAAACTCCTGTGCTTTGAGCTTTTACTGAAGCAGGTAAATGATCAAAGCGGCGAGCACAATTTGCGTGCCGATAAACCACTTGATCAGTTCGGTCTTCAGGTTTGCCAAGTCTTCTCTAAGTAGCGCCAGGTCTTCTTTTGTCGCTTGGCTGTTGCTCCTCTCCTCCAATGCGGAAAGACGACGTTCATAATTCAATGCGTCTGCATCTGCCATTGCCATAGGGAATTCTTCCCATCTATCAAGCGCGGCCATTTAGCAGCCATTCTATCCGGATTCTCTGGTCTTTGCCGATTTGTTTTCTCCAGGAATGCAACTCCTAAACACTCTCAAACCATTCCTGTTCAATGATCACCCGCTCGACCAGCACCTGCTCGGTGCGCACGCCCAACCCCAGCGCTTTGAGCTTGTCGTTCAGCCCTTCGCCATCGATCAGCAAGATTTCTGGCGCGCGTTCGGCAGCCGCTTTCAATTCGGCTTCTTGCGTGAACTTGCCCGTGGTGATGAGCAGTCCTTTGTCCGCTCTCCCCAGCATGACGCCACGCCGAAAATCTTCGACTTCTGCCGAGCTGATGCGCACGCCGCCGCGGATGCAGCGAAAAGAGACGCGAAAAGACAAAAAGCCGCCGCCGCCAAAGATGCCCATGCCTTCGATGCGCTCGTTGGCGTTGCTCATATCAATATCATGCACGCCGTCTTTTTCCAGCAGGCGCAGGATGAGTCGCTGGAATGCCTCGGCAGGCATCTGTTCGACGGTGTCGGTCAGTTGGTCGCGCCAGCCGCTCAAACTGGCGATGAGTTCCGGCGTATCTTCGGGCGCAATCTGGATGATCTGCGGGTTTTCAGACAGGTCCATCATTTCCTCCTTACATCGGGAAAGAGCAGCTTATTGACGCGCCAGACTGGTAACGAGCAGATCAAGAGCCAGGCGCGGCGCGATCCGCCCGGTCTTCATATCCTGGTCATAACGTTGCAGGCGTTTGAGAATGGCATCGAGCTGGCGGATATCAAAGCGCTTGGCTTGGGCAGCCAGCTTGCCGGCCACGAATGGATGCACGCCCAGGGCCGCGGCGACAGCGTCTCGCCCAGACCCGCCTCCGCCATCCAGGTGGTCGCGCGTCATCAGCAGCAGGCGGAATTGGCGCACAAACATGGCGAAGAGCCGGAAGCCGGGGTCGCGCGGGTCATCGTGCAGCGATTGATGTACCAGGCGCAAGGCTTGCTCGCCTTGGCCCTGTGCCAGCGCATCGACCAGCATGAATATGTCGGCTTCGGGCACATAGGGGCAAAGCGCCGCCACATCGCGTTCGTCGATCGGGCGCTCGCCATCGACATAGCAAATCAGCTTGTGCAATTCGTTCTCCGCGCGCAGCAGATCTTGGTTGACGATGCTGGCGATGGCGCTGGCGGCGGCGGGTGCGATGTCATGCGCATATTCGTCGCGGGCGCGGGCGATGATCCAAGCGGTCAAGTCTTTGGGCTTGGCGAAGTTGCGGATGAAGCCCTTGGGCAGCTTGTCCGCCGCCTTCAACACGCGGTTGCTGGCTCGCAGAGTCACGTCTTCCACCAGCACCAGGCGCGCATAGGCGGGCAGATTAGGCAGCTCGGCGATAAGGCGCTCGGTGGACTTTTTGCCCGCATTGCCAGCGCCCCGGCGGCTGATGTGGCTGAGCAAGCCGCGCGCGATGACCAGTCGCTTTTCCGCCAAAAAAGGCACGACCTTCACCGCCGAAACGATATCGGGCACAGTCGCCACCGTGCCATCGAACTCGCTGCGGTTAAGGTCGCCGTCTTCGCCCATGGACCTGCGCATCTTCAGCAGCTCTTCGTCGCGCCTGATGATGTCTTCGCCATGAAAGATGTAGAAGGTGGGGGCGCTCATGCCTGCGCCTGCTGAGTGGCCACGCGGTGAAAGACCAGTCGCCCCAGATTGAAGGGCAGCTGCCAGTTGTGTCGTTTAACGCCGATCACTTGCATGCCGCCGACATCGCCCGCTGTGGTGAAGTGCCGCTGCAATTCTCCGCCCAGCGCCGGCGATATCATCAGCACCAACGTCAGCAGAGTCATGACCGTGTTGAAGCGCTTCCAAGCCTGGCGGCGACCCAGCCCGGCGAATCCCGCAAAGCCCACAGCGGTCGCCAAAAAGCTCGCGGTAACCAGATTGGTGCCGCAGTTGGGGTGGACAGCCAGGCCTGTTTCGCCCGCAGCCATGCGTTCCAGCGCTTCGTGGACCGCGCTTTCAATCAGCTCGCTCGGCACATCGCCAAGCAAATAGAAGCCATCGCTGTCACTGCGCCCGGACAAACGATGCCCTTGCCGATTCAAGATGTGGATGGTGGCGTGTTCCAAGCCGTGGTTGCGGCGGATGCGCAAGATGACAGGCTGTTGCAGCAGGGCTGCGGCACGTTCTGCCAACTGCTCGATCGGCGACATGGCGAATCCTTGCTCGTGACGGACGATTCAAGCGAATCTAGCACAGATCGGCGCGGCTTGCGAGGCGCTGCCGCAGCGGGCGGCTGTGCTATAATCGGCGCTATGGCACAGTCCCATGCCCCACCCCACCCCCTGGTGCGCTTGCGAAGCCTGCTGCGTAGCGGACCCCTGCCATTGGCGCTGCGTCTGCTCGACCAGCTTGCGCGGCGGACGACGGGCGCTCCTATCTGGCGGCTCTGCGCGGTCACACCGCAGCTGCATGTGGGCGGGCAACATTATCGACGCGGCTATGGCAAAATGCGCAACTATGGCATCACTGCCATCCTCAATATGCGCGGAGAACGCTGCGACCTGGCGCAGGGCATCGGCGGAGAACGTCATTTGCAGCTTGCCACAATCGACAATACGCCACCTTCTTTGGACGATCTGCGCCGCGGCAGCGACTTCATTCGGGCGGAGATCAAACGCGGTGGCAAGGTTTATGTGCATTGCGCGGTCGGCTGTGGACGCGCGCCAACGATGACCGCCGCCTACCTGATCTCGACTGGCTTGCCGGCAGACGAGGCGCTGCGGCGAATCAAACAAGTGCGCCCATTTGTGCATCCGACGCCCGAGCAACGGGAGGCTCTGGATGCCTTTGCGGCTCGCTGCAACAGCGATGCCTCATGCCAAAGCTGATCATCACCGCCGACGACTGCGGACTATCCGAGGCGAACAACCGACATGTGCTTGATTTGCACGAACGTGGCTATCTCACCGCTGCCAGCGTCTTGACCAACTATCCGGCGCATCGGCACGCGCTGGAGATTTTTCGCGGCTGCCAAGAACTCGATCTGGGCGTGCACCTGAACCTGACCGATGGCCTGCCGGTCACCCAATTGGGACCGCTGCATTCCCATTTGCTGCAAAGCGACCGCCGTTTTCGCGACAAGTTCAGCTTGTACCTGCGCGGGCTCTTCTTCAACAAAGACGCCATCCGCTGGATACGCAACGAGCTTGACCTGCAATTGCGCCGCTGCCTCGATGCCGGCATCGAGCCACAACACATCACCACGCATCATCATTTTCATTCGCTGCCCATTTTACGCGAAATCGTGCACGAACTGGCAGCTGTGTATCGGGTGCGCTGGGTGCGCGGGCATGACTTTCGGGCGATGCTCACGCCCAAGGCGATTCTGCTGCGCCGGCAGCGGGACACAGTTCGCTACAACTTTTCCATGCCAGACTTCATGGCGGGCATACAAGGCTGGATGAAACGTTCGCCAGCCGAATTTGCGCGGCAGGTCGCCCACCTTGATGGCACAATCGAGATCATCGCGCATCCCGCGCCCGCTGCAACAGACGCCGATTTTCCCGACGATATGGATTATGGGCCCGCCCCGCGCCATGCCGAAACGCAATACCTTGTCCAGGCCATAGACCAACTGCGAGAACTCGGCGTGGCCAGCCAAACCGCGACTTGATTGACAGCGCGCCTACCATCTCCTACAATGGCGGCGCTCTTGGTTACGCGCGCCTTCAAATGAATGATAGCGAGCAGCACCTCAATTGATCAGCGAAAAGACCATCGTCACCCTGGAATTGCACAAGATCTTGTCGCAGTTGGCTGCCTATACCACATTCGGCGCAGGCGAAGAATTCGCGCTGGAGCTCTACCCTTCCACCGAGATTGAAGAAGTACAGCTTTGGCAGCGCGAAACAGCCGAAGCCGTAGAACTGCTGAGCGAGCGAGACCATATCAGCGTGCGCGGCGCAAGAGATGTGCGCGAGCCGGTCATGCGCGCCCTGCGTGGCGTGGTCATCGAGCCAGGCATCCTGCTGGATATCCGCTATACCCTGCGGCGCGGCAGCACGCTCAAACGCAGCCTGGGACGCATGGGGTCCAGTTTTCCCTTGCTGGCCGAGCTGGCGAACGAGATCGTAGAATGCCAGGCGCTGCAGAGCCGCATCGAAAAGACAGTCGATGACAATGCCGAAATCAAAGACACCGCCAGCGCCCGCCTGGCCATCATCCGCCGCGATTTGAAAGTGGCCTTCGACCGCTTGCAGACGCGCCTGAATCGCATCGTCACCAGCCGCGCCAACCTCGACAAGCTGCAAGAAGCCATCGTGACCATGCGCAACGGGCGTTATGTCGTGCCCCTCAAAGCCGAGCACAAGGGCAAAATCAAAGGCATCGTGCAAGACAGCTCAGCCTCTGGCGCGACAATTTTCATCGAACCGCTGGAAACCGTCGAGCTCAACAATCGCTGGCGCGAGCTGCAAGTCGCCGAAGACAAAGAAATCCGCCGCATCCTGGCCGAGCTGACTGAAGAGATCGCCGCCGAAAGCGAAGGCATCGTGCGCACCGTGCAACTGCTGGGTTATCTGGATCTGACCTTTGCCAAGGCGCGCTTCGCCATGGACAAAAGCTGCGTCCAGCCGATGATGTCGGCGCTGGGAAGCGGCGCGAAGATCATGCTGCAGGGCGCGCGGCATCCGCTGTTGCAAGGCAAGGTCGTGCCGCTGGACCTGCGCATGAATGCCGATAGCTGGGTGCTGGTCGTGACAGGACCAAACACCGGCGGCAAGACAGTCGCGCTGAAGACCATCGGCTTGATGGCGCTGCTGGCGCAATGCGGCTTGCACATCCCGGCCGACGAAGCGGCGCTGCCCGTCTTTCAAGGTGTCTATGCCGATATCGGCGATGAGCAGAGCATTGAGCAGTCGCTTTCGACATTCTCGTCGCACATGACCAACATCATTGACATTTTGGCGCGGGCTGATTCGCGCTCGCTGGTCATCCTGGACGAAGTCGGCGCAGGCACCGACCCCGCCGAAGGCTCGGCTTTGGCCATGGCGCTGCTGAATTGTTTTCGCAATCGCGGCGTGACTACATTGGTCACCACGCATCACCCCGAGCTGAAGGTCTATGCCGTCGATACGCCGGGCGTACGCAATGCCAGCGTGGAATTCGACCTGGAGACCCTGCAGCCGACTTATCGACTGGTGGTGGGTTTGCCAGGCAGATCGAATGCCTTGGCCATCGCCGAGCGCCTGGGCTTGGATGCCGAGATCATCAGCGACGCCCGCGGCATGGTGGCCAGCGCCGAATTAAAAGCCGATGATCTGCTGGACGAGATCCAACGCACCCGCGCCGAGACGCGCCTGCAATACGAAGAGATCGACCGCTTGCGCGCCGGGCTGGAATCGCAGCGCGACGAACTGCAAGCCCGCCTCGACAGAATCGAAGACGAAAGACGCGATGTCATTCGTGCCGCCCGCAGACATGCCGAAGACGACCTGGCTGATTTCAACAGCGAGTTGCGCAAGATGCGTGGCGAACTGCGCAGCGCCGGCCTGCCAGCCGAGACTTTGAATGCCTTGAAAGCCGCCGCCGACAAACTGGCTGGCTGGACGAACGCGCCCCTGGACGATGCCGAAGAAGTCGAGCCGCTGGAAGATATCGACTGGCTGCCGCGCGTCGGCGACACCGTCTTCATGGACACGTTGAATGCCGAGGGCGTCATCGTCGAGCTGGATGACAAAGCGGCGCAGGTGCAGGTCGGGTCGCTGCGCGTGCGAGCCAAATACAGCGACATGCGCAAACGCAAACGCAGCGAAAAACGCAGCCAGGAACGCGGTCATGCGCGGCAATATGAGAGCGACAAGCTGCAGCTGCAACCGGCCGAGTCGCCGGGCATGGAGCTGGATATCCGCGGGCAGCGAGTGGATGACGCGCTGGAAGTCCTCGACCGCTATGTCAACGCGGCTTACACAGCTGGCCTGCCCTTTGGACGAATCATTCACGGCAAGGGCACGGGCCGGCTGCGGCAGGCGGTGCGCGGGCATCTGCGCCATCATGCCTTGATCAGCAAGGTTACACAGGGTCTGCCCAAAGAAGGCGGCGCGGGCGTCACCGTGATTCACATGGTACCCATCACATGAACACTTCCCCTTGACCCGTCGGGGGAGGACCGAGGGGGGTAAAACATGATCGACGACCGCCGGCGGATGTTCACAGCGCGCTACGACAGCGGCGATACGCCCTGGGACAGCGGCATCACCCCGCCGGAGATCATGCGCATTTTGGACGAGCTGCCGCCGGGCGATGCGTTGGACCTGGGCTGCGGCACGGGCACAGTCATGCGCGATCTGCTGGCGAATGGCTGGCGCGTCGATGGCATTGACTTCGTGCCGGCGGCGGTCGAAACGGCGGCGCAGAAATTGGCGGATTTCCCGCCCGAAAGCTGGCGAAGCTTCTGCCACGATGTTACCCGTCTGTCTGAGCTGCCTCAGCTGCGCGAACGTTACAACCTCATCATGGATATCGGCTGCGGGCATGGACTACATGGCGCTGCGGCTGCGGAGTATGCTCGTGGGCTGAGCAATCTGCTGGCAAAAGGCGGAGTCTTCATGCTCTATGCGGCGCAGCCACGCGAAGAATCGACCATGGGCTGGACTCCCGAATTTGTGGAGCGGCTCTTTTGCCCGCCATTGCAACTGGTCTGGCGGCGGGATGGCGAAGATGCCAAGATCGGCGCGAAGTCGAGTTGGTATCGGATGGAGCGGTAGGCGATGTCAGCAGAGGCCGACAGCAGCAAGTCGATATTCCCACGCGAGAAGTGGTTTTGGCTTGGGCTGCTGCTGCTTTTATTGCTGGCAGGCTGGCTCTACCTGCGCGGCTACAATGTGAGCCTGCCTTTCATCGAGCATGTTGACGAGCCACAACACCTGCTGGCGGCTCAGCATCTGATTGACGATGGCACATCGCGCGCTGTATATCATGACGCCGCGCCACCGGGCATGAAGACGTTGAATTACTTGCTGCTCAAGCACATCAAACCGCCCGACAGTCCGCCCGGCATGATGCTGCCCGCGCTGCGCCTGGTTACGATTGCTGCCTGGGTGCTGGTGGCGCTGATCATCGCGCTGCTTGGTCGCTTGGTCGCGCATCCACTGACCGGGCTGATGGCGGCGGCAATCTGGATCGTGAATCCCTGGGTCGTTGAGCGCGCGCATTTCGCCTTGCCAGACGCCTACCTGACGGTCTTCACGCTGTTGGCTATTTGGCTGGCGCTGCTTGGTTCGCTCCGCGGACGACAAAACTTTAGCACAGCGGCGGTCTACAGCATCATGCTGGCGATCGTCTTCAAGACGCAAGCGCTCTTCGTTGCGCCCCTGGTGGTTCTGCTGCCGCTTGCTTCGCCCGCCCGCGTTAGAGCCGAAGCCGCGAAACAAGTCTTTTGGAATTGTGTGCGCTTTGGATTCTTCCTGTTTTGGCTGCTGTTGATCTATCCAACGCTGGATGCGCACAAGATCCCTTTCTGGCCACAAACCGAGAATCAGCTGAATCTACCCTCGCCACATAACATGCTGTTGTCGCTCGCAGAGGTGCTGGCCACATTTCAGCCGCTGCCAGTCTGGCTCGGGGTCGCGCTGGCTGGGGGACTGCTGATGCGCTACCGGCGGCGCCTGAATCGGACCGGGCTGTTCTTGCTGATTGCTGCGGCGCTGGCTTGGCTGGCTGGCATGAGCATGTTCCCCATTCAGACCAACCATTTGCGCCAGTTTTTTGCGGTTGGCGCGCTGTCTGCCCTCGGCTTCGGACTGGGTCTGACCGGGCTGCTCTATGCTGGCGAAGAAATCCTGGCGCGTCTTGACCGCCAGAGTCTGCGCCCGCTTGTGCCCGGCGCTCTTTTTGTTTTGCTGGGCTTGGCGCTGCTGCCATCATACCGAGAGTCGGACGCGCTGGCGCAGGATTTCAGCCTGCCCGACCGCCGTAATGAACTAACGCGCTACTTTGATACATCGCTCGAGCCAGGCATGTACATCGCCAATTATGACAATCACAAGACATTCAATCGCGCCTGGGGCGGCTATATGGGCTTGCGCGACTTCCCGACCTACCCGCAAAATGCGCTGCTCAGCGAACGTCCTATAGACGAATGGCGCGCGCTGGGCGTGGACTATGCCATCCTGCCGCATCACCTGGCGCTGCAAGACCCCAGCGCAACGTATCCCGGCGAGACGATAGCGCTAAAGACCTACCCCGCCAGCAGTCAGTATCGCGGACCCGACATGGTCGTCCTGCGCCTGCATCCCATGCAGAACGAACATGGTGGAAAGCTGGGCTCTTTGCAGTTGCTGGGCTACGACATAAGCTCAACAATAGCCCAAGCGGGAGATGACATCGTTTTTCGCCACTATTGGGCTGCCGAAAGCGCGCCAGCCAACGCCTTGCATGTCTTCAACCACCTGCTGAACGACCAGGGCGAAATCGCCGCGCAGGTGGACGGCATCCCGCTCTTTGACAGCCGCCGCGACAGCAGCAGCTGGGATGACCCGGACGAGATCTTGCTGGGCCGCAATTTCATTTTGCGCTTGCCCGCCGACTTGCCGCCAGCCACTTACACCCTGGTAACGGGCTTGTATGATGCACAGACTGGCGCGCGCCAAAAGTCCGCCGATGACACAGACCATCTCCTACTAGCCGAAATCACTGTAATCGTAAGCCCCTCGCAATGACCTCGCCGCGAAAACAGTCGCCTTAGGGCAGTCCTGGCGCGCCAACTGATCCTGAATGGCAATTGCGCTGGAATGAGCGGGAAATCGAGTCGGAGTTGACTACATGGAGGCGAAGCATGATTAATCAGTCTCACAATGTAACCATCATTCCCCGCGAGAAATGGTTCTGGGCGGGGCTGGCGCTGCTGCTGATTCTGGCGGGCTGGCTCTACCTGCGCGGCTACAACGCGAGCCTTCCTTTCTTCGTGCATGGTGACGAACCGCAGCATGTGATAGCTGCGCAGCACATTATCGACTTTGGACATGAGAACGGCGTACACGATCAATACCCGCCAGGCACAAAAACCCTGGCTTACCTGCTACAGAAACATATCAAGCCCGTCGAAGCGCACCACGGCACGATGCTGCCAGCCCTTCGGTTGATTACGATATCCGCGTGGATGCTGGCTGTCGTTTTGATCGCCCTGCTCGGCAGGCTGATCCTTCATCCCTTGACTGGTCTCATGGCTGCGGCAATCTGGACCGTGAACCCCTGGGTTGTCGAGCGCGCGCGTTGGCTGCTGCCGGATGGCTATTTGACCTTTTTCACGCTACTGGCAATATGGATGGCGCTTGTGGGCGCTATTCACTGGCGACGCAGCTTCAGCACAGCCGCGGTCTATAGCATCATGCTGGCGATCCTGTTCAAAACACAAGCCCTGTTTGTCGCGCCCTTGATTGTCTTCCTGCCCCTGTATCAACTCTTAACCACCCCCCCCCCCCCCCCCACCCCCCCCCCCCCGGCGCGACACAACTGGCTCTCAAACGCGCGCAGCGGTCCGAAAGCTGGTCGCCTGGAACTGTATACGCTTCGGTCTGTTTCTATTCTGGCTGCTGCTGATATCGCCAGTGCTTGAAATGGATCGCATTGTATATTTCACGATGTCGTTCCAGAGCGTTACCATTCCATCTGTGGGTTCTGCGTGGACAAGCCTGCGCAATGTGTTACAAACTTTTCATAGAGTGGCCGACTGGCTACCAATCGCCTTAACCGGATTGTTGCTCTTGCGCTATCGTCGCAGCGTCAACTGGATGGCTCTGTTGGCAATTGTTTTGGCGGCCTTCGCTTGGCTAGCCGGCATGAGCATGTACAATGTAGAGGATCGGCGACATTATTTCGCAGTAGGCGCGATAGTCGCGCTGATGTACGCCACGAGTCTCACTGGCTTGCTTTTTGCATTGCAAGAGACCTTCGCCGGACTGAAAAAGCCCTTTGCGCCGCCACCGCTTCGCAGGCTTGTACTGTCCTGCGCCTTCCTCGTGCTGCTGGCGATTCATCTCGCTCCGACATACCGCAAGTCCGATGCCTTGGCGCATTACTACACCCTGCACGATCGCCGCAACGATTTGATGCGCTATATGGACATTTCGCTGGAACCGGGCAAGTTCGTTACCAACAGAGTCGAAACCCGAACCATAAGCGATAGGAGCTGGAGTCAGTACCTTGGATTGATATGGGGTAATCACAAGACCTTCAATCGCGCTTGGGGCGGCTACGATGGCGCGCATGACTTTCCATTGGCTCAGACAATCTTTGAACTAGAGTCCAAGCCGCTAAACGTGTGGCGCGCCAACAATGCCGTCTATGCGATTATGCCTTACCCTGCGGACACAGATGACCCGCGCGTCTACTTCCCCGACGAGACTGTCCTGCTCAAGAGCTACCCGCCAGACTCCAACTTTAGCGGACCCAGCATGGTCGTCCTGCGCTTGCATCCCATGCAAAATGATCATGCGGGGCAGCTTGGCGCGATTCGCCTGCTGGGCTACGACATCAGCGCGACGACAGCCCAAGCGGGAGATGACATCGTTTTTCGCCACTATTGGGCTGCCGAAAGCGCGCCAGCCAGCGCCTTGCATGTCTTCAACCACCTGCTGAATGACCAGGGCGAAATCGCCGCGCAGGTGGACGGCATCCCGCTCTTTGACAGCCGCCGCGACAGCAGCAGCTGGGATGACCCGGACGAGATCTTGCTGGGCCGCAATTTCATTTTGCGCTTGCCCGCCGACCTGCCGCCCGGCGCATACTCGCTGGTATCAGGCTTCTATGACCCGCAGACTGGCGCTCGGCTGCCCAATATGGAAAGAAGGAGCGGCGATTTTCTTCAGTTGACTGCCATAGAAGTGATCGCCTCCAGCCAACCCGCGCAATAAGCCCTTTCTGCCGCGTCTCGATTCTGCGCTTGCCCTATAATGATGTGGCTGTTTCATCGAGCCGAGTCGGATTGCCGTGCGCCTGCTGACCGTCCTATTGCTTTGCTGCACCTCGATCCTGTGCGCCTGCGCCACGGCGAACGATCAGCCCGCGCCCCAAGCGACGCAGGTCCCCGTCGCAACCGATCTGGCCGCCGCCGCTGAAACCGCGCGCCGCTTTCTGGATGCCTGGCAGGTCGGCGATCTGGATGCCATGCACCGCCTGCTGACCTTCCGCAATCGCGAGTTGACTCCGCTGGAGGAGTTTCGCGCGCTGTATGAGCAGGCGCATGCTGCCATGAGCTTTGACAGTTTGGACTACAAGCTGCAAACATTGACGGGCGAAGGGCGCTTCTTGTCTCTGCAGTACGAAGTCACATTTCATACGGATATTTTGGGCAGTTTTTCAGACAGCCAGCGAATGCTGCATCTGGTGGTGGATTCACAGGTTGGCGAGTGGCGCATCGCTTGGTCGCGCGCCGATATATTCCGCGAGATGGGCGAAGGCGCGCGGCTGGTATTCGAGGCGCAGCTGCCCGGACGCGCCAATATCTACGATCGCTATGGCACAGCGCTGGCTGACCAAAATGGTCGGGTCGTGCGCATCCTGGTCGACAACCGCCGCATCCCTGACCGCGAAGCCTGTTTTCAGACGTTGGCAGAAGCCACAGGCGAGACCGCTGCCGAAATGGACGAATTGTTCAATCTGCAATCCAAGCCCGACTGGATCGTTGACGCCGGCGTGATTGAACGAGACACATTTATTCGCTTGCACGACCGTATCGAGCCTGTCTGTGACGCCGACTTCGTGCAGCAGCCAACGCGGCGTTATCTGGATGGCGCGCTGATGCCACATATCATCGGGCATGTCGGCTATGCAGATGCCGAAGAGTTGCCGAGCTTGCTGGAAGCCGGCTTGCATGCCGAGACCATCATCGGTAGAGCCGGCATCGAAGCCAGCATGAACAACACGTTGGCGGGGGCGCCCGGCGGACGGCTTTCGCTGGTGGCTGCGGATGGACGGCGTCTGCGCATGCTGAGCGAGGCGCGTTCGCAAGTCCCGCAGAGCTTGTGGCTGACGATCGATGCCGATTTGCAGCGACATATCCGCAGCGCTCTCGGCGACGCCTTCGTCAATGGCGCCCTCGCGGACGACACCAATGGCGCGGCTGTCATCATCATGGATGTCAACAATGGCGACATACTGGCGCTGGTCAGCTACCCCGCCTATGACGGCAATATCCTCAATCCTTTCCCGGCAATGGGGCGCGAGGCAGCGTATACAGCCTTGGAAGAGCTGATCGCCGATGAACGCAATCCGCTGCTCAATCGTGGTACGCAGGGCACGTATGTCACCGGCTCGGTCATGAAAGTGATGAGCTCTGTCGCGGCGCTGGAAAGCGGCGTTTATACGCAAGACAGTCGCTATACCTGCATCGGCACCTGGTCATACGGCGCCGATCTGCGGTATGACTGGCTGCGCGCGGGGCATGGACTGATGTCGGTGCAGACGGGCATCACCAACAGTTGCAATCCGTTCTTTTATGAAGTCGGCTTTCGGCTACATGCGAAAGACCCGCAGCTGTTGTCAGGTTATGCGCACAAGCTGGGTTTGGGGCAGCCGACTGGCATCGGCGCTATTGCCGAAGCAGCCGGTTACATTCCCGCGCCAGATTCAATACAGACTCTGACTGGTGTGCCCTGGTCTTATGCACACGCGGTGAACTTGTCCATCGGGCAAGGCGAGGTGCAGGTTACTCCCCTGCAAATGCTGCGGATGTACGCGGCGGTGGCAAACGGCGGCTATCTGCTGCGTCCGCATTTGGTGCGCGAGCAAGGCATCCTGGACGATCGCGAGCCGGTTGCCCAGCGCGATGTAATGCGCGATCTGGCTCTGGACACAGATAACCTGGCGATCATCCAGCGCGGCATGTGCGATGTCACCAGCGCCTATTCGGGCACGGCATCGGGGTATTTTCTGCATTCGCCGCTGCTCGATTTGGGCGTTTGTGGCAAGACAGGCACAGCGCAAGTGCCGGGCGATGGCAAGCTGCCGCACAGCTGGTTCATCGCCTATGCGCCAGCCAAAGAGCCGCAAATCGCTATCGTCACACTGGTAGAAAATGGCGGAGAAGGCTCGGCTGTCGCGGCGCCACTCACGCGGGATATCCTCGAGTACTATTATTTTTCGGGGTTGTGAGATCGAGCCTAGTTGCCAAAGGCCAGCGCTTCGGCGATGAACTTCCCTTTGACGCGCCCGACATAGTGATAAATCTCAAGAAGCTCTTCGTATGCGCCCGGACCGCCTAGCAGCGTCCAAAACTCGTCGCCGACGAGCACAGCTTCATCAAAAGGCAAGTAGTTCTTAGGATATGACCAGTTGTAATCTGCTCTTGAGTTGCCATAGGGATTATAAGGAAAAGCCAGGTAAGATCTGACCTTTGGTCGCGCTTGTTGGCGCAGAGCGTGAACCTGCAAAATGCCTTGCGTGATTCGCGCGCATTGGTCTTTGTTTGGTTTGGGCGACTTCATTTCAAAATAATATTCGCTGCCTGAGGACGAGCGCAGGAACAGGTCTACCTTCTTCCGGCGCTCGGCCGTGGGTCCACCGGAGTTCACACGCAACACAGCATCTACCATGTCATTCAGCGCAGGCCGGCGCTTGCCGTCCGAATTCACCCGTTCAAATGCATCTAATTGTCGGTCGATTTCCGCCAGCGCATTGGTACTAATATCGCCGCTCAATTCGTAACCGCGCTGTGCCTCTGGATAACGCTGACGAGCGATAAGCAAAGCGCATTGTTCCAAGCTGGAACCCAATCTCGTGACCAAGCCTCGCTCAAAGGCGCTGATGCGCAAGACTTCGCTGGGCACAATCGCCGCGTGAAACGGTTTGAGACTGCCTTTCGCATCAGTGCGTGATAAATAGCCCGCAGGGGTTACCATCGGTTCGACAGCGCGGTTTCTATAATCATTGACGAGGTTCTCGACAAATACTTCAAGATGCGCGCTGATTAATGTGCGCGTTAGCTCTGATAATGCCGCCATATTCTGCACTCGTCCTGGCTGACTCACTTGCGCCGCAAATGAAAAATGGATTCTGAATATGGCGACTTGTCGACCTCTGACCTGCGCAGCACCGGGCGCTTGAACTGGCTCACGATTTTCATGTCCGCGCGCTCAGCAATGTCGGGATACAGATTGTGCTTGTCGTTCGCGACGAGAAAGACATGGCAGTCCTTCTTCAAGTATTTTTGACAATGTCGCAAGACATCGGAAACGCCTTCAACATACGAGGCGCGCGCCGCCTTGCCCTTTCCTTTGAAAAGCGGACCAATCTCTTTGTCATCGCGGCGCTCAATGCCCAGCAATTCGTAGGCATAAGCGTGCTGTTCATGATAGTTGATCATACCGACATAAGGCGGACTCGTAAAAATGCCGCTGATCTTTTGTTTGCGGAAAATCTCGACAAGCGCGGGCTGCTTGAGCGCCAGCAGCTTGTCAAGTGGCAACGAACGGGAATCGCCGGTTAGAGCTATCTGGTAAGTATCCGTGCGTATCTTGTCGAATTCGACGAATCGTCGCACCGCGTCGTCAGCATATCTCGCCCACCACTCAGTCAGGGTGAAGAGCGGTTTGCAGATTTTCAAATGCTTTCGGCAGTAGTATGTCGAGCGCATCGGTTCTTTCAGCGTGGCCAGATCCAGATGAGTCGTTGCCCGCGCCGAGCGGATGGTACGCGAAAGGATTACGCACAATGTTTCGCGCATTGCATGATCTGCGATTCGCTTGATCTGCGCTGAAAGCAACTCAAGCTCGGCACGCACAGACGGAAGATACCACTTATCCAAGAAAGCCGAGCCTGCGCTCTCCAGGTTGATGCCGTACTTGGCTACCAATGCCTGAAATGTTTCGGCGAAAATGCCTGACTGCTCCGCGCCATACGCGTTGGCATTGAAGTCTTTTTGTCGCGCGCGCAGCTTAAAAGTCGGTGAGGGAAAGCGAGTTGCATTAAATTCGGACAGCGCCGCTGCCAGTTCATTATCAAACTCCCGAAAGCCCTCATTCTCGTAATACTGCATGAGCGCGCGGCTTATCTCGCGAATGTGCTCGACGAGCGCAAGATTGTCATGACGGCGTACTTTGGTATTGGAAATCATGGTGTTGAAAGCCGAAACATCGATTCCGACCGCGTGAATGCCAAGTTCTGCGGCTTGTACGAGTGTCGTGCCGCTACCGCAAAAAGGATCGAGCACCATATCGCCAGGCTTAAAGTAAACCGCACTCTTGTATTCGTCGATGTGATCATCCAAGAAGTATTCGACCAACTGTGGAATGAATTTACCCTTGTAGGGGTGCAGCCGATGCACATGCTTGGTTCGCTCTTTTTCGGAATACTCTGTAAATGCCAGACGCCGGTTGATGTCCGCTTCCAGCTGCTTGTACGCTTCTCGCTGTGCGGCCATTTCTTCATCGTAATAGCGCTGCAGCTGGTCCCGGTCGACCATGATGCTGCCATTGCGTATCACACTGCGGACGCGGCCGTAAGTCACCAGATAAGTGATATTTGACCGCGATACAGGTCGCTCGTAGCGGCTCGATGCCCAGCGACTCGCCTCGGCAATGGTAAGAAGATTCTCGGAATCATTCTCAGTCCATTTGAGCAGTGTCATACGAGTCCCATCACCACCGTCGCGCCGATGACCGCCAGCTCCACAGCCAGCATGCGCAAGAAGATGCGCCGCGCGCCAGCTTGCCGCCAATGTTTGAAGAAGTAGTCCAGCGTGAAGATAACAAATGCCATCGTCACTGCGCCGCCGCCGATCAACCACAGATTGCGCAACGTGCCCAGCGCATAACTTCCCTGCACGGGGCTGTCGTTTGTGCTGACGATCACCTGCGCGCCGGCCAGCAGCGCCAACTCCAACGTGGCGAAGAAGGTCACGACGCCGAGCACTAACACAACCGCAGCCAAGGCTATATTGATGCTGGCTGTCAGCCATTGCGGGGCTTCGACTGCGCGCTCAGTTGCCTTCATCATTCGCCATCTTTGACTGTTCGCCCGGGGCAAGCATAACGCAATTCGCGACAGACAGGAACTTGAAATGAGAGCGGCTTTCGTCTACACTTGTGAACAATAGTACAAGCGGCATAATCTGACCCGCAGCCGCCGCGACGATTGGCGATTTTGGCGGCGCAGAATGGCAGGTGAGTCTCGCAGATGAACAACAACCGCAATCGTAGTCCGTCAATCAGCCCTGCCGCGGTGGTGGTGGCCGCCATCTTTCTGCTGGTGAGCGTTATCGGCATCAACTGGTTCACCAGCTTTGTGCCAGTGGTGCTGCCACCGCAAGCCTCCGCCGAATCCAAGAGCGTCGACGAGCTCTTCTATGTACTGGTCATCATCGGCGGCATCGTCTTTTTCCTGATTCAAGGCATGCTGTTGATTTCGGTCATCTTCTTCCGCGCGAAGAACGGCGACCAAAGCGATGGTCCCACCTATCATGGCAACGCGCTACTGGAGATCGTCTGGACGATCATCCCAGCCGGCGTGGTCGTTTTCCTGGCTGTGCTCAGCTTCAATGTTTGGATGCAGAATACTGAGCCCAAAGCCGCCGTCAACATGGTCGATGGCGCTGAAGTCAAAATCAATGTCAACGGCGCGCGTTATGCCTGGACGCATACCTATCAGACCGGGCAGATCGACCCCAAGGGCGCGCAGATCGTCATCAACAGCGGCAACAAACTGCACACCTACATCGGGCAGAATATCGAGCTGGAGTTGCGCACGCAGGATGTCATCCATTCCTACTGGGCGCCAGCGATGCGCGTCAAGCAAGATCTGCTGCCGGGCAACCCGGCCACTGGCGGACGTCCCACCGAAATCCGCTTTACACCCGTGCGCGTCGAAGACGAGACCTATCCGGCATCCTACCCGATCGTCTGCGCAGAGCTATGCGGCGATGGCCACGGACGCATGACCGGCGAAGTCATCGTCTACGAGGACGAAAGTCAGTTCTTGCAGCAATTCTATGAACCAGCCATCTATGCCATCCTGAATCCCCCCGCCGACCCCGTGCTGCGCGGCGAGATCCTCATCCAGGAATACATCTGCAATAGCTGCCATACCTTGGACAGCCTGGGTTGGACCAGCAGCACCGGTCCCTCGCTGAATGGCATCGCCGACCGCGCTGGCGAACGCGTGCCAGGCCAATCAGCAGAAGAATACATCGTACTTTCCGTCTGGAATTCGCAGGCATTTGTTGTGCCCGGCTATACCGAACAGATGGCTGCTTTTGGGCCCGACCAGACCGATGCCAATGCCATGAGCGCCGAGCAGCTTTATGCCATTGCCGCCTATTTGTGCACGCAGGGCGAGCAGAGCGATTGCGATATCGAAAACCAGACCGTCGCCATCCCAGCCGCTATCGAAACCGCTTTTGGGCTTGAGGTCGATATCACCTTTGGACAAGGTGATGAAGCAGAAACAGACAGCAGCTAAGCACCAGACGAGGACTAACCATGGCAACCATTGCTGTCCCGATCGGGGCACAAGGAAACAGTCAGGCGGACGAAGCGGTAAGTCGCCCGGCACTTGGCGAATACCTGCGTTGGAGCGTCGATCACAAGATCATCGGCGTGCAATATGGCGTCAGCTCATTCCTGTTCTTCTTGGTGGGCGGCGCCATGGCCATGGGCATCCGGCTGGAGCTGCTGACGCCAGCGCTGGATCTGATGGCGTCGGGCTCTGCCTACAACAGCCTCTTCACCATGCACGGGACGGTGATGATCTTCCTGTTCATCATCCCCATGTGGGCGGCATTTGGCAACTTTGTGGTGCCGCTGCAGCTGGGCGCGAAAGACATGGCATTCCCCTGGTTAAACGCCTTTGCTTTTTGGCTGATACCGCCAGCCGCTATCATCATTTTGATGGGTTATTTCGTAACGCCGGCCGAAGCGGGCTGGACATCCTACCCGCCGCTGTCGACGCTTTTCAGTGGCGATGGGCAGACGCTTTGGGCATTGGGCGCGCATCTGCTGGGCATCTCGTCCATCATGGGCTCGATCAATTTCATCGTCACGATTTTGAATATGCGCCCGGAAGGCATGACACTGTGGCGCATGCCCCTGCTGTGCTGGGCGGTGCTGGCTACCAGCATCATCGCGGTGATGGCGACGCCCTTTCTGGCTGGCGCGCTGACCCTGCTGCTGCTCGACCGCGTGGCTGGCACGACCTTCTTTGATGCCGCGGGCGGTGGCGATGTGCTGCTGTGGCAGAATATCTTCTGGTTCTACAGCCACCCCGCCGTCTACATCATGGTGCTGCCGGGCATGGGCGTGCTGTCCGAAGTGCTGTCCATACACAGCCGCAAGCCGGTTTTTGGCTATCGCATGGTCGGCTTGTCCAGCATGGGCATCGCCTTCGTGGGCTTCACCGTGTGGGCGCATCACATGTTCACCAGCTTGCAGCCCGAGTTGCGCATTCCTTTCATGATTACCACCATGATCATCGCCGTGCCGACGGGCATCAAAATGTTCAGCTGGCTGGGCACGATCTGGGGCGGCAAGATCCGCTTCACCAGCGCCATGCTCTTCGCCTTGGGCTTCCTCTCCATGTTTGTGATCGGCGGCATCACCGGCGTCATGCTGGCGGCATTGCCCTTTGACATTCATGTGCACGACACCTATTTTGTCGTCAGCCACTTCCATTTCGTGCTCTTTGGCGGCAGCGTCTTCGCCATTTATGCGGCGCTTTATCACTGGTTTCCCAAGGTCACCGGGCGCATGATGAACGAGCGGCTGGGGCGCATCCATTTCGTCTTCACCTACTTTGGTTTTCTGTTCACCTTCTTCCCTATGCATATCGTGGGCATGCTGGGGATGCCGCGGCGCGTGGCTGTGTATGACCCGGCTTTCACGCAGTGGAATCAGCTAATCGGCATAGCGGCGTTTGTGCTGGGCTTCTCCACTTTCATCGTTGTCTACAATGTCATTCGTTCTTACTTCCGCGGACCAATCGCCGGCGCAAATCCCTGGCGCGCGCTGACCTTGGAATGGGCGACGACCTCTCCGCCGCCCGTGACCAATTTCATCGACGATCCCATTCCCTACGAAGACCCCTATGGCTATGGCACCGAAGCGGCAACTGCCTATCTGGACGCTGTCGATGAAACCTTCCGCAATGGCAGACCCGCCAGCGGCAGCCACTAGCCAGGGTGGAGCGCGCAATGAGCACCAGCATCAGCCACGGGCAAAAGGCAAAACCTCGCGACCAGCGTGCTGCAGCGCTGCGTCTGAAAAACAACCGCCTGGGCATGAGCATCTTCCAGATCAGCTGGATCATGGTGTTCTTCGCCTTGATCGTGGTCAACTGGCAGTTGCGCTTCAGCTATGCGCAGTGGCCTCCCCTTGGCGTGACGCCTTTCGAGCCGTTGCTGCCCAGCCTGGCAACCTTGGCGCTGTTGTGCAGCACAATTTTTGTGCAGCGGGGCCTGGCAGCTTTTCGCGGCGCAGAAGTGAACGTCTTTGCGCTATGCTGGCGGCTGGCGCTGGCGCTGGGAATCGTCTTCATGGCTTTGATCGCGCGCGAGTTTGCGGCGGTTTCGGAAGCGGCGCTGGCCACGCAATATGGCGTAACCATGCGCTTGATGACCGGTTTTCACATTGTGCATGCGCTGGCGATTTTGGGCGTGATGCTGGCGGTGTATCGGCGAGCGGTCGCAGGCGCATATCGTGGCGGCGAGGCGGCCGGCTGGGCGGTGGAAGGCAGTGCCAAGCTGTGGCATTTTGTCACAGTCGCCTGGATTCTGTTTTATGTAGTGCTCTATTGGCTGCGCTGAAAAATGGACTGGCGCATGGACACGCTTTGGACTATTCGGCTGGCGTCTGCGGCATAGGAGCGACAAACGATGGATAAACCAGGAATGACGCGGGCGATACCAGCGATGATCGTGGGCTTCATCGGCTCGCTGGCTTTCGTCTACGCAACGCGGGTTCTGCAAAATATGAACCCTGTGTGGATGAATGCCGAAACCAGCGAAGGCGCGCAGGTGGGTTTGGTCCTGGCGGCTTTTGTCTCCATGGCAACCTTCATGTGGGGCGTCGGCGCATTCGACCCCAAGATGAGCGAACACGGCGAGCATGCGCATGAAGAAGAGCAAGCGCCAGAAACAGATTTCTCCCTGCGCACAGAAGGTCCTGTCTTCCGCGCTGGCAAGTGGTGCTGGGACATGGCTTGGCGCATCATCAACGACTCGCCCAAACCGGTGCAATTCCCCTACCTGGATTTCGGCTTTTTGCTGCTGCGCTGGCTGATCAATTTTGTATGGTTCTTCGTTTGGCTGGGCATTTTTGGCGGCTGGCGTTTCTTCCTGGGCGCAATCGCCGGCATCCCGGGCACACTGGGCGTCTTGTTGATGAGCCTTTCCTGCTTATGGCAGACGATGGCTTTTTATGCCGGGCAACTCTTCCTGGTATTGACGTTGGCGGTCCTAACCACGATCGTGCTGTTCACGGCGGCGCTGCTGCCCCACGGCTTGAGCTTGCAGATCGCCCATGAGCCCAATGCCGACTTTGCAGCCAATGGCTTCGGCGACTTTATCATCCCCATTCAAGAAGTACTCGGGCTGGTCATGCCGCCGGACGACTTCGCCAACCAGACGATTGAAGGCACGAGCCAATTCACTGTGCTGCTGGGATTCATTCTGGTCATCTTTGTTTCGCTGGCGCTGGCGGCGGGTGGCATCGCCTTGTTCTTCTATCTGGCGCATCGCGGACTGCGCGAAGCCAAAGAGATCGACCCGACCGACGGGCAGCGCACGCAGATCCTGCCCATCCGCGAGACGGGCAAGATCGCCGGCGGCGTGGCAAATGTCATCCGCGCCATTCCGCGGGCTATCGGCTATCAAAAGTAAAGCGAGAGACACAGCATGGCACAACTGACAGCCGACCAGCTAAGCGCGCCCGCCCAGGCCGATCACGGGCATATGAGCGTCGAAGACAGCAACAACAACCTCAAGCTGGGCGTTTGGCTCTACCTGGCATCCGAGGTCGTCATTTTCTCCATCATGATCGTTGGCTATGTGCTGCTGCGCATCAACGAACCGGATGTAGTGGCGCAAGCGCACGAAAAGCTGGGCGTGGGGCTGGTGACCGCCAATACATTTGTCTTGCTGGCCAGCAGCTTCTTCATGGTCATGGGCTTGCGCGCCATGCAGCGGGGCAACCGCGCCGGCATGCTGCGCTGGATCGGGCTGACGGCGCTGGGTGGCATCGTCTTCCTCTGCGGGCAATATATTGAATATAGCGAATTGTCACATCTGGGCATCGTGCTGGGTTACGACCTGGAATCGCAGTGGAGCACCTTGGGCATGCGCTTCTATGCGCCGACCTTCTTTCATGGCGCGCATGTCTTCGTGGGCGTGCTGTGGGCGCTGGAAGTGCTGCGGCGCGGCGCAAAAGGTCGCTATGACCGCAACCCGATTGGCATTGAGATGTTCGGACTCTACTGGCACTTTGTCGATGTCGTCTGGATCATGTTGTTCACGCTGATATACCTAGTTTAGGAGCGCATCATGGCGCAAGCGACACATCAAGACGACGGGCATCACAACAATACCGTCACGCTGCTGGGCAGGCAAATCACGGTCGAGGGCGGCATCTACACGGTTGTCTTCGTCGCTTTGGCGATTCTGACTGTCATCGAAGTGGTCAGCGCCGAGGGTCTCAAAGGCGCGATTCACGATGCCCCAGACGCCGCCGCCACGCTGCAAGCCATCAAAGCCGCCATACTTCTCGTCATCGCCGTCATCAAATCCACGTTGGTCATCTGGTTCTACATGCATCTGCGTGATGAAAAGCCGCTGCTGGCTGTGGTCTTGCTGCTGCCGCTGCTCATCGCCGGCTTGTCGATCCTCTACCTGCTGGCCATCCCTCCAGGCGGCTACAGCTTGTGATGGCGCGCTGACATTCACTGCCCTGACAAAAGCGGGCGCTGCCTGTGTTATAGTTGCTACAAGTCCATGCGGGAGGCTGAACATGGCGGTCAGAGAGTTGCCGCGCGTCAATACAAAGACCTATACCGTTGATGATGTCTGGGCATTGGAATGCGACCCCGCCAACGAAGGGCGCTACTTCTACCTGATTGATGGCGAGCTGCATGAGGATCCTATGCCTAACTGGACACATTCTGAACTGGCAGCGCTAATCGCCTATCTGTTGCTGCTCTATGTCAAACCGCGCAAACTCGGTTCGGTAAATGTTGAACTCAGTGCGCATCCGCCAGACACAAGGCGCACTCTTCTAGTTCCTGATATAGCTTTCACTCGCGCGGCTAGAGTGCCAGAGCCGAGACCCAAAGGTTATGCGCCTTTATTTCCCGACATCGCAATCGAGATCAAGTCGCCCAGCAACAGCATGAGCCAGTTGCGACGCAAAGCCGAAATCTACCTGCGACACGGCAGCGAAATCGTCTGGCTGGTGCTGCCCGAGCAGAGCGAAGTCGAAGAGTGGCGACTGGACGATGAGGGGCAAATGCAGCAGCAGATCATCGATCACGCGGGCAAGCTGGGCGGCGGGACTGCCCTGCCCGGCTTTGAGCTGGAGCTGAGCCTGCTTTTTCCACCAGACAACAACGGAGAAGACCATGCCGGTTGAATTAACGTTGGGCGAGGGAACAGTCACGACAATCCGCATCCGCGGGCACGAATGGCATGCCGACGAACCCCTGGAAGCTGGCGGCAGCGACACAGGTCCCACGCCAGGCGAGATGATGCTGGGCGCGCTGGGCTCGTGCATGGCGATCACATGCAGACTCTATGCCGAGCGCAAGGGTTGGGACTTGCAGGGCGTGGATGTGGCGCTGGATTACGAGCGCTTCCGCGGACGCGACTATCCCGCGCACACAGGAGACGATCTGTTTGTGCACGAAGTCCGCGAGGCGCTGGTCTTTCATGGCGATCTGGATGACAAACAGCTGGCGCGGCTGCGCGATATCGCCGGCAAATGCCCAGTGCACCGCTTGCTGGCGTATCCGACCTATTTTGTCGATCTGGAGCTGGACGAAGACTAGCCGCGCCACTCACTCGATGCGATACAGCATCAAGGCGCTTTTACCGCCGGGCCGCGCGAATTCTGCCACCGGAATCAAATCAACCGCCGTCAGCCTTGCCAGATTGACGACAGTCCTTGCCTCCAGCACGATATAGTAGCTTTGATGCAGTGCTGCTTGTTCGAGCAGGTGGTCATTCAGGTATTTGGCGCGCCGCTCGCTTGCCAGCACATTGGGGCAGTGCACCCTCACGCGCTCTGTATGCGCCACATACAAGCGCAGGCTGGCGCAATTGCTGAACGCGCCTTCGACATCCACAGCAGCGTCAACCGCAAGGTCGTCCAACAGCTCTACCAGTTCGGGAATGCCGAATCCTGCCGAGTCGGTTTCAAAATAAGCAGTGCGGTCACCAGACGGCAACGCTGCGGCAGCCGGATCGGTGTAAAGTTTGTGCAGGCTGGGCACGGCAAAAGTGACTGCCCAGAGGCACAACAGCGCCCAGGCGATCGGCAACAGACCGCGCCGGTTTCGATTGGCAGCAACCTCATTCAGCGCAGGAAGAGCAATGCTCGCCGCCAGAAAGAGGAAAGGCAGCATCGGCAAAAAATAGCGGAAGAAGCGAGCGCCTCCCAGCAAGATCTGCGCCAGTCCGAAGCCGATCCCCGCCGCCAGCAGCGACAGCATGATGCGGGACCGCAGCCAAATCGCAAACAAAAGGACCGCCAGCAAACAGACGATGAAGGGAGCGCCATGATAGCTGAGCAAGCCCTCCAGCATGGAACGAAGATTGGCGGCGATGCGGCTGGCATCCAGCAAGGAATGCGCTGTCGCCGCGCCCAGATTGTGGAATTGACCGAAGTAGTCGAGTCCGCGCGATGCCAGCGCCAGCGCAAAGGGCAGCCACAGGACGAACATGCCCAAGTACAAGCCTGCCAATGCCCGCGCACGCACTGTCATCGACCAGCGCGGCAACAGCAGCGCCAACACCAGCGTCAGGGGCAGCAAAAAAAGCGCCGACGCCTTGACCAACAGCGACAGAATAAAAAGCGCCGCACAGACAGCCATGGCGGGCAGGCTCGGCTCATCGCGCTTGTAGAAGCGCAGCAAGGACCAAAGCCACAGCAGAAGCGTGGCAGACAGAAAGGTATCGGCGAGAGAAAGTCGCTGGAAGAAAAAGAGCATGGGCGACAGCGACAAGAGCGCGACAGCCAGCGCGACAGCCTGAAAACCGCCATAGCAACGGGCGATGGCCAGCCCCGCCGCCATGCCCAGGCAAGTCAAGAGCAGGGCAACCGCGCGTGCGACAAACCATGCGCCCTGCTGAACCTGGAAGAGCAGATAAAGATAGGGCTGCAAGAATTTGCCATGCGATGCATGCCGCAAATAGATGCCGTTCAAGACATCATCCGCACGCTCGACCGCGATCGCTTCGTCAATGAAGAGCGGAATCGCATCCAGCTGATGCAGCCGCAGCCCAAAGAACATCAGCAGGCCGGCCGCTGCGAACAGTAGAACGCCGCCGGGCGTATCGGCAATCTTGCTGATCACAGCAGCAGGCTCATTTGCGGTGCGCGCGGATCCAACCGCCGCGGATGAACTCGGAATGTTCCACCGTCACAAAGGCATCTGGCTTGATAGCGTGAATGATGCGGATGGCCTGCGGCAAGTCGCGCCGATGCACGATGATGCGCAGCTCTTCGACCTCGCCGTGCGCGCCTTCGCCCATGATCTCGGTTACGCCATGCCCAGCCTCGCGCAGCGCCAGCGCCATTTGGTGCGCTGTTTCCCGCGAGGTGATGGCGGTCACGCATTCATAGGCTTTGACAAAGCGATTCTCAACCTGCACGCCGACGAATCCGCCAACCGCGAAGCCCAGCACATAAGCCGCCAGCTTGGGCAAATTCTCCAGATCGGTGATGACTTGACCGGCTGTATACGCGAAAAGCAGCGACTCCAGCGCGGCGAATCCAAAGCTCCAGGCGCGCCGTCCCCGCGAAACTAGGATGAGCCGCACCGTGCCGATCACGTTGTTGCCGACGCGCAGCAGGAAGATGAAGAGCGGGATAGCCAGAGAATCGATGGGCATAGTGGTCGCGTTTGTGCCTGTTTAACGCATCCAGTGTAGCAGAAACTGACCGCGCCACAGACACCCGCCCTACCCAGAATCGCGCGCCTATGGTCAACTGTGAAGCTGAGGTGAACCATGTCACATAGCCCCAAAGCGCTGCTTGAACAATACCAAGTGCTTCCCAAGAAGAGCCTGGGCCAGCATTTCATGCACGATCCGGGCACACTGGCGAAGCTGGTCGCAGCAGCCGAGATCACAGCGACGGACACAGTCGTCGAAGTCGGCGCTGGCACAGGCGCATTGACAGAGTGCCTGGCGGCACAAGCCCGGCAAGTCTATGCCATCGAACTGGATACGCGCTTGCAGCCCATCTTGGAGGACCGCTTTGACGATGCGAACAATGTCTACCTCGTCTTCGGCGACATCCTCAAGCTGGATATCGCGGCGCTGCTGGGCGCGGGTGATTATGTCGTGGTGGCGAATGTGCCTTATTACATCAGCAGCGCCATCATCTGGCATTTTATCGAGTCGCGATTGCCGCCGCGCCGTCTGGTGCTGACCATGCAATATGAAGTCGCCGAGCGCATCGTAGGCGGGGCGGGCGCGCAGAATCTGCTGTCAGTGGCAGCGCAGTTCTATGGACAGGCCCGCATCATCGGCAAGCTGAGCCCGGCGGTTTTCGTGCCACGCCCCAATATCAACAGCGCCATCGTGCGCATCGACACGCATGCCAAGCCACCGGTAGATCTGCCGGGAGCGGCCGCTTTCTTCCGCGTCCTGCGCGCCGGCTTCAGCCAAAAGCGCAAACAACTGAAGAACTCGCTTTCCAGCGGCTTGGGCATCAAAGCGGCGGCGGCGAAGCACTTGCTGCGCGAGGCGAAAATCGATCCCCAACGGCGCGCCGAAACCTTGTCTCTGGATGAATGGGCGTGCTTGACGCGGGCAGTTCATGGCGATACGAACGAATCTTGACTTATGATGTAGCTGTGGACAGGTGAGTTGGACGAGCAGAGGGAGATACCATGATGAGCGCGGAAATCACGACATTGGGCGGTGGCTGCTTCTGGTGCGTCGAGGCGATCTACAACCAACTAAAAGGAGTCGAGTCGGCGCTATCGGGATATATGGGCGGGCATGTCGAAAACCCGACCTATGAACAAGTCTGCGGCAAGATGACAGGACATGCCGAAGTCGTGCAGGTGACTTTTGACAACGAGGTGGTGAGTTTTCAGGATATTTTGAACATATTTTTCACTGTGCACGATCCTACCACGCTCAACCGCCAGGGCCCGGATATCGGTCCGCAGTATCGGTCTGGCATCTGGTATCACAGCGAAGCGCAACGAAAAACCGCCTCCACGACTATTCAGCGGCTTGATGAAGAGGGCTTGTACAACAGCAAGATCGTCACAGAAGTGAGCCCCGCTGGCAGTTTCTGGGTCGCGGAGGGCTATCATCAGGGCTACTTCCTCAACAATTCGCGGCAGGGCTACTGCGCCTATGTGGTCGCGCCCAAGGTTGCCAAGTTTCGCAAGCAGTACTTTGATCGCCTGAAAGCCTGAGTTTTCGTATTGGGTTTACCCCCCTCAGTCCCCCCGAAAAGTCGGGGGGAAGCAACCCTCTCGGTCTCCGACGGGCGAAACAAATCTCGCCCCTACATCATCATCGCGGTCAACGAAAAATCCCCCCAATGATCTTGGAGGGATAGGTTTTGTCGTGGACGATTCTTGGCTAGCTCGCGCTGCCAGTCACATTGACGGGGATCTGCCGCGGTGTGTGGGCCTCGGCTTTGGGCAGGCTGATTGTCAGCACGCCATCTTCAAAGCTGGCGCTCACTGCGTCGCCTTCGATGATGCCGGGGAAGCGCAGGCTGCGGCTGAACTTGCCGGCGCGGCGCTCGCGGATGAGCAGCTTGCTGTCTTCGCTGTGCTGTTCGCTGGCGGTCTCGCCATTGATGGTCAGCACATCTTCGTGAATGCTGACGTTGATGTCATCCAGCTTGACGCCGGGCAGGTTGGCTCGCAGCGTATAGCCATCGGCGGCTTCTTCGACATCCAGCGCCAGTCCCAAGGGGAGGTTGGCGAATTCGCTGCGGTCGCCCAAGAGCGGGCGGGCATCTTGCAGCAAGCGGTCAACCATGCGGAAGTAGGGATTGCGAGTGCGGTAGAACATGATTGTGTCTCCTTTTTTCTCTCTCAACGTACACCTGCAGGGTAAGCGCGCTGCATAAGAGAAACAGAAGCGCCACATAAACGCTGCAAATGAAGCGCATAAGCAGAATGTTAGCGAGCGATGCTGTCACCTGTTTTGTTTTGGACGGGCTGGTGCTATGATGAGCGCATTTGTGATCCGAGCAAGGCAGCGGGATGGAATGATGCACGCGGGTGTCGATATTGGCGGCACGTTCACCGATCTCGTGTTGAGCGAAGGTGGGCGGCTGTCCATCCACAAACTGCTCAGCACGCCTGTCCAACCCGAGCGAGCCATGCTGGCTGGCTTGGATGAGCTGACGCCCGGCGGCATCGCGGCGCTGCAGCAAGTGGCGCATGGGTCGACTGTCGCCACCAATGCCATTTTGGAACGCAAGGGAGCTCGCGCTGCGCTGCTGACGACAGCCGGCTTTCGTGATCTGCTCTTCATCGGGCGGCAAGACCGACCCGATCTCTATGACATTCATCCGCGCATCCCGCCACCGTTGATCCCGCGCGAACGCTGCTATGAAGTGCCCGAACGTCTCGACTTTCGCGGCGACACGTTGCTGGAGTTGGATGAGGCGGCGCTGGAAAATGTGCTAGACTCGGTGGCAGCGCAGGGATGTGATGCGATTGCTGTCTGTTTTTTGTTCAGTTTTGTCAATGACGCCCACGAGCAGCGGGTCAAGCAGCGGATCTTGTCGCGAGGCATCGTCCAGCACGAATGGCAGGTGGTGCTGTCATCAGAAGCGCTGCCCGAATTCCGCGAATACGAGCGAGCCAGCACGGTCGCCTTGGAAGCCTATGTGAGGCCCGTCATGTCGCGCTATATCGGCGTGCTGGAGACGCGGTTGCCGCCTGCGCTGCCCTTGCGCATCATGAAGTCGGACGGCGGCGTGATGCGCGCCGGTCGCGTTCGTCAGCAGGCCATCCACACAGCGCTCAGCGGACCAGCCGCCGGCGTGATGGGCGCCTGGCATTTGGCGCGGGCTGCGGGCTGCGACAAAATCATCACGCTGGATATGGGCGGGACCTCCACCGATGTCTCGCTGGTAGACCAGCAGCCGACTCCTCGCCCCGAATCGGCTGTAGACGGCTTGCCTCTGCGCGTGCGCATGCTGGATATCGAAACGATCGGCGCGGGTGGCGGTTCGATTGGACGGGTGGATGCCGGCGGCGCGCTGCGAGTAGGCCCAGAATCGGCCGGCGCAGACCCAGGACCAGCTGTCTATGGACGCGGCGGTACACTGCCCACACTGAGCGATGCCAATGCGCTGCTGGGGCGGCTGGATGCCGAGCATGTGCTGGGCGGAGCGCTGGCGCTGGACTTGCCGGCTGGCGAAAAGGCGCTGGCTGGCTTGGCGCAGCAGATCGACTTCAGTCTGGTCGAAACCGCCAAGGGCGTGATTGATATCGCCACGGTCAACATCGACCGGGCTATCCGGCGCGTTTCTGTCGCTCGCGGGCACGATCCTCGCGATTTCACCCTGGTGGCATTCGGCGGCGCTGGTCCGCTGCATGCTTGCGAGGCGGCGGCACGACTGGAAATCCCGCGAGTGCTGGTGCCACCGACGCCGGGCGTCTTGTGCGCGCTGGGCTTGCTGCTGGCCGATGTCGCTGTCGATTTCAGCCGTTCGGTGATGCAAGCGGCCACAGACGAATGCCTGGCAGACCTGCTCCGCGTCCAAAATACGCTGCTGGAGCAGGCGCGTCGTGAATTGCAGCGCGAGGCGATTGACGAGCAAGGCCGCGTCTTCGCTGTTTCCTTGGACATGCGCTATCAAGGGCAAGCCTACGAGCTAACTATCCCCTACAGCGCCGATGCCGCAGATCACTTTCATGCAGCGCACGAAAGGACTTATGGACATGCCATGCGCTGGCGGACAGTTGAGATTGTCAGCCTGCGAGTCAATGGGCGCGGCATCAGCGACAAGCCCGAATTCGCCGCGCGCGATGCCAAGGAGCACAGGCCCCCGCCCCTCGGCGAAAAGCCTTCGCCGCTAGGTGGCGCGATCAATCTGTACAAGCGCGAAAAGCTGCTGCCCGGCGCGACATTTGCGGGCGAGGCGCTGGTCTTCCAACTGGATAGCACCACGTATGTCCCGGCGGGATGGCAGGCGCGCGTCGATAGCTTGGGCAATTTGCTGCTGTCCCGCGACTGAAAACTCATGTATAAGCGACCGCTCCTTCGATCTCCACGCACATATTGAAAGGCAGCGCTGCCATGCCCACTGCCGAGCGAGCATGTGCGCCGCGCTCTGCCCCATAGAGCGCCAAAATCAGCTGCGAACAGCCATTAATGACCGCCGGCTGCTGGGCAAAGTCGGGCGCGCAATTGACCATGCCATGCAGCCGCAGCCAGTGTGTGATGCGGTCGAGATCGCCCAGCGCCCTTTTGAGGCTGCCCAGCATAGAAAGCCCCACCGCCTGCGCTGCCGCGTAGCCGCCCTCAATCGTGACATCGACGCCCAGTTTGCCAAAAGGACCCGCTATCGAGCCATCGGCAGTCTGTGGACCATGCCCGGAAATGTAGGCGATGCCCTCGTGCAAGCGCACAAAGCTGAAAGGCAGCTCGACCCCCGCCGGTGGCAAGACTGGCGGCGGCAGCGCCAAACCCATCTCGGCGAGTTTCGCTTCGACTTCCATCGTTGTTCTCCCTCGCTGATCGTCCCCGCTACTTGTAACACAGCACGCGCATCATGCAAGCGCACGGTATAGAATCCCCTTCTCAATGGGCTGCGGTTACAATGAGTTCATGCAGGCACGAGACGAATTGCGGGCTGCCATCCGCCAAATGCAAGCAGGTGATGTGGCGGCGGCGACAAAACTGCGGCAGTTGCTTGATGCTGGCGAGCTGGATGCGGCCGGCCAGGCGGCGGCGCATGTCTGGCTGGCGGAAGCGAGCGACGATGCTGGCTTCAAGCTTCAATGCCTGCAAAACGCGCTAGCTTTCACGCCGGACAATGCGCAGATCCAGCAAGGTATCCGCGCCCTGTTAGCAGAGCGGCCTCCCGCGCCAAGCCTGTCAATTTTTCCGCGCGTTGTCGGCATCGACGGCGGAGTCAACGGCGTTGCCAGCGCTGTGTTTGTCACGAAGTCTGGCCTGCTGGCGACAACGAGTTATGCCCTGGGCGGCGCAGGAGATTTGGCTGTATCGCTGGCCGATGGGCAGACGGTGGAGGGCAAGCTGCTGCGGCGTTTTCCGGGCATGGATTTGGCATTGGCAGAGTCGCCTGTGCGTTTGGATGGCCGGCTGGCTATTGCGCCTCCGACTGCGCTGGCAGTTGGGCAGGAACTGGTCGCGCTGGGCTTTGGCGGGGCGCGTTTGCAGGCGACGCTGACCGCCCTGGACGGACTGGGCGCTGGTCATTGGCTGGCGACGAGCTTGCCTGTGGCGAAGCTGCCCGACGCCGGTGGCAATCCGCTCTATGATGACCGCGGACAGCTGCTGGGAATCATGACGCGCAACAGTGCGGGCGGGGGCATGGCTCTGGCGCTGAAGATTAGCAGCATCCTGGCGCTGGCTGAACAGGCGCAGCGAGACATGCAGATGCAGCCGGGCGCGCGCTGCTGCCCCGCTTGTGGCGGGCTGGCTCGAGCGCCGATCTATGGGGGACGCAGCTGCGAATCCTGCGGCGGGGACCTGCCAATTGATGAGGCTCTCCCTGCAGCGCAAACAGACACCCTGAAGCAGCTCTATGGCGAGGCGGCAAGCCATCCCTGCTCGCATTGCGGGGCGCGAGTCGGTTTCCATGGCGGGCGCTGCCTGCGTTGTGGACGAAGGAGCGAAGCATGAGACGATTCTTTCGACGCCGCGCAAAACCATCGCCAGAGCCAGCGCAGCCAATCGACCTGTCTCGGCAGGCGGTCGAAGGCATCTTGCAGGCGATCGGCGTGGATGCGCAGTCGGCGCAGATGGCGGTGGCAAGCGGCTTCGGCTGGCACTTCCAACGGGGCTCGGCGCTGATTGAGGTCTATCTAACGCCAGAAGAACAAGGCTACCTGCAAGTGCTTTCGCCTATTATGCACCTGCCGCCGGGCAACCTGCTGGCGCTATATCGGCGGCTGCTGGAGTTGAACTTGCAGTTGACGAATGCCGCGCTGGGCCTGCACGAAGATGTGGTCTACCTGTATCACGAGCGCTTGCTGGCGGGTCTGGACGCGGAAGAGGCGGACGCCATCATCCGTCGGCTGGCTGGCTATGCGGATGAACTGGACGATGCGCTGGCGAGCGAGTTTGGCGGGCGACTGTATGGGCGGGGATGAAGGTTGAATTAAATGCCGGTCGTCACTTCGGCAACAGGCTCGCATGTCTCAAAGACAAGCCGAACGATACTCTGTGAAGATTCGAAATAACTCTGGAGGTCTTTGAGGGAGATGTCGACATCGTCGCCGTGAGCTATGTTATTTCGTAGATTTACAAGCCCGTCGAGCGCAACTCGCATCATTGCGTTCGTACTTTCCTTGATCATAGTCGCCCATTCGGGATCAAATCTGCCAAGCAGATTGATTAATACGCTATACGAGAGGTTGGGATGACGCTTAAGCTGAGACGCCACAAAGTTCTCTACAGCGTCGTCGCCAGCAACCTGGCGCACATACCGCAAGAGAATCGTACGGATGGAAGTTTCGACAAAAGCATATGTGCGTATGCAGAGATAAGACTCAAACGCTGATCTAATTCTCAAGTCCGTGTTGCCATCTAGTTGGAGTTGATTCGCCAGTACAAACAAGCGATCAAGCGCATTCTGCCGTTCGACGATTTCCGAGTACATCGCTTACTCCACGCCAGCAAATGCCTCTGTCGCGAGATCTATTCGTGTGCGCACATTGTTGAGTTGAGATGTACCAGCAGAAATGGATGCTACAAATTCCTGGTCATTCATGAGCCTTTCGTATTCGTTTCGGATATTCGCATCTATTGGTCCTCTTTCAAGGCGTCGCGCAATGCCGACCATTAGCGCATCTGTCAACGCCGCATTAACGGCTCTATCGCGTCTGAATGCGCGGCGGTCCAGTTTTTCAAGAATCGTCCTGACTGTAGTAGTAAACAGCTCACGAAGGTCGTCGGCCGAATGTCTATTCAACTGTTGATTGCCCTTCATGTACTCGTTTAGGAATTCTTTCAAATTGCGTCTGTAGTCTGCCAGATCATAGTACAGCGCGAAGAATCGCAAAATTAACTCCTGATCATGCTTACGGAGATTAGGTTTGCCAATCAGAGTTCTCCACGCTTCGCAAGAATTAAGCTCTACGAGCAGCTCATTGAGAGTGCCTCTGTAGACGGTGGCGCGAATCTCTTGCGAAGACAATGGTGTCGATGTTGTATTCAAACGTTCAAATAGGGAGAACTGACTAGTACCGTTATCGTCAGGGGCATCTTGCTGAATAATCGAGGCGTGAATGATCGAATTGTTGAGTTTGCGCCGGTCTTCAGGCAACAATTCTGTATAGGCTTTTCCTTCAAATCGCTTATTCACGCCTGTCAATCTGAACTTGCGGGTTGAGCCCGGGAACTGACCGTTGTAATAGGATTTCAGGCTAATGAGCCGTTGCTGGCCATCAATCACTCGCAGTGTTTGCGAGTCCCTCTCGCGATACAGAAATATACCTGGAACAGGTAATCCAATTAGCAAGGACTCAATAAATCGGGATGCCCTTTTCTGATTCCAAACAAATGCACGTTGGAAATCCGGAATCTCTATGTCACCTCGATCAAGTCGCCGTACCAGTCCCTCTACGTCAAAGTCTGCACCATAATTGGAAATTATGAAGTCCTGCGCGTCAACTGTTTCGTCAGCATCATTGGCATCAATCGGCAA
Source organism: Chloroflexi bacterium bin20 (assembly GCA_002238485.1). Lineage (GTDB taxonomy): Bacteria > Chloroflexota > Anaerolineae > Aggregatilineales > Phototrophicaceae > UBA6055. Next base: position 21,667 of record MPMG01000013.1, on the reverse strand, counting down.
CTCTTCTTCCTTGTCTGCTTCCACAACCATTTCAATTACCATGTGGCACCTCACGCGTATAAGCGTTATGCACATCCAGTTTACCAGCTTATCCATGCAATGTTAAGACAATCACTACCACCCCACCCTCTTCAGCGCCCAGTCATACGCGCGCCCGGGGCTGCCGCCTTCTTGCAGAGTCCAGGCTGCCATCAGCAGCGCGCGGTGCTGGACAAAAAAGGGCAGCTCTTCTATCCAGCGCTCGTCGATTGCGTGCTCGCGCAGGTAGCCGCGCATGAAGGCTTTGCGTCTGACAACGCGGTCTTCCAGCGGACGATTCCAAAGTTCCAGCAAAGCGCGAGAAATATCAGCCGCATACCAATGATAATTGGGTTCGTCAAAGTCGATTGTACGCGCAGTCATCCCGTCCCAGATCACATTGCCCGGGCGATGGTCGCCGTGGATCAGCCCATAATCCTGCGGCGGCAACCCCTGCATCCAGTCGCTCAATTCCGCATAGACTTGCTGCAACTGCGATGATGCCTGTTTGATGGCCGGCGCGATATTGCGCCAGAATTGCTGCACGGTCGGGAACTGATAATCAATGTCCGCATCGGGTTGATAGCTGCGCGAGGCGGCATGCAGCAAACCCAGCGAACGTCCCCAGGCTTCGTATACCGCGAGCTCGCCCACGAAATCGGTCATCCGCTTGCCAGGCGCTTCGCATTGCGCCGAGGCATGATAACCGCCGGGCAGCCGCTCAATATACGTCCCGCTAAGGGACGGCACTGGCTCGCCAACTGGGACGCCCTGCCCCGCCAGGTAGCGCAGAAAGTGCATGACCTGCCGCGCTTTTTCCAGCTTGTGCAGCGCATGATGGCAGATGCGCAGGTAATAGCCGCGCCCGTCGCGCTCAAAGCGAAAGACAATGTTGTAGGCGCTGCTGATGAAACGGACAGTCTGCGGGTCGCCGCCCCAGCGCGTTTGCACCAGATGCGGGACTCGGCTGTGGTCAAAGCTGTCGCGGACGCGAAACCACTCGGCAGACAAGACGCCTAGACAAGCCGATATTCGGCTTCGCTGCAGACACGCAGGTCGCCAGCCAGCTCGTGCCCCAAGTGTCGTGCCTTGCCATCCACGCGCAATTGCAGGGGTCCCTTGAAGGGCGCGCGCGTCGTCAGGCGGAATCGAGCCCCTGGCTCCAGGCGCAGCTCGCTGATATAGCGCAGTTTCTGCTCGTCATGGGTGTGCACGCGGCTGATGACATATTCGCGGCGCACAGCCACATCAGAAAGCGGATAATCGACGATGCGCGGCATGACCAGGTCGGCGCTGGGGATAGGCTCGCCGTGCGGGCAACGTTTGGGATAGCCGCTCATGACGTCCATTTTGTCGACCAGCGCATCGCTGACCGCCAAGCCCAGGTCATCGGCATCATCGTGGACTTCGTGCCAGCCGAAACCCATGACATCGACCAGAAAGCGCTCGACAAGGCGGTGTCGGCGGATATTGGCAAGCGCCGCGCGTTCGCCAGAGCGGGTGAGACGAATGCCGCGATAGGGCTCGTGCTCCAGGTAGCCAGCTAGCTTGAGCCGCTGCACCATGCGCGTTACAGCGGGGGCAGACACGCCCATCTCTTCCGCCAGCGCCGATGTCGATACATAGCGGTCATCGGGCTGATAATGGGCGATGCGCCAGGCTTCCGCCAGATATTCCTGCATGGAGTCAGTCGCTGTCATGCGCGCCTCGGTCCTGCGCAAGCCAACAGAGCATATTCGTAACTATAGTCTAGCATTGGCGCGAGCCGCAAGCGCAGAATCAAGGAAGGAAGTCCAGCTCGCGCAGTAAGTCGTCCAATTGCGCCAGCAACTGTGCAGTTGTGCCGCTGTTGAGCAAGGTGAAATCTGCCATGGCGATAGGACCGCCCTTCTCCAGCCGCTCGATCTCGCGGATATCGCGCTGCAGGGCTTGGCTGGCGCTCAAGGGGCGGATTGGGCGGCAGGCCAGACGTTGATAGCGCAGGTGGCGCGGCGCAACGATGGCAAGCAGCAGCAAGGGCGCGCCCAATTCTCCCCGCAGCAGCTGGTATTCACTAAAGCTGTAGAGTCCGTCGATGACGATATGGCGGCTTTCGGCGAGGGCAGCCCGCAAGCGCGGCAAACTGAGCGCAGCCATCGCTGCCATGCCATGCCGGTCGCGCATTTCTTCGCGGACGATGCGTTCGTTTTCGGCGTTGACATCCCAGCCGCGCCGCCGCACTTCATCGACCACCAATGCGCCAAAACGCAGTGTCCAGTATCCGCGCTCTGCCAGATGTTCGGCGCAGATTGTCTTGCCAGCGCCCGGCATGCCGACCAGCGCCAGCGCTCTCGATCGCTCGGGATTTTCCGCCATCGGCCCTCATTTTTTTGTCGAATCGTGTCGCGCAGGATTATACCGTCAGCATCCGCGACCACCTAGTTTGGATCGGGAGCGAGACCTGTTCGGCGGGACAGTGTAGATGTGGCAAGTTCTGAACGCGGGAGGAAGCCAATGACAGAGTGCATGAGCTGCGTGCTTTTGCGCAAGCGCGATGAGGGCGAAGCGCCGCCTTGGGACAGCATCTATCGCAGCAGCTATTGGGATGTCGCTCACGCCTACAATACATCGCTTCTCGGCTGGCTGGTGCTGATCGTGCGGCGGCACATGCAATCGCTCAATGAGCTGACGATTGCGGAAGCGGCTGACCTCGGCGCGCTGCTTCGCGAGGTTTCTCAGGCGCTGAAGCGGCATACTGGCTGCCAGAAGACGTATATCATGCAATTCGCCGAATCGGCCGATCATCCGCATGTTCATTTTCACATCGTGCCGCGCATGCCCGACCAAGCGCCCGATGACATCGCTTATAGGGTTATGCGTCGGCTTGGTGTACCCTTGGCGGAGCGTTGTGACGAAACCGAAATGAATGCGCTGGCGCTGGCGATTCGGGGAGAGCTTGAATCAATGCGACAGTGAGGCATGGGGTCCGCCCCCGTGAGTGTCGCTGAGCATGATCGAACATGAAGGCAAGTTTGAGAGCGCAGATGGCTGTCCGATCTTCTATCGGGAGTGGCTGCCGCAGATGGGCAAGATCCGCGGCATAGTTTTCATATTGCACGGCATCAATGAACACAGCGGACGCTATCGCCATGTGGCAGCGGCGCTGACTGATGCGCGACTGGTTTGTTATGCCATTGACCACCGCGGACATGGCAGAAGCGGCGGACTGCGTGGCTACATCCCCGACCTGAACGAGGCTGTTGATGATTTCGAGCAGTTATTTCACCTCGCGAGCAAGAAGCATCCCCAGTTGCCACCATTCATCTTCGCGCACAGCATGGGTTCGTTAATAGGGCTGGCATTTGTCTTGCGTCAGCCACCGCACCTGCGCGGCATCGTCTTGAGCGGAGTCGCCATCCATGGCGAGCGCACACGCCCGGCCTGGCTGGTATCGCTGTTGCTGCTGGCGGCGCGATTCATCCCGAAAGTGCGGATCTCGCCACGCGGGCCAGACAGCATCCTGACGCGCGACGAAGGCAAGCTGCAAGAGTGGCGGGAAGATCCTCTGGTCGAGAAGCGCATGTGGCGCATCGGGACATCGGCGGCTCTCGTGCGTAAGGCGCGTGCGATCTGCGCGTCTGTGCAAACGATCCACTTGCCTCTGCTGGCTATGCACGGCGGGGCGGACAAGCTGGCGCCCGCGTCTGGCGCTCATTTCCTCGTGCAGCAGAGCGACTCGTCCGATGCGATGGTCAAAATCTACTCCGGACTGCGACACGAAGTTGTCAACGAAATCGAGCGCGACCAAGTTATCAAAGACCTGCGCGAGTGGCTGCTGGCGCGGTGTTGAGCCGTATCACCAAGTCGTTTGGCTTGTGGGGCACATGTCTGTACAATTACAGATGGTTGACGCTGGCGGATTCTGCTGCCTACCCGAGCTGTTCAGGCTGATGGTCGGCGCAGCGCAAACGAAAGGTCCTGTATGGCCCCCAAGTTGCATGTCGCCGACATATCCTTGAGCTTTGGCGGCATCAAAGCCCTGCAGCAGGTTGATTTTCAGGTCCAGACGGGCGAGATCTTCTCTGTCATCGGACCAAACGGCGCTGGCAAGACCAGCCTCATCAACAGCATTAACGGCTTTTATGCGCCACAGCAAGGCAGCATCCGCTTTGAGGGCAGGGATATCACGCATATGCCGCCCTACAAGCGCGCCGGGCTGGGCATTTCGCGCACTTTCCAGAATATCGCGCTCTATACCAACGCCACCGTGCTGGACAATCTGATGGCCGCCCGCCACATTCACATGCGCGCATCCATGCTGGCCGGAGCCTTGTTTTGGGGCAGGGCGCAGCGAGAAGAAATCGCCCATCGGGAGCGAGTCGAAGAAATCATCGACTTCCTCGAGCTAGAGCCGATCCGCAAATCCATCGTCGGCACACTGAGTTATGGCTTGCGCAAGCGGGTCGAGCTGGGCAGGGCGCTGGCATTGGAGCCGAGCCTGCTGCTTCTGGACGAGCCCATGGCCGGCATGAATGTCGAAGAAAAAGAAGATATGGCGCGCTACATCCTGGATATCCACGAGCGCCAGGGCACGACCATCATGCTGATCGAACACGATATCGGCTTGGTGATGGATATCTCGCAGCGCATCGCCGTCATCAATTTCGGCGTCAAGATCGGCGAGGGCAGGCCAGCTGAAATCAGCCAGAACCCGGCTGTTATTGATGCCTACCTGGGCGAGCAGGCGCACTAACATGAGCGCGCAGCCGGCTATCCCCTACCGCGATGCTGTGCCGGGCAAGGTGTTTGGCACGCGCTTGCCCGACCAGCGGCTGCCTGTCGCGCCCGAGCAAGATACGCTGTCCAAAGCTTTTCTGCGCCGCGTTGCCGAACTGGGCGAAGCAACCGCCCAACGCAAGAAACGGTATGGCATCTGGCAAGAATACAGCTGGAATGAAGTGTATGAACATGTCGCGCATTTCGCTCTGGGCTTGCTGCAGCTGGGTCTGCAAGCCCGCGACACGTTGGTCATCATCGGCGAGAACGACCCAGAGATGTATTGGGCACAGACCGCTGCGCATGCCCTGCATTGCAAAACCTGCTGCGTCTTCAGCGATGCCAGCCCCAGCGACATTCACTATGTTATCAACGCCACCGATGCCACTTTCGTCTGCGCGCAGGACCAAGAACAAGTCGACAAAATGCTGGCTATCAAAGCCAGTAATCCGCAGATCCGCCGTGTCATTTATTGGGAAGAGCGCGGCATGTGGGGCTATGACGATGACTGGCTGCTCAGCTTCGGCGCGGTGGAGGATATCGGCGCGCAGCAGCGACTGCAGCAGCCGAGTCTATTTGACGACATGGCAAGCTCGACCCAGCCCATGGACAGCATCATCCTCAGCATGACCAGCGGCACGACCAGCCTGCCCAAGTTCGCCGAGGTCACGCATTTTCAGCTGGTGGTCGGGCATGCGATGAACGCCGCCTATGTGGACACGCATCAGTCGGACAATTGGCTTTCTTTCAGTCCAATGGCTTGGCTGGCCGAGCAGGGTTTTGGCTTTACTTCGCACTTGATCAACGGCGTGCAGGTCAATTTTCCCGAAGGACCAGAGACTGTGCCCACAGATATGCGAGAGATCGCGCCGGCTGGTTTGCTCTTCCCCAGCCGCGTTTGGGAGAATCTGGCGCGCGTGGTGCAATTCCGCATCAACGATGCCAGCTGGATGAATCGAGCGATGTTTCGTTTGTTCATGCCAATCGCCTACCGCGCCATCGATCATGAAGATGCGCAGGAGCCAGTGCCGCTGTCGCTGCGTTTCTTGCGCTGGCTGGGGGAATATGCCATCTTTGAGCCCCTGCGCGACAAACTGGGGCTGGTGCGGGCGCGCAATGTGTTGACGGCCGGCGCCATGCTCAGCGGCGACATCATCCGCTTTTTCCGCGCTATCGGCATTGAGTTGCGCCAGTATTACGGCTCCACAGAGACTTTTGGCACGCTGCACCTGCGCGGCGATGTGCGCTTCGAAACAGTCGGCGTGATCGTGCCCGGCGTAGAGATCAAAATCGCCGACAACCAAGAAATCCTCATCCGCACCCTGGCGCGCTTCAAAGGCTATTACAAACAAGCCGACCAGACGGGCGAGGCGCTGGATGTCGAAGGCTGGTATCACACCGGCGATGCCGGGCACATGGACGAAATCACGGGGCACCTGATCTACCTGGAGCGCGTCAAAGACCTCATTGGACTGGCGAATGGCGAACGCTTCAGTCCACAGTACATCGAGGGCCGCGTCAAGTTCAGCCAGTATGTGCAAGATATGCTGACCATCGGCGGCGCGGATAAAGACTTCGTCTCGGCCATCATCGTCATCGACTTCCAGAATGTCTCGCGTTGGGCAGAGAAGCACGGCATCGCCTTCACCACCTATGTCGATTTGTCGCAGCGTGACGAAATCTACGCGATCATCCGCCAAGAGCTGCGCGCAGTAAACGAGTCGCTGCCAGCCTATTCGCGGGTCAAGCGCTTTGTCATCTTGCACAAGGAGTTTGATGCCGACGAAGCCGAATTGACGCGCACTCGCAAGCTGCGGCGGGGCGCGCTGCACGAAAAGTATCATCAGTTGCTGGAAGCGATCTATGGCGGGCGGCGGCAGGTGCATATCAGCGCAGAAGTGCGATACCGCGATGGACGCACGGGTACAATTGAAACCGAGCTGCATGTGGCCGATGTGTAGTGAGTTGGATGAAGGGGCGACACTTGTATCGTCCGTTAGGGCAACAATGTGACAGAATTCATACGCGCGAATAAACGACAATTGACCTGGGCGCTCTACCTGGCTGCGGCGGTGGCGCTGTTGCTCTTCGTGGGCGACCAGCTGGCGGGCAAGAAGGCGGCGCGCATCGTGCAGACCTTGATATCGGGACTGCTGGTGGGTGGCGTATACGGCTTGGTCGCGCTGGGCATTGTGGTCATTAACAAAGCCTCGGGCGTGTTCAACTTCGCGCATGGCTGGATGATGGTTGTGGGTGGGATGATCTTTTGGAGCTTCTTCACCGTCAGCGAGATCTCCATCCCCGGCGCGCTGCTGCTTTCCGCCGCTACCATGTTGATGGTCATGACGACCGCCAGTTACAAAGCGTTGTTGCAAAGGCGCAACCTGTTGACTGCGCTGGGCGGCAGCTTGCTGCTGTGCCTGCTGATGACGATTGGCGGCAGCGACTGGCAGTGGCTGCACGCGCTGACAGGGACGGCAGCCGGCGCTGTCTTGACTGGGTTGGCGGTTGAGCGCTTCGCCATCCGTCCGTTGATCGGACAGCCGCTCTTCACTGCGGTGCTGATGACACTGGCTGTTGCAGAAGTGCTGCATGGCATTACGCAGATCGTCTGGGGCACAGTCGAACTGAACCTGCCCATCTTTGTCGACCCAGCCACCAACAGCCGCTTCAAGCCCATACGCCTGGATGCTTTTCGCGAGGCGCTGGGTGGCATTGCCATCATCCGCGTCGAGCTGGTGATCGCCTTCGTGTTGGCGATTTTGGCATTCATCGGCTTCATTTTGTTCTTCCGTTATACCAGCGTGGGTTTGGCGATGCGCGCGACCTCTGAAGACCAGCAACTGGCGCAGGCGGTGGGATTGCGCGTGCGGGTGATCCTGGCGATCACCTGGGCGGCGGCGGCATTCTTGGCCAGCATCGCCGGCGTCTTGCAGGGTGGCGCAGTCGGTTTGTCGCTGAATATCAGCTTTGTGGCGCTGCGCGTCTTCCCGGCTGTCCTGCTGGGAGGCCTGGAATCGGTGAGCGGCGCATTGGTGGGCGGCATTATCATCGGCATCGTCGAGCAGTTCGGCACATTGATCAATTCATCCGAACAGGCGGGTACGAATCTGGCGCCCTATGTCGTGCTGATGCTGGTGCTGGTCATCCGCCCCGATGGCTTGTTCGGCGAGAAGCGCATTGAACGGATCTAGGGAGCGGCAATGACGAACCTGAACCCGGCCGGCGTCTTTGATACCAGCTATGCGCAAGATTTGCGCATCGACCGCAGTCCGCGCGACAAGCTGTGGAAAAACCTGGCATTCATCGCGCTGCTCTTGTTGCCCATGCTTTCTCATTCGAGTCCGCTGGGCTTGGCCTGGATCAGCGACCAATATGTCAGCCTGGTTGCGCGCGTCGCCATTTTCGTCATTGCCGTGCAAGGGCTGAACCTGCTGGTTGGCTACACCGGGCAGATGTCGCTCGGGCATGGCGCATTCATGGCGGTAGGCGCCTATGGATCGGCGATATTGGCGCGCGAACTGGGCTTCAGCTTTTGGCTGGCTTTGCCAGTCAGCGCGCTGCTGACAGGCGCGGTCGGGCTGGTCTTTGGCTTGCCATCCTTGCGCGTCAAAGGCTTCTATCTGGCGATGGCGACCCTGGCCGCGCAATTCATCATCCCCTGGGTCTTGCGTTACCCCATGGAAGACCTGACCGGCGGAACGCGGCCACTGTCCGTCCCCGCGCCGATCATCGGACCTTTTGGCGCTTATGCCGAAGAGGCGCTCGGCACAGACATTCCCCTGGAATTCGCGGCTGGCGACACCTACTTTGTCGATGTGATTTTCGTGGATCTGCCCGCCTATACGGGTGAAGCGCCACGCATCGAGATCATCAACCCCCGTGGCGATGTCGTGCCTTATGGCGATGTCAATCTCAGCCTGCGCTACGATGGCTATGGCCAGGTGCAGGGGCTGTCTTATATTGCCAGCAAGCATGGAACCTACCGCGTTATGCTGGGGGCAGCGGAGGGCGGCGCTGAAGATCTGCAAGCGGTGGTGCGGATAGGCAAGGCGCTGAGCTTCGCCAGCGATATCGCCATGTATTACTTGATCGTGCCGCTTTCGGTGCTGTTGATGTTCGTGGCGCGCAACATCATCCGCACGCGCACGGGCCGCGCCTTCATATCGGTGCGCGACAACGACCTGGCCGCCGAGCTGCTGGGCATCAATGTCTTTGCGACCAAACTGCGCGCTTTCTTTCTCAGTTCGGTCTATGCGGGGATTGCTGGCTGCCTCTTGGCGTTCGAGCGCAACAGCCTGGCGCTGCAGATGTTCGAGCTGGATGTTTCAATCGAGATGCTGGCGATGTTGATCATTGGCGGGGCGGGATTCCCACTGGGCGCGATGTTTGGCGTAGCCTTCATCCGTCTGCTGCAAGAAGCCATCATCCCGACACTGCGACCGCTGTTGAGCGATTGGCTGCCACAGCTATTTCCCTTCATTGATGTCGTCAACATCACCAGCGCCATCAACCCCATATTGTTTGGCGGGGCGCTCATCCTCTTCCTCGTGCTAGAGCCGCGCGGCATCGCCCATCGCTGGGAGATAAGCAAGGTCGCCTGGAAGATCCGCCCCTATTCCTATTAGTTGCGCCATGCCCTCATTTGGCATAAGCTAGAATTAAGAAACTGCAACAATTGCAACCGGCGGAGAAGGAGACACGAGACATGAAGAAGCTATTCACATTGCTGGCGCTGCTGACGCTGGTGACTGGCGGAGCGCTGAGTTTGGCACAAGACATGGTCGAATACCCGTCAGACATGACCGAATGCCAGGTCGACCTCACGGGCGAAACCTTCAGCATTTATCACTTTGGCGATCTGAGCGGACCCAATGCCTTCATCACGCAGCCAATCGTCGCGGCGGTAACCGACGCCGTGAACTTCTGGAACAGCCGTGGCGGAGTCTGTGGCGCAGAACTGGCGCAGGTCTATGAAGATACCGGTGGCAACCTGGAAGCGACGCAAAGCACGTATGACCGCTTCACCAGCGAATATGGCGACGACCTCGATATTTTGCTGCTTTATAGCTCCAACGATGGCGAGCTGCTGCGCGAGCAATTGGCTGAAGACGAGATCGTATCGGTCATAGCGGCAGGCTCGATCGAGAGCCTGTATGGTGAAGACGGGCAGACACCTGGCTGGCTCTTTGCCAGCAACCCGTTGTACATCAATCAGTTTGGCTTCTTCTGCCAATTTGTCGCGGCCAGTCCCGAGATTTTCCCAGACCCGGTCATCGGCTTCGTCACTTGGCCCGGCGCCTTTGGCTTGGCGGGCACAGAACCGGCTGCGGCAGAATATTGCGCGGGACTGGGCGTCGAGGTGCTGCCCAATCCGCAGATCTTCCTGCCCACCGACAGCGACATCCTGACGCAGGTGCAAAACGCCATCGACGAAGGCGCCAACATCCTGTACACCAACTCGCTGGCTACTGGTCCAGCCTTGATCGCCGGCACGTTGGTCGATCTGGGCATGGAAGACGACATCAAGCTGGGCGGCGTCAACTGGGTAATGGATACCAGCGTTGGCTTGCTGGGGCAGCGCGTCTTGAGGCCGAATGGTCTGCCGTCTGTGGATGGCATGTTCGGAGGGATGCCCTTCTTGTGGTGGACTGAACTTCAGCACCCGGCCATCCAGTTTGTCACCCAGCAATTCACGGCAAATCAGCGCAGTCCGGTGGAACAGAATATCGCCTATCTGCTGTCGTGGGGAATGGTCGATGCCATCATCGAGACAGTCATCCGCTCGGTCAACACAGTGGGCAGCCTGGATGCCATGACCGGGGCAGACGCAAAAGCGGTCATCGAATCGATGGATTATGCGGTGCTGGGCGGCTTGCTGCAGCAACACTTCGCCGAGGGCATGCGCGATGCCACGCACAATCGCATGGCTGTCATGAAGTTCGCTAATGCCACGCTCACCGGTCCTGCCACTGGTCCTGAAGATGCCTTGCTGATGCCCGATGGTTCTGGCGGACAGTTGTATGTGCCGCTGGTCGTGCCGCTGACCGATTTCATGCCCGTGCCACAGCTGCGCGGCTAGGCAGCGGGCTTTGTCTGTCAACCGCAAGACTGCCCCTTGCCTGGACGAGGGACTCCTTGCAAGGAATCTCGCGCTGGCTCTGCCTCCCCCCGACTCTTCGGGGGGACCGAGGGGGTATAGATAGATGCCTGCTCTGGACGCGCGCACGTTGACGGTGTCCAACATCGAGGTGATCTATAACAGCGTCATCTTGGTGCTGCGCGGCATCTCGCTGGAAGTTGCGCCAGGCAACGTGGTGTCTTTGCTGGGTCCCAATGGGGCTGGCAAGTCCACCACGTTAAAAGCTATCAGCGGCTTGCTGCGTTCCGAGCTGGGCGAGGTTACACGCGGACAGATCGTCTGGGGCGACCAGCGCATTGACAATGAGCCAGCCGAAGATGTGGTGCGCCGCGGAGTCGTGCAGGTCATAGAGGGCCGCCTGCTCTTCCGCCACCTGACCGTCGAAGAGAATCTGCGCATCGGCGGCATGGTGTATCAAGGCGGGCGACATATCCGCGAAGACTTGCAGCGCGTCTATCATTACTTCCCCCAGCTGCGTGCGCTGTCGCGGCGGGTGAGCGGCTATTTGTCTGGCGGCGAGGGCCAGATGCTGGTGATCGGCCGCGCGATGATGGCGCACCCGCAGATCCTCATGCTGGACGAGCCATCGCTGGGGCTGGCGCCGCTGCTGGTGCACGAAATCTTCGCTATCATCCGCGAAATCAACCGCCAGGAAGGCATGTCGGTGCTGCTGGTGGAACAAAATGCCCGCGCCGCGCTGGAACTGGCTGATTATGCCTATGTCATGGAAGACGGACGCATCGTGCTGGATGGCCCTGCGGAGCAGATGCGGGAAAATGAAGATATCAAAGAGTTTTATCTGGGCTTAAACCAGGCGGGCGGGCGCAAGAATTACCGCGAGGTCAAACATTATCGGCGGCGCAAACGCTGGCTGGGCTAGCACAGGGAGTGCAAATGGCAGGTATCGACGCGCAGATCCACGACCTGGTGCAGCACAGTTATCAGCATGCGCCGGCTATCCGTCAGTTGCTGGACGAGGCGGGTGTCGCGCCGGACGATGTGCAGGGGGCGGAAGACCTGGCGCAGATCCCCGTGTTGAGCAAGGATGCGCTGGTCGAGATTCATCAACAGAATCCGCCCTTTGGGGGCTTCTTGACCATCGACCCCGCCGACCTGCCGCGCATTTATATTTCGCCCGGCCCCATATATGATCCCCAGCCGCCGCCAGCCGACCCCGAAGCGCAGTTGGCCCCTTTTCGCTATATTGGCATCGGGCGCGGCGACCGCGTTCTCAATACGTTCATGTATCATTTGACGCCGGCCGGCATCTTGCTGGACGAAGCCATCCGCGCCTGTGGCGGCACAGTCATCCCGTCTGGTCCTGGCAATACCGAGCTGCAGATCATGCTGATGATGGCGCTGGGGGCGACAAGCTTTGTCGGACAACCCAGTTATCTGATGACTCTGCTGGACAAAGCTGCCGAGATGGGCATGGGCGCGGATGCTCTGCCACTGAAGAAAGCGCTCTTTTCCGCAGAGCCCTACATGCCCAGCCAGCAGGCGCGCTTTGAAGGTGAATATGGCCTGCGCGCAACCTCTGCTTATGGCACGGCGGATTTGGGAGTCATCGGCTACAGTCGGTCGGGCGAGCCGGGCTTTCGCATCTTGGGGAGCATCTACTTGCAGATCTGCGATCCACAGACAGGTGAACTGCTGCCTGCTGGTGAAACAGGCGAGATTGTGGCAACAACGCTCAACAAGGCCTATCCACTGATTCGCTTTGGGACGGGCGATTTGGGCGCGCTGGCCCCACAGAGGGCTGGCGATGGACAGCATTTGCTGGGACTGTTCGGGCGCAGCGGCGATGCCATCAAAGTGCGCGGCATGTTTTTGCACCCCAACCAGTTGGGCGCGGCCGTCCTGCGCTTCCCGCAGATCAAAGACTTGCAAGCCGTCATCACGCGCGAGGGCAATCGCGATGTGCTTACGTTGAATGTGGCGCTGCACGATGGCGCGTCTAATGAAGGCCTTGCGACCGGTCTAACTGCGCTCGCAAAACAGGCTGTGCGGCTGCGCATTGATCAGGTCAACTTCGTGGACGCTATCGACGCGTCCGCGCGCAAGATCGTTGATCGGCGGGAGTGGGACTAGGTTTCGCGACTGATAGCGGCCCGCGAAAACCCTGCACAAGCAATCTCAAGGTTCGCATCCACGGTCTATCGGGATCTCGACCGAGCGCAGGCTGGGGCTGCCAGATTCGTCAAGCGCCCAAATTGGATCTGGCAGCGGGTAGGTGCGCCATGAGTACAGTCCGACGCCGATCGTACGCGCGGGAAGATCCCCGATAGGCTGCCCGAGGTTTATGTCGGTGCGGACCTGGTCGCCATTTCGCCAATATCGAGGTGGAATAATGGGATGATCGTGTTGTGCAAGCAAGTTTGCATTTTCATCCAAGACATAGCCAAACATAATAAGGACCGAGCCGTCCGCGCTTGGCGGGCCAGGCGTCCAGTACATGCGCAACAAGCCCTCGCATTTCGGGGGATCGTAGCCCAGGAGTCGCAGTCCGTTTTCATAAGCCGGGCGATGCGGCAAGGAGATCTGCGGCGCTTGCCCCGCATCGGCTTGCAATCGAAACAGGCGGTATTGCGTTGAACGCGCTAGCTCGTCCGCGGCTGAATAGACAGAGGGCAGGTCGGTGTTTCTCATATCGACCAGAAGGAGGCTGTCCCGGGCGGGGAATACATAGTTGGAATCGTGAAGATTCAGGTATCGGACAGACAGGTCGTGCACGAACAGCGGCATCGCGCGCACCAAGAATTCGTGTTGGAGTTCGTAAACTGGGCGCAGCAATACGATTACTTCGTCGGCGTCTCCCCGTTGGATCGCGCTTCGGGCAGCCTCCGCGATGCGCAGTGGCGACGACAAGGGCGGACTGCTTTCCACCGTCCAAATGCGCGGATCGTTCATTGCCAACCCGTTGCGGACGAAGTCCACACTGTGCCAGATAGTCTGTACGTTCAGAGCACAATAGACAGCAACCAGGCCAAAGGCTAGTCGACGCCAGCGCAGGGGCATGGCACAGCAGGCGGCAGCAATTGCGAAGAAAGGCGCAGGCAGCACAGGCAGCAGATAAACCATCTTCTGTTCGTTTTGCCAAACCACGGCGGGGAAGATCAGCGGCAGCAACAGCCAAAGCACAAGAACGCGATACAGCCTGCGGTTTGGCGAACGGATCGCCTTCCACAGCACAAACGCTGTGGCGCTCGCGACAGCCAGCATCGCCACAGGCGCCAAAGAGTTGAGGGCGGAGGTTTGCGCTCGAAGTTGCTCCAGTCCGGGACCCTGGAAGCGATCCGCCAGATCGAGTCCCACAAGGAAATCCACCAGGATCTTCCAGTTGTAGAAGAATCCGCTTTTGTAGTCGCTCACAAACGGAAGAAGTTCCTCAGTCAACGACGCAGATCCGCCAATGTGGGCGGCCAGCCAAGGGATAGCCGGCAGGATGCCCAGGACCAGGCCCAAAGCCGCCCAAGGCCAGGCATAACGACGATCTCGCAAGATGGCAGCGCCGCTCAATAACGCGCTGGAGGCGGGAAAAATGATGCCACTTGGGTGCAATTGCAACAACCAGAGGGCGGCAACCCAGCTAGGCGCCCACCAGCGGGTGCGACGCTCATGAAATGCGAAGGCGCTGGAAATCGCCCAAAGCATCACAAAGAATGGCATCAAGGTATTTGACCAAAGACGATGGGCATAAAACACATCCCACGGGGCCGTTGCCAGCAAGAGTGTCGCGACGACGGCAGCTTGCCAGCCCCAATAGCGTCGGGCGAAAAACCAGCACAGGATTAGCGCCGCCAGATTCAGAGCAATATTCCAGAGAATCAGCGCATAGATATGTGTCGATAGCAAATACGCCGGAGCAAGGAGATACGCTGACAACGGAAAGTTGAGGTAACCGCCGCTGAGTCGGTACTGATGACTGTGAAAGAACCCTTCGCGCGCTATGTCCCAGGCGTATTGGGCAGCTCGAGCTTGGTCGTACCAAAAATGTGCGATATCGACATGGATGAGACGGAGGACCGCGGCAATGATGAAGATGCCGACAAAAAACGCGCTTGGGATTCCCCACAACGTACGCAAGCGACCCGCCATCTTCTGCCCTCTCCCGCTATTCCCTAGCCGGCGACCATGAGTTTAGTCATCAGGCGTAGCTTCTTCAGCGCCAGCCACGCGCAAGAAGAATGGCGTTGGTTCTGTCACATCTTTCACGCGCACATCAATGACAAACTGGGCAGCTTGCGCGCCAACTTCCAATTCGGTCAGCGCCGAGCTGATTGTGTCCTCATCGACATCGTCATTTTCTGCCAATTTGCGCGCCCCATCGCGGCTGTAGAGGCTCAGCAGGGTGTCGACCGTTTCGTCTTCGCCGCGCAGAGTAATATCAACGCTGCGATCGGCGGGCAAGGTAACCCGATAGCGCACCCCTTGCTCGGGACCGACCAAGCCTGTGGCCTTTACTTCGCTGCTGCCGATGCCCAAGGACAGCTCGCCGCCGTCGATCAACTCGCCCAGGATCACATCAGTCAGGTGCTGCTCAGCCGCTTCCAGCAAGAAGTCGCTTTGGCTGGTGATGCTTTCCATGGTGACGGGCACGAGCACGGTCGGCGCTACGCCTTGCGCTTCAATGTGTATCTCTTGGTCAGCATCCAGCGCGCGCGTTACGGTAAAGCGGATGGTGGTGTCTTCTGGCATCAGGAAATCATCGACTGCGCCGCCCAATCCGCCGCTGGGATACTGCCCGACAATGGCCGCGCGCTCGCCCAACGTCAGGTTGTAAGCGAAGAATTCGCAGGCGCTGTAACAACCGGGCGCGATAATGACAGCCACTTCGCCATCGTAGCGCTGCTCTTCTGGCGGCAAGATGAAGCGGTCTTCTGAACGCGGATCCAGATAAAATTCGCCAGTCGATTCGTTGTAGCGGCTCGAATAGCCCAGGATGTGTTCTTCCTGAAAGAAATAAGCGCCCAACTGGTCGGCCAGGTAGCCGCTGCCGCCGCCATTGTAGCGCAGGTCGATGATGATGCCGGGCACTGCTTCTTCCATGAATGATTCGATCATGCGCTCCCACAACTGCACGATCAGCCGCTCGTTGTCGCTGAAGTCATAAACGGCGACATAACCGTAGCCGCTGGGCAGCACCGCATGTTCGACCGGCAATTCCATGCCATCGACGCCGGCCAGAAAAGACGAATGAGAAAAACTGGCGCGCTCGCTGATGACCGACAAGCTCACGGACTGCTCTTCGTCGCTTTCGGGATTGCGGAATGTGACATCGACTTCGCTGCCCAGAGGGAAGCGGGTGATATAGCGCAGCTGTTGCAAGCGCAGGCTGTGTGGCGTGCTCAATGCCGAATGCGCCCAGACAAATTCGCGCTGCATGGCTTCTTCTACCGTGCCGCCATCCCATGCCAGTATCTCCGCGCCCAATTCCATACCGGCTTCGTGCCCGGGACCGCCCTCCAGCAGATAACTGACGACGTAGCGCCCGTCATCCAGCTGTGCCAACGAGAGGCCCAAGCCGCCATCGGTGTCTTCGCGGAAATAATCGGTCAAGAGCGTCAGTGGCATGGAGACATGCCCATCAGGGATCTGCCAGATGAAATCGCGCAGCGCCAGGGCATAGGCGTCCACCGGGTCGTCGGCCGTCTCGGCATCGACGAATCGAGGCGCGAACTCCGCTTCCAGGGCGTCCCAATCCAGCTCATAGAGCTCGGTAAAAGCATATTCGCGGCGGAAGAGATCGACCATAGCGGCGAAGGCTTCGCTGTAACTCAACTCGGAAAAGTCGTTAATGGCCGCGACTTCCGGCTCGTGCAAGTCGATGACCGGGTGGGCGCTGCGGTCGAATGTGAAGGGCTGCGTGTCCATATTCACGGTGGTATAGCCGGCGGGCACAAGCACGATCGGATCATCGTCGGTGAATAGCAGACCATCCTCGCCAAATCCAGCCGGAAAACCCTGCCCCGCTTCTGGCGCGTAGATGACGAACTGGCCGCCGATGATTTCGTGGCGCGTATCCGGCTCAATGCTGCCGCGGACCGAGGCGTATCCAGTCGACCAGCCGCCGCCATAGACATCGCGTTCTTCCAGCAGCGTATCGCCGAAGATATTCGCCCAATAAGCGACGGAAAAGACCATGACGCCGCCGTCTGCCTGGTCATCGTTGTCGACATCGCGCAAAGCACCAGCCGGCGCCAGCGGGAGCGACAGCGTATAATCAACTGGTGAAGTGAAGAAATCGGATGTCAACTGCCCCAGCACCTGCGATTCGCGCGGGAAGACATAAAACAGATCGCGGTCGACGAAGCCAGCCTGGTCTTCCAGGATGATCAGCGGTTCCGCCACGCCACTGGTGAAAAGCGCGTTGCTATAATGCAGTTGCCCGCTGATGACGACGGGACCGCCCTCGTCGTTTTGAATGGCGGCGGCGGGATAATCGTCGGTTTCATCCGCGGCGAGCGTCGGCAAAGCCAAGACGAGTAGCAAGGTCAGCATGCAGCGAGCGGCGTAGGGCATGAAATCTCTCCAGATGTGAGGGGCGAAGGCAAGCATAGTACGGACCAGGCGAAGCGACAAGTATCCAGCGCGCCATCCGCCTCATGCGCCCAGCCTGAAAGAATGCAGCGCAAAGTCGCGTTCAAATCGCAGCCCATCCGCAAGGACAGCGCCCGCTTGGCCGACAAGAGTCTCGAAGTCGTAAACAATTAGCTTGAGCACATAGTCTCCGGCCGGCAGACCAGCAAGATCCAGGTGGCTGCTATCCAGCGGGTCATCGGAAATCACCGAATCGACCTGCGCCGCTTTATTTCCCGCGCCATCAAAAAGCTGCAATGAATAGCTGTACTGCTTGTCGATTGCGTGGCGCCACCACAAATAGACAGTCAGCGCTTCGTCCCTCTGCTCGAGCAGAAAATTGCCCAGCCGAGTGCCATTGTCATAGTCAAGCGCAAATGGCTGAGCAGCCGTAATCAGCTGGCAGGGGATTTCGTGCTTGAGATAAAAGCTGATGACGGCATTCGGCTTTTCTACCCAGTTGCCACAAGAGCGATAGTGTTGGCTGAACCAGTCGCGGTAATAAGCCAGCGCCTGCAAATCGGTTTGTTGCGGATTGTGCAGCAACCATAGGCCATTGGCGCTGTCGACGATGGCTTTCTGCGTGCGGAATGGCAAGGTCTTGCTTTGGAAAATCAACTGGTCCTGCCCGTTGTAGCCGGCATGCGTAACATCCGCCCACTCTGGCAGGCGCGCCCGATAATACGCCAAAATTTCGTAGTCGTTCACCAGCGCATTCTGATGCAGGCTCAAGATGGGCAGCTGCGTGCCCGGCAGCGAATCGGCTTCGTACAGAAATTCTTGATAATGCGGTACCTGGTCATGGTCGATTTCACGGCGGTTGGTATAGACCAGGAAATCTTCGGAATTGAAATAGGCGAAACTTGCGGCGATCCACACAGCCAGCAGCAGATAGCGCAGCCAGCTCCAGGCGGGCAGTCTCGTCAAGCCGATGGCCAGGAAGCAACAGAAGGGCACGGTCAGTACGATGGTATAGCGCATGCGCCGCGCCACCATGATGGTTGTCGCCTCGTTCATCACGAAGAGCAGCAGCAGCGCCGCGCCTGTCAAGAAAAGCAGATAAGTTTCTGGGCCAGCGCGTTTTCTGCGCCATAGCAGCGCCCCAAAAGCGAGCAGAGGCAGCAGCCATATGCCATTGGCATAAATGGACAAGATGGCATCCAACGATTCCACCAAGGACAAGCGCGAGGCATCCAGCGCATCTTGACTGCGTTCAAATCCACGCAGAGCCACCGGCAGCCAAGCCGCAAATAGCAGACAGGCACAGGGCATCAGCAGCGAGACTCGCAGCCAGCGGCGGTCTTTGCGCGCGAAGAGCAAGTGATAGAAGCCCAGCGCCGCGATGATGATGAAACCGAAGTAATTGACATAGACGATCAAGGCGGTAGCAGCGAAGAGTGACAGCCAACGCAGCCCACGAACAGGACCATCTGCTGAGATCACGCGCCAGTATGACCACAGCAGCCAGCTTACCATCAGCAGCAGCAGGGCGTAGAAGCGGGTCACATGCGCGTAATAATTGAAGTATGCCAGGCAGGCGATGGCGATGACAGCCGCGCAGGCGATCTCGCGGTCGCGCGTCAAATCGGCCAGACGATACACCGCTGCAACCACCAGAATGGCGAAGAATACCGATAGCAATCGCGAGCTGAACAAGTCATAGCCCGCCAGCCGCTGCCAGATATTCAAGGCGACGAAGTAAAGCGGTCCATGCTCGACGCTGCGCTCGGAGACGCTGTTGATAGTCTCGGGGATGGTATAGGTGTATTCCGCCCAGCGCGTGATGGTGTGTTTGAGCGTCTCGATTTCGTCGAAAGAAACGGGTTCGCTTTTTAGCGAACTGATGCCGAAAATGTAGACGAATATCACACAAGCCAGCGCGATGGCAGGGGGCAAGGCTCTGCGTTTGTTCAGGCTGAGGGCAAGTGCGGAGGGCAGCATGGTGGCGGCAGTGTAGGCGACAATCTATCCCTGCGCAAGACGATTCCAAGCCCTGTCGTGGCCGCCAGCGCGCGCTCAGCTTGCCATGTTCTGCGCGGTGAAGATCCCCCGCGGCTCATCTGCCCAGCGAAAATGTATACAGCGCGAGTTCGCTTTCAAAGCGTCGTCCATCCGCCAGCAACCTGCCGGGCCGAGCTTGCCCCGTTTCCGCATCGCGCACGGTCAACTTGAGGACAAAGTCTCCCGCCGGCAAGTTGGCAATATCCAATAGGCTGATGTCCAGCGGATCGTCGGCGATCGGCGCATGGACCAGAGCCAGCGCTTCGCCCGCATCGTCAAACAGCTCTAACGTGTAGCTGCTCCGCCTGTTGATTGTGTCCTGCCACCACAGAAATACCTGTAGCGCCGCATCGGTCTGTTCGACCAGGAAGTTGCCGAGCTGCGCGCCATTATCGTATGCGGCGGCGAAAGGCTGCTCGGCGGTGATCAACTGGCAGGGGACGGCATGCTGCAGATAGAAAGCGATGATGGCTTTTGGTTTTTCCAGCCAGTTGCCGCAAGAGCGATAATGTTGGCTGAACCAGTCTCGGTAATACGCCAGCTCGGCCAGGTCGGTCTGTTGCGGATTGTGAATCACCCAGGCGCCAGTGGCATTGGCGACGATGTCTGCTTGCGTGCCAAACAGCGGCGCACTATTTTCAATCCACAGCGCCCCGTCTTCATAGCCAATGAATACGATATCGGCGTAATCTGCCAGCAGCGATCGATAATACTGGCGCAGGCCATTCTGTTCCCACTGCGCCGCGTAGCGCATGCTGAGGACCGGCTGGCGGATGATCGGCAAGCGTTCCGACTCGTAAATGAATTCTTGCAAATGCGTTTTCTGATCGGCATTGGCAAAGCGTCGACCCGTATAGATTTGCAAGTCTTCAGAGCCAGAAAAAGCAAAATACGAGGCTGCCCACATCGCCAAGAACAGCCATCGAAGCACATGCCAACCCGGCAGCCGGCGCAGTCCTATGACCATTGCGCAGCACATGGGTGTAGCCAGCACGATGATGTACCGCATGCGGATAGCGGCCAGGGTGGGTGTGATTTCGTTGAGTAGCAACAAGCCCAGCAAGGACGCGCCAGCGACAACGAACAGATAAATCTCGACGCGTGGCAACTGCTTGCGGCGGCATATGATAGCGATCCCAGCCAGGACCGGTATGAACCAGAGCCCGTTGGCGGAAATGGACAAGATCGTCTGCAAAGCGTCCGGGAATGGCAAGCGCAAGTCGGTCAAGACAGCTTGGCTGCGTTCAAAGCCGCGCAGGGTGACAGGCAGCCAGCCGATGAAGAGCAGGCAAGCCGCCGTCATCACCAGCGACACGGCCAGCCAACGCCGGTCTTTGCGCGCGAAAACGAGATGGTAACAGCCCAGCGCCGCCAGCAGCACAAAGCCGAAATAGTGCACATAGATGATGATCGCTGTCGCCAAAAACAGCGAGAGCCAACGCCAAATGCTCACCGCGCCGCCCGCAGCAATAACGCGCCAGTATGCCCACAGCAGCCAACCCGCCAGCAAGGACAACAGCGTGTACATGCGCACAACATAGGCATAATGAACAAAGAAGGCGTAGAAAGACAAGGCAATTGCTGCGCCATATGCCAGCTCGCAATCCCCGCCAAGACGACCCAGTTGATAGATCACCGCCACAGCCAACACAGCAAAGTAGACTGAAAGCAGGCGCGCCGTGAACAAGTCGTAGCCGGCCGCGCCTTGCCAGATGTTCAGCCCCACAAAATAAAGCGGCGCGTGTTCCATGCTCTTGTAGGCGACACTAAGCACCGTATCGCGGAGGCTATAAATCGATTCCAGCGTCAGCGGATGAATATGCTTCAGCGTCTCCATGTCGTCAGCCACGAAGGCGGGGGAGCTCTTCAAGTTAGCGAGCCCAGTGCCATAAACAAAGCAGACGCAGGCGAGCGCGACCAGCTCGGGCAGCGACCTGATTAGGCGAGCTTTGATCATGTGATGGTTGGTCAGCCGCATGGCGCGATTCTACAGGAAGGCGATGCGCGGTGGAAGGCGGAAGGGGCGGCGCAGTGACAAAAAAGCGGCGCAGCAGGTGCACAGAGCGTTGGCGGCGGCATACTCTCCCACATCGTCTCCAATGCAGTACCATCTGCGCTCGCGGGCTTAACTGCCGGGTTCGGGATGATGCCGGGTGTACCCCCGCGGCTCTA
>MPMG01000012.1 GCA_002238485.1 Chloroflexi bacterium bin20 | reverse complement strand
GGGGGCATGTGATGTAGATTGCCAAGTGAGAGTGAACCTATCTGAAAGTTTATACTATCGAGAAGACATAAGCAAATTTCGGAAGAATAATGAATCTGCTGGACAGCCGCGGCAGATAATTCTCGGTCAAGCCTGCATCGCATCCTTTTTGCCAGAGCCGGGTTTTGATTTGCCTGCGGGCTGTGGTTAAATAGATCGGGACGCGAGGAGACTGGAACATGCGCGAACATTATCTGGACGACAGCGTCATCCAGCCCTTTTGGGACAATTCCATAAGTCCGCGACTGGAGATCGACAGCGGCGATATTGTCGTTTTTGACTGCGCCGAGGCAAACGGACAGATCGAGCCGCATTGGACGGTCGCCGATTACGAGCGCGTCGACCGCAGCAGGATCCATGCCCTGAATGGCTCGGTTTGGATCAAAGGCGCGCAGCCGGGCGATGTGCTGGAGATCGCCATCCTCGATATGCGGCACAAGGGCTGGGGCTGGTCGGCGCACAGACCCGGCAGTGGCTTGCTGCCAGAAGACTTCGACTACACCTACCTGCATCATTGGCGCATCGACGGCGATACCTGCTATTCCACTGAGCTCGACCACATCAGCCTGCCTTTCGAGCCGCATCCGGGCGTGGTGGGCGTTGCGCCAGCCGTGCCTGGGCGCTTCAGCACGTTCCCGCCGCGCGAAAATGGCGGCAACCTGGATGTGCGCGACATGGTCATCGGCTCGCGCGTATGGCTGCCCGTGCTGGTGGAAGGCGCGCTCTTTGCCACGGGTGATTGTCATGCCGCGCAGGGGCAAGGCGAAGTCTGTGTTACAGGCATCGAAGCGCCCATGACGATGACCATGCGCATCAGCCTGCGCAAAGACTTGAGTTTGCGCGAGGTGCAGCTGCAACGTCCCAGCCCCATGAGCCGGCTGGACAGCCGTGGCTATCACATCACCACCGCGCATGGACCCGACCTGATGACAAATGCCAAAAATGCCCTGCGCTACATGATCGACTGGCTGGTGACGAACCAGCGCATGAACCGCAGCCAGGCTTACATCTTGTGCAGCGTCGCCGGCGACTTGAAGATCAGCGAAATTGTCGATGCGCCCAACTGGGTGGTGTCCTTTCACATGCCGCTGGCGGTGTTTGGCTGATTCTGCGCCGCTGCGTGCCGCCGCAGCCACATCGCCCAATAGACGGGACGGCTCAGCAGCCACAGCAGCAGCATGCGCCACAGGCTGTGATGTTTGCGCGTGTAGACCAACATATCGCGGAAGAAAATGCGCGTGGCCAGCCAGTTGCGCGTGGATGACTTTTCGTGATGGACGATGCGCGCCGTCGCCAAGAAGCGCATCCGCCCACCCAAGCGCCGCGCCAAATCTTCTTCTGGAAAGTAAAGCAGCAAATCATCGTCCAGTCGCGCATCCGACCGCCGCAACATGCTGCAGCTGCCGGGAATCGCGGCGACATCGCGGTCGCTTTTGCGGTCCCAATCGGCATAGACCAGCTCGGCATGATGTTGCTTTTTGCGCCGGGAGCGCAGCCAGCCCAGCAATGTGTAATCCAGCAGCAGATTCTCGAAGCTCGGGATGCCCGCGCAAGTTTGTTGTATTGCGCCATGGGGATAGACCAAAGTAGCCGTAACAGCGCTGTAGCTTTCGTTTTCGCGCAGGAATCGCAGCATTTGCGCCAAAGCATCAGGCGAGACTTCGGTATCCGGATTCAGCAGCAGCACATAATCGGCCCTGGCGGCCGCGCTGCCGATGTTGTTGCCGCCGCAATACCAACTGTTCAAGGTCTGCGCGTGCAGCTGAACTTCCGGGAAGTCCTTGCGCAGCATATCGGCGCTGCCATCGGACGAAGCGTTATCTACCACGATGATCTCCAGCGTCAGACCCTGGCTGCCGCGCAGAGAGCGTAGGCAATTGCGCAGCAACTCGCGCGTGTTGTAACTGACGATGACAACTGAAAGATCGGGGCGATGCGCAACCCCCCTCGGTCCCCCCGAAAAGTCGGGGGGAAGCGCATCGTCCCCACAACCGGGGATACTCACTGCGAATCGCGCTCGCGTTGGAAAGCCAGCGCCGCGTCCCGCGTTGGCAATGAGGGGATAGCGCCTTTTTGCAGGCAGGTCAGCGCGCCAACCGCATTGGCGAAATCGAGAATCTGCGGCAGCTGCCCACGCCAGTTGTCTCTGTGCGCCAGGATGCCCGTCAACATAGCCGCGACGAAAGCATCGCCCGCGCCGGTCGTGTCCATCGCCTGCACCGCATAGCCGTCCGCTTTGATGCAGCTGCCATCTTTGAGGTATACAGCCGCGCCGTCTGGGCCGTACGTAACGCAGATCAACTGCATGCGCTCGCGCCAGAGCGAGCCGACATCGTCGCCGCCGGTGAGAAAGCGCAACTCTTCTTCGCTGATTTTGAGCAGGTTGGCATATTTCAAGCCAGCCAGCATACCGGCTCTGGCCGCGTCAGCGCTCGCCCACAGCGGCAGCCGCAGATTGGGATCGTAGGAGATGAACTTGCCTGTCGCCAGCGCATGGTCAAGCGCCAGCCGCAATGCCGAAGCGGCCGGCTCGCAGATGAACGTGATGCTGCCGTAATGGAATACCTGGTAAGCATCGATGATTGCGGTGTCGACATCGGCAGGCTGCATCAGCATATCGGCGCTGGGATGCCGATAAAACATGAAGCTGCGGTCGCCATCGTCGGTGTTGCTGACAAAAGCCAGAGCGGTGCGCGCCTCGCTGGAATAGGTGATGCCGCGGATATCGACGCGCTCGGCAGCCAGCACATCAGCCAGATAATGCCCAAAAGGGTCATCGCCCAACTGCCCCATGAAAGCGCCTCGACCACCCAGACGCGCCACAGCGGCAGCGACATTGGCGGGCGCTCCACCCGGCGCCTTGACGAAACCGGTCGCGTCTCCGACTGTCACGCCCATTTCTTGCGCAACGAAGTCGATTAGCAATTCGCCGAATGACAAGACAGACAAAGAACGACTCCCTGCTGAGTCAGTCGGACAAGGCGAGACCAATGCAGACGCGCAGATTATGCCTGACCGCCGCCGCGCGCCACAAAGTCTTTGATGAAGCCGCCCCTGTCGCTGGCAACAATAGCGCCAGACACGACGGTTAGCTCCAACTTGCCCAAGAGCTTGCTCAGCTGGGTCATCTGCTGGCGCATGATGAGCATCATGTCGTCCCAGTTGACATCGGCGGGCAAGCCATGCTCGCGCAAGCCGCGCATGCTGTCGACATAATCCAGCGCCGGCTCGATATCAGGGAAGTGCAGGGCAGCGGGCAAGTCGTGGCGTACAACGGCAAAAAAGTACCGCCCCAGGATGCGCACGCCATTTTCCAGCGCAAAAGCATTGACAGGCGCGAGGGGCGGATCGGCATTGGCACCGTTGCGGCTGAGCAAGACGATAGCGCGCCGCAGCAGCACTTGCAACTCCGGCAGGCTGAACATGCTTTCTGTGGCGGCCAGCAAGCGCCCGTCCGGTTTCATCACCCGTTTGATCTCGCGCAAGCCCTCGTCAAGATCGGCCAGGTGATACAGCATGTCGTTTGCCATCACCACATCGAAGCTGTCGTCGGCGTAAGGCAGCCGCATAGCATCGGCGCAAGCCAGCCGCCCGGCATCGCCCGGATGGCAGAGCAGCATTTGCGGCGACAAATCCAGCGCATAATAGCGCAAATGTGGCTTGTCGCGCATCAGCCGTTCATAGTGGCTGCCGCGGCCCGCGCCAATATCCAGCACCAGCTCATCGCCCGTCCAGTCAAGCGTGTCCAGCGTCCAACTGGCGAGATCGACCTGGGGCACGAGGTAGCGCGCCTGCGTCTCTTCTTTGATGCGCAGGTTGCGGTCGGTCGCGTAATAGCGTTGTATGGCTTGCTCGAGAACGGTCAAGGACATTGCGCATCCAGCCCGTGATGATGCTTCTGTGTTGCAGTTTAACTATACAGAACAATTGGTGTTGCGCAAACTTTCGCCGTTCACGACTCGCCCCAGCTCTCCCAGTAGGTCAACTGGCTGGCAGGGACGCGTTTGGCTTTTTGGAAGGTATCGCCCGTGAAGAAGGCGACTGGCAGCAGCGCCGCCGTCGTCACATCGTCGGGGATGCCCAGGATTGCGTTGCATTCGCTTTCATAGCTCAGGTGCAGGGTCGTCCAGGCCGCGCCGATGCCCCGCGCCCGCAATGCCAGCATCAGCGACCAGGCAGCCGGTATGATCGAGCCATACAAGCCCGCGTTGACGGCGGGACTGCTGTCGGCCGCCCGCCCCTGCACACAGGGGAAGATCATCATCGGCACTTCGCCCATGTGGTCGGCCAGATAACGCGCGCTGCTGATGACGCGCTGCATCTGCTCGGATGGCTGGCTGTCGCTCGCGCCGCGTCCCACATTGCGGGCATAGGCATACCAGGATTCGCGGTAGTATTCGCCGATTTTGGCTTTTTTGTCGGCATCAGTCAGCACCAGCCACTTCCAGCCCTGCGAATTGCTGCCGGTGGGCGCCTGGATGGCGATTTCGAGGCAGCGCATGACGGTGTCGCGGGGGACGGGTCGTTGCAAGTCGAGCCGCTTGCGCACGCTGCGCGTCGTCTCGAGGATGTAGTCGACAGAAGCTAGGTCGAAGTTCATGGGGCTGTCCTTTGGTTGGTAAGAAGCTGTGTGTTTGCATTGATGAGGGAGTCGCTTTTGGAAATGAATCGAATCAGCCGCTGCCAATCAATTGCGGCATCGTCCGTGCATAACTGCTGATAGAATTGCCGCATCAATCTGGTGAGGTTGCGGTCGTGCTGGGCAGCCAGTTCGGCGCGATGCGGCAGGGTCACATAGGCAAATAGGTCGATGATACCCTTGTGCGGCATGTGAATGCCCAGGCGCGTAAATGCGGCTTTCTCGTGCAGATCG
Organism: Chloroflexi bacterium bin20; assembly: GCA_002238485.1. Taxonomy (GTDB): domain Bacteria; phylum Chloroflexota; class Anaerolineae; order Aggregatilineales; family Phototrophicaceae; genus UBA6055. The sequence goes on along the minus strand of MPMG01000012.1, from coordinate 116,535 downwards.
CTGCTGCCATTTTCGATTGAATGACAACAGGATAATTCACGAGAAACATAGCTGGCTGCGCCTTGCAGAAGCTCTGCAAACAGTTGCTCGTCGCATTCCACTGTATACCGTTCGTAGACATGGCTCATCAGGCAAGGAACGACATTGTAAGTCGCTCGCAAATGATATGGATTTACGCTACAGAAGAGCGCCTCGAGCGTCAAGTTGGCGCGTAAGACTATGCGCTGCCGTTGCAAATCTGGCAGTTCAGCCCTTATGTATCTCAATGCAAGTTGTGTTTCCGTCTCATTCATGGACGCCTCCTGTCTGCCCCTTACTTTCGGCGCAGGATCTTTTGCACGCTTACATTGTACAAGCGCCGCGCCCCAGCTACAATAATGCTAACAAGATAGAAGCCGTTGAGGAATTGCCATGCATACGAAGAAGGTTACTCTCAGTGATATACTGACTGGCGAACGGCGACATGTCATCCCTGTCTATCAGAGGATGTATTCATGGACTAAGAAGGACTGGCAAGCGCTTTGGACCGATATTCAAGCGCTCACAGAGGAAGCGGACAAGGGTTATGAGCATTTTTTAGGACCGATAATCGTCGACCAAAACACTCTGCCGTATGACATAGAGCAATACTTGGTCATTGATGGACAGCAACGCCTGGCTACACTGTCAATGATATTATGTGCGCTGCGCAACCTTGCTAGGCGGCGAAAGTTGAAAGCGCTAGAGTTATCAATAAACAGTTATTTGTCGTTCAATACAACACGAGGCGATGTCGAATATAAGCTGATTCTACGTTCTCAAGACAGGGAAACATTCGTAAAGGTGATTGAAGACAGAATAGGCTCGGATGACAACAAAGAACAGTTGGTGAAGACTTTCAAGTTCTTTATGACTGAGATAAGGCGAGATCTGCCGGACGATGAAGAGAACGCATTCAACTATCTGAATGACCTATTCAGCACGCTCAAAACACGGCTCAAGATGGTTTCTATCAGCCTGGAAAGCAACGACGACCCAACCAAAATATACGAGAGCATGAATTCAACAGGAACCAAGCTGTTGGTATCTGACTTGATACGAAATTATGTGCTCATGCATATTCCAGTCAATGACCAAGCATTTGCGCAAAGCGCCTTCTTTAACAAAGAGTGGGAGCCTTTTGAACAGCAGTTTACAGACTCAATAACTGAGAAACTTGACAATAGAGAGTTGGAAGACTTTTACTACCGGTATTTGATCAACAAACGCGGATACTTCGCAAAACGGTTAGTCTACGCTGCATATAAGAAGGAGATGCAGGCGTATACAGCGAAGCACAGACCAAGTGTCGACAACTATCATTCTCTGCGTATATTGGCAGCCGATCAATCCAGGTACGCGCAATACTACCGTCGTATCGTCCACCCGCAATACGAACACGACTCCCTACTGCGAGAAGCATTCGAACGCTTTGGAATGTTGGACGCGACAACAGCGATTCCCTTTGTCATGTCTTTGTACGCTAGATATGAAAATGCAAGCTCCGCAGCCCATATTAACAAGTCTACCTTCCTGGCCATGCTCAACGCCATGGAAAGTTTCGTAATTCGACGCTCCTTGCTTAGATTGCGGACAAGAGGCTACGGGTTGGACTTCGCCCAGGCCAGTGATGAAGCCAGCGATCTGGAGTCGCTTTACAAGTTCTTTGCCAAGCGCGAATGGCCCAATGACGCAGAGGTGATCGAGATATTGATGAGCTTTCCCATCTATCGGCGCGAACCCAAGAAAACTCGCCTAATTCTCACCGAGTTGGAAAAGAACTATGGACACAAGGAGATGGTAGACTTGAGCGATCCAAAAAAGATCCAGATTGAGCACATCATGCCTCAGCAGCCGACAAAAGAGTGGGACGAAACGCTGGGCGCTGACGCGCTGAGCATTCGCAAGAAATACCTGGATGCGATAGGCAACCTGACGCTTAGCGGTTACAACAGTGAGTTGGCGGCGCGTTCATTCGCGGACAAAAAGCGCGAATACCAAAAGCACGGTTCGGGCAGCCATCTCGAACTCAACACCTTTGTGCTTAGTCAGGAAACATGGACAGAGCGCGAGATACTGCAACGAGCGAAACAAATGGCGGCTCAGTTTGTGAAGATCTGGCGCCGACCCGAACTCAATTAGTCTGGACTATCGGCGGCAGTGCCATTCGTAAAGCCTACCTCCGCAAAATCCGCCGCAGCAGCGCCAGCACGACCAGCGTAACCGCCGCCACGATCGCCAGCTTGCCCCAGGGCGAAAGCTCTTCAGGCGCCAGCGCCTTGGACACGATGCGGATCATATGCGGCATGTCCTTGTCGCTGTGCCGATACAGCACCCGCTGCGCCTCGAGATCGACCTCGAATTCGCCATCGCTCACCTCGACGCGGTAGCCGGCTGGAAAGGGCAAGTTGGGCACAAATAGCTCGGTCGGCTCGCTGATGGCGCTGTCATGCCGAAAGCTGAAAGTGAATATGCCACGCGCTTGATCGTAGCGCATGCTCTGCGGATCGCCCGCCACCTTCCTGGCATAGGGACGGACAAATGCCAAAAGTCCGCGCCCACCCGAGTTGATATCGGCGGGGTCGGCTTGCTGGTCGCGGCTGAAGATGGACAAATCTTCGCCATTCCACTGGTCGCCGCGTTCATTGCTGTTGTCAGGTGTGTAATTCCAGAGCGTGTAGCTGTAGAGATGGTCGTCCAGCGCGCGCAAGCTGTAATCCAGGGCCTGCGCCTGCCGCGAGAAATCGCCGCTTTTGAAGGCGCTGCCGCCGTTCAGGTCGAAAGGGATGCCCACCTCGCCGATCACGATGGGCAATTCGCCCAGGGCCTCATCGGCATAGTGGCGGAACTTGCCCAGCTCTTTTTGTAGGTGGTTGCGAATCTGCGACTCGCCCAGCAGGGGGCGCATGCTGAAGAAATCGAAATTGAGCTGCGGATGGAAGCGGCGCGTAAAGAGCGTAACGCCATCATAGAAGTGCGGCGCATAGACCAGTTTGTCAATATGGTCAAATTTTGGCGGCGGACCCATCGGCTCGGCTTCGATGAAGATCTGCGCGTCCGGCATTTCGGCATGGATGGCGCTGGCAAAGCGCTCGGCAAAGGGCTTCAAAAAATCACCCAGAAAGTCGGCGCGCGCGAAGTGCCCAGGTCGCAGCATGCGCGGCTGTCCAGCGCCGTCCACATCCCAGATGCCCTGCGCCAGCCAGACATCGTCCACGCCATCGCGCCAGACAGTCGCGCCCTGTGGATCGATGCGGGCTGGTTTTGTCTGCCCGGGCAGCCGGTCGACCAGCGGCATGCCAAAGTCCAGGCAGTCTTGCGCGAAGCCATTGGCAAGGAAGATCGCCTGCGCCGGCGTGGGCATGACACCCAGTTTGAAGAGCGAATGATCGTTGCTGCGCAAGTCGGGCACGCCCAGCAAGCCGCCCGAAGGCTCGTTCATGCTGCCGAAGCCCAGCAGATTGGGCAGGTCGCGCAAGCGCCGCGCCAGCGCCGAATAAGCCGCGCAATAGTGCCCCTGCAGATAATCCTGGATATTTTGCCCGTCCACTTGCAGTTGCGGCGCAAATTCTCGCCCGCCAAAGAAGAGCGTGAACATCGTGAAGCAGGCGTAACGATAATAGTTGTTCGCCCACATCAACTGCGGGAAGGTATCGGGCTGCTTTTGATGCAGCAGCGCCGCGCCGGTTTCGCTGAAGCGCTCAATGTCCAAGCCAACCGCCTCGAATGTCCAGACCGGCGCGCCGTCGCCGCCGCAAAACCGACTCCACACATCCTGGTGCGGGTCGATAAACACCAGAAAATCGTGCGCATGGGCTTTTTCCAGCACGGCTTGCAGATAATCGAGGTAGGCTTCGTCGATGCAGCCCGCTCCTTCATGCGCCAAAGCCTCCCAGGTTACGATAAAGCGCAGGAAGTCCAGCCCCCAGTGCTTGAGCCGGGCGAAGTGTTCGTCAGCTTCATCCAGCGGGAAGGGCCGCCCGATGAAGGACACATTGCGCGGGTCGTCCAGGCTGTCGGGCAGGTGCGTAGCGCCGGGCGGCTGGGTGGGGACTTTGCTCGCGCCGCTGAGGTTGACGCCGTGCAGAATGCGCCGCCGTCCCGTCTCGTCTGTGAAGAATCGTCCCGCCGCAGTGATGGGCATGCGCTGTCCCCGCTGTCAAGTCACACACGGTGAGTATAACACACGCCGCCGAGCCAAGAGACGCGCTTAAATCCGAACAACACTACGAATCGAAAGTTAGTTCTGATACAATAGGCAACTGAATTCGCTGAGTTCCGATCGGGCGAAAATGAAATACATCCAGAAAATCGAAATCAATCACTTCCGCTCCATCAACAAGCTCGTAATTGATAATCTCTCCGACATCAATGTGCTTTCAGGCTTGAACGACGTCGGCAAGTCCAATGTCATCAAGGTGCTGAATCTCTTCTTCAACAACCAAGTCGACTGGCAGACCGCTCTTGATTTTGAGCGAGACACAAACACCTTTCACACATACTACTCAAAGAACGCACACATGAGGAAACATATATCGGTCAAGCTCACGTTTCGCCGTCCACCTAAACGATATGCTAGTTTGCCTGAATACTTCTGGATTGAAATGAGTTGGGACAAAGACACGCTACTACAACCACTAAGAACGTGGGGCGACTCACGGGGACCAATAACAAATAGCCGCAAGACAAGCTCAATATCAAAGTTTCTAAAGCGCTGCAAGTTCTTCTACGTACCCGCGATTCGAGGGCCGGAATACTATCGACACTTGATTCGCGATCTTGCGAAATCAATTGTAAATGTGCCCAACGAGAAATTGACGCTTGCAAACAGAGAATTGTCCACAACGCTAGCCAACAGCAGTGCTATCTTGATAAGCAACCTGAAACAAGTTACTGATCTCGATATTGAATTGCAGATGCCTAGCAGCATGCTGACAGTTCTGGAAGCAGCCTCGTTTCACACTCAGGGCGACATACCGCTACGAATGCGCGGAGATGGCATCCAAAGCATGATCGTGCCCGCGATTCTTTCGTACATGAGCAAGGAATCCCGCACCGACTTCTACTTTTGGGCTTTTGAAGAACCAGAGAATTCGTTGGAGTATATCAAGACGACACAACTGGCCGACAGACTTCGGTCCCACTATTCCTCCGATGCGCAGATTTTCTTGACGACACATTCTCCAGCTTTCCTCGCCATGCGAGACGAACAAACATCAATATTCCGAGTATTCAAGAGAATGGGCAGGTATGAACGAACAGGCTATGAGGAATTGGTAACTGACATTGATGTGTCTTGCATCGATGAATCGGATGCAGACAATCCGTCATTGGTTGACGAACTCGGCGTGTATCAGATTGTCAGAAAATTTGACACACAGATGAGGCTAGCATTACGTGAGAAGGATGAAAACAATAAGCGTCTACAAGATGAGATCAGACGTCTCAGAGAACCAACTCTACTGGTCGAAGGAAAGTTTGACAAGAGTATTTTGGAGGAAGCTTGGCAACGTCTCTACGGTGTCAGTATGCCATTCAGTATCGTTGATGCAGGCGGTGCCTCCAAGCTGCCCCCGCGAATTCTTGCTTGGATAGACATAAACCATAATCTCATGTGCGCCCTCTTCGACTATGACCAAGAAGGGCTAAAAGGGTTTGACAATGTCAAAAATAACCGAAAGCATGCTGTAAGAGACAATAGCCGCGGTCTATTCAAGCAGCTCACCATAGGCGATAATGTAATGTGCCTAACACTTCCCATTCCTCCTTTCTACAATCGTAAGCCAAACGCGGAAAACCATAATCTAGAGATCGAGTGGTATTTCTCAGACGCACGTCTGAATGAAATTGATAAAATGGATATCAACGGTCTATTTTCCAAGACATCATATTTGAATAAGAAGAACTCTAAGGGGCCAATCCAAGTGGGGGAGACAGAACTCGAAACTCTACTTGAGAATAATCATATAGATACCAGACACCGCAAATTGATTGACACTGGTAAGCCGTATTTAGTTAACGCTCTAAACCTATTTGACGACGTCGACTTCCGTAATTTCCATAGCTTGTTTGTGACGGTGGTTAAGCACCTTGTTCCGCGATTGGAATTAGAGCTAAAGGACGATTTACGAGGCAAGCTACTGATTTAGCAACATCCGACGTTTTACACCGCGGCCATGGACGGACCGGTCCCGCGCTGGGCAGTGGGATGGCATTTGAGCGACAGATTTTATTCGCGAGCGGTCTCACACACCACATCGTCTTGACCGCCGAGATACTCACACTGGCAGTCGCCCCTTCTGACCGATTTGACCACGGTTAACAAACTGCTGCACAGTAACTGTCCACACCACCTGGCTGGCAATGGATGAGACCGCGTATGCCTGACTAGCTGTCTTTGTTTGGAACAGGCAGATGCTCGCCCAGCCAATGCAGCAACAGGCGGCTGGTTGTAGTGTAATCGCTGTCGAAGAGCCGCGTGCCATGCGCCCGCCCGGGCAAGATGCGCGCCGTTACATCACCGCCGGCGCTGGCGAATAGTTGACGCACGCTGTCTGCGCTGCCACGGTCTGCCTGCGCCGCGATCAGCAATGCCGCGCGACCGGCCCATCTTTCCGCCAAGGCCGATTCGGGTTGCGTGCCGCGATAATCCAGTCCCGGCGACAAGGCAATCGCGCCGCGACAAGCTGCATGCTCCGCACAGCCGATGATCGCGACATTCGCGCCGATGCTCGCGCCCAGCAGCGTCACGCCAGCATCCGACAGCTGCCCTTGCGCCTCCAACCAAGCCAGCCAGTCGCCGACATCGGCAATAACGGAATCCCAGTCGCGCTCTCCAGCCGAGTCGCCGTGACCGCGCATATCCACATTCAATACGGCGTATCCAGCCGCGCGCAGATCCAGCAGCAGCGGCTCATAGGCCGAACGCCGGCTGTTGAGCATGTGCAGCGACAAGACAATCGGCGCGCCAGGAGCCGCCGCATACCAGTCGGCGACCAGATCAACTGCATCGGCGCTTTGCCGGCTTATCGTCTGAACTTCTGGGGCAGCCTGCGCCGCAGCCAGCCAACAGCCCATCGCGCAGGCGCAAAGGACAAACAGGAGTCTCCCTATTCCGCGCATCGTGCCCTCTCTCTCAAAGGTCATTCTAATTGTTAAACCGCGGGCCAAGGACGATTCGGTCCCGCGCCGGGCAGTGGGAAGATGCCGTCTGTCAGCAGCGCCTCAGTTCGCCAGCGCAGCATCTGCCATTCGCTTCCTGTCAGCAGCTCTCTCATCGTCTGTGTATAGCCGTCGTTCTCATCCGCCAGCCGCCGGCAGAAGCGCGCAAGATCATCCTGGATAGGCTTTGGCAAGGCGCTTCCCGCGAAGTCCCAGATCACGGTGCGCAGTTTGTCGCTGGCGTTGAAGGTCAAGCCGTGGTCGATACCCCACAAGCGCCCATCGGCATCCAGCAGGCAATGACCGCCTTTGCGATCGGCATTGTTGGCGATGGCATCAAACGCCGCCATGCGCCGCAGTTGCTCCAGCAAAGGCGCTTTGTCAAAGCTGTAATAATGGTCGTCGGGGTTGTGATCGATGAAAAGTTGCACAGAGCCAAGGCCGCGTGTGCCTGCGCGCAGCATGGTCGGCGGCACCAGCGACCAGCCCAGCGCCTCGGCGGTCAGATAAGCGGCGGTTTCTCGCTGGCAGAGCGTGCCATCGGGGAAGTCCCACAGCGGACGTTCGCCGTCGCGGGGTTTGTAGATCGCCAGCAGCCGCAGATCGTCATGCACGATATTGACCAGAAATGTGTAATTGCTGCCCCAGCGCATCAAACCGACTTCATCGTCCATCTCGCCGTGGCGGATGGCTTCAATCGCTTCGTCCAGCGCAATGCAGACGGGCTCGTCCAGGGCGCGAGCAGTGTAGACGCGGCGGCTAGTCATGCCGGGATTCTAGCTGGATGGGGGCGCGGGGCGCAACTCGCTTCAGGCCAGCGCCAAGATGCCCACCAGCGGACGGTGGTCGGTCAAGTCATCAAATGGCAGTGTGCTCTGGATGTGGCAGCTGATGACGGCGAATTGCCCAGCCGGGTCATGCAGCAGGATGTGGTCGATCAGAATGCGGTGCTGATCATGCGTCCATTGCTGGCTGGGCTGGTTTTCTGGCGCAAGCAGGCGGAAGTGTCGTTGCAGCGCTTCCATCTCTGGGGCCTCGGGCTGGGCATTGAAGTCGCCGGCCAGCAAGATAACTCGTTCTGGCGCTTCGTTGATGCGGTCTGCTGCCTTCAATTCGTCGATAACATGCAAGATCTCGCTGACCTGCGCCTGGCGCATTTGCGAGGCAGTGCGCGACCGTTCGTAGCTCAAATCGCGCCGATCTTCGCCGATCAGCACACCCAGATGCGTGTTGAGAAAGTAAAGTGGTAGGCCCCGATAGCGCAAGGACGCCACCATCAGATTGCGCGGCTGGGTATCGCGGTTGCCGCTGCTGTAGAGTGTGGCGCGGCTGATTGTGGTTTGACGAGCCCAGGCATTCGCGCCATGACAATCGCCGACATCGGGATAACTGCCCCAGGACCAGGCCTCGACCGGCAGATTGGTGACGATGGCGTTGCCCTCGGCAGCGGCGCGCATATCGCGGTAGGCGGGGCGATCCCACAAATTGGGATGCGGATGCGCGCACATGGTAACCTCGGCCGCAAAGGCGGAGATGTACGGTTCGCCCAAGAGCTGCGCCAGCTTCCAGCCGACATCGCGGCAGCGGTCGCGGTGCACAGCCTGGCCCGATTCTTGCAGAGCGATTACTGTCGGCTGACGCGGATTGATGACTTGCTTCAGCGTACTGAAAGTATCTGATGCCAGCTTGTGGTGGTCGTGCGGCGCTGGACGCATCCCGCGCGCGCCACCGATGTTGAATGTCACAACCTGCAGCATTGGCGCGTCCCGCTTTGGCCGGAGCGGCGGTATTGTATCATAGTTGTGGCGCGATACCATAGCGCGCGCAGAAAGGCAACTGCACATGGCAGCACAGACAGCCCTCATCCTCATCGATGTCCAGCTGGGCTTGGACGATGCGCGGCTGGGCGAACGCAGCAACCCGGCTGCCGAAAAAAATATGGCGCGTCTGCTGCAAGCGTGGCGGCGGCTGGGACGACCGATCTTCCATATCCAGCACATGTCCACCGAGCCAAATTCGCCCTTGCGCCCCGAATTGCCGGGCAATGCCATCAAGCCCGAAGTCGCGCCCTTGCCTGGCGAGCCGATCATCCAAAAGCAGGTCAACTGCGCCTTCATCGGCACCGACCTGCAAGAACGCTTGCAAGCCCAGGGCATTCAATCGCTGCTATTCGTCGGCTTGACCACCGAGCACTGCGTCTCGACCAGCGCGCGGGTTGCGGGCGATCTGGGTTACGAGGTAGTTGTCGCTGCCGATGCCACCGCCTCGCACGAATGCCTCAGCTACGATGGCAGGCACATCCCCGCCGAGACGGTGCAGGCAGTGGCGCTGGCCAACCTGCATCGCGAATTTGCCACTGTGCGCAGGACCGCCGACATCTTGGGGCGAGCCGACGGCAAAATATGAAGATCGCGCTGATTTCGTCACTATATCGCTGCGAACGGCACCTGCCGACTTTTTCGGCGGCGCTCTTCGGCTTTGCCAAACGCGTCAGTCAAGCGGGCTTGGCCGTGCACTACCTGCCCATCGTCAACGATGCCAGCCAAGCCGAGCGCGAGCAAATCGACAAGCTGACGCGCGCTATCAACGCCGCCTATCACGGGCGCATGACGCCGCAATATGTCCCGCGCGAATCGCTCTATGCCAGCTGGAATCGCGGGCTGGCCAGCAGCGACGCCGAGGGTTTCGGTTTCTGGAATGCCGATGACATCCGCGCTGCCGATGCCTTCCTGGCCGGCTGTCGCGCTCTGGAAGACGGCGCAGACCTGGTCGACTTCAACTTTACGCGCATCGCGACTGTCCGGCGCATGGGTCTTTTTCCGCGCGCAGAACGGCTGCTGGCGCCTTGCTTGTACAACCCGGCGCGATTCGGCCGCCGCAATGGCATCGGGCCCTTCTTCATGGCGCATCGATCGCTCTACGACGCGATCGGCCCATTCGATGCCAACTTCCAAATCGCCGGCGATACCGAATGGGCGTCCCGCGCTTTTCATATCAGCCGATTCCAGCACATTCCCAGCAGCGGTGGCGACTTTGTCGTGCATGGCGAAAACCTCAGCAATACCGGCAGCGGACGCGAAGATATCGAAGTCAATATCATTCACATGCGCCGCGGCAACTGGCACGAGCTGCGCCCCGCCGATCCCGAGGCCATGCGCGCTGCCTGGCAGATGTGGGGAAGCAAAGGGCAACATAGCCTGCCTGCCGAGCATGCCGAATACCTTTGGGGCGCAGGCGCACAGACGCGCTGGAGACGTTATCTGCGCGAACGGCGGCAACCTCCGGGGCTGAGGCGACTGCGACTGGCGCTGGCTGCGCGTGGCTGGCTGCACAGCGAAGAGTGGGCGGCGGCGCGGCGCGGCAGGGCACAATCATGACGCGCGCTCGCCTGCTTGGTCTTGCGCCGCTGCTGTGCCTGCTGCTGCCGCTGCTCTTTTATCATCAACTGGTGTTCAGCCGCATGATTTTCGCTCGCGGCGATGCTTTCAATTACTTCTATCCCTATTGGGATGCGCGCAATGCCGCCTTTCGCCAGGCTGAGCTGCCCTTGTGGACGACCGATCTGTTCATGGGCGCGCCCTTGTTGGCCAATCCGCAGATCGGCGCCTATTACCCGCCCAACTGGCTGACCGCCCCCCTGCGCGCGCCGGATGCCATGGCGCTTAGCATCGTTCTGCACATCGCGCTGGCTGGTCTGGGCATGGTCTACCTGTATCGCACGGTGCAGAGCCGGTCGCCCCTGTCCGCCTTGACGGCCGGCGCTGTCTATGCCTTCGGCGGCGTGCTGGCTGCGCATGTCGAGCAGATCAATCAGCTGCAAGGCTTGGCTTGGATGCCCATCTTGTTCGCGCTGGTTCACCGCCTGCTGTCGAGTGATCAACCCCTGCGCGGCATGTTGCTGTTGGCGGCTGCCTGGGCGCTGCAGATCTTCAGCGGGCACACACAGACGGTCTTCATCAGCGGCATCGGTTTGCTGGTTTATGCGCTGGCGCAGACGAGCCACGGGCGCAGGGAGTTGTTGCGAGCCATGCTGCTGCTGGCGGGCTCTTTTGCGCTGGCGCTGGCCCTGGCAAGTCCCCAGCTGCTGCCCAGCCTCGAGTTGATGGGCATGTCCAATCGCGGCGGCGGCTTCAGCTTGCAAGCGGCGACCGCTTTCTCCCTGCCGCCCAGCCTCTTGGGCCGGTCGCTGCTGCCCAGCTATGACGGGCAGCTCTTTGGCGAGTATGTGGCGTATATCGGCGTTATCGGCTTGGGGCTGGCGCTGCTGGCGGCGCGTTGGCGCTGCTCTTGGCTGCTGCTGGCGGGCATCGGGCTGGCATTGGCGCTGGGGCGGCACAACCCGCTCTATCTGCTGCTGGGCGAGCTGCCGGGCTTCGACCTGTTTCGCGTGCCGGCGCGTTTTCTGGCACTGTATAGTTTGGGCATGGCGCTGCTGGCTGGGCGCGGCATAGAGTTGCTGGGCAGCGCAAACTACCAACGACGGCGCGTACTGTCGGTCGCCATTAGCGTGCTGCTGCTGATTCTGCTGGCGCGCTTCGTGCTTCAGCCATCGCCACTGCATTTCTTCGGCGAGCCGGGCATCAGCCTGCGCGGGCTGGGATTGTGGCTGGGCGCGTGGCTGATGCTATTGGCGCTGCTGCATTTTCGCCGCCGCTGGACGCCGCTGCTTGCCTGCGCCCTGGTCATCGCCGAGCTGCTGCTAGCGGCGCAGAGTCTGCCCGACAAAGACCTCGCCCCGCCCGATGTGTATCTGGGGCAGCGCTTCACGATCAGCCAGCTGCAAGCGCTGCAGGATGATGAGATTGTGCCTGGCAGGACGCTCGCCATCAGCCAGCTCTACTTCGATCCTGGCGACCTGGTTGCGTTGCGCGGGCGATATAACGCGCTGGGCATGGACGAAAATGCGCAGATCCACGCGCTGGACGCAGTCAAAAAACAAGAAATGCTGATGCCCAATCAAGCGCTGACCTGGGGTATCAGCAGCATTGACGGCTTCGGTGGCGGCATCACCCCCAGCAATGCCTTCACGCAATTTACTTCGCTGCTGCTGCCCGATGGCTCGCTGCGGGCGGTGGATGGGCGGCTCGGCGAACGACTGGCTCTGCCCGCCTGTCGTGGCGCTTGCCTGCCGGCGCTGCGGTGGCTGCAAATGACCGATACGCGCTACCTGATCACCGACAAGATTCACGATATCTGGCACGATGGCATCGCCTACGACAGGACCCTGGCGCGCTATTGGCATGGGGTGGAAGCGGTCGAGCTGCCCGAATACACCGACCAGGCGCGCGTGCTGCATACCGAGCCGCTGGCAGACACAGCCGACAGTACCAGCCTGCCCGATGGCACACTGCTGACCATCAGCGATGCGCAAGGCTTGGGGGACATCCTGCGCCAGGACGCGGGCATCATCGCCATCAGCGCGGTCAACAGCCAGCACAGCAGCATCTTCAGCCAGCTGCAGCCAGCCGGTTTTGCTCGCGTACTCTCCAGCGATATCGAGATTTATCAGCTGCCGCCAGGACAACGCGCAACCCTGGCAGCCGCGCCTGTTTACCTGCCCGATGACTGGCAAGGCCGCGAAGACGCGCTGGACAGGCTGCGAGACGGGGCGAACAACGTTATCCATGGCGCGCCACAGCTGCCAGCCGCCAACATGCAAGGCGCACAGGTGGAAGTAACTGCCTACGCAGCCAATCGCGTCACGCTGCAGGTCCATGCGCCGGCGCCCGCCTACCTGGTGCTGGCAGATGCCTGGTATCCGGGCTGGACGGCGGCGGTCAATGGCGAAGCGACGCCCATCTATCGCGCCAATATCATGTTCCGCGCTGTGGCTGTGCCCGCTGGCGAAAGCTTGGTCGTCTTCCAGTTTGAACCGCAGCTGTGGCGGGTCGCGATTTGGCTCGGGCTCGCGATTTGGGGTATAGTCGGCGGAGTGTTGCTGTGGCTGTGGCGCAAAAGGCGCGGCAGCAGCGCAATCCTATAAGCCAAAGGATGAAAACCATGGCGCTAGGTAAGTATGTCGAGATTCTGCACTATGTGAACGATCTGTCGGCAGCTGGCGACTATTACCAGCGGCTGGGTCTGGTGGGGCTGGGCGATGATGTCTATACCGATGGCCGCTATCATTTGCATTTGCTGGCTGGCAGCGCCGCGCCAACGAGCCTGCGCTACTATGGCTGTGACAGCGATGGCGCGATGACCAGTCCAGCCGGCATCGCCATCCAGATGTCCAGCGAACCGCCGCCACGCAGCCTGCCGCACGAAAATGTCGCGCGCGCGCCCGATATCACGCGCCTGGGCAAGTTTGGCGAACTATCGGCGATGATCCCCGATCTGGAAGTCGAATGCGCCTTCTGGGAGGCAGCCGGCTACACGACCCTGGGCAAATACACCAGTCCCCAGCCCTGGGGTATCTGGTGCGACGATCTCTTTTTGATCGGCTTGCATCAAGCTGAAAGCGATGACGGCTTCGCCATTTGCCACTTCGCGCCCGACATGAAAGAAGTCAATGCCCAGCTGCTGGAAGAAGGCTTCGACTTGCAGCCATTTGAAAGCGGTCTGCCCCCCGACGATCTCAGCTACCGAAAGCTGCTCACGCCCTTTGGACAACTCTTCTATCTGTTCACGGGCGATATATCGGAAGCCAAACCCTAGCGGACAGGTTTGCGCGCCATGACCAGCAGGCAGACTCCCCAGCCCACCGGCAAGAAGGCGCCGCGAGTCAATACTTGCAGCGCCGCCGGCAAGCCAAGCATCGCCAGCTGCAGCGACTTGGGCAGCAGCGGAACATAAGGCACATCCCACCAGCCATCGGCAAACTGGCGTTCGATGACGAAGCCGTTTTCTCGACAGATGCGCAGCCATTCGCGCGGCGGCTTCAGGTTGATATGCGTGGGGTCTTCGCCAATTACATCGCTGGTCGGGTCTTTGCAGCGGCGCAATCCATATTCTGGGTTGGGTGTTAGAAAGAAGAAAAGTCCGCCCGGACGCAAGATCCGGTAGGTGTCGCGGATGAATTCGGCTGGTCGCTCCAGATGCTCCACCAAGCCCAAACCGACCACGGCGCTGAACTCATCATCGACGAAGCGCCCTTGTTCGTCGCCGCTGGCCACAAAGACATCCGCCCGCGGAGCGATCAACCGCGTCTGCTCGACAGCGTAGTCCATGACATCGTAGCCAGTGCAAATAAAGTCGTCTTGAAGCAATTCCAGCAAATGCCCCATGCCACAGCCGGCATCCAGCAGACTTCGGTCTGGGCCGGGCGGGGCGTATCGCCGCAGCAAAGCCGCATAATATCGCCGCGAAAACCAATAGGTGCTGAAGCGCCGAAAAGGATTGCCCGCATAATTTTTGGTGCGGAAGAAGTCTTCGTTATACAAGTGCAGGGGCGCGCGCGGCGCCTCGGCGGGGCTGCCTGGCTCGTCCAATGATGGCTCCAAAACCTGATCTGTGCTGGGCGGCAGTATCGCAGTCGACGCGCAGGGCGGCAAGTCCGCGTTTCTGCAGGGCGTCGCGCCTGGTATACTGCGCTGGTTGGCAGCCAAAGGCAACACGATGGACGCCGGAATCACGCGCATCAGCGCCGACATCGTGCAAGTGCAGATCCCCCTGCCCTATGCGCTCAACCTGGTCAATTGTTATCTGCTGCGCGGGCATAAGGGCTGGACGTTGCTGGATACAGGTTTGAACACACCGGCTGGGCGCGACCAGTGGGCGGAAGCCATGCGGGCGCTGGAGATCCGCCCCCGTGACATCGAAAAAATCGTGCTGACACACATGCACCCCGACCACTTCGGGCTGGCCGGCTGGTGGCAGCGGCAGTCAGAAAGGTCTCTGCCAGTCTATCTGCCCGAAGGCGAACGGGCGCAGGCGCAGGTCTTCTACGACCGCGAAAATGCGCCCCGCTATCATCAGTGGATGCTGGATTGCGGCATGCAGCGCGAGACCGTGCAGCATGTCGAAGCCGCCTTGGCCAGCACCCGCGACTTGACTCAGCCGCATCCCATCGCGGAGCAGTATCTGCGCGCCGATACAATTGTGCGCTTGGGGCAGCGCGCTTTCCGCGCCATACACGCGCCCGGGCACAGCGATGGCCAGCTCATCTTTTATGACGAAACCGACCGACTGCTGCTCAGCGGCGACCATGTGCTGATGCGCATCACACCCAATATCGGCAGCTGGCTGCACACACAACCCGACCCGCTGGGACGATACTTGCGTTCGCTGCGCGAATTGGCGGCGCTGGACGTGCGGCTGGCGCTGCCCGGGCACAAAGCGCTGATCCACGACTGGCGCGGACGCATCGACGAGCTGTTGGCGCACCACGACACGCGGCTGCAGGACACGCTGGATGCCCTGGCGGCTGGCGCGGAAACAGTCTACGAAGTGTCGGCGCATCTCTTCAAGCTGGATCGTCTGACCGCGCATGAATGGCGCTTTGCCATGGCCGAGTCGCTGGCGCATTTGCATTATCTGCGCACCCGCGAACGTGCCGCCTGCGATTGCAATGGGCTGATGCGCTGGCGCGCGCTGTGATTCGCAGTCAAAATGGCATGATCTTCTCATCGCTGGCATCGATGCGGCTGCTGCCGATCATGAAGTAGCGCGTCATATCGGCTGGCTCCAACGTCCAGCGCAACCTGTGTCTTGCTCCGCCCGCGTCGACCTCGTGCGCCTCAGTCACAATGAAATAATCGCGCGCGCTGTGCCCGGTATGCGCCTCGCTCACTTGCACGCGGTCAAACAGCGACAAGCCCAGGGCCGCGGCGGGATGTTGATGCGCATCCAGTTGCAGTTCGCGAATGACTCCACGTGGCTGTCGGCGCTGCGCCACTTCATAGTCGGCAAAAGCCTGCGCTGTTTCGACATCAGAAAGCGCCGGCAGGTTACGTCGTTGCCCGCGAAGACCATGGATGTGCATGCTGGCGACATCTTCCGCGCTGATTTCTAACGGCGCGCCACGATACAGAGGCTTACCATAGATATTCAGCAGGCTCAGCCAGACTGGTCGCCGATTGTGGTTGCGGACGCGCACTTGCAGCGATGTCCCGCCCAGCTGGTCCACTTTCACCTCGACATTCTGCGTGACTTCTCTGGAATTGGCGGACGACTCCAACCGGAAGCGCGCCAACAGCCGCTCAAATGCCAGCAAGCCCAAAAGCTGTCCGCGTTCATCGATCAGCGACAATGTCAGTTTGGTGTCGCTGCGTGGCGGGACGCGCTGCGCGAATGGCAGCTTCCACAGCAGACTGCCCGCCTCCCCGACAGACCGCGGCGTAACTTGCAACGTCAGTTGATTCAGCTGATCGTCGCCATACACATAGGCGCAGCCAGCCATGTCATCGCTGAAACGCGCTCCGAGCGCCTTGCGCAGCAAGGTGTAGCGTCGATTCAAAAAGACCGCCCTGCCATCGCGGCTGATGTAGAATCGACCACGCTCGCTCGCTGCCAGTTCGCCAATGGCATCGCGGCTGCTGGTCGATTCGTCCCACCAGTCGCCCACATAGGCGAAGCGCGTCCTTCCCGCCGCCAGCTGTTGAGCCACATTTTGTGCCGGGAAGATGCGCGCGCTGTCGATCCTATTGCTGCCCAGCCGGTCGATGAACATGTATCCAGCCAGCGCCGGACGCCGCAAAATCGCTTTGTCCAGCAACTGCGCTATCACCTGGTCGGCAGTAACCTCGACCTGCGGAGGCAGCATAACCGGGTTCTGGGCCAGCCAGACTTGAATATCGCGCAGATGCAGCAGCACTTGCCTGCGTCCCAGTTCGCCGGCATCTGACTCGATGTGACTGATGAAGCCGATGAAGTGGCTGCGCGCCACGCCACGGCGCCGGCTCTGGATGCGCACGCGTCCGCCGATCGGCAGAGAGTTGCGTTCGGGAGAATAGGCGCCGGTTGGATTGCGCAGCGTGATGAGGGCGTTCCCATAATCCGCCATGCTGTCATAGGGGGCGCGCATGCCCAGCCGCCAGCGCAAAGCAATCACATCGCCGCTGATGTCTTCGCCAGCCGCAAAGTCGCCAGCGTGGTCGCGGTCGATCGCCACGCGATATTCGATCGTCATGCGCCCGCCTCTAACGTCCAACGATGTCGAAAGGCGCAGCCAAAGAATTCGCGCTCGCCAAAGGCGAAGATGCCCGGCTCGACAGACACCTCGGCGGGCAATTGCAATTTGCCATCCAAGGTGCTGTCAAGCGCCAGCGCGCCCATGTAACTGTCAATCAGCGAGACCAGCCGCGGCAAATGACTGCGAATGCCCAGTCCACTTTCTCGTGGCGCAAGCAGCAGCAGATGCGTCACAGTGTAGCTTGCCTGCTTGACGCCGCCACGGAATGCCGATGTGCCAAGGCTGTTATGCCACGCGCGGAAGAACCGCTTGTCCTGCAGTTCAATCGGCAAGACCAGCAGCGCCGGCAGCTGCGGTGGGTGCATATGATCGGGCAGCGCGTCCAGGTCGTAATTGTTGCGCACGCCGGCCACCTGCATAGCCGCCAGTTGTGACAAGGCAGCGCGAAAACTAGCCATGTGCCAACTCCTTTTCTTGTCTGTGAAAGAGCGCCCGCCCCGATCCGCCCCAAGAGCCGGCGGGAGTCTAGGCAGGCGAAGATTCTGCCGACGGTTTGGGGTTGTGGTGCTATCTTCCCCTTGACCTGTCGGGGGGGGGGGGATTGAGGGGGTTGTGGTTCTACTGACTCAGCCGCTGCGCGCGCGCCTCGTCTTCGGCCAGCATCCGTTCCAGTTCGGCTGTTTCCAAATCGTCGACATAATCGTCGATGACGCGCTCCAGCCAGGCCGGCAGATCGGCGTGCAGGTTTTGAAAGTTGGCGATGAATTCCGGATGCGAGTTGTAGAGATGCCCCAGACCGCGCAGGATATCCAGGTTCGGCTCGTAGAAATGCCGCAGGTGCGCCTGCCAGCGATCCAGCAGCGCGATCACCTCACTGTCTCCTGCGCGGCGTCCTCGCTGCATGGCTTCTGCAAGCTCGCTGTAAATGGTCTCGCCCTCGGCGATGATTTCGTCTTGCCGCTCTGGGCTATAGCTGCCCCAGCGCGCGATCGACTCGTTGACGACGCCAGGTCCATACTGCAGCCGGGCTTCGCGCTCGTAGTGCTTCTGTTCTTGGGAACTATGCCGTTTCAGGCGCTTCTTGTTCATGACGGGTCCTTGTCTTTCGCGCTACCTCTTCAGGCGTTTGCGCAGATCATCGGCATTGTTATAACGGCGGATGGACGGATAGCGCCAGGCCACCCATGCCGTCAGCAGCACAGTCGCCAGCCCGCCGCTGAAGATGGCGAAAGGCGCGCCAAAGAGCGATGCCATCAAACCCGCCTCCAGCTCGCCCAGTTGCGGCCCGCCCATGAAGAACATCATGTTGACCGAAACCATGCGTCCGCGCAGCTCGTCCGGCGTCATCAGTTGGCGGATCGTGCCGCGAATGACCATCGACACCGTGTCGCCCGCCCCCGTCAGAGCAAACATCACATAGGACAGCGCGAAACTGACCGAAATGCCGAATATCGCCGTCGCTACACCATATACCGCCACGCTCAGCAGCAACAACAGCCCCTGGCGCTTCAACTCGCTGCGCAGCGACAAGACCAGCCCGACCAGCAGCGCGCCGACCGGTTGCGCCGTTGCCAGCAGGCCATAACCCAGCGCGCCAACACCCAGGATATCGCCCGCCACGATAGGCAGCATCGTCCGCGCCGACGAGAATAGCGTGGCGAAGAAGTCCAGCAACATCGTGCCCATGATGATGCGCGTGCCAATGGTGAAACGGATGCCATCGACCAGCGCCTGCCAGCCGATATTCGCGCTCGTCTTCAGCTTGCCGCGATGGCGAATCAAGACGACCGCCACGATGGCCGCCGCGAATGTCGCCGTGTTGATGCCATACACGACGCCGATATTGACCTGCGCGACCAATATGCCAGCCAGCGCCGGACCGCAGATGGTAGCGATCTGAAAGATGAGCGTGTTCAGGCTGATGGCGTTTGCCAGGTGACGCGGCTTGACCAGGTTGGCCACGATAGATTGCCGCGCCGGGCTGTCCAGGGCTGTGGCTGCCGCGCCCAAGGCTGTCAGCACATAAATGCTGTTCACATTGATCTGCCCGCTGAGCGTGAGCGCCGTCAGCACACCCGCCACCACTGCCGAGATCACGCGCGTCCACAGCATGACCTGCCGCCGGTCCAGCGCATCTGCCAGCATCCCGCCCACCAGCGCGAAGAGCACAATCGGCAGCACGCGCACCAAGCCCAACATGCCCAGCCCAAAAGCCTCTGCGCCCAGCTCGATCTGCCTGCCCAGTATGGCTACATGGAAGACCTGCCCGCGCAGCAACTCGAAAATATGCCAGTTGATGGCAAAAAGCTGCATCTGCGAGCCAGTGGTGGAAACCATCTCGCCCAGCCACAAAAAACGGAAGTCACGGTAGCGCAGGGCGACCAATCGCGGTCGAGGACGGGGCATAGGTTTGCGCTCGTTGCCGGCAGGTTAGACGCAAAGCCTAGCGCATGCCCGCCCGCCTAGCCAGAACCAGTTGCGATCACAGTCGCACGCGCCGCAAACGCATCAGCAGCTCCGGCGCTTCGTCATCCACAAAGCCGCCCGGACGCATCAGCAGCTCGGCATAACGCAGGCACAGATCGACGATGGCTGGCGGCGGCGCGTAGCTGTCTATCCCCAACCCGCTGGCATGAGCGCTGGCTGTACTGCCATTGACGCCGCGCAAGACTGTGAGCTGGCTGCCCGCGCTGTCAATGTCGATGACGCGCAGGTATTCATCGGCGATGCGCAGCAATTGCCCAACCTTGAAGCGCGGACTTGCGCCGGTCGCGTCTATGCCAGCCGCGTCAGCAAGTCCCAAGGTCTTCGCATCGGCATCAATCGCGCTGGAGAGGGAATCGTGGCTGTCGCGCCAGGCGGTCGTCCAGCGATCGTGCCAGCCCCAGATGCCGCGGATGCTCAATGCGCCCGTAAAGCCACCTTGTATTTGCAAGATGCTGGCGGGCAGGTCTGCATCCTGCGGCAGCCGGCGAATGCGCTGCGTGTCGATCTCTCCGCTCTGGTCGCGGATTGCCTGCAGCTCCAGCAGGTCATCGGGCAGAACGACTTCGCCGCGCTCGGCTGGGTCGAAATCAACGCGAAGTGTGGCGAGCCGCGGGCAATATCGGCGCTGGGTGGTGGATTCGATGGTGTGGCTGGCTTCTTGCAGGCTGCGCAGCAAGTCGGCATCGGCGCTGCTGTCGTCTGCCGCGAGGGCGAGGCGCCTGCGCATTTCGTGCAAACTGGCGATGGTGTACATGGGTCTCCTTTCATTGGGCTAGCGAGCGGGGAAATCAAAAAACGCAGCCTGGTTTGGGCTGCGCTTGGGGGTAGTGGGGGGGGCGCTCGCTGCGTGGGCGGCGTCCTCTTATGCTGGCGCTGGGATTACGGCGTCAATCCTTACCTCAATCGGCTTGGGTGGCTCACACCGATTAATGACGGCAGTTCTATTGCCAAACTGAGGCTCTGGAATGTCCATGCCGTCTTCAAGCAGAAAATAGATGTAGTCGACCAGCGCCGACTGCACATTCTCTCGCGCTTCCTCAATTGTCTCTCCGTCGCTGTGACAACCCGGCATCTCCAAGACTTCTACAAAGAAGTAGGGCTTGCCGCCGTCCCAGTCTCTAATGAACTGCAGATTATATGTCCGCGCAGCAAGCGCCTCTGCGCATGCCAAGAGTGCCTGATTCATGATTACCTCCATCCCTAGGCTATTGGGACTCATCTATAGTGTTGCGCAAGGATGAGAGTTCGTCAACTATGGTTACCAGTTTGTGTCCGTATTTTGGCTTAACAATCCTTTGCCGCGGTAAAGTGTAGCGAAGATGCGGCCACACTTCGTGAATGAATATGTCGTGCTTAGCCCCACTACGACTTACAAAGCCAAAATACTGCAATACTGTTGCGATATCGCGACTTCTGCGATTCGTGTAAGTGGTGCGCATGGACTCCAAAAGCTTTTCTGCTTTTGACGGCATTTAAGTCCCCTTGCGTTCAATGCGAAGCACTATGCTCTCACGCAATGCGCCATCGTCTACGTTGACTTCGCAGCGATAATCGCCTTCATCAGGAAATTCGAATCTATTTAACTCCACCATGCGAAGGTATTCAGGCGGGATTCCAGGAGGCATACTCGGAAACATGAACGGCCCTTCGAGCGTGAGGAGAATATTGGAATCCTCGTCTAGGATAGACATAGCTAGCTTGTGCTCGCGCCGATCTTGAAGTACCTCACCTGCAATCTTGACAACGAATACAAACCGGTCATGAACATGGGGCAGGGTATTTACAGTGACCCGATTGAACGCGCCTAACACGTTGAGTTTCCCAGTATTCGGCTCGAGAGCCGCATAATCGGCAATGAACATCAGTAGAGTTTCCACGATGCCTCCCTCTTTCTCGAACTTCGCTACACCACATTCTACAACATCCACACACAAAGCAAGGCGGAGACCACAGAGCCCCCGCCCCCATCGTCTTACACCGCGATGTTGTACAAGCAGCTGGCGACTTCGGTATCGAAGCGCACAAATGCCAGCCGCACCGTCGCCGTCAGTTGGTAGCTGTCATAGTAGGGCAGATACTCGACACCCACCGCGATCTTGCGCCGATAGCCGACAAACCAGCCCGGGCGATACACACACAGCGCCTGTCCCTTGTTGTTGGATCCACCTCCCACCTTGCCAGTCGTTCCGGTCAAGGGCATCTCTGCCGAGACAAAGACCGGGATGCCATCCATGAAGCCGATCTGCCCCGTCTGCGCCGTCGCCAGCGCGCCCGCCTTGTCCATGGTCAAAAACTCGTCCAAGCCCAGCAGCGCCGCATAGGTGCCGCTGTCCACCAGCCAGACCAGGTCGGTGGGTCGGGCGGCGTATTTGCCAGGCATCAAAAAGCGCGTCTGCCGCAGCTTTGCCAATGTCGGCGCGCCAGCCATTGCCTGGGCGTTTTCGCTGTTGTCCACCAGCGGCAGCTGACGCAACCCATCCAGCGCCAGGTACTTCGCCCGGCTCTCTGGGGCGGCGTTGTCGCTGTTGATGTTGCCCGTCGCGGCGCTGGTCGTATCCCCATTCAGCAGCACATGGTCGATGGCATCGGCGATTGCCCGTGCCGCTTGCTGGCGATAAATGGTCAACACGGGCACAACCGCGTCTTCCACCAGTTCACTGCTGAAGCCCACCCGCAGCGCCAGTTTCTTCGCATACAGCGTCGCCTTGCCGCTGCCGA
Organism: Chloroflexi bacterium bin20; assembly: GCA_002238485.1. Taxonomy (GTDB): domain Bacteria; phylum Chloroflexota; class Anaerolineae; order Aggregatilineales; family Phototrophicaceae; genus UBA6055. The sequence continues at coordinate 94,082 of MPMG01000012.1, read as the reverse complement.
TCTTGCTGTCGGGGATAGGATTGCCGCTCCCCAGCGTCAACTGCGCCTCGTCCTGCGTTTCTGGCACGAAGTACACGGTCGGGTCTGTGCCTTCGATAGGCAGCTCGAACGGGTTGCTGGGCATTTCGATGCTCTGGAAGAGCGGCAGGATGGTGTTGTCGCTGCGAGCCTTGTGCCAGATCTGCTGACTCCACAGGTCGGGCACCCATTCGTCGCCGAAGCCCGTCTGCGTGCTGTAGGCCAATTCATCGGCTTTGCTGGCTTTCAGCTGGGCGCGCGTGACCTTGTGCGCCAGGGCATTGGAAAAACGTTCGCTGACTCCGTGGAAGCTGTTGGCGCTGCGCAAGAGCATATAGCCGTGCAGCAGATCCATGGCATCCAAGGCGTCAAATTCGCTGCCGACCTCGATGCGGGCGCTCTTGGCAGCCTCGCGTTCGTCGGCGATCGGCAGGCGTTTGAGTGGCGCCTGCGCCTGTTGTGTCATGTCCTGTCCTTTCTCCTGTGATGCGTCGCTTGTGGCAGCTTCTGCCAAGCCCAGCCGCGACATATCCAGCCCCAGCGCTTTGTAGGCGCTCTGCAGGGTGCGCACATCGGTGTGTCGTGGCTCTGCTGGCGTGGGCGTCAGGCTGCCTTCTACGATGGGCCAACGTTTAATCTGTCCCTCGTCGTTGACTTCGACCAGGTGCGGCAAACTGCCCGAAGACCAACTGAGAACTCCGCGCTCTACCAGCCGCTGCACCGCTCTGACATAGCGTTTGTGCAGGTCCAGCTGCGCCTCTGCCCAGAGTCCTGTGTCGTCCGCTCGCAACGTATCCATGACGCCGATGACCGCCGCTTTCAGCGAGCCATCCAGGCCGTGGTGATACAGCACCGGACGCTGTTCGTACCAATCCATGCCGACATCGGTCTGCGGGGTGAAATACTCGCCCTGCAAGTCTCGCTGCCGGCTTTCTCCCCAAACGATGAGATAACCGCCGATGCGCCCGGCTGGCGCGTCGACCATTTTGACTGCCTTGTCGTGCACGTTGCTGCCTTTCTCTCCATGTTTCCTTGTGCAACTGCCTCGCTTTCCCCCACACGCGGCGACCGAGTGGTGCAGGGGCGGGCAGCCATGAAGCACGTTAAAGGCGCAGATGCCCTTTCGTGCCGATGGTAAACGCTGGGCGGCAGACGCCATCCAGCCGACTTGCAAGCAAGCTAGCACGGGCGTTCTAGGTGTGGCGTTGTTTCTGTCGCGGGTTGGGAGATTCTAACTATTTGCTGAATCCTAAATAGAACAAAGTAAGTCATGCAAAACTTAACCACAAAGACACAAAGGGCACGAAGGATATAAAGATTCATTGCCACAGAGACGCCGAGACACAGAGGAAAATCCTTGTATTCTATGTTCGCTCTCGTGATTAGCTGCGCTACTAGCTAAATCCCAATCCCGCAGATTGCGCATCCCCCCGACTTTTCGGGGGGACCGAGGGGGTTAGCGGGCGCGGCAAGTTTGTCTCATGACTTACTTGTGCGCCTCTGTGCCGAAGCGATTTTCAGCCCGTGCTACAATACGCAAAATCAGCCGAGACGGCACATGCCAGAACAGATCGAAGGCAGCATCGAGCGCGTTACCTTCTACAGCGAAGACAGCGGCTACTCTGTGCTGAAGATCAAACCCGAGAAGCGCTATCCGCAAGCCCAGGCGCGGGACGGCACCATCGCTGTCGTGGGCGCCATGCCCCAGTTGGGCGAAGGTGAAAGCGCCCAATTCGTTGGCGACTGGGTTACGCATCCGCAATACGGCTTGCAATTCCAGGCGCAGCAAGCCATCCCCCTGCCGCCGCAGACCGCCAAAGGCATCGTCAATTACCTCAGCAGTGGCATCATCAAAGGCATCGGACCAGCCACCGCCCAGCGAATCGTCGACCTCTTCGGCGAGCGCACCATCGAAATCCTGGACGAAGAGCCGCAGCGCATCCACGAAGTGCGCGGACTGAAACCGCAGCTGGCGAAAAAGCTCATCGACATCTGGGCGGACAACCGCGCCATGCGCAATGTCATGATCTATTTGCAGGGGCTGGGCATCAGCGCGAAGATCGCCAAGCGCATCTACGAGAGCTATGGCGCTGCGACCCAGCAAGTCATCGACAAGAACCCCTATCAGCTGGCTGACGATGTCTTTCTGATCGGTTTCCGCAAAGCCGACCAAATCGCCCGCAATATGGGTTTGGGGCGTGATGACATGCACCGTCTGCGCGCCGGTCTGCTATATGCGCTCAATGAACTATCCAGGGAAGGGCACACCTTTGCCCCGCGCGAGCTGCTGCTGGAAAAAGCCGCCGAGCTGCTGGATGTCGATGACGACGCTGCCCTGGAGCAGGCGCTGCAAGAGCAAATCAGCCACAACTCCCTGCGCCAGGACACGTTGCAAGCCGAGCCAGACTGCCCGGCTGTCGATGCCATCTATCTGCCGCGCTTCTTCCGCGCAGAAAGCGAATCGGCGAATCTGCTGCAATCCCTCGTCCAGTGCCAAAGCCCGATCATCGACGATCACTGCGATACCAACTGGAATGCCTACCTGAAAGACATGAGCGAAGGCAACAAAGCGCAACTGTCTCTGCAGCAGCAAGATGCCGTCCGCGCCGCCTTGACCAGCAAGCTGAGCGTCTTGACCGGCGGTCCGGGCACAGGAAAAACCACCACCCTGCAGATGCTCATCCACGCGCTGGGCGAGGGGGGCTACAAATACAGCCTGGCATCACCGACTGGACGCGCGGCCAAACGCCTGGGCGAAACCACTGGCAAAGAAGCCAGCACCATCCACCGCTTGCTCAGTTTCTCGCCCGATGATGGCGGATTTGAACACGATGAAGACAACCCCCTGCCAGCCGACATGGTCGTCATCGACGAAGCCTCCATGCTCGATCTGCGCCTGTTTTACAGCCTGCTGCGCGCTTTGAAGCCATCGGCGCATCTGCTGCTGGTGGGCGATATCGACCAGTTGCCATCTGTGGGGGCGGGCAATGTGCTGGGCGATGTCATCGACAGCGGCATCGCCAAGGTGACGCGCCTTGAGCAAATCTTTCGCCAGGACGATAGCAGCCACATCGTCAGCAACGCCCACCGCATCAATCAAGGAATACAGCCCTACACCGACAACCACAGCAAGGATTTCTTCTTCTTCAATATCGAAAATCCCGAATCAGTTGCTGAGCAGATCGTCCTGCTGGTGCGTGACAAGCTGCCAGCCCGTGAGAAACTGGACGCCGTGCGAGATATCCAGGTCATCGCGCCCATGTATCGTGGAGCGGCCGGCGTGCACAACCTCAACAGCCGCCTGCAAGCCGAGCTAAATGGCGATTTTCGCACTGCCGAGCTCAAGCTGGGCAACCGCGTCTTCCGCGTCGGCGACAAGGTGATGCAAACGCGCAACAATTATGACAAGGATGTTTTTAACGGCGATATCGGCTTCATTCACAGCATCGATCCGCAAGACAAGAGCTTGCAGATTTCCATGGATGGCAAGCTGGTCAACTACGAATCAATGGACCTGGACGACTTGATGCACGCCTATTGCATCAGCACGCACCGCTCGCAAGGCTCGGAGTATCCTGCTGTGGTCATGCCCGTTTTGACCCAGCACTGGATGATGCTGCAGCGCAACCTGATCTATACCGCCATCACCCGCGCCAAGCAACTGGTCGTGCTGGTGGGCACCCGCCGCGCGCTGCAAATCGCCGTCGACAACAACAAAGTGGCGCAGCGGCATACGGGCTTGGCACAACGACTGCGCGCATTTACCCTCGTTTAGTGGAATCGCCCAGTCAATAGTCGCTGACAATGTGCCGTCTATAGTTGCTTGAAGTGCAGCACAGTCGAGGATAAAATCGTTGCAGGCAACAGGAGGATGCAAGTATGTCCCAAATTCAATTGTTTCCCGGTGAGGTTACGGTCGAGAATAATCAATCCACGTCATCAATCAAGATTCTGCCAGCAGCTGATGTTCTTGATACGCTGAACAATACAGAGTCAGTAAACACCATCATTCTTGACCCTTGGTACAATAAGGGAGTCGGTGGCACGAGACCGGACTATCATGACTGGCTTTCTGGAGTCATTGCAGCCGCATCCAGAAAAGCGCAGCACATTTTTGTGTGGGGTTTTCCAGAAATCCTGGCGTTCCAAATTCCAAATATACCCAAGAGCTTTTCTCTGGTGTCGTGGTTGACCTGGTATTATAAGAATTGTCCTTCAGTTATCCGTGGCTGGCGCTCCGCACAGAATGCGTGTCTGCATTTGGCGAGAGAAAGTTCTAGCGTATATCCAGAGAATTTCCTAAATGATAAACAATTGGAAAGATGGAAAACAGGGAAGATGCGATTCGTTCCTGGTCCTCCTTCAGTCTTAGAAGTCCCCTTGAATATCGGATTCGTCGGACGAAGTGAGCAAACCGGACACCCAGCACAGAAGCCACTGGCGGTTATTGAACCGCTTATACGTATGTCTACGGGAGAAAATGACACAGTTCTTGATCCAATGTGCGGATCGGGAACCACAGGTGAAGCCTGTTTACGCCTCAACCGCCGAGCCATCCTTTGTGATAGTTCTGAGGAATATCTTTCAGTTACAAAAGAACGTGTAGCCAATTATGCAAGAACCACAAATGGAAGATAGAAACGCAAGAGTCAAAGGACCGTATACTCAACGTTCAATTCGAGCTCGAATCGAGGCGTTCTTCCTTGATAATCTCGGTAAGGTAGCAACAAGAGAACAGTTGATAGAGGTTGCCACCGATCCTAAAACGGGTCGACAACCGGAAAACTGGCATCAGAGATTATCCGAGCTTAGAACTGATTATGGATACACGATTCTCTCATGGCGAAATCGAGGAGATCTCAAGATCAGCGAATACATGATGCCGAATGCGGAACGACGAGATACCGCTTCAAAAAGGACACGGCCCAACGCATCTACTTGGAATCAGGTGCTAAGACAATATGACAGCAGATGCGCCTGGACAGAGGATGGAATCACTTGCGACTTGCGCAGTGGCGATATTGATCCAGTCGGTGGCGGAACAGTGAAACTGACCCCTGATCACAAGATGCCTCATGCCATACATGCTGAGGTTGATCCCAAGGACCCGTCGAAATGGCAGCCTTTGTGTGGTCGGCATCAGGTCATGAAAAAGAACTACTGGGACGATGAGACCGGGTGGCTAAATATAGTGGCTATCGTACAATCGGCGTCAGAGGCTCAAAAGCGAGAGGTATACGATTTTCTCAAACACTATTTTGGCGAACCCAACTGACTATCTCTTTCAAACGACATCCGCAAGCCCCCCGTCTCCACCGGAGCAAAGGTCTTCGCTGCCCCCGTCGTCTTGAAGCTCACGGCAAAGGGCACAGACGCGTTTCTCGCCAGGTGCTCCGACAGCGGACCGCCCTCTTTATCCGGCAGCAAATATTCCAGCGTGTGCCCGCCGATCTCCAGCCGCATGCCGCTCGCGCCAAGCTCCCCGCGATGGATCGGCCGACCCGTCACGCCCGCCACATCCGCCATGATCGCCGCGTAGCGCGGGTCATCCACCGCCAATATCAGGCAATCAATGCCAGTGACTCCGTTGGCATGTTCACGTTCGGCAGGCAGACGTTCTTGGCGCGGCGTGACATCTTCGATGATGAAAGGAATGCGCCCCTGGAATTCGCCTTCGACCTTGTTGTTGATCCATTTGACAACATAACCGTCAGGTCTGTCGCGTCCGCCTTCGTACAGGTCGCTGCTGGATACGCCGGCGCCCAAGAGCGTCTGTCGGTCGGCGTGGATGTCATCGGTGGCCATGCAGAAGTCGATCAAGCCGCCGCCACGCTCGTGCAACAAGTCCCACCAGGGATGCGCCGGCGCCTCTTCATAGAAACCCAGCAGCTCAATATAACTGCCATCGGCGAATCCAATCAGCGCGTTGTAAGAGCCATAAGGGTGCAGGCCGCCTTCCATGACGGTGAATCCCAACCTGCGATAGGTCTCGATAGCGCGTTCCAGCGAATGCGCCACGATGACGAGATGGTCGATGCCGGTGATCATATTCCACTCCTTTGGGTTCGGGCTCGCTCAAACATAACCCCCAGCCACCTTCGTAACCAGGATCGGCTCATCGCCATTGATGATGACAGTGTGCTCGTATTGCGCTGACAGGCCGCCATCAGCGCTGCGCAACGTCCAGCCATCAGCGGCTGTGTTGATCCGTCCCCGGCCTGTGCACAGAAACGGCTCCAGCGTCAGCGCCATGCCATCGCGCAGCACATCTTTGTTGCGCTTGTGATAATGGTTGGGGATGGTCGGCTCTTCGTGTATATGCCGTCCCACGCCGTGCCCGCCCAGCTCGCGGAAGGTGCGGAAGCCTTGTCGCCGGGCGTATTTTTCGACCGCGCGCCCGATCGCCCTGGCAGGAGTCCCCGGACGCGCCATGTCAATCGCCAAGCCCAGCGCTCGCCGAGCCGCATCACACAGCTTGACCAGCCGCTTTTGCAGAGGCGGCACGATGATTGTCGCGCCCGTATCGCCCCAATAGCCGTCTAGCACCGCCGACACATCGACATTCAGCAGGTCGCCAGCGCGGATGATGCGGTCTTTGCGCGGCACGCCATGCGCCGCTTCGTCATTCAGGCTGATGCAGGTATAGGCCGGGAAGCTGTAGGCTTGCAGCGGGGCAGATTGCGCGCCCATCTCGCGCAGACAGTCGCGGCCGATGTCGTCCAGGTCGCGGGTGGACATGCCCGCCTCGGCGCTGTCCAGCATGCGCTTGAGAGTCTGTCCGCAGACTTGTCCGACCTGCATCATGCCGCGCAGGTCTCGCTCGCTTTCAATTTGCACGAGGCGAGGATAGTGGATGCTGCGCTCAAATACAACGGTGACCGCGGCGAACAAGGTAAGTTATGCGAATCGTAACCGCAAAGACACAAATGGCAGGAGCTACGAGGACGATCTTGGGGCGAGCTTTTGGGTCGCCCGTCGCAAGATCGTTTCATGACGTACTTGGAGTTCCATCATTGCGCGCAAGAGCTTGTGACGAGAGCGCTATGTCGCCCTTTCGCCCAGACGCCGCTCTGTGCCAGCCAGCAGACGTTGCAAATTGCCCCAGTGCCGCAGCAGGATCATCACGCTCAGCGCAACCGCATACAGCAGCAAAATCGGCTTTTGCCACTCCGTGCCCACCAGCACAATCAGCCACAGATTCGCCACTGCAAAGCCGATCAGCACACCCAGCGACACATAGCGCGTGCGGGCGACGATGGCGATGGCGATGGCGGCCGCCACCAATATCTGCAAGGGCTGGATCATCAGCATCGCGCCAAAAGCCGTGGCCGCGCCTTTGCCGCCGCGCACGATCAAACGCAGCTTGCCTTCCCGGAACGATGCCGTAAGCAGCGTGGCGAAGAGCGACCAATTGTGCCCGACCACCACGCAAGTCGCTGAAACCGATGTCGCCACGCCGATCTGTTCGGGCAAAAGCATATCACGCGCCAGCCACACCGCCAGAACGCCCTTGCCCACATCGACCACAATCGTAAGCAGCGCCCAGCCTTTGCCCATGCTGCGCGCCACATTCGTCCCGCCCATGCTGCCGCTGCCCACCTCAAAGATGTTGACGCGCTTCAGCATGCCCAACAAATAGGCAGTCGGGAAGGAACCGATCAAGTAGCTGCTGACGATAATGAGAATGACCTGCGCGGCGTTGTCGCTGTTGAACATCGGGCTTGCCTAGATTGCTATGATCATGGGCGCAACCGCCCAGAAAGCGGCTTCCATGCAGATAATAACCGAATTTTCGCCGCTCGGCAAGAAAAGCTCATACCGCCACATGTCATTCCCCGCTCGGCTGGCAGCTTGTTGAACTTTCCGTTAGCATTCCGTAACCAACTTTCTGGGAATTCGCAAATGAGCTCCTTGCCTACTATCGCCATCGTCATGGGCGACCCAGCCGGCATCGGTCCGGAACTCATCGCAAAAGTTCTTGCTGACGAGCGTCTGCACACACGCTGTCAAGCCTTCATCATCGGCGATCTGCCGGTCATGCGCGACCATGCCGCAGCCCTGGCATCAACACTGCGATTCCAGCCCATCGACAATCTGGACGGGGCAACATTCCAGCCCGGCTGCCTGGAAGTGCTACATCCGCCGGGATTCGCATTAGGCGCGCAGCTCCCGCCCGCCGTGCACCCCAAACTGGGCGAAGCGGCGGCTCGCTATCTGCAGCTGGCATACGAGCTGGCTATGCAATGCCGCGTCGATGGCGTGGTCATGGCGCCGATGAACAAAGAATCCTTCCGCGCGGCGGGTTATGACTACGCGGACGAACTGGCATTCCTTGCTCATATAACAGGTTGCCCCGAGCCCTATATTCTGGGCGCGGTGCGTGATGTCTGGGCGGTCGCGGTTACCGAGCACATCGCTCTGCGCCAGGTCGCTGACTGCATCACGCGCCCGCGGGTTCGCGACAAGATCGAGAAGCTGGATGCCGTGCTGCGCCGCCTGGGCATTGTGCAGCCACGCATCGCTTGTGCAGCGCTCAATCCTCACGCCGGCGAAGGTGGCTTGTTCGGCTGCGAAGAGATCGACGAGATCGCGCCCGCCATTGAAGACGCCGCCGAACTAGGCATTGCCGTCACTGGACCCGTGCCAGCCGACATTGTTTTCAAGCGCGCCCTGGACGGCGAATTTGATGGCGTCGTCTGCATGTATCACGACCAGATGAACATCGCCCGCAAGCTGCAATCGCGCGGAGATATCGCCACATTGTGGATGGGCTTGCCGGTCATCGGCGCGACCACCGCCCACGGCACAGCTTTTGATATTGCCGGGCAAGGCATCGCCGATCCGGGCAGCCTGCGAGCCGCCCTGGATTATGCGATTCGGCTGGCAGATTGAGCCAGTTCGTGCAGTTGGTCGCCGCCCGCCGAACTCCCGCAGACGCTCGTCACTTCGCCGACCTGGCGCAGATTGCCGGGGATGACATCTTCAGCCAGCTTTTCGGGAGGCGCGCCATCCCCCTGCTGCAAGGCATGTTCTTGCGAGAAAACAACGAATACAGCTGCCGCCACTGCACCTTCATCCGCCACGATTACGAAACCGCCGGCATGATTCACGCGTGCAGCGCCCGCACACTCCAGACAAACGAATTGCGCAGTTTCTTGCTCACGCTGCTGCTGGCGGGCTGGGAGTTGCCGCGCTTCTTGCTGATGTTGGTGATGATGCGCCAACTGCTGGGCTTCGTGGGGCAGAAGCTCGCCACAGACGACTATACTATCACCTTTGTGGCGCTCTATCCGGCTTTTCGCGGTCGTGGTCTCAGCAAGCCTCTGCTGGCACATGCCGAAGAATCGGCTCTGCGAGAAGGTTGCTCGCGACTGACGCTGGATGTAGCCGCGGATAACGCGCTGGCGATCGCAGCGTATCAACGAGTCGGCTTTGTGCAGGTCGACGCCTCGCCCGTAGTGAAAGATGGCGGCAAAGAGTTGCAACTGCTGCGGCTGGCAAAGGACCTTACCGTCCCGGCTCCAACGAAGTGAAATACTCGCGCACGACATCGCGCATGCCCAGGGGCACATAATCGCTTTCCAGCGCGCGGTTGGCTGCCTGCTGATAATCGCTGAAGACCGTGTCATATCTCACGCGCGATTCGCCCAGCGGGTTGTCGTCGAATTCGCCCTCTGCCAGCGCTGTATCGCCGGGATCGGTCTGCAAGCGGATTTCGTTATCGCCGCCGCCGCCGATGCCACTGGGACTATAGAGCGCCTCGTATTCGATTGCGCCCCGGCCCGATGCGCGGTTCTTGGTTTCTGCGCCTTGGTCTTCGCCACCACTGCCGGCCAGGCTGAGGTTGCTGGGTTCGCCTTCTCCTGCGCCGCCACCGCTGGCACGGCTGTCCTGGTTGCGCTGGCTGGGCGCTCCGCTGCTTTCTGCATTGCGCTGCGCCTGCTGGCTGCCCTGGTTTGCGCCCGGCTGCGCTTGGTCGGATTGTTGATCGCCTTCTTGCCCGGCGCGTGGCTGCCCCGACTCGGCTGGATTCGCCTCGCCGGCCTGGGCATCGTCGCTTTGTTGATCGCCTTGCTGGGCTTGCTGCCGAGCGATTGTCTCGGCGGCTTCTTCGGCGCGTTCGGCTTGCTCTTGCAGGGTCATCTGCGCATTTTGCTCGCGCTGGCTCTGCTGCTGCTCTTGCGAGATCGCTTCTTGCGCCGCGTCCAGCTGCTCACGCAGATCCTGCTGGCCCTCTTGCAGCGCCTGCGCCATGTCATCAAACCGCTCTTGCAGCGCCGCGTCCAGCTGAGCCAGCTCATCCGCCGCCTCTTGCAGCGCATCGGCCGCCGCCTGCATCTCTGCCGCGCTCATATCTCGGGCATCCTGCGCCAGCTGCTCCAGCGCCTCGCTCAATGCCGAAAAGTCATCGACAGCCTGTTCGTCGCCGCCCTCATCCAGCGGCGCAGCAAAGTCGGCAAGCGCCTCCAGACCGGCTTGCAGCGCCGACTGATCCAGCTCCATCGTCTCGCCCAGCTCTATGCCGATCTCGTCCAACTGCGTTTCCAGCTGGCTCATGGCGGCGAAGGCTTCTTCCTGGCTGATTTCGGTTTCTTCCAGCCGTTCCAGCGCGATCTCCAGCGCATCCAGCACGTCCTGGCGGTCGACATCGTTCAGGTCGGGGGCTTTGGCAGTCTCTTCGATCATCTCGCGGATGTCTTCACGCGCCAGTTCAACAGCCGGCGACGGCGGCTCGGCCAGCAGCTCTGCGCCCACGATGGACGGCAGCGCGATCATGCCCAACAGCGCCACAGCCAGCGCCAGCAGAGTCAACAGCTCGCCACGCCGAAAATCCAGGGCAATGCGCTCTCGCGGATTGATGGCGCGCGCTTGTGCCAGCGCATCGGTCAACTGCCGCGCCGCGATATCCGGGTGCGTGCCGATGCGCCCCGAAAGCAACTCAAAAGCGGTCGATACCCGCTCGCCCAAGCTGAATTCGAGGTCAAAATAGCGCGCGCGCACGGACAAATCGCGCGGAAAAAGCAGCGTGCGCAGCAGGTTGGCCACAGCGCCAAACGCGCACAATCCCGCCGCAATCAGCGCCAGTTGCTCCGCCCCCAGCCGCAGACGAAAATAGCCAAGCGCGCCCAGCAACAGACTCAACAGCAGCGCCAATATCAGCGAACGCGGCACACTGCGCGAAAGCAATCGCCACTCGTGACGCTGCTCCCAGCGGTCGACGATTTGTTCCAACTCGGAGTGGTGATGAGATGGCATAGGGCTAGTGTATCACAAGGGCGGCGAGGCAGGTATCGCGGTGGTCCGATTTCGCCTCTGTGTCGCCTGCGCGCGCTGTGGTCTAATGCGCCGATTGCGCTGTATAAAGGGACATCATGCCAAGCACCTATCTCGTTACGGGCGGCGCCGGTTTCATCGGCTCGCACATCGCCGAAAGATTGTTGCAAGACGGGCAGCGCGTGCGCATCATCGACAACCTGCTGACCGGCAAGCGCGAGAATCTGGCGCACTTGCAGGCGCTGGATGGCGACCTGGAACTTGTCATTGGCGACATCAACGACAGCGCCTTGCTGCAAGGGCTCATGCGCGGCGCGGACTTTGTGCTGCACCAGGCCGCCTTGCCATCGGTCCCGCGTAGCCTGGCCGACCCGCTGGAGACGCATCTGCACTGCCTCACTGGCACGTTGAATGTGCTGGTTGCCGCGCGTGATTGTGGCGTTAGAAGGGTGGTTTATGCCGCATCGTCATCGGCTTATGGCGACCAGCCGGGCGATGCCAAACAGGAATCCATCCGTCCCGACCCCATTTCGCCCTATGGAGTCGCCAAGTTGGCTGGCGAATATTATGCCGCCGCTTTCACACACAGCTTCGGGCTGGAGACGGTGGCGCTGCGCTATTTCAATGTCTTTGGACCGCGCCAGGACCCCGCCTCGGAATACGCCGCCGTCATCCCCAAATTCATTACTCGGATGCTGGCTGGCGAGCGTCCGCGCATCTATGGCGACGGGACGCAAAGCCGCGACTTCACTTATATCGACAATGTCGTGCGCGGCAATCTGCTGGCATGCGCTGCGCCAAATGCATCGGGACAGACCATCAATCTGGCGACCGGCGGACGCGTCGCGCTGAATGACCTGGTCGAACAACTGAATGCCGCCCTGGGCACAGACCTGCCGCCCATCCACACCGACGAACGCCCCGGCGATATCAAGCACTCGCGCGCCGATGTGACGAAAGCCAGAGATCGGCTGGGATACGCGCCAGTCGTCGAATTTGCGGAAGGCTTGCGGCGGACGGTGGAATGGTATCGGGAGCGCAGCGCCTAGATGGCGACTCGCACTCGCCCGCTTGTCCCAATCGCTCCCATTTTGCCGCGCTATCCTAACTTGGCTATAATCCGCGCCAGCGACCGCACCAGCCGCGAGGCAGCCATGTACACCGACCTCAGCAGCGACCAATACCGCCAGCAATTCGCCAGCCGCGACCAAAGCGACTATCAGCTCATTGATGTGCGCGAAGACGACGAATACGCCGAAGCCCACCTGCCCGGCGCAGTCAATATACCTTTGAGCGAATTCATGGCGCGCGTCGATGAAATCGACGAAGACCGACCCGCCTTGCTGGTCTGCAACACCGGCGTCCGCTCGTCGCAGGCCGCCATGTACCTGGCCAGCCTCGGCTACGAGCAGCTCTATAACCTGGAAGACGGCACCAAAGGCTGGCTGCGCGATGGCTTGCCGGTCGAAGGCGGCGAAGAAACCAGCCAATAATCCCGAACCTTGATGAAGGACTTATGCCCGAACTGACCCGCTATTCCGTATAAAAAAGGAGACCCCAGCCATGGCATTACGCTCGATGGTAGGCGCAAACGTCAAACGCAAGGAAGACCCCGGCTTGATCAACGGCGCTGGCAAATATGTAGGCGATATCAAGCTGCCAGGCATGGCGCACGTGGCCTTCCTGCGCAGTCCCTATGCTCATGCAGACATCCTCGGCATCGACCGTGCAGCCGCCGAATCACGAGCTGGCGTGCAGGCCGTGATCACTGGCGCAGACCTGCAAGATGAATGGGAGACGGTGCCAGTCGCCGGTGGACGCAAGGCCCGCGCCAATTACAGCCACTATGCCATCTCGGCGGGGCGCGTGCGGCATGTGGGCGAGATCGTGGCGGCTGCCATCGCCGAAAGCGCCGAAATCGCGGCCGATGCTCTGGACGATATCGCTGTCGACTATGCCGAACTTCCCGCCGCGGCTGACTTGCTGGCGGCTTATGAAGGCGCTGCGCCACCGATCTTCGCCGGGCTGGACAGCAATATCGTCGATACTGGCGAGAAAAAAAGCGACGATGTCGATGCCGTCTTTGCCAGCGCGCCACACACGTTGCGCCAACGCATGCGCAGTCAGCGCGTGGCCGGCGTGCCCATGGAAGTTCGTGCCGTCTTGGCCGCGCCCGATGCCGTAACTGGCGGTTTGACTCTATGGACGAGCACGCAGATCCCGCATGGCGTGCGCTCGGCACTCGCGGAGACGTTGCGCCTGCCCGAAAATACGCTGCGAGTCATCGCGCCCAATGTCGGCGGCGGCTTCGGCGTGAAGAACCAGCTTTACCCCGAAGAGATGGCGCTGGCAAAGCTGGCGCAGCTGCACAACAAGCCAATGCGCTGGTCGGGCACGCGCGCCGAACACTTCAGCTCCACTACGCATGGCCGCTCACAGATCGCCGATGTCGAAGTCGCTTTTGATGGTGAAGGGCGCATCCTGGGCCTGCGTCTGCATGTAATTGGCGAGCTGGGCGCCTACCCGCCTTTCTATGACATCGCTCATCTGACCGGACTCATGGCGACCGGCAACTACGACATTCCCGCCGTGCACTTCAAAGCCAGCAATGTCTTCACCAACACAGTGGCGGTGGCAGCTTATCGCGGCGCAGGACGCCCCGAAGCCATCTATTACATCGAACGCGCCATCGACTTGATCGCGGGCGAGCTTGATATGGACCCGGCCGATGTGCGCCGACGCAATTACATCCAGCCCGACCAGTTCCCCTACAAGACGCCCACTGGCTCGACATACGACACGGGCGAATATGAAAACAACCTGGACACAGCGCTGCGGGCGGCAGATTATCATGCGCTGCGCGCCGAACAAGCCCGCCGGCGGGCGAATGACGCCGGCAGTCTGCTGGGCATCGGCATGGCGACTTATGTAGAGATGTGCGGCTTTGGTCCCTACGAAAGCGGCGTTGTGCGCGTCGAACCCAGCGGCACAGTGACCGTCTACACGGGCACATCGCCGCATGGACAAGGTTTGCAGACGACCTTTGCCCAGATCGTCGCCGATGAGATTGGCGCGGATTATGACAATATTGTCGTGCGTCATGGCGATACCGGCTCGCAGCCCGTCGGCGTTGGCACATTCGGCAGCCGCAGTCTGGCCGTGGGCGGCTCGGCCATCGTCCGCGCTTCCAAAGTCGTGCGCGAAAAAGCCGTAAAAATCGCGGCGCACATGCTGGAAGCGGCGCCCGGCGATATCGAATTTGCCGATGGCGAATACCGCGTCAAAGGCGTGCCCGGCAGCAGCCTGACCCTGCGCCAGATCGCCAAGCGCGCGTATAGCGAGCGCCTGCCCGATGACATCGACACGGGCTTGGAAGGCACCGATTTCTTCCGTCCGCCCGACTTCATCTATCCATTCGGCACGCATGTCGCCGTGGTCGAAATCGAGCGCGAAACCGGCATCATCAGCCTGCGCGCTTATTACTCGGTGGACGACTGCGGTCCGCGCATCAGCCCGCTGCTGGTGGCTGGACAAATTCACGGCGGCTTGGCGCAGGGCATCGGGCAAGCGCTGCTCGAGCAGGTTATCTACGATGAACAAGGCCAGCTGCTGACCGGCACCATGATGGATTACACCATGCCGCGCGCCGACGACTTCCCGCACTTCACGCTGGATCAAACCGTGACCGAGACCACCTTGAATCCACTGGGCGCGAAAGGCATCGGCGAAGCTGCCACCATCGGCTCGACGCCCGCTGTCGTCAACGCCGTCATGGATGCGCTGCGTCCGCTGGGTCTGCGACATATCGACATGCCCTTGACGCCCCGCCGCATTTGGGAAGCCATGCAGTCCGCCTAAGCGCCGAGCAGAGTATCGCAAGTGGAACAATTTAGTCATGCGATATTCACCACAGAGGCACTGAGGGCACAGAGGTTTGTTGTAGGGGCGATACTTGTGTCGCCCGTTGTATAACGGCGAAGTGAACACGACAAGTTGGTCTCATTACTTGCGTGGTATTACTCAGAAGGCAAACGGCGATAAAAAAAACTCTTTGCAATGGCGATGATCTTGCTCGCCAGCAGCATCGCCAATCTGCACGATCCGTCTCGCTGGTGGTGGTAGGCGCTTTCAACAACTCTGTGCCCTCAGCTAGTCCAGGTTGTAATGAGACGAACCTGCCGCGTTCGCTACTCCACTTTGGGACGGGCGACACAAGTGTCACCCCTACATCACCCTCTGTTCGCTCTGTGTCTCTGTGGTGAATTATCGCATGACTAACTTTGTTCTACTTCTATGGTCAAGTTATCGACAGCAGCCGCGTTGAGGCGCGCTGTGATGTATAATCAGGCGGCATGCAAATGTGGGAGCAGCGCCATGAAGAAGTACACGATGAAATCGGCGGTCGCCAACTTTGCGGAATTGATGGATCACGCCCAGAAGGGACTGGTCGTCAATATCGTCGGCAGCGACGGTCGCGAATACGAGCTCAAGCTGAGGCCCCTGCCGCCCAGAAAGCCGCGCACGCCCGGCACGCTAAAGGGCAAGATTTTTATCTCTGACGACTTTGACGAACCCTTGCCCGAGTTCGAACCGTACATGGAATGAGATATCTGCTGGATACCTCAACTTTGCTTTGGTTTCTCCTAGGCGACAGAAAGCTGAATGCCATCAACCGATCCCGCATAGGAAGCCCGGACAACGATGTCTTCGTGAGCTTAGCGAGCATGTGGGAGTTGGCGATAAAGTTCAACGCGGGCAAACTCTCAACGCCGCTTTCCTTCACCGACATTAACCGTGAGATTGGGAGCAGGCAGAGTTTTCGATTCCTTGAGATAAACATCGGGCATCTCGAAAGCTACATTGATTTACCGCGCATCCACAGAGACCCTTTCGACAGGCTGCTCATCGCCCAGTCGCTTGCCGAAGACCTGCCCATTATCAGCAGCGACAACATCTCCGACCAATATCCTATCGCACGCCTCTGGTAGCGGGCTTTCGCGATGAGCCTGTTCATTGCTTTCATTCTGGCTGCCGTCTTGCTGGGCGCGGGCGCGATGCTCTCGCCAGCCTGGCACACCGGGCAACCCCGCGTGGCTCTGGCTGCTGCCTTGTGCATGGCTTTGATCGTCGGCGGAGCAGTCTTTTATGCCGAGGTCTTCAACTGGGACACGTTGGTTGTGGATTATCTGCTCTTCGCTCTGCTGGCTGGGGTCGTGTTGGGCGGCACCCTTTCGACCGCGCAAGCCCGCGCCGAAGCCCGTGGCGAAATCCTCCGCGACCGCGACCAAGGCTGGCCCGGTCCCGAAGACCTGGCCTTCTTTGGCCTGGTGTCGCTGCTGCTGCTCGTCCCTCTCGTGCAGATGCCATTGCCGCTGGGGGAGCATGGACAAGCGCTCGCCCTGCACAGCCTGGCTGCCCGCGATGGCGGCTCATTCACATCCCTCGCTCCCTACGCCGCCAGTCCACCCGTCATCATCGCGCCCGGCTTCCACGCGCTCTCTGCTTATCTCAGCCAGCAGCTGGGTCAGCCAGTCCCAATCATCCAGCAAAGCACAGCGGCAGTCCTGCTGCTGATGCTGGTTTGGCTGACGTACGACTTCGGCGCGGAGCTGCATGATAAACGGCTGGGACGGGCGATGGCGCTGGGGCTGCTCCTTTGCGGCGGGGCGATCAGCAGTCTGCTTGACGGGCATTACAGCGAGTTGCTGGCGATGCTGTTTGCGCTGGCATTCCTGCTGTATGCGCTGCGCCTGTTGCATCGCTTTAATCTGGCAGATCTGGTCGCGGGCGGTCTGCTGCTAGGCGCGGTCTTCTACACCAGCCTGAACCTTGCTTTGGCGGCGCTGATTTGCCTGACGCTGTTGATCGGACTGGCATGGCAACAGCGACATCAGTTTGACCGCCGGGCGCGCTGGTGCATGACGCTGGGCATTCCCTCAATTGCGTTATTGGGCACAGCGCCCTGGCTCATCAACAACCTGCCTCTGCTGCTGCCAGTCCCGCCCTCTGCGAGCCCACCTGGATTGTCAAACCTCGTCCAGCTGATTCGCGGACAAGGCTATGTTCTGCTGCCTCTGCTGGTCTGGGGTGTGATCATAGGCTGGCGCGCGCCGGGGCGGCTGCGTTTTGTCTCGCTGCTGATGACAGGTTGGCTGCTGCTGCTGATAGATCTTGTTCTGTTTGGTGTGCTTCCGCGCCTGCTGCCGGCTCTGGGCGCGCTGGTCGATGCCCAAGGCCTGGCTCGCCACGCGGTCATTTTGCCTTGCAGCTGGTTCGCCGGTCTGGCGCTGCTGGATCTTTGGGAAGCGCGCCTGCCAGTTGCGCTGCGTGCCCGTCTGCGGAAAAATGCCTGGCGCTGCATGGTCCTGTCTATGTTGGGAATCGCCTTGCTTTTCTTGACATTCGAGCCAGCCCTGCACAACCTGCGCGCGCTGCTGGACCTGCCTGCCGCCACAGCGAATCGCGATGACACCGCCGCCATGGACTGGCTGCGCGAAAATACGCCGCCCGACGCCCTGCTGCAAGCTGCCGATGGCGATGGCTGGCTGCCGGTGATCGCCGAGCGGCGCGCAATCGACTTCCGCGCCTACAGCTATTTTGAACGGGGACTCGTCCAGCCCGCCGAATTCGCCGCCGCCGACTACCTCCTCGTGCCAGCAGACGGCGATTTTCTCAAAGACCCGTCTCTGCAACTCATCTTCCAGCAAAGAGAAACGCGCGTTTTTCAGCGGCAGGAGTCCTAGCCAGAAACGCCCGCAAAAGAACGGCAGAAGTAGTACCAAGTAAGTCATGCGAAACTCACCACAGAGACACAGAGAGCACAGAGTCGGGAGAATCCCATGCCCAAACGAAAAGTAGTCATAACCGGCGCAAGCGGCGCCATCGCGGGCGTCTTGCTGCCAGCCCTGCGCGAACGCTATGACCTGCGCCTGCTCGATACACAAAAGACCGACAAAGACGGCGCGGAAGTGGCTGGCGTCCATGTCGTGGACTTGCTGGACAAAGACCGCGACCTCTATCGCCACCATTTTGCCGGCGCAGACGCCGTCGTGCATTGCGCTTATTATCGCCAACACGGGCAAGGCGATGACGTCTATTTCAGCAGCGAGTTGGCAAACTTGCAGCTGACTTACAATGTCTACCAGGTCGCCTGGGAAGAAGGCCTGCGCCGCCTGGTCGCCGCCAGCACCAATCACGCCGCCGATCTCTACGAGACGTATGCGCTGGATGGGGTGGCGCCGATGATCACGCCCAACATGAACGGGTCAGACAATTGGTACGGCTGGGCAAAGATCGCTTTCGAGCAGATCGGGCAGGTATATGCCAGCGGGGTCAGTCATGGCGGTCGTCCGCTAGAGAATGTGCAGATCCGCATTGGCGGTCCGCGCGAAACCGATGTGGAAAACGCGCCTTTGGGCGACCTGCGTCGGATGCGCCGCGCCCTCGCCGTTTACATCAGCCAGCGCGATATGGCGCAGCTAGTCACAAAGAGCATCGAGATAGCCGACATCCGTGACGAGCTGGGCCTGCCATTCCAGATCTTCTATGGCATCAGCGATAATCCGCACGCCATCTGGAGCATTGCCAATGCCCGGCGCGTCATCGGCTACGACCCGCAGGACAATTCCGAAGAGCGCTTTTTCGACCTGATCCAGGCGCACATGCAAGCGGCAGCCAGCCTGGATTAGCGCAAGAGCCGCGGCGCCACTTCTCGCATATACGGCAGCAGCGTTCGCAATGCGCCTGCCAATGTCCCCAGCGCCATGTCCAGTTCGGCTTCTTGCAGGGGCGTCGGCACGCTGAACATGCCGCGGTTGCTGCTGTAGACGCCGCGGTTCAGCAGCTCCACTTGCAGCAGGGTGTACAGATCGCCGGTGTCTTCGGCGGCCCGCCGCGCATCGCCCAGGTTGACCACTGGCGCGTCTGTCCACTGAATCTGCTGCAACGAGCCAAAACCCAGGCATTGCGCGCGAATCCCCAGCGCCGCAAAAAGCTCGTTGATGCCCGCCGCCAACCGCTCGCCCAGCCCGTTGATGCGCGTGATTGCCGCCGCATCCAGCCGCCGCAGCGCTTCTTCGCCCGCCACCATCGTCATATTGTTGCCGTTGAATGTGCCGCTGTGGAACAGAGCATCATCGACCTGTGCGGGGTCAAATTGCGCCATGATCTCGCGCCGTCCGCCAAACGCGCCCACCGGGAAGCCGCCGCCGATGATCTTGCCAAGCGCCGTGAGATCGGGGGCGACGCCTGCTATCTGCTGGAAGCCGCCCGGCGCAAGACGCAGCGTGACGATCTCATCAAACAACAGCAGCACGCCATAACGATCTGCCAACGCGCGCAACCCAGCCAGGTAGCCCGGCGCAGGTGGGATCATCCCGCCCGCATTGGGCATCGGCTCGATGATGATGCCAGCGATGCACTCTTGATAGCCTTCCAGCAGCGCTTCCATAGCCCCCAAATCGTTGAAGGGCGCGACCAGCGTCGATTGCAGCACCGCGCTCGGTATGCCGCGGCTCTCCAGACGCGTTTTTGGCTCTTGCCCGGCCACGATCTCCGCGTTGACGTTGATCTCAACAAAATCGTGCGAACCGTGATAACCGCCGTCTATTTTGACGATGATGTCGCGTCCGCTGTAGGCTCGCGCCGCCCGCATCATCATCATCGTGGCTTCTGTGCCCGAGTTGGTGAAGCGCAGCAGGTCGATGCCCGGCACGCGCTCGACAATCTGCCTGGCTAGCGAGACTTGTGGTGCGGCAACTGTGCCAAGCGCCGTCCCGCGCATCAACTGGTCTGCCGCCTGCTCGACGATACCCGGCGGCGCATGCCCGTGCACAAGCGATGTGAAGTTGTTCAGCAAGTCCAGGTAGCGGTTGCCATCGCCATCGTGCAGCCAGGCGCCCTCGCCCGCTGTCATATAGGTCGGATAAGGCGATATGCGCGTCGCGCCACGAGTCTCGCCGCCCGGCAGGTAGCGCAGCGCTTCTGCATGCTGCGTCCGCGAACTTGGTGTGCGCGCCCGATACCGCGCTGTGATATCGCGTTTTACATCTTCCGCTGTGGTCGCCCCTGCCATTGCCCCGCTCCTTGCCAATCCCGCGATTTGCCCGATTTTATACATCCATCATCGCAGCGAGTCCATGTTAGTCCTGCAAATCGTAACCACAAATGACATAAGGGACACAAAGGCATTGAAGCTCTTTTGCCACAAAGGCCTGCTGAATTTTCTGGATACCAAGTCATTTGTAGGGGCGACTCTGTGAGTCGTCCGCAGCAAGCAAACCCTGTGGCTCGCTCCTTCCCAACCCAAATTCAGAGACCGCGCGAGCGGCGTTTGCATCCCCCTGACCTGTCGGGGGCCGGGGGTGATGTAAGACCTCTGTACCGGCTGCGCCCTCTGTGGTCTAATAGACAGGGACGAAGCAAAACGAAAAACGGAGCAGCAATGCGAAACCTTCTCCTTGTCCTCCTTATGATCTCAGCGCTGGGCGGCACAGCCCTGGCGCAGTCGGATGACCTCAGCCTGGTCTGGAGCCCGGTCTACAACACCGTGCGCGGCACAGTCGACTTGCGCGGCACAGCCAACATCGCCGACCAGCAGTGGTATCTCTTTGAAGCCGCGCCTTATGAAGCCGGCACGGACGCTGTATGGATTCCCGTGGTTAGCCCGAGTTTTGCGCCCGTCATAGATGCCGAGCTGGGCAAATGGAATACGGGCATCCTGGCAGACGGCTTTTATCAACTGCGGCTGCATGCAGTGGACAGCGCGCAGGAAAGCCACTTTTACACGCTGGGTCCGATTCTGGTCAACAACAACCGCAGCGACCTCGTCAATCTCGAGCCTGTCGAGTTGATCCTGCCATCGCAAGAGCCGCAGGTAGTGCCCTCGCCGCCCGTTATCAATCGCCTGCCCCTCCCGGTTGGCGGACATGTGCTGCGCTTCGGCGAATCTGCCATCGACGCCATGCACAGCGCCGGCATGACCTGGGTGAAGTGGCAGATTCCTTTTATCCCCGGCGAAGACCTGACCGTCGCCCGCCACCGCATCAAGGTGACTCACGAAGCCGGCTTCAAGGTGCTGCTCAGCGTGACTGGTCATGTGCACGACCTCAGCGAAGGCGGTGAGGAATACCTGCATGCCTATGCCGAATTCCTGGGCGAAGTCGCCGGCCTGGGCGCAGACGCCATCGAAGTCTGGAACGAGATGAACCTCGACCGCGAATGGACGCAGGGGCAGATCCATCCCCGCAACTATGCCAGGATGCTGCGCCCCGCCTACACCGCCATCAAAGCCACTAATCCCGAAACGCTGGTCATCACCGGCGCGCTTTCACCCACTGGCGCAGAAGGCGTCTTTGGGCCCGCCAAGGTCTGGAATGACGACAATTATTATCGCGGCATGGCCAATGAAGGCATCGCGGATTATGCCGATTGCATCGGCGTGCATTATAACGAAGGCGTGCTGGCGCCATCGCAGCTGGGCGGCGACCCGCGCGACTACGACTACCCCACCCGCTATTTCATATCCCAGCTGGACCGCGCTGGTTTGTACTTTCAGAACCGGGGCATCCCGCTGTGCATCACCGAGCTTGGCTATCTGTCGCCGGAGGGCTATGGGCGCTTGCCGGACAATTTCGCCTGGGCTGCCAACACATCCGTGGCCGAACAAGCTGCCTGGCTGGCCCAAGCCATCGAAATCGCCGCCGATTACCGCCGATCGCCTGTAAACCTGCTGATCGTGTGGAATATCGACTTTGAGCAATACGATCCCGATCCGCAGGCCGGCTATGCCATCATCCGTCCGGACGGAAACTGCCCGGCCTGCCAGACAATCGGGGCTTTGATGCGCTAGCGAGGCAGCCGTGCGGCGCGTTTTGCTTGGTCTGACACTAGGCGTGATGCTCGGCGTTTTGGCGGGCAGCGCTATCGTCTGGCTTGTCAACGAAGAAGACATCGCAAGACAGCGCTTGCCACTGCCGGTGGGCGGACATGTGCTGCATTTTGACGAGGCTGCCACAGAGGCTATGCGCAGCGCTGGCATGACCTGGATCAAGTGGAACTTGCCTTTTATTCCAGGCGAAGATGCTAGCGCCGCCCAAGGACAAATTGAGGTTGCGCGCGAGGCTCGCTTCAAAACGCTGCTGAAAGTGCGCGGGCAGTTGAACGACCTCAGCGACGGCGGTGAAGCCTATCTGGATGCCTATGCCGCCTATCTGGGCGACCTGGCTGCGTGGGGTGCTGATGCCATTGAAGTCTGGAGCGATATGAATACCGACCGCAGCTGGACTCAAGGGCAGATCCATCCCGACCACTACGCCGAAATGCTGCGCCGCGCCCATGCAGCCATCAGAGCCGCCAATCCCGATACCTTGATCATCACTGGCGCGCTGCTGCCGACAACGGCCGAAAAGGCTTTTGGACAGGCTCGCGTCTGGAACGACGACCGCTACTATAGAGGCATGGCAAAAGCGGGAATCGCCGATTATGCCGATTGCATAGGCCTGAGCTATGTGCACGGCATGCTGCCGCCAAGCCAACAAGCTGGCGATCTGCGCGGAGAAAATGATCCGACGCGCTATTTCACTACCCTGCTGGACCGCGCTGCCTTTGCCTTCCGCGAAGAGGATATCCCCATCTGCCTCACAGAGCTGGGTTATCTGTCGCCAGAGGGCTATGGGCAACTGCCGCTCTGGTATCAGTGGGCTGCGCATACTTCAGTGACAGAGCAAGCCGCCTGGCTGTCCCAAGCCATCGAAATCGCCGCCGACTACAGCAGATCGCCTGTAGACCTGCTGATCGTGTGGAGTATCGACTCCGAGCAATACGAGCCCGATGCGCAAGCTGGCTATGCCATCATCCGCCCGGACGGCAGCTGCCCAGCTTGCCAGTCCATCGCTTCATTGATGCGCTAGCGAGGCGATGGTGCGGCGCTTCCTGCTCTCTTTGATTTTGGGGCTGCTGCTGGGCACATTGGCTGGCATGGTCATCGGCTGGCTGAATCCACCACCAGCAGCGCGCAATAGCAGCTTGAGCGACCTGGCACAGCCGCACCGCGACGACTACGCCATCATGATTGCCGCTGGCTATGCCCACGATGACGACCTGGCTGGCGCGCTGGATCGGCTTCAGCTACTGGAAGTCGGCGATCTGACGAGCCTTCTGCGCGCGACCACCGAACGCATCATCAACAGCGGCTCGCGGGAATTGGGCGATATCCGCGTGCTGGCGCGATTGGCAGCCGAATTGGGCGGCGCAACACGAGCCATGGCGCCCTTCCTGGATGGCGGGAGCAACTGATGCGCGCGCCGGCATCCATATCGAACTGGATCTTCGCGCTGGGACTGGTGATTGGCATCGCCCTGGGGCTGGCATTTACACGCCTCTATGGACCACTGCAGCGCGACAATGCCGAGCCCTGGCAGCTGCACCCCGAGCAAAGCAATCATTATATGGTGGCAGTCGCGCTGGAATATGCGCACAGTGGTGATTTGACAGCCGCGCTGGCCAAGCTGATAAGCCTGCGCCCGACCACAGATCCGCTGGACGCCTTGGCGGAAAGCGCCTGCCAGCTGGGCAGCAGTGGCTATCTGGCCAGCCCGAGCGGCATCCAGGCCCTGCGTGTTGTCGCGCAATTCTACAGCGAGCAAGGCCGCGCCGGCTGCGCCGAACAACTGCTGCCGCCCGCCACCACGCCCACGCCAGCCACCAGCGATGATGAAAGCGATCCTGCCATCGCACACAGCACACTCGTGCCCACCAAGCCGCCGCTAGATGCAGTCGTCCAGCCGACGCGCCTCATCCCGCCCACCCAGCCTGCGCAGCGCCGCTTCGAAGCCATCTCGCTGCGATCTTTCTGCGCTGTCGACCGACCAGCTATCCTAGAAGTGTCCGTGGTCGATTATCTGGGGCGCGGCTTGCCCGGGCAGCAAATCCGCGCGCGCTGGGGAGCGCAGGAAGACCTCTTCGTCAGCGGGTTAAAGGGCGACCGTGGCCTCGCCTATGCCGACTTCCAAATGGCAGCCGACACCGACTATACGCTGGATATGCCCGACGCTGCCGAACCAGTCGGCGCCAGCCTGCGCACAGGTCGCTGTTACGAGGGAAACCGCGAATCGCTGAAGTCGTATCGCGTGGTCTTCGCCGAACGGTGAGCCCCCTGCAAGCCGGCGCATCCGCCACTGGCATTTTGCGTATACTGTATCAACAGGGTGGACTGTCAAAGGACAGAAGGAGCAGCATAGTGCGCGAACTGAACCACAGCCAGGTAGCTGGTGGCGTGTTTTTCATTGGGCTGGGTATGTTATTCGTGTCGGGATATTGGTTTCCTGGCATATTTTTCGTCATCGCGGCATCGAAACTGGCCGGCGCCTTTGCCAAGGGCGAGCGCTGGCAAGCCCAGGGCAGCGCATTTTGGATGATCGCCATTGGCTTGGCATTTGCGCTGCCACCGCTGATCAGTTCCTTGATCGGCATCAAGGTCAACTTCGTGGCGCTCCTGTTTATCGGCTTGGGCTTGCTGATGATCTTCTCAAAAGATTGCCGCCCGAAGATGCCGCAGAAGCGCAAGAACGACGACGAGATTATCGAGGTCTAGCCAGGCGAATTGACCGCGGCTAGACTCGGGCTGCGGCGGGATGGTGGAATGGCAGACACGGGTGCCTTAAAAGCACCTGCCCGATAGGGCGTGAGGGTTCGAGTCCCTCTCCCGCTACATTTCCGCATGCCCTAATCCGCAGCCTGCAAAGCATGCAGCCGCGCATAGACTCCGCCCCGCGCCAAAAGCAGGGCATGGCTCCCCTGTTCAACGACACCCCCATCGCCGAGCACTAGGATGCGGTCGGCATTGCGGATCGTCGACAGCCGATGCGCGATCACCAACGTAGTGCGGTTTTCGATCAGCCGTTCCAGCGATTGCTGCACGACCCGCTCGCTTTCGTTGTCCAGCGCGCTGGTGGCTTCGTCCAAGATCAAGAGCGGCGGATCTTTCAAAAACACGCGCGCGATGCTCAGTCGTTGGCGCTGCCCCGCCGATAGCTTGATGCCACGCTGCCCGATTTCTGTGTCATAGCCCTGCGGCAGCGCCTCGATAAATTCATGCGCATTGGCTTGTTTTGCCGCTGCGATCACCTCGGCTTCGCTGGCATCTGGCTTGCCATAACGGATATTCTCCGCCACTGTCGCCGCAAACAGATAGACATCCTGATCGACGGTGCCGATGCTGCGCCGCAGTGTCGACAAGCTGTATTCGCGGATATCCACGCCACCCAGGCAGATACCGCCGCTGCTGACCTCATAAAATCGCGAGATCAGCGCGCCCAGAGTCGTCTTGCCGATGCCGCTCGCTCCCACCAGCGCCACATATTCGCCGGCCTCGATGTGCAAGGACAAATTGCTAAAGACCGCGCTATGCTCATCGCTGTACCGAAAGCAGACATCGCGCAATTCTAGCTGGCAGCTGCGCGGCGCTGCGCCATTGGCAGAATCGGCGCTCTGGATGGCTGGCTGCAGCTCGATCAAGTCCATGAAGCGCTGGAAGCCAGTGATGCCCTCTTGATACCAACGCGCGAAATTGACCAGCCGCTGGATAGGCTCAATCAAGATGCCGACATAGAGCAAAAAAGTGATCAAATCCGCCAGATCCAGCGAAGCGCCCGTGATCGCCAGCGCGCCAAAGGCAACCACCACAATCGTCATCAGCTGGCTGAATGCCATCATCCCGCCATAGAACCAGCCCTCGGCCCGGTATTCCTGGCGGCGGCTCTGCACAAAGCGCTCGTTGGCTGCATCAAACTTTGCTTGCTCGAGGCTTTCGTTGGCGAATGACTGCACCACGCGGATGCCGGCCAGGCTGTCTTCGACCTGCTCGTTGATCTCGGCGATGCGCTGTTTGCTGCGGCGCAATGCGCGGTTCATGCGGCGATTGAAATAGAGCGAATACACGAACATCAGCGGCAAGAAGAGAATCACGATCACGCTCAGCGCCGGATTGATGCTAAGCGTGATCAAAAAGACGCCGCTGAACTTGATCAGCCCGATCGCCACATCTTCGGGTCCGTGATGATACAGCTCTGACAAGGCAAAGAGGTCGCTAGTGATGCGCGACATCAGCTCGCCGGTCTTGCGCTCGTCATAAAAGCTGAAAGACAGCCGCTGCAAATGGGCGAAGAGCTCGCGCCGCATATCGCTTTCCATGCGCGCGCCCATCATGTGGCCTTGATAATCGACAAAGAGATTGCACAGGGTATGCGCCGCCACCAGCGCCAGCATCAGCCCCGCCATCAGCCCAATATCGCGCATTTGGCTGCGCGTGCCCGGCGCCAGCAGATTCTGCGTGATATGCCGCACGCACAAAGGCAGCGCCAGCGTAATCACCGAGATGGCGAATGCGCACAGCAAGTCCAGCGCCAGCAACCCGACATAGGGGCGATAAAACGACAAGAACTTGGCTGCGCGTCTGTTCATGCCCACTCTCCTTAGGATGCTCCGAATCAGCCGCGATTATAGCTGTTCGCGTGGCGCGGCTGGATTAACTGGCGACTTCGCTTGCGCCCGGGCCAATTGCTTGACCCAATTTCGATTTTCGCATACGGTGAGGTTAGCCATCGTCAGGTTCAGCCTGGCGCGGCAAACGAGTGTTTGTCGAGGCTTCACCTATCAGATTGGAGGTAGTCATGAAAAGAGAGCTATCAAGACGCAATTTTCTGAAGTCCTCAGGCGCAATCGCGGCTGGCGTCCTGGCCAGCCAGGTCATGCCCCTGGCAGCTGCGCAAGGCGACCTGCCCTTTGAGGTAGCGCCAGAAGCCGTGAATCCTTTGGGGTTGGAAGCGGGCGCGAATGTAGAGGGCATATTCTTTGAGGGCGGCTTCGGGCGCTCTTATATCGACAATGCCGCCGATATCTTCCGGGCGCTGCATCCAGAAAACGAGATGACGGTCGAGGGCATCCAGCAAGTGTCGGAGATCTTGCGGCCCCGTTTCATCGCCGGCAACCCGCCCGATGTCATCGACAACAGCGGCGCATTTCATATCCCCATGGACTCGCTGGTTGCCGACGAGCAACTGACAGACCTGGCGCCCCTGATGGCAGCCCCCGCGCTGGATACGCCCGGTAAAACCTTCGGCGAGACGCTCTTCCCCAATTCACAGGCAGACGGCGTCTTCGACGGGCGGCAGCTCTATCTCAACATCGCCTATACCGTCAGCGGCATCTGGCACAGCCAAACCCTGTTCGACGACATGGGCTGGCAATACCCCAGCACATGGGCTGGCATGCTGGACCTCTGCGAGACCATCAAGAGCGCCGGCATCGCGCCCTGGACATACCAGGGCAAGTTCCCGCAATACATGGTCTTCGGTTGCCTGATGCACCTGGTGTACAAGACCGGCGGAATCCAGGCCATTAAAGACATCGACAATCTCGTGGACGACGCCTGGAAGAGCGACGCCGTCATGCAAGCCATTACCATGATGCACCAGCTGGCCGACCTCGGCTACATCATGCCCGGCACAGAAGGGCTTACACACACCGAATCGCAGGCGGAATGGCTGCAAGGCAACGCCGCTTTCATCCCCTGCGGCACCTGGCTGGAAAATGAAATGCGCGAGCTCACGCCTGCTGGCTTCGATATGGTCATCAAGCCCGTGCCCGGCCCCGACGAGTCGAGCTACCATTCACTGGTTGCCTGGCCCGGCGAGCCCTACATCGTGCCGGTCAACGCCGCCAATGTCGTCGGTGGGATGGAGTTCATGCGCTGCATGCTCTCCAAAGCCAACGCGCAATTCTTCGCCAAAGAGATCAGCGCCATCATGCCCGTCTTTGGCGGCAGCGAAGGCGTCGAGCTTAGTTCGGCGCTGCAATCGGCATTGGAAGCGGCGGAAGCAGCCAACGGCGGTTTCAATTATCTGTCGCGCGGCTGGTACAGCGACTTGTGGACAGCGGTCAAAAATGCCACCGGCGAGCTGCTGACCAATCGCGTGTCGCCAGAGCAATTCGCCGATACCGTGCAAGCGGCTGCCGACGAAGTCAAAGCAGACGACGACATTCCCAAGTACACCCACGCATAATTGCCAGGCATGTCGGCAAAGCAATGGGGAGCCATGGTTCTTGCCATGGCTCCAACACTTCCGCCTGAGGTGGCAAATTGACAAAACGCAAGTGGCACATCATCCTCCCTTTCACGCTGCCCTCGCTGCTGCTCTTCCTGGTTTTCCTGGTCTATCCCTATGGGCAAGCCATGTATATCAGCCTGACCAAATGGCGTGGCTTGACGCCCAAACCGACCTTTGTCGGGTTTGCCAACTTCGAGAAACTGCTGGGCGACACGCTGTTTTGGAATGCGCTGAAGCACAATTTGATCTACCTGGTCAGCATCCCGGTTATCACCATTGTCATCTCCCTGTATCTGGCTTTCCTGCTGACGCATGGCAAGGCGCGCTTTCGCAAGTTCTATCGCATCGCCTTCTTCTTTCCGCAGGTGATGTCGCTGGTGGCTATCGGCGTGCTGTGGAGTTTCATCTATCATCCCACCATCGGCGTCCTCAGCAGCATTGCCGGCATGCTGGGCGCGGCCGACCCGATCGCCTGGCTGGGCAACCCGGATCTGGCGCTGGGGGCGGTGGGCGCCGTGGTGGTCTGGCAAGCGGTCGGCTTCTATGTCGTGCTCTTCATGGCAGGAATGGATTCCATCCCCGAGTCCTACTATGAAGCAGCGACGATTGATGGCGCGACGCGCTGGCATCTGTTTTGGCAGATTACGCTGCCGCTGCTGTGGGACACCATCCGCACCGCGCTGGTATTCCTGGCTATCGGCGCGACCAACATGTTCGCCATCACCCAGACCATGACGCAAGGCGGACCCAACCGCTCCACCGATGTCTTGTCCACCTATGTCTATGAACGCGCCTTTCTCAGCGGCAAGTTCGGTTATGCCACGGCTGTCGCGGTCGCCATGTTTCTGCTGGCTTTTGCGCTTTCTATCTTGACCATGCGCGCCACCCGCCGCGAAACGCTGGAGTACTGATTATGGCAGCAGAGCAGAGCGAACGCCGTCCGCGGGAATTCGTCTCGCAGTCTCTCATCAATATCAGCCTCTTCTTCTGGGCGGTCATCGTCATCCTGCCCCTGGTCTGGCTGCTCTACAGTTCGTTCAAGACAGATCAAGAGATATTCTTTGCGCCCTGGGCGCTGCCGCAGACTCTGCAATGGGAAAATTTCGAACGCGCCTGGGTGGCTGTGCATATTGGGCAGTACTTTCTCAACAGCATGAAGGTGGTGATACCCAGCCTGGCGTTGACGCTGGCGCTGGCGTCGATGACCTCTTATGTGCTGGCGCGCTTTCAATTCTTTGGCAACCGCACGCTCTTCTATCTGTTCATGGCGGGCATGCTCTTCCCCATATTTATGGCGCTGGTGCCGCTCTTCTTCCTGGCGAAAGACCTGCAACTTCTCAACACCTTCACCGGGCTCACGCTGGTGTACACAGCTTATTCCCTGCCCTTCACCATCTTTTTCTTGACCGGCTTCTTCAAGACCTTGCCTTCGGAATTGCACGAAGCGGCGCTGATCGACGGCGCGAACGAATACCAGGTCTTCTTCCGCGTGATGCTGCCGCTGGCGCAGCCGGGCTTGGTCACGATGGCGATATTCAATTTCCTCGGCATGTGGAATCAGTTCATTTTGCCGCTGGTGCTGATGACCGAGCGCGATAATTATGTCTTGCCGCAGGGCTTGTCCTTCATCCTGCATCAGCAGTATTACAAGACCGATTGGTCGGCGCTCTTCGCAGCCCTGTCCATCATCATGATCCCGACTCTGCTGGTCTACGCCGTCTTCCAAAACCAGATTCAGAAGGGCGTCACTGTCGGCGCGTTGAAAGGCTGATCAGACGCCAGCAATCTCGTCCAGGCGCGCGTACTGGCTGTGATATAGCTGCGCATAGAAGCCGCCCATCGCCAGCAGCTGGTCATGCGTGCCGCGTTCGGACTTACGACTGATCCTGCACAAGCCAGCTAGCGGAAAGCTCTGAAGGTAGCCAGATTGCTAGGCCTAAGACGTCTCGTGCAACAACTTCGCCATTCTGAGTCAGATTGAGCCTGTGCAATTGAACGATTACTCTGCTTTTGTCGCCAACACTACGGTCTCCGCTATAGGCGTTACGAGACAGGCTCGGATTTGCACCTTGCATCAAGTTGCTGATGTTACCGTTATTGGCCAGCCCACGCTCACGAAACCACCATGAAACCGGATCGCTCGACATTTTGAACACACTGCAAGTCGCAGCACTCTCCCGATGCAGGTAATTGAGAATTTGGAGCATTACGCCTGTATACGTCGACTCGAAGAAACGCAACTTAGTGAGCAAATGCTCATGCACATGCCAAAGTTCTACATACTCAGTCGACATGTGACGCTGGATTTTACTTCGATCATCGTGACCAGCATCGGGAGCTAAGTCAACCGTTTTGAGGAACTCTGCTGCGATCCTACGGTTCGAAGCAACCGCCACCTCATCATAATGTGGTGACACAACAGTTAACCATCTCTTGCTGTAGTTGCCACGATCGAATGCCTGGCTGACGACATTGAAACGAGTAGGGCGCAAGTCCGAACTCAGAAGAAACTGACGTTTCCATTCTTGTAGCGACTGCCCAGTCCGCTCAAACTTAACTAATTGCGTACGTAAGCTCTTCTCGTGATCTACGTAGGAAGAATATGCGTCGCGCAACTCCTGACTCAAGTAGACACGGCACAGATTCAGGTAGCGCTTTTTATATCCGTAGAATCTAGCTCTTTGTTGTACAGTATCCGCATTGCCAACTCCGAGACCACGCGGCATATACATGACAGATAACCCCTCAACCGTGAAGCCGCGATCCATGGCTTGTCCGCCGATCAATATATATGGATATGCATTTTGCCAGTTGATACTTGGTGTCTTGCCTCTCGCAGCATTTACCTCTATGACAGTTGTATTATGCACCGAGCGCAGCAAATGGCCGATGACATCATCAAACGGCGGAAGATCTGAGACGGTTTCGGACAGGTCGCTATACGCTGTTGCAAAGTCCTGGATTAACTCAATCTTGTCAGGGTCATTGGCTTCAAGGTCAAGTATCGTCACCCAACTGTCTCGTATGTGGTTTATCCAGATGGCAAATCGTGTGTGCGTCTTGGTTCTACGGCCGGGATGAATCAGCATGGTGCGATTCCCATGTTCTCTGTCAATTATTGTTCCCAAGGCAACTCCCAGCCAAAACACCCGAAGCGCCTCAATGAGGGATTGCGGCGGTTCGCCAGGTAGGTTGTCATCGTGAAACAGATCGCTAACTGGGATCGTCCGTAGTACTCCCTGCTGGTTGTGGAAGAATTCCTCTCCGCCTGTGTATTCTTGTCCTGGCTCAAGAATCTCTACGAACTCAGGCGACAATGTGTCAATGATGTTAATCAGCAAAGGTGCTTGCGGCGTCGCGGTGTACTGCAAGTATGAATGAGAATGGAGCTTTGCTCTTAGCGCTAGGATTCGCCGATAAGTTGTGCTTTCCTCGCTCGCGTTCACGAGTGTATTCAGACTTGCCTGATCACCTTCATCGTCTACAATTAGGCAAGGTACTTCTTCTAACGGAATATCCGCCATTAGGTCGGACAGACCTTTCAAGTGTTGGTGGTGCTTCATCACGGTGATCAGTACCGTTCGGCGAAGATCCTTTGGAACTCTGACATCAGTCCATTCTGCCAGCACATCACGAATGATTCGAAAGTCATCCGCAGACCTCGGATTCTGGAAGAAAGCCCATCGCCGGTCTGGTCGAGTCGCAAGTCGTAGATCTGTTCTGATTCTCTCTACCGACTGCCTGGTAAGTTGTACAGATGTACCTGTGATGATGATGATGAGTTGAAATCCATTGTCTCGTGCTAACGCGGCAACTGTTGTGAAGGAAAGTGTTTTGCCACTTTGCACATAGCCAATGACCAGCCCTGTAGTATTCTTGCCCAACTTTTCCGGTTCAATACATTTACCAAGGATACGCTTTCCCTCGCTTAGCAATTGCGACTTGCTTACCTCATCTACCTGCAAGCTACTCAAGAATTCCCCAGTCTCAGAACCAACGATTGGCTCCCAAGTATTTCGACTGTAACTTATCATCTTGGCTACCTCGGCATAACAATAACCTGCCATAGACAACTACGGCATGCTAAGGGCATCTCGTAAAAACCTATTTACCTCACGACGGAATGTACCCGCAGACTTGACGCCACTGAATCGCGCAACGACTTCCGCCAGACAAATCGCTACCCCGAGCCTCAGCATGCCTTCTATCTTTGTGTCGTCAGTACCAGCAAATCGCTGCATAAAAGGATGCGCAACCGACATTCGTATACCTACTGCACGACTGCCAGTATCGGTGTCCACATCTTGAACCAAGCTGGCACACGGCTCGATCCAATCCCCAACAGACGGATCATGTGTCAATTCGACCACAATGTGCCATTGTGTTCCCTTCACAGTGATATCGAATTCTTTGCATGACGCTACGGGGCGCGAAGGTAAACTCACAGAAATATCAGACAAATCCGGTGACTCCTCCAGTGCGGTACCAAGCACAGGAGGCAGCTTCTGCTCCAGCACATTAACGACTCGGGTGTTCGCGGCATCAGCTGGGCTCTGTATGTCGCTCAACTTGGGACGTTTCCGAAAACCCTCAGCCTGTGAGATCAATGGGAGTGGTTTCGAGTCTAGATGCTCCTTGAGAATACCCAGAAACGCCTCTTCGTTTTCGTCCCATCGGAATCCGTCCTTCGTATGGCTAACTTCAAATCCACTTAGGTGCAACTCTCCGAACATGCGCTGATAAACATAGCTGTTTGGTTTCTTGAAGATATACTCCGGACGATATCCGTCGTCGCCGCTACCTTCTATTACGCGAGACTTTCGAAACAACGAGAAGCCGGCACTAGATGTACTAGCCGTCTCAAGGAGCCCAGCGAAACCACTCACTTCCAGACCGCCCCCAAAGTCGAAGTCAATTTCCTTCCTCCATTCGACTCTGTTTCCCCCTTCATCTTTGAAATATGGCGCGTACAAGATCATAGGATCAGCGTAGCTCAACATCTCACCATTGAACTCAAGTTCAAGCATGCCGTCACGAAAAAATTGTCGATATATGCTTGCAAGATGATTCTTGATCTTGCCGACTGTGCGGCCACGCGGAGAACGATGCAAGTTGCTTAATGCAACTTCGGTATAATGATCTCGAGCATTCGCTGCAACAGAATTAATCACTAATTCCTCAAGGTTGTCCGCGACAATCTTGTCAATATCAAAGGAAACAGTCTTCTCAACCGTTTCTCCAAGCGCAGAAGTTCGAACTGTCCAATTATCTGCGAACCAGCAGGCTGCGCTTTTCATTCCCATACCAAACTCGCTCAAACCCGACTGATCCGGTGGAATGGCAGCCGGACGAAACGCGCGAGTATAATCCGATGCATGTATCCCTGCAGCATTGTCGCGGATCACAATTGATCCGCCGTCAATTCTGTCCAGACGGATACTGACTCTCAGCTTGAATTTTTTTCCTTCAAGCGCCTGAAGCTCGTCTCTGTAATCCAGATAACTCTGAATCGAGTTGTCAACAAACTCCGCAATCGCATACCATGGCTTGTAATTCAAATGACGAAGAACTGAGAGAATGCTCACTCCCGGTCTGATGTTCACGCTATCTTGGTTGGACACAATTATCCCTCAGTAGCTGCCAAGCAATGCAGAAGCAATACGCCTAACGACTTGAACATTAACGGCATTCCCAATCGCTCGTATCTGGCTCCCCTGCGAGCGCGGCAGATGTTTCAAGGCATCCATGCTTTGAAGCTTAAGACATTCTTTCATGGTCATATATCGCTTCTGCCATCCAATTATAGGAGTCTGCGTACTCGTCATCGACACCAATGAAGGGGCGGTCGTGGGCCGCTTGACACGAATGCCGGAAGCCCTTACTTGAATGATGTAATCCCATACACTTCTTTGCTCGCCCTTACAATTCCACTCGAACTTTTGCAGACTGGGTGGAAAGTCGCGAATCTCAGGAAGCCACTCTTCGACCCAGCTACTGTGTCTTGCGTACAAGTCGCGATTCTGTTGGATGTATTTCACTTTCCACTTTGGGAACAGTTGCTGTTGACGCCGAGAGTAAGCGGGGAGCATATCAAAGATTTCTGTTTCCGGCAGACTGCCGAGATACCTGCCGTGACTACCACGATATTGTTGCAGTTCATCCAAACTCAGCGCGAAAGGTGTTGTATCTTCAAACGGATAAGTTGCGCCAAACTCCATCGTCCATATCGGGAATGATGGCAGTTGCTCATTCTTAGGAAACAGGTCGAGGAACTCTTGCCACACTTGGAGGGCTCGTTCGAGTGTCGGAGAAATAATGCGGGCGCCAGAAGGATCGTCGTCCAGAATGGTATGAATAGAAGTATCGATAGAGTCCGATTCAACTGGCCAATCAAAGTGGTCAAGACCATGACGGCTCCCCACAATAAACAGCCGTTCCCGAATCTGCGGAATGCCGAAGCTATGTGGTGAAAGCAGTCTGTCAGTGAGCACATATCCGAGTCCTTCAAGAACGTTCGTAATATGCTTCCAAGTGTTACCGTGATCGTGTCTCTTGAGGTTTGGGACATTCTCTAGTAGTAGGAATGGAGGTCTATGACACGACAGAATTGACTTTACATAGCCAAAGAGATCTCCCCATTGTGGACACCCAAATCCTTCCTGGCGTCCCGCTTTCGAAAAAGGCTGACAAGGGAAACCAGCGCAGAGTATATCGTGATTGGGGATCTGCTCTATGTCTACTTTTCTGATGTCGCCAAAGGGCACAAGTCCGTGATTCTTGCTATACACTTCTCGGAGCACTTCGTCTATTTCAGATGCAAAGACGCACTCGAAACCGAGGGACTTGAGCGCCAAATGAAATCCGCCTAGCCCAGCAAAGAGATCAACAAACCGAGGCATATCTCTATCCCTTGTTTACCCTGCAACTATTTGTCACAGGCAGAAGTATAACAGAATCGACCATTGCCACCTTGAATCCAGGCATTTAGCTGGCCTCCATCTCGTCCAGGCGCGCGTACTGGCTGTGATATAGCTGCGCATAGAAGCCGCCCATCGCCAGCAGCTGGTCATGCGTGCCGCGTTCAATGATGCGCTGGTCCTTGATAACCAGCACCTGGTCGGCATTGCGGATTGTGCTCAAGCGGTGGGCAATGACAAAAGCCGTCCGCCCTTCCAGCAGCCGCAGCAGCGCTTCCTGAATATGAATCTCTGTGCGGGTGTCCACGCTGCTGGTAGCTTCGTCCAGGATCAAGATGCGTGGATCCGCCAAAATCGCCCGCGCGATCGCCAGTAGTTGCCTCTGTCCCTGGCTGAAGTTGTGGCCTTTTTCCGATACCTGCGTCTGATAGCCACGCGGCAACAGATGAATGAAATCATCGGCATTGGCCAGTCGCGCCGCTTCGATCACTTCAACGTCTGTCGCATCCAGCCGCCCATAGCGGATATTTTCCATCACCGTGGCGCTGAACAGAAATGTATCTTGCAGCACGATGCCCAGCTGCGCGCGGATGGAATCTTGCGTTAGGCCGCGGATGTCTTCACCATCGATGCAAATGCCGCCCGCGCTGACATCATAGAAGCGGCTCAGCAGGCTGATGATGGTTGTCTTGCCCGCGCCGGTCGGTCCCACCAGGGCGATCGTCTGCCCGGGCTGCACATCCAGGTTGATCTCGCGCAGCACCAACTCGCCCGGCTGATAGGCAAAGCTGACCGAATTGAAACGTACCGCGCCGCGAATATCACGCAGCGGCACGGCTTCTGGCGCATCGACCACACTGGGACTTTCGTCCAGCACGGCGAAGATACGTTCTGCGCCAGCCAACGCCGACTGCAGCTGGTTGTACACCATGGCGATGCCGCGCATGGGGCGGAAGAAGTTCATGATATAGACGACAAATGCCGCGATCACGCCGACCGACACGGCATCTTGCAGCGCCAGCCAGCCACCCAGCAGCGCCGTCGCCGCCACAGTCAAGATCATCATGGTGGTGAACATCGGTCCCAGCGCCGCCGTGATGAAATCGGCGCGGATGCCGACTTTTCGATAGGCTTGGCTGGCGCGCTGGAATTGGGCGATGGCTGCCCCTTCCTGGGCATAGGCTTGCACCGCGCGGATGCCCGTGATGTTTTCTTCCATCACCGCGTTCAGCCAGCCCAGATTCTTCTGCATGCCGCGGAAAGCCATGCGCGTTCGTTCTGTCACCAGCTTGGTGATGAAGAGCATCAAGGGCAGGATGATCAACGTGCCTGCCGCCAGCGGCAGGTTCAGCAAGAGCATCGCCACCATGATCCCGCCCAGCGACAAAATGTTGGTGGTGAACTGGATCAGCCCGTTGGACAATATCTGGTTGATGGTCTCGCTGTCGTTGGCGATGCGGCTCATCAGGTCGCCCACGCGGTGACGGTCGTGATAATCCATGGAAAGCGCTTGAAAATGGCGAAATAAGGCCGCCCGAATATCCGCGACAAAGTGTTGCCCGACGCGGATCATGATAATGCCGTGCGCAGCCGTGAACAGTCCCTGCAGCAAATACACCGCCGCCATCAGCGCCACCATCAGCGCCAGGCCATCGACATCGTCGTGCAGGACATAGGCGTCTATCGCCCGCCCCAGCAGCGCCGGACCAGCCAGCCCCAGCGCCGTCGCCACCACAACCAGCGCCGCCACCAGCAGCAGCCGCGCATGATAGGGCTGCAAGTAATCGGCCAGCCGCCGCAATGTGCCGCGCCGATCTCTGGCTTTTTCGCCCGTGGGACGACCGCCGCCATGCCCGCCGACAAAACGCGGACGACTGCCTTGATTAGACATGAAGAGCGCTTACCACCGAGTTCACCATACCCCCTCGGTCACCCCCGAAAAGTCGGGGAGAAGCAAATGCCGCCCCTGCTGTCTCTCGTTCAAAGAAACGTATTTGCGATAAATGCATCGTCCGCATTTCCTGCGATCGTTCACAAATGGGCGAGACTTGCCTCGCCCCTACACAGCATAAGAACTTCTGTGCCCTCTGCGCCTCTGTGGCAAAAAACCTTCAAACCCTTTGTGCCCTTTGTGTCTTTGTGGTCAAGCTGTACCCAGTTGCGACTCATAAATCTCGCGGTAAATAGGTCCATCGGCCAGCAGCTCGTGATGCGTGCCGCGTTCGGCGATGCGCCCCTTGTCCAGCACGAAGATCTGGTCTGCGCCCAGGACGCTGGTGATGCGCTGCGCAATGATGAACGTCGTGCGGGTGGCCGCCAGTTGTGCTAGCGCGGCCTGGATCTTGTATTCCGTTTCCATATCGACTGCGCTGGTGCTGTCGTCAAATACCAGGATGCCCGGCTTGATCAGCAGAGCGCGGGCGATGGCGATACGCTGCTTTTGTCCGCCGCTGAGATTTGCGCCGCCCGCTTCGATCACGCTGCCATAGCCCATGGGCATGGCGCTGATGAAGCCATGAGCCTGTGCCGCCTGTGCCGCCGCGACCACATCGTCATACGTCGCTTCCGGCGCGCCATAAGCGATATTCTCGCGCACGCTGCCGCTGAACAAGATCGTCTCTTGCAGCACCATGCCGATCTGCCCGCGCAGCGCCTGCGCATCCCACTCGCGCACATTCACGCCATCCACCAGCACCGCGCCACCATGGACATCGTAGAAACGCGGGATCAGGTTCACCAAGGTGCTCTTGCCAGCGCCGGTCGCCCCCAATAGCGCGATCTGCTGACCCGGCTGCACATGGAAACTGATGCCCTGCAGCACATCATCGCCGCTGACTGGTCCCGCGCCATTCGACGATTCAGTTGCGCGCCGGCTGTAATGAAAAGACACATTTTCAAATGTCACCAGCCCGCGGATTCGCTCGGCACGGTGCGGGCGGGCGGGGACTTGTAAGCGCGGCGGCGTATCCAGCACTTCCAATACGCGCTCGGCAGAGGCTTCGGCACGCGCCGCCATCATCAGCAGATTGCCCAAAAACAGCAGCGGACTCATGCCGATCATCAGGTAATTGTTAAACGCGATCAACTCGCCGATGGTCAGACGGTCGCCCAGCACCGACAAGCCGCCAAACCACAGCACCGCCACTGTGCCCACATTGGTCAGCACCTGCAGCACGGGCATCGCCACCGCCATCAGCACACCCACCTCGATATTGCGCTCGCGGTAATCGCTGTTGCTGGCATCGAACTGCTCAATCTCGAAGCGGCTGCGCACGAATGCCTTGACCACCTGGATACCAGCCAGATTCTCTTGCACCAGCGTATTGAGCGCGTCCAGTTTCTGCTGTACCACGCCAAACAGACGTGTCGCCTGCAGCATCAGATAGCGAATGAAGAGCGCCGACAAGCCCGCCACCGCGAACATGATCAAGGCCAACTGCCAATCGGTGAGCAAGAGCATGAATATGCTGCCGACAATCATCAGCAGCACACGCAGCAACAGCGCCAAACCCGCGCTGGAAAACATGCGCACGACATCGACATCGCTGGAAACGCGCGTCATCAAACGCCCGGTCTGCATTTGGTCGAGGTTGGCGAAAGAAAGCGACTGAATGTGGCGGAAGACAGCGTGCCGAATATCAAATGCCAAGCCCTGCGAGACCACTGCCCGGCACCAGCCCTGCCCCAAGGTGCTCAATGCGCCGATGACAGCCGCCACGAACATCCAAAACGCGCCCAGCAGGATCATGTCCATTTCGCGTGGACGAATGCCTTCGTCGATGATGAATTGCAGCAGGCGCGGCACGCTCAATTCCATTGCAACAGGCAGCACAGTCGCCCAAAAGCCAAAGAAAAGATACCAACCATAGGGGCGCATGAAGCGGAATATGCGGCGCAGCGAGGGCATAGCGCAAGTCTAGCCGCGCACGGTCGTCACTTCAAGCCCGCGCAAGCCCCGACGGATCGGGGCCAGGGGAATTTGTAGGGGCGAGGCGCTGAGTCGCCAGCAGCAGCCTTTGCCAAAATAACGGGCGACCCAATGGCTCGCCCCTGCAGCGCCCTGTTCGGGGGAGCGAGGGGGTCATTGCAGGCGCAGCACCAGCATGCCAAAGCTGTGTGGCGGCAGCACCAGTTCATCCAGGCGGACGCGACGCTCTTCAATGGCCACAGTCTCCGGCGCGGCAAATGTGTTCGTGGCCAGCGGACTATCGCCTGCAATCAAATGCAATTGCAGATCCTCGGCGGTATCGATGCCAGCCAGTTGGATGCGCATGGCGCGGTCGACAGCGCAGTTCACCACCGAAATATAGACACGATCAACGCTCGGGTCGGCAGTGGCAGCCGCGCTAACCAGGGGTACATCGTCAAAAGCCCGCATATTGCCCGCAGCCGGGCTGGCAAAGCTGCCGCAGTCAACCTGGCAACCTATCGAATGCGAACCGCGAAAGCGCGTCAGCAGCTCCAGCGCCAGCGTGGACGGCATCTTGATAGTGGCCGGCGCATCAGGAGATTCGCCGCTGTCCACCGCAACCCAACCGCCGCCCCGCGAGAAATTGATGGCTTCCCAGCGATACAAAGGCGCTGACAGATAACAGCCCATCACATTGACCAGGTGATAAATGGCGCTGTAGTGGATGCGGTTGGCGCGCTGCAAGCAGGCATTCATCAGCCAGCCCGTATACAGCGCATCAGCCAGGTTGTAGTCTTCGATGTAATCGGGCGGCTTCGCCCCAACATAGGTATTCCATTCGTCAAATGCCAGCGGCAGCTGCGGAAGGTGGCGGTCGACGACAGCCAGGGTTTCGTCCAGCATCTGCGCAACTTCATGAGCGGCCGCCAGCTTGGGCAGGTAGATTTGTTCCGGCGGCGGTGGCTGCTGCCACTTTTCGGTGCGCAGCGAGTAATAATGCACGCTGAGCTGGTCCATCTCCGCGCCGGCGATTCGCAATACTTCGTCATTCCAGCCGCCATACAGCTCGCCCGGCGCGCCCACGCCGATCAGAGTCAAGTCTGGGTCGACCGCTCGCATGGCTCCTGCGAAGTCCAGATAACGGCGCGCATAGGTCTGCGCATCGCAATGCCCCACCTGCCAGTTGCCAAATTGCTCGTTGCCGACGAACCACAGTCGCACATCATGCGCTGCTGAATGACCATTCGCCGCCCGCAAGCCGCCATAATGCGTATCGGCGCCGCCATTGCAATACTCGACCCAAGCCGCCGCTTCGTTTGCATCGCCATCGCCCAGATTCGCTGTCAGCACCGGCTCGGCATTGATCAGCCGGCACAAGTCAATGAATTCGTCCGTGCCGACATCGTTGGGCTCCCACTGCCACCAGGCGGGGTCGAGGTACGAGGGGCGTTTGTCGCGATCGCCGATGCCAGCCTGCCAGTGATAGGCCGAAACGAAATTGCCGCCGGGCCAACGCAGCTGCCGGGGCGACCAGTCTTTCAGCGCCGCCACCACATCGGGGCGGAATCCGGCCACATGATCAGTGGGCATTAACGAAGCGCAGCCAATCCAAGCTGTGCCAGTTGTTATCGCGATGCTCAACTGCCCTTGCGGGTCTTCGCCGGCAGCCGTGAAACTGTGCTCAAGGGTCGTCCAGTCATTGGGCAGATGGTCGATAGTCCAGCTTGCCGCGCCCAGCCTCACTTGCATGGCTTGGCCTTCGCCGCGCAGGACCAGCCGCAGTTGATAATCGCGCGCCGCTTGCAGGTACAAGCTGCCCTGGCCGATGCCGCGCCATTCGCCGTCCGCGCGCCGTATCGATATGCGCTGCGATTGCCTGCCCGTATAAAAGATGCTGTTGTCATGCACATAACGAAGCGCGCCGGCAGCCGGATTGTGCACCTGCCAGGGCACAACCACGCCAGCGCCTTCATGCGCATTGTGCAAGCCTTCGCTCATCCCGGCGTACATGCGGTCGTTGCCAGCGAACTTGCGGTCGCGCAGCATCTCTGCCCAGACGCCGCCATAAATCGCCTGGCCGATATGCTCCAGGTTCGCGCCATACAAGTGGTCGCGCGCCTCGCCAAGGATGCGCCGCGGGTTCAACGTGATGGTGGCCTGATGAGTCATGCGCAGGAGTGTATCAAATGGCAAACGAAAGACCAAAAGTTGAACCACAGGCGATTGTTTGCGCCGCCACCCAACACACGCTAGACTATTGGCTTGTGTGCCTCTTTGGCATTGCAAACCTCCCGCTCAGCACTCGTTCAGTTCAAAAAGGAGCCCATCTCATGAAACGATTACTGCTCTTGATCGCCCTGCTGATGCTCTTGGTCAGCTTGGCGCCGGGCGCGCTGGCGCAAGACGATGGCTATACCATTGCCTTTGTGCCGGGCGTCAATCCCGACCCCTTCTACATCACCATGTCGACAGGCGTATATCAAGCCGCAGCCGACCTGGGGCTGAATATCATCCAGCAAGACCCCGAGCGCTTTGATGTCACCGTCTCCGCGCCCATCATCGAAGCCTTGATCGCGCGTGGCGATGTGGATGCGCTGGTTACCGCCCCCAACGACAAGGAACAATCAATCCCCGTGCTGCAAGCCGCGCACGAAGCCGGCATCCCCGTGCTGACCGTCGATACCTTCATCGGCGATGGCAATTATGCCGATGGCGAGGTCACCTTCCCCATCAGTTACATCGGCTCGGACAATACGCAGGGTGGCTATATCGCCTGCTCGGCATTGGCTGACGCGCTGCCAGAAGGCTCGAAGATCTATGTAACCAACACGCGACCCGGCATCAGCACCACCGACCAGCGCGAAGAAGGCTGCCTGATGGCCGCTGACGATCGCGGTTTGGTTGTTGCCCGCGTCGATTACAACGAAAACAGCGCCGATATGGCTCAGCAGCAGACGGCGGCTGTTCTGCAAGCCAACCCGGATATCGTTGGCATGTTCGCCACCAACCTCTTTGGCGCGGTCGGGGCTGGCAACGCCATCCAAAATGCCGGTTTGCAGGGCGCAGTCGAAGTCGCGCTGTTTGACGCCGGCGAAGAAAACATCCAGTTCCTGCGCGATGGCATCGTCTCGCTGGTCATCGCCCAAAAACCCGCCGACATGGGCTACCTGGGCGTGGCGCTGGCGACAGCCTACCTGGACGGCGTCGGCAGCATCCCGGCGCGCATCGGCACAGGTTACGCCGTCATCACCATCGACAATGTGGACGACCCGGCGGTATCGCGCTTCATCTATACCAGCAACACGACCGACCCGGCGCCAGCGCTCGATGACAGCTACAACCTGGCCTTCGTGCCCGGCGTCAATCCCGATCCCTTCTATATCACCATGTCGCGCGGCGTATATGCAGCGGCTGGTCGCCTGGGCATCAATGTCATCCAGCAAGATCCAGAACGTTTTGATGTCACCGTCTCCGCGCCCATCATCGAAGCCTTGATCGCGCGTGGCGATATCGACTCGCTGGTTACCGCGCCCAACGACAAAGAGCAGTCTATCCCCGTGCTGCAATCGGCGCACGAAGCCGGCATCCCCGTGCTGACCGTCGATACCTTCATCGGCGATGGCAATTATGCCGATGGCGAGGTCACCTTCCCGATGACGTACATCGGCTCGGACAACACCCAGGGCGGCTATATCGCCTGCTCGGCACTGGCTGACGCGCTGCCAGAAGGCTCGAAAATCTATGTAACCAACACGCGACCCGGCATCAGCACCACCGACCAGCGCGAAGAAGGCTGCCTGATGGCCGCTGACGCTCGTGGACTGGTCGTTGCCCGCGTCGACTACAACGAAAACAGCGCCGATATGGCTCAGCAGCAGACGGCGGCTGTTCTGCAAGCCAACCCGGATATCGTTGGCATGTTCGCCACCAACCTGTTTGGCGCGGTCGGGGCTGGCAACGCCATCCAAAATGCCGGTTTGCAAGGCGCAGTCGAAGTCGCGCTGTTTGACGCCGGCGAAGAAAACATCCAGTTCCTGCGCGATGGCATCGTCTCGCTGGTCATCGCCCAAAAACCGGCCGATATGGGCTATATGGGCGTGATCGCGCAAGTCGCCAATCTGCGCGGCGTCACCTCCATGCCCGCGCGCGTGCCCACCGGATACGCCGTCATCACCATCGACAATGTAGACGACCCGGATGTCGCGCGCTTCATCTACACTGGCTAACCACCGTAACCCCCTCGCCCCCCGTCAGGATGGGGGGATGCGAGAGACTTGGCTACCCTCTCCGACCTGTCGGGGAGGGGCTGGGGGTGGGGTATAGCCTCCCCCCGACTTTTCGGGGGGGCCGAGGGGGCGGCTGAGGTCAATTTCGCTAGGAGAACCAGAAAGAGCCATGCAACTGCCATCCAAACTGGGCGCGGCGCAGCGCCAATCGCTGGTCGACTCGCGTTTCATCGACTTCCTCACCAAGAGCTGGTCTTACTTCTTCCTGCTGGGCTTGGTGATCTTCTTCTCGCTTACGGGGATGGGCTTCTTCTCCGTACGCAACTTCGCGTCCATCTTGACGACCAGCACCTTGATCATGCTGATGTCGATCGGGCAGACCTATGTCATCATCACCGCCG
Organism: Chloroflexi bacterium bin20; assembly: GCA_002238485.1. Taxonomy (GTDB): domain Bacteria; phylum Chloroflexota; class Anaerolineae; order Aggregatilineales; family Phototrophicaceae; genus UBA6055. Next base: position 50,231 of record MPMG01000012.1, on the reverse strand, counting down.
GCATCGATTTGTCCATCGGCTGGACGGTCGGCTTGTCATCGGTGACGACGGCGCGGGTCATGCGCGACCTGGCAGAAAGCGGCAACGATGTCGCTTATGCCATGCTGGTGGGTGTCTTCGCCGGTCTGCTGGTGGCGCTGATACCCGGCCTGGTCAACGGCGTGCTGGTGGCAAAGATCAGAGTGCCGCCTTTTATCGCCACTTTGGGCATGTTTGGCATTGTGCGCGGCGCGGCTTTCCTGCTCACCGATGGACAGCAGGTGGTGCGCGGACTTTCGGCAGAATTGCGCGAATCGCTGCGCATGATCGGCAATGGCAGCCTGCTCTATTACATCCCCGACCGCGGCTTCGAGTGGTTCGCGCTGCCAGCCGACCTGCCGCCCCAGCAGTTGCGATTGGTCAGCCAGCTATTGCCCTATCCCGTCATCATCACGGCGCTGGTGGTGCTGGTCTTCGCTTTCATCCTGGCGCGCAGTAAATTCGGGCGACACACCTATGTCATCGGCGGTAGCGAAGAAGCGGCGCGGCGCAGCGGCATCAATGTCGATCGTCACCTGATCATCATTTACATCATCTGTGGCTTGACGGCGGGCATCGCGGGTGTTTTGCACCTGTTTCGCTTCACGGCCGGCGCGCCCCAGGCCGGCGAGGCAGCGCTGCTGTCATCGGTGGCGGCAGTTGTCATCGGCGGGACGAATCTCTTCGGTGGCGAAGGCGACATCATGGGCGCGGTGGTCGGCTCGCTGATTATCGCTGTGCTGCAGACCGGACTGGTGATCCTGAATATCGAGTCGATCTGGCAGTTCATCGTGGTCGGCGTGGTCATCATCATCGCCGTGCTGGTCAATCAGCTGCAAGCGGCGCTGGAAAGGTTCCAATCCAATGCCTGAACCTGTCTTGACAGCGCGCGGCATCAGCAAGCACTTTGGTGGCTTGACAGCCGTGGACGATGTCGATTTTGAAGTGAGCGCGGGCGAGGTCGTGGCGCTGCTGGGCGACAATGGCGCTGGCAAATCAACGTTGATCAAGTGCATCTCCGGCGTGTATCGACCCGAAACAGGCCATGTCAGTTTCAAAGGCGCAGACATCACCGGGCACGCCCCCGCCGATATCCGCCAGCGCGGCATTGAGACCATCTATCAAGACCTGGCGCTGGCAGAAAACCTCGATGTCGGCGCGAATGTCTTCCTGGGCAAGGAGCTGACGCGGCGTCTGCTGAGATTGCTGCCAGTCACCGACGACCAGCGCATGCGCAGCGAAGCGGCTGGCGCCCTCGACCAACTCGACATTCACATCCCCTCATTGAAGCAGAAGCTGGTCAATCTGTCCGGCGGACAGAGGCAGGCAGTGGCCATCGCGCGCGCGCTCTATTGGCAGGCGCAGTTGATGATCATGGACGAGCCAACCGCCGCCCTGGCCGTTCCCGAGCAGCGCAAGGTCTTGGCGCTCATCCGCTCCCTGCGCGAAAGCGGTATCCCGGTCATTTTGATCAGCCACACCTTGCACGATGTCATGGCGGTGGCCGACCGGCTGGTGATCATGCGGCGCGGCCAAGTGGTGGCGAATATCCCGCGTGCCGAAGCCAGCGAAGAACTGGTCGTGCGGCACATCGTCGGCGCGGCATAGAGCGACGCTCCTCTAAAGGGATTCACCACAGAGACACAGAGGGCACAGAGAAAACCTCTTGTGTTCTATGTTCGCTAGCGATTAGCCGGCGATTGGATAAAATGGGCGACCCAATTGCTCGCCCCTACTCCACCTTGAATGTGGGGACGCAAGGATCGGCAATTGCCTCTCGCCGACTTTTCAGGGGGACCGAGGGGGCTAACCTGCGCTACAATATCGGCAATTGACGCTGTTTGACGGTAATCGACACATGATGACGGACAGACGCATCCGGCAGTTGGTCATCGCGGTCCTGCTGGTGATCCTGGCGCTGGGCTTGCTGAGCCTGGTTTCCACCGCCCTGCAGTTGATTGTGCCGCTGGCGCTCATTTCTATCGGCGGATTCGCCTTCTACAAAATCGTTCTGGAAGGTCGCGATCAACCCGAAGCCATGTCGGACGAACTAGCCGAATCCAGCGGCGCAAGCGACCCGTTGCCGGATACAGATTTTCACAGCGCCGATGACCAGGGCGATGCAGAAGATGAGTTGGCCCGCGAACGACTCAGTGCGATAGACCGGGCGCGCAGCGACTACCTGGAAGCCGCCACACCAGCCCAGGAAGTGCTCGACCACATTCGCTCGCGCAAGCGGCGGCTGGAAAAGGACGATGCGCCATGATGCTGCTGTCGGTCAATTTCGGGCAGCTGCAGGCTGTCGATGCCAATGGACGCCAATACCAGACGGGCATCTACAAATCCGTGCAGATGGGGCAGATCTGGCTGCGGAGGCTGGGCTTGCAAGGCGATGCGCAAGCCGACCTGAAAGCCCACGGCGGACCCCACCGCGCCATCTATTGCTATGCACACGAAAATTACAGCTACTGGGCGGCGCAGCTGGGGCGGCGCGACTTCCGCTATGGGCAATTTGGCGAGAATCTGACCACGTTGGGATTGCTGGAGAGCCAGGCTTGCATCGGTGATATCTACCGCATCGGCGGCGCGCTCATCCAGGTATCACAGCCGCGCGTGCCCTGTTACAAGCTGGCGGACAAAATGGGCATCGCAGGCTTCGAGAAAACATTCCTGGCAGCCAACCGCCCGGGCTTTTATGCGCGCGTCTTGCAAGAGGGGCGGGTCGAGGCTGGTGAACCGATCGCACTTGTAGAACGCAGCCCGGCGGAATTGACAGTGACACAGGTCAACGCCGCGCTCTACCTGGACAAATCCGACCGCGATACCGCCCGACGCGCCCGAAAACTAGCGTCGCTTTCGCCGGGTTGGCGCGCCAGTTTTGAAAAGCTGCTGTCCGCTTCGGTATGACTGTTTATCAGCGTGGCCATGTTCAAGCGGGACGGCATAGCAGCTGGAAGCCTGTGAGCGACTATCCGCAGCCATAAAGAGAGAATTGTGGCACAGAGATTCTCGCCAGACGCATCGGACAGGACACTACGCCAAACCTTGGGCTATGCGCTCCAACCGCAAATGATATTGCGAAGCGCATTCACCAGCGCCATCATCTGGCTGCTTATGGCCAGCGCGATGCCTTCCTATGCCCGGCTGATCTTCCACGGCAAGCTGTCTGGTTTTTTCGCCGCCGGGCTGGCTATTGTGTTGGTTAGCGAAATCGTCGCCGTTTTAATCACGTCCTTCTTCAGTTCGGACCATGCGACTCAAGTGATTCCGCAGAGTCCGACAGCGGTGATCCAAGGCCTGATCGCCGGTAGTGTGATCGCGACAGCGCCGGCTGATATGCCAGCGGAGCAGTTATTCGCGCTGGTGTATCTGGTCATTGTGCTTGCCTCCGTCATTACAGGGGGCTCAATCGCGCTGCTGGGCATGGCGCGCGCCGGGGCTTTGATCCGTTATATCCCTTATCCCATCGTAGGCGGCTTTATGGCGGGTTTGGGCTGGCTGATCTTCAATGCCGGCTTCATGGTTTTGCTTGACCTTAGACTTACCATGGCGTCTTTGCCCGTTCTCTTTGAAAGCGAAGTCTTTTCACGCTGGTTGCCCGCTGTGGTCTTTGCCTTGTTCATTCTGGGGATGCGGATTCGCATCAAGAGCACGTTGGTTATGCCGGGCACAATCTTGGCCTCCCTTATTCTCTTTTATATCTGGGCATATGTTGTCGTCGGCGATGTGAACAGCTTGTCAGAGGCCGGTTGGCTATTGCCCGATGTTTCCAACACGATGAATTGGCAATTGCCCGATTTCTCCGCAATCGCGCAGATTGAACCAGGCACCATCGTTGCAAGCGCCGGACATGTTCTGACGCTGGTCGTAGTCTGTATACTGAATCTATTCCTTAGAGCCAGCGCGCAGGAAATTGTCGTTGGCCGCGAACTGGACTTCAATCGCGAATTTGTCGTCAATGGCATCGCAAACATAGCCTCCGCCATCTCAGGCGGCGGTGTTGTTGCCTATCACGGTCCCATCTCCTCTGCGCTGGTGCATGGAATGCGCGTCTATGGCCGCCTGGTCGGCGTCATCCTCGCGCTCATGTTCACACTAACACTCTTGATAGGCGGCGGCGTCTTTTCGCTGATTCCTCGCTTTCTTCCCGCCGGATTGTTGATGTTCTTCGGCTTGCAATTCATGAAAGAGTGGCTGCTGGATAGTTGGTCCAGCTTGCCGCGGCAGGATTACCTTGTAATCGTCGTCATCGCGCTGGCCACCGCATTCTTCGGTTTATTGGCGGGCTTCTACGTCGGTGTCATGGTGGCCATCTCCTTCTTTGTGCTGGAATACAGCCGGATGGAGGTCATCAAACAGGAATACACGGGGCGCTTTTATCGCAGCAATCTCGACCGCTCCTTCGCGCAGAACCAACTGCTGCAAAAGGAAGGCGATAAGATTCTCATAATACGTTTGCAGGGTTTCATCTTTTTTGGCACCGCCTACCGCTTTTACGAACATGTCAAATCGCGCGTCTCGACGACAGACAGTCGCATCCAGTTTATGATTCTCGACTTCAAATCTGTGCGCGGCTTTGATGTGTCAACGATTGTCGACTTCCAAAAACTGAAGAAATTGTCGGACGACAAGGGCATCGAGCTGCTGGTTTCGAATGTGGCGCCGCATTTGCAGCCAATTCTGGGTGATGGCGGAATCGTTGCAGAGGGACCCGACAAGCCCGCAACCTTCGACGATCTGGATCACGCGCTGGAATGGTGCGAAAGCGCGCTGCTGAAAGAGAACAATCTGCAGGATGCCGCGCACCTGACTGTGGCGCAGCTGCTGGCTGAACACGCACATATCGGCAGGCCCGACCTGGACATATTGCCGAAGTATCTCGAAAGAATTGAAACCAAAGCTGGCGACACGGTCTTCAACCAGGGTGACGCATCCGATGCCATGTACTTCATCGAATCGGGACGTGTCGATGTTCTACTGCATGTTGAGGGGGAGCGTGAATTGCGCTTGCGCAGCATGACAGCCGGCGTCGTGATTGGCGAAGTCGGCTTTTATCTGGGCAAAGCGCGCTCTGCTTCCATAATCGTGACCGAAGGCGGCATATTGCAACGGTTGAGCCACGAAGCGCTGCGCCGAATGGAAGCGACAGACCCGCAAACAGCTGCGGCGATTCATGTGCTAATCGCCAGCATATTGTCCGATCGGCTCTCAACCACCAATCGTCTCGTTCAAGAATTGGTGGACTAAGTCGCAGCCGACCTCGGAGCGGTACCTAAGGCGCTTTCGGCGAATTCGCCCCCGGCGACAGGCCTATCAATTTTCATAATCCTTGCCATAGTCCATATTCGGGATGGGGCTGGTGCTGCTCCAGCCGCCATCGACCACCAGCGCCTGCCCGGTGATCTGGCTGGCCGCGGGCGCTGCCAAAAAGAGCACAGCATTGGCGATATCGGCTGTCTGGATAGCTTCTCCAGTCGGTGTCAGCGCCGCCCAGGTCGTTTCATAATCGGGATCGTCGCCCAGGTTGCGCGGTGTGATCACTGCGCCAGGCGCCACACAGTTGATGGTGATGCCATGCGGGCTGAGCTCCAGCACCAAGTTGCGCGCCAGCATTTCCAGCGCGGCTTTGGTCATGCCATAGGCGCTGAGGTAAGGAACAGCCTGGTGTCCGGTGACCGACGACATCAGCACGATGCGCCCACCGCGTCCTTGTGCCCGAAATTGCCGCGCCGCCGCCTGCGCCAAAAAATAAGTGCCGCGCAAATTGACATTCACCACCCGTTCAAAGTCGGCTGGCGCATAGCTGAAGAAGTCGCCCCACGATGTCAGCCCGGCATTGCAGACGCAGACATCCAGCGCGCCGAATTCCTCAACCGCCCGCGCCACCAGCCCAGGCGCCAGCTCGATATCGGCGACATCGCCCGGCACAGGCAAGCAGCGTCCAGCGGTCTGCTCGGCGATAGCCTCCGCGGCGACAGTTGCGCGCTCGGGCAAGATGTCATTGAGCAGCACCGACGCGCCTTCCTGGCAGAATTGACGAGCCACTTCCCAGCCGATGCCTTCGCCCGCGCCCGTCACGATGACGGTTTGATTTGCAAATCGTTCCTGTGTCATAATCTCTCCTGGTAAGCGAAGATGGCACAGGTAGTTTACCCACAGTCAGCACAGAGAACAGAGAGACAAGCGGCGCAACAGCGCATCTGTAAGGGGCAATGGGTCCTACGTCGCAGCGGCACGATGCGTATTTGGGAGACGCGACTATGAAGAACGACATCTACGGCGGGGCGGAATTGTTGCGGTCGACGCGCACCCGCGGGCAAGGCACAGAAGGCAGCCTGCCCATCAACGAAGACATGCTGCTGCACGAAGCCAGCGGCAACCTCTTCGCCATGACGCAGAATGTCGCCATGGGCTGGCATCCCGAAGAGGTCAATCGCGAGCAATATGTCATCGTCAGCACCAAAGGCGGTTTGCGCGCCGAAGATGGCAGCCCGATCGCGCTGGGCTATCACACCGGGCATTGGGAAATCAGCCTGCTGGTGCGAGAAGCAGCGCAGACCATCCGCCAGCAGGACGCCATTCCTTTTGCGATTTATTGCTCCGACCCCTGCGATGGGCGTTCGCAAGGCACAACGGGCATGATGGACAGCCTGGCTTATCGCAACGATGCCGCCGTGGTGATGCGGCGCATGATCCGCTCTTTGCCAACCCGCGATGGCGTCATGGGCGTGGCCACCTGCGACAAGGGACTGCCCGCTGCCCTGCTCGCCCTGGCAGGTTGTGGCGATCTGCCCGGCATTATCGTGCCCGGCGGGGTTACCCTGCCAGCCGAGGGCGCAGAAGACGCCGGCGCCGTCCAGACTATCGGCGCGCGCTTCGCTCATGGGCTGATCAGTCGGGATTATGCCGCAGAGATGGGCTGCAAAGCCTGTGGATCATCGGGCGGCGGCTGCCAATTCCTGGGCACAGCAGCCACATCACAGGTGGTTGCCGAGGCCTTGGGTCTCTGCTTGCCACACAGCGCGCTTGTGCCTTCGGGCGAGGCGATCTGGCTGGACAATGCGCGGCGCTCGGCATTGGCGCTGCTGGCAATGAAAAAGGCCGACATCAGCCTGGCCGATATCATCACGCCGGCTGCGCTGGAAAATGCCATGTTGGCGCATTCGGCTTTTGGCGGCTCGACCAACCTGCTGCTGCACATCCCCGCAATCGCCCATGCCGCGGGGCTCAAAGCGCCCACAGTCGACGACTGGATTCGCGTCAATCGCAGCACAGCGCGCCTGGTCGACGCCCTGCCCAATGGACCGCGCAACCATCCGACTGTACAGGTTTTCATGGCAGGCGGCGTGCCCGAAGTCCTGCTGCACTTGCGCGCGCAAGGCTTGCTGCATACCGACGCCCTGACCGTCACAGGCGACAAGCTGGATGCCGTGCTGGATTGGTGGGCAGAAAGCGAACGTCGGCAACTGGCACGACAGCGCCTGCGCGACAGCGACGGCATCGACCCGGCTGATGTCATTATGTCGCCGGATTCGGCAAAAGCGCGCGGTTTGACCAGCACAGTCGTCTTCCCGCTGGGCAATATCGCCCCGCAAGGCTCGGTCATCAAAGCCACGGCAATCGACCCCAGCGTGGTGGGCGAAGACGGCGTCTATCGGCATCGCGGCGCGGCGCGCGTCTTTACATCAGAGCGAGCGGCCATCCGCGCATTGAAAGGCTTGGAAGGCGCGCCCATTCAGCCCGGCGATGTGCTGGTGCTGGCCGGCGTGGGACCCATGGGCACGGGCATGGAAGAGACGTATCAGCTGACTTCGGCGCTGAAGTTCATCCCCTGGGGAAAGCATGTGCCCATCATCACTGATGCGCGTTTTTCCGGCGTTTCGACCGGCGCATGCATCGGACATGTCGGACCCGAAGCGCTGGCTGGCGGCAGCATCGGCAAGCTGCGCGATGGCGACATCATCGAAATCAGCATTGATCGGGTTCAACTGCGCGGGACAGTCGACCTGGTCGGCACAGCAGACGGCGACCTATCGGCAGAAGCAGCGGCAAGCCTGCTGGCAACCCGCGCGCCCCACCCCGACTTGCAGCCCCACCCCGAGCTACCCGCCGATACGCGTTTGTGGGCGGCGCTGCAAGCTGCCAGCGGCGGCGTCTGGGCGGGCAGCGTCTATGATGTGGACAAGATCATCGCGGCGTTGAATGCTGGCCAGGCGGCGCAAAACGACTAGCAAAGCCATCGGCGCAATCTGTTGACAGCCAGGTGTATACAGTCGTCAGACATGGAGGCTGAACAGCATACAATCGAATTTGCTGCCGCCTCGCCAATCCCAATACTCGGAGAGACTCCTACATCTGGCGTTCAAAAGTCGTCATCAATTATTGACCAATCAGCAGGAGTTCGTTGGAGCGTTTGTTCTTTGACAGCACATATTGGTAGTTGCGAAATCGCTCAATCCTAACATCTGTTTTGAATCGAGATAGAAGTCTAATCAATTCCGACTCGGACGGGATTCCATCGCTCCTGTAAGACACCACCAGAATGCTTTCGGCATGTCTTTCGAATACTCGTTCAAATGCCTTGTAGATTCGAGACCTGTCTGTCCAATCGTTTGCCTGTCGAATGAGACGCCTGTGCCTGGATGTCATGTCAATCATATCTCGCCATTGACTGTAATTGACTAGACCTTCTAGAAAATGATAAAAGTCTCGGAAGTCAACAGCCACGCCTTTGCCCGATATGTAAGGCGGATCGAGATACACCAAGTCGTATTTGCTGCGAACACTGTATACATCTAGGTTGGTCGCGTAACAGGCTTTGCCGCTGGAAAATACAGCTTGATTCGCTTCAGCAACAAAGTGTCGGAACCATGATTCGAACGGTCTATCCCAACTCGATTTGTTGCCGAAGGACCGCTTAACATTGGCTGTACGAACATATAGGTTCTTCCGATGGAAGAGATTATAAGGTCGCTTCATGATACAGGCCTGCGCCAAGGCAAAGAATGCCAGCGACCGCTTGTATATGTTCTTCATTTGATGAATGTTCCATATTACCTTGTCGAGCCATTCGTTTTCTTCATCAAGATAATAGATGTCTTGAAATGTTTCTGTGATAAGACTCGGATACGAATCGTTGTATGTATTGAGTATCCAATCAACTTCATGGTCTTCCAGAACTACCGTAGAATTCTCTACGAGTGCCTGTCCGATCCAATAGTTGAACTTCAACGAGTCGTTGTAGGTTACCTGCTTCTGCTCTTGCTTGAGTTTGTAGGATACAGTGCCCGTGCCGCCAAATGCATCCAGACAAGTGTCGAAATCCAGGAATGAGATGCTGTCCCAGATCCATTTCGTAAGTTTCGCCTTGCTTCCCTGATACCTGGTTTTCGGGAACTGGTGGTGGAGCTTTGGAAGGAGAGCGAGTTGGTCAGCCATGCAGATCAATAACCAAGCTAGTTGCCAGCACACTGATTATAGCAAGAAGGCTTAGAAGACGTCCATTATTGCGGCACTGTACTCAATGCTATTTGTTGACAGGCACTCGCGGCTATTCCATACTCGGCGCGCATCCCAGCGGCGTAGGAGTGGCACATGCTCAGCAAACAGCAAATCGCCTATTATCATGAAAATGGCTACCTGACGGTTGAAAATGTATTGAGCGCGGAAGAACTGGCTTCACTGCGCCAGGTTACCGATGAATTTGTCGAGCGCTCGCGGGCGATCAAAGCTCACGATGACATCTTCGACCTGGAGCCGAATCACAGCGCCGAACGACCGCGCCTGCGCCGCATCAAAAATCCCATTTTGCATCACGAAATCTATGACCAGACGCTGCGACACCCCGGCATCCTGGCTATCGTCGAGCAACTCATTGGCAAGGGCTTGCGCAGCAACGGCAACAAGCTGAATATGAAAGAACCCGACCATGGCAGCGCGGTGGAATGGCATCAGGATTGGGCATTTTATCCGCACACGAATGACGACTTGCTGGCGGTGGGACTGGCAATTGATGACATGACCGAAGAAAACGGCTGCATGCTGATGGCGCCGGGTTCGCATCGCGCGCAGTTGCACAGCCACCATGAAGATGGCGTCTTTGTCGGCGCAGTGAGCGAGCCCGACTTCCAGCCGCGCCAGGTGGCAAAGTGTCTGGTCAAAGCCGGCGGCATCAGCATTCATCACGCGCGCACCCTGCACGCCTCAACGCCCAATCATTCGACAAAACCGCGACGGCTGCTGCTCTTTCAATACTGCTCGCTGGATTCCTGGCCCCTCGAGGGTTTTGCGACTTACGAGGCCTATTGCGATTCCATCGTTCGCGGCCAGCCGACCATCCGCCCGCGCCTGACGGCCGTGCCCGTCATCATCCCGCTGCCCAAGCCGCAGAACGCCGGCTCCATCTTCGAAATCCAGGAAGCGCTGCAGCACAAAGAAATGGCTGCGCAGTAGGGGCGAGCCATTGGGTCGCACAATTGTGGTTGCGCGCCTGACAGTCGATTCGCTGAGTCGCCCCGACTCCGTTCTGGTCAGTCGCAAGATGCGGTTCCCACCGCTCTGTCGGCGGGGGCTGAGGTGGTTGACAGCCGCTTGACAACTTGCTGCCCCGCGCCTATGATTCCTTGCCCTGCCGACAGATCTGAATGGAAACCCCCTATGTATACCGTAAGCAAATACCCGCACGGCACATTTTCTTGGGCGGATAACAACAGTCGCGATCCCGAAGCGGCAAAAGCCTTCTATCAGGCATTGCTGGGTTGGGACAAAGACGAGATGCCCATGGGTCCTGAGATGGCGGACGCGACCTATACCATGTTCAAGCAAGACGGCGCTTACACAGCGGGCATGGCAGGCATGATGCCGGAGATGCTCGAGGCGGGCGTCCCGTCGCATTGGAACAACTATGTCACCGTCGATGACGTCGACGCGCTGGCGGATGTCGTCACGAGCAACGGCGGCGCGATTCTGTATGGGCCGGGCAATGTCTTCGACAGCGGGCGCATGATGCAAATCCAAGATCCCACTGGCGCGGCGCTGGGCTTGTGGCAGCCGATCAACCATATCGGCGCCGGCATCGTCAACACAGTCGGCGCGATGTGCTGGAACGAATTGCTGACGAAAGACGCCGTGGCCGCGCAAGCCTTTTATAGCGCCTTGTTTGGCTGGGAGTTCTGCGCCGATGAGAACGGCTACATCCGAATCTTGAATGGCGGTCGCAACAATGGCGCGATGATGCAGTTGGACGAGAGCTTCGGCCAGATGCCCTCGGTCTGGCAGCCCTACTTCACCGTCGCCGACATTGACGAATCGATCGAACGCGCGGGCAACATGGGCGGGACGATCATCATTCCCAAGACAGAAGCCCCCGGCGCCGGGCACTTCGCCTATCTGTCCGACCCGGCTGGAGCCTACTTCTACATCATTCAGTTGATCCAGGCAGAGCCTTGGGAAAATTAGACAGCAAATCGTAAGGGCAGCCACCCAGTCGCCCGACATGTAGGGACGAGCCACTGGGACGCCCGCAAAGGAGACAACATGTACACAGTAAGTAAATACCCCCACGGCACATTTAGCTGGGCGGATACCAGCTCGACCAACTCGGCAGCGGCCAAGCAATTCTATATGGACCTCTTCGGCTGGGACAAAACCGATATCCCCATCGGCGACGGCATGACCTACACCATGTTCCAGCACCAGGACCAACATGTCGCCGCCCTCAGCGAGGCGACTCCAGAGGCGCTCGAGCAGAATATCCCATCGCACTGGTCATGCTATGTGACTGTCGATGATGTTGATGCGCTGCTGCCGGTCGTCACGGAGAATGGCGGCCAGATCATCTTTGGCCCCATGGATGTCTTCGACAGCGGGCGCATGGCTTTCTTCATGGACCCGACTGGCGCGGCGCTGGGCTTGTGGCAGGCGCAAAATCACATCGGCGCGGGTATCGTCAACACAGTCGGCGCGATGTGCTGGAACGAACTGCTCACGCGCGATGCCGAGACCGCCAAAGCCTTCTACTCCGCCGTATTCGACTGGGAGTTCTATGGCGATGAGCATTACATCCACATCAACAATCGCGGCCGCAGCAACGGCGGCATGTTGAAAATGGATGAAAACTTCGGCGAGATGCCGCCCTGCTGGATGGTCTATTTTCATGTCGAGGATATCGACGCGTCTATGCAGCGAGTCGAAGAATTGGGCGGCAAGGTGGTCACGCAGAAGATGGAAGCGCCCGATACTGGCTGGTTCACCGTCGTGGAAGACCCGGCCGGCGCCTTTTTCTACATTATGCAGCTGGCCAAAGCCGACCCCTGGCAAGAATAAATCCAAGTCCCCTCAGTCCCCCCATCGGGCTGGGGGAAGCTCCACATATCGCCCCTGTTGTATTCGAACGCAAAAGGAAGCTGGCGACACCAGCATCGCCTCTACACCAATCCCCTGCGTCTCTGCAGCAAAAACCCTATGTGCCGTTGTGGTTGGCATTTGCATGACAACCATTGTTCTCCTTCGGTGCTCTTTGCGCAGTTATCCGACACTCCCGCCACATCTGTTATACTCCCCGCCAACCACAATCGCGAAAGGCGCTCGTCATGTCAGCCGTCCTTGAAGTGCGCGGCATCACCAAACGTTTTCCTGGCGTGCTCGCCAACGACGACATCAGTCTGACGTTGGAAAAAGGGCAAGTGCTGGGCTTGCTGGGCGAAAACGGCGCTGGCAAATCCACATTGATGAACATGATCTATGGCTTGTATAAGCCCGATGCCGGCGAGATCCTGGTCAACGGGCAGCCAGTCGAGATCAGCGGTCCGAAGGATGCAATCGGCCTGGGTATCGGCATGGTACACCAGCATTTTCAGCTAGTGGATGTGCTCAGCGTCACCGAAAATGTCATGCTGGGCAACGAACGCACGCGCGGTCCGTTCTTGCGGCGGACTGTGGCGCGGCGCGAAATCGAAGATCTCTCGCGCGAATACGGTTTGGATGTCAACCCAGACGCCCTCGTCCGCGACCTGCCGGTGGGCGTTCAACAGCGTGTCGAGATCATCAAGGCGCTCTACCGCCATGCCGATATCCTCATCCTTGACGAACCGACCGCAGTCTTAACGCCCCAGGAGGCGCGTGGCTTGTTCAAAATCATGCGCGCGCTGCTCGATCGGGGCGTCAGCATCATCTTCATCAGCCACAAATTAAAAGAAGTGCTGGAAATCTGCGACCAGGTCGTCGTGCTGCGACGCGGCAGAGTCGCTGGCACAGCCGATCCACGCCATTCCACCGAACAATCGCTGGCTTCGCTGATGGTCGGGCGCGATGTCATCCTGGAGATCGACAAAGACGCAGCGGCGCCCGGCGATGAGATCCTCGGCGTCTTCGACCTGCATGTTCATGATGATCGGGGCTTGCCAGCTGTTGAAGGCCTCAGCTTGGGCTTGCGGCGCGGCGAGATTCTTGGCGTGGCTGGCGTGCAGGGCAACGGACAGACCGAGCTGGTCGATGCGCTGACGGGACTGCGCGAGACAGACAGCGGACGCATCGTCATCAAAGGGCAAGATATGACGAGTGCATCACCTCGCAAGATCACCGAGCAGGGCGTCGGTCATGTGCCAGAAGACCGCCAGCGCGATGGTTTGGTCGCCAGCTTCAGCGTCATGCACAACCTGGTGCTGTCGACCTATTACCGCAGCGACTTTAGTAATGCGATCGTGGTGGACGAGCGCGCCATCGCCGCCAACGCCCACGAGCTGGTTGAACGATACGATGTGCGCCCACCCATCATCAACAATGCGGCCGGCGGCCTATCCGGTGGCAACCAGCAGAAGGTCATCGTCGCCAGAGAGTTCTCGCGGAATGTCGACTTGCTGATCGCCTCGCAGCCCACGCGCGGTCTGGATGTCGGCTCGATCGAGTTCATCCACCGGCAGATCATCCGCATGCGCGATGCCGGCGCAGGAATCCTGCTGGTTTCATCGGAGCTGGAAGAAGTGCTCAGTCTGGCCGATCGCGTGGCGGTCATGTTTGAGGGTCAAATCATCGACATCCTGCCCATTGCCGAGGCCGATCGAGACACAGTCGGATTGCGCATGGCGGGCGTGCGAGAAACGGCAGAACCAACATGAGCGCGTCAACCGAAAGCCGAGGTCATCGCCTGTTGCGCATGTGGGTGGGCATATCGCCGCGCTTGCTGCCCCTGCTGGCCGTGATCACAGCCTTTCTGGCCGGTATCCCGCTCATCACCCTCACCGTCAGCGACAATGCCTTGCAGCCCGATATCGCCGAGGGCTTGCGCGTGTCTTCTACGGCATATATTGCCCTGGTCGAATCGATGACCGGACTGACCATCAACCCAGTGGCAAAGAGCGCCGATTTTGATGCCATGCGCGTTTATGCCGGCGCAAAGGACATCACCACCCGCCGCAGTTTGTCGCGCCAAGCCCGGCCCTTCGAGCGCGTGCTGGAAGTCGGCATGGTCGAAACGCGCCAATATGCCGAATTCTTCGCGCAATTCGCCATCAGCGAAGACGCGGCAATCGCCATCAGCGAGCGGTTGGAGACCATCGGCGAGGTCGGCGCACAGCGACTGCGGGCATTGGCGCCACGGCTGGATGCCTTGTCCGGTCTCAATCGCGCCGATCTGCGCGCGCTGACAGAATTCGTCGCCGCCGGACAACTGGACGAAGCGGCCGCGCTCTATCCCCCGCTGGCAGACATGCCCGCGGCGCAACAGGAGCAAATGCGCGACGACCTGGCGCTGATCGACGAACGCGGACTGGTCGCCTTGCTGCGCAGCAAAAATGCCCTGTTGCAGATGGACGCGCTGGGCATCGCAGCGGGCAGCGCCGATGCCGAACTGCTGGCGCAGATCGTCGCCGCCGACTTTGACGATGTCACCGAAGCCATAGACACGTTGGCGGCTTTGGACGCGCTGGGCATAGACGAGCCGGCTGCACTTGGCGCGCAATTCCGCATAGTGGGCAGGATGTACGATGCCGGCTACCTCAGCGGCGACTCGGTCAATGCGGCGCTGGACTCACAGCTGGATTCGGCGCTGGCGCAGCATTTGGTCATCCGCCGCCCGAGCAACCGCGTGCTGAATGCCGGCGACCTGGGCGACACGACGTTCGGCATCCTGAAGAATGAACAAGACCTGGAAGTGCTCTTCTTGCGCCTGGGCGATTCTGTCCTGCTTTTCATCCCGTCCAACCTCGAAAAAACGATCGTGCGCGCCATCCCTTTCATCATCGCCGGCTTGGCGGTGGGCTTGGGCTTCAAAGCCGGTCTCTTCAACATCGGCGCAGAGGGACAGCTCTATGCGGGCGCCATCGCCGTGGCGGCAGTCGGCGCATTTTCCCCGCCCGATACATCGCCGCTGGTCTTGCTGCCAGCTGTGATTCTCTTTGGTATCGCCGGTGGATTTTTGTGGGGCGCCATACCCGGCGCGCTAAAAGCCTATACCGGCGCGCACGAAGTCATCACCACCATCATGCTCAATTTCATCGCCATACTGCTGGTCGACTGGCTGATCAAATCGGTCGATCCCGTCATCCTGGGCGATATCAATGCCAGCGTGCCCAAAACGCCCGTCATTCTGCCCGCCGCCATGCTGCCTACCCTGGACAGCATTACCAGTCCGCTGGCGCTGCTGCTGTTTATGGCGGCCGCGGCAATCGTGGCTTTCACACTGAATTGGCTGCCGCTGCGGCGCGAAAATCCCCGACTGGCGCGGCGCAATGGCTTGGTCTGGGCGGGCGTCATGGCTGCCGTCCAGCTCTTCCTCACGTTGATTGCCGTTGGCGACCAAAGCAAGCTGCATTTCGGCTTTTGGCTGATGATCGCGGCAGTGTGGCTGACCGACTGGTTCTTGCAGCGCAGCACGCTGGGCTTTGAACTGCGCACGGTCGGCGCGAATCAGCACGCGGCAAAATACGCAGGCATGAGCGTGCCGCGCAATATCGTGCTGGCGATGGCGCTCAGTGGCATGCTGGCGGGTTTGGCTGGCGCGATCGAAATCAGCGGCGTCGAGCACGAGATGCTGCCGCGTTTCTTCGCTGGCGTGGGCTTTGACGCCATCGCCGTGGCGCTGCTGGCGCGCAACAACCCCAAAGGCATGGTCTGGGCGGGCTTGCTGTGGGGCGGGCTGCTCAGTGGCGCGGCGCTCATGCAAATCCGCGCCGATATCTCCATCGACCTGGTCAAGATCATACAGGCGCTGATCATCATGTTCGTCGCCGCCGACCAGATCATCCGCTTCCTGTGGCGCGTGCCCAAACGCAGCGAAGCCGAAGAAGGCGAACTCGTCTTCTCGACCGGCTGGGGGAGTTGATGATGTCCGCCGCCAAGTCAAAGTCGCCGCGCATGCGCATCAAAATCACCCGCCGCCGCATCATTGCCGCTTTCTTGCTTGTGCTGGGCATTTTCATCTTGCTGGAAGCGACTCAGCTCGACCCCGATCTGGTTACCACGTTGACATTTGAATCGACCTCGCGGGGCGAAACGCCGACAGTCGGTGTGCTGCCTCTGCCGACCAGCGCTTATCTGCTCGTGGTTGGCGCGTTATTCATCGTCAGCGGCGGCTTGAACCTGATAGAACTGGCGGGGCGCTGGAGGCGGATCGGCCTGGCGCTGCTGGTGATCTGCGGCGCGCTCTTCATCCCCACCATCATCATCGCGGCGGCGGCTGGCAACGATACCAATGTAACCACCATCGTGGCCGAGAGCCTGCGTCTGGCAACGCCCCTGGCGATCGGCGCATTTGCTGGCATCTGGTGCGAGCGAGCTGGCGTCGTCAATATCGCCATTGAAGGCATGATGCTCTTCGCCGCCTGTTTCGGCTTTGTGACGCTTTTCTTCTTGCGCGGCACCGACCTGCCACTGGAAACGGCGCAGCTGCTGGCGGTTATCATCGGCGTGCTCAGCGGCGGACTCATCGCTTTGCTGCATGGCTGGCTGTCCATCACCTTCCGCACCGACCAGATCGTCAGCGGCACGGTCATCAACATTTTGGCAGTGGGCATCACCAGCTTCGTGCGCCGCGAATACCTGCTTTCTACAGAAGCCGGCGCAGCCAAGCTGGGCAATATCAGCCTGCCCATTTTGAGCGATCTGCCCGTCATTGGCGACGCCATCTTCACCAACCAGCCCATTTTTTTCATGATGTTTGTCATGCTGGCTTTCACGCATGTGGTGATGTTTCACACACGCTGGGGACTGCGCACGCGGGCAGTGGGCGAACATCCGCACGCAGCCGACACGCTGGGCATCCATGTCAACCGCACACGCTGGATCAATGTCTTCGTTAGCGGCATGATCGCTGGCTTGGCGGGCGTATGGTTCTCGCTGGAAGCCACCGGCAGCTTCAATGACGGCATGACGCGTGGGGCGGGATTCATCGCCCTGGCGGCTATGATCTTCGGCAAGTGGACGCCGCTAGGCGCCTTTGGAGCGGCGCTGCTCTTCGGTTTCTCCGATTCGCTGGGCATCCGCTTGCAGATGGTGGGCGTGGGCTTCCCCGTGCAATTCTTGCAGATGGTGCCCTATGCCGTGACGCTGGTCGTCTTGGCTGGCTTCATCGGGCGCGCCTCGCCGCCTAAAGCTGTCGGACAACCCTATGTGAAGGAGTAAGGCGGCACAACCGCAATAAAACTGAACCACAGAGGGCACTCTGTGTCTCTGTGGTGAATTATCGCATGACTTTACTTCTGTGTTCTCTGTGGTTCAGAAACAGGCGAGTCATCAACCCGCCCCCGCGCATTGAATCCCGTGCGCAGACGGTGTACAGTTGGAATGTAACCGATATCCCGTCCAATATTGATTGAGGAGACACAGAGATGAAAAAGTTGGCAATCTTCCTCGGCCTGTTGGCGCTGCTGCTGTCGCTGGCGCCGCTGGCCGGCGCGCAGGATGGCGTCGAAACCCTGTGCCTGGTGACAGACCTCGGGCGCGTCAACGATGGCACATTCAACCAGTTCGCCCACGAAGGCGCGCTGCAAGCCGCTGACGAATTCGATCTGGAATATCGCTGGATCGAAACCCAGGCCGAAACGGATTACGAAGCCAACATCCAGACCTGCATTGACGAAGGCTTTGAAGTCATTATCACAGTCGGCTTTTTGATCGCCGATGCCACCAACGCCGCAGCGGCCGCCAACCCCGATGTGCACTTCCTGGGCGTCGACCAGTTCGTCATGGGCGGACCCACCAACTATGTCGGCATCCAATTCCGCGAAGACCAGTCGGGCTTTTTGGCGGGCGTGCTGGCGGCGCAGGTGGCGGCTTCGGTCGGCTCGGACACGGTGGCTGGCGTCTATGGCATCGACATCCCGCCAGTCAAGAAGTTCCGCAACGGCTTCGAGCAGGGCGCGCGTTATATCAACCCCGACATGAACCTGCTGGGCGTCTACATTGACAACTTTGTCGCGCCCGATCGTGGCGCATCGGCTGCCGAGCAATTCATCGGCGAAGGCGCTTCGGTCATCTTTGGCGCGGGCGGTCCCACCGGCACGGGCGGCATCCTGGCGGCGGCGCAGCAAGGCATCTATGTCATCGGCGTCGATCAGGACGAATATGTAACCAGCTTCGGCGGCGGCGAGACGCCCGGCAGCGAATACATCATCAGCAGCGCCATCAAGCGCGTCGACCAGGGCGTCTATGACATGGTGGCTGCGCTGGCGCATGGTGATGCGGAGAGCTTCCCGGGCGGCGGCATCTACCTGATGGATGTAGCGCTGAATGGCGTGGGCCTGGCAGAAAAACACGATGCCGATATCGACGATGCCTTCTTCGCCATGGCGGATGAAGTCGCGGCGATGATGATCGCCGGCACAGTCAGCACTGGCGTCGATCCCGTCAGTGGCGATCTGGCAATGGACGACATGATGGACGCGCAAGCTGATGCCATGGCTATGGGCGTCGAGACTGTCTGCCTGGTCACCGATCTGGGGCGCGTCAACGATGGCACTTTCAACCAGTCGGCACATGAAGGCGCGGTGGCTGCGGCCGATGAATACGACCTGGAATATACCTTCATCGAGACGCAAGCCGAAACCGACTACGAAGCCAACATTAACACCTGCATCGACGAAGGCTTTGAGGTCATCGTCACGGTCGGCTTCCTGATCGCCGATGCCACCTATGCAGCCGCCGAAGCCAACCCGGATGTCTACTTCCTGGGCGTCGACCAGTTCGTCATGGACGGACCGAGCAACTATGTTGGCATCCAGTTCCGCGAAGACCAGAGCGGCTTCATGACAGGCGTGCTGGCGGCTTTCGTCGCCGAATGGCAAGGCTCGGACATGATCGCCGGCGTCTATGGCATTGATATCCCGCCAGTCAAGCGCTTCCGCAATGGCTATGAGCAGGGCGCGCGCCATGTCAACGCCGACCTGAACATCCTGGGCGTCTACATCGACAGCTTTGTCGCGCCCGACCGCGGCGCATCGGCGGCGCTGCAATTCATCGGCGAAGGCGCGACCGTGCTCTTTGGCGGCGGCGGACCCACCGGCACCGGCGCGATCCGGGCTGGCGCGCTGGAAGGCGTCTATGTCATCGGCGTCGACAAGGACGAATGGCTGACCAGCTTCGGCGCGGGCGAAACTCCAGGCAGCGAGTTCATCATCAGCAGCGCCATGAAACGCGTCGACCAGGGCGTCTTCGACATGGTGGCCATGCTGGCGGAAGGCGACTTGAGCGACTTCCCCGGCGGCGGCATCTTCATGATGGACGCGGCCATGAACGGCGTTGGCTTGGCGCCCCCGCACGAATCCGATATCCCGCAAGAAGTCTGGGACAAAGTGGACGCGGTCAATGCGCGCCTCATCGCTGGCGAGATCGAAACCGGCGTCAACCTGATAAGCGGCGACCTGCTGGAGTAGGTTTTCGCGCCATATCACAGCACACAACGGCAGCCTCATCAAACGATGGGGCTGTTTTTCTGTTTACCTTTCCGCAACTTGATGCAGATGGGCAGGGCGCGAAGTTGCGATCATGGATGAGAATAGGATAGATTGGTGGTATTGACTATCGGATAGACAGTGTGAGCCGCACTATGGCGGAAATTGGACACAATCATGAAAGAAGGATTTCCACCATTGAAGGCGAGATGATGTCTCTGGCCACAAAAGCCGACCTCGCGGAATTCAAGGCGGAAATCATGGAATATGTCCAGAGCGCGATCCAGACTGCAATACGAGCGCAGACAGATGAGTTTCGCGCTTCCTTCCACATACTCAGCGAGGCATTGAAAAATCAGAGCGAAGATATTCGTAAACAGAGCGACGAAATCCGCGAGCTGCGCGAGAAGGAAAGCCGCTTCAGGGGCGCGGTGGATACGCTCAAATATGCCCTGCCATTCCTCATCGGCATCATTGCGGTGCTGGTGGCGGTCTTGAAATGATATCTTGCTGCCATGCGATATAGATGCCAGGATGCCGCGCTACACTGCAACAGCCTCACCCGTTGGTGGGGTTTTGTTCTTTTCTTGGTTTAGGCCATCCCATCAGTATACTCCCCATCCACCAGCCGCAGGATGCCCAGCGGGTTGGCGTCTTGCAGCGGCGCGGGCAACAGCGCGTCCGGCACATTCTGCAAGGCGATCGGCCGCATGAAGCGATAGATGGCATTCGTGCCAACAGAGGTCGTGGCGGGGGCAGTGGTCGCTGGATAGGGTCCGCCGTGCTGCATGGCTGGCACGACCGCCACGCCAGTCGGGAAGTCGTTCCAGATCACCCGTCCGGCTTTTTCGCGCAGCAGACTCAGCAAGCCAGCGACCGCTTCATCCGCCTCGGCATGCAGGGTGCTGGTCAAATTGCCTTCCAGGGACTTGATGGTCGCGCTCAGGTCCTCAGCATCATCACAGAGCACAAATAACGTAACCGGACCAAAGTGCTCGGTTTGCAGTCCCTGGTCGGCGCGGATAGCAGCGGCGCGCGTTTGCAGCACCGTGTTGCGATAACAGAAAGCCTCGCCAGCGCTTGCTTCGCCACCCGTCAACAGGCGGATTTGTGGATTGGCCGTCGTTTGGCTGACGGCGCTCTCCAGTCCTGCCGCCACCGCTTCGTTCAGCAGGACGCCGGCCGGCGCAGCGCTCATTTTCTCCGTGACCGCGGCGATGAAAGCTTGGCTGGCGGCGCTGTCTTCCAGCAGAATCAAGCCGGGGTTGGTGCAGAATTGCCCGCTTCCCAGCGTAACCGAGCCCACCAGTCCAGCGGCGATTGTCTCGGCGCGGGCAGCCAATGCCGCCTGTGTGATGACCACCGGGTTGATGCTGCCCATTTCGGCATATACCGGGATGGGGCGCGGTCGCGCGGTCGCTGCGTCGAAAATGGCGCGTCCGCCACGCAGACTGCCCGTGAAGCCCACCGCCTCGATTTCCTCGCGCGCCACCAGCCACTGCCCGACATCGATGCCCGCCCCCTGCAGCATGGAAAACGCGCCGGCCGGGAATCCTTGCGCAGCCACCGCAGCAGTTATCGCCTGGGCAAAAAGCTCGGATGTGGCCGGATGACCCGGATGCGCCTTGACCACGATGGGACAGCCAGCCGCCAGCGCCGATGCCGAGTCGCCACCCGCCACCGCAAAGGCAAAGGGGAAGTTGCTGGCAGCGAAGATCGCCACCGGGCCAACCGGGAATTGCATCTGGCGGATGGTCGGCGGCCCGCTGTTGATGATAGCGCGCAGGTACGAGCCTTCGCGCAGCAGTTCGGCAAAAGCGCGGATCTGCCCGGTGCTGCGGTCGCGCTCGCCAGTCAAACGCGGCAAGCCCAAGCCGGTCTCGCTGTCGGCAATGTGCAGCAATTCGTCGCCCAATGCGCCGATCTGCGTCACGATCTCGTCCAGCAGGTCGGCAATGCGCGTCGAGGAATAACTGCGCATTTGCTGGTGCGCCGCGAGAGCCGCTTCTGTCGCCCGCGCAACTTCCGACTCGGTGGCGCTGTAAAAAGCCTGTTCGCCGCGAGATTTTCTGCGCGGGTCAACGCTATAGAAAGTCTCGATGCCCTCAGCAGAGGTCTCGCCAGCGATATAATTTTGTCCAGTAATCGTCATGAGGCTGCGTCCCCTCCAGATCGGTTTTCACCTGTTCATTTAACCACAAAGCGAGTAAATGCGTCAGGGAGTCGCCCCGCCGCCAGCGACACGCAAGTCGAGCGCATCGACGCTCTCGAAGAAATCTGGCAAGTTATCGGCGTCAAAAGGCACGGTCGGCTGACGAACATGCGCGCAGTCAATCGCCCCGTGGCGCAGCATCAGCTGTTTGCGCAAATGCAGCGACATCTCGTGCCCACCGCCCGATACCGCCTGCACCAAGGCTTGCCCGTCCGCGATGATGTCGCCCGCGCCTGCCCTGTCGCCCGCTTGCCATTTGTCCCAAGCCGCCAGAAATATCTCGTTGAAGCCAACGCCCGGGATCAAGCCCGCCGCGCCGTTTTCCAGCTCGCTGAGCACCGTAATGCCGCCACCACCGCCGAACATGCGCGCATCGGCCGGCAGCATGGGCGCAAGTTCGCGCATTTTTGCCGCGCTGCCCGGTCCCTCCAGCTTGAAGTAGCGCACAGTCGGCGCGCGTCTGGCGATTTCTGCCAAGCTTTCCGCTGGCAATTCTGTGTGCCGATACTGCGGGATGTGCGGCGCTTGCTGCAGCATGATGGGCACATCGCTGGCCTGCCCCAGCGCGACATAGTGCTCGACCAGCGCACGCTCGCCATTGTCCATGGTGGCGGGTGGCAGCGCCATCAACGCGGCGGGACGATACTGGGCATAGTGCCGCGCCTGCTTGATGGCTGTAGACCTGCTGTTGGGCGCGATGCCGATGACCAGCGGCAGGGCCTTCGTCAGCTCCGCAGCGACAATTTCGACCGTTTGCTGGCGTTCCGCGTCGCTCATTTTGTAGGCTTCGCTGGCGAATCCGTTGATGCCGATGCCATGCACGCCGCCATCCAGCTCAAAGCGCAAAATCCGCCGCAAGCCCTCGGCGTCGATCTGCCCCTGCGCGTCAAATGGCGTGAAAAGTATCGGAATGATGCCGCCCAGCATAATGCCCTCTGTGTACTCTTTGCTTCGCTGTGTAGACTATAATTCGACTTGACCAAGTATCGGAGTCGCAAAATGAAAGCCTTGACACTCTCCGCCGACTGGGCGCCAAAACCCGGCTACGACCTGACCGATAGCGAACGCGAGCTGCGCCGCCCCCGCAATGCCAACATGGTCTGGCGCTCGCCGCGTCTTTCCCTGGACGATGCGCCCGACCCCAGCCTGCTGCCCGACCAGGTCATGCTGGAGATCGCGGCTGTGGGCATCTGTGGCAGCGACATGCACATGTACGAAGCCGACGCCGATGGCTATATGATCTACCCGGGTTTGGTCTGCACGCCCAACATCCTGGGGCACGAATTCGCCGGGCGCATCATCGAGGTCGGCGCGAATGTGCGCGACTTGCGCCTTGGCGACTTGGTGGCTGTCGAGGAGATTCAGTGGTGCGGCGAATGCACGGCGTGTCGGCGTGGTTTTGTCAACCACTGCCTGGATATTGAAGAAATCGGCTTCACCATCAATGGCGCGATGGCGCAGTATTTGCCCGTGCGCGCAAAGTATTGCTGGAAGCTGGACGAAATCGCCGAGAACTATGGCGAAGAAGAAGCGCTGGTCATGGGCGCAATGGTCGAGCCGACGGGCGTGTCGTATCAAGGTTTGTTCAACCGCCTGCACAATTGGCAGCCCGGCAACAATGTCGTCATTTTTGGCGCGGGTCCCATCGGGCTGGCAGCAGAAGCCCTGGTCATCGCAGCCGGCGCGGGGCGCGTCATCGTCTTCGATCCATCAGCCAGTCGGCGCGATATCGCCATGAAAATGGGCGCGTCGGCAGCGCTCGACCCCATCGACATCGACCTGGACGCCGCCATCATGCAGCATACCCTGGGGCGCGGTGTAGATTATGTGGTGGAATGCGCGGGATTTGCCGACAAGACCATCGAGCCACTCGATCGCTGCCTGGCGGTGAATGCCAGCATCATTGATATTGGCATGGGCGGCGACAACCCGATCTTGCCTATCGTTGCCTACAAGCGCATGGGCGTGCAATACGCCGGCTCGCTGGGGCACGCGGGCGGTCCTTTTCAGCAGGTGATTCGCATGATGGCGGCGGGCCGCATCGACATGCGTCAGATGGTCAGCGCGCGCATGCCGCTGGATGACGCGATCGACGCCTTCAAACGGCTGGAAAGACGCCAGGACGCGAAGATCATCTTGCAGCCCAACTAGGCGAATCGGCGCGGAGGCAAGCTGCTGTGGGCGACTGGATGCTGATACTGGGTGGCATCGCCTTTTGGGTATTGAGCGGCATGTGCCTGTGGCGGCGCGATTGGGTGTGGCGGCTCTATTCGCTGGAGCCGCGCTGGCGTGCCGACAATCCCGAGCGCACAACAGCCTGGGATGCGAAGACCAAACGATCTGCCTGGGGATTCGCGCTGGCAGGTCTGGCTTTTGTCGCGCTGGGCTTGTTGATTTGAAGGATGGAATGCGGGCGAGGCAAGTCTCGCCCCTACACCACCCTCAGTGCCCTTTGTGTCTTTTTGCTTACGATTCGTTTGACTTTCCCGCAACGATTCGTGATTCAAACATCAAACACCTACAGCTCCACCGCGCCCAAATTGTGAAAAAGCCGCAGTCCCGCTTCCAGCCCGCTGCAGAAGCTGTCGATATCCAGATACTCGTTGGGCGAGTGGATGCCTTCGCCGTGCCCATACGCAAAAGCCGTGATGGGCAAACCGATCAGCCGATTGAAGACGCCCAGGATCGGAATGCTGCCGCCCGTGCGCACCAACTGGGCGCGCTGTCCATGCGTGTCTGCAATGGCTGATTGCACCGCTTCCAGCCAGGGTCCTTCCATATCCAGCTGGAAGTACCAAGCCTCTTCGCCGATTGTGCATGCGACCGACACGCTATCCGTGGCGAAGCTCTCGACATGGTTTTTGAGCTGCTGCGATACGACCGTCGGGTCCTGGTCGGGCGCGAGCCGCATGGTGACTTTGAAGCCGGCTTCGGCAGGAATGATCGTCTTGCTGCCCGGTCCCTGATAGCCGCCCCACATGCCATTGACATCCAGCGTAGGGTAGACCGTGGCGCGTTCCGCAGCGGGCGCGATGCTTTCGCCCCAAAATTGCGACAGTCCCGCATTTTCGCTCAGCGAGTCGGCATCAAAACCGGCGGCGATTCGCGCTTTTTCGCTCTTGCTGGCTTCTTGCAGGGCATCATAATAACCGGGCAGGCAAACGAGCCCCGCGTCGTCGTGCAAGCTGCCGATGATCTTGCCAGCCACATGCAACGGGTTTTGCACGATGCCTCCATACAGCCCCGAGTGGATATCGGCGCTGGGACCATTTACGCGCACCTCGGCGCTGACGATGCCTCGCCCGGCATAGACGAGCTGCGGCGCATCGGGCTGCAGATCACCATCGCAATTCAGCAGCACATCGGCGCTCAGTCGCTCTTTGTTGGCGGTCACAAAGGCTTCAATGCTGGGCGAGCCGGATTCTTCTTCGCCCTCGAACATGATCTTGACATTGACTGGCAGTTCGCCATTTGCCCGCAGCAGCGCTTCCAACGTTTTGAGATTGCCCCAGACGCCGGCTTTGTTGTCGCTGGCCCCACGCGCATACATGCGCCCATCGCGGATCGTGCCTGTAAAAGGCTCACTGTCCCACAGCGGCAGCGGATCGACCGGCTGCACATCGTAGTGGGCATACACCAGCACGGTCGGTTTGTCGGCGCCGGCTCGCAGCCATTCGCCATAAACGACCGGGTGCCCACCGGTGGCAACGGCTTCGCAATTGTCAAAACCAAGCGCGCGCAGCTCGGCTACAATCCAGTCGGCGCAGGCTTGTACATCATCGGCATGGGCGGGGTCCGCGCCAATCGATGCGAAACGCAGCAACTGCTTGTAATCTTCCAGCATGTTGTCGCGCGTTTCCTGCAGGTAGTCGATGGCGTTCTGGATCGTGTCGGACATGGTAGATGCCTCATTGGAATTCTGGTTGTCAATTTGCCTGGATTAAACCACAGAGTGCGCAGAGGACACAGATGGGTTGTTGAAGAGAATGCTCACAGAAAATCCGCTACAATACAGCCAGCGGAGGCTCAACAGCTATGCCAGGACACATCCTCGTCGTCGATGACGAACGCACCATCCGCGAAGTCGCCCGGCGCTATCTCGAGTTGGAAGGCTACGCCGTATCGGAAGCCGAGACCGGTCCTCAGGCGCTGTCACTGCTACACGAGGAGCGACCCGACCTGATCGTGCTGGATGTGATGCTGCCGGGCACAGACGGATTCGCCATCACGCGCCGCCTGCGACAGCACAGCGACTTCAGCCCACTGCGCGCGGCCGGCGATATTCCCATCATCCTGTTGACAGCGCGCACCAGCGAAGTCGACCGTGTGGCAGGCTTGGAGTTGGGCGCGGACGACTACCTCACCAAGCCATTCAGCCCGCGCGAGCTGGTAGCACGGGTCAAAGCGGTTTTGCGCCGTTCCAGCCCAACAGCGAAGGCCACAGGTGACCAGGCGATCACTGTCGGTGGCGTATGGCTCGATCCCGCTCGGCGCGCAGCCAGAGTCGATGGCGGACAACTGACGCTTACCGCCAAGGAATTCGACCTGTTAGCGTTTTTCATGCGCAATCCAAGCCAGGTATTCAGCCGCAGGCAGCTGCTCGACCAAGTCTGGGGCTATCAATTTTATGGCGATGAGAGCACGGTCACGGTGCATGTACGCCGCCTTCGCGAGAAACTGGAGCGCAACCCCAGCCAGCCCGACTACATCCAGACAGTCTGGGGCGTCGGCTACAAGTTCGAAGCGCCAGGCTAGGCGACATGGCCCGACTGCCGCGCCACCCCGCCCTCATCTTCCTCAGCTTGTTGGTCATCCCCATCGCCGGCACGTTGTTCAGCGAACTGATCATGTTCGATCTGCCCGGCAACGAGGTGCAGCAGTTGGTCGCCTTCATGATCATTACTGGCATCAGCAGTTCCTTCTTGTCCTACGCCTTGTATCGGCTGGGCGTGTTGGAATGGTTCCGCAGTCTGCGCTGGGCGATCTGGATGGTCATCGCCCTGCTGGTGCTGATGATCTTCTTGAATGTATGGGTCATCGCGCGCTTCACCTTCATCCAGATGCACTACCTGGCGCTGACATCGCTTCTGCTCGTCTTCGCAGGGTTGTCGGCATTGAGCATCGGCTTCTTCGCCTCGAAGACCATGACCGACCGCCTGTCAAAGCTCAGTGATGCCACCAGTTCGCTGGCTCGGCAAGATTTCAGCGTACGCCTGGATATCAGCGGCAATGACGAAATTGCTCAGCTGGCGGATACCTTCAACCAGATGGCGCAGAAGCTGGGCGAAGTCGAAGCGCAAAAAGCCGAACTAGAGCAGACTCGGCGCGACCTGACCGCCTGGGTATCGCACGATCTGCGTACGCCGCTGGCTTCGCTGGCTGTGATGATCGAGGCGCTGCAAGACGGCGTCGTCAGCGATGAAGCGACCGTGCAACGTTATCTGACGGGCAGCCGCGCCGAAATCGAGCATCTGACCGCGTTGATCGACGATCTGTTCGCGTTGGCGCAGCTGGATGTCGGTCATTTGAACCTGAATTGGCAAAGCGCTTCAATCCGCGATCTGATTTCCGACACCTTGGGCAGCATGCACCGCCAAGCGCGGCAAAATGACATCACGCTGCAAGGCAAGGTGGAAAATGATGTGGATGTCATCCAGATGGCGCCGGACAAAATCCAGCGCGTGCTGAGCAATCTGGTGGACAACGCCATCAAATACAGCGCCAGTGGCGAAAGCGTCACCCTGCGCGCCTGGCAGACAGAGGGCGGCATCTGCATCGACATTCACAACAGCGGCGCATTCATCCCAAGAAATGTGCTGCCTCGCTTGTTCGAGAGCTTCTATCGTGGCGAAGGCTCGCGAGCACAGGCGCAAGATGGCGCTCGTGGCACTGGCCTGGGTTTGGCGATCGCGCGCGGTTTTATCGAAGCGCACGGCGGACGCATCTGGGCGACCAGCAGCCATGACAAGGGCACGACCTTCAGCTTCACCCTGCCACAGCCGCCCTATTCCACCAGCGCATAACATTCCGTCAGCCGCAGCTCGACCAGTTCAATGCCATGCGCCTGCATGAATTCGCGCGAAGGGTCATTATGAGACCAGCTTGCGCCGATGATGACGCGCGGGATTTGGTATCGCGCGATGGCGCCGGCGCACATCAAACAAGGAAAGGCGCTGGTGTACAGCACGGTATCGGCATAGCTGTCTTGCAAACCGGCCGCCTTGATCGCTTCCATCTCGCCGTGGCTGAGCGGATCGTTGTTTTGAATCATCTTGTTGCGTCCGCGTCCGATGACCTGTCCACCGCGCACCAGTGCCGCGCCAAATGGACTGCCGCCTTCCGCTTTGGTGGCGCGCGCCTCGTCGATAGCTATTCGCATGAATTCGTCCATGGTGAATTTACCTCTCGTATGTCGCTCAGAGTATAGCCAGCCCCCGACCTCTTGTCCCACAAGATGAGAAGGGAAGTACCTTGCGGCCGCGTCTGTTGATCAAGTCGGGGTTCTGTTCAATATGACAGGCTGTTTCCCGCGCTGATCCTGTTGGAGTTCAATCCTCTCCACCCTTGTTGCTCGCGCAGACAATGACCGTCACACCATAGGCTGTGTTACAATCCAGGCGTCGAGCCTATTCAGGCGACACGATCAACTTCCAGCAATTCTTTATTCGTACTATGTCAGGAGCATGCAATTATGACCGAAAATACGAAAGACGCGCACGCGGATCTACGCCAACACAGTCACGGGATTATGACCATCACCGCCCTGGTGATCGTTGCCATTGCGGGCTTGGTAACTCGCAATGACCTGCTCTTTGGCTTGGTGATGGGCACGATCTACCTCAGCTCATTTCGGGCTGGACCCAAAGTTGCCACACAGATCGCCGAGAATGCGAAAGAGGCGCAGGCGCCAGCGCATATTGTCGGCAGCATCGTGGCAGGCATCGTTGCCGGGCTCATCGCAGCGGTCATTCTTTTCATCATTCGCAGCGCGGTGGGAGACGGCATCAATGTGACGCCGGAGGACAACATCATCGTGCAGATTATCAAGCACTTCTTTGACGCCTGGGCTTGGCTGCCAGCCGGCTTGGGTCTCGCTATCGGCTCGCTTACCTGCCGCGCCAGCGCAGACTAGATAGCTGCCGCGCTGCTCGCCCGGCGTCGCCGATTTGCGCTAGCCAAACATGTGAATAGCTGATAGACTGGACAATACTGACCAGTCAGTATTGTGAGCGTCTATGGACAGCCCTGCTCGTCCGCCCACCCGCGAGCGCATATTGGATGCCGCGCTCACTATCTTTAGCGCCAAGGGCTTTCACGATACCAAGCTGGACGAGATCGTGGCGAAAGGGGGCATCAGCAAGGGCAGCATTTACTTCCACTTTCCCAACAAAGAGCAACTCTTCATCGCTTTGGTCGACCAATTTGCAGACTTGATCGAACGCCGCGCCAAAGAAGCCATCGACCAACAAGCGCCGGGCATTCAGCGAGTCCGCGCCGCGCTTGAAGCTGTGCTGGAAACTTTCGGCAGATATCGCAGGCCCGCCAAGCTGCTGCTGGTACAAGCGGTCGGCTTGGGCAGCGTCTTCGAACGCAAGCGCCTGGAAGTCAACGACCGCTTTGCCCAGTTGATCCAAACCTACCTGGACGAAGCGATCGCCGACGGTTCGATCGCCCCGGTCAACACGCAGATCGTGGCGCATGCCTGGATGGGCGCAATCTACAATGTTGTCATCCAGTGGGTCTACACGGGCGAACCCAGCAAGGAAGAAATTATGGGCGCGCTGCTGCCTTTGCTACTGAAGAGCGTCGACTACCGCTAGCCATGCAAATTCCGCCGAGCGAGCGCCTGCTCAGCTGCAGCCTGCCCTGCCCGGGCATCGCGCTGCAGGACTTTTTGGCAGCGCACGATGGACAAGCACGCTTTGCCTGGGCGTCTGCCGATGGCTCGCTGGAACTGGCTGGAGCCGGCAGCGCCGCCGAATTATTCGCCTGGGGCGATGCGCGCTTCGACAACATCAGCCGCGATGCCCGCGCCTTGTTTGCAGACGCCATGCAAGCAGACAATTCGCCATCTATGTCAGGTCCGCGCTTGTTCGGCGGATTCGCCTTTCGCCACGACTTCACGCCCGACAATACCTGGTCGATCTATACGCCAGCCTGGTTTGTGCTGCCGCATTATCAGCTGGCACGCGCCCAGAACGAAACTTGGCTCACCATCAACGCGCAGATCCCGACAGACGAAGCGCCAGCTGCCATGAAGAAAGCGCTGGAAGCGGCGCTGCAGACGAAGATCGCCCAGTTGCGAGACTATCGCCCGCGGCGCGACCAGCAACAAAGTCGCCTGCTGGATATCGACTATCCCATGAGCCTGGCTGCCTGGACGCGCATGATCGAACGGGCGCGCGGCAGCATTCATGCGGGCGAGCTGAACAAGGTGGTGCTTTCACGCGCGGCCGAATTGCGCTTTGACGGCCCTGTACAACTGCTGCCCATCCTTCGCTATCTGGCAAAGAACTATAGCGATTGTTACCGCTTCCTGTTCGAGCCGCGTCCGCGCTATGCTTTTTATGGCGCTTCGCCCGAGTTGCTGGCAGCCGTCAACGGGCGACAGTTGCGCAGCATGGCGCTGGCTGGCAGCATCAAACGCGGCGCAAGCACAGCGGAAGACGAGCAGCTGGGTGAGCGCCTGCTGCAAAGCGATAAAGACCGCAGCGAACAGCAAGTCGTCGTCGACAGAATCTGCGATCGCCTCTCTCCGCTGGTCCAGTCGCTGGACATCCGGCAACTGCGCCTGCGCAAGCTGCGCCATATCCAGCACTTGCACAGTCCCATCCACGCCCGGCTGAAAGTGGCGTCTGGTTTGCTGCCCCTGGCCAGCGCCTTGCATCCGACGCCCGCCCTGGGTGGCGACCCGCGGCACAATGCGCTGCAGCTAATCCGCCAGCTCGAGCCCATCCCACGAGGCTGGTATGGCGCGCCAGTCGGCTGGCTGGATGCGCAGCTGGATGGGCAATTCGCGGTGGCGATTCGCTCGGCTGTAGCGCAGGAGGCACGCGCCTGGATCTACGCCGGCGCAGGCATCGTCGCTCGCAGCCAAGCCCAAGCCGAATGGGACGAGACAGCGCTCAAGCTCCGCCCCATGCTCGACGCGCACGCGGAGTCGTCGAATAAAATAAGTATATAAACCACAAAGGCACAAAGGTTTTGCCACAGAGGCGCAGAGGCACAGAGGAAGGTTATAGAAGACATTTCGGGCATGAGCAAATATCACGAAATTAAACACAAAACGCTTACTCACGAAATCATCGGCGCAGCTATAGATGTACATCGCTCGCTTGGGCCAGGACTCTTGGAACAGTTGTACGAAGACGCGCTCTGCATTGAGTTGACAGAGAGGCAACTCAAGTTTGAACAGCAAAAGGCTGTTGAGGTTACATACAGAGGGCACACTATAGGCTCCTACCGACTCGATCTGGTGGTAGAAGACATAGTCGTCCTTGAACTGAAATCCGTTAAAGAAATTCTGCCCGTTCATAAAGCGCAGTTGTTGAGCTATCTGCGGATAACCGAGTCGCCGATCGGTCTGCTGATAAACTTCAATGTGGCTGTGCTCCGAAATGGCATAAAGCGTTTGGTTTTATGAGATTCTTCCTCTTTGCCTCTGTGCCTCTGTGCCTCTGTGGCAAAAGCCCTTGCCTCTGTGTCCTCTGTGTCTAACCCTGCCACGCTTTACGCCACAACATTCATCGACGCGCTGGTCGCCGCGGGACTGCGCCATGTGTGCATCGCGCCGGGCTCGCGGCACACACCGCTCGTGCTGGCATTGGCGCGGCACCGCAAAAGCATCCAGCTCACCTCGCATTTGGACGAACGCAGCGCTGCTTTCTTCGCATTGGGATTGGCGCTGGGCACGGGCGAGCCGGCCGCCGTCGTCTGCACATCGGGTTCGGCCGCCGCCAATTTCTTCCCCGCCATCATCGAAGCGCATCAATCTCGCCTGCCGCTCATCGTCCTGACTGCCGATCGTCCGCCCGAACTGCGGCACAGCGGCGCAAACCAAACCATCGACCAGATCAAACTCTATGGGGACTATGTCGATCTCTTCGTTGATGCGCCTCTGCCTGAGGCCGACCCACCCCGGTTGGCGCTGGAAAATCTGCGAACGCTGGCCGCGCGCGCTTATGCGACTGTGCAGGCAAACCGCGGCGTCGTGCACATCAACCTGCCCTTCCGCAAGCCCTTCGAACCCGCCGCCGATGTTTCGCTGGAAATTGACCGCCGCCCCCCAACGCGTTTTTTTCCGGCGCCGCCGGGGACCGAGCCGAGCCTGCGCCCACTGCTGACGGCGGACTTGCGCAATTGTCGCGGAATCATCTATTGCGGACATGGCAGCGCCCGCAGCAAAGCCGAACAAAATGCCTTGTTGCCCTGGCTGTCGCGTCTTTCGCAAGCCACGGGCTTTCCTGTGCTGGCAGAGTTCAACTCGAACCTGCGCGACGCTGGCAGCTTGGGCGCTTATGAATCCTGGCTGGCGAGCGTAGACATGTCGGGCCTTGATGCGCTGATCCGCCTGGGCGCGCCGCCGCTCTGCCGTGGCATGCAAGACTTGTTGGCGAAGAGCCGGTTGCGCTATCACATCTATTGCAGTCGCGCTGGCGAATGGGCGGACGACAGCCACAGCATCACCCAGCACCTGACTATCGATCCCGCCGCCGTCGATGCGCGCGAGTTCGACAACCTGCTCGCCGCCGATGACAGTTGGCGCGTTCAACTGGCAAACATTGATGCCAAGGCCTGGCAGCTAATCGACAGCGAGATGACAAGGGGCGACTTTTTTGACGGCGCAGTGGCTTTTGATATGGCGCAGCTGATGCCCGCAAACGGCGCGATCTTCGCCGGCAGCAGCTTGCCCGTGCGCCAGCTGGATCAGTTTGCCAGGCCACGCGAAGAGTCAATCCAGACATTTGCCAATCGCGGCGCATCGGGCATTGATGGCAATGTGTCGACCGCGCTGGGTATTGCCTTGGCGCGCAAGGGACGACCAACGGCTGCGCTGCTGGGCGATATCACACTCTACCACGATATGAATGGGCTGCTGGCAGTGCGACGCTGCGCTGTGCCGATCACGCTTGTGCTGCTGAATAATGATGGTGGCGGCATCTTCCAGCGGCTGCCCGTGCGCCAATTTGAGCCAGCTTTCGGCGACTACTTTCTCACGCCGCATGGACTGGAATTCGCCCAGGTCGCAGAATTGTATGGCTTGCAATACAGCCGCGCCGACGACCGTGCCACATTCCGCCGTGCTTTTGGCGAGTCCATCAATGGGAATAGCGCAACCTTGATCGAAGTTCGCACGAATTCTGAGTCCGACCTGCAGCGCAGAGAAGAGATCATGCGCGCCGTAAGGACTTCGCTTCGAGACGCCAGATTGTGAACAGTATGGCTCATAGTGAGCGAGTCGCCGCCTCGCCCACCGTGCTGCGATCTGTCGCAAATTGGGCGACCCATTGGCTCGCCCCTACACAACGCAGAATGAGAGACCGTGGGGGTAAAAAGAATCTGTGTCCACTGCACCCTCTGTGGTTAAATCATAACATCGCAACGCAAGAGGAGACAGCGCCATGACCAGTGCCGCGCAGCAAGCCAAAATCAGCACCGCCGACCTCATGCAGCTGGCGGACTGGCGAGAGATTGCGCCCTACCAAGACATCAGCTACCACCAAGCCGAGGGCATCGCGCGCATCGCCTTCAACCGTCCCGATATCCGCAACGCCTTCCGCCCCAAGACCATCGACGAGATGACCGAAGCCGTCTTGCATGCCTGGCACGATAGCGATATCGGCCTGCTGTGGATCACCGCCAACGGACCCAGCAGCAAAGACGGCATCTGGTCATTCTGCGCCGGCGGCGACCAAAAAGTGCGCGGGCACAGCGGTTATGTCGGCGATGATGGCGTGCCGCGCCTCAATGTTTTGCAGCTGCAGCGCTATATCCGCAATATCCCCAAGCCCGTCATCGCGGTTGTGCCTGGTTATGCCATCGGCGGCGGGCATGTCTTGCATGTCTGCTGCGACCTGACCATTTCCAGCGACAACGCCATCTATGGGCAGACCGGTCCCATCGTGGGCAGCTTCGATGCCGGCTTCGGTTCATCATTCCTGGCGGCGCACATCGGGCAGAAAAAAGCCCGCGAGATCTGGTTCTTGTGCAGGCAGTACAGCGCCGAGCAAGCCCAAGAGATGGGCATGGTCAACACCGTCGTGCCGCTGGCCCAGCTGGAGCGAGAAGCCCTGCAATGGTCACGCGAGATCCTCAGCAAAAGCCCCATCGCCCTGCGCTTCATCAAAGCCGGGTTGAACGCCGAGCTGGATGGGCAGACGGGACTGCAGGTGCTGGCTGGCGATGCCACCATGCTCTTTTATATGACCGATGAAGGCAGCGAGGGCAAAAATGCCTTTCTGGAAGGGCGCAAACCCGACTTCAGCAAGTTCCCGCGCCGCCCGTGAGGGGGAAGGCTGCTGTGGGCGCCTCACAGAGTCTCCCCTACAGATGACATGAAACTTTGTTGTAGGGGCGAGGCAGTGAGTCGCACGATTCCAGCGCATATACTTGTTGCATGACTTGCTTGCACGTACCGAGAGTCTTCTGCGGTGTCCAGGCGACGGGGGATAAACCGTGAGCGGACGGACGATCCCGGTCAACAGCATGCCCGACAAGACCTTTATCGTCGACAAGGGCAGTGAGCTGTCATTCGCCCAGGTAAACCGCCTGGCATCGATGACTGCCGGCTTGATTCAAGACCACAGCCAGCTGCAGCCCGGCGACAAGGTCGGCATTCTGATGCCCAATTGTCTGCCTTTCGTATTGACTCTGTTGGCATTGATGCGCCTGCGCGTCATCGTCGTGCCACTGAACACCCGTTTAACCGTGGGAGAACTGCAATGGCAGATCGACAAGACCCGATGCAAGCTGGTGATCTGCACGCCCGACACGCGCGACAAAGCCGCCCAATGCGCGAAGAAGTTCCTGCTGCATCCGCCGGAAAGTCGTCTGAATCAGCCCTCCGCCTTTGATGATTACGGCACGATGAACCTCGCTGACGACATCGCCATCATCCATACCTCTGGCACCAGCGGTCGCCCCAAAGCGACTAGGCTGAGCTATAGCAACATCTACCACAGCGCTTTGGCATCGGCGCAGACACTCGGCGCGCTGCCCAAGGATCGCTGGCTCTGCGTCTTGCCGCTCTATCATGTCGGTGGGCTGAGCATCATCCTGCGCTCGCTGATTTATGGCACTGCGGTTGAGCTGCTGCCCGCTTTCGATGTCAACAACGTGAATCGCGTGCTGAGCGAGCACCCCATTTCAATCGTCTCGCTGGTGCCAACCATGCTGCAGCGCCTGCTGGATGCGAAACAAAGAGACTGGAATCCGCGGCTGCGACTCGTGCTGCTGGGTGGCGAAGCAGCTCGACCCAGCCTGATCGAACGCTGCCTGGCAGAGAATATCCCCGTGGCCGCCAGCTATGGGCTAAGCGAGGCTTCATCGCAGGTGGCGACAGCCCTGCCACACGAGCTGTGCGTCAAACCGGGCACAGTCGGCAAGCCATTGCCGTTCACGCAAGTGGTCATCGCAGACGATAATGGTCGAATGCTGGCGGCGGATGCGCCGGGCGAAGTGCTGGTCAAGGGCGCGACGGTAATGCGTGGCTATCATGGCGATGCGGCAGCAACCGACCAGGCATTGCGCGATGGCTGGCTGCACACGGGCGATATCGGCTACCTGGACACAGACGGCGACTTGTTCATCATGCAGCGGCGCAGCGATCTCATCATCAGTGGCGGCGAAAATATCTATCCTGCCGAGGTCGAAGCAGCGCTGCGACTGCACCCGGCGCTGGACGACGCCTTGGTCTTCGATCTGCCCGACGAGCAATGGGGGCAACGGGTCGCCGCCCTCGTCCAACTGAAGACCGACAAAACAATCGACGCAAAAGAATTGATCGAATTTGCCCAGCAGCATCTGGCCCGCTACAAAGTCCCCCGCGAATTCGCCTTTGCCGTCTTGCCACGCAGCGCATCTGGCAAAGTCCTGCGCAGCGCCGCCCGACAAGCCTTCCACGATGCGTCTGCGCGCCGCTAGCGGCAACCACTACGCCATCAGCCTGCCGGGCGACGGCGAGCCACTGCTGCTGCTGCATGGCTTCACTGGCGATCACAGCGCCTGGCAAAGCCTCTCGCCAGCTTTGGCAGCGAAAAACCAGCTGATCATGCCCGACCTGCCGGGTCATGGCCGCAGCGACTCGCCCAAATGCGCCGCAGCCTGGCACATGTCCCGTGTCGCCGCCGACCTCATAAGCCTGCTGGACGCGCTGAAGCTGCCGCAAGTCCACCTGCTCGGCTATTCCATGGGCGGAAGGCTGGCGCTGTACCTGGCGTTGCACTATCCGCGGCGCTTTTTGTCATTGACGTTGGAAAGCGCATCGCCGGGCATCGCCACTGAAAAGGAGCGAATGACCCGCCAACAAAGCGACAATCTGCTAGCGGACCAGATTGAGGCGCGCGGAATCGCCTGGTTCGTCGAGTATTGGGGGGCGCTTCCCATGTGGGCGTCGCAAGCGCAATTGACTCCCCATGTGCGCTTGGCGCAGCGAAAGCAACGGCTGCGTTGCCATCCAGCTGGCTTGGCGGGCAGCCTGCGTGGGATGGGCACAGGCGCGCAGCCCAGCTTGTGGGAGTCTCTGCCGAGGATGCAGCTGCCGGTTCTGCTCATTGTTGGCGAGCTGGACAGCAAGTTTCGGCGCATCAACGCCGCAATGCGCGATTCTATTCCCGGCGCGCGGCTGGAAATCATCAACGGCGCCGGGCACAACACGCATCTGGAAAAACCGGGGCAGTTCGCGCGTCTGCTGGCGGCACATTTGGCAGCACCCTTGCCTTAGTTGCAGCCGCCAGGAACAGTCCGCATGGGCTTCCAGGCCGGCAGCAGCGCGCTGACCTTGGCTGGCACGGGTGTCAGCAGATACACCTTGACATACTCGTGCCAATCTCTCGTATAGTCGGCATCGCTAAAGCCCAGGTCGATCCAATAAGGCGAGCTGCGGTAGCCGGCTGTATCCGCCATGTAGCCGACTCCATAGCCAGGCACAAATACATCGCTGCGATACGGGATGAGGTCGGGGTTGGATGCGACGATGCCCGTGCGCAAGGTCTGGCCGATGGCTGTCTGGGTATTGCCGTTGTTCGAGCGTGGACTATAACTTGTCGCGTACATGCAAAGCACTCGCCAATACTCGCGCGGTCCTTGCGGCGTGTTGACCGTGCCCAGCACGACCGCTTTCGTGCCATAGCCGATGATCTGATTCTGCGGCTGCTGCACCAGCTGCGGCTCACCGGTCTCGCGGCTGACTTCGCGGCCATTTTCATAGCGCAGTCGCGTGATCGTCTCGCGGATGCCGGGCTGCGCCTGCTGTATCACGGTCGTCCTGTCCAGCGGCGTATTCGGGTCGGGACGATATTGGGGGTTGCCCGGCGGCGTTTCTTCGCGCTCCACCAACTCTTCGACGACAACGCGCACGACTTCGATATCTGCGTCCGCGCCCAGCAATTCACCAAGGCCCGGTCGCGTAAAATCCAGGCTGCCCAGCGATAGTTCCAGCTCGTCCAGCAGGTCGGCCACGCGTTGGACTTGTGTGCGCGCTTCAATGACTTCGCCATCCACCAGCAGCCGGACGCGCATCGCCCGCGTGATGCGCAGGTCTGTATCCCTATCTAGCCGAGTATCCAGCGGCAGGTTGATCTCATCGCTCGCGCCCAGCCGGATGCCTGCTTCGTCCAGAGCCTCGCCAATCGTCTCAGCGGCAGAAGTAATAGCAACTTCAGCGCCATCGTCCAGGATGCGCAACTGCACAGCGCGGCGGATCTCGATTTGACTGGCAGGCACAGTCCAGTCGGGCAGCGATTCCTGCTTTGCCAGCGCGCCATTGATCCACACTTTATCCATCTCGCCCAGTGAGATGCCAGCGCGCGCCAAGATAGGCAGCGGCTCATGCAGCGCTGTCTGCAACTGGCGAGCTTGTCCAGCGTCGATGATGCGGATTGTTCGCTGTGCCGCCGGTGTCAACTCCGCCACGATTGCGCCGCCGCCCGCCCATCGCAGCAGCGTCGCCGCCAGCAAGCCGCCCGTGACGACGAGCGCACAGCAGCAGAAAGCGATGATCAGCAGCAGCAGGATGCGCCTGCCTCGGTCTGCGTTCATATAGCAAATGGTACACTGTGATTGAGGCTTGCGCCGACAATCTTCTTCGCATAGCATTCTTAATGAGACCATGTATCGTTAAGGAGTTGCAATCATGAAAATACGAATAGTCGCTCTTGCCATGTTGGCGCTGCTTTTCGGCGTCAATGTCGGCGCTCAATCCGCCAAACCGGTCGTGATCGCGTCTCACAGCATCCTGGCCGATGTGGCGCGCAATGTCGCCGGTGACCACCTCGAAATCCGCTCGCTCATCCCTGTGGGCAGCGATCCGCACACCTTCATCCCCACGCCCGGTGACCTTGCTGCTGTCGCCGATGCCGATCTGGTGCTCATCAACGGCATGGGCTATGAAGAATCGCTGCTGGACGCGATCGAGAGCGCTGGCGAATCGGTGCGCATCACTGTCGCCTCCGCCTGCATTGATATCCGTCCCTTGGGCGCGCACGAAGACGAAATGCACGATGACGACGATGAGCATGCGCATGAGGACGATGATGACCACGAAGACGAAACTGGTCATGACGACGACGAAATGCACGAAGACGATGACGAGCATGCGCACGAAGACGATGACGAGCACGCGCACGAAGACGATGACGAGCACGCGCACGAAGACGATGACGAGCACGCGCACGATGACGATGACGATGACGAGCACGCGCACGAAGAAGATGACGACCATGCGCATGAGGACGAACTGACCGGCTGCGACGCGCAGGATGCCGAATTCCATGCCATCGGCGGGCACGGCCATGGCGAATTCCTGGGCAGAGCCGAAGATATCGAGTGCGAGGCGCATGACCATGGCCACGAAAGCGGCGGGGATGACCATGCAGACGGCGCCTGCGACCCCCATATCTGGTTTGATCCACAGAATGTCATCCGCTGGGCGCTGACCATGCGCGACAGCTTCTCCACAATCGACCCCGACCATGCCGCCGACTACCATGAACGGACGTTGGCTTATGCAGAGCAGCTCATCTCGCTGGAAAAAGATTTCATCTGGCCCGCGCTGGAGAACCTGCCCGCCGAAAAACGCGTGCTGATGACAGCGCACGATGCCTTGGGCTACCTGGCCGGCACCTTCGACTTTGAGATCGTCTCGACCGTCATCCCCGGCGTCAGCACCTCGGTCGAGCCAAGCGCCCGCGATGTCGCTGAGTTGATCGACCTGATTCGCGAGCGGGAGCTGCCTGCTATCTTCGGCGAATCGACCACCAGCGACAAAGTCTTGCAGACGATCGCCCAGGAAACTGGCGTCGAAATCGTGCCGCTCTACACCGATTCGCTCGGGGAAGTCGCTGGTCCCGCCGGCGCCTATCTCGACTACATGCGTTACAATTTCTCAGCCATCATAGAAGCGCTGAGTGGCTAAGACCGCGTGAGAGGCACTACCATGACAGTTGACAAGGGTGTGCAGGCGGCGCTGGTCGTCCGTCAGCTAGGGACAGGCTACCCAGGCAACCGGCAGGCTCTTGCCAACATCAACTTCACAGTCGAGGCGGGCGAGCGCGTCGCTGTCATCGGACCCAACGGCGCTGGCAAGAGCACGCTCTTCAAAGCCATTGTCGGCTTGCTGCAGTTCAACTCGGGCAGCATCTCGATCTTTGGCGAAGATTGCCACAGCAGCCACAGCCTGGTCGGCTATGTGCCCCAGCAAAACGACATCGACTGGAGCTTCCCGGTCTCGGTTTATGATGTCGTGATGATGGGGCGCAACCGAAATATCGGCTGGTTTCGGCTGCCGCGGCGCGCCGATCACCAGGCTATCCGCGATATTCTGGAGCATTTGAGCCTGGGC
This sequence comes from Chloroflexi bacterium bin20, assembly GCA_002238485.1. GTDB lineage: Bacteria > Chloroflexota > Anaerolineae > Aggregatilineales > Phototrophicaceae > UBA6055. The sequence continues at coordinate 10,060 of MPMG01000012.1, read as the reverse complement.
GACTTGGCCAAGCGACAGATCAGCGAGCTCAGTGGCGGACAACGCCGGCGCGTCTTCATCGCCCGCGCGCTGGCGCAAGAATCCCGGGTGCTGTTGATGGACGAACCTTTCAGCGGCGTCGACCAACATGCCGAAAGCGAGATCATTGAAGCGCTGGACATATTGACCGAGCATGGCATCAGCATCCTGATGTCGACGCACCACATGGAAAATGCGGCGCTGCACTTCGACAAGATCCTCGTGCTTAGTCAAGGCGCGATCGTGACTTTTGGCACACCGGACGAAGTGCTAGAGCCCCAGATGCTGCGTCAGGCATTTGGGGCCACCATAACCATGTATAGCGACGACCTGCTGATGCTGGCTCGTCAACGAGAAAGGTCGCGTTGATATGGACCTGGTGGCTTTCCTTTCCGAGCCTCTGCAATACAGTTTCATCCAGCGCGGCATGCTGGCGCTGATTTTGGTCGGCGGCATCAACGCGGTCGTCGGCTGTTTTGTGGTGGTGCGGGGCATGGCTTTTTTTGGCGATGCCCTTGCGCACTCGATCCTGCCCGGCATCGCCCTGTCTTACACAGCCAGCGGCGGCAATATCGGCAGCAATCTCTTCGTGGGCGGCTTGGGCGCGGGCATCGTCTCGGCATTGGTGATCGCCTGGTTGACGCGCAATCAAGAGCTAAAAGAAGACAGCGCCATCGCCATCGTCTTCGTGACCATGTTTGCGCTGGGCATCGCCATCATCAGCACGCAATCCAGCTATGCCGTCGACTTGACGCATATCCTCTTCGGCAGCATCAACGGCGTGAGCCACCAGGACCTGCTCACCATGGCCGCCATGACCGCCATCGTGCTGGTCATCATCGGCTTGCTCTACAAGGAGTTCCTCATCATTAGCTTCGATTTGAGCCTGGCCCACAGTTTGAAGCTGCCGGCCGAGGCGCTGCGTCTGTTGCTGCTGATATTGATCGCCGTCACCATCGTCGTCAGCTTGCAGGCGGTGGGCATCGCGCTGATGCTGGCGCTCTTGATCACGCCGGCGGCCACGGCGCGGCTGCTGGTCAAGCGCTTGCACCACATGCTGGTCATCTCCAGCCTGCTGGGCATCGTCAGTGGCATCGTCGGCTTTTATGCGTCATACTATTTGGACATTCCGTCTGGCGCTTGCATCGTGCTCATGCTCAGCTCGCTCTTTGGGCTGGTGTTTGTGATGCAGTCGGCCTTGAATCGGCTGGCAGACCGAAGCTGAACATCCTGCCATCAACAGTGTCCGCATAGTTGAAATGGCAGTCAGCAAATCTCATGCGCTATACAGAAGAAATCATCATCAATCTGCCACGCGAGCGGGTCATTGAGTTGTTCGACAGCTTCGAGAATCTCAAGCAGTGGCAAGAAGGCTTGGTAGAAATCGAACACCTCAGTGGCGAACCAGGCACGCCCGGCGCGCAGACTCGCCTGCTCTACGACATGGGCAAGCGCAAGCTGGAGATGATCGAAACCATCACCACGCGCAACATGCCAGACGAGTTCAGCGGCGCCTATGATGCCAAAGGCGTGTACAATATCGTGCGCAACACCTTCCATCCACAAGGCGAAACAACACGCTGGAACATGGACTGCGAGTTCCAGTTTCGCGGCTTCATGCGCATCATGGCCTTCTTCATGAGGCAGCGCACTTTCCGCAAGCAGACGCGCAAAGGCATGGAGTCCTTCAAAATATTTGCAGAAGGCGCAGGCAGTTGAAGCCTCGCCCTATTGAATGCGCAGCATGACGCGACCGGCGGCATCCCACAGGTCTTCGAGCGCATAATATTTGCGCTTTTCGGGGGCGAAGAAGTGCGCCACCACATCGCCATAGTCCATCACGACCCAGCCGCTTTCCGCCGTGCCTTCGTTGGCAAAGGGCAGTTTGCTATGCTTGTCTTTGACATCTAGGCGCACCGTTTCGATCAGCGCGCGCAGATGCCGCTCATTGTCGCCGCTGCAGATGATGAAAAAGTCGGCGATGAGCTGGTCGGGGCGCAGGTCGAGCAGCAGAATATCTTCTGCCTTGCGGTCTTCAACGATGTCGACAATGTCATGCGCCAACTTCAATGTGTCCAAAGACGCTGCCTCCTGCTAGCTTGCTGCACAATGCGCCTATCTTAGCACAATTCTGCGCCACTGCATCTGCTTTTGCTTCTCCATCTCCAGGGCAATCGCGTCAGATTTTTTCACAACCGAGGGCACCGAGTTGAAGGCGTTCACCGAAGGTGTTCCTGTCAACACGCTACTAATATACCACAGCGGACTGGTTATGGTTTGAACACAAGCAAAAGGGCCATCGTTACGATTGTAAGACAAAGCATATCGGCGCTGGCGAAAGTGACTTCTGCGAAGAATAAGAAATGTATAGTGGCCAATGTCAGCACAGCGATGCAACAATACCAGACGGCTGTATTGATCTTAGTTCGGAACATTACCGGATTCTCTCCGTTGTGGATACTTGACGGATATCCCAGCATGCGCCAGCTAAGCTCACAATGAAGGTGGGGGCGTATAGCCTCCCTGACTGGTTAGTCATAGTCCACGTCCCAGCCTTTGGGGATCGGGTAAGTCTTATGTATTGTTCCAGCATCCGCTTACTATAGCGAACACCTTTCTTACCCGCAATAGCGTGTAGCCAGATTGCCCACATTCTTAACAATCTCTGTACCGAGACACAGGTGCAGAGATGCGGTACTTAGGCAAGTCTTTTGGGGTCTCTGTTAGGAAGCAGCGCCTCAAGTTAGGACTTTCGCAAGAAAAGCTCGCGTTTCGCTGCGGCAGCCACCGTAATTACATCGGCGAGATTGAGCGCGGAGAGAAGTCCCCATCGTTGCATATCATCTTTGCTCTAGCGGAAGCGCTGGAGATGCAAGCATCTGACCTGGTGCGAATGGCAGAAGAACGAGAGATGCTCTCAAGAATTGACTCAACCAGCAATGCGAACTAGAGTTGTAATGGTCTTAGGAAAATTGACACATAATCGCAGAATCTGAGGGAGGGCTTTCGCGGTTCGCGTCTACACATCTATTGTCGCTGCGCCCGCGCTGGCACGGGTTACATAGAGCGCCGGCCTGTTGCCTGCCGCTGATTCGTAGCCTGCGCCGACTCTGCGCACAAAGCCCGTCGTATCGTCCGCTCGCACCAGAGCGACTGCACAGCCGCCAAATCCCGCGCCGGTCATGCGCGCGCCATAGCAGCTGGGCTCGGCATTGGCGCAGTCGACGATGGCATCCAGCGCCGGGCTGGATACTTCAAAGTCGTCACGCAGGCTGATGTGGCTGGCGATCATTAGCTTGCCTAAGGCCTCGGCATCGCCCGCCAACATGGCATCCCGCGCTTGCAGGGTGCGCTCGTTTTCGCTGATGACATGCCGCGCCCGTCGGCGGATCACTGCTTCCAGCTCCTCCGCTCGTTTGGAAAATGTCGCCAGGTCAATATCGCGCAGGGCGGCTATGCCAAAGTGCCGCGCAGCCGCCTCGCACTGCGTCCGTCGTTCGTTGTATGCCGAATCGACCAGTCCGCGCCGCGTGCCCGTATCGAGGATGACGATGGAAGTGGTGGCTGGCAGGGCTGTGGGGGTGGTTTCCAGGCTGCGGCAGTCGATCAACAGAGCGTGTCCTTCCAGGCCCGCCGCCGAGATCATCTGATCCATGATGCCGGTCTGAATGCCCAACCACTCGTTTTCCGCCGCGCGTCCGATCTGCGCCATCTGCGCCGCGTCCCAGTTGAAGCCGCCCACACAATAGAAGGCTCGCGCCGCCGCCAATTCCAGCGCCGCCGATGAGGACAAGCCACTGCCGATAGGCACATCGCCTGCTAACAGTCCTTCCCAGCCAGCCAGTGGATAACCGCCTCGCTGCAATGCCCAGGCCACGCCGATGAGGTAGTCGACCCAGCGAGTCTCGTCCGGGCGAGGCAAGTCATCCAGGTCGAAAGACTGATCGTCCGCCATGTCGAGAGAAATGACGCGAACAGACCTGTCGGCGCGGGGACGCAGGGCGATATACGCGGCGCGGTCGATGGCCAGCGGGAAGACGAAGCCGTCGTTGTAGTCGGTGTGCTCGCCGATGAGGTTGACCCGTCCCGGCGCGCGCACGATGAATGCGGGTTCTGCGCCAAAAGCAGCATGGAAGCGCCGATTAACCTTGTCCGCCAATGACATCGTGTTGCCTTTGCTCCTTGTGTGTCCGCCTGCGCATTGTAACGCAAGTAAAAGCATCGCAAGTCATGCAAAAGACTCAACACACAAGTAAGTCAAAAAGATTCACCACAGAGGCACAGAGCGCACAGAGGTCTTGTTGTGTAGGGGCGAGGCGGTGACTCGCCCGAGTCCAGTGCATCAAGTAGTTGCATGATTAACTTGTACTTATTTGTGTGCCGACATTGAGCAAAATGGGCATACTCCGAAACCTTCTTTTGATGGCGCGCGTGGCGTAGAATGATTGAAAAGTCAGGGAGATTTAGGAGGAGTAGAGCGTGTCGAAACTTTCGGACAGGGAGATCAAACTATTGGTCGAATACTATATTGGAGTCGATGTAGGCTATTTGGGGGGCTTCCGTAGTCGAGCGAAGTTGGAGGAATTCTATCAAGTTGACTGCGATTTAGACATAATCCCTACCGACGATACTTCCCAAACGATCAAGGAACAATTCATAGACATATTGAAATCGCAATCCGCTCGTAGTCAAGCCGCAATTCTTAGAGCGGCGCTGCGTAAATATTACCAACGTTTCGACGGTTTCGGAAGCCAATCCAATCAGGACAAGCTCTATGGCAGATTTGAAAATGCCGCAAAAAGGCTCGAGTCACAGTCAGAAATGGTTGACGCTGTTTCAATCTCGCCGTCTTCCGAAACGGTAAGGCGTGCACTGGAAGAAGCGGCGACCGCGATTCGCAGGGGAAACGCTAGTAGCGCTGTCGACCGAACGCATACCGCATTGCACGGTTATCTCAAGGAGCAATGCGCTGTGAGCGGAATACAATTCGACGACCTCGGCAAAGTGACTCTCGCTTTCAAAGCCATCCGCAAGAACCATCCTGCCTTTCAAAACCGAAGATCATGGCCTAAGGAGGTGGATAGGACGCTGCAGGGCCTCGCGACTGCGCTCGACGCAATCAATACGTTGCGCAACCACGCCAGCCTTGCCCACTCGTCCCCTGACTTGTCGTCCCCTGGCTTGCTCGCCGAACCGGAAGCTACGCTAGCGGTGAATGCAGCGAGAAGTATACTCCTATATGTCAACGACAAGTTGCAGGAATACACTGACAATGAAGAGCGGCAAGCAAAGACTGCCGCAATAGTCGATATCCCCTTCTAGAATCGACTCTGTCATTTGCCTCGTCGACGTAAGCTGCGCACGACGAATTGCTTGCGGATTTCTGCCAACCGCGACATAATAGAATTGACCAGTCGCAGGTCGTGTTCCACGGCGTTAGGGCTTCCTATCGAAAAGTGCCTGGCTGGCTGCCAAAGAGATAGGAGACGCTTCCCCATGATTCATTTCCATTTGAACGGACGGGCGATAGGCTATGCTGGCGACCCGGAACTCCCGTTGCTGAGTTGGCTGCGCGATGAGATGGGCATCATATCGCCGAAAGATGGCTGCGCGCCGCAAGCTGCTTGTGGCTGCTGCGTTGTTCAGGTCGATGACAAGGCGCTGCTGGCTTGCGTCACCAAAATGGACAAGCTGGCTGGCAAATCCATCACCACCACCGAAGGGCTGGGCGAATATCGGCAGAATGTCTTTGCCAATGCTTTCGTGCGCGAGGGCGGCGTGCAATGCGGCTTCTGCATTCCCGGCATCGTCATGCAAGCCAACAACCTCATCAATCGCAATCCCGAACCCAGCCGCGCCGATATCGAAAAGTCGCTGACGCCGCACTTGTGCCGCTGCACCGGCTACAAAAAGATCGTCGATGCCATTTCCTGCGCCGCCGAAGCCATCCGCAACGAAGAAGAAGTCGACCTGCCCGAAGTCGATGGCAGCATCGGCACGCGCCTGCCCAAATATCAGGCGCAAGACCTGGTGCTGGGCCAGCATCGCTATGTCGATGACATCCGCATGGATGGGCTGGTGGTCGGCGCATTGAAGTTCAGCGATCATCCGCGCGCTGTCGTGAAAACCATGGATCTCAGCGCGGCATTGGCGCATCCGGGCGTTTTGCGAGTCATCACGGCGGACGAGATTCCGGGCGACCGGCATATCGGCTTGATCCGCCAGGATTGGCCCCTGATGATTGGCGAGGGCGAAACAACCCGCTATGTCGGCGATGTGCTGGCCTGTGTGGTCGCCGAAACAGACGCCATCGCCCGCAAAGCTGTCGCGCTCATCGATGTTGATTACGAGGTGCTGGAACCAGTGACCGACATGCACGCGGCTATGCTGGATGACAGCCCGTCTCTTCACGAAGGCGGCAATATCCTCTCGCAGTCCATCACCAGCCGCGGCGACCTCGGAGCGGCGATGAATGAAGCGGCTTATACCAGCCACGGCATCTATGAAACACAGATGATCGAGCACGGCTTTATGGAGCCAGAAGCCTGCATTGCCTATCCAACCCCCCCTAAATCCCCCCCGACGAGTCAGGGGGGACTTCCATCCTCCCTCCATCCCGATGGGGGGACCGAGGGGGGTATAGAGGTGCTGTCGCAGGGACAAGGCGTGTTTGAAGACCGCGTGCAGATTGCCAAGTTGCTGGGCTTGCCGCAAGAGGCGGTCAATGTCGTGCTGGTGCCCAATGGCGGCGCATTTGGCGGCAAGGAAGATTTGTCTGTGCAAGGGCATGCGGCGCTGGCAGCCTATTTGATGGGCGTGCCGGTCAAAGTGCGGCTCACGCGCGACGAGTCCATTCTCATGCACCCCAAACGTCATCCTATCTGGATGGAATACACGATCGGCTGTGATGACGAGGGCATGCTGACTTTCTGCAAAGGGCGTTTCGTCGGCGATACCGGCGCTTATGCCTCGGTGGGCATGAAAGTGCTGGAACGGTCGGCCGGGCACGCCACTGGCGCGTATAACTTCCCGACCACCGATATCGTCAGCACAGCTGTCTACACCAACAACCTGCCCTGCGGAGCGATGCGCGGCTTTGGCGTGAACCAGACGGCATTCGCGCTGGAAAGCTGCATCGACGACTTGTGCGAACAAGGCGGTTTTGATCGCTGGCAATTCCGCTATCAGAACGCGCTGGATGACGGCGATATGACCGCGACCGGGCAAGTGATCGAAGCTGGCGCTGGCGCAAAAGCCACGCTGGAAGCCGTGCAGGACGAATTCCGCAAGGCCAAATTTGCCGGCATCGCCTGTGGCATCAAGAACACCGGCATCGGCAATGGCATGCCCGACTCGTCCAAGGTCACACTCAGCGTCGTCGAAGCCGAGCCAGACGGCGCCAAGGTGATCATCGATCACGGCTGGACAGAGATGGGGCAAGGCGTGCATACCATGGCTGTGCAAGCGCTGATTACCGAAACAGGCATCGACCCGGCCCAGATTGAAGTGCGCGTCGCCACCGAGTCGGAGATGATCACGGGCATGACAACCGCCTCGCGCGGGACATCGCTGGTCGGCAATGCCATCATTGACGCCTGCAAGCGCTTCAAAGCCGACCTGGAATATCACAAGCTGGAGCAGCTGGTCGGGCGGCAGTACGAGGGCGAATTCACCGTAGACTGGACGACCAAACCCGGCGCCATGGTCGAAAAAGTCTACACGCATTACAGCTACAGCTATGCCACGCAGTTGGTCATCCTGGACGATGATGGGCAGGTGGAGAAGATCGTCGCGGCGCACGATGCCGGGCGCATATTCAATCCCACGCTCTTTGAGGGGCAGTTGGAAGGCTCGATCCACATGGGCTTGGGCTATGCCATCAGCGAAGACTTGCCGCTGGAAGCTGGCGTTCCCAAGAGCACCATGCTGCGCAAATGCGGCATCCTGCGCGCCAAAGACATGCCCGAGATGGAAGTTATCGGCGTCGAAGTGCCCGATCCGTATGGACCCTATGGCGCGAAAGGCGTTGGAGAGATCGGCCTGGTGCCGACAGCTGGCGCAGTGGCGAACGCGCTCTATCAATTTGATGGCAACCGCCGTCACAAACTGCCGATGCGTCTGCCGCGCAAACGTCCAGTTCGCCGCCGCAAGAACGGCAATAGCTGAACCACAGAGGATGATGTAGAGGCGAGTCGCCCATCAATACAAGCGAAATTGTTGGGCGAGACAAGTCTCGTCCCTACATCACCTCTGTGCTGAAGGGCTGCCTCCCCCCGACTTTTCGGGGGGACTGAGAGGGTAGCTCGTCCCTATTCCGTTGCCCGCGCCACAAAGTCCAGACGCAGCTCGACATCGTCTGTGACATTGGCGACTCCCGGCACATCGGGAATGGTCAAGCCAAAATCAGCATGCAGCACGTTGACCGACGCGCTGCCACTGATCTGCGTCGGGCTGTCCAGCGTGACTTCCGCCGCGAAAGTAACTGGCAGGGTTGTGCCTGTCACGGTCAGATCGCCGCCGATATCAAAGCGGATCGTCTCGCCCTCGGCGATGCTTTCAACAGAGAAGTTGCTCAGTTCGCGCGGTTCAAAGACGATGAATTCATTTTCGTCTTGTGATGAATAGAGGATTCTCCCGCGCAGCGCCCGATTGCGAAAGCTGTTGTCGGTCTCCAGCGTGCGCGCATTGATCAGGATTGTTCCGATAGTCGAGGCAGCCGGGTCTGCCAGCACGACATCAATCTTGCCGCCGACTTCGCTGGTTGTGCCGATGACCGTGGTGCGCAGTCCGCGCAAGTCTTCTTCCAGCGTGAAACTGGCTCGACTTTCGGCAGACACGATGTTGAACTGGACGGGCTGGCGGGCTCGTTCGGCTTCCAGCGCGGCGCCCAATGCGGCCGGGATGATTTCCTTTGCAGCCTGGGCGACCGCCGTGCCAACTGCATCGCTGATAACCGCGTCGTTGGCTTGCCGGGTGGCCAGCGCATCATCCACCGCAAGACTGGCTTCGCCACTGCCGCCCGTAACATAGATATAGCCGAATATGCCGCCTGTTGCGCCCGCCAGCAGTGCAATGATCAGCAGCAGCGCGATCTTCCGGATTGATAAACGTAGCGACATCAGCGCGCTCCTCGCATGGTTGAAATTACTGCGGTTATATTATTGGTATACGCGGCAAATGGCAGTCTGGTTGCAGATTCTGCACAGCTCACCAGCGCGTCCCAGATTCGCAATGCGCGCGCGCAATTGCTACAATCTGCGTAGGCAACCGACACCAAGCGCAAGGAGACTGGCATGGCAGTAACAATACGCTGGCTGGGTCATTCAGCCTACGCACTGGACATCGACGGGCACAAACTCCTGATCGATCCTTTCGTCAGCGGCAATCCCATGGCCAAGACAGCAGCCAAAGACCTGGACGCAGAAGTTATCTTGCTGACGCACGCGCATGGCGATCATGTCGGCGATTCGGTAGAAATCGCCAAACGCACTGGCGCGCTGGTCGTCTGCAACTTCGAGATGGGCGACTGGTACACCCAGCATGGCGTCCAGAATGTGGTTCAGGGCAATCCCGGCGGCACATATCGCAACGACTGGATGAGCGCCAAATGGACAATCGCCTTTCATAGTTCGTCTTTCCCCGATGGCACCTATGGCGGGCAACCCAATGGCTTTGTGATTCGCGGTGGAGGCGCTGGGATGTATCATGCCGGCGACACCTGCCTGTTCAGCGATATGCGACTGATCGGCGACGAAGGGCTGGATGTGGCGCTGCTGCCGATCGGCGACTGCTTCACCATGGGCATAGACGATTCGATAAAGGCGATCAAGCTACTCCGTCCACGCATCGTTTCGCCCATGCACTACAACACCTTCCCGCCCATCGAGCAGGATGTCGGGGCTTGGGCAGAGCGTGTATCTGCCGAAACAGAAGCAGAACCGGTCGTGCTGGAGCCGGATGGGGAGATGGCTTTGTAGCGACGCAGTAAAATGACGCCTATCTTCTTCTCCACGCGTGCTTGCTCCCCGACTTTTCGGGGGGG
>MPMG01000018.1 GCA_002238485.1 Chloroflexi bacterium bin20 | reverse complement strand
AGAAGCAAGACCAGCGCAGCGAATAGGAACTTGAACGCGAATGCGGAGTGTAAATCAAGTAACTTACTATTATTACGCGATATTACGGGGGGGAGGGGGGATATTGCGCTTGCCAGCGTTCATTTTTCCATACTCCATTCTTGCCTGGGCGATGTCATGTGGATAAGCGCTTGTTTTGGAACGGATAGATAAATACCTATCTTATCGCATGATTTTCTATGGTAATGCCATTTCCTGGATTGTCAAGCATTTGCAAGTAAGGGAGTGTCTATTTTCGTGTATGCGGGGGTTTTCCCCATCCCCCGACATGCGTAGAAATCCGCGCGCGCCGTTGCCTCCCCCCGACTTTTCGGGGGGACTGAGGGGGGTCTTAATCCGGGCTTATCCCACCCCGGCCATATCCAGCACAGCATGCAGCAGCACATTGCAGACGGCTTCCAGGTCGGCTGGCTCGGCGCTCTCGGATTCGTGATGGCTGATGCCGTCCTTGCAAGGCGCGAAGAGCATGGCCGTGGGCGCGCGTTTGGCAACATAGCAGGCATCGTGCCCAGCCCCCGATGTGATGCGCTGATTCTCTATGCCCAGCCGCGCGCAAGCTCGCTCCAGCCGCGCAACGCAATCGGCATCAAAGGCAACTGGCTGCGTATCCGAGATTTGCGCCAGGGACAGCTTCAGCCCGATCTCTGCCGCCGCTTCTGCGCAAGCCCCCCGCAGCGCCGCATCCATGGCGTCCAGCGTGGCGGCCGATGGATGACGCAGATCGACCGTGAAGTCGACGCGCCCGGGGATGACATTGCGCGAGCCGGGACCGACCGTCACCTGGCTGCCCACCGTGCCGCGCGCCAATGGTGCATGTTCACCCGCGATCTCGTCCACCGCCAGCGCCACCTTCGCCATACCCAGCAAGGCATTGCGCCGACCGACCATGGGGGTCGACCCGGTGTGCGAAGCAAAGCCTTCCAGCGAGATGTCGTACCAGCGAAAACCCTGCGCGGCATCGACCACGCCCACGGGAATGCCCGCCGACTCGAGGATGGGTCCCTGCTCGATGTGACACTCAAAGAAAGCGGAGAACTCCCGTTCGTGGACGGGCAGCGCGCCGTGATAGCCGATGCGCCCGAGCTCGTCCAGCAGCGTTGCGCCCGTATCAACCGCCCGCCGTGACTGCGCCCAGCCCAGATCAAAGACGCCGCCATATACCCCCGATGCCAGCATGGACGGGGCAAAGCGCGCGCCTTCTTCGTTTGTCCAGTTGACCACTTCCAGCGGCTTGATCGTGCCGATGTCGTGATCGTTCAAGGTGCGCAGAACTTCCAGGCCCGCCAGCACGCCAAAGACGCCATCAAATCGCCCGCCGAAAGGCTGCGTGTCCAGGTGACTGCCCATGCCGACCGGGGCTTGTTCTTCATCACTGCCGCTGCGCCGCGCGAACATGTCGCCAAGCTCATCAACTTGCATCGTCAAACCGGCCTCCGCGCACCAGCTAGCGAAGAGATCGCGGGCTGCCTTGTCTTCGTCGCTCAAGGTCAAGCGGTGGCTGCCACCCTTGCTTGTCGCGCCGATCTCCGCCATCTGCATGATGCTCTGCCACAGGCGCGCGCCGTCTACGCGCAGATGCTCGCTCATGTCAGCCAGCCCGATCCTGCCCGGCGACCGGGTCCTTCACCAGCCGCTGCTGCAACCGCAATCTTGCCTTCAGGTCTGCCACGATGTCGGCATAGTCGGCGCTGTCGACAAGATCATCCGTCTCCCAAGGATCAGCATCCAGGTCAAAAAGCTGCCAGGTCTCTGCGCCGTCGACCATGGTCAGGATCAGCTTGTGGCGCTGGTCTTTGATGCTGCGCTGATAGGGCGCCCCGCTGGGATGCCCAAATACGCCTTGATAAGCCGAAAACAGCACATCGCGGTGGGCATCGCGACTGCCATCCAACAGGGCGTTGATGCTCTGCCCGGCGCAGGATGCCGGCACGGCCACACCCGCCCGTTCCAGCAAAGTGGGATAGACATCGTGCAGGTAGAGTCGGGCGTCGCAGCGCGCCCCAGCCGCTATGCCCGGGCCGCGCATGATCAACGGGATGCGCATGCTGTGGTCATAGAGATTCTGTTTGCCCATCAAACCATGCTGCCCGACGCCCAAGCCGTGGTCAGCCGTGTAAACCACGATGGTGTTTTCGCTCAAACCATTGGCAGAAAGCGCCGCCAATATGCGCCCGATTTCCATATCCTGATGCGAGATCATGCCGTAATAATCGGCGATATGCTGGCGGATTTCGTTTTCGCCGCGCGGATAGCCAGCCAGCAATTCATCGCGAATATCGCGCACACCAATATCGAAGGGGTGCTCGGGCATGAAGTTGGCTGGCAGCGCGATATCCGCCGGGTCGTACATGCTGTCATAGGGCGCTGGCGGCGTGCGCGGATCGTGCGGGGAAGTCAAACTGATATAAGCGAAAAAGGGCTGCGCCTCGCTCGCCTGCGCATCCAGAAATCCGATCATCTCGTCGGCGAAGGCGGTCGTGGAGAATCCCGGCGCGAATGACATGTCGGCTGGATCATAGACGCCGCTGGGATCGAAATCCCACACCGGCATGGCGTATTGGTCGGACATGCCGCCGAAGAAGATCGTGCCACCGCCAGCAAAACAGCGCGCAAAGCTGCTGCGCCGATTGTGCCACTTGCCGGTCGCGAAGGTGGAATAGCCGTTCGCCCACAGCAATTCTGGCAGCAGAGGCGCATCGTCCGGCAGGGGGTCGGGCGTATCAAACAAGTGCTGCCCCGACATGAGCATGCCGCGGCTGGGCATGCACACCGCCCCCGATGTCGAGCCCATGATATGCGCCTGCGTAAAGCCTGTGCCATCGGCCAGCAACTGGTCGAAAGTCGGCGTATGCACTGCTTCGATGCCCAGCGCGCCGATCGCGGAGTGGCGATGGTCATCGGCGATGATGAAGAGGAAGTTTGGTCTGCTCATGGGGTTGTCCAGTAAGCGAATTGGGTTGCGTATCAGCTTATCCGCTGGCGGCGGTGCGTGCAAGCGAATTTGGCAGATGCGGGGCTACCGATGCCCGCCAAATACATCTTCTTCAGTTTCTCTTTCGCGAGCGTGTTCGTATTCCCGGTTACACATCTGGTAACCGACCTCGCCGATTTTGCTGATAGCAGGATCGCTATGTAATCGCAAGGCGTCAAAGCGCTTGCGCCATTTCTCGTATAGGGCAGATTCTCTTCCCGACCATGACTCGCTGCGGTTCGCGCCATATCTGGTAATACGCGCAATGTCTTCTGTGCTGCGCCCTAGCTGTAGCGCCAGTTTTGCAAAAGATTCCCATGTCGCATCCATATCGCGGTGAAGAGGCACCATAGCGTAACGGTTACTTTCAGTACTTTGTTCTAGAAGCAACTGGAAAATCTCATCGCTCTCTCCGACCAGCAGGTGAACCAGTTTCTCGGGCAATGCAGCGTCGGGTAGCAATTCAACCAGTTCGCGCCGCTGTGCTATTGAGAGCGCCGCGACAACTTCTGGCATTCCGTCGCAAGTTAGCGGCTGCCGAATGGATACTGCTTGTAGTCGCTTTTTGAGCCAGCGAACAGCCAAATCCGTCTCAGACTTGAACACTTCTTCCAGCCAATACCCCGAATCGAGTCCGTCGTCCAGATTCTTGAAATCGTATTGAAGTATCGCTTCTTCCCATTGCGGACGCAGTTCAGCTGGGATTCCCGATGACTCGGCGCGCCTGTGTAATTCTAAAGCTAACTTGGCGGCAAATGACTTGTCCTCGTGCTGCAGCAACTGCGCGAGTGTGGCGAACGAGAACTTGTTCATGGATCCTGAGAATATCAGGTTGCCCAATATCTGTGGTGCCGCGTTAATTGCCGCATGTCGCAATTCTGGTGTGAGGTCGTCGCGGGACAGGATGTGCGGAACCACATAGGCAAGAAGTCTGTCGTCATTCAGCGCGCGGCTCAGAAGCGTCTCCTCTTTTTGAGGTTTGTTACTAAGCGCTTGCTGTAAGAAGGGTTCAATCACATCCGCTGGCAGCTGGCTCTCGAGCGCGGCGTCCAGCCACTGCAGCGGGTTGTTGCAATTTGCGGCAATCTGGCGGAAAAAATAAGGCACTCTGGGATTCCAGCTTGCTTGTATCTCGCGAAACTCGCGCTCGTATTCTTCAAGTTGCGCAAATACATCGCCCGGCTCGCGGAAAAGCCACTCTTGCGCAAGCGAATCTGCTCTTTGCTGCCACTCTGCTTTCGCTTTATTCCCGCTGTAATCGCGCATCCCGCTCGGATACAGGACTAGCAGCACAGGACTCTGACGAAGATCGAGGTCTGAAAACAATCGTTTAAACCTTTGCTGCATATAGTGCAATGCAACGGGTCGGTCCGACTCCATCTGCATGAACTTAATCGCCAAATCCCGCATGGGGTTGGCCTCAGGGTACTCATCATTTTCAATCGCACGAGCGTAGACATGAGACCACTTTGCAAAATTGCGGAGTATGGGCTGCCAACTGGGCGGAGTTACGCGGTGCGCAAGGTCAATGATTTGTGCCCAGAATCCCTGCATGTCCTTTATTGCGGACATCGTGAACAATGCGGGATCTACAGTTAATCCATCTTTGACACCCGTTAGCGGTCTGATTACTTTCAGGTCTAGCCCAATACAGAGCATCAGTGCTTCGAAACCTACGCTTGCCTCGTTTCCCTCCTCAATCCATTTCTTTGCGGCTGCAAAGAGATCCTTTCGTCGCTGCAGCATATTCGTTAAAGGCTCACTGATGGTGTCTGTCCAGTTCTTCAGGATACTTAGCGGATGGTCGGAATGGGCATTACGCGGGCGGTCGTCGCCGACAGCTTCTGCCAGCAGCATTGGAATCGCGCCGGCCGGCAGGTAGCGCAGCAAAGGACGCGCGATCTTGGTGATGCTGCCCCGCCAGTTGTTCATTGCCCAGCGCGCCTCGCGGATGCCCAGTTGGGCATAGGCTTCGCAAACTTCATGCGCTCGCGAGTATTGCAACCACTCCTCTAAGGTCATAGTGGGGAAGTCTATGTTAGCGAATTGCCTGCCATATTCATCTAGCTCGCGCTCAGCCTTGTCGATGAGTTGTGTTAGCAAGGCGCACAGCCTGTCGTCGGGCACATCCGCGCCACGCGCCTTGGCGCCGATCAAGTCCATGACCGTCGACTTCGGTTCAGGGGCTTGCGACAACAAGTTGTCGAAAACAGTTGGCGGCAGGGCAGCCGCGCCCGAAAAGAATACATCGCGTATCAAGGCATGACGAAGCGCAGCCGGGCGTACATAAACATAAACATGGTCTATGTAGCGTTTCGATTCTGCGATGATGCCACCTGCCGCGAGACTTTCCAAAGTGGATTGCAGCGTGATGTAGTTCATGCCAAGCAACTGCGCCACAGTGTCTTTAGACATCCCCGCACTACCGCCTATCGAGAAGGCGGCCAGGATGGCGCGGACATTTTCATCTACGATCGACTTGTAGAATTCAACAACAGCAGTCGCCAGCGCCTCTGCACTCTGCACCTTGCGCCAGTCGTCTTTTTTTAGCAATTCGACCAGCGACAGCGCCAAGCCCGGCAAACCTGTCGCCTGATTTGCAATTTCGTTGATGAGTAGCGGGTTGTGCTGTATGCCGGCCTCTTCAAGCAGTTGCGCCATCTCGTCGCGGTCAAGCCGCCGCAGTTCATGTATGCTCGTAGATGGGATTTCCAGGAGTTGCTCATAGGCTTGGCGGCTGCCCTGCCAGCAAGTCACGATGAATCGGAAGTCGCCTTGAGCTTCGTAGTTCCGCCGAAAATCCAGCATAGACTTGACGACGCTCTGGCCCGAATACTCGCCATCCAGCATCAGGATCTTGGGCTCGTGCTCGCGCAGGGCATTTGCAATTTTGCCCGTGTCCTCGCTGTACACGAACCACGCTTGCTGATTTTCGTCTTTCGCCAACTGATGCAAAAGCGCCGACTTGCCCGCGCCTGGTTGACCTGCGACCAACAAATCGCCTTCCGTGTTACGCAGCCATTCAAGAGCATCTTCACGACCGACAAGACTGTCTGCGCTTCGCTGCTGACGACCTGGCGGGACTTTCGACAGCGCCGCAGGATCGCCGGATAGATTCAACAGCCGCTTGCGCCACACAGAATTGCGATACAGGAAATCGGTGACTTCGTTCTGCGCGTAGACTTGACCCAGCGTGAAGTTTTGTTCTCGACACGCTTTGAAGAGATTCTCGCGTCGCTGCGCTGTCAAGGCTTGTGAAGTCACAACAACGCACTTGTCGCGTGGACCGTCGCACTGCCTGTATCTATCCAGATTTCGTTTCAAGTTGCCAAGGACTTCTGCTGAAATGGTAACGACTACCGGATACGGTTCGCCCTCTCCATCCGCGATCTGCGCATCCATGCCACAGTCGTTGCCACCCGGCACGAGCGCGGCATTATAATCACGGTCGCGCAAGAACGCGGCAGCGCATTCTTCAAACAGCTTGTGGTCGTGCAGTCTTTCAAGTCCCGCTATGATGTCGCGGCGCAGGTCATCACTCATCTTTTGACGCGGCCTCCTGGAAACCAATAGTGCATCAATGATACCACGATTAGCACACTTGTTATAGGCATGGCTGCATAGCGTCGTCATCAGTTCGTAAGCATTTTGTGCTAAGCTAGCCTGGACAAAAGGAAGAGGACAACACCGCAATGCGCCTATTCTTCATGCTGCTTGCGCTTTCACTTTTCACAGCGACCACAGCCGCCCAGGACCGCCAGGCCGATCTGCTGCTGATGCACGATTCCGGCGTGGTCAGCGCTGCCTGGAATGCCGACGACACGCAAATTCTCACCGCCACCGAAGCTGGTACGTTGCAAATCTGGTCCGTGGACGATGGCGCGCTGCAACTGACGATTTCGCATGGCGAGAGCCCACTTACGCATGCTCACTGGCTGGGCAGTGACGCAATTTTGTCGGCGGACGAAAGCGGTCTCGTATTGCTGAGCCATACCGCTACGGGCGAAGCGCTGCAAAGCTGGCAGATGGCGGGCAAGCCGGTCGCATTGGAAGGCAATGAAGCCGGGACGCAGGCGCTGATCTTCACCGATGCTGGCGTGGGCGCGGTCCTTTCGCTGGCGGACGGCGGCACTGTCACAGAGTTCTCAGTCGATGCGCAGATCAGCGGCGCAGCCTGGAACGAGGACGAAGATCGCATGCGCGCATGGTCAGAAGCGGGCGATGTCTACAGTTGGAGCTTGAAGAGCGGCGAAATGATGGAAGCGCGACCGCCACAGCGCGGCTTGCTGGGCGGGCTGGCCTGGAACGCCGATGACAGTCGCGTGCTGGCCTGGTTCAGCAATGGCGTCGTCAACCTCTATGAGTCGGATGGCGTCAGTATCGGGCGCGGACGCATCAGCGGACTGCGTCACAACAGCTTCGTCCAGCAGGCGATCTGGTCGCGGGATGAGTCGCGGGTGATGTCCTGGGCGGGCGATGACACGGTGCATATCTGGGCGGCGGACACGGGGCGGACCCAGCAGGTGCTGCGTCATGAAGACTGGGTGATCGGCGCGCGCTGGAACATGGACGAGAGCACTGTGCTGTCCTGGTCGCACATTTATGTCTATCTGTGGCAGGGCGAGCAAGCGCAGCGCTTCCGACATGACAACCTGGTGCGCGGCGCAGTCTGGAACAGCGATGGCACAGTCATCTTGTCCTGGTCCTGGGACAAATCAGCGCGCGTCTGGACTCCCTGAAAAAAGTCCTGATTACAGCAGCCCAACAGCCGCTACAACAGCCAGGGGCGTCAACAAGCCGATCAACGTGCCTTGCACAATCTGTAGCGGCGTATGCCGTTTTAGCACCAGCCGCGCCAGCACAACCAGCAGCAGCAGCGGCACATAGGCCAACGCCGCGCCCAAGCCGAACACGATCGCTGTGGCCGAGACGATGCTGGTGGTCGCCATGGCATGTAGGCTGATGTGGCTGAAAAATGTGCCCAGCAAGATGATTGACAACTCGATGATGCTGACCAGCGTAACCAGCGCGATGACCGGGCTGGCGTCAAAATGCAGCGCCGCCAACAACGTAAGTGAGCCAGCTGCGATGGCGATGGAATAGGGGACATAACGCTCGCTGCTGTGGCGCATGTGCATGTCGCCGATCTTGCCGATGCGCACCATATAGGCTACGAAGCACATAGGCAAAATGCACACGGAGAGCGCGAAGAGCCCGGCGAAGATCAGCGCCGCGCCCCGATCGCTGGCCGGTGGCACTGTCACCGCCAACACCCACAACGTCCACACCAGCGGCGGACTGATGACCAGCGAAACGATATGCGCCCACAAATGCGATTCGGATTGAACGCGTTGACGCAGCGCAGACGGCAGGGGCAGTCGAATGTCCATGTGCCTCGGCAGGTTGCTGCTTTACGGCTCTTAGTATAACAGGAATTGGCGGGGGCGATTGCCTATTGCAGAATCGGCTGGCTGGCATCAATCAAATCCAGCAGTCCGGTCGGATACAGCGGCGGCATATCTTCGCTGCGAAAGGCATCCAGCCGTTGCCAGCTGGCTTCGTATAGCAATAAGTTATCGTCCTCGCCGATGAAAAGGGCGTCATCTCGGTTCAGCGACTCGTCCACGAAACGTCCGTCGAAGATCAGCACGATTTCGTGCCCGGGCTTGTCTTCATAGACGAAGATGTTCTCCAGCGCGCCCAGGTAGGCGATGTCTGTCACTTCTGCGCCCAACTCTTCCATCACTTCACGAGCGACGGTCTGGCTGGCGGGTTCGCCGAATTCGATTTTGCCGCCGATGGGACGGTAGAATGTTTCGCCGCTGGATTTGTCGTATCCGCGCGCCACCAGGATCCGTTCGCCGCGCCGAAAGATGCACAGCGCCAGCGGGCGGATTCGCTTCTTGCGTTTGGATCGTTTGGCCACGAGTCCTTTGCCCGGCTCATTCCAGTTCGAATCGTGTGCCCAGCGCTTTGGGCGGGTCGGAGCGCAGGAATGCCCGCAGACGCCGCTGCACCGCGCGCGGCATGTATTGCAGCAGGCGCTCGGTCAAGCCGCCGCTCACGATCAGCAGCGTGACGATCATCAGCAGCCAGGGCAGCGTATTCAGCAGCACAAAGGGGAAGCTGATTTCTTGCCCGAAGATGAACAGCCCATTGGTCTGGATATTGCTGGAAACAGCGCGCAGCCCAGCGAACAAATAGGCCCCCAGCACAACGCGAAAAGGATGCCAGCCGCCGAAGATCACGATAGCCAGCGCGATCCAGCCATCGCCCTGCATGGCCGGCGGACTGCTCCAGCCCGGCTTGACATTCAGCGAATATGCCGCCCCCGCCAAGCCGACCAAGGCGCCGCCCAGCGCCGTATACCAATAACGCAGACCTTGCACGCGCGCGCCACGAGCATAAGCCGCTTCCGGGCGTTCGCCGATGGCACGCAGGGTCAAGCCGCCACCGGTGCGAAAGAGCCAAAACCAGATGACGAACATCAGCAGATAGCTGAAATAAACCAACAGATTCTGGCGGAAGAGGACCGGTCCGATGACGGGCAAGTCGGACAATACCGGGATGGCGTAGCGCGTAATCTGCGGACCGGGGATGCGCGTGAAGTTTGCGCCCAAAAAGCGCGCCAGATCCGCCGCCAGCAGAGTCAGCACGAAGCCGACCGCCACCTGGTCGCGCCGCAGCTTGATGCTGGAAAAGCCGATCAGCAGGGCGATCAACGCGCCGACCAGCATAGCCACAGCGATGCCCAGCGCGATCTGCCCCGGCACATCCAGCACGCCCGCTTCTTGCGCAGTCCATGCCGCCGCGAATCCCAAGACCGCCGCCAGCGCCAAACTGCCGTCCAGCGACAAATTGACTACCCCGGCTCGCTCGGTCACCGTCTCGCCCAGGCTGGCGATGACCAGCGGCGTGGCGGTGCCGACGATGCTGCCCAAGGTGTTGAGGAACTCTTCGTTCATGCGCCCGATTCCTCGGCAGCCATTTCATCATCATCGTTTGCCTTGCTCGGAAAGAAAACCTCCCGAACGCCTTGAAAGAGGATCACAAACAAGACCAGCATGCCCTGCATCACGCCCGCCAGCGATGAATCCAGCTTCAGCGACGGCGCGATCTGCAAACGTGTGCTGCCCGTCAATATCGCGGCGAAGGCAAAGGCGACCAGCGGCGCCCACAGCAGGCGGATGCTCAACAGCAGCACCACCAGCAGCCCCAAAAAGCCGATGCCGCCCGAAGCCAGTGGACGCAAGTTGTCGAAAGTGAAGAGCACGCGATAGCTGCCCGCCACCCCCGCCAGCGCCCCACAGACCAGGAAGGCGCTCATGGATGTGCGTTCTGTCGCCACGCCCAGCAGCTGCGCCGAGCGCATATTTTTGCCCACTGCCTTCAAGTTCAGCCCCCAGCGCGTGCGGTTGAGCAGGGCATAGACGATGACGAAAGCCGCCGCCACCAGCACGATCATAAAGATATTGACCGGAAATGTCTGCGCGAACTCTGGCAGCAGCGCCGGCTGGGGGAATGGCTCTGTGCCCTGCGCCGAGCCACCGATGCGCGGCTGCCAGGGGCCGGATATGAGATAAATCGAGATGACATTGACCAGCGCGTTCAAAGCCACGCCGCCGAAGATCTCGTTGACGCCCAGGCGGATCTTCAACGCGCCGACCACCCAAGCCCAAAACATGCCGCCAAGCGCCGCCAGGCAAAGCAGCGCGACATGCAGCAGCGGCGCAAGGCTATCGTCCAGCAAAATGTACTGCGCGCCCCAGCTGGCAAAAAGCGCGCCCATCATCATCTGCCCCTCCACGCCGATATTCCACAAGCCAGCGCGGAAGGTCACCACCAGCCCGATGCTCACCAGGCTGAGCGGAATCCAGAAGTTGAAGACGCCGCCCAGCTTGCGACTGTCTTTGAACGCGCCTTGCCACAGCGCGTCAACGACATCCAGCGGGTCGCGCCCGACCGCGATGACCAGCGCCGCGGCGACAGCGAGGGATATGCCGATGGGCAGCAGCAAGAATACGATGCGCGTGACGGCGGGGTGTCGGGCGGTCATTGGCAAGTCACTGCGGTCATTTTATGTCCACAGACTTAGCGGGCTTGTGCGGCGAGTCGGCATTTTCGGCGTCCAGGAGATCAAGCTCTCTCTGGGTCAGATTCTTTCGTTCTTCCAAATATACCGCGTCTTCTATGGCTTTGAGCTTGCCATGACGATACACAATCGAGATTTTGTCTATCGCTGCCACAGGCTCTGGCACCTCAAAATGATTCTGCAGCTCGTCCCAGTCTGTGTTTCGAATGGTAGCGACCTGATCGAGGTACAGGCTGACCCAGGCATCGCCGATTTTTGAAGTTGGCTGCACAGACTCCACATGCTCGGTTGCGATCTGAACATAGTTGGGGTCGATATCCGTGCCCATGAAGTTTCTGCCCAGCCGTTTTGCAGCTACCGCCGTCGTCCCAGTGCCCATAAATGGATCCAACACGACATCACCCTCATCGGTGCTCATCAAGATGATCCGTTCCATCAAGGGAATCGGTAACTGGCAGGGGTGCCTGTCGCGCCGGGTTCTATGTCTGATGCGGTGTAAGTCTGTCCATACGTCGGAAACGATCGGTCCGAACGGGTGCAGACGATTCTTCTTGCCGCCATAGTCCTTGCGCAGCGTATTGCACTTGCGGCAGCGGTGATGCGGATAGCGGACATCATAGAACTTCAACTGGCTGTCGTCTTTTGCATAAAAGAGTATGCCATAGTGAGTTGGCAGCAGGGTTTTGCCGAGCGGCGTGCTCGTCGCTTCCCACGCGATCCAGTGTCGAAAGTCTGCAATCTCGTTCAAGACCTGGCAATAGTAGCTGAGCCACTTGGGAATGTTGTGTACGAATATGCTGCCAGTTGGCTTGGTGACCCGAACCAACTCCCGCACCCACTCGTGACACCAGTCTACATATTGTGACACTTCAAGGTTGTCCCAATACGAGTTGTATTTCTTCTTGAGGTTGAAGGGTGGGTCGGCAAAGGTAACATCGACGCTTTCGTCGGGGATGCCACGCAGGTATTCCAGGCAGTCGGCGTGGGCGATTTGGTTGAGATTCAGATTCATAGCGAAAAAGTGTCTCTCAACATCTTTTGGAATCGCTGCAATTCATCGTCATGAAATGTAAAGACATCATGGAACGCCGATGTGATGCGCCGCAGATCCCGCTTTCTCACATACCAACCTATCCCATCGACAAAGCCGACAAACAAGGCACTCGGATAATGGACACTGATTCGCTGAGCGTTTCTAATGGTTGTCTTCGCTTTATCGCCCATGCCTGAGCTTGTCGTTGCCACAAATGAACTTTCAATAATGATTCGTGGGGCTTCTTGGTTTGGAATAATGAAGTCCATTGTTCGATCGGTATCGTCATTTGTGTCGCGCAGCCGGTCGAGCACGACTCCGCTCACATACTCAATACTATACGCGTCAAGAATGGCCGAAATCATTTGATCAGCGTTGGTGTCTTTTTGGCCCGAATGAGATCCGCCTTCCTTGTATCGAACCAGCGTATCGAGAATCGCATCACTGCTGAAACCAAGCTTTTGAATGCTAAGTTTCTTCAGATGGAAGGGAGGAAAGTGCCGGCGGAGATAGGTATTGGACGCGCCTTCAAAGAACAGATTGACAAGGCCTGCTCGAAATGCGTCGTTAGTTCTTACGAGTTTTTGAATTCTGTCGGTCGAAAACTCCGTAACATCTTTAGGGTTGCCGCCCTCTCTGATGTTCCAATTCTTTCGCTGCAACAATTCATTCAGGTTTGGGTCGTTGACGGCGCGGGCCACCGTTGTAAGCCGTTTCAGGTTCTCTAACGACAATCCGTTTAACGCGAGGATTGCAGTGAGGCCGTGTTCCTTTTTCAACACATCATCAAAAAAGGCGCGTTTCACGCCTTCGCTGACAACGAATTCACGCAGATTCAGGAGTATTGTAGTTACCGCTGTAATGTGCCCAGCATCGTACTTTTCTTCGACCTCATCATCAAAGTAATAGAATGTATTCTTTTCCAGAACGCGCTGGTAGAAGTCGGCAGGGGTTGCCAAGATTGCGCCTCATCATCTAGCCGAGAACGATGATAGCGGCGCCATACTTGGCGCCAAGTCCCCCCTCACTCCACCCGTATACGCACTCGATGCCAGGCGTTGTTCACATAGCCCTTGAAGTTCCACACGCTGGCGATGGTCTCGGGCTGGCTGTTGGCGGCGCTGTCCCAAGCCCGCACAACCAGCTCATGCTCGCCCGGCGGCAGCGCAAACTCCGCCTGCCACAGCTGCCAGCTCCACAACCGCGGCTCGTGCAAAAAGTCCGCTCGCTGCCAGGTTTCGCCGCCATCGGCCGATACGCTCACCCAGGTGATTTCGTGCTCGCCATCGCTCATGGCATAGCCTTCCACAAGCACTTTGCCCGCCTTCAGCGCGCTGCCATCTTGCGGACGCACGATGACCGAATTGACCGGCAGCTTGGTAAGCGGCATGCCATCCGCATAGTCGACATTGTCCATCGTGATGTGCGGCGGAAAGAGCTTGTAGCCGACCTGCTGAAAATGATTGTCGGACTGCTCGGCTTGCACGCAGATTTCGCTCAGCCACTTGACGCTGCGCGCGCCAATATACCCCGGCACCACCACGCGCAAGGGGCAGCCATGCGCCAGCGGCAGGTCTTCGCCATTCATTTCATAAGCCAGCAGCACCTCGCAAGCCAGCGCTTTGTCCAAGGCGATAGACCCGCCATAAGCCTCGGCGTCGTCATCGTGAAAAATGCTGTCCAAGCCCAGGAAGGCGACATGAGCGGCTGCTTCGCTGCCGATGCCGGCCGCAGTCAGCACATCGCCCAGGCGCGCCCCCGCCCATTCCGCCGTGCCGATCGCTTCGATGCCCCAAGCCAGCTGATCGTCGATGGGCTTGTAACTGACCAATTCCTCGCGCCGATTGCCCGCGCATTGCAGAGTCGCTGTTACGCTGCGCCGTTCAAAGTCGCGCTTGATCTCGTCCAGGCTCAGCGACAGCTCGCGCGTAACCATGCCGTGTACGCGCAGTCGGTAGCTTTCCAGCTGGAAATGCGGGATCCAGGTGTGGTTGCGCACGAAGAAGAGCCAGTTGGGCGTGACGAATTCTTTAGCGAGTTGATTCAGCGGCGGTCCGGCATTGAGGATGTCGTCATAAGTCTTGGTTTCGGTGTGTTTGTCGCTGAGCGGCATGGATGCTCCTTCGCGGCGCTTTGGCAAATGTCAATAATGCTGGACGGCGGCGCAAGGCAATAGAGCGGCAATCATCGCTGACTGCCGCTTCGTCCCCAGCTCTTCCTCTCCGCGTGGATCGTTAGAGATTAGCTCTCCGCGTCCAGTTCAGCTTGCTGTTCGGCAATCATCTCTGGCGTGCAGCGGATGCTCTCGATGAATGCGCGGTCGGCGTCCTGGCGCGCTTCCAGCGGTAAGATCTCGAACATGCGCTGCCATAACAGGGCGGCTCGCTCGGTTCGGAACTCTGCACGTTCCGTAAACAGGCTCATATCGGCGGCCTCGAGCAGTTCTGGCTGCAGCTCGATGCCCCAGGCTTCCGCGAAGTCGTGGTTAATGGTATAGCCGAGGATGGGCTCATGCGAGGAAATGCCCATGTTCGCGATGTCAATGTCGCCATTTAGCCAGGCGGCGGCGACGAGGCCAATGCTGATCCCTTGGTTAGTCCACCCGTTGAAGCTGATGCCGATCATGCTGCCGGTGGGGGACATAGCGCCGTCCATGCCAACGCTGAAAACGGGAATGCCGAATTCACCGGCCGCGGAAGTGACGACCGGCAGACCGGCCAGCAAGAAAGAATTGTTGGGCACGATGATCGCCTGCACGCCTTTGCTCAGCAAGCCGTCCGTGGCCGGGACCAGATCTGGAATGCCGGCAACCGCAGTCGTTATGACTTGCCAGCCCATCGCTTCCCCGGCCGCGGCGATCAGTTCCGAGGCGTCGCGGCTGCTGTTTTCGTTGGAATAGAATATCACGCCCACGGTCTGGAGGTCCGGGTTCTGCGCCAGATACATCGGCAGGATCTGGTCGTAGGGCAGATCGCTGCGCGCCCCGGTGACATGAGCAGGTTTGACGCAGCTGGCTTCCGCCAGGCCCGCGCGATACGGATTCGGCACAGCCGCGAAGAGCACCACCGGCGGGTCCTCCATTGTCGCTGTGGCATTGATCACGCTGAGGGCAGTCAACTCTTCAACGGCGACCACAATATCCGGCTCCGTGTCCATCGCCGCGTCCACGATGGCGCTCAGCGCAGCAAAGTCATACCCGGCGTTGAAGTAGTGGAGATTCAGGTTTTCAAGATGCGTTCCTTCGACTTCGCCTGGGATGAGTTTCTGATCAGCCCTATCGCCTAGTTCATCCAAAGTGATGAATCCGTAGGAATGCAGCGTGTTGACGAAAGCGGCGTGAACGATCGTCTCGATTGGGTTGCGTCCGAATCGCAGGAAAGCGACGGTTGGATTGTCTTTTTCCTGTCCCTGGACTAGCGGCGTCGCCACCATGAAGAGCAATGTCAGGACCAGAATCACGAGTTTGCGGTACATGAGCGAACCCTTTCGAACTTATCTTAAATTAAACATAATTGTAACACGATCAGCACAAAATATAACTTGGCAGCTTACAATTCGGGAGTGGTGAATTATGGATATGCGACTATTCCGGACGCTGCAAAGATTTTGCCACCGAGTACACCGTGGCTGTTTCACAAGATTGCGCTAAGTCCATAGATCATTAATTTCACCATTCCCCTAAAATTCTCCACCGATCAAATGTCCCAGTTCATCAATGCTCGTCGCGGCGACATCGGCGACTTCGTGCACGCGCCCGGCAAAAAAAACCAGGATGCGGTCGCTGTAGGTGACTAGTTCTTCCAGCTCGTCGGAACTAAACAGGATGGCCGCGCCACGCCGCCCGCGCTCCAGCAGTTGCGTCCAGATCCAGCGCGCCGAATCGACATCCAGCCCGCGAGTCGGCTGCTCGAGGACCAGCAATTTGGGCGTGTCTGGCAACAGCCCGACCAAGACCCGCTGCTGATTGCCGCCAGAAAGCTGTTCAATGTTATCGTCGGCGCCGCCCTTGACACGATACTGCTCAATGCGCGCGGTGGTCTGCTTGTGCATGGCTTTCCAGTCGATTTGTAGTTTGTCGTCGGCGACGAGCGCCGTGTGTTCGGTCAGTGTCAAGCCGGCAATCAGACCTTCTTCCAGCCGCCCGGCCGCGCCAAACACCAGCCCGCGCCGAAACAGCTGTCGATAACTCGCGCCCAGGATATTGCGCCCAGCGAATTCCAGCGAACCGCTGGTAACCCGCCCAAGACGAGCGCAGGCGCGCATGAACAGCTCTTGTCCGCTGCCGCCCAGCCCAGCCAGGCCGATCACTTCGCCAGCGTGCGCGGTCAGCGTGATGGGCTGCATATCCAGCCGCATGTCCTGCGCCACCAGCTCGCGCGTCACCAGCACCGGCGCGTCCAGTTCATAATGCGGACGACTCTGGGCATCCAGCGCTTCGCCAAACATCATGGTCACCAGTTGTTGTTTTGTTTTGGCGATGAGGGCGCTGCTCAGGTCTTGGCTGGCCGGCATGTCCAACCTGCCGACCATGCAGCCCGCCCGCAGCACCACCACCTCGTCGCACAAGTCGATGACATCTTCCAGCTTGTGCGATACCAGCAGCACGATCATGCCGTCTTCGTGTGATAACTGACGCAAAGCGTTGAAAAGCACGTCTTTCTGCTCGGCGGAAATGCCAGTGGTCGGCTCGTCCAAGATCAACGTGCGCACGCCCAAAGCCAGCAGACGCATGATCTCCAGCTGCTGCCGCTGGGCGATGAGCAGGTTGTCGATTGGCTGGTGCGGGTCGAGCGAAAAGCCGAATCGCCCGCTCAGCTCGCTCAGCCGCGCCTCGGATTGCGCGCGCTGCAAGCTGATGCCAGCGCCGCTGCCATAGATGAAGTTCTCCAGCACAGAGAATGCGCCGACATCCAGCGGGTCTTGCTGCAGCATGCCGATTCCGTTGGCGATGGCGGCTATGGGACCGGTGGTTTCGATTGCGCGCTCGTCGATCAATATCTCGCCCGAGTCGGCTGGCTGAAAGCCGCTGAGGATCTTCATCAGGGTGGACTTTCCAGCGCCATTTTCACCGAGGATGCCGACGATGCGCCCCTGCAAGAAGCGCAGATTGATGTCGCTGTTGGCATGCACAGCGCCGAAACGTTTGTCAATATGCCGCAATTCGATGTTCATGCCTGGAATCCCCGAGCTTCCACCGTGCCAAGTCTAACGGATCTGGGCATGGCGTCCAATCGGGCGAAGCCGCTCCTCGCCAGCCTCGACACGCGCTTGGCAGAAATCGCTGCAGTACTCAGGCTTCGCTGTCTTTCAGCTCTGGCATGTTCGCCAGCATTTCGTCTATGAATGCCGCGACGCGAGGGCGTATCTCGTCCAAAGCCCATACATCTCGTCTCGGGTCAAGGCGCCAAGTCAAAGCCAGTTGGATGAGCGGCGACCAATGCGGAAAGTTCTCCTGCGCCCATGCTGCCGCTTTTATCTTGGATGCAGGCGCTTTATGACACAAGGTGAACAAGCCCCGCGCCATCGTCAGGGTCGTATACGAAAGCATCGCTGCATCCGCTGCCTCTGTATCCATAGCGCGATAGTTTTTTATATGCTCTTGAACCGCGCGCAAATAGTCAAGAGTAGGTATGGGATCAACCAGCAAATTGATGGACGGACCCAACAGCGCCACACCGTCCTCGCGCAAGGCATACCAACTGATAAGCCAGTCGCTGCCCGCTTGGATCAAGTGAAAAGGCTCGCCTGGGCTGATGATGCCGATTGTGCTGGATTCGCTGCGAAAGCGCCGCAAACCCTGCCGCGAAATATACGCCAGTTCGAGCCTGTCACGCCATGCGGGCCAGTCCCTGATCATATTGTTATGCAGATGATGCAATGCCGAAAAGCGCGCTTCGTCAAGTGGTTCTTGTAGCGCAACCGCCAGATCGAGGTCACTAACAGCAACATCAAAGTCGCCAGTGATGAGCGAACCGTACAGGTAGACTCCGACCAGGTTGCCGCGCAGCGTGGAAGACAGCCCGGCGGTCAATTGATCCAGGATGGCGCAGACGACTTTTTCGCTGGTCGGCGGCTGCGTCATGGCGCAGGCACCACTTCCAGGGCGATGATGGCTGTGTTGCTTTTCCCGCCATCGGGACGGTATGCCACCGCCGCAAACTTGTGCCAGCCGATTTCTTTGGCAAACCAATTCATGGTTACGCGGAATTCCTTCAACGCGCCCGTCTCGCTTTCGATTGTTTGCGCCAATTCGCCATCCACATGCAGTTCGATGCGATCGATGCCCTGCGCGGTGTCTCTCGCCAGGACGTCGATGTCAAAGACAAGGCCCTCTATCACTTGCTGATTGTGCGTCGGGAAGAGAAACTGCGCCTGGGGTATAGCCGGAGTCGGGCTAGGAAGGGGAACAGCCGTGGGCTTGGCGAGGCTGCATGCGCCCAGCCACAGCGAGCACAAGAGCAGCAGTCGGGTTGGCAGCGCGCAAGCAGTCATAGGGTAGTTGATGCCGCATTTGGAAAGTCGGTCGCCGATTTAGATTATGCGAGTGCCGGCGCGCGAATTCAAGCGGGCTGCCTTGTTGGGCGGCAATCGCAGATTCCGTTGTGAATCGGCTTGCCGCATTTTCACTCTGCAATAGAATGTGCAAAAGCGAGTCTGTGCCGCTAGCAATTGTAATAGATAAGGACGGCTGTCCCATGCCCCATGTACGCGCTGCTATTGCTCGTATCATACTATTGTTGCCCCTGGTTCTGGTCTTGTCTGGCGCGCCTGTTCTTGCCGCCGACATATCTGTGGATGAAGACTGTACGCTCAGCGCCGCCATCGTGTCTGCCAACCTCGACGCGGAGCAAGGCAAATGTACAGCCGGCAGCGGCGACGATACAATCACGTTGACCAAAGATGTAACGTTGAGCGGCGCGACATTGCCCACCATCACCAGCACGCTCACCCTTGATGGCGGTGAAGATGGCTTCACGATTTCGGCCGAAAGCCAGAGCTCCATCTTCAATATGGAAGATGCCGATGTCACCATCAGCAATCTGACGCTCAGCAACGGCTTGACTGGCACACGCGGCGGGGCAATTAATATTGAAGGTGGCAGCCTCATACTCTTGAACAGCAGCATAGAAGACAGCCAGGCGCTGGATTCGGGCGGTGGCATCTATGCCAACGATGCCAAAGTTACGATCACCAGCAGCGAAATCACAAACAATATCGCTGGGCGCGGCGGTGGCGCTGGCATTTACATTGCCGGCACGACAAGCAACACGCACAAGCTGACGATCACCAAAAGCGTATTCACCAGCAACGCAGCCTCTCAGGATGGCGGAGCTATCCACGCGGCCGGCGGCACAGTCGATATCAGAAAGAGCGGCTTCCAGAGCAATACCGCGGATGAAGGCGGCGTCATTGAAATCTGGAATGGCGATCTTGTGATGCACAACAACACGCTCAACGCCAACAGCGCGCGAGAAGGCGGCGCTATCAATGCCGGCGCAGACCTGGTCTCAACAGGTTCGGTGGTGCTCGTGCACAATACCTTCACCAGCAACACGGCATCCGAGCGCGGCGGCTCTATCGCCATGACTGGCATCAATGCCACCCTGAAAATCGGCAACACCTGGATATCCGGCACGCTGCCCGACAGCGTCGTGCACTGCGATCCTGGCATCAGCCCCTACAGCATCTTGGAAAACTCTGCCAATTACATTCAGGACGACTCCTGCCCGGATCCCGATGAAGCGCCTGCCGAAGAGGAAGCGGCTGACGAAGCGGAAGCGCAAGTGAGCGCCCAGGATGTAGAATCGGCCGCGGCGCAGACTGTCGAGGACGATCCTGAGGCGAGCGCCCAGACTGTCGAGGACGATGCCGAGGCGAGCGCCCAGACTGTCGAGGACGATGCCGAGGCGAGCGTCCAATCCGTCGAAGACGAGTTGGCTGCGCTCAAACTGAGCTCGCTGCAAGCAATTGAGGGCGTCATTTATCATGAGTTGCTTGAGGGCAACCCGGCTATCGACGCTGCCGACAACGGCCTTTGCAGCCAGCTGGCCGACCCAGAAGATGATGTGGTCAATACGCGGCGGCCTCAAGGTCCCGCTTGTGACATCGGCGCCTGGGAATTCCCGGTGGATGGTCCCAGCCCACCACTTAAACCCGATCCACCTGATCCACCCGATGCTCCTGATCCGCCCGATCCACCTCCCCCGCCCGTTCAACCTGTCCCGCCACCGCCACCGCCGCTGCCCATCTGCGAGCATGTTGTGGCGGCAGGCGAAAACCTCCTCCGCATCGCGCAGCAACACAGCACCACGGTCGAGGCGCTGCGCGCGCTCAATCAGCTGACCAGCGACAGCCTGAGCGTCGGCCAGTTGGTTGATTTGCCCCACTGTCATCCGGATTCGCCAGAGAACCCCTATATCTGCCCCGATGTGCCCGAAGGTTACCTGGTGCGGACCATCAGTCCTGATGTGCGCTGCCAGCCAGTGGAGATCGCCGATATCGACAAGCACCCGCTGATGAATGCCGGTGTGGAGCTGGCGCTGAATATCTGGGGTGAAGTTGCGGCGGGGGTTGAGTTCTACTTCAATGGCATTGGCACGCTGGTCTATGAAGACGACAGCACCTCGCCAGCATCGGCGACTCGCCTCGCGATCTATGAAAAAGACGACATGTACTACGCGCAAGTGCCAGGACCGGGCAAGATTGTCCATGTGGCGGCGCTGACCGATGATGTGTCAATCCCCCTGACAGACTGCCAGGTCACCACTAGCAATGTAACCCGTCTGCGCGATGCGCCAGCCGGCAGCAATGTCCTGGCGCTTGTGCCCTTCAATATCGCTTTGTCAGCAGAGGCGCGCACTGCCAATTGGTTCCTGGTCGACTACCTCGATCAAACTGGTTGGATCAGCGTCGACCTGGTGCAAACCGAAGGCGCTTGCGACTAATCCGGTATTCCCGTAGAAATCAGCTCCCCCTCTGCTTGATGTGCGAGGGGGATCGCTTCCCTGCTGGTCTTTCATCCATTGACTCTGTGCCGCAGTCGTCTGCCGCCGTTACAATGGCTTGTGGTAATGGTTTTTGCAGCGGGGGGCAGGCCGATGAAGATTGAGCGGGTAGAGACATTTGTTGCCAAGGCGGCGCTAGAAACGCCTTTTTATTTTTCGCAGAGCGGCTTTACAGAGCGTGTTGTCAGCCTGGTCAAAGTGACCGCAAATGATGGCGCTTATGGCTGGGGCGAGGTCTATGGTCCGCCGGCCGTGGCACGAGCAGCAATAGACTGGCTGGCGCCCCTGGTCATCGGTGCTGACCTGCTGCATATCGAAACCATCTGGAGCAAACTGCAGAAGAAGATCGGCGTGTTTGGTCGGCGCGGCGTGCTGGTTTCGGCCCTCAGCGCCATAGACATTGCCTTGTGGGATCTGCGCGGCAAGCTGCTGGGACAGCCGGTCTCGGTGCTGCTCGGCGGACGGCGGCGCGATCAAGTCAAGGTATACGCGACGGGGCTTTATTTTACTGAGACGGACGACCTGCCCGTCGCGCTGGCAGAGGAAGCGCGTGCCTATGTGGCGCAAGGCTTCCAAGCCATGAAAATGAAGATCGGGCTGGGCATTGCAACCGACCTGCAACTTGTTCAGGCGGTGCGGGCGGCGATCGGCGATGATATCGAGCTGATGGTCGATGCCAACTGCGCGTATTCGCTGGCGGAGGCTGCGCGCCTGGCACAGCTGCTCGAGCCATACCATATTGGCTGGTTCGAAGAGCCGCTTTCCCCCGAAGACTACGAGGGCTACCGCGAGCTGCGGCAGCGCAGCACCATTCCCATCGCGGGCGGCGAAAGCGAATACCTGCTGGCGGGTTTTCGGCAGTTGCTGGCGAATCGCTGCGTGGATATCGCCC
The DNA here is from genome assembly GCA_002238485.1 of Chloroflexi bacterium bin20. Lineage (GTDB taxonomy): Bacteria > Chloroflexota > Anaerolineae > Aggregatilineales > Phototrophicaceae > UBA6055. The sequence continues at coordinate 9,681 of MPMG01000018.1, read as the reverse complement.
AGCCGGATATCTGTGGCGCTGGTGGCCTGACTGAATGCAAGCGAATCGCCACGTTGGCATCGGCTTTCCAGATCAACTTTACGCCGCACAGCTGGGGCACTGGCGTGGCTTTCGCGGCGGGCTTGCACCTCGTCAGTACCTTGGATGTCGTGCCCGGACGCATGCGCCTGCCAGAGCCGCTGCTGGAATTTGACCGCTCGGAAAATCCCCTGCGCGACAATATCACCAATCCGCGATTCGCTGCTGTGGACGGATATGTGCCGGTGCCGACCGCGCCGGGCTTGGGCATCGATGTGGATATGGAGTATCTATCGGCGCATCTGGCATGAATGCCCTTCCGCTAAGCGATATTCAGCGCGCCGCCGAGCGCATCGCCGATACCACCATCCGCAGCCCACTGCTGCGCTTGCCTGTTGACGATGCGCCCTGCCAGATCTACCTCAAGCTGGAAAACTTGCAGCCCATTGGCAGCTTCAAATTGCGCGGCGCGGGCAATGCGATCCAGCTGGCAGACCCCAATGAGCTGGCGAAAGGCGTCTGGACAGCCAGCGCGGGCAATATGGCGCAGGGTGTCGCCTGGCACGCGCGCCGTTTGGGCATCGCTTGCCATGTGGTGGCGCCCGACCACGCGCCACAGACCAAGCTGGACGCGATCATGCGGCTGGGCGGCCAGATCATCCCCGTGCCTTTCGCAAAATGGTGGAACACGTTGGTAACCGGCGAATTCGCGGGCTTGGACGGACTGTTCATCCATCCCGTCAGCGACCCGGCGGTCATCGCGGGCAATGGCACGATCGGTCTGGAGATTCTGCGCGATCTGCCAGATGTGGCCGCGATCGTGATTCCCTACGGCGGGGGTGGGCTCTGCGCCGGCATCGCCTCCGCTGTCCGCGCCATCAAGCCTGATACACGCCTATTCGCTGCCGAAGTCGAGACGGCTGCGCCCCTGGCGGCATCCTTGCGCGCGGGCGAACCGGTCACTATCGACTACAGGCCCAGCTTCGTCGATGGCATCGGCGGCTCGGGCCTGCTGCCAGAAATGTGGAGCCTGGTCAGCAACTTGCTGGATGGGTCGCTGGTGGTGTCGCTGGACGAGGTGCGGGCGGCGATTCGCATTTTGGCGCTGCGGGCTCGGGTCATCGCGGAAGGCGCGGGCGCAGCCAGTGTGGCGGCGGCTCTTTCGGGCGGTGCCGGTGGCGGTAAAGTGGTCTGCGTGGTCAGCGGCGGCAATATCGACATGGCGACGCTGGCGGGCATCCTGAGGCCAGACTGAGCCTACTCCGGCACGACAGCCAGCAGGGGCAGTTCCACATCTTCGCGGCGACGCACGACAGCGCTTTCCAGGTATTCCAGCGCGAAGACGATGATGCTGCCGACGAATGCGCCGGCGATCAAACCGACCAGGGTATTGATGGTCACATTCGGCCTGGCGCGCACGGTGACGGGATTGTCTTGCAAGCTGGCTTCGATGCGGTCTTCGCGCCGCGCCTGCTGGTTGAGGTCGTTGCGATATTGCACCAGCATCTGCCCATATTCGGCGGCCACGCGCTGGGCTTGGTTGACATCCTGGTGCTCGACATCGATCTGAATGAGCAGGCGGTCGATGTCCGGCGCGATGCGCACATCGGCGCGCAGTTGCAGCGGCGTCATGTCCATCTGCAGGCGGTCGATGACCTCGGCGGCGCGCAAGGAGCTGTCCAGCCAGGCGACATGGTTGTTGAGCGTCTGCTTGATGGCTTGCGTCAAACCGAAGTCGCTGCGGCTGGGCACGATGAGCACTTTCTGGGTCGAGCGGTAGACGGGGTCGAGACTGCGGCTGAAGAAAAATGCCGCGCCCGCAGCAATGACGCCGAGCAGCAGCATGATCCAGCCGCGGCGGATGAGAATGCCAGCGTAGTCGATGAGGTTCATGGAGGTGATTTTACCATAGAGGACGCAGAGGGCACAGCGTGCGCTAGCTCACATGAGGAAGGTTTTGATTGCAAGGAATAGCTGTGCTTTCTGTGCCTGACCCTAGCCCTCCATATCAATCACGATCTTCACCGCGCCTTCGTCTTGCAGGCGGTGCAGGGCGTAAGCCTCGATAACATCGTCAAACTTGAACCTGTGCGTGATCATCGCCGCCGCATCGACCTCGCCACGGCTGATCCAATCCAGGGCCCGCCGCGTGCAGGCATGCCCAGGATCTTCAGCCGCCCCCACCATGCCGCGCGTCGCAATCGTTTTCCAAAACAACGCAAAGATGGGGAAGTCCATTGTCTCGAAGCGCGGCACGCCAAACCACAAAATGAAGCCGCTGCGCCGCGTGATCTCCACGGCCAGGCGGATCGACTCTGCTTCGCCAGCCGCTTCGATGACCACATCGGGCAGCGCCCCGCCACAAATCTCGCGCAGGGTGGCAACTGGCGATTCCTCCGCATTGCAAATGGTGTGCGTCGCGCCGAAATGTCGGCTGTAGGCGAGCCGATATGCTTTGATATCCAGCGCGATGATCTTGTCTGCGCCCAGCCGCCGCAGCGCTTCGTTGAACCACAAGCCCGCCGAGCCTTGCCCGATGACCGCGACCGACTTGCCACGCAGATCGGGCAGCGCCTTGCAAGCATAGAGCACCGTGCCCAGCTGCTGCGCCTGCACGGCATATTCCGCCGGCGTATCGGCATCCAGCGGCAGCAGATGATCGACCGGCGCGCGGTAATATTCGCACATGGCGCGATGATCGGGCGCGAGACAAAGCACGCGGTCGCCCGGCTGCACAAGGCTGGCGCTGGATTCAATCGCCTCGACGGTGCCGACCATTTCGTGCCCGGTTTCGCCCGGCGCGGTGGGATAGCTGCTTTCGGGCAGGTGATGCAAGTGGCGGATGTCGCTGCCACAGAGCGAGCTGCGCAGGGTGCGAACAATGGCGGTTTCGGGCAAGAGCGCGGGCTTTGGCGCATCGACAAACACGGCTTTGCCACGCGCGATGATCTGTACGGCTTTCATCTATTTTGACTCCGGCTGCTGGCACAATGGCGGCGAGTATATCACTGTCGCGGGCGAACGACCCTTTTCCATGCTTGTGGGCGCGCGCGGCAAATTCTAATGTACATCTGAGGCGCAAATGATTACACTGGCGGCGCGCAATCTGTCCGAGGACCCACCATGAGCGAAAAACTCACTTTCCAGGCTGAAACACAGCAGCTGCTGGATATCTTGATCCACTCGCTCTATACCGAGAAAGAGATTTTCCTGCGCGAGTTGATCTCGAACGCGTCCGACGCGCTCAACCGCCTGCAATTCGAGATGTTGACCAACGATGCCATGCTGGACGCCGATGCCGAGCTGGCGATTCGTATCACGTTGGACGAAGACGCCAAGACCCTGACCATCAGCGACTCGGGCATAGGCATGGACCGTGCCGAGATCATCGCCGGGCTGGGCACAATCGCCAAATCCGGCGCAAAAGCTTTCATTGATGCCATGCGCGAGCAGCCAGAAAGCGCCAGCGACATCATCGGGCAATTTGGCGTCGGCTTTTATTCGGCTTTCATGGTGGCGCGGCAGGTGGATGTGGCGTCTCGCTCGTTTCGTCCCGATGACGAAGCGGTGATGTGGACAGCCACCGGCGGCACAGACTATACGCTCGCGTCCGCCGACAAGACAAAGCGCGGCACGGATGTCGTCATCCATCTGCAAGACGACGCGGTCGAATTTGCCAGCGAATTCCGCGTCAAAGACATCATCCGCCGGCACTCGGATTATGTCGCCTTCCCCATTTATGTCGGCGATGACGAAGAAGCGGCCAACAAGCAGCAAGCTGTCTGGCGGCGCAGCCCGGGCGAACTTGAAGACGAAGACTACGACAGCTTCTACAAGATGCTGACCATGGATTTTGGCGGGGCGGCGCATCACCTGCATATCCGCGCCGATGTGCCCATGCAATTCTACGCCTTGCTCTATATCCCCGGCTCCAGCCAGCCCAATATGTTCAGCCCGCGCAAAGACCCCGGCTTGAAGCTGTATGCGCGCAAGGTCCTCATCGAAGAATACAACCGCGAGCTGCTGCCCGAATATCTCAGCTTTGTGCAAGGCGTCGTGGACAGCGAAGACCTGCCCCTCAGCGTCAGTCGCGAAAGCATCCAGGCCACGCGCGTCATGGCCAGTCTGAAGAAAACCATCACGCGGCGCATCCTGTCCGATCTGAAGCGCATGGCGAAGAACAACCGCGACAAATACCTGCCTATCTTTCAGGAATTCGGCGCCTGGCTCAAGCAAGGGCTGGTCATGGAGAGCGACGACCGCGGCGATCTCGAGCCACTGCTCTTCTTCCAGACGACGCACGATGACGACCCCAGCCAGTATCATTCGCTGGCTGACTATGCCGGGCGCATGACAGACAAGCAGTCCGACATCTTCTACATCATCGCCGATGAATACAGCAGCGGCGCGCGCAGCCCGCACCTGGACGCGTTTCGTCAGCGCGGCATTGAAGTGCTCTACTTCACGCATCCGGTCGATGCCATGCTGCCCATGGGCTTGCCAGAATATAAAGGGTGCAAGCTGGTCAGCGTCGATTCGGCGGATTTGCATCTTGACGATATCGGCGAAGTGGATGAGACGGACGTTACTCCGCGCGAATCGCTGGCTGATGAGGCCTTCGCCAACCTGAAGAGCCGCGTGCAGCAGACTCTCGGCGAGAGGATCAGCGATGTGCGGGAAAGCAGCGCGCTGGTCGACAATCCCGCCCGCTTGGTCAGCGATGACGAAGCCAGCAGCCGTCACATGTACCGCATCAATCGCCTGCTGGACAAAGATTATGAGCTGCCAGTCAAGGCCTTGGAATTGAACGCGCGTCATCCATTGCTACACAACCTCAGCAGCATGATTGCTTTTGGCGGCGATGATGCGCTGGTCGAAGCGGTGATCGAGCAGGTCTTTGAAACCGCGCTGCTGCAAGACGGCATCCACCCCGACCCCTCCAGCATGGCGCAGCGGCTGACTCTGCTGATGCAAGCGGCAACGGGATCGGATCGCGGCGCGCTGGATTTCTCAAGCGCAGGCACCATAATTCCAGAGCCGGAGCGGGACGCCGTCAGCGAAAACATGATCTCGCTTGATGATCTTGATGATGCCGACTAGCAACCTGCAGCGTCGGGAAAAGGCGATAACTCGCGCGCAAACAGGATCGTAGGGGCGAGGCCAAGTCTCGCTCACAGAGTTGGGAGTCTGACCTATGGCGGAGAACAAAACCACGCGCAACGACGGCGATGTGCTGGCTTATCTGCAATCGGTGGCCAACAAACGCCGCCGCGAAGACAGCCTGGTTGTGCTGGATTTGATGGGCGAGGTAACTGGTTTGCCCGCGGAGATGTGGGGCACGAGCATCGTCGGCTTCGGCAGCTATCATTACCAATATGAAAGTGGGCGCGAAGGCGACTTCATGCTGACTGGCTTTGCCCCGCGCAAGCAGGCGCTGACGCTTTACATCATGGGCGGGCACGAGCGCTACGCGGAGTTGTTTGCCAGGCTGGGCAAGCACCGCACCGGCAAATCTTGCCTCTACATCAACAAGCTGGCTGATGTCGACCTGGATGTGCTGCGCGAGATCATCGCCGAATCGGTGGCATTCATGCGCAGCGAGCACCCGTCCAGCAATTGACGCGCGCAACAGCCCGTCCGTCTTTGCGTAGTACAGTACAAGCCGCCGCCACAGCCGGGCTTGGGTGTATAATGGGATGCGGGAAATGATGACCAGCACGAGTTCGGGCGCGATGGACGGATTGAGACTACTCGGTCAAATCGGCAAGGGCATTGTCAAAGCCATGCAATTGGTGGGCAAGGGCGTCGGTGCGACCGGTCAAGCCATAAACGAAGGCGCAGTTGCAGTGAGGACAGCCATGCCAGTTACAGAAGTGACTTCGGTATTCAACACCACCGACGAGACCATTCGTTTCGTCAACCAAGAACAGCCGCGCGACAGCAAGGAAATCTTGCCCCAAAGCGCAGTCTCCATGAAGACAGCCAAAACATCAGGCGCCTGGGTGCCCTGGTTTCATCCGCCGCGCTTTGCCCCATTTAACAAAAAGCGCATGGAAGTCGTGGTCGACGACCTGCCTGTCATCTACATCTGGCAGCGCGACGATCACATTTACTGGTGCAACCGCCTGGACAGCCAGGGCAATCCCGCCAAAGCCTATGAAGTGCCGGGCATCTCGCATGTTGGCGGCAAGCGCATGCTGGTGGTGCGCAACGACCCCGAAAATGGCTATAGCGCCTTCCTGAGCGAAAGCGTCGAGAACAAGTAGCCGCGCATGATCACTTCCATTGCGACGATTAGCGTGTTTGTGCACGACCAGCAGCGGGCCAAGCAGTTCTATACCGAGCAGCTGGGCATGGAGTTGCGCGCGGATGCCGAGATGGTTCCCGGCGCGCCTATGCGTTGGATCACCGTTGCGCCACCTGGCTGTCCCACCGAGATCACGCTCTTCCCCATGGGCGAACAGTGGCAGCACTATCAGCAGGCCATGGGCAAGCCGCAAGCTTTCACGCTGCATTGCGACGACATCGATGCCACCTACCGCGAGTTGAGTGACAAGGGCGTGCAATTCCTGGGCGAACCGCAGCGCCAGGCTTGGGGCAGTTTCGCCATTCTGGTCGACTCGGAAGGCAACCAGATCGTGCTTGGGCAGCAAGCCTAGCGCGGCACGCAAACTCAATTTCACGGAGATAAACCATGATCAACCGAGTGGGAACCGTATCGATATTTGTGGAAGATCAGAACCGCGCCAAAGCCTTCTATACCGAGAAGCTGGGCATGGAATGTACGGCGGATAACGAGTTGTGGCCCGGCGCCGATTCCCGCTGGCTGTCGGTGGCGCCGGCCGGGGCAGAAACGCAGATCATCCTCTACAAGTTCGACGAGAATTGGGAGCACTATCGCTCGACCTTCAAGCAATCCCAATCGCTGACCTTGCAATGCGAGAACATCGACGAGACCTATCGCTTGTATAAGGAAAGAGGCGTCGAGTTTCTGGGCGAGCCGGAGACACAATTTTGGGGACGTTTTGTGATGATGAAGGACTCGGAGGGCAATACGCTCATCCTGGTTCAGGTCTGATGTCTCTCGACTTGCTGGCGCTGTCACAACAGGTCGGCGCGGCATTGACAGCCAGCGGGTCTACTATCTGTGCGGCCGAGTCCTGCACGGGCGGGCTGGTCCTCAGCACATTGACGGACCTGGCGGGCAGTTCCACTTATGTTTTGGGCGGCCTCGTTACCTATTCCAATCAGGCCAAAATGCGCTTTCTGGGTGTCCGCGAGGCGACGCTGCTTGAGCATGGCGCGGTCAGCGAGCCAACCGCCGCAGAAATGGCGCGCGGCGCGCAGAAAAGCTTCGACAGCGACCTTGCCCTCAGTGTAACCGGCATCGCGGGACCTGGCGGCGCAACGGCCGATAAACCCGTCGGCTTGACCTATATTGGGCTGGCGGGGCGGGGCGGAATGCTGATAATGGAGCAGCACATTTGGCCAGGAGACCGCATGAAAAACAAACAGTTGAGTGTGGCGGCGGCATTGAAACTGCTGCTGAGCGAATTGACAAGCTAGTTCCGCGCCAAATCCCCGGCGACATCAGCGTAGACTTGCGCCATTGGCAGTTCGATGTTCAGGGCGGCGAGCGGAATCAGTTCGTCCAGGCTGTCAAAGGTTTGCAGCAGCCAGCCATCATCGGCGCGCGTATGCAGTTCAGCGAAGATGCGCTGCTGGTCGATGATGAGGCAGGCGCGCAGAGACGGCAGCGACTTATAGAGTTCCAGTTTCCAGCCGCGGTCGTCCGTTATGGTGGAAGGCGAAGTCACTTCCACAACCAGGACCGGATTCAACAGCGCCAATCTGCCATCGTCGGCAAAACGTCTTTCGCCACAGACTACGCTTACATCGGGGTAAACGGCATTGTGCTCGTCGATGCGCACGAGCATGTCGCTGTTAAGCGTGCCACAGTCTTTTCCGCGCAAGCGAAAATGGATTTCGGCCGTGACATTTACAGCGATTTCGCTGTGTGCATCTGTCCCTCCAGCCATGCTGTAAATCTTGCCGGCGACGAGTTGATGCTTGACGGTTGCCCGTTCTTCACGCTCCAGGAACTCGTCCAGTGTAAACCTAAGGTGGATCTCTTCTCGTACTTCTGGGACAGGCAGTGCCATGATGCTATTCTCTTATTTTGCTGCCTGGCTGCCGGTCGGCTATTCCAGCGCCAAATCCCCAGCGACATCGGCATAGACCTGCGCCAGTGGCAGTTCGATGTTCAGGGCGGCGAGCGGGATCAGTTCGCCCAGGCTGTCAAAGGTTTGCAGCAGCCAGCTATCACCGGCGCGCGTATGCAGCTCGGCGAAGATGCGATGCTGGTCGATGATGAGGCAGGCGCGCAGGGACGGCAGCGACTTGTAAAGTTCCAGCTTCCAGCCGCGGTCGTCCGTTATGGTGGAAGGCGAAGTCACTTCCACAACCACAGTGGGATTAAGCAGCGCCAGTTCGCGATCGTCCGAATAGTAGTCGTCGCCACAGACCACGCTCATATCGGGATACACGGCGTTGTAGTCGTCAATGCGCACGAGCATGTCGTTAGTGTGCAAGAAGCACCCTTTGCCACCCAAGCGACGGAACAAATCTCCAAATGTATTGCCGACGAGGCGACTGTGCTTGCGCGTGCCGCCGGCCATGTTGTAGATTTTGCCCGCGACCAACTGATGCTTGATCTTGGCGGTCTCTTCAAATGAAAGGAACTCGGTCAGCGTCCATTGAACCGTCACTTTTCCTTCGAGTGCGGGTGCAGTTGCTGCCATCAGAATTATCCTTCTCACCAACCTGCTGCGTGCAGCACACAGTATAGCAGACAGCCCAGCGATTTCACCACAATCCCTGCGTCCCACGCAGGCTGCCAAACTCGCCGATGTGATAGGCATTGTGCGCCGCCACGATCAGAATCTCGCGCAGGATGCTGTGCCCGGGATGGCCATGCGGGATCTGGGCAATCAGGTCGCGGTCCTGATCTTGCGCAATCGCCACCAGCGCCGCCAAATCCGTTTTGAAGCGCGCAATCGTATTCCACCAGCCCGCCTTGTCCGCCTGCGAATCGGGCGGAGACCAATAATCTTCGGGGAATTTCATGCTTACATAATCGGGATTTTGGATGTAATCGAGGATATCGGCCTGGGCGATGCGCATATGCTCCAGCAAGTGCCAGAACGTGTAGGGCAGTCCTGGCGGCTGCGTGTTGAAATGCGCTGCGGGGAAGTCGGCGATGACATCGTCAAAGCTTTGGTGCGCCTGGCGAACTGTCAGGGCATTGACGAGCTGCTGCCGCAAGTGCGGGTCGTTCATGGGCTGCCTCCTTGGCTGCTGGCGCCTCGCGTGGCTTTCCTGGAGTATAATCGCTGTTGAACGACTTCATTCGTCTTGCAGGCGATTGCTTGCGAAGCGCCGGCGACTTGCCTCCCCCGACTTTTCGGGGAGACCGAGGGGGGTAAAAATTGTCCGCTCAGGGTTGCGCTGTCCATGATTCGCCACTCCCCTCTTCTCAGGGCAATCGCATCAAATCTGCGAGAGCAGCTTTAGCCGGAAGTTGTCATCGAGCGCGGCGCGATAGCGTTTTTGTCTCAAGCTGCCCTTGGATGTATCCTGTTTCAAGATATTCAGGCTGATTTT
>MPMG01000011.1 GCA_002238485.1 Chloroflexi bacterium bin20 | reverse complement strand
CCCCCCCCACCCTGCGCCCTGATCCCCCTGACGGTTTATTTGACAATCGCAACGTAACACTCCATTGCAGTTGCCGCGTGGCTGTGAGCGGTGCGTGTTGAATTGCGGGCCCGATTCGATTGAGGAAAAGAACGTATGCGAAACACTCTGCTGATATTGATGCTGCTCATCGTGCTGTCGGCTGTCGCCCCGGCCGTCGCGCAGCAGCCGACCAATCCCCCGGTGAGGGACTGCGGCTTCCCCGCCGGGGGCGAAATTGTCGAGACTGTGGTCTATACGCTTGACGAAGATTGCGTCATAACGAAGGATCTGAGCATAATAGACAACAACATCACGGTGACAATCAATGGGAACGGTCATACCATCTTTTATTCCAACTTGGGAGGCACAACGGTTCCTGCTCTGCTGTGGCCCCACAATAATCCTTGCAGCGGGATCGCAATCAATCTGAATGAGGTCACTATTGATGCCGTCGGCAGCCGGCGGACCAGAGATACGCAGTTGCCCCGCGTTTTTTCCATCTGCGGCAGCTTGACCGCCAACAAGGTCACATTTCGCGGACAGTATGGCGGACCCTTTATCGTAGTCGGACCAAACGCGCAGGCGACATTAACCAATGTGCTTTTCGAAGACAATGAGGCTGTGGGGCTGGGAAACTTCTACACAAACAACGCCAGCGCTATGCTGATACGAGGCAGCGCTACTTTCAACAATGTTGTGCTGCGCGGGAACAGATATTCTCCCGCCGCCGTCCGGCTTAGGACGGATCAGAATTCGGATGAGGATGCAGCTACGTTGACGACGAAGGGCTGTCTCTGGTCGGCCGGCAATATCCCGCTCAATATTGATGACGAGTATGGAGACTGGACCGACGAAGACACCTTTCCTTGTCCTGTCGGGTTCGACATCGGCAATGGCGCGAAGGTGCGCGCGGCGCCGCAGCCGAATTCTTCTTGCGGCTTGCCATTGGGCGGCTTGCCAGACAGCGGCAATCTCATCGAATCGCGCGTCTACAGCCTGACTGCCGATTGCGATCTGCGCGGCTCGCTGTACATCTCGGAGGGTTTGCAGGTCGTCATCAAGGGCAACGGGCATACGATTCGCACCGGCGTCAGAGCCCGCATTGAGTTGGCGGACAACTCAACCCTGACTATGGAGAATGTTTACCTGGATGGTGTGAGGATACTCAATTTTGGCGATATGACGCTCAGCAAGATCAGCCTCAGCAATATGCCCAATATCGCGATTTTAGATTTCGGTAAATTGACCATAAGCAATTCGGTGGCCGATAACAATTTGGAGCCTGTCGTGTATGCTTATTTCGGCTATGCCGAGGGGATAACGACCATCGAAGACAGCGTCATTCGCAACACCGATGCTCGGCAGCGTGGTCGCGGCGAGGGGTTTGAACGGGCGGCGCTGTATGCCCGCGGCGCTACCGCCGGTACAAGGCCAGCCAGCGTTTCCATCACGTTGAAAGGCTGCATCACTTTCGAGAACAACCTGCCGCAAGACACTCTTGCTGTCGGAGACGGGAAAATCGTGGACGACAGCAGCGGTCCCTGCGCCAAGCGGGTTGGTCCTGATCCAAAGCGGCCCGATCCAAAACCGGATCCCGATGACGATGATGGCGACGATGACGATGATGATGACTCGGATCAGCAGCCTACGCCAACTCCAACAGCTTCGCCGACTCCAACAGCTTCGCCGACTCCAACGCCTACGCCAAATGTTTGCATTCCGAGCGAGCGCGTCCTAGTTCAGACCGCGAATGATGACTTGCAATGCGAGCCGGTTGATATCATCACGCTCGACAAACACCCGGGCTTGCAAGGCGGCCGGTTCGCGGTCAGGCTATGGCGATTCATCCCCCAATGCGTTCACCGGGTTGTAGAGGGCGACAACCTGTATCGACTGACAATCCGATATCAGACGACGGTGGAAGCGTTTAGAGGCCTCAACGGGATTGTGGGGGACCTGTTGAGCCTTGGTCAGTATTTGCTGCTGCCAAGTTGTGTGAGGGATGGTTCTCTGCCTTTTGAAAACACGCGGATATGCTTCGAGATTCCAGGGAATCTGGTCTTCATCGACGCATCGATGTCTCCGCCGCAAGTTTTTACACTGGAGAAATACCTGGTCAATGGCATGACCTGCGCTAATGTTGATCGACCCGGCCTGGTCGTATTGCCCACTCCAGAATCCTAGCAGCAAAAGCCGGACAATCTTTATAGCCGCCGCTGTTCATCCTCCGTTTCGCCGCTGAATTTTCCTCAGCCTTCCATTATCATTAGCGCGATGCCAGCAATGATTGTCTGTCTGCTGAGTTCTTATGACCGACCGCAGCAACGAAGAATGGATCGCCGCGCTGCAAGCTCAGGATCAAGCGGCGCAAACCGCCGCACTCAGTGACCTGCGCACACGCCTGCAGCGCAGCATCTACTTCTACCTCAGCCAGGACCGCAGCGACTTGCGCGGATTGGCAGCGCAGGAGCTAACGCAGATGGCGGAAGACCTGGCGCAAGACGCCACCCTGCGCGTGATGGACAACCTGCACAAGTTCCGCGGAGAAAGCCGCTTTACCACTTGGGCGACCAAGATCGCCATCCGCCTGGCTATCAGCGATCTGCGCCGCGCTCGTTATAAAGACTTCAGCCTCGACCAACTGACCGCCGATGGCGAGCTGCTGCCGGCCCGCGCTCGCCTGACCAGTCCGTCTGCGCCCACGCCCGAACGCGCCGCCGAACGCGACGATGTGCTGCAAAAGATCGAGCTGGCGCTGCATGAGGCGCTGACCGAGCGGCAGTATCAGGCGCTGGTGGCTGTGGCGCTGAAAGGCGTGCCCATGGATGTGCTGGCCGAGCGCATGGACAGCAACCGCAACGCGCTCTACAAGCTGATCCACGATGCCCGCCGCAAGCTCAAAGCGCACCTGGAAGAGCAGGACATGTCCACCGACTACATGATGAATCTGTTCGGAGATTGACGACTAGTTCCGCAGCGCCATCATGCTGCCGAAACACATTTCGTCTGCCGTGCCTTCGCCCCAAACCACATAACGCGGCTCGTCTGACTTGCGGTTGTCCCAGACACATGTCATGCGCAAGACATCGCCGCGCGCCACGTTCAGCGGTTCGGCAAATTGATAATCGCCTTGCCAATGGAAGTCCCAGCGCGGGATATCGAGCAGCAGCAGAGAATCATCATCGCCCGGATTAAGCTCTAGCTGAAAACTGCTCCCCAATTCGTGCATGTGGCCCGCCGCGCCCAAAATGGTGAGCGAGTTGCGGGCAGGCATATCGCAATACCCAATGGCTGCCTCGCCGCGGTTCTCGGCATAAGTCGCCAGGCTTTGCCCACATTCATAGAGCAGATAATCGGGCGTATAACGGGCGTCTTGCCCATAGAGATCGCCGACCCGCTCGATCGCCGACTGACGGTCGCACTGCGGTCCCTCTAGGCCAGTCGGGCAAGGGATTTCGACCGGAGCGCTCATAGACAAAATCATGATTTCGGCGAGCTCGCTCTCGGCCGATTCTAATTCCAGGATGAGGTGGCTCAGGTCGGGCTGCCGGTTGATAGACAAGTTGTAGTGCATTTGCAAGACGATTTGCTGCCCGCTTTCAATGCGATAACCCGTGCCAGCCGGGAAGCGCAGCGGCATGACGCCCGGCGCCCAGCCGCCAAATGAATCGCGGCGACCGCGTATGCCGATGCCGCCATAACAGGGCCAGCCCGGCTTGCCATCGGCGTAGTCACGCTGCTGGATTGCGCGCTCGCTATCCGCGTCAACGACATAGAAGATGGCATGATGCGCCATCTCCGCGACATCGGGTACAAATTCATAACCCGTGACGAACATCGGCTCGCTGATATCCAGCGGCAGGGCGAAGCAACGATAATCGTCAAGCAGCTCTTCGGCTGGCGTGTATGGTTCGTCTAGTTGTAGAGACAAGTCGGCGCGGATCTCAGGGATATGGAATCCGTCTGTCGCCGCGGGCACATAAGACTCGGGGTTGCCCAGCGCTGCGCCATCATCCACCCAGGCCGCGATCAGAGCGATGTCTGCGTCGGACAGGCTGCGATCGTTCTGTAGCGGCAGACCTTCGCGCGAAGGCGGCCAGGGCGGCATATAGGCGTTGATCACATGGAATTTGATATCTTCGGCGGCCAGCACGACATCTTCTGTCGATGTCAAAGGCGCATAAGCGGCGATTTGCCCATCACTGTGACAGACGACGCAATTCGCTTCAATGATGGGGCGCGCATGCTCGTGATAAGTGAGATGCTCAGGAAGTTCTATCTCGGCTATTACGGGAGCTTCTGCTTCATCATCTTCATGATCTTCTGTGCCGTGAGCATGGACGATGCCCGCCCCGACAAGCCATATCAGTAGCGCAATCAGCAATCGCATCGCAGGTCCCTCTCTTCTAACCCAATGGCCGCCCGCCATCGACCGGGATGATGTCGCCGGTGCTGAAGCGCAGGTGAGCGACAGCCGCAAACACCGCCTCCGCCACATCGTCCGCTTCGGCAATCCGTCCCAGCGGCGTTTTGCCCTCCTGCTCGGCGATCAGCGCTCGTGGCATAGAATTGGCATATTCGCCATTGACCCAGCCCGGCGACACCGAAAGCACGCGGATCTGTGGCGCCAATGCCCGCGCCAGCGAGCGAGTCATGCTGTCCATCGCCGCTTTGCTGGCACAATAAGCCACATTGCTGCCCACGCCGGTGCGTCCGGCGATGGATGTAATGTTTATCACCACGCCACCAGCGCCCGCGCCCAGCAGCGGTTTCAACGCGCGGATGCTGGCAAATGCGCCACGGAAGTTGACGCGGAAGATGCGGTCGATCAGCTCATCGTCCAGCGCTATTACGTCGTCATGTGGCACGCTCTTGCTGATGCCGGCGTTGTTGACCAGGATGTCCAGCCGCCCGTAGGTTTCGCTCACCGCGCGCGCCAGCTCGGTTTGAGCCGCTGCATCGTCCACCGGGCAACGCAGAACCAGATGCCCGCTGCCGGGCAGTGAATCGGCTGCTGCCTGTGCCTTTTGCGCATCGCTGTTGTAGGTGATGACGATTTGCGCGCCAGCCGCCGCCAGCCGCCGACAGATCGCGCTGCCGATGCCGCCGCCACCGCCGGTTACGACTGCGATTTTCCCGCGCAAAAGGTCCATGCCAGATCCCTTAGAACGAGCGCATCGCCACGGGCAGATGATCCACGCGGTTCATATAGTGCATCACAGCCTGCCCGCGCAGGATGTCGATGCGCGTGATCGCCGTATTGTTGTGATAATAGCGCATGGTGTGGGGCCTCGATGGCAGTTGGTCAAAAAGCGCCTTGATCAACACATCCAGGAAGCCAGCATGCGATACCAACGCCACAACCGCCCGCGAATCATCGCGCCGGCGCAACTCTCCCGCCACTTTGATGGCGCGGTAGTGGCTGTGCGTCTCCGGCTCCATGCCCAGCGACGCATCGTACCAGCCGCTTTCAGTAACCGCCTCTGCCAACTGCACGCGCGGGAATGCCCGGTTGATGGCTGTGCGCGTCATGCCACCGAAGCCGCTGACATAGCCATTTTGCCGCGAGAACAAGCCGCCTTTCTCGTGCAAATCCAGCCAGATTTCCGGCTGCAAGTCCAACGTTTCGCCTAGCGGCTGTGATGTCAGCAGCGAGCGATACATGGCGCTGGTGAACAGCTGGCCAATGTCGATATCGCCCGCAGACGCCTCGCTGCCCAGCCAGTCTGCCAAGCGCTCTCGCTGTTGATAACCCAGCTCGGTCAGGTCGGGGTCGACCTTGCGGCGGTGCATGGTGTCGGCAGTAAGGGCGTTGTTTTCCGATTGCGCATGCCGTATCAGATATACTTGCATCAGACCTCCCGACGCTCACTTGCTGACCACCGATTATAAGGCAGTCCGCTGCGATGTGCAGGCTGGCTAGGGTAAATTCGTTATAGTCGCAATCTCTGGGCTGCTGCGCTGCCTCTGTGCCATCTGCGTTTTCTGTGGGTAAACTATCGGGTGGCGGAGCGCAAACGGAATTACCATGCACACCATTGTCACCCTCACCATGAACCCGGCGCTGGATGTATCCACCAGCATCCATTCCGTCGCGCCAGAGATCAAGCTGCGCTGTGCATCGCCGGGCTTTCATCCGGGCGGCGGTGGCATCAATGTCGCGCGCGCCGTGCATTTTCTGGGCGGGACAGCCTGCGCCGTCTATGCGTCTGGCGGACACACCGGTGAAAAACTGCAGCAGCTGCTGACCGACGAAGGCATCAATCAACTCGCTCTGCCTATCGCTGGCACCACGCGCGAGAATTTCATCTGCTACGAAGACAGCAGTGGCTTGCAATATCGCTTCACGCTGCCCGGCCCCGCGCTCAGCCAGCTTGAATGGCGCGCCTGCCTGGATGCCAGTTTGGACTTGCAGCCCGACTACCTGGTCGTCAGCGGCAGCCTGCCCGAGGGCGCCCCGAGGGACTTCTACGCCCAACTGGCAAACCGCGCCCATGGCCAGCACAGCCGCGTGATCATCGACAGCGGAGGCGATGCCCTGGCAGCCGCAGGCGAGGCCGGACTGTTCTTGCTAAAGCCCAATCTGCGCGAGCTGGAGCGACTGGCGGGCGAATCACTGGCTGACGAAGCGCAGATTCGGCATGCTGCTCAACGATTGATCGCCAGTGGACTGACGGAAGCCGTAATCGTCTCGATGGGGGCAGCCGGCGCCGCCTTGGCAACCTGCGCCGAATATGTGCCGCTGCGCGCGCCTATTGTGCCCATCCGCAGCAAAGTGGGCGCGGGCGACAGCATGGTTGGCGGCCTCGTGCTGGCATTGGCGCAGGGACGGAGTCTGCAGGATGCGGCGCGATTTGCTGTGGCTGCTGGCAGCGCCGCCGTCATGACGCCGGGCACGCAGCTGTGTCGCAAAGACGATGTCGAGCGTCTGTATGCGCAGGTGGCATCGCCTTAGTAGCTGACGAAATGACCGCAAAAAACCAGGGAGTAGCGCCATGTCCAGCATCCGCGCTCGCAATATCAATCATCCCGAGCACCGCGAAAACCTGAAATCCGACAAGTACCACATCATTCGTGAAGCCATGCTGACGGCGCTGCACGCATCCAGCTGGATGCCTTTCAGCGAGCTGGAAGACAAGGTGCGCGACCACTTGCAGGGGCAGGCTGTGCCCAAGTCGCTCTTCCCCAAGCCGGGCTCGGTGCGCTGGTATTGCAAAGCCGTGCAGCTGGACCTGGAAGCGCGTGGCGAAATCGAGCGGCAGCCCAAAAAGTCGCCCCTGCGCCTGCGCAAATGCCGCGAAAGCTAGCCGCAGTCGACCATGCCTCCCAGAACGCGGCTGGCGCTGTCCCACTGCCGCTGCCATTCATCGAGGTATAGCGCGGCGATTTCTCGATGGCGGATGATGAGCAGATTTTCGTCATTGCTCTTGACCGCGCTGTTGGAAAAATTGAATGACCCGGTGATGACCGTTTGCTCGTCTATGATGATCACTTTGTGATGTAGATAGTAGGTATTGCCGTCTTGTCGCACGCCTGCGCCAGCGCAGTACAGCTCGGGCATCGCGCTCCAGTTCGCCAGGCTGCTGCGCCTTTCGAAGATGCCGCGCACAGGCACATCGTGTTCTTCCATTTGCCGCAGCATGGCAAGCGCCAGCTCGTCCAGCGAAAAAACGAAGGCCATGAAATGGATGCTGTGGCGCGCCGAGGCGATTTCCTTCAGCAGCGCGCTGATTTCATCGCCCTCCGCGCCGAAAATGACGCTGACTTCGCCCGTGCCTAGCACGAAAGACTGCAGGCCGGCATCGGTCGAGCGCCGGCCAAACTCTCTGCGCAGGTACATCTCCTCAAACTCGGCTTGATAGGCAGCGACCGCCCGCGCATCGTCCAGCACAATTACATTGTTGTTGTGCCGGTATGCGCCATTGATGGTGTAATTCATTGACCCTGTCCAGACCGTCCGCCCATCCAGGATCATGAATTTGTTGTGCATCAAAGCGCTGCGCCCATCGTCGATTATCGACACGCCCGCCTCGCGCAGCCGCCGCAGCAGATCGCTTTCTTCATTATGCAAGCCATGTTCATCGTCGGTCACAATGCGCACAGCCACGCCGCGCCGATGCGCCGCTGCGATAGCATCCGCGATTGTCGGGTTGTCCAGGTCGAAGACGGCGATATCCAGGCTCACGCGCGTATTGTCGATGGCCACTGCCAACAAGCTGTCGATGCCGCCACGATAATCCGCGCGTTCTGCTGTAGACGATGGCTCGGAGAAATAAAGCTGCCAGCCATCGCCGCTGTAGCCGCGCCCAAAGCCAATTTCGAGTTGGCTGATGCGGTAGTCTGCTGCCTGTGCCAGATCATTCTTCGCTCGTGCCCGTTCCTGCTGCACAGATTGCAAAACGACAACGGTCGCCGCTAGCGCCAGGATGAGAAATGCCAACAGCCAGCGCAGCGCACGCCGGCCCCGCCCGGTTGTTGATTGTCTGTGCAGGTCGTCCATCACGCGCGATTGTAGCGGAATCGCCCCAGCCAACTCAAGCTTAAGCGCCGACCTCCGCTGTGTTATACTGCTTGCGTTTCTTTGACGAGAGCGATCGCCATGTCGCTGCTGACAGCCGAGCGACTCAGCAAATTCTACGGTGCGGACGAAGTCTTCAGCGAGATCAGCCTGGCTGTCCCGCATGGCGCGCGCATCGCCCTGGTCGGCCCCAATGGCGCGGGCAAGACCACGTTGATCAATCTGCTGGCTCGCATCGACCAGCCCACCAGCGGCGGAGTCCGAATGGCGAATGGCGCGCGTCTCGGCTACCTGCCCCAGCGACCGGAATTGGCTGGCGAACACAGCCTCTGGCAAGAGCAACTGACCGCCTTTGCCGAACTCCGCGCAATGGAAGACCGTCTAAATTCTTTGGAACAGCGCATGGCGAACCCCGCCCACTTCGATGCCGCGCTGACAGCTTATGGTCCGCTGCAAGCCGAATTCGAGCGCCTGGGCGGCTATAGCTATGAAACGCGCATCAAAAGGGTCTTGAGCGGGCTGGGATTCACCGCTGCCGAATACGACATGTCCCTGCCGACCTTGTCTGGCGGACAAAAGACACGCGCCCTGCTGGCACGGCTGCTGCTGGAAGCGCCCGACCTGCTCATCCTGGACGAACCGACAAATCACCTGGATATCGCGGCGGTCGAATGGCTTGAGAAGACTTTGGCTGCCTACCCGGGCGCTGTGATCGCTGTTAGCCACGATCGCTATTTCATCGACCATTACGCGACTATGATCTGGGAACTGGAACGGGGCCGCATGCAAGTCTTTCGTGGCAATTACAGCGCCTGGCAGCAGCAGCGAGACACCCAGCGCGAGACTCTGCGCCACGAATATTATTGGCAGCAAGAGTTCATCCGCAAAGAGATGGCTTTCATCCGCCGGCACATGGGCAGCCAGCGCACCGCCCAAGCCAAAGGTCGCCTCAAAAAGCTGGAAACCATGCGCAAGCGCGGGCTCATCCTGGAGAGCGGACCCAAAAACCGCAAGCAGATGCGCATCGACATGGGCGAGGCGCAGCGCAGTGGCGACCAGGTCATCATCACGCGCGACTTGCAGATCGGCTATGCTGCGGCCAGCCCTCTGCTGACGCTGCCCGATCTGCTGGTGCTGCGCGGCGAGACAGTCGCCATCATCGGCCCCAACGGCGTCGGCAAGTCGACTCTGCTGAAGACGCTATGTGGCGCGCTGATGCCGCTGGCGGGCACGGTGCGGCTGGGCGCGCGCGTCAAAGCTGGCTACTTCGCCCAGGCGCACGAAAACCTCATAGCCAATAACTCGCTGATGGACGAGCTCTTTCGCATCAAGCCCATGCCCAATTCGCAGGCGCGCGACTGGCTGGGGCGCTTTCTATTTAGCGGCGAAGATGTCTTCCGACAGGTTTCGTCGCTTTCCGGCGGCGAACGTGGACGACTGGCGCTGGCCAAGCTGGCGCTGCAAGGCGCAAACCTGCTGTTGCTGGACGAGCCAAGCAACCACCTGGATATCGACAGCCAGGATGTGCTGCAAGCGGTGCTGGCTCGCTTCGGCGGGACGATTCTGCTGGTTAGCCACGACCGCTACCTGATCGACGCCCTGGCCACGCAGGTCTGGGAATTGACGCCCGGCGAGTTCTTCGTGACCGATGGCGGCTACCAGAGACATCTGCGCGCGCGTCAACATCGCCAGCAATCGCCCGATGTTGCGTCAGACGCTGAAAGCAACGGGCAGCGCGGCAAGCGACCGGCCAGCTACAAAAGCAAAATCAACGGACTCAACCCTTACGAAGCAAGCATCCGCGCCGAAGAACTGGAAGCGAAAATCGGCAGTCTGGAAGCCAGCATGAGCGAGATCACCGCCCAGCTGGAAGCCGCCAGCCGTTCTGCCGACGCCGGCCAGGTGCGAGCGCTGGGAGAAGCCTATACAAAAGCCGAAGCAGATTTGACTGCCGCGCTGGACGAATGGGGCAAGCTGGTGGATTGAGGTCGGCTCTGTGTCAAATGCGCCCGATGTGGTAAAAGGACAAACAGCGTGCGCCGGATTCTAACGCGCAAACAAGGAGCGGCAATTTGGACATCACCTATTTTGGCGGCAGTTGCTTTCGCATCACCGAGCGCGGACATACCAGCGTCCTGACCGACCCGCATCTGCCCGATGATCGCCTGGAAGCGCTGCACCTGAAAGCCGACCTGGTAACGCTCAGCCACAAAGCAGACCCGCAGCAGCTGGCGCCTATTCGCGACCGTCAATACACAATCACTGGCGCGGGCGAATACGAAGTCGGCGAGCTCTTTGTGACGGGCATGCCACTGCACCGATATGACGAAGCCAGGTCCAGCATCCTGCACAATGTGGCTTACATCATCGAATATCCCAACGGACTCACCTTGCTTCACCTGGGCGCGCTGAATGCTCCGCCCGACTTGTCCATCGCCGAGCAGTTGGACGAAGTGCACGCATGTATGCTGCCGATTGGTGGCGAACACCTCAGCGGCGACCAAATGGCTGACTTGATCAGCGCCATCGAGCCGACCTTTGTCATCCCCATGCGCCATGCCTGCCTGCCTCTGGTGGATTATCCAGAGGCGCTCGAGGGATTTCTCAAAGCCATGGGCGCGGGCGAGGTTGCCGAGCAAGACAGCCTGCGCCTTTCGGCATCGTCTTTGCCAGAAACATCCCAAATCGCCTTGCTGCGCGCCAATCAGCCCAAGAGCTAGGCATTCATATAACCGCGCGCCCTTTTTGCGCTATAGTTAGCGCAGGCTGCCCACCGACCAAGCGAGGTCGCTGTTATGCGAGACGGCAATATCAAGCTGCTGATGAGCTGGGATATCAAACCTGGTTTGGATCAAGAATACTTTGAATTTGTCATGCGCGATTGGGTGCCCAGCTCGACCAAGCTCGGCTTAACGCCTATTGAGGCCTGGTACAACATTTATGCCAGCGGCGATATTCCGCGCATTATGGCAGGCGCGTTGGCTGCCGACGAAAAAGCCATGCGCGACATTCTCACCAGCGATGACTGGCACGATCTGCAAGACAAACTGTTGGATTATGTCGAGAACTACAGCCAGAAGATCGTGCGCGTCACCGGCGAATACCAACTCTAGGCGGGCTGGCCCGTTTTTCAAGTATTGGCTGCTGTGGGCGACTCACAGAATCGCCCACAGCGGATCTTCGTGACAACAGGAGGTTCGCGGCAGCCTTCCCCACAATGATACCCGGGGGTAAACCTTTGGTGGGCGAGTCACCGCCTCGGCCCTAGGCCAACCGTAGGCTGAGACCGAGGGGGCAGATCCTTGACTGGACTAGCAGAGGCGACGCAAATGCCGCCCCTGCAATTGTCATACAGTCGCGATCAGCCACCCATGGCTGCGCGCAATGTGTCGCAGGCCGGGCAGCCGCCGCCGGGCCGCACGATAGCATAGCCACTTTGCGGGTCATTGCCAACATAGGAGGTCGAATCGACATTCCATACAATCATCAGCCGCGTGTTTTGGCCGCGCAGGAAGTTGACCGCGCCCGCCAGCCAAGCCGCTTGCTCTGCCACTGTTGTGCCCTGACCCCAGGAGAATTGGTCGGGCAGCGGCGGGTAGCCTTCGGGCGAGACGTAGCCCAGTTCAGTGAAGCACAATGGCTTGCCCGGGAAGACGCTGCGGTACAAATTGGTGATGGCAGGCAGGTAGTAGCTGTAGTGGCCACTGGGTCCGCCGGTGGTCGCTGTTGGTGGCAGGAAGCCGTTGTTCCAATGCACGCCGACGCAGTCCATCACATTTGCCGCGCCCGCCGCCGCCATCTCGCGAATGTAGCAGTCATCATTAGAGCCATTGGGTGTACAGCCGCCACTGAAATAGCCAGTCGGTGTAGGCGCAGCGCTGATGACCATGGTTTCGCCGCGGGAGCCCTTGATAGCGTGAAAAGCCGCGCTCAGCATCTGCGTGTAGTTGGCGCCGCTGATTTGCCCGGCGGGCCATTCACGGTCGATATTGGATTCGTTCCAGACTTCAATGGCATCCGCGCCGCCTCGCGCCAAGCCAGCCAGGAAGTTGGCGTAGTTCTGATAATACTGACCAGGATTGCTCGCCAACTGATGATGGTCGCCGATGACGCTGAGCAAGATCTTGAAGCCCAGGCCATGCGCATGGTCGATCCAGGACTGGAAGTCGCCAGCGCCCTGGCTGCCGTTCCAGCGTACTTGCCGCTTTACCCAGGTCATGCGCGCGTTGCGCATAGCTTCGGGCTGCGTGAACCCGAGCGCTTGCCCGCCCAGTTCAAAGCCGCCAGAAATAGACGGGCTGGGTGGCGGAGCAGGCGCGCCTTCTACTGCTGGCGCTGGAGCAGGAGGTGGAGGTGGCGCTGGCGGTCCGGGCACTTGCAGCACTTGCCCGGCCTTGATGGCATCTGGATCGTCGATGTTGTTCAGTCGCGCGAGATCGAAATAGGTCATGCCATATTTGGCGGCGATCTCAGCCAGCGAATCGCCGGGCTGTATGGTATAGGATGAGTAGCTCGACGGCTGCCCGTTCGGGGGTCCAACACCAGGCGCGGCTGCTCCGCCAATCGAGGGCACAATCAGCACTTGCCCCGTATGCAGGATATAGGGTTCTATCAGCGCATTCAACTCGGCCAGGCGCAAGAAGGTGGTCCGATGATTCGCGGCGATCAGAGACAGATAGTCGCCACGTTGCACAGTATAGGTGGTATTGCCGGCGGGCGCTGCCGGGCCGGCTGGCGCGCTTGAGCCACCGGCGCCGGGAATAGTGATCTGGTTGCCGCGATGGATGATCGAGTCCATCGTCATCCCGTTGGCTTGCAGCAGATCAGCCAGATTCACGCTATAGCGCGCTGCGATGATGGAGAGCGTTTCGCCACGTTGGACGATGTGCACCTGCTGTGCCGCGACAGCCGCTGTACCCAGCGATACCAACACCAGCAAGCTCAATAACAAAACGATAAGTCGACGCATGATTGCTCCTGTCCCTTGCTTTCGAAATGTTCACAGACAAGGATTGTAGTACAAAAATGCCGAGTACGCTTGATTGAATCTACAACTTCGTCGTAGACATGCTGCTGCCAGGAATCGCAGTGCGGCTCAATAACCGATTTCCATACCCGGGTCGACCACCGGCAAGCGCGCATCCAATGTCGGCAATGTCTCTGCCAGCCAGGCGTAGCGCGGATCATCGCTATGAGCGAAATCCCGCGTTGAGCCAGCCAGGAAGTTCAACGTATAGGTCGTCGTGCCCGGCGCGCTGACCAGCGTGTAATAGCCTTCGGGCATCAAAACCAGGTCGTGCTGGCGCGCCAGCATGGTCACATCCCAGCTTTGGTCGGCGGCATATACGCGCTGAAAGGCATAGCCGGTTGGACGATCGAACTTGTAGAAGCTAAAGCGGTGCAGCTGCGCCTCGAGCACAGTGCCGCGTTCATCTGTGCGATGACTGTCGTGCTTGTTAGGCGGGATGCTCGACCAATTTCCGCCCGGCGTGTACAGCTCATAGGCCAGCAGCCTCGATGCGGGGAAGCCACCGCCGATCAACCGGCACATCTGCCTCGAGCAATTGCCGCCGCCCAGCATGCGCAGTTCAATATCGGCGGGGGTGATCAATCGCGCGGGATGCTCGATTTCGGTAGGCGCCCAGCACGAGGCAAACTCGAAATTGTCGCTCAGCGACTCGATTTCGAATTCTGTATTTGGCGGCAAATAGACGGCATAGGGCAGGCCGCTGAAGACATCCTCGCGCCGCCCGATCGTCTCGAAGTCGCCGCGGTTGGTGCGGATTGTGCAGCGCCCGCCCAGCACGACAGCGACATATTCAAAGTTGTCGATGGCGATTTCGAATGTTTTGCCCGTGCCCAGCCGCACCGCAGCGAAGTTGAGCGTGTCCCAGCCAGCGCGCCGCGCATCCAGTGCCGCGAATGCGCCCGCCCGCCCGCTGTCGTTGGCGTGGATGTGTAGGTTGTCTGCTGTATGGGTCGCCATGTGTTCCTTTCCAAGTTGCTGCGTCTGCCGCGCCTCAGGTAACCAGGCCGCGGGTCACGCGCATGAACATCTGCTCCAGGTCTTTTTCTTCTTCGTTGAATCCCAGCAGCGGCACACCGCCCTCAAAGAGTCGCTGGCTAAATGCGCCCAGCTCTTCATCGCTGCCGGCGAAATCGACCCGCACTCGCGACCGACCATTGCGCGGGGTGATGGTTTCCGCTGTTACCACCTGCGCCATGCCGCTCGCCAGCGAAAGGGCTTTTTCGGCTGCGGCGCTGTCCATGACGGTGATGATGATTTCACGATGCGCCATCAGTTGCTGCCGCAGTTGGTCGATGCTGCCCTGCATGATGATCTCGCCAGCTTCTATGATGCCGATATGCGAACAGACATCTTCTACATCGGCCAGAATATGCGACGAGAAGAAAATCGTCTTGCCCATATTTGCCAGCTCGCCCAGCAGCTCGCGGATTTCCACGCGCGCCCGCGGGTCCAAGCCCGAGGCCGGCTCGTCCAATACCAGCACTTGCGGGTCGTGCGCCAGTGTACGCGCCAGTGACAAGCGCTGCTTCATGCCGCGGCTGAGCTTGTCGACCATGTCCTCGCGCCGATGCTGCAAGTCGACCAGTTCCAGCAGGTCAGCCACCAGAGTCTTGCGCTTCTTTTCGGGGATGTCATAACAAGCGGCGAAGAAGTCCAGGTATTCCCAGACGCGCAGGTCTTCATAAACGCCGAATTCATCGGGCATATAGCCGATGGCGCGGCGAACTTCGCGGCGGTCTTCGTGCACCGAATGTCCGGCCACCCAGGCTTCTCCATCCGATGGGCGCGTCAAGGTAGTCAAAATGCGCATGGTGGTGGTTTTGCCAGCGCCATTGGGACCAACAAAGCCATATATCGAGCCAGCCGGCACCTCCAGCGAAATGCCGCGCAGGGCATGAAAATTGCCGAATGACTTGTGCAACTCCTTCGTCCTGATAATGGCGTCCATCGCCGCTCCTCAATATTGCCCGGTTTGGGCGATGCGAATATCTCGCACGCGCACTGTGCCGATGCCGCCGCCATGCACCAAGCGCAGACGCAGCGCTTGGCCTGGCCCCAGATACGCTGCCGGCTCGGCCAGCTCCAGCACATTGCCATCGCGATAGCCAAAGACATCGTATTCGCCGCGCGCCCAGTCATACAATTGCACATCCAGCGACTGGGTGAAGCCGCCGCCGCGATCGACTTCGACCTGCATATGCTCCACCTGCGTCATTGCCAGACCGGGCAGCGGCTGAAAAAGGAAAGTAACTGCGCCGTCTTCGTATATGCTGAAGTTGTCTGTGCCATTGTCGGCCACGCCCTGCCTGTCCAGCGCCATCCAGCTGAAGTGCTCTGTCGTCAGGGTGGCGCGCCGCTCGGGCAGCGTAATATCGACTGCCAGCTCGATGATATAGAGCGTGGTATCGACCGAGCTCCAGGCAGCGCCTTCAATTTCCAGGTCGCGCGTCCAGGCATCGCTCCAGCCCAGCAGATACAGACCCGTGCCCCGCGCCGTAGACGCAAATTCATCGCGCATGAAGCTGGCCAGGAATGATTGTTCGCGCGCCAATTGCCGGTCGCGCAGCGACTCCGCACTGGAAAAAGCCCGCGTGCGCAGGTATCGCCCGCCCTGCAAATCTTTGATGCTGATATTGCGATCGCTGCCAGTGAAAGGCGATTGCTCGCCATAGAGCGCCGAGACATTCAGCTCCAGCGGATTGGGCTGGGCGGGACGGTCGACCAGGTCGGCGCGCAATTCGTCGTGCCCCAGCGGCACGATATCGCCGGGCGCAAAGTCAGCTTCCAGCGCATGGGAAAAGCCAGCGCCGACGATCACGGCATCGCGCAGGACGACCTGACTGCGATTGCTGATCGCGCCCTGGAAAGTCGGCAGCATGCGTCCGCTTTCGACGATATCGTAAGACAGCGTGAAACTGCCGCCGATATCGAGCTTGGCGACAGCCCCGCTGGCGCTGAAATTGGCGAAGATGCCGCCGTCGATGGTGAATTCGTCGGCGCTGAATCGCGAGCTTTGGGCGATCTCAGTCGAGGTCTGGATGGTGTTGCTGGCGAAGATGCTGGCGTTCGCTGTCGCCCCGGCCACTGCCAAAAAGCTGTCCTCGGGCAGGCTCAATGAATAGGTGGCGCGCCGCGGCGAAAGCAAACCGATGTACTGCCGCAGCCGGGCTTCATCGCGGTCGGCGTAGGATTCTACCACTGTCAGGCGGCTGACAATGACTTCTGCGCCGCGCAGGTTGAAGCCGACAGTCCAGGCGATGCCGGTGAAACTGACGATGACCAGCGGGATGGTCAGCCAGCCCCAGCCCGGACGCCGCAACCGCGAAAGCAGCGCATAATTCAGCGGTCCGATCAATATGACATACAGCGCCAGGAACAGGCAGAGCGTCTGCAGTGGCGGCAGCAAGTCTACGCCGGGCAGGTTGGCGACGGCTTCCGCGCCCCAAGTCGACTGCGTGAAGTCGTTGCGCCAGGCTGGCTGTGGCGGGCGCGTCAGCAGCAATTTACGCCACAATTCGGTCAAGCCATCCCAGCGGGCCAGCGGCGCAAGCGTCGGGTCTGCCGCCAGATAATCAACCAGGCCAGCGCCCAATTTGCGCCGGACTAGCAGAGGAATGCCAGCCTGCTCGACCAGCACGGTCGCGCCGTCTGCCAATTGTCCACGCGCGATAATGGCAGGACCTCGCAGCTCGCTTTGGTTGTCGCCGGCGTATCGCGCCAGCTCGCTCAGATCATCAATGGATTGCGCTTCTTGCGGCAGCAGAGGCAGCAACTCACCCAGCGCGCTGGCGGTTGCTGTTGCGCTTGGTCCGCCGCCCACCAGCAGATGTCCGCCGTCCGCCACCCATTGCTCGATGGCGCCCCGCTGCCCGAGCGACAGACCTTCGCTGTCGATATTCAGCAGCATCAACATATCCAGAGATGCCAGCGACTGCGCGCGCTCGGGGAGGTTGGGCAGGCTCCAAATGGCTTGCTCTGCTCGGTAGCCGCCGATATGAAGGCCCGTCAAGCTGGGGGCGGCTGTGTTTGCGCCTGTAACAACGGCATACAGTTGGTCGCCCCGCTGCAAATCAAAAAGAGGCGCATCGCGCGAGGCTCGCAGTCCACCGTCATCGTCGATCAGCTCGACGCGGATCTGGTCGGGATACGTGCGCGCCTGGATGTTGAGCGTGGCGGTTTTCTGCGCGCCGCTGGGCAACTCGACAGCTGTGCTGAACGCGTTGCCCACGACAGTGCCAGAAGTCTCGGGGCGCACCACCAGTCGTCCGCGCAGCGATTCGCCATTGTTGGTCATGGCGACGCGCACCGGCGTCCAGTCGTCGGGGCGAAAGTAGCCGTTGAAGCCGGCGTCAATCGTCAACTCGACAACATCGCGGAAGTTGTCTTGCGCAGCGGCCGGTTGCATCAGCAGCGCGCCCAGAAGCAATATGGCGATGCCCAAGCGCCGCGCCATGGCTGTCCCCGCATTTTGTCAGATTCAGGCTGTATTGTAGCACGGGCTTGGGCAGGCGTTACCCTTGTTCGTCCTTCGAGCGCTGGCGGGGATTGCGCTATAATCGCGGACAGAAATCTGTGACAAAGCCGATAAAGGAGAAGCACCCATGCCCTACCAAGCCGCGCAATCGCGCTACGACTCCATTGACTATCGCCGCAGTGGCAAGAGTGGTCTGCTGCTGCCCGCCATTTCGCTGGGAATCTGGTGGAACTTCGGCGGCAACGACTTGCTGGAGAATTCGCGCGATATGCTGCGCACGGCCTTTGATCTGGGCGTCACCCACATTGATATCGCCAACAATTATGGTCCGCCGCCTGGCAGCGCCGAAGACACATTTGGCGCCATCTATCGCCAGGATCTGGCGCCCTACCGCGATGAGTTGATCGTCTCCAACAAAGCCGGCTATCGCATGTGGCCCGGACCCTATGGCGAGTGGGGCTCGCGCAAATACTTGATCGCCAGTTGCGACCAAAGCCTCAAGCGCACCGGGCTGGAATACTTCGATATCTTTTATAGCCACCGCCCCGACCCCGATACGCCGCTGGAAGAGACCATGTCGGCACTGGATACCATCGTACGCAGCGGCCGCGCTCTCTACGCCGGCATATCCAGCTATCGTCCCGAGATGACCAAACAGGCTGTCGATATCTTGCGGGAGTTGGGCACACCCTGCCTGGTCCACCAGCCGCGCTACAACATGTTCGACCGCTGGATCGAAGACGGCTTGCTGGATGTGCTGGGGCAGGAGGGCGTCGGCTGCATCTGCTTCTCGCCGCTGGATCAAGGCATCCTGACCAACAAGTACATCGACGCCGTGCCGGGCGATTCGCGCGCCATCAAGAATCAGTGGAGCGATAAATTGCCGGCCGCCAAGCTCGACAAAGTGCGCGCATTGAACGAGCTCGCTATGGAACGCGGACAAACGATGGCACAACTGGCGCTGGCCTGGACCTTGCGCCACCCACAGATGACATCGGCTTTGATCGGCGCAAGCAAATCATCGCAAATCGTGGATGCCGTGGGCGCGCTGGACAATCTCGGCTTCAGCGACGAGGAGCTGGCGCGAATCGAAGCCATCCTCGGCGGCTAGATGTCGCTGCTGGTCATCGATCTGGGCAGTTCATCGGCGCGGACGCTGCTTTTTGATGACGAGGCGCGTTTGCTGCCGGGGGCTGTCGTCAGCCGGACGCACGATTTCGCCAGTGATAGTTATGGCGCATCCACTGCCAAAGCCGAGGGGCTGTGCGCGCTGGTGGAAAGCTGCATTGACGAGATCTTGCAGCATCCGTCCGCCGATGACATCCGCGCGCTGGGCATGGCTTGCTTCGTCGGCAACTGGCTGGGCATCGATGCCCATAGACAGGCTTGCACACCGCTGATCACCTATGCCGATACGCGCAGCCACGAGCAGATTCCGCAGTTGCTGGAAAAACTGGCTGGCGATGCAGGCGACTATCATCAGGCGACCGGCTGTCGGCTGCATACGGCCTATTTGCCCGCGCAATACAACTGGCTCTGCCATCACCAGCCCGCAGCCGCAGCGCGAATCCAGCGCATCAGCGATATCGGCGGCTATTGCTACGCGCGCTGGTTCGGGCGCGACATGCCCACGAGCTTGTCTGTCGCCAGTTGGACAGGGCTGCTGGAAAGCGAAACTTGCCAATGGCACGCCGAGTATGCGCGACAGCTCTGTGGCGCTGGCCTGCTGCCGAGATTGCCGTCGCTGGCGGATTATGACGATGCGCAGATCGGCTTGACCGATGCCTATGCCCGGCGCTGGAAAACCCTGCGCGATGTGCCTTTCTTCCTGGCTGTGGGCGATGGCGCGGCTGCCAATGTCGGTTCGGGCGCGGTGGATGCGCGGTATATCGCCCTGACCATCGGCACAACGGCGGCACTGCGCGCAGTGAAAAATGCGCAGCGCGTGCCAGATGGCTTGTGGCGTTACCTGGTGAGCGCAGATATGCCCTTGGTCGGCGGCGCAACCAGCGAAGGCGGCAATGTCTATCAATGGCTGTGGCGCGATCTGCTGCGCGAGACAGCCGACCTGGACGCCCAGTTGATCGCTCGTCCGCCCGCTGTCCACGGACTGGTCGTGCTGCCGCTGCTGGCGGGGGAACGCGCCCCGGGCTGGCAAACCGATGCCAGCGGCACCATCCATGGCCTCCGCCGCAGCACCAGCCGGCTCGACCTGCTGCAAGCGCATCTGGAAGCGGTGGCGCTGCGACTGTCGCTCATCTATCAGCAACTGGAATCGCCCGAGGCGACTGTGCTGGCGGGAGGTGGCGCGCTGAATGCTTCCAAGGCCTGGGCGCAAATGCTGGCGGACGCCTTTGATTGCCCCATCTTGCTGCTGGCAGAAAGCGAAGTTACGGCGCGTGGCGTGGCGCTGATGATGCGGCGCAGCCTGGATGGGGTGGCGCTGGACGCAGAGCTTCCGCAAATCAGCCGCATCGCGCAGCCTATACCGGCGCGAGTCGAGACGATGCGTGCCGCGCGAGAACGACAGTCCGAGCTGTATCGGCGCTTGTATGGGTGATGCTCGACACAAGGTCAATTCACCGCAGAAGGCGCAGAGAATCTCTTGTGTCCCAAATCCACGCTAATCGCCCCGGGGGTGGCGAATTCCGTGTATATGGCGTTTCCCCATCCCCGACATGCGTAGAAATCCGCGCGCGCCGTTGCCTCCCCCCGACTTTTCGGGGGGACTGAGGGGGGTGTCTTTAACCACAGCATTCGCCACTCCCGTTTCTCGCAAATTGCTTGACAAGCCAGGAAATGGCATTATCATTGAAAAGTATGCGATAAAATAGGTATTTTATCTATGCGTTCCAAAACAAGCGCTTCTCCACATGACATCGCCCAGGCAAGAATGGAGTATTGAAAGATGAACGCTGTTAAGCGCACTATACCCCTTCCCCCCAGGAACCCCCCCGGGAAAAATGGAGTATTGAAAAAAAAACGCTTTTAAACGCAATATCCCCCCCCCCCCCCGTAATATCGCGTAACAATTCCGCTTCGTTTCATTTCCAATCCGCTTTTGCCTTCAAGTTAATGCTCATTGCGCTGGTCCTGTTTCTGCTTCCGGCGTTCCAGGTATCCGCCGCGACATTCACCGCCAACAACAGCGCCACGCTGGTCAGCGCCATCGCCTCGGCCAATGCCAACAGCGAAGCCGACACCATCAACATCACCGGCAACATCACCCTGAGCACATATCCCGAAACGATCACGGCTAATATCACCATCAACGGCAATGGCTACACGATTAACGGCGCGGATACCTATTATGCGTTTACCGTTTATGTGGGGGCACATCTCACGCTGAACCGCTTGATCATTAGCAATTTCGCCAGATCCGGCGGCAACGGGGCCGGGCTGCAAGTAGTAGGGACAGCCACCTTGAATCAGGTTGTCGTGCGCAACAGCACAACCAGCAGTAGTGGAAAACACGGTGGCGGCATCTGGGTCGCAAACGGCGCCACGCTGAACATGAGTCGCAGCGCCGTCCACGGCAATACGGCGACCCAGAATGGCGGCGGCATCGGGGTGGCGGGCGGCGGCACAGTCACCATTACCAACAGCACAATCTATGGCAACACGGCTGCGTCGGGCGGCGGCATCTTTATCGGCGAGGGCAGCGTCAGCAACACCCCCACAGTCACGTTGCGGCATGTGACCATCACCGGAAACAAACGCACCGGCAGCACCAATCGCGGCGGACTGCGTTTGAATTTTGGCACTGTGCACCTGCAAAACAGCATCATCTACGGCAACCAGGGGATAAACTGCGATTCCGTCAACAACTCGGATGGCAACTTCGTCACCCTCAGCGGCAATATCATCGGCGGCACGGGCAACGCCTCGAAATGTACGCTGAACCAACTGACCAGCGATCCGCTACTGTCGTCCAGCCCGACCGGCAGCCCGCCATACTACACCATCCCGGCCAACAGCCCGGCGAGGAACGCGGCGACTTGCATCAGCGGCGTCACAGAAGACCAGCGCGGCTTTAGCCGACCACAACCAGCGGGCAACACCAACTGCGACATCGGCGCTTATGAATATCATCCGCCGACGCAGAACAATTCGCCCGTGAGGGCATCCAGCGGCAGCAGTGGAGCATCCAGTGGCAGCAGTGGAGCATCCAGCGGCAGCAGTGGCGGCAGCAGTGGAGCATCCAGCGACAGCAGTGGCAGCAGAGGCGTAGCGGTCTTCAAGTACTCACCCGCCCAAACCTGCCAGACCCTGCAGCCCGATATCGTGGTTAACAACGCCGGCCCCGGCACAGCCTGCCAGCGCGTCAACCACCCCGCCGGGCTTGGCCACCCCGAGCTTGTCGCCGCCATGCCCTACGCAACTGTGGATATCTGGGGCTGGGTTTCGCCAAACACGCAGGTCTGCTTCCGCGCTGCCAGCGGTTCGATCAAATTCGTCGACACCGCCGCGCTGCCCCGCACAATCGCGGACTTGCCACCCTTCTATCACCCGGGCTTGATCTGCGCGCCAATCGATGCCCCCGGTCAGGTCGCCCTGGTTGCCGGCCCGCCCGCCCCCGTACCTACCGCCATCCCGCCAGTCTATCAGAGCCTGCAATACTGCATGGTGAGAACGCAATACATCCTGAACTTGCGCGCCAGTCCCGGCGGGGAGATCATCGACATCCTGCCATTCAACATCAAGTTGACGGCGCTGGAACGGACCGATGGCTGGCTCAAGGTCGATTTCATGGGCGCGAAGGGCTGGATCAGCGCCGCCTTCGTCGAGCAGATCGGGACTTGCGGCTGAGACGGGGGGTTGTGCTTCCCCCCGACTTTTCGGGGGGACTGAGGGGGGTTGTGCTTCCCCCCCACTTTTCGGGGGGGCTGAGGGGGGGGGTGTCGCGCCCCCCCGTTGTGGGTGGGGGGGGGGGGGGGGTTCGTCCCCCCGCCCGGTTTGGGGGGGGGCGGGGGGGGGGCCCAAGGCGGGCGATTCCGAAGCGGGGTCGCCCGTTTTTTTTGTGTTTCTCGCGCTGATATTGGCCAGTCTCCAGGTATGGCGCGCAGTTTTCTGGAGTTGCTATAAACGAGCATTTGCCAATTGTCGGACAAGCCCCTACAGACTCGCCCTGTGTGCGACTAGAATTGCAGCGCCTGGCTCAATAGGGGGACCTAGTCCAAAATGCGACTCGCCATCATTGGCTTGCCCAACAGCGGCAAGACCACCATCTTCAACGCGCTCACCGGCGGCGACTTTCAGACCAGCGCAGCCTCCAGCGGGCAATTCGCGATGAACAGCGCCACCTTGCGCGTGCCTGACGAGCGCGTCAATCATCTGTGCCAGGTGTATCAACCGAGAAAAAGCACGTATGCCCAAATCACCTATGCCGATGTGGCTGGCCTGGACGAAGGCATCGGCGAGGGCGGACTGGCCGGGCAATTCCGCAGCGAACTATCGCAGGTGGACGGCTTTTTACATGTGTTGCGCTGCTTTGACGACCCGCGCGTGCCCCATCCCTACCAGCGCATCGACCCCGCCCAGGACCTGGAAATCATCGACAGCGAATTCCTGCTGCTGGACTTGTTGGCGGTGGAAGCGCGATTGGGGCGCATCGAATCGGAGCTGCGACTCAAGGGCTCCAAAGCCGACAAAAGCCTGCTGGTCGAAGAGCCGCTATTCGAAAAACTGCATGCGCATCTGGAAGCCGAGCAGCCTCTGCGCAGCCTGTCATTGGACGCCGCCGAAGAAAAATTGCTCCGCGGCTTTGGCTTTTTGACGCGCAAACCGGTGCTGGCGCTGCTGAATTTGGGCGACGAATCAGACGCGGCGAGCCTGGATGTACAACTGCCCTACCCGCGAGCGGCGCTGGCTGTCATTCAAGGCGCGCTGGAAGCCGAGCTCGCCCAGCTGGATGCCGCCGACGCCG
Organism: Chloroflexi bacterium bin20; assembly: GCA_002238485.1. Classification (GTDB taxonomy): domain Bacteria; phylum Chloroflexota; class Anaerolineae; order Aggregatilineales; family Phototrophicaceae; genus UBA6055. Next base: position 117,167 of record MPMG01000011.1, on the reverse strand, counting down.
CCTTGTTCATGGACGAATATGGCATCGTCGAATTGTCGCGCAGCAAGGTCATTCGTTTGTCCTACCAGCTGCTGGGCATTCAGTCCTTCTTCACGATCGGTGGAGACGAGGTGCGCGCCTGGAGCTTCCCGGTTGGCGCGAGCGCCAAACAAGCAGCCGGTCTCATTCATAGCGACTTCGAGCACGGTTTCATCCGGGCCGAGGTCTTCCGCTATGCCGATCTGCTCGAGCTGGGCAGCGAAAGCGCCGTCAAAGCGGCGGGCAGGCAGCGGCTGGAAGGCAAGGAGTATCTTGTGCAAGACGGCGACATCATGAACATCCGCCACAGCAGCTAGAAGCGCGCTTCAATACCGCTCCCATCAGCAACTGGCATCTTTGCCATCTGCGCCAAAGACTTGCAAACGATGCGCGCTGTCTGGCAGGGCTTCGACGCTGACGCCATGATAGTGAAATTGCAAAGCCCAGCGGCGTCTGCGCGAGCGGCTGGGTGGCGTGCCGTGCTGCAGCAGGCAATGAAATAGCAGACAGCCACCTGGCGACAGAGGCACAGCCACGCTGCGGCCCACTGGCACATCCGTATCGCAGATCTGCCAGTCGCGCCGCTGGAAATGCAGGACGGGTCCTTCAAGATGGCTGCCTGGGATGAGCATCATGCAGCCATTTTCTGGCAGCGTCTCGTCCAGGGCGATCCAGACGCCAAGGATGGTCGTGCCACCGGGATAGTCGAAATAAGCCATGTCTTGATGCCAGGGTTTTTCGCGGCCGATGAGCGGTGGTTTGAGCAGCGCCATATCTTGCGAAAGCGCCGGCTGCTCGCCCAGGATGCGCCCGACCACATCAAGCAGCAGCAGATTCTCGGCGCATTGCCGCAATCGCGCATCGCTGTCAATGATGGGCATGAGCTTGCGCACGCTGTCCAGCCGCTTGTCTTGGCTGAGTCGGGGCAATTGGTCGCGCGCCCCTGCCTCGTAGCTGATGTTGTCGCCGCCGCGCAAAATTGCCGCCTGCAAGCCAGCCCGCGCCGACTCGACCTGCGCAGCATCAAAGGCATTGTGCAGGACCAAAAAACCCAGCGCGTGAAATTGGGCGATGTCGGAGTCGCTCACGTTGTCGAAGCCGTCGCTGCCACTGCGTACCTGCGCCGCAAAGTCGTACATGCCCGGCGGAGGCGGGGCTGCCCCATAGGCGTCGATCCTCATGTCTGCGCTCTCTCTGTTCGCTGCCGATGCGCTTCGATAGCTTCGGCAACTTGCAGCCAGGCATCGGTATCCAGCAGCGCCACCTCGTCATCGGTCCAGAATTGATAGGCGATCTGTTGCGCGGGCGATGAAGCGGGTTGGCCGCGCACGACCGCCCAAGCCTCGCTGCGCCGTCCATAATACTGCTCGACCAGCACCGCCATGATGGCGTTGGCCGTCGCGCTGACCAGATAGCCGATGCGGGGCGGCAGCGCGCCCGGCTGCAATGCCCGCGCCATATCCGCCAGCGCCTTCATATAATTCGCCGCGCCAGGATAGTCAAAGTCGCGCAGGGCTTCGGGCGGCAGACGACCCGGCGCAGTGCCCGTATTGACCATCTGCAAGAGGATCTGCCGGGCAAACTTGCCATCTGGATAGGCGGCTTCAAATGTCGGCAGAAAAGCGCGCGCCTGTTCCACCACGACCGCCAGCGCATGATAAAACTCCATGTCTAAAAACAGCGACTTCAGCAGAAACTGGCAGCGTTCGGGGTCGCGCAGTTCGGCAGCCTGGCGCAGCTCTTCCAGGACGCTCATGCGGGGCGGTGGCAGCAATCGGACATGACAATACCATAACACAGGCGCGGCGCATTCCTGCTATAATCGAGCGCGAGAAGCACATCAACGAGGAAACCTCCATGTCGAACGCCATCCTGGACACGATCGTCGCAGCGCTGGGCGATGCCGCCGATGACCTGCTGAATCACCAATGCGCGACCATCCCGCGCGACAGCCTGGCTTTGCCCGGGCAGGACTTCAGCGAGCGGGTCTGGCTGGACAGCGACCGCAGCCCGCGCGTCATCCGCAGCCTGCAGCAGATCGCCGACAGCGGACGATTGGCTGGCACAGGCTATGTGTCCATCTTGCCAGTCGACCAGGGCATCGAGCATTCGGCGGGAGCGTCCTTCGCGCCCAACCCGGCGTACTTCGACCCCGCGAATATCATCGAGCTGGCGCTGGAGGGCGGCTGCAATGCGGTGGCATCGACATTTGGCGCGCTCGCTTTGACAGCGCGGCGCTTCGCCCACCGCATCCCCTACATCGTCAAGATCAATCACAACGAGCTGGTGACCCACCCCAACACGCACGAGCAAATCATGTTCGGCACGGTCAAGCAAGCCTGGAACATGGGCGCGCTGGCTGTGGGCGCAACGGTCTATTTCGGCTCGGCAGACAGCAATCGGCAAATGGTCGAGGTGGCGGAGGCTTTCGCATTGGCGCACGAGCTGGGCATGGCGACCATTCTGTGGTGCTATATGCGCAACCCCGCCTTCACCATTGACGGCGTCAATCACGAATCCAGCGCCGACCTGACCGGGCAAGCCAATCACCTGGGCGTCACGCTGGGCGCGGATATCGTCAAGCAGAAGCTGCCTGCGCAGACTGGCGGCTACACGGCGCTCAACAGCGGCGATTCGTCTTATGGGAAGCTCGACCAACGCATCTACAGCCAGCTGAGCAGCGAGCACCCGATCGACCTGACGCGCTACCAGGTGGCGAACGGCTACATGGGCAAGGTGGGCTTGATCAGCAGCGGCGGCGCCAGTGGCAGCAACGACTTTGCGGATGCGGTAACGACAGCGGTGATCAACAAGCGGGCTGGCGGCATGGGGCTGATCAGCGGGCGCAAAGCCTTCCAGCGCCCCATGGACGAAGGCGCGCGCCTGCTGCATGCGATCCAAGATGTCTACCTGTGCGAGGATGTGACGGTAGCCTGATGCCCTACTCGCTCGCTTCTTCTTCAGGCTGGCTGTAGGGGCGTTTCGCTGAGACGCCGGTTAAAGAATCCAGCGTCGTTTTTTTAGGCTGTGGGCGGCAGCACGCGCAGCGCTTCCGCAACCAGTTCGCGCGACATGCCGAACTTCTGCGCCAGGGTATCCGCCGCATCGTCGCCCAGCGCATGATTCTGTCCCTTGCCATCGACGAACTGCTGCAAATGCCAGGGCTTGTCGCCGCTATTGAAGCGCCACTGCCTTTCATCGACCAGCTTGTTAATCACGACTTCCTGCAGGAACAGCCCCGTTTCTGGCTGATAATCGTGGACAGCCGCCCGCCGATAAGTCTCGTCATCGACAGGTTCATCCACCAGCTGGAATACATCGCGCTGTGGGTGCGGCTCGCGGAAGATGGCATAGCGATTGGCTGTCTGCGCTTGCATCGTGTAGCGAAAGAAGGGGCTTTGCGCCTCTGTATTGTCATCGCCAGGGAATGGCAACACAGCATGCAGAGGAAAGCCCACATCGACCAGCCACTTCTGCCCATCCAGCCGCAGGACGATAGCGCTGTGACAGCCCACATGCTCGCCCATGTCATTGAGCGTCAGGTAGCCTGTATAGCCCAGCCGCCGCAGCAAGCCCCAGAATGCGTAGTTGCTCTCGTAGCAGGTGCCGCCGCTGCCGGTCGCAAAGTGGTTATTCCAGAATGCCGCGCCCAGCACAGCGCAATCCGCCGCCGAATCATGCCGCGCGCGCCGCATAATCCGCGAGGCGCTCTCCCAGGGCACAATCCGCGTATAGCGCGCCAAGAGCAGCCGCAGCGTATCCAGATCGGCTGGCAGATCCAACGACGCGCCCAGATGCCGCAAGATGCGCAGGCAAAGCGAAGACGAAAGCGCTGGTGTATCCATGTGCCGATTGTATCAGCGCAGTGTTGGCGCGACAGGGCAGATGCCGTACAATCGACAGCCCACTTTACCTCCTGTGCAGGTCGTCCGCATGCGCTATGCCGAGGTCGCCCTCAATCTGCCGCTGCGCCAAAGCTATACCTATCACATCCCCCTGGCGCTGGATGAGCGGCTTGCGCCGGGCTGCCTGGTTCGCGTGCAATTCGGCACGACGATGGAAGCCGCTATCGTGCTGGACATCCACGACAAGACCGAGCTGACGATAACCAAGCCGATCATCGAGCAGCTGGACGAAGCGCCGCTGCTGCCGCCCGAACACTTGCAGCTGGCGAAGTGGCTGGCGGAAAGCTGCCTCGCGCCTATCGGTCCCTGCTGCTGGTTGATGCTGCCGCCGGGACTGACCGGAAAATCCGACAAACGCTATACCTTCCAAAACGATCAGCTGCCAGTCGAGCGTCCGCGCCAATTGAGCCTGGATGGCTTCGAGCAGCGAGCCGACCAGCCCCTGGCGCGCCAATTGCTGGACCGCCTGCGCGACCGAGGTCCCCTGCGTCTGCGCCAGCTCAAGGTCGCTTTCCCCAAGCAGCCCGTCGAAACCGAGCTGGAGCGCTTGTGCCGCGCTGGCATGCTGTCCAGCGAGTCGGTGCTCGCGCCGCCGAGCGCCCGCATGAAGACAACCAAGCGCCTCTACCCGACCTATCAGCCCGCAGACATCCCGCAGTTGGCAAAACAGCTGGGCAAATCCAACCAGGCCATTCGGCTGCTGGAGGCGATCGCCGCGCGCGACGAAGAGGCCATCGGCGTGCAAGATGCGCTTGGCCTGGTCGGCGCAAAGACGCGCGCGCCCCTAAAGCGGCTCATTGACGAAGCGCTGGTCTTCATTGAAGAAACAGCAGACGGCGAACAAGACCTCATCATCTTGGATGCGACGCCAGAACGGGTAGAAAAGCAGCTGTCACTTTGGCGCGGCGATGCCTGGGCACAGCATATCTTGCAGACGATCGCCGAGATGCCCACACCGCCCAGTCCCAAAGAAGCCCGCGAAGCCACCAGCGCAACACAATCGCGCCTCAACCGGCTGGTCAAAGCGGGGTTGCTGGATATGCGAGAAGAACGCGTCTGGCGCGATTCCCTGCGCGATTATGACTTTGTGCCCGACAGCCCGCCGCTTCTCACGCCCGACCAGCAGGCTGTTTGGGAGGAGATCCGCCCGGCCTTGCTGGACGAGCGAACTGCGCGCTACTTGTTGCATGGCGTCACCGGCAGCGGCAAAACCGAGATCTATCTGCGCGCCATCGACCAGACCTTGCAGCGTGGCAGGCGCGCCATCTTGCTGGTGCCAGAGATCGCGCTGACTCCGCAGACCGTGCGCCGCGTGTCGGAACGATTCCCAGGGCGAGTCGCGCTCTTGCATGGCAGCCTGCCCAGGGGCGAGCGTTATGACAACTGGCAGCGGGCGCGGGCGGGCGCTGTCGATGTGGTGGTTGGCACACGCTCGGCGCTTTTCACGCCTTTGCCCGATCTTGGTTTGATCGTGCTGGACGAAGAGCACGATGCCAGTTACAAGCAGTCGCCCTGGATGGCCGACCCGCATTATCACGCTCGCGCAGCCGCCGAGAACTTGGCGGAACGGTGCCATGCGACGCTGATCCTGGGCAGCGCCACGCCCGACCTGGGCAGCTGGCATCGCTCGCAACGCGGTCATTATCAGCTGCTGCGCCTGCCCAAACGCATCGTCGGGCATCGCCAGCGCATCCTCGGGCAAGCCAGTCGCATCGGCGCTGAATCCCGTTATCAGCCGCTGCATGGCGACGCGTTGGCAACCGATCTGCCGCCGGTCACTGTGGTTGACATGCGCTCGGAGCTGCGCGCGGGCAATACCAGCATGTTCAGCCACCAGTTGCAAGAAGCGCTGGAACAGACCTTGGCTCGTGGCGAACAAGCCATGCTGCTGTTAAACCGGCGCGGACAAGCCACTTATGTCTTCTGCCGCGATTGCGGATATACGCTGGAATGTCAACGTTGCGATCTTCCCTTGGTCTATCACCGCGTCGATGGCACGCTGCGCTGTCATCATTGTGGCGCCAGCGAACAGCAGCCGCAGAAATGCCCGGAATGCGCATCGAGTCGCATCCGATTCTTCGGCGCGGGCACACAGCAAGTCGAAAGCGCCCTGCAGCAGCGCTTCCCCGCCGCCCGCACCCTGCGCTGGGATATCGACACAGCGCGCTCGCCCCGCATGCACTTCGACATCCTGGGCAAGTTCGTCTCGCGCGAAGCCGATGTCTTGGTCGGCACGCAGATGATCGCCAAAGGCCTGGATCTGCCGCTGGTTACGCTGGTGGGCGTTGTCAGCGCCGATCTGGGCTTGTCCCTGCCCGATTACCGCGCGGGAGAACGAGTCTTCCAGTTGCTGACGCAGGTGGCTGGCCGAGCCGGGCGCGGCGTGCTGGGCGGGCAGGTCGTCTTGCAGACCTATCAGCCGGAGCATTATGTCATTCAAGCAGCGGCAAAACACGATTATGCCGCCTTTGTCCAGCGCGAAAGCCAGTACCGACAGCGATTGGGCTATCCGCCTTACCGACGGCTGGCGCGCATCGTCTTCCGCGACAGCGACCCAAACCGCGCCCAGGCGACCGCCCATTATGCCGCCGATCAGCTGCGAAAATTCATTCAAGACAGCCGGCTGACGGGCACGAGTTTGATCGGACCAGCGCCCTGCTTTTACACGCGCATCGACCGCCACTATCGCTGGCATGTTCTGCTGCGTGGGCCAGACCCGCGCGCGGCGCTGCGCAAGCTCAAACCGGCGCCCGGCTGGCAAATTGATATTGATCCGGTTGATGTGCTCTAACGTCTATTTGACAGCCGCCAGGCTATCATTACAATTGCTGCATATAGGGCGGCCGAGGGACAGAACATGTGGCTCTTGCAGATTTGCATCGCGTCATTTTGGTGGTATCTGGGCATGCATCTGCTCTTCCGCGAGGCGCTGGTGTGGGCAACGGTTGATCATATTGCCTGGTTTCGTTTGAACTTTCGCGGTCCTTCGACCCGCAAATGGGAGCGCTTCTGCCGTGACGCGGGATTGCTTTGCGTGGTGGCAGGCTGCCTGCTTTTGCTCAATCTTCCCTACGGCATGGGCGCTTTTGGTCTCATCATCGCTCTGCCGACTTTGCTGTATTTCCTCTGAGAGTTGGCTGCCGTGCGCAAATTCCTGAGTCTGCTGCTGGGCATTTGCCTTGGCGCTGTGATTGGCGGGCTGCTGGTGGCTTTCTTTTCGCCTGTCACCGCCGACGAACTGCGCGAAGACTGGAATGCTCGCCGCCAGCGAGCGCTCGAGGCCGGGCGCAAAGCCAGCGCCAAACGCCGCGCCGAGCTGGAAAAAGAGCTGGAAGACTTGCGAAGTCGAGGGTGAAAAGCGGCTTTAGCGCAAGCAGCCACTCGCCCGAGCTTCACGCTTGACAGTCTGGCGCATCGCTGTCCCTGCCCCATCTGCTGATAATATCGTGTAATATTGTCGGCAGGCAGCATGTTCTGCTGGCTTCAAGAAGGGCAGCGGCGACTTCGTGGCGATAAAACCATCTACAATCGGCGAGCGCCAACGCGACTTTTGGGTGCTCTTCGCCACCATCCTCGCGCCTAGCATGGTGTTCATGGTCAGCACGGCGCTGAGTGTCGCGCTGCCAGCCATCCAGCGCGATCTGCATGCCAGCGGTACCGACCTCATCTGGATCGTCAATGCCTACTCGCTGCTGCAAGCGGCTTTCATTTTTGTCAGCGGCTCTCTTGGCGATCATTATGGACGCCGGCGCTTTTACATCATTGGCATCGTGCTTTTTGGGCTGGCTTCTTTCGTCTGCGGCACGACGCACTCCGCCGATGTGCTGATCCTGGCGCGAGCGGCACAAGGCGTGGGCAGCGGCATGATGATCACCTGCAGCCTGGCTATTGTTGCCGCGTACTTCGCGCATCATCGCCGCAGTTGGTCGATCGGCGTGTGGTCGGCCTTCACCATGCTGACATCGGGCGCAGGCCCCATCATCGGCGGCTGGCTGACCGAGATCGGCATGTGGCGGCTGATCTTTCTGGTCAATCTGGCGCTGGGCGCGCTCGCCATCGTCGTGCTGCTGGTATATGTGCCAGAGAGCTATGACGACGAAGCGCCACAGGAACTCGATCTGTCTGGCACATTACTCAGCACACTGGCGCTTATGCTCGCCGGGTTCTTCTTCATCGAAGGACCGCGGCGCGGCTTTGACGACCCCATCGTGCTGCTGTCGGGCGCTGCTGCGATCGCCATTCTGCCGGCTTTCATCTGGATCGAAGGACACAGCGACCACCCCATGATGCCGCTGAATCTGTTTCGTTCGCGCACTTTTACCGGCGCAAACACCTTGACGCTGCTGCTCTATGGCGCGATCAACAGCGTGCTCTTCTTTTTGCCGCTTGGTTTGATCCAGGTGCAGGGCTATTCCGAGTCGGCTGTCGGTATTGCCATGCTGCCGATGACGCTCTTAATGGTCGGGGTATCCTTCTTGATGAGCCGCGTTGTCGACCGTTTTGGACCGCGCTTGCCCTTGATATGCGGCCCCCTGGTCATTGGCTGTGCCATGCTGCTGCTGTCGGCGCTGGAAGTGACGCACGGGCAAGATACCTATGTCCAGACGCTCCTCCCGACCATGTGCTTGTTTGGAATCGGCATGGGAATCACGCTGGCGCCGCTGACAACTGCGGTGATGGCTTCTGTGAATGAGCACTACGCGGGCTTGGCATCGGGCTTGAACAACACAGTCTCGCGTTCGGCACAGGTGCTGGCGATCGCGATCATGGGCGGCATCGTCATTCTGGTCTTTCAGAATGCGCTGCTGGACGACCCGGCCGTAACTTCTCTGTCAGACGATGCGCAAGCCTTCATCGTCGCCGAGTCAGTCATGATGGCCGAGACCGCCTCGCCCGCGGGACTGACGCTACAGCAAGATGCACAGCTGCGTCAGGTGATTCGCCATTCTTTCTCCAACAGCATCCGCATCGTCATGCTCATCTCGGCTGGCTTAAGCTTTGTGGCTGGCGCCTTGGCCAGCAAGTTAATCGAAAATGAACTGCCGCCTGAATGAACGGGGCAAACCCAAATGGACCCTGTAGCGCAACAAGCTGAACTGATTCGCGGCACAGCTGTCTGTCTGCATCCCCCATAGCAATTAGATTCTTGTCCAGATGGTGCTAAGATAGCAATAGGCCTTAGTTCCTATGGGGCAACATAAGTGGTTTCAGTTGGCACAAATATTGGTGGTCGGCACACAGGCTTCTGGGTGCTGTTTGCGACCATCTGCGCTGCGAGCATGGCTTTCGTCGCCAGTTCGTCTCTCAATGTAGCGTTGCCGGCTATACAGCAGGAACTGGGGGCGCGCGGCGCCGATCTCATCTGGATTCCCAACGCCTATGTGATGGTACAGGCGTCGCTAATCGTGGTGACGGGCTCGCTGGGTGACCACTATGGGCGCAATCGAGTCTGCCTGGTGGGGATATTGCTATTTGGGCTGGCATCGGTGATCTGTGGCTTTTCAACAACGACAAATATCATCATTGCCGGGCGCTTGGCTCAAGGCGTCGGCAGTTCGATGATTGTGCCCAACAGCCTGGCAATCGTTTCCGCATACTTCAGTCGGAATGGTCAAGGCTGGGCGATAGGTTTATGGTCGGGTTTCACGGTATTGATGGCGGGCTTGGCGCCGTTTTTTGCGGGGGTAGTTACCGATCTCGGCATGTGGCGGCTGGTCTTCCTCATTCATATCCCCTTGGGCATTGTGGCCGCGTTCGCAATCATCGGTTTTGTGCCCGAGAGTTACAACAAAAAAGCGCCCAGGCGCATGAGCGTTGTTGGCGCGCTGCTGGTCATCATCGGTCTGGCCGGGATAACATTCGGATTCATCGAAAGCTCAACATTCGGCTTTGACAGTCCACAAGTCATTGTGTCCATTCTCGGCGGCGTTCTCGCGATAGCCATCTTCTTGCGTGGCGAACTAAACAACAAACACGCCATACTGCCGCTGCGGCTGTTCAAGTCGCGCAACTTTAGCGCCGCAAACTTGATCACCTTGGTATTTCATGGCGTGATACAGCCGGCGCTCCTTTATCTGCCGCTGAATCTAATACAAGTGCAAGGCTATAGCGCCACCTTTACCGGGCTCTCCATCATTCCCTTGATACTGGTGGCGACTTTGGGTTCCACCCTGGTGGGTCCCCTGCTGGATCGGCGCGGACCGCGACTTCCCATGACACTTGGATTAGTCATTATCGCTTTGGGGTTCCTCTTCTTTGGCAGCGTCGGCGTCACTGGTGGCGAATCAGAATACCTGAGCACATTTTTCCTGCCAGTCGTTCTTTTTGGCTTGGGATTTGGTTTATCATTTGCGCCGCTGACGTTGACGGCAATGGCTTCAGCGCCGCATTCCAATGCCGGTATCGCTTCTGGCGTCAATAACACCATGACGCGCGTGGGGCAGGTATTGGTCGTCGGCATCCTGGGCGGGCTTGCTATTGGCTGGTTCGGTCAACTGCTGATGAATGACTCGTATATCAAATCGTTGCCGGCAGAAGCCCAAACACACCTGGCCGCGGATGCCGGCGACTTGGTAGAGACATCCATTCCGGATTGGCTGTCGCCCGATGAGCAGGAGACTGTGCGTCAGGTAATCCGCAGATCTTTCGCCGCGACTTTCAGCATCCTGATGTGGATCGGCGCAGCTGCCTGCGCGCTCTGCGCCCTGTTCGCCATCTTCACAATTGACGACAAGGAACTGAAGTGGAGCCAAAGCAATGATGTTTTGGACGACAGCGATTATCTGCCCGATCACGACGCGCCGGACGAAACTGGTCCTTCTGAGTCGCCATAGACTGCCTCGCGTATGCCTTTGAGATACCCGATAGCGAAGAGCCGCCCGATCGCCGAATAGCCAGCCTGCTGGTTGTCGTCGCCAGCCATGGTCGGCACATGATCGGGGCGCAGCACGCCAGCAAAGCCGATAGCGCGATAGGCGCGCATGCAAGCCACCATGTCCGACTGGCCGGCATCGTGAAATGTCTCTTGAAAGCGCTGCGGCCTGCCAGCCACATCGCGCATGTGCACGAAAAAGACCTTGTCGCCAAAACGGCGGATGACTGCGGGCAGGTCGTCAGTCATCAACGTGAAGTTGCCTTGGCAAAGCGCGATGCCATTCATCTCGCTGGGCACAAGCTGCAGCAGCCGCGCGAAGTTGTCGACGCTGCGCATGATGCGTCCGATGCCGCGGATGGGCGACAAGGGCGGGTCGTCCGGGTGCATGGCCAATTTCACGCCCGCCGCCTCGGCCACCGGCAACACGCGTTCCAGGAAATAATGCAAGCTTTCCCACAGTTGCGTCTCGCTGACTTCACCATAGTCGGTCAGGGGCGCGTCTGCCATCTGCGCATGATCATAAGCCGTCACCAGCGCGCCGCCCCGCGAAGGAAGCGTCGTCGTTGTGCGCACCCAATTCATCACCGCCATCCACTCGTAGCACCACACTTCAATGCCCAGCCGTCCCATATTCTCGATGAGTTCGCAGACGGTGTCGATCTCGGCATCGCGCCCCGGCAAGCCGAGCTTGGCCTGGGTCAGCGGCGGTCGACTCTCGATGACAGACAGCGTAAAGCCACGGTCTTCATAAGCGTTTTTCGTGCGCAGCAGCGGCGCATAGCTCCAGGGCGGCTCGCCATCAAAGGCAGTCTCGAAGCCCAACGCGCCGACAACATGCCGGACGCCGCATTGTGCGACCAGGTCCCAAAGCTGCGAATAAGTGGGCGGCAAAAATTCTGCGATCTGGATCATGAACAGGTCTCCTTGTTGGCGCGCCACGATTTAAGCACAGCGCGCGCCAAAGGGCGAATCTAGCGTGATCGCGGTCTATCTCCTCGGTCCGAAATTTAAGCCCCTGCATCTTTTCGGGCGTGGACGCGTATAATGCTCAGACGCCACAAATACGGTCAGCAGCTCCGCATGCAGCGCACCCGCCAGCAGCAGCAAGCCATCCCCAGCCTCAGCAGCGCCGAGATCCAGCAGCGCATCCAGCGCGGCGAAAGCAACGACTATGAATCGCGGGTCGGACGCAGCTATTGGGACATCTTCCGCGACAATGTGCTCAATCTGTTTAACCTGGTGCTGGGCAGCATGCTGGTGGGGGTGGTGGCCATGGGCGATTATGCAACAGCCATCTTCGCCGGCTTCAGCGTGGTCAGCAATACCTTCTTCGGCATGGTGCAAGAGTTCAACGCCAAGCGGCAACTCGATCAATTGGCGGCGCTGGCTGAACAAACCGTGCGCTGCCGGCGCGATGGCAGCTGGGTCGATGTGCCCATGCGCGAAGTTGTCATAGACGAGATCATTCACATCCAGCCCGGCGACCGTCTGGTTGTCGATGGCATCGTGCTGCATGTCGACTCGCTGGAACTGGATGAATCGCAGCTGACGGGCGAGTCGGACGCGATCGCCAAAGCGCCAGATGACCGCGCGCTTTCGGGTTCCTTTTGCACGGCGGGCACGGGCATCATGCGTGCCACCCACGTCGGCGCAAACAGCCAGATCAACCGCCTTTCGGCAATCGCCAAGCAATACAAGCTGGTGAAGACGCCCACACAAATCAAAATCGATATAACGGTCGAAGTAGCTGTCGTCCTGATGATAGTTTTTGTGCCGATGATCTTCGTCACTGGCTACCTGATCGACAGCGCCCTGCTGGATATCGTGCGCAACGCGGTTGTCTTTACCACCAGCCTGGTGCCGCAGGGATTGGTGCTGGTCGCCATTTTGTCGCTAACCATCGGCGCGGTGAAAATCAGTAGGCAGCAGACGCTCATTCAGCGCGTCAACGCGGTAGAATCGCTGGCCAACGCGACGGCGCTCTGCTTTGACAAAACCGGCACCCTGACGCAGAACAAGCTAGCTGTCGATGAGATCATGCCCATCGGCGCGGCAGACGAAGCGGAAATCCTGCGCGACCTGCACATTGCGCTGGAAAATATGGCGCATCACAACAACACCGCCCAAGCCATCGCGCAGCATATCGCCGACAGCCAGCAAGCAGTCGCTGTGCCAGAAAAGCTCAGCGAGATCCCTTTCAGCTCGGCCCGCAAGTGGTCGGCTATCTGCCTGCCCGAGAGGACGCTGCTGCTGGGCGCGCCCGAACGATTGCTGCCCGCCGACCATCCCCAGGCCTATACAGCCGAGCAGCTTTCGCAAGATGGCCTGCGCGTGCTGGCCTTTGCGCAGACGGCGGAAGTGCCCGATGTCACAAAAGGCAGCGTCGCCTGGGATTTGCAGCCGCTGGCGCTGATCGTGATGAGCGACCAAATCCGCAGCGACATCCAAGACACGCTGGCAGCCTTCCGCGCTGAGGGACTGACGCTCAAGGTCATCAGCGGCGACAACCTGGAGACGGTGCGAGCGATCGCCCAGGCGGCTGGCATGGACATTGGCGCGCGTGCCTACAGCGGGCACGAGCTAGATGCCATGGCCGAAGGCGAATTGGCCAGCGCGGTCGCCGAGAGTCATGTTTTTGCGCGCATTGATCCCGATACCAAGCAGCGAATCGTGACGGCGCTGCGAGCGAATGGCGACTATGTGGCGATGGTAGGCGACGGCGTCAACGATGTGCCGGCTCTGAAGGCGGCCGACCTGGCCATTGTGATGAACGATGGCGCGCAGATCAGCAAGGATGTGGCGGATATCGTGCTGCTGAACAACGCCATGTCGACGTTGCCGCGCGCGTTTGGCGAAGGCAAAGCCACCACACAGACGATTTTTGGCACGATGAAGCTCTTCCTGGTGCGCAATTTTTACATGGTCGCGCTATTCATTTTCATTGCCTTCATGGCGCTGCCCTTCCCCATCACGCCGGTGCAGATCAGCTGGGCGACCTTTGGCACGGTCAATCTGCCGGCCACGTTCATCGCGTTTGGTTGGCTGCGCCCCAAGCAGATCAAGCGCTTCCGCAGCGATGTGATGGATTACATCTTCACCATGGGCTTCATCGCCGCAGTCATGATGACCGTGCTCTATCTGCTTGCCTGGCTGGGCAGTGAAGGCGATTTGCAGCTGACGCGCTCTGCCATCACCATCATGGTCGCGCTCTATGGTTTGCTGATCACCTGGCAAGTGCAGGGCATTGATGTGTACCAGCCGCGCACTTTCGTCCAGCACTGGCGAATCGCGCTATTGAGCAGCCTGCTGACAGTAGCGACCATCTTGGCGATGGTTGCCTATCCAGCCCTGTTCGAATTCAGTCCGCCGCTCTGGGATGGCGGTACTGGCACGTTGATCATATTGGCAATCGGCGGGCTCTTCTCACTGACGATGGCGCTGGTCGGGCATGGGCTGCGCTATCGCTATTTGCTGGAGCGATTTTGGGAGCTGCTGAGTCCGGATCGGGAAGAGTAACCACAGAGACGACAATGCAGTGCGTATGTACCGCAAAAAGCGATGTCTTGGTAATCTATCCTGACTGATCAGGACTGTACCTGTACACTTCGTTGGCGAATTCCACAGTCTGTTTAGCAACCGCCTCGTACGATGGTGTGACTACAGCAGGGTAGACTCGTCGCTTGATCAGCAGTTCACGCAAGGCCTCAGCCTCCGAATACGGCATCATTAACTTGTAGATTCCATCGTCATCAATTAGACGCGTCAATTTCGAGTCGAGTGATTGCCAGCCTTTCCCGGTTTGTACACCAGGTTCTTCATACTCAGTTTCGCATATAAACAGTCCCTTTTGCATCCGCAGAGGGAGAATTTCCATAAACGGATGTTCGAGCAGATCAATGGATGTATTGTGGATCAAGTCTTGAGCTTGGACAGCCCAAACTGCAATTTCTGAAGGCAACGAATCATAACCGTATTGCACTCTCATCGCAAGCTCTCTTACGGTCTCCTGAAGATCACCGTCGTAAACTAAGCAATCCACACTCTGTCGGAAGTACTCTGCCAACTGTTGGGAGCTAATACCCAAGCTCTGGTACAGATTCGTGAAGTCCGTAGCAAAATAGGCGGCAATGAGTGGATCATGCGTGAAGTCCAGCAACCGAGTGGGGACACCTGAGTGCTGGGCAATCGCGAATACTACGTGCGAAAAGTCATACATCAGTCCAGTTGATAGATAACGTCTTGTGGGCTTACTCTCATTGGAGAAGTAACCTAAGGAATTGTTAGGGATAGGCAAGTTTGCAAGGTTAGCGTTGCTAATGAACAACCTTATAAGAGCGAATTCATATCCTGGATTTGTGTTGCTGTCCCATTCGCGAAAAAGGCTTGGCGTAAGTTCCCAACGGGCGTCGTTTTGGCCGCGGAAAATCCAATTATCCCGAGTCCATCTTGGGTGTGACAGGTCAAGATTGTCCAAGAATTCCAAAGCCGTCTCGCACCGAACATTCACTTCTTCAAATAGATCATTCTTTTCGTTATCAGTTCCGTCACTCATACACTTTGCTCAAATCTCACCCAATGTAGCTCAGCCAGGCTATGTAGCTGTATAGTCTCAGGCAACTCGCTGCCATCGGCATGCCGGATTCGCGTCCATTCGATGCCCTTGGGCGGCTTCTGTCGGTTCATGACTGCCTCGCGCTGGCTTGATTTATGTTCAAGTATAGAACATTTGTAGCAAAGCGCAAGCGACAACCCCGACGATCCGTAAGACAGGATCAACACAACGGTCGCGATCGACTTTCGCCATGAGAGCGCTGCTCACAGCGATGCTCTCCCCCCAAGAATCTCTTGCTAGCGGGGGGAGACGCAAAAAGTTGGCAGCGCGGCGATCAGCTTGGCAGCATCACCACGAGCCTGCTGCTGGCGTCGGGCATGTGTTGCATCGGAAAGCGATGCCTGTCTAGCCGGGCATCATCATCGAGTCCATCGACATGTCGGACATGTCGGACATGCTCATCATCATGGACATGCCGCACATATCCCTCACGAAGTCATAGTAGCCATTCTGCCAGTCGTCCTCGTTTTCACAGCTGCGCCCCAGCAGGCAGCAGTTGTCCATTATGGTCGCGATAGGCGGATAGTCATAGATCACTTCATCGGTGTCGGCCGGCGGCAGGCACAGGCCAGCCAGGAAGTCTTTGTAGCCGCCCTCCCATTGCTCGTCCGTGTCGCATTCTTGCCCCAGCTGGCAGCAGTTGTCCACATACATTATGGTCGGCGGCGGCGGCATCAACAAATCGCTAACTTCTTCGTCAGTCAGGCGCGTGTGCATCACCCAGGCAGCCAGCCAACCTTCGTTGCCGTCATGCATGACTTTAAACCAGCGATTGAACTCTTCCATCACCGTCAGCAGCGTTCCCTCGGGCACACTGCCAACAATATCGCTGTCCAGGCTGTGCTGATCACGCAGGTTGGCTTCGGTATTCAGACGGATCATGTGAATCATGGGCGGCAACATAAGCTGGGCGGGTGCAGGCGGCAGGTCTGGCTGCAGCATTTCGTCATCACTCAAACGGGTGTGCATCACCCAATCAGCCAGCCA
The DNA here is from genome assembly GCA_002238485.1 of Chloroflexi bacterium bin20. GTDB lineage: Bacteria > Chloroflexota > Anaerolineae > Aggregatilineales > Phototrophicaceae > UBA6055. Next base: position 100,771 of record MPMG01000011.1, on the reverse strand, counting down.
CAATTCGCTGCCTTCATACGACACTTTCAGCCAGCGATTGAAATGTTTGAGCACATTCAGTCGCGTACCCTGTGGCACACGGGCTACCAAGTCACTGTCCAGACTCCACGACTCGCGCAGGTTCGCTTCGGCATCCAGGCGGATCATGTAGCTGTTTTGCGCAAGAGAACTCAGCGCCAAAATCAGCGCCAGTAACAAGGCGAGTGCATATCTCATGAGAATTCCTCCGCGTTTATTATCTGCGTCGATTATAGCATAACTGGCCAAAGTTGCGCCAATTCTCGGAGTGGAGGGCTCAGCCGTTTCGCCCAATATGCGCCAAAATCCGCGCTGCGCGAGCATCCCAGGAATAGTGCGCCAGCGCCTTTTCTCGCGCGGCAGCGCCCAGACGCCTGCGCAGCGCCAGGTTATCGCACAGTCGCATGATGGCATTCGACCAGGCTTCGGTATCGCCGGGCGGCGGCAGCAGCGCTGTCTCTTCCTGGTTCAACACATCCGCCCACGACGCCAAATCCGAAGCGACGATGGCGCGACCCGCTGCCATGTATTCAAAGAGTTTGAGTGGCGAAGTGTAGTTGGCGAATTGGGCAGTGGCCGGGTGCGGCATGGCGCAAACATCAAATGCGCGTAGATACTGTGGCACAGCTGCCGGCGGCACCTGCCCGGTGTACAAAAAATGCTGTCGCGGCAGACCCAGCCCAATCCAGCGTTCGCGCAGCGACTCCGCCATTTCCTCGGGTCCGCCCACCAGCGCCAGGTGCGCGCCCGGCACAGCAGCCAGGGCTTCGACCAGGCTGGCGACGCCTTTGTCCATGCCGATCATTTGCAGGCGTCCGACATAACCGACGATGAAGGCCTTTTCATCCCAGCCGATTGCTTGACGAGCGGTGGACTGCGGCGGCAAGTCGACATAGCGGGCGCGGCGGATGCCATCGTGCGCGGTGATGCTTCGCTGGGGGCTGGCGCGCCGATTGGCGATCAAGTCGCGGCGCAGCGACTCGGTGATGGCGATCACGCTGCCGGCGCTGCTGGTGGCGCGCTGCTGCCAGGCTGCGCCTCTTCCAGCTGGCGGAAAGAGATGCGCTTCATAAGCGATGTTTCGCTGCGGTTTCAGCCAGCCCAACAGCCACACGAGGATTTCATCGCGGCTGTAATAGATATCGGCGCGTGAAAACAGCAGCATCAAGGCACAGACCAGCGCATACGATAGCGCCTGCACATAAAAGGCGATGCGCGAGGCGGCGCTTTCGGCGGGGAAAAGCGGGAAAAGGTCGATGCAGGGAACGCGGCGAATGCGGAAGCTGGGCTGGACTCCGTACCAGTCGTATGGATCGCCGATCTTGCGCATCTCGCGCGTATTCCAGCGGCGGGCCACCCACAGCGTCACCTGGCAGCCGGCCTCGGCGAAGGCTTCGCAATTCTGCATGATCTGGCTGCCGTGCGCTTTTTCTGTGGGCAGGCGCATCAGCGAGATGTAAAGCAGCTTGGACATGGCTGCATTTAACCACATTCGGCGCGGCGCGGGCAGATGTAACCGCCTTCCGCTCCCTGCAACCCCCGTTTTTTTTGAAAGCGCCCTTTGGTCCCCCAAATCGGGATGGAGACCAAGGCGGCTTAGCTCGCCAGCCTCTTCCGCGGCAACAGCAGACTCAGCAAGCCCGCCAGCGCGATGACAGCCGCCACGATCTGGAAGGTTTGCGCCAGTCCGATCTGGTCGGAAAGCGCGCCGATGACCAGCGAGCCGATCGCGCCCGTGCCGAAGATGAAACCCAAAATCGCGCCCGATGCAAAGCCCTTGCGCAGTGGAATCAGATCTTGCGCCATCACCACGATCAAACTGTGCGCGCCACCCGACAAGCCGCCAGCCGCGATCGCCAGAAGAAAGGCGAATGCGCCTTCGTAGGCCGGCAGCAGAAAGAAGGCCGGCGCAGACGCCAGCATGCTCAGCATCATCACCAGGCGTCGATCGAAGCGATCCGCCAGCCGCCCAAAGACCAAGCCCGAAATGGCAGAGGCGATCCAGTAGGAGCTGGTTATCGTGCCATACGCGGCCGGGTCCCAGCCTTTTTGTTCAAAGAGCAGTGGCACAAATGCCACCGAGCCCTGCTGCCCTAATCCGCGCAGCAGCACGATCAAGCCCAGCACGACAAAGGCGAATAGCGGGAAATGCTCGCGCGCGTCATTTTCTCGTTCCGACTTGCGCTTGCTCTGCTCGGCGTGGTGTTCATGCGTCTTGGGGATGCTGGTGAACATCAGCAGAACAGCCGGGATGCTCAGCACAGACAGCGCGATGATGGGACTTACATCGCCGCCGCCCGTGAAATACGGCAAGCCCACCAGCGCGCCCATGTTGCCGGGCAGGTTGGGGTTGGCGGCATCCAGCAAGATGCCCGCAATAGCCGGGCCCAGCGCCAAACCCATCTGCCCCATCAAGAAGAAGCAGGCCATGTTAAATGCCGAGCGCCGCGGCACGGCTTCTGCCGAGTGCAATGCGCCCACCGGATGCAATGCGCCGCTGCCGATGCTGGCGATCACCATGGGCACGAACATCAACCAATATTGGCGTGTGGCCGCCGCCAGAGCCACCGATAGCGTGAACATAAAGACATTGAATGCCAAGCCCAGCGACCCGAGCCGGCGTCCGCCAGTGCGGTCGGCGCGCATGCCAAAAAATGGCTGCGTCAAGGCGCCCAGCAACTGCGACAGGCTGACGACCAGCCCGATCTGGATGTTGCTCATGGGCAGGATGCTGGCCGCCAAGAAAGTCAGCAGCACCGGCGGCATGGACGAGAAGATGTCGTTGGTCAAATGCCCAAGATAAACAGCGCTGAGCAGGCGGCGGGTGCGCGTCATATAGGCGCTTTCTATTGGCTAGCTTCGCGTATGATAGCGGAAAAAACCGCGTTCAGAGAGTGGTCGCTATCAGCGCAATTCCGACTTTGGGCGCGACCAAGCCGACTGATATTCTGACGCAAGTCGTGTACAATGGCGCGCTAGCCGTCAATGGCGATGAATTGCTCGCAAAACAAGGACAGCCCATGCCCATCGACTATGCCGAACTGAAGCCCGTGCCACCGCGAGACGAGCCCTATCCCATCGTTGTAACAGCCGCCCACCACGACGATATCGAATTTGGCGTTGCCGGCAGCGTGGCGCGCTGGATCCGCGATGAAGGCGCCAGCGTTACGTATGTCATCATCACCGATGGCGGCAGTGGCAGCAACGACCCCGACATCACCCGCCAGCAGTTGATCGCCAGACGCCGCGCCGAGCAGATCAAAGCCGCAGCCGAGGTGGGCGTTACCGATCTGCGCTTCCTGGATTATCCCGACGGCACGTTGCAAGCCACGTTGGAACTGCGCCGCGACCTGACGCGCATCATCCGCGAGACCAAAGCGTATCGCGTCGTCTGCCAAGACCCCACCACCATATTTGTGCGCGAGCATTACATCAACCATCCCGACCATCGCGCCGCCGGTGAAGCCACCCTCTACGCCGCATTCCCCAGCGCCGAAACGCGCCCTATCTTCCCCGAGCTGCTGGCAGAGGGCTATGAACCGCACAAGATCGGCGAGCTATTCATGTGCCTGACGATGAACCCAACGCATTTCGTCGATATCGGCTGCGCGCTGGAGCAGAAAATGGCGGCGCTGGGCGCGCATGTCTCGCAGATCGGCGCGGACGAAGACTTTGAAAATGGCGCGGGCAAGTGGGTGCGGCAGGGCAATCACGAAGGCGGCAAGCTGGTCGGCGTCGACTATGCCGAGTTCTACAAAGTGATGAAGTTCGACCAGCCACGCGAAAACTGGTTCGAAGACGAAGACAAAAGTTAGACCAAGTAAGTCATGCGATAATTCACCACAGAGACACAGAGTGCGCAGAGGGTGATGTAGGCGCGAGGCGGCGACTCGTCCGCTTTGTGGATGCGCGCCGGACCGGCGACACAAGTTTCGCCCCAGCAACGAATCCGGCAGATTGCACTTTCCCCCCGACTTTTCGGAGGGGGGTAGCGAACGCGGCGATTCATAGAGTCGCCCCTGCAACTGACCTGGTATCGAGAAAATTACCCAAGTCGGCGCTGTTTGGCAATTGCCCGCCCTCGCGCGAAGGCGGTAAAATCAGCGCGAATCGGACGCACACAGAGAAGGTTGATCATGATCCTCACGACTTTCATCAGCGGCGAAAGCAGCAAACTCGGTATCAAGACCGAGCGCGGCATATTGGATGTGGCGGCGGCGGTGGCTGCCAGCGGCGCAGATTGCCCGGCCAGTCCCGATGCCGTCTACAGCCAGGGATTGGCGGCGCTGCCAGCTTTGCAGGCGCTGATCGATGCATCAAACGACGCCGCGCTTTTCCTGGACGAGGCCGATCTGACCTATGCGCCAACCGTGCCCAATCCTGGCAAAATCCTCTGCGTAGGTTTGAATTATCGCAAGCACGCTGCCGAATCGGGCATGGCAGAACCGCAGGAGCCGGTGCTCTTCAGCAAGTTCAACAACGCGCTGGCTGCGCCCAATGAAGACATCCCCATGCAAGCCGACTGGACGGCGGTCGATTATGAATCGGAGCTGGGCGTGGTCATGGGCAAGACGGCGCGCAATGTCGGTGTCGATGAAGCGCTGGATTGCGTCTTCGGCTACTGCAATATGAACGACCTCAGCGAACGCAACTTGCAGATGCGCAGCGGTCAGTGGCTGCTGGGCAAAACGCTCGACAAGTTCCTGCCCCTTGGACCGTATGTGGTAACGGCCGATGCCATCTCCGATCCGCAAAATCTGTCTATCAAAGGCTGGATGAATGGCGAGCTGCGCCAGGACAGCAACACCGCCGACATGATTTTTAGCATCGCCGAAGTGATCGCCTATGCCAGCCAGGTGATGACCTTGTCGCCGGGCGATGTCATCAGCACAGGCACGCCCGAGGGGGTCATCCTGGGCATGCAGCCGCGGCTGTGGATGCAACCGGGCGATGCGTACATCGTAGAAGTGGCAGGTTTGGGCAGGCTGGTCAATCGGATGGTCGAGGCATGAGCGAGGCGGCGACTTACCTGGTAACAGGAGGCATGGGCTGCATCGGCGCCTGGGCTCTGCGCGAGCTGGTGCGGCGGGGCGATCGCGCCGTCAATTTTGATGCCAGCGCCGACCGACACCGCCTCGACTGGCTGATGAGCCGCGACGAGCAAGCGCGGATCACTTTCGTGCAGGGCGACCTCCGTGATGAAGGGGCTGTCAAAGCTGTCTTCGCCGAGCAGGGCATCACGCATGTGATCCATCTGGCTGCGCTGCAAGTGCCCATGTGCCGCGCTAATCCGCTGCTGGGGGCGCAGGTCAATGTCGCTGGCACGGTCAATGTCTTCGAGGCGGCGCGCGAAAACGGCATCGGGCATATCGCCTATGCCTCGTCCATCGGCGTCTATGGTCCGCCCTCCGACTTCCCGCCCGGGCTGATCGCCAACGATGCTCCCCAGCAGCCGCGCACGCTCTACGGCGCCTACAAGGTGTGCAACGAGCAGACAGCGCGCGTTTATTTTCATGATCATGGCATCAGCAGCGCCTGCCTGCGCCCTTACACGGTGTATGGCGTCGGGCGCGACCAGGGCATGACCAGCGAGCCGACGCATGCTTTGGTGGCGGCGGTCAAGGGAAATGCCTATCGCATTGGCTTTTGTGGCACGATGCAATTTCACTTCGCGGCCGATGTCGCGCGGCAATTCATCCTGGCTGCCGAAACAGCGCTGGATGGCGCCTATGGCTACAACCTGGGCGGGCAACCCCACTCGGTCGAGCAATTTGCCGGCATCGCCAGAAAGCTCTTGCCCGACGCGCAGATCGAGGTGGCGGATGTGGCGCTGCCTTTCCCGGCCGGCTTTGACGACAGCGAATTGCGCGCGCGCTTTGCCACCGTTTACGAAACGCCGCTGGACGAGGGCATCGCCGCGACTATCGAGCATGTACGGCGGTTGGGGGATGCGATATAGCTCCCATGTTTCGACACAGATAAGCGAGGAAGTATGTCCAACACCACGCGCATCATCCAGCAACTGGGCACGAACCTGCTCAATATGCAGCGGTCGCGCATCAAGACGCTCGATTATGTCATGCTGCGTCTGCCGTCCAGCTTTGCGCCCATGCCCCGCGCCCGCAACATTGTGCAACGGCAGCTTTTCGGCGCAGCGCCAATGAGCCTGCTGGAATGCACGCAAGCCCTGCAGCGCATCGCCGACGACCCGCGCACCCTGGGCGTCGTGCTGCATTTTCGCGGCTTGGCTGCCAATTATGCCGACTTGCAGACATTGCGGGGCGCCATCCTGCGCCTGCGCGAAAAAGGCAAGCGCGCCATCGGCTTCGCGCCTGGTTATCGCATGGCTGAGTATTTTGTCGCCAGCGCCTGCGACGAGATCCTGCTGGTGCCCGGCGGCATGCTGGATACGGCTGGCATGCACAGCCAGCAGATTTTCTTGAAAGACGGCTTGGCGGCTGTCGGCTTGCAGATGGATGCGCTGGCTATCACGCCCTACAAGAGCGCCGCCGATATGCTGGCGCGCAGCGAACCCTCGCCAGAAGCGCGGGAACAAAGCAACTGGCTGCTGGATTCGCTTTTTGAGATTGTGCTTGATGGCATCGCCGCCACCCGCAAAATGAAGCCGGCAGCCCTGCGAGAGATGATCGACGCAGCCCTGCACAGCGACAGCGACGCCTTGGCAGCCGGCTATATCGACGGCGTGATGAACGAAGAGGCGCTGCTGACGCATCTGGGCGTGGGAACAATCTCGCCCTGGGAAGAAGCCGACGGACAAGTCTACCTGCCAGCGCCCGATTTCAGCGGCAAGTATGTCGCCCTGCTCTATGCTGGCGGCGCGATCGTTGACGGCGAGAGTCAATCCCCGCCCGGCGACCTGCCCATCCCCTTGCCTTTTGTCGGCAGCGAGCGACTGGGCGATGCCACGCTCAACCAGCAAGTGCGCCACCTTATCCGCGATGACCGCTGTGGCGCGCTGGTGCTCTACATCGACAGCGGTGGCGGCAGCGCGACAGCCTCCGAGTCTATGGCATCGGCGCTGGGCGAGTTTGCCAGGGCGCGCCCGCTGGTGGTCTGTATGGGTGGCGTGGCGGCTTCGGGCGGCTATTACATCGCTACGCCGGCGCACTGGATCGTCGCGCAGCCCAGCACTATCACTGGCTCGATCGGCGTGCTGATGGGCAAACTGGTCAACAGCGAGATGTTGAAGAAACTGCGCTTCAATGCCGTGTCCTACCTGCGTGGCGAAAATGCCGACTGGATCGCTGGCGAAGGGCCTTTCAGCGATGAGCAGCGGCAGATGGTGCGCAGCAACATTGAGCATCTGTATCGCCAGTTCATCACGCGCGTGGCGGACAGTCGCGGCAAAACGACCGATGAAATCGACATTATCGGCGGCGGACGGGTCTGGACGGGCGCGCAGGCGCTGGAATGCGGACTGGTTGACCAGCTGGGCAGCCTGGATGATGCCTTTGCCAAAGCCCGCGAACTGGCGAATCTGCCCGAAAGCGCGCCACTGTCGCTCGTGCGCGGCAAAGGCAAGCCCATCGGACTGCAACTGGCAGAGCAAAATCCCGCCGCCATGGCAACATATGTCGTGGAGGGCGTTGAGCTGATAACCAGCCGAGCGCAGTTGCTGATGCCTTTTGAATGGCGCGTGAAATAGGCGCATGACCGAGATTTACACAATCGGCTATGGCGGACGAAGCAGCGATGACTTCGTGGAGTTGTTGCGGCGCTATGACATTGCGCTGCTGGTGGATGTGCGTTCGCAGCCCTGGTCAAAGTTCAATCCCGATTTCAAGCGCTCGGCATTGACGCGGATTCTGCGGCAGGCAGGCATTGACTACGCCTTCCTGGGCGAGACGCTGGGCGGACGCCCCCCAGATGACGAGTGTTTTGTCGATGGCTTGCTGAATGCCTCGCGCTGCGAAGAGCGAGCTTGGTATCGGCAGGGCATAGCGCGCTTGAAGTCGCTGGCAGCACAGCGGCGCACAGCCATCATGTGCAGCGAAAAAGACCCCGCCAACTGCCACCGCAGCTATACAATCGGCGTCACCCTGCAAAAGGATCCCCATTGTGCTGTGCGGCATATCGACAAAAGCGGCGAGCTAAAGAGCCAGGCGACGCTGGAAGACGAAGCCAAACCACGCCAACTGGACAGGCTGTTCTGAGCCACAAATATGAAAAATCGCTCGCTTGACGCAATCTATACCATCGGCGTTTATGGCTATGAGGAAGCGGCTTTCTTTGCTGCGCTGCAAGAGCGCGAAATCGACCTCTTCGTCGATGTGCGGCGGCGGCGTGGGGTGCGGGGCGCCCGCTACAAATTCGTCAACAGCAGCTACCTGCAGGCGAAGCTGGCAACTTTGGGCATTGGCTATGCGCATCTTCTGGAGCTCGCGCCGACTCCACGCATCCGCAGCTTGCAAGACCTCGCCGACCAACAGCAGCGATTGCAGCGGCGCAGCGACCGGCAAGACTTGTGCAAAGAGTATATTCACGAGTACAAGCGCGATATCCTGCGCGTCTACAAGCGCAAGCCCGAGCGGAGATTTGTCGCTGACGACGCGTTGGCAATGGCGCGCCAACTCGCGGGAATTCCAGATGCGCAGCCCGTTCTGCGACCGGCGCTATTCTGTGTCGAGGGCGAACCGCAGGCTTGTCATCGCAGCCTGGCAGCCGCAGAAATCGCCAAGCAGCTGGGCGTGGAGGCGCTTCACATACTTGCTGATTAGGAGGATTCTTGATGACACAAGTATTGGTAGTTTGCAAGACGCGAATGAAACAAGGGCTTTGCCTGGGCGGCTTCACATTGCCAGGCAAGCAGAAGATCCGCCTGTTGACCGCCGATGGGCAAAACCAGCCGACCAATACGCCTTTCCAGGTCGGCGAGATCTGGGAATGCCTGCTCGACCCCGTGCGTGATGCACAGAAACCGCACACCGAAGATATGCGCGTGCTGCGTCAGCGCCGCCTGCGCCAAATGTCAGATGTCAAAACCTGCTTGCTGGCCGAGTTGAAGCAGGCGCCGCGGCGTCTGGGCGAGGCTTTTAACGGGACGTTGCGCCTGACCGAGCGGGGCAGCGCCTATGTGAGCGAAAGCGGGGACCTGCCCGACTTTGCGCACGACTTTTGGCAGCCGACGATGGGCTTGCGACTGCAAAGGGATGGCAAGCGCGCCTATTATGTGTTTGAAAAAGCGGCGCCGCGCCCGTTTCGTCTGCGTTATGTCGGTGTGGACAACTGCCCAAAGCGCATCCCGCCCGGCAGCCTGCTACACTTGTCGCTGGCGCGCCCCTGGCAGCCAAAGCCAACTGTCGAAAAGCGCTGCTACTTGCAGCTTTCGGCGGTGTATGTTTAGCCCAGCAAGCTGCTTACCAAGTCATAACACTGCACGTTGGTGCGCCGCCCGTATGGCATCGGCTAGCGTACTGGGTTGAACTTCATAACCATCAAACTGGTGAATGTTGTCGTTCTTTACATGAAGTTGTCCCTCGCCCACATTACCGCGATGTTGCCCTTTAGAATAATACCGATTTGTTTCAACTTCGCGCGACGACAGCACCCAATAGCGGATTATGTCACGCCATACTGCGATCCATACGAACACATCGCAAAGGTCGGGCTTTATCTGCTGGAAATTCATCCAAAAGCGTTTCTCGGAATCAGATGCCAAGGCCTTTTCGGACATAGCAGCCGCCGAATCCAAGTCGACTGCTCTTGATGATTTAATCTCAATGCGAATGCCTTCAAGGAAGGCGTCGTACTCCCCTGCTTGATATGATGCATCAAGATCCCGTGATGGCTTTCTAATTTCAGGAATAATCGACTTTAATTGCCCATAAGCCCATGTATCTCCAAATCGTCTTGAAGTGAAATCGAAAAGATGAAGAAAGCAGTTCCTCTCGATATACTTATCTCGCAGTTCATAATACTGATCCAAACTCAATGTATCGACACCAAGCAAGGTCGATATAATGTACTCATATTCATTGAACGGATATGCCGATTGAAGCGACTCAAGTCTTATCCTGAATTCGCCTTCATTGGGCAGTTGTGACAGAAGCGCATCCAGCTCTCTTGTAAGATGTTCCATAGTTCCTCACAGCAATGCGCTTTGTACGGGTAGTTCATCTTTGATTATCATCTTGTCGGAATCAAGCTCCGTCTTCCAGGTTTCCAACTCGCCCAGTTCATGTTCAAACGGGTTTCCATTTTGCCATCCCGCACGCCCGGTCGCCCGATAATGTTCAAGGCGGCGAATTGTGATTTCAGCAAATACTGGGTCTATATCCACCGTATAGCACTTGCGATTCAGAAGCTCGCAAGCCAACAACGTCGTGCCCGAATGGGAAAAGAAATCAATGACCAAATCGTCCGCGCAGGAACTTGCTCTGATTATGCGCTCAATGCTCTTTAACGGTTTCTGCGCATAGCAGCCGCTGACATTTTCATCCATCCGATAGAACACTTGCTGCACATCAATCCATACATTGCTGGCGCGGATATTATCGGATTTGCTGCGTTGTAAGTTCTCAGTTACTTCACCGTTTACAGTTTTATAATAACCTCGAAGTACCTTTGGAATGTCGGTGTACTCCACTTGGAAATCAGGATTGCCCTTGATGTAATAGAGCAACTCTTGTCTGACAGCCATCCAATTCTTTTGTGTGCCATAGCCTCGCTGGTTTCTCATCGTAATAAAACTTCTCGGACGGAAGCTCTGCCCGCGCATCATAATCATGAAATCCGGCAGTGGCTGGAATCCGTTGTTCTGGTCTGCGCCAATCCACACATACAGGGAGGCATCGGCAGACAGGGCATCAAAAGTTATTGATACCCATTTGCTACAGCAGTCAATAAACTCAGACACTTGCTGAATCTCAAAAGCGACAACATTGTAGGGTGGATCATGAATCGCCAGCGCGGCTCGGTCTTTGCCCATCAACCTGGTTATCGCATCAGAATCAGTCGCATCAAGACAACCCACGCGATGACCGTTCACTTCATCTTCCCAAATCTCTCCCGGAGCCAGGCGACAGTAGGGAAGCAACTGGCTTCTCAATGCTTCAGATTGATCCAATCGGGGAAGTGGCTGCTTCTTCATCGTGTCAATGTTACCATCTGATCGCTATACAGATTATGGCAGAATCCCAATACAATACGTTCCGCAAATCAATTCATTAAGGACAGTCTCCCATGACTCAAGTCCCCGCCCGCGCAGACATCCCCAAGCAAGCCACCTGGAATCACGAGAGCGTCTTCGCGTCTTTTGACGACTGGCGCGCCGAATACAGCGCTGTTTCCAGCCAGCTCGGGCAGATCGCGGCTTTCCAGGGCGCCCTGGCAGACAGCGCCGAGCGACTCGCCGAGTACTTCGACTGCTACCAGGCATTGGCGCGGCGGGTATGGACGCTCTATATGTACACCGCTATGTGGCAAGCCTGCGATGGCGAAAACGAAGCCATCAAAGGCATGCTGGGGCAGGCGCAGGGACTGGCCGGGCAGTTCCTTTCCGGCGCGGCTTTTGCCCAGCCCGAGCTGCTGGCGATGGACCCCGGCGACTTGCTGCAGTGGACACAGTCCGAGCCGGTCATGCAGCAATATGAGCACTACATTGACGACCTGCTGCGCAAAAAGCAGCATGTGCTGTCCGCCGAGGTCGAAGGCGCCTTGGGCTTGCTGAACGACCCGCTCGGGCGCATCGAAAGCATCCGCAGCGCGCTGAACGACATGGACCTGCGTTTTGATGACGCGACCGACTCCAGCGGCGCGCCACAGCCTTTGATCCAGAGCACGCGTGACAAGCTGCTGGGCGAAAGCGACCGCCTAACCCGCCAGAGTGCCTGGCAGAATTATGCCGACAGCTACCTGCGCTTTCACAACACGTTCGCCACAGCCTACCTGGCATCGGTCAAGAGCAATGTTGTGCAAGCCCGTTTGCGTGGTTATGACAGTGTCTTGCAGGCCAAATTGTCGCCGGGCAATATCCCGCAAGAGGTCTTCCACAACCTTATCGACACCTGCAAACGACACCTGCCGACCTGGCATCGCTATTGGGATGTGCGGCGGCGGGCGCTGGGCTATGAAACTATTCATCCCTGGGATATCTGGGCGCCGCTGACCAGCGATGATCCACAACTGAGCTTCCCGGAAGCTGTCGACATGATCGCGGCGGGCATGATGCCGTTGGGCGATGAGTATGTACAAACCATGCGGCGCGGCTGTATGGCAGAGCGCTGGGTCGACCATGCCATCAACCGCGGCAAGTCTGAAGGCGCATTCTCGTATGGCACGTATGACAGTCACCCTTTCATCATGCTGAGCTTCGATGGCAAGCTGGGCGCAATGAGCACGTTGGCGCACGAGCTAGGGCATTCCATGCACAGCTATTACAGTCGCCGGCACCAGCCTTTTGTCTACAGCAACTATTCCATGTTTGCCGCGGAGGTGGCGTCCAATTTCAATCAAGCGCTGGTGCGGGCGCATCTCTTCGCCCAGAACAACGACCGCGCGTTTCAACTGGCGCTCATCCAGGAAGCGATGGACAACATCCACCGCTACTTCTTCATCATGCCGACTCTGGCGCGCTTCGAGCTGGAAGTGCATACGCGCATGGAAAATGACGAGCCGCTGACGCCAGCCGCGCTCAACGAAATCATGGCGGGCTTCTTCGCAGAGGGCTATGGCGAGACGATGACGGACGATCCAGTCCGTACCGGCATCACCTGGGCGCAATTCGGTCATCTTTACGAAGCCTTCTATACATTCCAGTACGCCACGGGCATATCGGCTGCGCATGCCCTCGCCAACGCGATCCTGGCTGACGAGAGCGGCGAGGCGGTTGAGCGCTATCTGGCTTTCCTGCGGGCGGGCGGCAGCCAGTATCCGATTGACGCGCTGCAAATGGCCGGCGTGGATATGTCGACGCCGGCGGCTGTGGAAGCGACCTTCGCTGTGTTGGGCGGGCTGGTTGATCGGCTGGAGGGCTTGATTTGAGCGCTGCGCCAGGCGCTTCAATGCGGATAGACCGCGACACGGCGATTGCAATGGCGGTGCATACGGGCAATTATCTGTATGCACTACGCGATGATCAGCACTTTTGGGCACTGACGCTGATCATATCCAATCTCTTTGAGTTGGTCGGGGAAGGCAGCGAAACACTTGAGCGCTTCGATGATGGAGTGCGCAAAATTGTCAGGCAGAGAACAGACCGCGAAGTTGCGCTTGGCTGGGATATCGGCTGCCTCGCCAGAGCCATTCGAAACATAATCGTTCACGGGATGTCGCTCGAAAGAACACAGAGGAAGAATTTCAACAGTCGCGAAAGAGTGACGGTTGTAAGCATTGGCTTCATTTCAGCGTCTATAGACCAAATCAAGGGTTATGTTTATGATGTTACTCTAGTAGGAGACGGGCAGTATATCATTCACTTTTCTCCATCGGTATTTTGGACCTATGTCCAAGAATGGCATAAGGGCAGGGAGTAAGAATGACGCGTAAACGTTATGTTTTGTACGAGCCAGGGGGGCGGCAAGCGCGCGGATTTGCATTCGGCAAGCTTGTCGAAGTCCGCTATATTGACGTGGTGCGGACTACCATCGAATCCTCAGACCATAAAGAATTTATTAAGTTGCTTGAGCAAGCGCAGCTTACAGAAGAAGACCTGCGCGAATGCCGCGTTGGTTATGTTGATGACAATGGCGTCGGCGACTACTACGATGCGCTGGAATTTCTCGCTAAGGACGGCATGATGTTGTCACCCACAACCACAGCCGAGGGTGAACCGCAGTTGTAGGGGGGCGAGGCGCTGACTCGCTGGCCTGTCACTTGCGCTCAAACAAGGCGGCTTTTGGCGAATGACAAAGCAATCTGCGCTGCTGCGACTATCCCAGGCGCTTTCGCGTCCGCGTCTGGCGCTGTTGATGGTTGCTTCGCTTGGTTTGCTGCTGCGAATTCTATATGCCGCCGCGATTTATGAACCATCGCTGCTGGCCTATGGTCTGGACGATTACATTCTCTATCGGGTTGGCGCAGAGTTGATCGCGGGTGGCGATCTGAGCTTCAGCCACGACCTGTTTCTGCTGCGTCCGCCCCTCTTTCCGCTGATGGTGGCCGCGTTGCAATTGAACGATTTCGCGGTCATCGCAGCCAACATCCTGCTCGGCACAAGTGTCATTCCCTTGACCTATATGTTGGCGCGGATGATGCGCCTGTCGCCCCAGTGGTCTTTGCTGCCAACGTTCTTGGTCGCGCTGGACCCGACAAGCATCAAACATGCGGGCGTCTTGGCTGCCGAACCGTTGGCGAATGCGCTGCTGGCTTCCGCCTTCGTCTGCCTGCTTGCCACTCGCACAGCGCAACAAGGCAAGATGGCGATTCTCTGGGGCTGGCTGGCTGGCGGCTGCCTCATCCTGTCGGCATTTGCTCGCCCGGCCGCGTACATGCTCTGGCTGCCAATGGGGCTGTGGCTGCTGGTGACGATTCGTCGGGGGGGGGGGGGGGGGGGGGGGGGGGGGGGGTATTCTGCCGCTGCTCGCCCTGGTCTCGCTGCCGCTGCTGGGTATTGGGCTTTGGCTAAATCATGGTCTGGCAAGTTTTGGACACAACACTTTTTCCACAATTGGCAATTGGAATCTGCTTTATGTGCGCGCGGCATCGGTCAGGTATCAAGCCACGCAGCAAAATATCGACGCGGTCTATGCCGAATTGGCGGGGCGGGTAGAAGCGCGGCTGGGCAATGACACAGCGGGAATCACGGCGGCGCGGCGTCATAATCATTACACGGGCAGCCCGGAGTTGCAGAACGCGCTGACAGCTGTCGCCCTGGAAGTAATCCTGGAGCACCCGCTGCATTACATCCTCACCATACCGGTTGGCGTCTATCGGCTCTTGATCAAGGTTTCGGGCGGGCTTTTTTGGCTGGGAATCGGCTGGAATGTGCTTCTGCTGGGGCTGGCTTGCGGGGGACTATGGCGGCTTGTGGCAACGCGGCGCTGGCTGGACGCGCTGTTCTTGCTGCTGCCCAGCGCCTACTTCGTGATCGGCACGTTGCTCTTTTTCACTTCCGGCATAGACAGTCGCGCCCGCGTCATGGTGACACCGCTGCTGGCTGTCATGGCGACTTATGGCGCGCAGTGGTGGCTGGAGCGGCGGACTGGCAAAGGGCGCGACCTCGTTTAATATCGCGGACATCTCCAGATCTGCGCAGTTCATCTGAATTGATTAGAACATCTGTGCTATTTTGTGCTATACTGTCTTTGGCGAGGCAGCCGCTCGCCTTGCCATCCGACAGAACAGGCGAAAGGCTCTGCCAACATGAAATACCGCGACAACCGCAGCCGCAGCATCTTCAACTTCATCTGCCGCTACATCCGCCAATATGGCTTTCCGCCCACACTGCACGAGATCGCCGCCGCCACTGGCTTCAAGTCCAACTCCGGCGTCATCCGCCACCTGGACAAACTGGAAAAGTGGGGCTGGATCGAGCGCTATCATGGCAATGCCCGCAGCATCCGCCTGTTGCGCAGCTGTGACCAAGCTGCCGTCAGCGAAAGAGCGAACCGCCCGGCTCGTCAATACTTTCGGCCGCGACGATGAGGCAGGTATGCGGCAAGACATAGAATTGATAGAGCGCGCCGGTTGTGAATTGCCGCGCCAACCCAGCATCCAGCAGCTTGTAGGTCTGCAGTTCAATGCGCAACGTGCAGTAGAAGGGATGCACGCGCAAGGTGTGGCGGCTGGTGCGTCCTTTGATGATGCGCACGGTCTGCGCCTCGCGATCCAGCTCCAGCGCTTGCACGAAACGGTTGCAATCGGCGGCAAAATATAGCATGACGCCAACCACCAGCGCCTCAATGCCCAGGGCGATGGGCAGCGCCAGCACGCGCACGAATGTCAAGACCACCACGCCGATGGTCAGTCCCAGCGACACCACCAGCGAGCGTCGGACGAATTGCGCGGTGCGCGTCTGAAACTCCGCCAGCTGCTCGTGCAGCGAGCCCAACTGCGCCTGGCTGAGCAATCCCAGACGGTTGCTGTTGAGATCCGCGGGCGAAGCGGCGATGACCTGTTGGCTGGCGCGGCGCAATGGACGCTCTTCCTGCTCGGCTTATGCTCTACAGGCTAACTGTAGCAGAAATGGACGCGGCGCTCAAAAACCGGCGAATTCGCGCAGGTATGTGGTCAACTGCTGGCGGGTAAAGGCATAGGCGCGCGCTTCGACATCGGCCAGCAGGCTCGGGGCAATATGCCGCCACAGATGCTCGTGCAACTGCGCAGGATCATCCAACACGCCGCGCACAGCCTCTACATCGCAGCCCAGCCGCCGACTGAAAATGGGCAGGGTCTGGCTCTGGCCGCCGGGAGCAACCTGTCGGGAGACGAAGTCGCGCCAGTCGCGCAGGATGTCGTCGCTCAGGAAGGGCAGCCAATCATGCGGCTGGCAATGTGCCAGGCTGTCGGCTTGCCAGGCATGCAGCTCGGCTTGGTCGCGCTCGTCCATGACGGTGAGGATGAGATGCAAGGCGAAGAGCTTGTCGCGCCAGTGGCTGACATCCCATTCGCGTCCCCAAAAGTGCGGACGCACCATATTCTCCGCCCAGAATTCGTCCAGCGCCAGGTGCGCGACATAGCCAGCCAAGAATGCCAGATGCGCATCGTCTTTTGCCTGCGCGAGAAGCGGATAACGCGAAAACATCGCGCGCCAGGGACGTTCGGTGATAGGCTGGTCGAGTTGATAGAAGTGCGTAACTTCGCGTCCGAGGCCACCGGTAACGCGCGCATCGGCGATGATGCAGCCCAGCTGGAAGGCCGGTCGCTGCTGCTGCACGAGGCTGCGCATGGTGACAGACAACTGCGCATCGACTAGCAAGCATTGGGACTGTTTGAGGTGGCTGAAGGGCGTTGGCATAGCGCTGCATTGTAGCAGAGCGGCGCGCGCAGCAGCAGGGTGAGCGTGAAAGGCGTTCACAGTAGCAACAGCGAATTCGTTGTGATAACTCGACCACTGAAGAGACACAAAGGGTGGCGCCGTGGCAACACAAGCGTCGCCCCGGCAAGTTGTCCACTGCGCTACATGTGAGTAGCGTCCACCGCCGCTCCGCTAGCCTGTCGCCTCGATCGCGCCGATATCGCAGCTGGCGCCTTGCGGACGGACTGTGCCGATCTGGTCAGTTGGGCTGCACAAGTAGAGATCGCCGGCATCAATGGCCGGGCTGCCGGGCGGCAGCAGATAATAGGCGGGACTGTCCTGTTCGGGCTGTGTCAGATCGCCCAAGAGCGGATCGACAGGCGCCGCATCGCAGGAGCCATCGCCGATCAGGTTATAGCTGCTGTCTTCCAGCGTGCCACTAACATTCACCGCGCAATCGCCGCCGTCATTGTACGCAACGATGCTGTGGCGCAGGAAGAGATGTCCGGCATCTTCGTCTGTCTCGCAGCAGACCATGATGCCGCCGCCGCTCTCTCTGGCGCTGTTATGAACAACCGTGACATGTTTTAGCGAGGCATCGTCATCGGCGATAGAAAGCGCCCCGCCATTTGTCGCGCTGTTTTCATAGAACGTGCTGTTGCTGATACGCGAACTGCCATCGCTGCTGTGCAGCGCCCCGCCATTATCGGTCGCCTGGTTGCCGCTGAACGTTGATCCGCTGATGCGCAGGATGCTGTCTTTCACACGCAATGCGCCACCGTCATCGGCTGTCAGGTTGCTGTCAAAGATCGATCCGCTGATGTCGATTTCTCCGCCGCTCGGGTGCATTGCGCCGCCATCATCGTCCGCCTGGTTGCTGCGGAACTGGCTGTCGCGGATGTCGATGCTGACATTTTGGCTGAAGATCGCGCCGCCATGGGTCACCGCGACATTGTCTACGAATATGCCGCCGCGCACGCCCAGGCTTCCATCCAGCAAATACAGCGCGCCGCCGTCGCTTGCTGCCGTATTGTCCGTGAAGCTGCTGCTGCTGATGCGCACTGCGCCCGCCTGGCTGTAGATCGCGCCGCCCGCGTCGGCCACGTTTCGCGTGAAGTGGCTGTCCATCACAACCAGCTCGCCCAGGTTGCAAACTGCGCCGCCAAACCGATCCGCGCCGTCTGCTGCGCCACAAAGCGCCCCGCCCATCCGCGCCTTGCCACGCGCCAGGGTGAGATTGCGCAACGTCAACATTCCTTCCGGACCGACCAGAAAGATGCGATAGCGGTTGTCGCCGCTTACAAAATATAGTCCTTTGCCATTGATGCTCAGCGCCGACTTGACGACCGGCAGTTCCTGATCCAGCAGCACATTCCCACTCAGCAGAATGGTGTCGCTGTCATCTCCGGACGCGCAACCACCAACCGCTTCGTCATCATTGGCAGCGGAGATGGCATCAGCCAACGTGCAGTCCGCCCCCAACTGGATGTCGGCTGCCTGCGCAGTCGGCAGCGCCACGATTAGCAACATTATTACGATTGTCAGACAGATTTTGCCTGTACCCATATCTCGCCTCCGCCTGTAGCTTGCCTACTCCACAGTAACACAGCGCGTGCCAGGCGCAATGCCATTTTCGCCCGTGAGCGGCGAGTTTCGTGTACATGGCCTTTCTCCATCGGCGGTCTGCTCACAGAATCCGCGCGTGCTTTGCCTCCCCCCGACTTTTCGGGGAGAGCAGCGAGGGGGCGCCTTCATCCAGCCCTACTCTCTGCGCAGCGCCTCGGCCGGTTGCAGCCTGCCCAGCAGCCAGGCTGGATAAGCGCTGGCCAGCAGCGCCGCGATCAGCGCCACAGCCAGCGCCTCGGCGAATTGTTCGGGCTGGGGCCTGAATTGCATTGTCCAGCCAAAGCTGCGCAGGTTGATGACATGAGTCAGCACCAGCGACATCGCCAAGCCGATAGGCAGCGCCAACAGTCCAGCCACCAGCCCCATCAGCCCTGTCTGCAACAGGGCGAAGCGCGTCAACTGGGGCGCTGTCATGCCGGTCGCCCGCATCACACCATACTCGCGCGCCTGCTCCAATTGCAGCGACATCAGCGCGGACAAGATACCGATGAAAGCCACCAGCGTCGTCAGCAAGCGCAGCGCCACCGTGATAGAAAATGTGCGGTCGAAAACTTCCAGCGCGCCGCTTCGCAGACTGGCATTGTCTTGCACCAGCAGGTCGTAATCGGCCAGGCGAGCGCGCAGCTCGTCAATTACTTCGGCGACATCGGCGTCCGGCTGCGTGAAGATCCCCAGCGAACTGAGGAAAGGGTCGTCGAAATAGCGGTCGTAAATATGCCGCGCCATGTAGACACTGCCCTGGTCGGTGCTGTAGTCGTAATAGACGCCGAAGACATCAAAACTGACTGCCCCGCGCTCGGTTTGCAAGGTGAGGCGGTTCTTCGATTGGTCGATGCTGCGCCGATGCGCGAATGACTCGCTGACCATGATTGCGCCGCCATCCAGCGTCGCCTGATGCTCTCCGGCTGGCGCAGTCGTCCATTTGAAGCGCCGGCCACTGCCTGCGATATCGAAGTCGCTGGCCAGCAGGTTAACCGGCGGCAGATCGGGATAATCGGGCGCGATGATGCTGATATGGCGTGCCGAAGACACCGCGCGCACGCCGGGCACGGCTTTTGCGATCGGCTTGACATGCCGCGACACATCCACGCTGGCATTGTTGGAAGCGAAGAGCGGCGGAGATACATACACCTGCGCGCCCAGCGATGTCGTCAGCCAGTCGGCCACAGTCAGGCGAAAGCTGCCGATCATGGCGCTGATGCCCACGATGACGCTAACAGCGATCGTCAGCGCGGCAACTGCCACTGCCGTGCGACTCAAGGAGCGGATGACAGCGCGCGCCGCCAGCACGCCCAGCACGCCAAACAAGGCGCCCATGAGCGGAGCCAGCAGCCGGCAGGCGACAAGCAGCGCAAGGGGCGTGAATAGCGCGCCGCCAACCACGATGCACATCAGCGCGACGAAGCTCAATGCCAGGCTCTGCCCCGCCGCCAGCAGCAGCAGTCCCAGCCCATTCAAGAGCGCCGCGACCAGCGTGATGAGAGGCAGTCGCTGCCGAGCGCCGACCTCCTGGCTGGAGCGCTTCATGACGCCGGCCGGGGGACTGCGCGTGGCATCCCAGCTGGGCAATGCCGCCGCCAGCAAACTCGCTGCCATGCCAATAGCCCCGCCTTTCAACAGAGTCTCCGGCGCGATGCTGATGCGCTGCACAGTGACGCTGAAGTACAAATCGCTGATGGTCTGGCTGACCAGCGCCAGCGCGCCCCGACCAAACATGATGCCCAAGGCCAAGCCCAGCGCCGTGCCCACCACGCCCAATATCAACGCTTCCAGAAGAATCAAGCAGAAGATTTGCGCGCGCGTCGCGCCCAGTGAACGCATGATGCCCAATACCACGCGCCGCTGCACCACGCTGAAGCTGATCGTGTTGTATATGAGAAAGACACCCACCACCAACGCCAGCCAACTCATCGCTTGCAGGTTCAGTTCGAATGCGGCGATCACTTGGTCGAGCGAGTTTTCCTGCTTGACATCGACCAGCTGCAATCCGATTGGCAGGGAAGCAGACAGCGGCGCCACTTCGTCTGCTGCCAGGATCAGGTCGATGCGGCTCAAGCGCCCGGGCAGACCGACCATCTCCTGCGCTGTGGCGATATCGCTGATGATGAGGTCGTCCAGTCCCTGACGGCTGGCTCTGTTGTCGGGCAGCAAGATGCCCACCAGCCGCGCCTCATTGAAACGTCCACTGGCGCTGATCTGCATGGCGTCTCCAACTGCCAAGCCCAGCTCGGCGGCCAGCGACTCGCTGAGAACAACTGCGCCCGGCTCTGTCATCAGGCTGGTCAGCGCGAAGATATCCAGCGCCGCGTCTTTGCCCGCCAGATAACTGCGAAATGGCTGTTCTGCCAGCGGGTCGATGCCCAGCAAGCGCAACGCCCGATCACTGCCTGGCACGCGCGCGTATTCACTGACGACCGGCGCGCTGTCCTTGATGCCCAGCTCCAGCCGCAGGCGCGTATAAAATGCCGAGTCGAAGCCGTTGGGACCGCCGATGATCTGGTGCGTTGCCCGTCCCACCAGGCTTTCGCTGCTGAGCGTGAAGGCGCGGCTGGCCGATGCATTGGCGATATCTATGGCGACAACCACGCCCACACCCAGCGCCACGCCCAGCACGCACATGGCGCTTTGAAAAAGACGCCGACTGATCGTGCGCAGGGACAAACGCAGAATGGCGGTCATGGGCGGGTCAGCGCGCTCAGATGCCGAACATCAGCCGAAAGCGGTCGAGCCGCGCCAGGTAGTCTTCCAGTCGCTCGCCATGCGGATAAATGGCGATCTCGGTCGCGCCCAGCTCAGCCCAGCCGCGCACGAATGTTTCCCATTGGTTTTCGTCAGTGCTTTCGGTGACCAGCCGCGCGTGCAAGCCAAGCGCCTCGCGACGTCCGCAATCTTCGGCATGCTGCCAATAGCGCTCGATGGAGGCTTTCGACTTGGCCGGGTCGCCGGCGCCAGCTACATAGCCATCACTGAGCCGTGCCGCCCGTCGCAGCACAACATCGGCTGTCCCGCCGATCCAAATGGGGATAGGCTGCTGGAGAGGCAGCGGGTTGATGCCAGCATCGTCAATCGTATCAAAGCGCCCACGGATATTGACCAGGTCGCGCGTCCACAGTTGGCGCAGGATGTGCATTTGCTCTTCGACCCGCGCGCCGCGAGTGGAGAAATCTTCGCCCAGGCAAGTGTATTCGACCTCGTTCCAGCCAATGCCGATGCCCAGCCGCAAGCGCCCGCCCGAAAGCAGATCGACCTGCGCGGCTTGCTTGGCCACCAGAGCCGTCTGTCGCTGTGGCAGAATCAGCACGCCAGTCATGAAACCGATGCGCCGCGTGAAAGCCGCCATCCAGCTGAAAAGCGTGAAAGGCTCGTGAAACATGTCCTTGTAGGTGTAGGGACGGCGACCCTCCCAGCCCGGTCGGTCGGGGTTTGCGCCCAGCACATGGTCGTAGGCCAGCAGATGATGATAGCCCATGCTCTCGGCCGCCTGGACAAAGTCGCGCAGGACATGCGGGTCTGCGCCAAGCTGCGTTTGTGGGAAAACAACGCCGAATCGCATCGCGCGCCTCCTTGGTTGATCGAGATATGCAACTATGGTAGTCGAATTGCGGTCCGCTTCACAGGTCTACTGCCTGGTTCGCGCCCCTCCCCGGTGGGTGATTGGGGGTAAAACTGGGGGCAGAGACGGTTGAAAAGCCCTACAGACGGCGCGCCCTTTCTGCTACGATTGCGCGGCGAAAACACAGCAATGTGGCGGAAAATGGCAGTCAAACGCCTGGTCTTGTATCCACAGCACGAAGCGCGACTGCGGCGCATCAGCAAGCCGGTCGCCAACCCACGCAGCAAGAGCCTGCGGCGGCTGATCCAGGACCTCAAAGACACGTTGGAGACACAGCCTGGCGCAGCCATCGCCGCGGCGCAGATCGGCGTGCTAAAGCGGGTTACCGTCGTCAAGTTCGGCCAAGACGATGAGGACGAAGAAGAACCCATGCTGGCGCTGATCAATCCCCAGATCCTGGCGGCGGGCGCAGACGAAGTCGGCTTTGACGGCTGTTTGAGCATCCCCGACATCTTCACCTGGGATGTGCCGCGCCCCAACTGGATTCAATTCCGCGCCCAGGGCGAAGATGGGCAGCAGATCCTACGCCGCGTGCGGGGCATGGATGCGCGTGTCATCCATCACGAAATTGACCACTTCAATGGCATTCTCTTCCTCGACCGCCTGCAAGACCCGACCGAGCTGTATACGCCTGTGCCCGGCGATAATGGCGAAACAGTCATGCTGAGGCTAAGCGACCTGCCGGGATGAGCGCATGAAGGGAGTGTCGAATTTGCTGGAATAAGACCCCCCTCGCCCCCCCCGAAAAGTCGGGGGGAGGCAACGACGCGCGCGGATTTCTTCGACAAATTGGGGATGGGAACGGGGCAACAATCGCTCAGCCTTTGATGCCCGATGTAGCGATGCTCTGGATGAAAGCGCGCTGCAGCGCCAGGTAGAAGATCAATACCGGGATGGTCACCAAGGTCAAGTAAGCCATGATCTCGCCCCAGTATGTATAACGTTGGAAGAAGTATTGCAAGCCGACCATGATCGGCCGCAGTTCTTCCGTGCGAACGGTCATCAGGGGCCAGATGTAGGCGTTCCACATGAGGAGAAACTTCAGGATGGCAACGGTCGCCAGGATGGGACCAGAAATAGGCATGACGATGCGCGTGAATGTCTGCCAGATGCTGGCGCCATCAATCCGCGCTGCTTCCACCAGTTCATCGGGCAAATCGCGGAAGTACTGATAAAAGAGGAATATGCCCAGCGAATCGGCGATGAAGGGAATAATCTGCACATGGTAAGAATTGAGCCAGCCGATCTCGAAACCGTCGGGACCTATCCAGGGCAGGCTGTTGACCACCAGCAGCAAGGGAATGGCGATCACCTCAAAGGGTACGATGAAAGTGGCAATAATGAGCGTCAGCATAAGCTTCTTCCCGCGCCAGCGCAGAAAGGCGAAGGAGAATGCAGCCATAGAATTGAGCAGGATGCTGGCCAACACAGCCACGACTGTGGTAAACACCGAGTTGAAAGCGAATTGTATGACCGGCACACGCTCAAAGGCGAAGGCGTAATTGTTGAGAGAAATATCGCCTACGGGCAAGAATGCGCGCAGCGAGCCGGAGTCGCGCAGCAATTGCAGATCCGGTTTCAAAGACGAGACGACCATAAAGACAATCGGGAAAATGAAGATCGCGGAAATCAAGATTAACAGCGCGTAACGCAGGCTGATAATCAGTTTATGTCGCGTTTCCCAAGTCATGGTCGCCATAGCTAGTCTCGGTCGCGCGTCAGATAGCGGTTTACAATGGTGATGGCCAGCACAACGACGAAGAGCACCACTGATATCGCCGATCCCTCAGCGATATCTTGCTTGTCATAACCGCGCTGCACTGCCTGATAGACGACGCTCTGCGTGGCGTCAAGCGGACCGCCGCGAGTCATGACATCGACCTGCACGAACAAGCCCATCGCCTGAATCGAGATCACAATGAGGATCAGCACCGCGGTATTGCGCAGCCCGGGCCAAGTTACATAGCGAAACTTCTGCCAGGCGCCGGCGCCATCAAGCGAAGCCGCCTCATACAGGCTGGTCGGTATCGTCTGCAAGCCGGACAGCCAGATGACCATGTGGAAGCCGACCGCTTGCCAGGCGGACATGGCGATCATCGCTGGCATGGCGGTATAAGGATTGCCCAGCCAATCGACCGGCTGAAAACTGCCGAGCGTGGCGATGCCCAGCAGTGTATTGAGCAAGCCGTTCTCGCCGTCGTAGATGAAGCGCCAAAGCAGCGATACCACCACCATCGAGACGACAACTGGAGCGAAATAAATGGCGCGGAACACATTAATGAATGGCAGAGCCTGGTTGAGCAAGAGCGCCAGCAGCAATGCCAGCCCGCCCTGCAGCGGCGCAATCACTCCGGCGAAGAGCAATGTGTTGATCAAGGCGCGCAGGAATACGACATCCGCTGCCAGGATCACCGTGCGATTCTCGCCCGATTGCCAAGAGACGAACTCGCGCAAGCCGCTCAGTTCGGGATAGTCCGGGTTCTTCCGCGTGAAAGTGCGCAGGCGCGGATAAGCTATGCCGCCGTCGTCGTCCCAAACAACAGCGCCGCTTTCGTCGCGTTCCGGCTCTAGCGTGAAAACACGAACGGTCAACAAGCGCTCGAAGTTGCGCATGCCGACCCATTCGGTCGGGTTCGGTGAAACCAGCCGCTGATTGGTGAAGGACATGACAAAAGCCATCAAAAAAGGGATGACCAAGAAAATGGTCAAGACGAGCAACGCGGGGAAGGCCATCAGCCAGCCCGCAATAGCCTCGTGGCGCTGGTACAAAGGCGCGTCCTTGGGCACGAGCAAGCGCACCCAGAGCGGCGCGTTCTTCCGTGTTTCCGCTGCGCTAATCATGAAGCTGTCCCAAGAGAATCCAATTTAGAATATAAGCAATACCAATCGTGATGTCAAAGTGTGTCATGTTTACAGGGGCGAGCCGAGGACCCGCCCATAGATATCGAGATGAGGGGCGACTCACGTGGTCGTGTAGACACTGACCGTCAGCCACCCCCGCATTTGCCTCGCTGCGATTGGCATAGCGCCAACTACATGTCGAAGCCATAGCCCATGTTGTCTTCGATGTCGGCATCAATTTCGTCAACAGCCGCGTCCAGCGTATCCTGAACATCCGCGCCATTGGCGATATCAGCCAGCGCTTTTTCGAAGATCAGCGCCAACGTGGCATAACCAGGCGTGACCGGGCGGATCAATGCCTGTTGGTTGCTCAGCTCATAGAAGACCTCCAGCGGACCGCCAGCCGAATAGTTCTCGCTCATGGCCGCGGCATTGGGGGTGGCCGGCGCCAAACCCGTCGCATCGCTGAAGGCTGTCAGCCACTCGTCCTGGATGGCGAATTCAATGAACTGGCTCACGCCTTCCGGATATTCTGTGGCAGAAGAAGCGCCCAACTGCCAAGAAGCGGCGCCAATGATGTTGCCATGCCCGAAATCGGGCGCGGGCAGGAAGATCAGGTCGTCGCCAACTTCCGCGAGCGTGGAAACGCCAGCCCAGTTCCCCATCCATTGCAAGGCGTATCTGCCATCAATGAAGCCGGACTCGCGATCGCCGGTATCTTGGGAAGTGCCCGGCGCCAAACCGCGCTCAAACAGGCTCTGCCACCACTCGCCAAAGGCGACCGCTTCGGGACCGTTAAGGGTACCTTCCGCTGTCGTATAAGTCGAACGGTCGATCATGTCGCCGCCGAAGCTCTGCAGGAAGGGCGAGAAGGCGTAGGGATACCATTCGCCAGTCCAAGCCATGCCTAGGTCAAATGCATAGTCGAATTCGCCGGTGGCTTGCAACTGTTCCAGGATGGCGTCGAATTCTTCGCCAGTCCAGGGCTCGTCCAGGGTCGGGATGCGGATGTTGTGGGCTTCCAGCACCGAGCGCCGGGCATAGATGGATACAGCTGCGTCCCACAAGCCGACTGCGTAGACTTCGCCATTCCATTCCCCGATAGGACCCGGCAAGAAGTCGTCCAGCGCGCCTTCGGACAATTCCAGGGGCGCCATCCAGCCAGCCCAAGCCCAGCCGGGCATGACGGGACCATCCACATCGATGATATCCGGCAAATCGCCGGCCGCGGCCGCCGCGACAATCGACGAGTTATATGACTCCTGTGGGAAAGCCTCCAAGACGACCGTGTATTCCGACTGCGAATCGTTGAAGGCTGCAATAAGATCGATAAACACCTGATGCTCAGCCGCCCAGGCGCCGCCGTGATACCACATGCTAAGTTCAACCTGCGCGGAGGAGATGCCGCTTAGCGAGAACAGCATCACAACAAAAAGTACGATGGATAGTGCTTTTTTCATTTTGAACCTCGTTTGATTGAATGTGCTGTCGATACTTGCTGAGAGTGAACTGCTGAATTTCTTGCTCTAAGCACCCCTCTTTCTGGCTATGATACCCGCTCAAATTAACAGATTACCAGATTGACGACAACTGCCAGACATCCAACCGCGCCAGCGCCTCGGGGGCCAGCACGTTCAGGCCGTCGTTCGCCGCGTCACTCACATAAAAGCGGCTGGTGATGCGCGCCCGTCCATTGGCGATCACCTCGATCACCGAGCCATCCAGCAGCACGCGCAACTGCAAGGTCTCGCCCGCGTCCAGCCGATGCGGGATGCCCTGCGTCTCGCTTTCGAGCTCGGTCTGCTCTCCCCGATACTGGCGTTTGACTTGCAGGGTCTGCGTCTCGCTGTCATAGACGATGCTGGCTTTTTCGCTGCCATCGGGGGATAGCGCCACTTCCAGCCCGCAGCTTGCCGCGATCTCTGCGTCGAAGACTGCCTCGATATCCAGCGACAAGCCGCGCGCCGACAAGCTGCCTTCAGCCACTTCTCCCGCGCTGTAGTGAGAATGCGCGCCGCGCAAGGTCTGCAAAGCCGCGACCGGCTGGCTGACCAGGCGATTTTGCGCATCCAGGCTCAGCAAACGCGGCACAGCTTGCACGCCTGTCCAGCCGGCTTCGCGCTGGGCTGCCTTGCCCCGCCCTTCGCGCAGCCAGGAATAGATCAACATGCCGCCATGCGCATCGCGGCCGCACAAGCTGGCATAGCTGCAGCCAGCGTCATAGACGGCTTCATGTTCGGGAGTAAAGCGCTCGTTTTCCAGCCGTCCGACAAAATACAGGGTCTGCGCGGGACTGTGGTCGAGCTGCGCCGACAGGATCAGCACCCACTTATCGCCCAGCGGGAAGAAGTTCGGGCATTCAAAGTTGCGTCCGTTGCGGGCTTTTTCGCCCACATAGAGCGGATGGGCATATTGCCAGTCGCTGAGGTTCTGCGAGCGATACAGCAGCACGGCGCCGCCCACGCCGACAATATGCGAAGCCAGCGCCATGTACCAGCAGCTTTCGCCGCGCCACACGAAGGGATCGCGGAAGTCGCGGATCTGCCCCATAGACGGCGGCACATCGCTGATGACGGGATTGCCGGGGTGCTTCTGCCAGCGCATCAGGTCATCGCTGCCGCGCGCCAAGCATTGCACTTGCACAGTGTAATCATCGTTGACGCCGGTGTAGAAGGCGGTCGGCCTGCCAGCATCGTCCACCATGCAGCCGGAAAAGATGCCGCCCCGGTCTGGCGAGTTGGGACTGGGCGCGATGGCGACAGGCAACTCTTGCCAGCGCACCAGGTCATCGCTGATGGCGTGCCCCCAGTGTATATTGTCGTGCCAGGCGCCATCGGGGTTGTATTGGAAGAAGAGGTGATAGCGCCCCTGCCAGTGAATGACGCCGTTGGGGTCGTTCATCCAGTTGGCAGCGGGCAAAAAGTGATAGCGGGGGCGGTGAATGTCTGCCGCATCCAGCAGACGAGGAATGCTGATGTCGCGCGAAGTGATTGGCATAGTGTCCATGCATGTAAGTTCGTATGGTATCGTTACCATACAGTATAGCGGAATCATGCATGATGCGCAAGGGTCAATTCGGTTGGCGCTATTGGAGACAGGATTACAAATAGGCCCGCCGATACGACTCCGCGCTGGGGCGAGCATCCAGGTTCTGCAGCGCCGCCACAATAGCATCCAGATTTGCCAGGTTGGTGATGGGCAGGAAGTCGTGCACATAGGGCAGCAGCGCCTGGGCCCCGCGCGTTAGCGGCTCATATTCGGGCACATCCAGCAGCGGGTTCAGCCAGATCAGACGCCGACAAGCCAATTTCAGCCGCGCCATCTCTTTGTGCAGCAGCGGGATATCGCCACGGTCCCAGCCATCGGTGATCAATAAGACGACCGCGCCCCGCCCCAGCACGCGCCGCGACCAGCGCCAGTTGAAGCGGTGCAGACATTCGCCGGTCATGGTGCCGCCGCCCCATTGCAGCACGGTCGCGCCAATATCTGCCAGGGCGTCATCGACATTCTTCTGGCGAATCTGCCGCGTGATGCGCGTGATATCGGTGCTGTAGACAAAAGACTCGACCTGGTAAAGCGAGCCAGCCAAGGTGTGCATGAAGTGCAGCAAAACGCGCGTATAACGTTCCATGCTGCCGCTGATATCGCAGAGCAGCACGACTGGGCGCGGCTTTTCTTTGTGGCGGTGGGTGGGCAGCCGCGCGACATCCCCTTGTTTGCGGATCATGTCTTTCATCAAGCGGCGCATATTGATCTGGCGGCCCTGGCCATTTTCGAAGCGGCGGGTGCGGCGCATGCCTAGCGAATCGGGCATTTTGGCGATTGCGCGCTTCGCCAGCTCCAGCTCGTCGGCGCTCATATCGGCGAAGTCTTTATTGCGCAGGCGCTCTTGCTTGCTGTAGGTGGGCACCAGAGCGATCATGCTGGAGTCGATATTGTTGGCATCGGCGCCATTTTCGCTGGGACTGGCATCGAGCGGCGGCAAGAATTGCGTCTTACGCTTGCGGCGTTCTTCGCCAAGTGATTGCAGGTTGAGCGTGGTGAAGCCATCGGCGGGGCGACGCCAGAACAAGTCGAAGGCTTCGTCAAAATAAGCGATGTCTCTGCGGCGGGTAACCAGGTGGGCGCGCAGGGTGAAATAAAAGTCTTGCTTGCGCCCCAGCTGGATGTGCGCCAGCGCCCGCGCCACTTCCATCATGCGATTGGGCGTGACTCCCATGCCCAGCGCCCGGCACACCCGTCCAAACAAAATCAGGTTATGCACCAGCTTGCCGCCGCGATAATCGTAAGGCGCTTCGGCTGGACCGAGGAAGAGGCCTTTGATGGGACCTTTAGGGGAGGGATTGTCGGACATGCCTGTTCTGTCCTAATTGGGGCGTATGCAGGGGCGCTTCACTGGAAAGCCCTCTCCCTGCACAAGCGCCCGAAAAGCTCTGTGGCAGCTCAGCCGGCACGCTGCGCTTCGACGCGGGCGCGCTCGATCATAGTCTGGATGGTGGCGGCATCCAGCATTTCGACATCGTCCTGGTATTTCAATATGACGCCCAACGTATCTTGCACAGCTTCCAGCGACAGCTCGTTTTGGTCGAGCGCGATCAGAGCGGCTGTCCAATCCAGCGTTTCGGCGATGCCCGGGCGTTTGAAGAGCTCCATAGTGCGCATGTCCTGGATGAACGCAGTGATCTGCCGAGCCAGCATGGGCGCCACATCGGGCGCTTTTCGCTCTACGATCTGCAGCTCTTTTTGAAATTGCGGATAGTCGATCCAAAAGTACAGGCAGCGCCGCTTTAGGGCATCGTGAATCTCGCGCGTGCGGTTGGAGGTGACGACGACCACGGGCGGCTGCGTGGCTTTCAATGTGCCCAGCTCGGGGATAGTGATCTGAAAGTCGGAAAGCAGCTCCAGCAAGAAGGCTTCAAATTCTTCGTCGCTGCGGTCGATCTCGTCAATGAGCAAGACGGGCGCAGCGCCATTTTGGCTTTGCTCGATGGCTTGCAACAGCGGCCGCTTGAGCAAGAAGCGCGGCGAAAACAGCTCGCTTTCCATATCTTGGCGCGATAATCCCTCACGTTCCATCAGGCGCAAGTGCAAGATCTGCCCGGCGTAATTCCATTCATAAACGGCGGTGTTGATGTCGAGACCTTCATAACACTGCAAGCGGATCAAATCTGTATCGAGCATGGTCGCCAGCACTTTGGCGATTTCTGTTTTGCCGACGCCGGCATCGCCTTCCAAAAAGAGCGGTTTGCCCGTCTTCAGCGCCAGGTAGATAGCCACCGCCAAGCCGCGCTCGGCGATGTAGTCGTGCTGGCTGAGTGATTGCTGCAAGTCGTCAACGGAGTTGTGCATGGACTCATTCTCGTCCCGCTGGGCAAGTTGCAGCAATCATAATGCAGGGGGCGGGGGATTTGCAGGGCAAAAGCGCGCTCAGCCGATCCAGTCTTTCCACATGCCTTGCGGCTGCTTGCCCATCGCCTTCATATAGACACTGACCTTGCCATAGAATATCAACAGCGCCTCACGAAATATGTCGAGGCTGATGTGCAGTTCGACTTCATAGCCGTCGCGGTCCATCTTTTTGCTGCGCATGTCATCGTCGGTGACCGTGCGCAGCGCCGCTTCCAGCTCGGCATCCAGTTGAGCATACCATTCCTGCAGGGCGGCTGAGTTGCGCAAGTAACGGTCATCTTCGCTGCGCCAACTGAAGTCGATCTTGAAATTGTGGAAGGACTGCGCATAGGCCTGCTGCGTCTCGCCCAATTCGCGGCAGAGCTCGCCCAGCGTGGGGTTGTGTCCGCCCGGCGAGAAAGCCAGGTCGGCGTCGTTGATGTGGTCAAAGAGCTTGTCGCGCAGCCCAATGTACATACGGTTTAGCTCCCAGAAACGTGCGATTTCGGGGTGCATGGTGGTCTCCTCTGTGCCTTTGTTTTCTCAGCGGACGACCCATTGGCTCGCCCTTACAGCACGTTGTTGAGGTTCAAGAATCGGCTGTTCTATCTCTCGGCGATGCCTGCCTCGCGCATCAATTTGCGCAGGGCGGCCACTGCCATCGCCATGCCTTTCGCGCCGCTGAAGCCACTGGAATGCCGCGCTTCCAGCAAGTGCGGCTCCAAGGACAGCAGGCCCTCGTAGCCCCAGTCTCGCAGACGCGCCAGCAAAAGCGCCACTTGTCCATCGCCGCCGCCAGCCACAGTAACCTGCGAACGTTCTTCGCCATGCGCGCTCTGGGGCAGCTTGGCATCTTTGATGTGAATATAGCCGATGTAGGGATGCAGAGCGTCCCACCATTGGTCGACTTGCCGCGCCGCGCCACATTGCACGAAGTTGGCAGGATCCCAAATGAAGCGGAAATGCGGCGAGTCGAGGGCTTGCATCAGCGCCAGACAGCGCTCGGGCAGGTCGCCCACGACGCCTTTTTCGTTCTCCAGCAGCAACTGCAAGTCGTGTTGGGCGGCGATCTCGGTCAGCACGCCCAGCCGTTCAATGGCTTGTTGCAGCGCGTCAGAGGCGTGCGTTCCCGAAG
Organism: Chloroflexi bacterium bin20; assembly: GCA_002238485.1. Classification (GTDB taxonomy): domain Bacteria; phylum Chloroflexota; class Anaerolineae; order Aggregatilineales; family Phototrophicaceae; genus UBA6055. Next base: position 69,235 of record MPMG01000011.1, on the reverse strand, counting down.
GATAGAAGCTGAAGATGCGGATATTGCGCGTGCCCAGCGCCTGGGCGGTAGCGCCGATGGTCTTGAGTCGCTCGCTTTCGATTCTGATGTCGTCGTCGATTGGCGACTTGCCGATCGGGCTGCCCATGCAGGCCACTCGCACGCCCTGCGCCTGGCAAAGCGACTGGATGCGCGCGATCTGCTGGTCGGTGAATAGGCTGCAATTGACATCCCAGGCCGCCCGCACATCAATGTGGCGAATATGCAAATCCGTCAAAATGCGCAATTGCTCTGCAAAGTCGCTGGCGGTTTCATCGCCAAAAGCGCTGATGATCATGGTTGCATTGTCCTAGCTTGTTTTGGCGATATTTAACCACAGAGGCGTTGCGGGTCAAAGGACGGATAGACTGCGAAGGGAATCCGGGTCGTTTTTGAATCCGACTCTCCGACTCGTTACAATGCGCACATTCCACAGCTTGACGAGGCGCGTATGTCCCGACCGAACTTCATTCTTATCTTGGCTGACGATATGGGTTTCTCCGACATCGGCTGCTATGGCTCAGAGATCGCCACGCCCAACCTGGATCGCCTGGCGAGCGGCGGAGCGCGCTTCTCGCAGATGTATAGCTTCGCCCGCTGCTGCCCGTCTCGCGCGGCGCTGTTGACCGGCTTGCATCCGCAGCAGGCTGGCGTCGGTCACATGATGCAGAATCGCGGCACGCGCGCCTATCAGGGCTATCTTCGCGACGACGCCGTTACGATCGCCGAGGTGCTGAAGGGCGCGGGCTATCGCACCATGATGAGCGGCAAATGGCACACGGGCGGAGAATATGTTGCGCGCGACGCAGCGAACTGGAGGCCGGGCGAGCCAGGCTATCCTACGCCAACGCAGCGTGGCTTCGATCGCTTCTTTGGCACGTTGGCCGGGGCTGGCAGCTTCTTCCATCCGCACGCCCTGATGCAAGACGACGAGTTCGTGGACGAGCTGCCAGACGGCTTCTATTACACCGACGCCATTAGCGATCATGCGGTGGATATGATTGACGAAGCCCAGGCCGACGAGCTGCCATTCTTCTTGCATGTCGCCTATACCGCGCCGCATTGGCCCCTGCATGCCCCGCCGGACGATATCGCCAGGTACGAGGGCAAGTATCGCGGAGGCTGGGATACGCTGCGGCAAAACCGTCATGAAGAACTCAACAGCCTGGGGCTGCTCGATCCGGTCTGGCGCATCTCGCCGCGCGATGCCGACTCGCATGCCTGGGCAGACGAGAAAAATAGCGATTGGGAAGACCTGCGCATGGCCACCTATGCAGCCATGATCGACCGCATGGACCAAGGCATCGGCAAGATCTTGACGAGGCTGGACGCGCTGGACATCACCGACAACACCATGATCATCTTCTTGTCCGACAATGGCGGCTGCGCGGAATACCTGGCGGAAGACGGCTGGATCAACTCCTATGTGCCCAACCTGCCCGATGGACGACCGGTGCGCATCGGCAACCGGCGCGACCTGAGTCCGGGTCCTGCCGATACGTATATGAGCTACGACCTGCCCTGGGCGAATGCCTCCAATTCGCCCTTCCGTCTGTACAAACATTGGGTGCACGAAGGCGGCATTTCCTCGCCCTGCGTCGTGCACTTTCCCGCCATGATCCAACAGCCCACCGTGATTCACAGCCCGATTCAATTCATTGATGTGCTGCCGACATTTGCCGAGCTGGCTGACGCCGCATATCCGCGCGAATACAATGGCGCTGCCATCCAGCCTGTCGAAGGCCAGAGCTTCTTGCCGGCGCTGGGCAACCCGCATTGGCAACGCGAAAAGCCGCTCTTTTGGGAACACGAGGGCAATCGCGCTATCCGCATGGGCGAATGGAAGCTGGTCAGCAAGCACCCGGGCGATTGGGAACTTTACAATATGACCGAAGACCGAACCGAGCTGAATGACTTGCACGCCGGCGAGTCGCAGCGTGTGAGCGTGATGAGTGGCATGTACGAGGCTTGGGCGCAGCGCTGCGAAGTGCGAGAATGGCCCCTGGAGCGATGATGTGGCGAATGTCGGTCGTTTTCCCTGATTGCGCTCTACCTTATTAAGGCTTCGTTACGATTTGTGCGTCGGCACACATCCTTGTGTTACTATCAACTGCGTAGACCAATAGGTGTTGCGTGAGGTGAGGTCATGCATTCAGCGCCAATGACCCTGGGAATCGAAGAAGAATATCAGCTGATCGACCCAAGGACGGGCGATCTGGCGGCGGCTGTCCAGCAGTTGCTGCACGATGAAGGCTTGCGTCAGATCGGCGAGCAGGTCAAGCCAGAGTTCATGCAATCGCAGATCGAGATCGGCAGTGCGATCTGCGCGAATGTGCAAGAAATTCGCAAGGAGTTGATCCGCTTGCGAAGCGCTGTGGACAAGGTAGCTGCGCGGCACGGCTATGCCATTGTCGCCGCCAGCACACATCCTTTTTCCAAATGGGAAGAGCAATTGGCGAACCAGGGCGAACGTTACGACGATCTCAAGGAGTATATGCAAGAGGTGGCGCGGCAGATGCTGATCTTTGGCATGCATGTACATGTCGGCTTTGGCACGACGCCGCCCCAGCTCGACTTGCTGGTCGATATCCAAAATCAGCTGCGCTACTTTTTGCCGCATCTGCTGGCATTGACGACCAGCTCGCCCTTCTGGCACGGGCATCCGACTGGTCTAAAGAGTTACCGCAGCATCATCTTTGAAGACCTGCCGCGCACGGGCATCCCGCCCATCTTCACCTCGTTCAGCGAATACAGCCGACTCATCGAGACATTTGGACAGGTGGGCACACTGGGCAAGGGGCGCAAGGATGGCAAGGCGGATTACACGAAAATCTGGTGGGACAGCCGCCCGCACGAAGATTTTGGCACGTTGGAGGTGCGCGTCTGCGATATATGCACGACAGTCGACGAGGCGGTTACCATCGTCGCGCTGGTGCAAGCCCTGGTCGCCAAGTTGATCCAGCTGCGCAACCAGAATCTCAGTTGGCGCATCTATCCCAACGAGCTGATCGCCGAGAACAAATGGCGCGCCGTGCGCTGGGGCTTGGATGGCAGCCTGATCGACTATGGCAAGCAAGAGTCCGTGCCCATGCGCTCTTTGGCCTACGAGCTGCTGGAGCTGATCGATGATGTCGTTGACGATCTGGGTTCACGCGCCGAGGTCGACTATGTGCACAAGATCCTGGAATCGGGCACCAGCTCCGACCGACAGCTGGCGGCCTATCAGTCGGCATTGGCAGAAGGCGCGACCCGCGACGAAGCCCTGCGCGCCGTCGTCGATCACCTGCGCGCAGAGACGATGCGTGGGGTGGTGTAGGCGGGCATTCTGGACAGTACGCGGCTAACATGTGTGGCTGAGGTCAGATTCGCCCTATTGCCAGCCATGCGAACAAATGTTATGATATTCGCAATCCGCCGAGGTTAAACGCATGTCTTTGCAACGTACTTTATTGAGCGAGACTCCTTCCATGCCAGTCGACTTGGCAGTCGAGAAAAAGATCAGAGTGCGTGCTGTGGCTAACGACTGGATTTCCAGGAGTTTTCCTACGCATAGAAAGTACCTGCTTCACACATCTCCGAAATACAGCGCATCGGACAATGCCTGGACGATGTCCATATCGACCAGAAATCTGAATGGCCATTCAGTACCGGTAGGCAGCCTGGTAATAGATGGCAAAGATGAAGAGATAGTGGATGCGCCAGATATTGCCGGCGTGCAAGAACGTTTGCTTACCTTGTTGTCGGGCGAGGAGGAGCTTCCAACGTTGGACGAAGCGCAGATCGGGCACAACTTCGAGTTTCGACTGGGCGATGGCTTGGTTGGAGCCAATTCCTTGCCCGACAAGTCAATCGACCTGCTGCTGACAGACCCCCCATACGGAATCAGCAAGGGCTATACCTGCGAAAGTCAAGTGCCGAGGCGACTGCGCAAAGACGGAACAGACTTCATCATGCCAAAGGGCAATTTCGGCGATTGGGATAAGCCCATTTCACCAAGAGAATGGACACAAGGCGTCTTGCCAAAAGTAAGAGGATGGTTTGTAACCTTTTGTGCGCAGGCGCAGATAGGAGAATATTGCGAAATACTAAAAGACCACAAGTTTGTTGCAGTGGGCACGTTAGTATGGCAGAAGACCAATCCCGTTCCTTTCAATCATCGTTACAAACCCATTAACGCGTGGGAAGCTCTTGTGGTCGGAAAACGATCGGGCACAAAGTTCAATGGTCATGTCGTGCACAATGTGTTTGTTCACAAGTCGCCATCGCCACAGCAACGAATCCATACAACACAAAAGCCATTGCCGCTAATAGAACGGTTTGTAGAATTGTTCAGCGACAAAGGCGATTTTGTCTTTGATCCTTTTGCTGGCAGCGCTACCACCGTTGTTGCAGCAGCCGGCCTGGGCAGAACAGTGTTGGCTTACGAGAAAGATCCAACTATCTACCAGTCGGCTTGCAAGCGGCTGGCAGCCTTGAAAGGTTAGGTTGAGTTTGAATTCCCCCCGAAAGGACTTCGAGCAGGTATTCAAGCCTGAATCGAAAGTCTATCAAGTTTATTTGGTACTGAAAGATCAGCAGTGGCATTGCCGAGAATGCGAGTATCAGCACACAGGCATTACGCAAATCGCGGGAGGGTCGGGTATTCAAGGTTTGCAACGCGGGACAAAGTCGCGCCCTGGCATGATTATTGAGAGTGGCAACCACTTTTGCGTCAATTGCGATAGAAAGACACGGCATGATCGCTGGCAGGGAGCGTTTCAATCTTCTGTTCAAGGCGGCTCTATGCCCCAGTCCTTCGTCAAAAGAGTTCTGAATATTTTTGACAGCCGCGATGTAGTTGAGAATACGCGAAGAGTCGCAAATCAACTGACAATAGATCATAAGCTGCCGATGATTCGTTGGAACGATGAATCCAGCGCGCGTCTAACCGCCTACAGCGAAATGGATGACAGCGACATCAGGGAGCATTTCCAACTATTGAAAAAATCGAATGGAAGTGTAAGCCACAACTTGCTAAAGAGTAGAGCTTGCGAGCGCTGTTATCAAACCGGGCGGCGCGGTCAACCATTTGGCATTGCGTATTTCTATAGTGGCGGCGCAAAATGGCAGCCGTCGGACAAAAAAGACCCGACAGGCTGTATAGGCTGCGGCTGGTATGACTTTGCGCTTTGGCGTGATCACCTGAATAGCCTGATAAAGCACAGCGGTTAGCTGGCTATTCACCCGACTTCGCGCGGTTGCTGGCATAGCGCATGCTCAACTCCGGCTCGGCCATTTGCAAGCGCCGCGGCGGCAGACCGCGCACCACCGCCTCCAGGTCATCGACCACCATCTCGCCCAGTTCGGTCATCGCTTCGTCAACAGAACCGGCTCGATGCGCAGACAGCAGCGCGCCTTCTGCCCGGCGGATTGCATGGTCGGCTGGCAGCGGCTCGATCGGGAAGACATCGGTGGCCACCTTGAACTTGCCTGCCAGCGCCAGTTCGGTTAGCGCGTCAAAATCGACCACATGAGCGCGGCTGGCCAGCACAAAGACGGCGTTGCGCGGGATCAACTCCAGCAACTCGCGCGAGATCATCGCTCGGTTTTCCGCCGAGGGCACAGCCATGACGAAGATGAAACGCGAGCTCGTCAGCAATTCTTCCAGCGGCATTGGCGTGACGCCTTGCCGACGCAGGTAGCCATCGCTCAGCCAGGGGTCAAAAGCCGAAATCGTCACATTAAAAGGCTGCAAAAGCGGATGCAATGCGCGCGCCAGACTGCCATAACCGATGATGCCCACCGGCTTGTCGTAGAGCATAAAGGCGCCGACATTGCCATGCCACAAGTATTTTTCTTGGCCGCGCCGCATCAGGCGATCGCCATAGGCGATTTCGCGGGCAGAAGCGATCGCCAAGCCCAGCGAGAACTCAGCTACTTGCCGCGCGAAAGCCGGCGCTGCGCTCAACACACGGATGCGCCTTTTGTAGCAGGCATCGTAATCGAGACTGCGAGGGAAGCCGCCAGAAACATCCATGATCGCCCGCAATTTTGGGGCCTTCGCCAGCACATCGCCATAAGTCCAGCCCGAGCAGATCAGGGCTTCTGCAGTTGGCAGGGCGCGCAGAAAGTCGGCCTGCGGCATGGGCTCGTCATGCCCCCAAACGACATCGACCAGGTCAACCAAGCGCTGCTTGTCCGCCGGCGAAAAGATCTCGTCCATGCGCCGAAAATGCGGATCGACTATCACTGTGTTTTTCATCGCTGCCTCGCTGCCGACGCTTGTCCAGTTGTTTATTTGTGCCGCCGGTCGTACCACACAGGCAGCTCGCCCAGCGTCTGCGAGATGTGCAGCGCCGCCATTTGCAGCGCCGTGTTGGCTTCGCTGGCTTCCAGTGCCCAGACGCCGTCTTCGCGATCTGGTTCCGCCGCGCCCGGCAGCAGGGAGTATGTCCGCTTCACTTGATCGAGCAGCACAGGGACATAGCTGCCATCCAGCAGATGCAAGTTGATCTCGCCATGGTAATAGGTGCTGTGCGCGCTGCCGGTGAAAGGCAAGCGCCCCCGTCCAGCCGGCTTGACGATCTCGCTTACATACACCGATTGCACGCCGCCAGCGCTGATCTGCCAACGTTGCGAGTTGCCATGAAGGCCACGAATAGACTTGCTGTACGGATTGAAGACGATGGTATTGGTCGCGCGCAGGCCAACCCACAATTGGCGCAAGATCTGCAGCAGCAGCAGCGCCGCCACCACCAGCGCCAGATAGGGCAGCCAATCGGGATTGGGGATGAGCGTGCCGGCATTGGGCAAGCCCAGATCGCTGCCCAGAGTCGCCAGCGCGACCCAGATATAGATGATCATCCACAGCGCGTACCAGGCAATCTGACGCCGCCGCGCCGATTTCCAGCGTGATTGTCGCCGCAGCTGCAGCTCGCTTTGGGCTTCTGTGCGTTCCATCTGCCACATGCCGAGGTCCAGCGGCAGTTCAGCCAGCGGGACGGGTTGAGGCGCTGGTTCTTGCTCAATGATCTCGTCTCGGGTGATGAAAGGGATGCCCAGCGTCGCTGCCAAAGCTTCGCCCAGTTGCCGGGCTTTGGCTTCATGCAGATCAGGATCTTCATCGGTGAAGCGCAGGATCTCGAACCAGCGGCTGTTGCGCGCCAGAGAGATTTCTTCGGACAGCGTGATGCCCAGCTGCCACGAAGTCGATTGCCGCGACCAGCCCAGCAGCACCTGCCCCAAATCGTTGACCAGAACCTCGCCTGTTTCGGGCAGATCGCGGCTGACAGCGAATGCGCCACTAAAGCGAAGGGACAAGCCGCTCTTGGCTTCCAGCAGCAGCTTTGGTTCAGCGCGATTATTGAGCTGGATCAGCCGCCAAGCCTCGGCGTTATAATCGACAAGCGTATTGGGCAATACAGCGATTCGGGTCATAAAGAACTCTGGCTGGCTGGGCTTGGCTGCATTATGCCAGATGCCGCGCCAAACCAGTAGGGTCGCGCGCAGCTGCCCAGCTGCCCGACTATGCTTTTTGTCGCCGCGCTCGCATCAGGACCAAGAGGCAAAAGCTCGCGCCCATGCCCAACAATCCCAAGCCGCCCAGCGCCAGCGCATCGTCCGGGGCAACCTGGCTGATGACCAGCGCCAGCGCGCCATAGACCGCCGACGCAAGATACAGAAGCGCCAGGGTCTGTCGCTGTGACATGCCCAGGCAGAGGAAACGGTGCGATACATGGTCTTTGCTGGCCAGCATCAGCGGACGGCGTTCGAGCAGGCGCGTCAACACAGCCAGGTTGATATCCAGGATAGGCAGCGCCAGCACAAACACCGGCACCATCCAGGTTACATTCAGCGGCTGCGCGGAAAACTTGAGCTTGATCGCCAATATCGCCAGCACAAAGCCCAATGTATACGCGCCCATATCGCCCATGAAAGTGCTGGACGGATTGAAGTTGTATGTCAAAAAGCCGACCGCGCTGCCAAAGATCGCCGCTGCCAGCATGCTCACCAGCACCTGCCCCTGCGAAAGCGCCAACAGCAAAAAGAACCCGGCTGTGATGGCGGCTGTGCCCGCTGCCAGCCCGTCCATATTGTCGATCCAGTTGACGGCGTTGATCAGCGCCACGATCCAGAACACCGTCAGCGGCAGGTCAATGAGCGGGATGCTGAACAAGCGGATCTGCACGCCCGCAGCCGCAACCATCAGCGCCGATACCGTCATCACCAGCAAGCGCAGGCGCGGACTGAGGTGTTTTCGGTCGTCCAGGTAGCCGATCAGCGCCAGCAGAGTCGCGCCGGCCACGATCGCGCCCAACTCCACCAGATAGGCGGGGGGACTGAAAAGCAGCACCGACAGCACAAAGCCGATGTAGATGGCCGCCCCTCCCATCAAGGGCACATGGCTGGCGTGAATATTGCGTTTGTTGGGCGCGGCGGTAACACCCAGGCGCATGGCGATCTGGCGTGTCAGTGGCGTCAGGCACAGCGATGCGCCGAAACCCACAATCATGATGGGGATGAACTGCAAGTTGGCGTCCATACTTCGCAGTATACGCCGATTTCGTCTTTGCTGCGTGATGCGGCAAGCGCGACTCAACCGTCCGTCCACTCAAACTCGGCAGCAAGCGGCAAATGATCCGAGCCGATGGGCGCGCCAACAGCAGCAAAAGTCGGGCGCAGCGACTCGCTGTGCCAGATGTAGTCGATCCGCAGCAGCGGACGGATGATGCGCGGCAAACCGATCGCTTCGGCCAGGGGCCAGGTGCGTCCGGCGCCGGCGCCCGCCCCCCGCCAGGCATCGCCCAGCTGCCCAGCCAGCTCACCGTAGATAAGCGAGGTATCGCTCATGTTGAAGTCGCCAGCCACGATCGTTGCTGCGCTTTCTTCTGTCAGCAATGTCAGCAGACGGCGGATTTGGGCATTGCGCCGCGCTTCGTCATAACGCAGCAGCGCCTCGGGACCGATATCTTCATCGGCAGCTTGATTTTCCTGCGGCCGCAGCGGCAAGGTCAGATGCACTGCATACACAGCCAGTTCGCGCCCGTCTTGATCCAGCAGCAGGCGCAAAGCCAGGCGTCCGGGCTCATCTTCAATCGAGATGACCTCGCGCTGCAAAATGACATAACGCGAAAAGATGCGCACGCTGCCTTCAATATGGTCTTCGTGAGCATAGGCCTCATAGAGTGGCGCCAGGCGGCTGTCGTAGCCTTCGGCGGTCTCTTGCAGCACGATGATGTCGGGCGCTTGCTCCAGCAACCAATCCATCGCCCGCCCCAACTCGTGATTGCTGCCTTGCACATTAAAAGTGACCGCGGTGAAGGTGTCGCCCTTGGGTGGCGCGACCGGCGTATACAGCGCGGGCATCGCAAACCAGTACAGCCCTATGGCGATCAGCGCCAGCTGCAGCAGCACAGTCCAGCGCTGCGAATGGCTCGAGTCGGCGGACGGGGAGAATTTGCGCGGGCTGGACAGGCGTTTGCGAGCGCGTTCGCTTGGCTCGGATGTGGCGCGCGCAACCAGGATCGGCAGCGGAAAGGTGACGACCAGCGGCATAAACAGGTAGGGGGCGAAGGTGTTTGCCAGATCGAGCAGCGGGATGCCGTCCAGGCGCAGCAGACGCAGCAGCGCAAACAGCGTCAGCAGCAGCGCATAGGCAAACACAAGACGGCGCAAGGGGCGCGAAAGGAGTGAGAGCCAACGATGCGCGGTCGACCAGGACATGGTCCGCAGCCGCCTGGCCTAGAGCAGGATGAGCGCGGCGCAGATCAGCACGACGAAGAGCGCCGCCGCCAGTATGCCCATATTGCGCAGATCGCGGATGACGAATCCATAATCGGCGCGCAGGTCGTCTTCGGTGACTACTTTTGTCGGGTTTGCCAGCAGATCGGCGACATACTCGGCATCCAGCCCGCCCTGGTCTTTGCGGCGTTCCAGCTGAGCCGTTTGCAGCGCGCGACGACGGCGTGGACGAGGCGTCTGTACAGGCTCTGCTGGGTCCGACTCGGCTGCTGGAGCGGCGGGCTCGGGGGCTGATGAGCCTTGACGGGCTTGATCTAGGGCGGCCTGCGAGATATTGGGTTTCCTGCGGCGGCGCTTTGCCATTCGACCAGGTCCTTTATTGCGGGCGTTTCATGCGGCGCAAACCCTGAAAAGCCGGGTTGCCCTGGATTTCTCGCCAACGGGCATCGCCACCATCGGTATGCCACTCGACCACGAACATGCCATCGTTGTCCTGGTAGGTGAAGCAGGGCTTCAAACCGAGCAGCACCTGGCGGATGGTGCCGATGACATCTTTACGCTCTTCGGGCATGCGCAGGGTGAAGTAGCCGCCGGGCACGAATTCAAAGCGCATGGGCATGCCATCCAGGCTACCTTCCATCTGCACGGGCGGCGCGGCATTCGTACAGCTCATGAAGACATTTTGCAGGCGGTTGTTCCACAAGGAGTGGTTGACGCGCTCTTCGATGTAGTAGGGGCGCGGCTCTGGTGTTGAATAGAACCATTGGCGGGCGGTATTTGCCATGGTGCCGGTCTCCGTCGGCGCTGATGCAGTCGTGCCGCGCAGTGTAGCGCAGAAAACGCCAATACGAAATAGGCAACCCACCTCCCACCAGGGCAAGCTCTTCAAATTACAAACCCGCGCAAAGGGATTGCATGCCTTCATGTAATCGGTCGTCGGGGCGACCCAATGGCTCGCCCCTACATCAACCTCTGTGTTTCAGTACCTGCGTGGTGAAGGAATTGCTGTGATTTCCCATGGGCAGGCGGCGACTCGTCCGCATTGAAACCCCGTTGTGCTAGAATAAACTCCATCCGCACACAAAGGAGACTCCATGCGCGACATCCTCGATACTGTGAACCGCTGGCTGCGCGAAGACCGCCATGTGGCGCTGGCATCGGTGGCGAAGACCTGGGGCTCTGCCCCGCGCCGTGAGGGTTCGAAGATGGGCATCGCCAGCGATTTGGGGCGCATAGACACTGCCCCTCCGTCCATGATCGGCAGCGTCAGTGGCGGCTGTGTCGAAGGCGCTGTTGTCGAAGAAGCGCTGGCGGGCTTGAAAGACGGCAAAGCGCGCCTGCTCAAATTTGGCGTGGCGGACGATATGGCCTGGGAGGTCGGCTTGACTTGCGGCGGCAGCATCGAGGTTTTTGTCGAGCCGCTGAATGCGACCTATTGGCAGGCCCTGGCTGGACTGGCTACCGATGACTGCTACGGGGTGGCGCTGGTCGTGGTCGAGGGCGCCCACATCGGCGAGAAACTGCTGCTGGATGCAGACGGAAAAACGCTTTATCAGAGCGGCAACCTGCCCGAATCGCTGGCGGCACAGATGCGCGCGGCAGCCGCAGAGTCCCGCAAGAGCGGCATAATCACGCTGGGCGACACGCGCGTCATGGTCGATCAGCAAGTCGAGCGTCCCCACTTGATCCTGGTGGGCGGCGTGCATGTAGCCATCCCACTGGCAGCCATGGCGCAACAGGTGGGCTTCCGCGTTTCTATCATCGATCCACGCTCTGCCTTTGCCTCGCCCGAGCGCTTCCCCGATATCGCCAATATCCTGCACAGCTACCCGGACAAAGCCCTGCCGATGCTGGGAATGGATAGAAGCGCCTACCTGGCCGTCTTGACGCACGACCCCAAAATCGACGACAAGGCGCTGCTGACAGCGTTGCCCGCGGGCATTCCTTATGTCGGCGTGCTCAGCAGTGGGCGCACGCATCGACAGCGGGTGGCGCGCTTGAGCGAGGCTGGCTTGAGCGAGGCGCATATCGCGCAGATACGCACACCTATCGGCATCGACATCGGCGCGAGCAGTCCCGAAGAAATCGCTGTCTGCATCCTGGCGGAGATCATCGCCGTTCGCAATGGAGCGCGCGATGCAGTTCGGTGAGGTGCGGCTGGATGACGCGGCTGGCGGGATTTTGGCGCACAAACTCTATGCTGGCGCAAAGCTGATCCTGAACAAGGGGCATCGGCTGGACGAAGACGATATCGAGCGGCTGCGCGGGCTGGGCATCGAGCGGCTGGTGCTTACGCGGCTTTCGGCTGCCGACCTGCACGAAGATGTGGCAGCGCAGCGCATTGGACGGGCGGTTATCGGCAAAAATCTGCGCATGCGCGCGCCCGGCGTGGGCAGAGCCAATATCACAGCGGCGGCACGAGGCATCCTGCATGTTGATGTGCCCCTGCTGGAAATCATCAACAACCTGTACGACGGCATCACCATCGCCACCCTGCGCGCGCACAGCCTGGTATCCAAAGGCGAAATGGCCGCGCTCGTCAAGATCGTGCCATTTGGCGTGCCTGCCGCCCGCGTCGTCGATGTGGAACGGATCTGCCAAGACAAGACTGTCCTGCAACTGCGCGAACTGCAGCCCAAACGGATTGCGCTGATCGTGTCGGGCACAGCTGCCACGCGCGAACGACTGCTGCGCAGCTTTCATCCACCCGTGCGCCGCCGCATCGAAGGCTGGGGAAGCCATCTGCTGGAGCCAGCCTTTGTTCAGCACAATGCCGCTGCTATCGCGGCAGCCATTCAAGCGCAGTCGCAGGCCGACATGATCTTGATCGCCAGCATCTCCGCCATCATCGATCGGCAAGATGTTGTGCCCACGGCTCTGCTGCGGGCGGGCGGCAGCATCACCCTGCATGGCGTGCCAGTCGATCCCGGCACCCTGCTTTTGCTGGGTTATCTGGGCGATGTGCCGGTGGTGGGCGCGCCGGGCTGCATCAAATCGCCAAAAACCAATGTCATCGACTGGATCCTGCCGCGCCTGCTGAGTGGCGAACGCCTGACCCGCGCCGATCTGGTGATGATGGGACATGGCGGCTTGCTCAAAGATATTGCCGAGCGACCCATGCCGCGCAGCAAGACAGATGGCTAGCCGTCAAACCCCCTCGCCCCCCCCATTGCAATGGAGGCAAGGCTATGGCGCGATCGTGCTGGCGGCTGGCTTGTCCACGCGCATGGGCGAAAACAAGCTGCTGCTGCCCTGGCAAGCTGGCGCGCCCATCGTGGCGCATGTAACGCGGCAATTCCTGCTCGCCGGCATTGAGACGATTGTTGTCACCGGTCGGGATGCCGCTTTGGTGCGCGCTGCCCTGGCCGGCCTATCAGTTCGCTGCATTCACAATCCAGCCTTTGCGACTGGCGGCATGCTTTCTTCTGTGCAAGCCGGTCTGCGCGCGCTGCCCGATATTCTGGCGGCGGCTTTCATCCAGCCGGCCGATATGCCTGGCATCAGCATGGCTGTGATCAAGCGACTGGCGCGAGAATATGAAACGGGCTGGAGTGTTGCGCCAAGCCACGACGGTCGGCGCGGACATCCGCTGCTGCTCGATCGCTCGCGCTGGACGGCGATGCTGGCGCTGGATGCCCCCGCAATGCCACGCGAGGCGCTGGACAAATCGCGGCTGCGGCTGCTGCCTGTCGATGAGCCGGGCGTGCTGGTCGATGTCGACACCCCACAGGCTTATCGGCAGGCGCTGGCTGGGCAAGCAAGTTCCCCTCGAAAAGACACCCCCCTCGGTCCCCCCGAAAAGTCGGGGGGAGGCTAAGCAAGCGCGGATTTTGTCGATAGGTCGGGGCATGGGGAAGCGCCGTGACGCGAGATTCTCCGCTTCGCCTGGCCCATTGGCTCTGTGTTGGGCGGGTGGGCTGTGGTAAGAGTCTTATTCAAGTCCGTTGCTGATAAAGAAGGAGCGTCTTATGTCCGAAATGGCGATGTACCGCCGCTGGCAGTTGCGCTCGATGGACCGGAATGTGCGCACGTTGACGCGCCTCATCACCACCATCGACGACCCCACAGCCTTCCAACGGCGCGATGGCGGCGATGGCTGGACGATTTCGGAAGTGCTGGGGCATCTCTGCGACTTTGAGCTGTACTTCGGTGCCAGGGCGCGGCACATTGGGGCTGGCGCCGAGGAGCCGCCACAGTCGAGCGTGGGACCAGACGAAACGGTCAAGGCGCGGGGTTATGCGCAGGGTGAAGCGGCGCCGCTGCTGGAGCGCTGGCGGGGTCTGCGCGCGGACAACCTGGCTTTCTTCTTGTCGCTGGATGTGGAAGATGACGAACTCTGGCAGGGCAGCGCGCTCTTTGGCAGCGGTCCCTTCTCGCTGAATAACCAGCTGATCTTGACCGCCATGCACGACTGCGACCACATGGACCAGATCGTGAAGATTATCGAGGGCTGAGTTCCCCCCATGCCCCAATCCCCCCAACCCCTCGCCGAGCGCATCCGTCCGCGCGATTTGGGCGGCTTTATCGGGCAAGCGCATTTGGTCGGCGCTGGCAAACCGCTCAGCCGCGCATTACAGCAGCGCACAGTGCCCAGCATGGTGCTGTGGGGTCCGCCCGGCGTTGGCAAAACCACCCTGGCGCGCATGATCGCCGATGTCGCTGGCAAGCCTTTCTACAACTTGTCGGCGGTCTCGGCGGGCAAGGCAGAATTGCGCAATATCGTAAACTCGCTGGGGCGCGCGCAAGCCAGCCAGCCCGGGCTCTTCCAGGCCGACCAAGACCCCCAGCCCAATAGCGCCATCCTCTTCCTGGACGAGATACATCGCTTCAACAAAGCGCAGCAAGACTTCCTGCTGCCTTATGTCGAAGATGGCACGATCACGCTCATCGGCGCGACCACCGAAAATCCCAGCTTCGAGGTCATATCGGCGCTGCTTTCGCGCATGCAGGTCTTCACGCTGGAGCCATTGACTGTCCGCGAACTGGAGCAGATCATCGCGCGAGGGGTAGAGGCTTTGCAACTGGAGATCGAACCGGAGGCCGTGGCTTTCCTGGCGAATTATGCCAATGGCGATGCCCGCGCCGCGCTCAACCTGCTGGAAAATGCCGCCCGCCTGTATCGCGCCGATGCCATCATCGCCGAGCACCTGCGCGAGACTCTGCAATCGAAGCATCTGCGCTATGACAAAAGCGGCGAAGAGCACTACAACACCATCAGCGCTTTCATCAAAAGCATGCGCGCCAGCGACATCGACGCCGCGCTCTATTACCTGGCGCGCATGGTCGATAGTGGCGAAGACCCCAAGTTCATCGCCCGCCGCATGGTCATATTCGCCAGCGAAGATGTTGGCATGGCCGACAGCGCCGCCCTGACCGTCGCCAATGATGTCTTCCGCGCAGTAGAGACGATCGGCTTGCCCGAGTGTCAGTTTCATCTGGCGCATGGCGTGGTGTATCTGGCGGGGGCGCCCAAAGACCGCAGCGCCGGCAGTGGCTACTTTGACGCGCTGGAAGATGCCAGGCAGCACGGCAACCTGCCCGTCCCGCTGCGCCTGCGCAATGCCCCGACCGCCCTGATGCGCCAACTGGGTTATGGAAAGGGCTACCAAGCCTACACAGACGAGAGCCTGCTGCCCGAGGAACTGGCAGGCAAGCGCTACTTCCGCCCCTGAGCCGCCGCTGCAAGGCATACACTTTGAGATATACTTCACGGCCATAAGAAAAATTCGCACAGAGGATATTCAGCATGATCAGATTAGAAGATCTAAAGCCGGATATGCGCGTTTGCGGTCTGGAACCAGAGCAGGTAGTCGAAGTCATCCGAGTTAAGCCAGTCGCGGGTTTTCAAGGATATGGGAACGCACCGGCAAAGCCAATGGGCTACACGGTGTGGTTCAAGCGCAGCGATGGCGGACTCCAGGAGCAAACGCTCTATTGCCGAGACGGCCATAGCTTTACCGAAGCAGTAGAAATGTTTGTCTTTGGCGAAAACGCGAGATTAGGCTGCCTGGCATGGGAAGCCCGGCGAATTAAGAATGCTTACCTTTTTGACCGATATCACACGGTGTTCGTATCCGATATTGATCCCTTGCCGCATCAGATCGAAGCGGTATATGAGAAGATGCTCGGTCGCCATCCCTTACGCTTCCTGCTTGCGGATGACCCCGGCGCTGGTAAGACTATTATGGCTGGATTGCTCATCCGCGAAATGATGGCGCGCGACATCGTGAAGCGCTGCCTGATAGTGGTGCCGGGTAACCTCGCCTATCAATGGAAAGAAGAGTTGCGCCAAAAGTTTCGGCTTAGCTTTGATGTCTGTGACTTACGACAAAACGCCAGTTGTCTTGTTAACCGTGAACTGGTAATTGCGAGAATGGACCAAGCCAAGCGCCCAGACTACGAGGAACTACTAAAGGAATCCTACTGGGATTTAATTGTATGTGATGAAGCGCACAAGATGTCTGCAACTGTATCAAACGGAGAGATTGATCGGACACAACGCTACCGGCTTGGCGAACTATTGAGCGAAAAAACAACGCATTATTTGCTGATGTCCGCGACTCCGCACAATGGCAAGGAAGAGGACTTCCAATTGTTTTTGCGGTTGCTAGATAAAGACCGGTTTGAAAGACGATTCCGTAATGAAGTAAGGCGTGTGAATACCTCGGACTTAGTGCTGCGGCGCATGAAAGAAGAACTCGTGACTCTTCAAAGCAAGCCCCTTTTCCCCGAACGCAAGGCATACACAGCGGATTATGACTTGTCAGATCATGAGCGGGAACTATATGAGGCAGTAACGAATTATTGCCGAGAGGAGTTCAATCGGGCTGAGCGACTAACAGGCGACCGCAAGAACACGGTCGGGTTCGCGTTGACCGTCCTCCAGAGACGCTTGGCATCGTCGCCTGAGGCAATCTATCAGTCCTTGAGGTCGCGCCGACAGCGTTTGGAAGATAAGCGAGAAGATACTTACGAATCAACGAAAGCTGCCGAGCCGCACGATGATCTTGAAGACATTGATGATTTCACTGCTGAAGAACGCGAAGAATTAGAAGAAAATATTGGCGATGGGGCGACTGCAGCGGAAAACATACAAGAGCTTAAACAGGAGATCGCTACCCTGTGTCGCCTCGAGCAGCAGGCCGACTTCGTACGCAGCAGCAACGAAGATAGCAAATGGGAGAAGCTGCGCGAGATCTGGGAAGATCACTTGCCAGAAATGGAAAAGAATGGGGACCGGCGCAAACTAATCATCTTTAGCGAGCATCGCGCAACCCTAGCATACCTTGAACAAAAGCTCGCCAGATTGCTTGGCGATTCTGGGGCAATTGTGGCAATCCACGGGGGTATAGGACCGGAAAACCGTCGCGCAATACAAAGTCGATTTCAAAGTGACGCGCGAGTTCAAGTTTTGGTTGCGACCGATGCGGCTGGCGAAGGCATCAACCTGCAAAGCGCCCATCTGATGGTGAATTATGATTTGCCATGGAACCCTAACAGAATCGAGCAGCGGTTCGGGCGCATACACCGTATTGGGCAGACAGAAGTTTGCCACCTTTGGAATGTCGTCACCAAAGAGACTCGCGAAGGCGCTGTCTATTCTCGTCTCTTGGAGAAGTTGGATGCCATGAGCAACTCTCTAGGTGGCAAGGTCTTTGATGTGCTCGGTGAATTGTTTGAAGAGAAATCCTTGCGCAACCTGCTAAGTGAAGCGATTCGATATGGCAACGATCCTGTCGTGCTGGAAAAGCTACAAAAACAGGTCGAAAACGCGGTAGACCTTCCGCGCATACAGGCGCTAACGAGAGACCGCGTCCTTGCCAAGGATCTTATCGATATCGATCAGCTTCGTGCCGGAATGGATGCGGGGCGCCCGGAACGCCTAAATGGAAGTGCCATAAGGAAGTTTCTCTTTGGAGTTTTCGACCAGTTTCCAGACAGAGTTTATGAGATTCGCGAACTAACTTGTGGCTGCTACGAGATAGCCAAAATGCCCGGCGTCCTTGTCAACCATGCGAATACCATCGGCAACAAGACCATACGCCGCATATACCGTCATGTTTGTTTTGATCAAGATCCAGCGCTGCGAGCTAACCTAGACTGCGAGCCGGAGTTTGTCGGTCCGGGCCATCCCTTGCTGGAAGCGGCAATCAGCTGGATACAGTCGCATTGGCGAAGCCACAGTACAGATTGTGGCGAGGCGCTGCCGGTTCTGCTGGATGAATCCACTGACCGCAATTCCTGGCGTATACTCTTTTATCTTGAATGGACAATTTCAAACGCAGACGGTACGGACAATGCTATCGATCGCAAGGCGCAATTCATTGAAATTGATAGCGACGGCAACATACAGAAGGTCGCGGCTTCTGCCTATCTCACACATGAAGTGGCAAGGACAGAATCGGAGAAACGGTTCAATACAATCTATGGCCAGACCCTATCTCAACTTGATGCACTGACTGGTCATGCGCGAGATTACGCTGCTGGCTCACTTGCCGAGGTTCATCTGCGGGAGATCATTGAGCGCGAGACAGAGCGGCTAAACAGAATGCAAGAACAGATTAAAGAAAGTCTACAAGCGGACATCGACCACGAGCGGCGGCAAATTGATAACTATCGCGAGCAGGAGCAAAGGTATCCTCAACTGTCGGCCGCTTTCTCTGGATTGCGAGTACAAGCCGAGCGGCGCAAAGAAGAACTCGAAGCTCGCCTTAAGAGTCGCATGGAGAAGATAGCACGCCAAAGGCGGATTTCGCCTTCGGGGATTATCGCCCGACGCGTCGCCATCATCATACCTGCTGGTCTATTGCGCAAGTAAAATGCCTATGGATTGCAGTAAGGCAACCTGCCTCACTCCTCCCGAAAGCTCACATGCCAGGGCATCAAGCGCCGCTCGAGGAAGAGCACAGCCAGATAAAAGGCGATGCCGATGATCGACGCCATCATGATGGCTGTCCAGGCTTTGGCGAAGTCGAAAGCCGAGGCTTCCTGCGTGATATAGACGCCCAGCGTGGCGCGCGGCCCACCGAAGAACTCCGCCACCACAGCGCCGATCAAGCTGAGAGCGCTGGCAACCCGCAATGCGCTGAAAATATAGGGCAAGGCGTTGGGGATGCGCAGCTTCAGCAGCACCTCGGCGGGCGCGGCGGCATAACTGCGCATGAGCTCCAGCTGGCGCGCATCGACCAGGGTCAAGCCGCGCACCGTGTTGATCATGGTGGGGAAGAAGACGATAATAGCTACGATCGCCATCTTTGAAGCTGGATTGGTGATGCCGAACCAGTTGTTCATGATGGGCGCGAAGGCGATGATGGGCACAGAATTGGCGGCGATGGCAAAAGGCATGGTCGCTTCGCTGATGATCGTCCAGCGCGAGGTGATCAGCGCCACCAGCACACCGCCCCCACAGCCGATGACGAAGCCGCCAATGGCTTCCCAAAATGTCGCGCCGCTGGACTCGAAGAGGATCGATCGCTCGTCTGGCGCCAGCCACAAGCCCAGCTGAAAGGTGAACTCGGCGAAGATGGCCGACGGCTTGGGCAGCAGAAATTGCTGAATGTCGAATGCCACCACCAGCAACTCCCAAGCCAGCAGCACCGTAACAGCCACAGCGATTGTAGGCAGGTAAGTGGCGAGGCGGTTGCGCGTCATCGTCAGGCCCCGCGGGGTGGCGCAGACTCTGCCTCGACAGCATCACGCAGCAGATCGCGCAGTTGTGCAACCAGGGCATGAAAAGCTGGATCGCTGCGGGTGTGGAAGTCGCGCGGATAGGGAAGCGGATTGTCTACGATCTGGGTGATGCGCCCGGGTCTGGGCGTCATGACCACGATGCGCTGGGACAGAAAAGCGGCTTCGGCGATGCTGTGCGTCACAAAAACGACAGTCGTGCCGGTCGCCCCCCAGATGCGCAAGAGCTCCAGGTTCATGCGCTCGCGGGTGAATTCGTCCAGCGCGCCAAAAGGCTCGTCCATGAGCAGCACCGATGGCTCGAAAACCAGGGCGCGGGCGATCGACACGCGCTGCTGCATGCCGCCGGAAAGCTGCCAGGGATAATGCTCGACAAAAGCGCCAAGCTCGACCATGTCCAGCATGGCTTGGGCGCGCTTTGCCCGCTCGGCTTTGGCATAACCCATCACCTCCAGGGGCAGCTGCACATTTTTGCTCACGCTGCGCCAGTCATAGAGCGTGGCGTGCTGGAAGACCATGCCATATTCGCGGTCGAGGCGGGCTTGGGCGGGCGCTTTGCCATTGACGCGCAGTTCACCGCTGCTGGGCTGCAACAAGTCGGCAATCAGGCGCATCAAGGTGGACTTGCCACAACCCGAAGGACCCACCAGCGACAGAAACTCGCCAGATGCGATTTGCAAGTCGATATCCTGCAGGGCGACGACCTCTTCGTCTGTGTCTGGATTGAAGACTTTGTGAATGCCCTGCGCCTCTATGGCATTCATTTCTACTCCCCTCTGCGGCTAAGCAGTTTCTTCGCTCCTCCCGCCAATTTGCAGGAAGCCGCGCAGCACGACGCGCTCGCACAAGCTGACCGCGGCGAAGAACAACATGCCGACAGCCGCCGCCATCACAATGGATGCCCACAGCTTGGGCGTCGATATCAAACTATAATCCGAGCTGAAATCCAAAATCGCCCGTCCCAGCCCATCGCCTATGCCCGATGGCAACTCGCCGATGATCGCGCCGACCACGCTGGCTGTTGCGGAAACTTTCAGCGCGGTGAATATGTAGGGCAAGGCAGCTGGCAGACGCAGCTTCCACATGATTGTCCAGCGGCTGGCGGCGTAGGAGCGCATCAGTTCGACCTGCTCGGCGGCCGGCGACTGCATCCCGCGCAGTGTATTGATCGTAACGGGAAAGAAGGTCAGATAAGCGGCGATGACAGCCACCGACAGTTGACCAGCGCCCAACCAGATCACCACCATGGGCGCGATAGCCAGGATCGGCACCGTCTGCGATGCCACCACATAAGGCAGCAAACCGCGTTCCAGCAAGCGCGAATGGGCGAAGAGCGCGCCCAGCATGAATCCCAGCGCCGCCCCAAACACGAAACCGAAAATGGCCTCGCTGAAGGTATAGACGCCTGCATCAGCCAAGATGCGCAGCAGCAGCAACTCGCCATTGCGCCGCGCCGGCTGGGTGAATGCCTCGGCGATCATCTGCAAATGCGGCAGGTTGAGGTCCTTGAGTATCTTGAGATCAAGCAAGACCAGGCTGCGTGGCTGGCTGAGAATGCGCGCCTCGGCGAAGTCGCCGGTGACAGTCGCGATCTGGCGGTCGAAGACTTGAGGCACGCTAGTCGTATACAAGGCATCTTCTGCGCGCAGAGCGATGCTCAATCGACCCGGAAAAGCTGGCGCGATGGGCAGGAATGCCAGGCCCTCGGCCCGGTCCAGCTGCCGCAGATAGCGCAAGTCGGGGTATGGCAGCTCGTCATCTGCGTCGTCTTTTGAACTGCCCGGCGGCTGGGGCGGCATCAGGTCATCCAGGTCTTTGCGGTCGGCGATGACAGCATCGACTCGGCCACTTTGCAGCTCTGTCAGCGCCTCGTCCAGCGTGGGCAGCGCGCGATATTGCCAGCCCGCCTGTGGCAGCAGAATCTTGTACGAGACCGAGTCGGCGAAAGATTTGCTCACCTCCCAGCCGACCATCAGCAGCGAAAGCGCCAGGCAGAAGCCGATTGTGCGGGTGATGTGCTCCTGACACAAGATCAAGGCCAGCAGCGTCAGCAGAATCGCCAAAACGACGCGCGCCAAGGCATCGCTGCTCTCGACAGCCGGCAGCACAAAGAGCAGCGCGTCCAGCAAGATCAAGGCGGCGAGCAAAGCCCCTTTCGGTCCCGAAACCCCTCTCAATCTCCCCGTCGGGCCGGAGGGCATAACCATGCGCAGCGCCGAAAGCAGCGCCAAAGCAAGCAGCAACGCCAGCGCCCCCAGATACAGCGAGCGCAGATTCGCCAGCGCCCTCAGGAGAACAGCCGGGTCGAGCTCGTCTTGCCCCAGCTGCGCCGCCCAGTTGGCAGCATAGCGCGCCAAGGGCGATTGCAATTCGTCTGGTTCGCCGCCACTTTGCCCTGCCATCCAAAGCGACAGCCGGCCCAGGGTCGACTCGGTCACGAGTTCGTCATCGATGGGCAAGGCGCGGTAAATCCCCAACAGGCTGATTGCCAAGGCCAGCGCCAGCAGAGTCGCGCCCATCGAGAGCGGTCTGCGCATGGGCTGCCAACGCGGGCTCGGCGCCGTCGGCGCAATGGCGAGCCCATTCATGGGAAAGCTGGGGCCGCCCGGCGCAAGTCAGGACACCTCGACCAGCGCGTCGGCCATGATATCCAGGGCGATATCGACATCGGCGCGGCTGACATTCAGGTGCGGGGCGATGCGCACGGCATTGCCATACAAGCCGCCCTTGCCCAACAGCAAGCCGCTTTCCTTGCAGGCATCGACGAAAGCCACCGTGACGGCGGCATCGGGCGCATTGTCGGCGGGCCGCACGAATTCCAGCGCCTGCATCAAGCCCATGCCCCGCGCCTCGCCAACGATGGGGAATTCGGCGGCAAATTCTGCCAGTTGCTCAGCGATCCGCGCGCCCTGCACCGCACAATTGGTCGGCGTGTCATGCGCCTGCATATATTCGATAGTAGCCAGCGTTGTCGCCATGGTGACTGGGTTGCCGCCAAAGGTCGAGAAAGTCAGGCCAGCCACGGCATCAGCCACTTCGGGACTGGCGATGGTGCAGCCGATGGGGCTGCCGTTGCCCATGCCCTTGGCGAAGGTCATGATGTCGGGTTCGACTCCAAATTGCTCGATGCCGAACCACTTGCCGCCGGTGCGTCCCCAGCCTGTCTGCACTTCATCGGAGATGAACAAACCGCCGGCTTCTTTGATGATGGGCAGCACGCGCCGGAAGTAATCGGCGGGCGGGACGATGAAACCACCCGCGCCTTGAATCGGCTCGGCAATGAAGGCGGCGATGCGCCCCTGCGTGATGGTGGCGATGGTCTCTTCGAGGTCGTTCACGCAGAGATCGACCACCTGCTCTGTCGACAACCCAGCCGGCGCGCGGAAAGTATAGGGGTTGCGCACATGCTTGACATAGGGATCGACAACCCCGCCCAAGCGCCAAGGTCCCTGCGCAGACAGGCTCATCCCCAACAGGGAGCGCCCGGAATAGGCGTGGCGCAGGGCGATGATGACCGGGCTGCCGGTGTACATGCGCGCCGCCAGCACCGCCGTCTCGTTGGCTTCGGTGCCGCTGTTGGTGAAGAAGCATTTCTGCAAACGCCCCGGCGTCAACTCGGCGACTTTTTCCGCCAGCGCAACCATCGTCTCGTTGACATAGATGGTCGAGGTGTGCTGCAGCTTTTGCAGCTGCGCCAGGGTGCGTTCGGTGATTTCGTCGTTGCAATGCCCGACCGACACAGTCAGGATGCCGCCGAAGAAATCGAGGTAGCGCACGCCGTCGATATCCCAGATGTATTGATCTTTGGCTCGGTCTGCCACCAGCGGTTTTTCGCCGTGATAAGGCGCTGTCGCCGCGAACATCACAGTCCGATACCGCTCCATGATCGCTGCCGTGCTTGTCATGCTGCTGCTCCGTCAGTTTGCATTTGCAACCTATTGTACAGCAGGCGCGGCGATGTCGCGATAAACCCCAGCCCGATGGCGGGACCGACAGATTAGCCAACCAGCCGCTTCACCACCGCGTGCGCGTGCGTTGTAATGCGCGATTCGGGCAACAGTCCCTGCGGGCGAAAGCGCAGCATCAAGAGCAGGATGATGCCATAGGCGATATAACGTACATAATTCAGCTCGATCGGCGAGCCGCGCATGCTCAGCCCAATGGCAGCCACTTGCGTTACGCGATCTAGCAGCGCCAACAGCGCCGCGCCCAGCAGCGCCCCGCGATTGCTGCCCGCACCGCCCAGCACCACCATCACCCAGATATCCAAGGTCATGGTTACGCCATAATCGTTGGCGTTGACAAAGCCTGTATTCAGCGCGAAGAGCACGCCCGAAAGCGCCGCAATCGCCGAGCCGATCAGCATCACCTGGGCGCGCGCCAGCGAAATCTGCTTGCCCAGCCCGCGCGTCAAGGTCTCATCCTCGCGCAGCGCCTTTAACAGACGGCCAAATGGCGAGTGTAGAAAACGCTGGCAGACAACATAGGCCGCCAATGCCAGCGCCAGAGTCAACAGCATGAACAGAATCGAGCTGGAGCGCGGGTCGTCCAGGAAGTAGAAGGGCTGCGCTATGCCCGAAATGCCGTTGTGCGAGCAGATCAAATCATCGGCGGCGCGCACCACAATGCGTAATGTCTCGCTGCCCACCAGCAGCGCCAGCGCCAGGAACCACTCTTCTTTCAAGCGCAGGGTTACATAGGACACAGCGAAGCCCAGCGCCCCCGCCAGCAGCGCCGCCATGACGAAGGTCAGGATGAGGTTGACGAAGCCGGCAGTTGGTTGCTGTGCCATGATGACGCTGCGCAGCTGCAATGCCTCGCCCATGTCCGCGCCGCAGCATGTCCTGCGATCAGCGGCAGCAAGCGCGTATAGGTCACGCCCACCGTGTATGCCCCCACCGACACAAAGAGAGCCTGCCCGAAGTTGGGCACGCCCGCCACGCCATATTCCAGATTCAGGCTCAGCGCCATCAAGGCATAAATCCCGAATAATGTCAGCAACGCAATCAGCGTCGCGCCCAGATCGATGCTCATCGTCCCAGCTCCTGGCGGCGTGTCAGCAGCTTTGTGAAACCCTGCGGGCGCAGCAGCAGTGCCAGGATGATGATGATGAAAGGTATGGCGGGTTTTAGCGCCAGATCGACGCCCAGGCTGGAATTGAGAAAGAGCATCAATGTGTTTTCGGCGAATGCCACCAGATACGCGCCCAGGATCGTGCCGGCGAAGCTGGACAAACCACCCAAAATAGCCGCCGCGAATGCCGACAAAATAGCCAGCCAACCCATCAGCGGGCTGGGCGCGGTATACATGCCCCACAGGGCGCCGGCCACGCCCGCCAATGCGCTCACCAGCAGCCAGCACTGGCTCTTGACGCGCTCGACCGGGATGCCGATGACGCGCGCCAGCTCGGCATTGTTTGCCAGCGCCCGCATCTCTCGCCCCAACGCCGTGCGATTGAGCAGCAACGTCAGCAATATCACCAGAACGATGCTGGTCGGCAGCACCAGCGCGAAGACATTTACGACTTGCTCGGTTTCTCAAAATAGTCACCTACAGAATCTCCACCTCGATTGCGCTGCCGGCATCGAATCCGCCGGTGTTCAGCGGCACGCGCAGCAGCCCATCCGCCTGCACAAGCGTGAAAATCAGGTTGGACTTGCCAAATATCGGCTCTGCCAGCAAGCCCTCGTCGTTCGCGTGTAGACGCACCGGCAGCCAGTCTTCGCGCCCGCTGACAGAAGCCACTCGCCGAGCCAGCTGCGCCCGCATGCGCCGCGGTTCTTTTGGCTTTTGTCCCAGCCAGGCACAGATCAGATGAGGCAGCAGCTGCCGCGCCACCAGCAGCGACGAGACTGGATTGCCCGGCAAGCCCAGCACCGGCACACCCGCGCAGACCGCGATGATGGTCGGTTTGCCCGGCTTGGTCGCCAAGCCATGCTGCAGCAGTCCCGGCGCGCCCAGGCTGTCGATCACCGCGCGCGTATAATCCCGCGCCGAAACCGAGCTGCCCGCGCTCAAGAGCAAGATATCGCAGCGAGCATGTCCGTCTCGCGCCATCCGCTGGTATTCCTCGCGCTGGTCGGGGACAATGCCCAGCTGGATCGGCAGCGCGCCATGCCTGGCTGCCAAGGCGCCCAGCATCCAGGCGTTTATGTCGCGCACCTGCCCGAGGTCAAGCGCTTCGTCTGGCGCGACCAACTCATCGCCGCAGCTGAGGATGCCAACGCGGGGTCTTTGCAGCACCTCTACCTGGCAGATGCCCACCGCCAGCAAGCCGCCGATATCGGCCGGACGCAGTCGATGGCCGCGCGGCAGGACCAGCGCATCCGCCGCCACATCTTCGCCAGCCTCGATAACATTTTCACCCGGCGCAACCGCCCGCAGCACTTCGATCTCGGGCCCGACGCCGCTGTGACTGTGCTCCAGCATGACAACCGCATCCGCGCCCGCCGGCAGCATGCCACCGGTGTGAATCTGCCAGGCATCGCCCGCCTCGACCGCCTCGTCCGCCGCCTCGCCCATCAGCAGCTCGCCGCGCACTTGCAGGAAAGCGGGCAGGCTCTGGCTTGCGCCGTAGGTGTCGCGCGCGCGCAGGGCATAGCCATCGACTGTGCTTTTGCGGAAAGCCGGCGCCTGCTCGGGCGAATGCGCGTCGGCAGCCAAGACCCGTCCCAAGCCGTCAGCTGCCCCGATGATTTCGCTGTTGGGCTGGGGCTGCCAGTGCGCATCCAGCAACTGCCGAGCCGCTTGTATGGGGATAACCTGGAAGAATTGCGGCGCTGCCAAGCGATTCGCCTTAGCTGCATCAACTTGTGTAGATTCAATCACAAAGCCAGCGAAGACGCAAAGAACGCCGCAAACGAAAAAGGAGAGCGCTCATGACGCCATTTGAAACCAGGACATTGCCCGCAGATTGCGATGTGCTCGCGCCGGACGGGTCAGAGATCCGTCTGTTGCACAGCCTGGGCGAAGCAAGCGTCGTGCACTGCCGGCTGCCGGTTGGCGCGGTTTCTATCCCCGTGCAGCATCGCACAGTCGAAGAAGTATGGGTTATTTTGGCGGGCGCAGGCGAGGTATGGCGCAGACAGGCCAATCGCGAAGAAACAGTGGCGGTTGCGCCGGGCATGAGCCTGACGATCCCGCTGGGCACACAATTCCAGTTTCGCGCGCTGGGCGATGCGCCACTGGAATTCCTGATCACGACCAGCCCGCCTTGGCCCGGCGAAGATGAAGCCGTGCTGCTGGAAGTCGGCGGTTGGAAGGCATGAAGCGCAAAAAAAAAGAGAAGCGCAAGGCTGATCCCTGCGCTTCCGGTCGCTTGCAGACTTGGGGGAGTCTGCCTGCCTATTCTTCTTTGACTTCCGCCGATTCGCCTGTGTCGCTGTGCATGCCGAAGAAGCTACGTGGTCCGCGACGGAACTTGCTCATCCGCTCGAAGACGCCGGAGAAGTCTCGCTCCAGCGCATCGCTGACGACGCTGTCAACGCGTTCCAGGCGCGCCGAAGTCGCTTCGTTGATATTGTCCGTGGCTTGTGTCACCAGCGCATCGACAAGCTGCGCGACATCGCCTTCATTGGCTTCGATCAGTTGGGCAATGCTGGAACCCGCCATCAGGGCGCTGCGCAGTTCGTCCGCGTCCAGGCTCGTGGCTTCCAGGATCATGCTGTTCATCTCTCCGCCAAAAGGCAAGCGCGGCACGGGACGGAACCAGCGCCAAGGCCGCCGCCTGTCGACATGGCTCTTCTCCAGCGCTTCTATGATCCAGCTTTCGAGGCCAGCGATCTGGCTTTCGGCATCTGCCTGGATCTGCTCGGAGACCTGCGTGGCCAGCTCGGCGCCGGTTTCTGCGGGGTCGCCGCCATTGGCATCTACAAGCTCGGCGAGGGTCCTGCCTCCCAGCAGGGATTCGCGCAGCTGTGGCGCATCGAGCCCGGTGGCTTCCAACACGATGGGACTGGTCAGGTCGAACAAGACGCCATGCTGCCCCCAGCGGATCGCGAGCTGGCGCATGCTGAAGGACTCGGAGTCGTGGGCGAAGACGCCGCCAGCCAGCAGCGACGCCAGGGCAAGTGCGATGATGATGCTTTTGCGGTTCATGTGCAGTTTCTCCTTCTGCTTTGGTCAACAGGGCAGCCTATTCCGCCCTCAACTGACCATGAGGCTAAAGGAGATTTGTCAGTAAAGTTTGAACGAGATGCAAAAGGTTCGTAAATTGCGAGCCTACTCGCCAGCGCCAACCACCTCGATGAACTTGATCATCGCCTCGATGCCGTTGTAGAAGTTCTGCAAGTAGATATTCTCGTTCGGTCCATGGGCGCGTCCGCTTTTCAATCCATAGCTCATGATCACGACTTCGTCTGCGACTTCCATGCAGCCGAAACAAATGGGCACGCTGCCGCCCGATCGTTCGAAGACTGGCTGCAGTCCCCAGGCATGGGTGTAGGCTTGCGACGCGGCGCGCATGGCGGCCCCATCGACATCCAACAGCACCGCTCTCGCGCCGAAAT
Organism: Chloroflexi bacterium bin20; assembly: GCA_002238485.1. Taxonomy (GTDB): domain Bacteria; phylum Chloroflexota; class Anaerolineae; order Aggregatilineales; family Phototrophicaceae; genus UBA6055. The sequence goes on along the minus strand of MPMG01000011.1, from coordinate 41,303 downwards.
CACCGGGCAGGACAGTAACGCGCACCGTGGGCGGGGCGATGTTTTCGATATGCTCGACCACGCAGCGCATGACCCGCTCTGGATCTTGATGCGGCACCAGCCGGCAGGTGATCTTCGCCGAGGCTTTGGCTGGCAAGACTGTTTTCATGCCCGGCCCCGTGTAGCCGCCGATCATGCCGTTGATCTCCAGGGTCGGGCGCGCGCCAAGCCGCTCGGGCAAGATGTATTGTGGCTCTCCCCACTGGCCCGGCGCTGCCACCACATCAGCCCATTCGGCTTGCAAAAAAGGCTCGACCTGCTGCAGCAACTGACGGTCCTGCGGGGTGAGCGGCGCGACATCGTCATAAAAGCCGGGAACGCTCACAGCGCCATCGTCATCGTGCAACTGCGCCAGAATCTCGCAGAGCGCCTGCAGCGGATTGTGCACGCTGCCGCCCCAATGCCCGCTGTGCAGGTCGCTGACCGGCGCATGCACCTCCAGCTCCAGCGCCAATGCGCCGCGCAAACCATAAGTCAAGCTGGGCTGCTCGGGCGCCAAGATCGCGCCATCCGAGACGACTGCGATATCGGCTGCCAGCCGCTCTGGATGCGCCGCGATGAAGGCGTTGATATTCTCGGAGCCCGACTCCTCTTCGCCTTCCAGCACGACCCTGAGGTTGACGGCCGGCTTCTCGTCCGCCGCCAGCCACGATTCGACCGCTTTCATATTCGCCATGACATGCAGCTTGCTATCGACTGCGCCGCGGCAGTAGAGCCGTTCGTCGATGATTGTCGGCTCGAAAGGCTGGGTGTGCCAGCCATCGGCGACTTCGGCCGGCTGCACATCATAGTGGCTGTAGATCAGCACCGTCGGGGCGTCTGCGCCTGCGCCATTCCACTCGCCCAAAACCAGCGGACAACGCCCCTGGGGCATGAGGATGACTTCGGCGCTGGTCATGCCGATGCGCAGCATCATTTCGCGCAGCCACTCGGCGGCCCTGGCCACATCCTGCGCGTGCTGCGGCTGCGTGCTGATCGTGCGAATGCGCAGCAACTGCTGATACTCTTCCAAAAAACGGGCTCGGTTGGCGTGGGCGAATGCGTAGGGCGTGCTCATGGATCTGTCCTCGTGGTTTTGGCTGGCAATCTGCGCAGAGTGTAACGCAAGCTGGCGCGTTCAACCCCCTCACCCCCCGAAAGGTCAGGGGGAAGCGCAATCTGCGGGATCTGAATAGAATTGACAGCGCAGGTGATCACGAGAGAATATAGAACACGCGGGTTTTCCTTTGCGTCTCAGTGCCACTGAGGTCGATTTCTTCACGCCAAAGCCCGTTATAGCTAGAACGGTCCATAGCGATCAGTCTGCGCGGGATGGGCGTAGATGCTGGAATCAAAACTGCGCTGCAAGAGATCCCACTTGATATCGGCATAGGCGGGGTCGGCGGAGAGATCGTGGCGCTCCCAGGGGTCGGCTTCCAGGTCGAAAAGCTCGCAGATTTGCTTCTGATGATAGACGACCAGTTTCCAGCGGCGGTCGCGGTACATGGTGGCGTGGGTTTCGTCGGGATAGTTGGTGGCGGCATAATACTCGCAGCGCGCAAAATCACGGTGCTTGTCCACTCCCACGCGCAATCCATCAGCTACCGAGCGACCCTGCAGCCAGGCCGGCGTCTCTATGCCCAGCAATTCGTACAGCGTCGGGGCGATATCGACCAGCTCGATCAGCGCATCGGACTGCTGCGGCAAGATCTGTCCGCGCCAGGAAATCATCAGCGGCACGCGCGCCAGCCCTTCATAGAATCGGCAGCCTTTCAAAAACAAGCCATGGTCGCCCAGCATTTCGCCATGGTCGCTCATATAGATGACGATGGTGTTTTCTCGCAAGCCAGCGGCATCCAGATAATCCAGCAGACGCCCGAATTCATCATCAATGAACTCGATCATGGCGTAATAGGCGGCCTGAATCTCTTTGTGGGGAGAGCTGTCGGGATGCTGAGCGCGAGTCTGGAAGTCGATGCCAGCCGCCTCGAGCCGCCGCTGATGCGCCAGATCGCCCTCGTGAACATGCGCGCCGGGCAGCTGCTGCGGATCATAGCGCCGATAGTATTCCCAGGGCGCGTCAAAGGGCGGGTGCGGGTCGAAAGGGTTGATGCTCAAGAGCCAGGGTTTGTCGGCTTCGCGGTTGCGCTTTATGAATTCGATGGCTTTGTCTGTACACCAATGCGTCTGATGCAGATGCGGCGGCACATTGTCGTTCTGCGGCGTCGGCACTGACAGACCGCCAAAACCAGCCTGCGTCCCCGCGCGCCGATAATCGTCCAGCGAGGCGATCTCGCGCCGCTGCAAGATGCTGTCCGGGTCGATGCCCTGCGCCTTCAGCCACTCGACATATTCGTTGCCGCGCTCGTTGCCGCCTTTGTGATCGTGGCTGTACTGGAAGTACTCATAGCCGTCATCGACCCGCTCTTCGCGCCGCAAGAAAGCGCTGGCCAGGTGCAGCTTGCCGACCAAGCCGCAGTCGTAACCGACCTCGCGCAGGCGTCGCGGCAGCAGTCGCTCGGCATAATGCTGCGGGAATGTCTGGAATCCGTTGCCGTTCACGCCGACCGCGCTGGGATACATGCCGGTCAAAAAGCTGGCGCGGCTGGGCGTGCAGATGGGCGACTGGCAATAGGCGTGGGTGAAAACAGCCGACTCGCCGGCGAAGCGGTCCAGGTTGGGACTGTGAATGTGCGGATTGCCCAGCGCGCCGATGGTGTCAAAACGTTGCTGGTCGCTGCAATACCACAGGATGTTGGGGCGTGTGGGCATGGGCAGAGTCCTCGTTGGGTTTGGCGATACTAGTGTAACCACAGAGCACACAGCGGGCACAGAGGATGATGTAGGGACGAGCTATTGGCTGGCCCACAGGGAAGCAACTGTCGATGAGACCGGCGATTTGATACGTCGCCCCTACATTGCTCTCCTTTCATTGCTTTCTTGGTTCTACTTCTGCGCTGAATCGCCTTTGTATCCTTTGTGTCATTGTGGTCAAATAGGGGCGGCAGTGGCAAAGCAGCAAGGAGCGGATAGATGGTGGAATTTGGATTGGGCTTGCCAGCAGGACCGCCGCCCGGCGACAACGCGCGCTTCGTTCACGACCTGGCTGCCACACTGGACAAGCTGGGCGACACAGTGCGCAGCATCTGGATGACCGACCACTTCTTTTGGAATGGCGCGCCCACGTATGAAGCCTGGACTGTGCTCAGCTACCTGGCTGCGCGCTTCCCCGATTATGAAGTTGGACCCATTGTGCTGGGGCAGAGCTACCGCAATCCCGCTCTGCTGGCGCTGATGGGCGCGACTCTACAGAACTTGTCTGGCGGACGTTTCATCATGGGCATCGGCGCTGGCTGGAAAGAAGACGAATACAGCGCTTACAATTATCCTTATCCAGAGCCGCGTATCCGCGTCCAGCAACTGGAAGAACAATTAATCATCCTCAAGCGCCTCTGGGAAGAATCTGGCAAAATTACATTTGATGGCGCGCATTATCGCCTGGCCGACGCCTGGTGCGAGCCAAAGCCGCAAAAGCCCATTCCTATCCTGGTCGGCGGCGGCGGCTATACCACCATGAAACACGCAGCCAAGTATGCCGATATCTGGAATCTGCCCGACAAGCCGCTGGGTCCCTACCTGGAGCGGCTGAAACTGCTGCGTCGCCACATGGATGCCATCGGCCGCGACCCAGCCACCATGCGCTGCAGCTGGTTCGGGCGGGTGGCCATCGGCAGGACCGAAGCGGAAGCCGAAGCGCGAGGTTTGAGCCGCGCCGACAAATGGACCCGCGACAACGCCTTCGTCGGCAGTCCAGCACAGATCGCCGAGCAGATGCAAGCCTTTGTCGAGCAGGGCTGCGATTACTTCCTGGTTGATGTCATTGGCACGCCGGACGAAGAAGTATGCGGATTGTTCACAGAAGAATTGATACCAGCGCTGAATGGGGGCTGAACGATGAAGATCAAATGGTATGGGCATGCCGCCTTTATCGTAACCGACAGCGATGGCGCCAGTGTCATCACCGACCCCTACACGCCCGAGACATCGGGTTATCAGCCTATCCCCGATCATCCCGATATCGTCGTGACCTCGTCGCTCAACGACAGCTTCCATGACCGCAGCGACTTGATCGGCGGCGACCCGGCGCGCATCAATTTGCTGGAGGTGGCGCGCGCGGGCGGCAGCATCCAGTGCAAGGGCGTAACTTTCCACGCCATCGAATCGTCGGAAATGTACGATCACCCGGAGCACGAGCCAGACAAATGCGCCATGTACCGCTGGGAAATGGATGGCATCAGCATTGGGCATATGGGCGATGTCGGCAATCCCTTCACACCCGAGGAATACGATTTCTTCCACGATCTGGATATCTTCCTGGTGCTGGCTGGCGATGTGCCCACCATCCGCCTGCAGGACCTGAAAAGCGTGATCGACAAGCTGCAGCCGCGGCTGGTCATCCCCATGCACTTCCGCACACTGCGTTACAAACCGCGCAATATGCAGTGGATCACCGCCTTCCTCAGCCACTTCGACGATGCCGATATCGACTTCCAGTCCGACTGGGAGGTTACGCTAAGCCGCGAAGACCTGCCCAAGCAGACGCGCGTGCTGGTGCTGACGCATGCGCTGTAGGCGATAACCCCCTCAATCCCCCCGACCAGTCAGGGGGAAGCAAAGACAAGCGGATTCTGTCGACAGGTCCGGGGGATGGGCCAGATGCCGCCACCGCCTGACGAAGAATTGTCCTGCCCATGATTAGCAAGGCATTCAGACACATCTTCAAACGCGAGCCGATCTATTACGGCTGGATCATCGCGCTGGCGCTGGCGGTTACCGAGACGGTCTCCTACGGCGTGATGTTTTATGCTTTCTCGGTCTTTATCACGCCCATGGAAGCCGAGCTGGGCTGGTCGCGGGCGCAGCTGACCGGCGCATTCTCCCTGTCGCTGTTGATCACCGGGCTGGTCGGCGTGCCGGTCGGCTGGTGGCTGGACAAACACGGCGGCCGCCTGCTAATGACTGTTGGATCGATCGGCGCGATGCTGCTGGTAGCGCTGTGGTCGCAGGTGCAGACCCTGCCCGAATTTGTGCTGATCATGACGCTGCTGGGTTTTTGTGGCGCGGCAGTCTTGTACGAGCCGGCTTTTGCAATCATCGCCACCTGGTTCGCCCGCAGGCGCGGCACGGCCATGGCTGTTCTCACTTTTGTCGCCGGCTTCAGCAGCACCATATTCATCCCGCTCAGCGATGCGCTGCTGGTGGCGCAGGGCTGGCGAGGCGCTGTGCTGACGCTGGCGATTCTGCTGGGCGTGATTACGATACCCTTGCACGGCTTCTTGCTGCGCGGCAAACCACAAGATCTGGGCTTGCAGCCGGATGGCGCGTTACCATCCGCCAGGTCGGTTGAGCGCCAGAAAATCAACCTGCGCGGCGTCTTGCGTTCGCGCTACTTCTGGATATTGACGCTGGCATTTGCGCTGTCGTGGTCGAGCATATCGGCGATGCGCGTGCATTTCATCCCGCTGCTGATCAGCGTGGGCATTCACCCGACCAGCGCGGCCTGGGCGAGCGGCATGATCGGCGTGATGCAAGTGCTGGGGCGCATGGTTTTTGTGCCGCTGGAGAGGCGTTTCAGCAGCAAGAACATGGTCCTTGGCGTTTGCGGCTTGTTGGCGCTGTCGCTGGCGACGCTGCTGCTGGGCAGCGCCGGCTGGATGATCGCGGTATTCGTTGCGCTCTTTGGCATGGCGCTGGGCACGCACACGCTGGCGCGCCCGCTGGTTGTGGCGGACAACTATGGCGCAGCGTTCTATGGGCGCATCAGCAGCGCCATGGTGATTGTCTTGACGCTGATGGGCACGATCGCGCCGGTTGGGGCTGGCGTGATCTTTGATGTCTTTGGCAATTATGAGTTGATGCTGCTGCTGGCGCTGGGCTTCAGTGTGGCGTCTCTCGTTTTGATCTGGCTGCTGCCGAGGCGTCAGGCGCACTAAGCGCGCGTCGCCCAGCCAGCCTGCAGTCGCGCTGCCGTTTCGTCCCAGCTGCGTACGCCGGTCGTGGCATCAGCCGCTTCTATATTGCAAGCCGCCACAGCGCAAGCCCAGCGAGCGCAGTCTGCCGCATCCATCCCGCGCAGCAGCGCCGCCAACAAGCCCGCATAGGCCGCATCGCCCGCGCCAGTCGTGCCAGCCACCTGCACCGCAAAAGCCGGCTGCCAAACTTGCGCGCCAGCCCAATCTTGCGCCGAGCCGCCAAACGCGGACAAAAATGCCAGCCGCCCATGATCCGCAGAAGCCCGCAAGTACAAGCCGCGCTCGCCCAGTTTGAAGCCAGCTATGCCCACGCCCATCGTCAGCAGCTCGTCTGCCAGCGCCGCCAGGTAATCGCCCGTCAATTTGTCCAGCAGGCGGCCTCGCCAGCGCTGCAAATCATCGCGGCGCAGCATGACCATGATCTCTTCGATGCTGGGCAGGAAAATATCGACAAGGGGCAGGCAGCGGCGCAGCAGCGCGCTCCAGTTTGCTCGTCCGCTGGCAGAATCGGGCGGTGGCAGCGACATATCAATGGAAATCGCCGGACAGCGCGCTTTCACCTTTTGCAGCAGCCGCAAGAATTCTGCGCCCTCAGCGGCGAACAAGCGCGGCAGCAGTGTCGGATAACCCAGATGAAAGAGTTTGCAGCGGTCCAGCAAGTCGTAGTCGATGCTGTCTGCGCCATAATCGCTGTAAACGCCGGTGTGTGTCAGCAACGTTCGATCGTGATTTCGCGGCTCGATGACAACCGTGTAGGGGCTGGCAGCAGCGGGCACGATGCGGATGTGCTCGCCCAGCCGCTCTCCGAATCCACGCACATAGTCAATGATGGCGCGCCCGACCCAGTCAGCGCCGACCACAGCTTGCAGCGAAACCGCCACGCCCAGCCGATGCAGCGCCAAGCCCGTATTTGACACGGCGCCGCCTGTCGAATAGGAGATGCGGCCGATCTCGTAGACCTTGCCCGCGCCGATGACTTGCTCGGCTGTCAGCGCCGACATATCTGGCAAGATATCCAGCGCGATGTGCCCGGCGACTACCGCGTCCGCCCCCATGAAACCTCCGCTTATTGCAACTGCTTCAAGCGATTAGTATAACCACAGAGTGATGTGTTGGGGGCGAGGGCGAGCAAATCAACCCGCGCATTCCATGGTCGCGCGCGTGATCAGACAGCGCTGGTTAATCGGCACATGGCTGTATTCGTGAACAATACCGTCCAGCCAGCTGACGATGACGCGCCGGATTTCGCTTTCGCCCAGCCCAAAATGCAGCGAAAGCTCTTCGCCCGCGCCCAGGCTAGAGCCGCTTTTCAGCTCGCGCATCTGTGTCAATCCAGCGTCAGATTCGACTGTCACGCGCGTGCCGATCGCATCTCGGTCTATCCCGCCATCACCTTGCAAGTCGAATGCGATCCAGTTGTTCATCAAGCCAGCCACACCGACATTCTGATACAGCCGATGCCCGCTGTCCCAGATCGTGAGCGCATAGTCGATGCGCCCGTCGCGGTCAAAGTCGGCGCTGGAAAAACCCATGGTCGGCTCTTTGTCCGCGCTGAATAGCTCGCCCGGCACGGCGCGGAAGCCACCACCAGCTTGATTGTGATAGAGCATATCGGGGTAGGCGTAGTGCATGCCAGCTTTGCCATAAATGGGCGAGATGCCCGTCGCAGCCAGATACAAGTCCAGCCAGCCATCGTTGTCATAATCGAAGAAGCTCGTGCCCCAGCCGACCGCCTCTCCCGTGTAATAAGCGACTCCGGCGCGTTCCGCCACATCGCCGAAGCGCCCATCGCCGCGATTTTCCAGCAGCGCCATCGCCCGCACCATGTTGGAAAAGTACAGGTCGATATCGCCGTCATTGTCATAATCGCCGCTGGCCAAGCCCATGCCATGCACAACTGTGTCTGCACCCGCGGCCACCGAGGCATTGCGAAAGCACCAGCCCGCGCAGCCCGCCCCATCGTTGCGCCACAGCACATTGCCCAGCGCGTTCACGGCTTTGTCGTTGACCACATACAAGTCCAGGTCGCGGTCGTCGTCATAATCCAGCCAGCTGACAGCGAAACCCGCCCCCAGAAGCGCCTCGAAGCCCAGCAAACCGCTGACATCGGTGAATGTGCCATCGCCATTGTTGTGATAGAGTGTGTCGCGGCTTTGCGAAAAGTCGCTCGGCTCGCATTCGGGCAGGCAAGCCCAGTTGGTCACATACAGGTCGAGGTGGCCGTCTTCGTCATAATCGCCCCAGGCAGCCGAACTGGTCTTGCCGTTGTCGCCCACGCCAGCCGCCAAGGTTACATCTAAAAAGCCTTCGCCAGCGAGGTTGCGGAAGAGGCGATTGGCGCCCATATTCAGCACATACAGGTCGCGCCAGCCATCGTTGTCATAATCCGCCCAGACCGCCCCGCCGCTGGGGATATCGGGCAGCTGCAGTTGGTGACTATGGGGTGATTCGACAAATTTGCCATCGCCCAGATTGCGGTAGAGCGCGTTGGGGTCGAGGTTGCCCGTCACAAAGAGATCGACCCAGCCATCGTTGTCATAATCTGCCCAGCCGCTGCCAGCCGCCAGATAGCCATCGGGATAGGGTCCGGGCGCATTCTCGTTCCAGATGGCGCGGTGTGTGGCGCTGATGCCGGCGCTTTGGCTGACATCGCTGAAGAGGATGCTGTCGCCCAGCAGGAAAAACAGCAACAGAGCAGCGAACATGGATTCCTTTGCTCCCACTCCTCGCTTGTCGGCTGCTACGCGCTGGGGTGGATGCGGCCGTCGCGCAGGTTGATTACGCGGTCGGCATAATCATCTGCGATCGGGTCGTGGCTGGAAAGCAAGATAGAAACGTCTTGCTGGCGCACGAAGCCTTGCAGCGCCGTCAGGACCTCGTGCGTGGTCTCGCTGTCGAGCTCGCTGGTCGGTTCGTCAGCCAGGATGAGCTGCGGCTGCGCTACCAGCGCGCGGGCAATGGCGATGCGCTGCTGCTGCCCGCCCGACATTTCGTAAGGGCGATGATCGTAATAATCCAGCAAGCCGACCAGACCCAGACAAGCCAGGATGCGCTCTCGCCGCTGGCTGCGCGGCACGCCACCCAACCGCGCCATGACATCGAGATTTTCATAAGCAGAGAAGCTGGGCAGCAAGCCCATCTGCTGGAAGACAAAACCGATGCTGCTGCGCCGCCAACGTGTACGCGCCGACTCGTCCAGCTGCGAAATATCTTGGTCCTGAATCCAGATCTTGCCGCTGCTCGGGTCGTCCAGACCGCCGAGGCAATTCAGCAGTGTGGTCTTGCCACTGCCCGAGCGTCCGCGCAGCACAACGAATTGCCCGCGCTCGACCACAAAACTCACATCTTGCAGGGCATGAACCGCGCCCGAATCGCTCTCGTAGACGCGCCCAACTGCTTGTGCGGCGATCGCTGTGTCTTTCATGCCTGCCGCCTGCGCAGCCATTTGCGCCCAGGCCCGTCTTCGCCCGCGCGGATCTCTCGCTGCAGTTGGATCTCGGCTTGCGACGATGTTTGGTCGAGGTTCTGGGCCGGTCGGATGACGATGCCGCCATCATCCGTCATTTCCATCTCCACGCGGTTTTCAAAACCTAGTTCTTCGCGGAATTGCTTGGGGATTTGCAGTCGCCCGTTGCTGTCCAAAACGATGAGCTCTTCAAAGCGGTCTTCCCAGCTTGCCTCGGCTGTGGCATCCGCCATCGCTTGGCTTTCGGCGCGGCGGCGGACTGTCTCGCTGGCCAGCTTGCCATCGCGGATCGCCACCACCCGCCCGACATGCTGGGCGATCTGGGGGTCGTGACTGACGATGCAGATGGTCAAGCCGTCTTCGCGGTTGAGCCGCTGGAAGAGGGCATAGACCTGGTCGGATGTCGTCGAGTCCAGCTCGCCGGTGGGCTCATCGGCCAGCAGCAGTTTCGGTTCGTTGGCCAGCGCCACGGCAATGGCAACGCGCTGCTGTTCGCCGCCAGACAGCTGCAGGGGCTTGTGGTCGTAACGGTCGCTGAGCTCGACCTTGTCCATGAGTTCGCGGGCGCGCTTGTCGATATCGCCACCGGCTCGTCCCGCCAGCGTCATAGGCAGCTTGATATTGTCCAGCGCCGACAGATAGGGGATCAGGTTGCGGCTGCCCTGCTGCCAAACGAAGCCGACTTCTACCTGACGATAATTGGTCAGTTCGCGCGTGCTGAGCTTGAGCAAGTTTTCGCCATCGACCAGCACGACGCCAGCCGAGGGGCGCGTCAAACCACCCAGCACATTCATCAACGTTGTCTTGCCGCTGCCACTTGCGCCGACAACGCCCACCAGCTCGCCTTCCATGACGGTGAGGTCCAAGCCTTGCAGCGCCATAACTTCAATATCGGCGACTTTGAAGATTTTGTACAAATCCTGGCAGATGACGAAAGCGCCATTATCGGGCATAGATGCGCTCCCTTTGGCGGTTGGTGAATGGATCACCATGTATTTAACCACAGAGGGCGCAGAGAGCATAGAGAGAATTGCGTATGGGTCTACTGCTATCGCTGGCATGCAGGCATAATCGTTGCTATGTGCGACACACTGGATGTACTCATCGTCGGCGCGGGCATCTCGGGCATCGCCGCCGGCTATTACCTGGATCGGCGCTGCCCCGGGCTCAGCTGGCAGATCGTCGAGGCGCGCGAAAGCATCGGCGGCACCTGGGACTTGTTTCGCTTTCCCGGCGTGCGCAGCGACAGCGACATGTACACGCTGGGCTATCGTTTTCGTCCCTGGCGCGGCGAAGATGCAATCGCCGATGGCGCAGCGATCTTGCAGTACATCAAAGACAGCGCGCGCGAATTTGGCATCGACAAACGCATCCGCTTCCAGCAGCGCGTCCGCCAGATCAACTGGTCGAGCGTCCAGGCGCGTTGGACTGCCGATATCGAGCCCAGCAGCGGCGAGCCTTATCAGCTGCAATGCAAGTTCCTGTTCATGTGCACAGGTTATTATCGCTATGATTGCGGCTATACGCCCGACTGGGAAGGCATGGACAATTTCCAGGGGCAGATCGTGCATCCGCAGGCCTGGCGCAGCGATCTTGACTATCGTGACAAGCGCGTGGTGGTCATCGGCAGCGGCGCTACGGCTGTCACGCTGGCGCCGGCTCTGGCCAGCGAGGCAGCTCAAGTAACCATGCTGCAGCGCTCGCCCAGCTACATCGTCAGCATGCCGGCGCGGGACGAGATTGCTCTGCGCCTGCAAGCGGGGCTGCCTTTCTGGCTGGGGGCAAAGCTGGCACGTTGGCGGCTGATTCTGCGCAGCATGATTCAGTATCACTTTGCCCGCAGCAAACCAGACGAAGCGCGCGCTGCCATGCTGGCTGGCGTACGCAGCGAACTAGGCAGCGACTTTGACATCGAGCGCCACTTCAGTCCGCGCTATCAACCCTGGGATCAGCGCGTCTGCCTTGCGCCCGATGGCGACCTGTTCAAAGCGATACGCGACGGCAAGGTGGCTGTAGTGACCGACCGCATCCAGCGCTTTGACGAGGCGGGCATCGTGCTGGAATCGGGCGAGCTGCTGCCCGCGGACATCATCGTAACCGCCACCGGGCTGGTTATGCGCATCCTGCACGGACTGCGCATTCTGGTCGATGATGAAGAGATTGAGCTGGGCGAAACCCACAGTTACAAAGGCGTGATGTACAGCGGACTGCCCAACCTGGCCTCGGCATTTGGCTATACCAACGCCTCGTGGACATTGCGAGCCGAACTGGTCTGCGAATATGTCTGCCGCCTGCTGAATCATATGCGGCGGCGTGATTATGCGCAGTGTACCCCCCGCTTGCCGGACGATATGGAGCCAGCGGCTTTTGTCGATTTCACTTCCGGCTATGTGCAGCGCGCCCTGCCCGGCTTGCCCAAACAAGGCAAAGTCCATCCCTGGAAACTGTATCAGAATTACCTGAAAGATATCTTGATGCTGCGCTTCGGGCGTCTGCATGACGGCTCGCTGGAATGGCGATAAGTACCCAGCAATCGCTTGACAAGCCTGCGCGCATGTGTAACATTCTGCCTTGTGTCGATAGCGTTGCCGAAGATATCGTTGTGAATCGTTGCTTCGCCCCTAACAGTGCCGCCGCTCAAATGTGGGGCGCGCGACTATGACCGACCTCAGCTTGGGCCGCGTCATCGACAGCCTGCTCGGCGCGCTGGAAGTGTTCGACCCGCTGCTCGCCCCGTACCGCCGTTTTCATGAGCGGCTGCCCGCCAAAGCCCGGCACACCATCACAGCATTCTGCTTCATCCTGCCCTTCGGCATTCTCTACACCATCTTCACCATCTTGCCCATCTTCCAGACCTTCTACATCTCCTTGCACAAATGGGAGATCATGGGCACAAACATCCGCTTTATCGGGCTGAAGAACTTCGAGCGCCTGCTGACGCGGGATACGCAATTTCATCAAGCCTTTGAACAGACCTTGCTTTTCGTCGCCCTTTCGCTCCCCATCATTCTTGTGGGGCTTTGTTTCGCGCTGATGCTCAACCGCCCCATCAAAGGCATCGGCATCTTCCGCACGATTTTCTACCTGCCCAATATCATCGCGGTGACGGTAATTGGTTTGATCTGGGGGCGCGTCTTCGCCTCGTCCGGCCGCGGCTTGATCAATGCGTTCTTGGAGCAATTCAACGCGGGTCCGATTCCCTTTCTGGATCAAGGGGATCTGGCGACGCTTGTGGTAGCGTTCACCACACTTTGGTGGACTGTCGGCTTTTCTATGCTCATATTCCTGGCGGGCTTGCAAGATATCTCGCAGGCGCTCTATGACGCGGCCAAGGTCGATGGCGCCAATGGCTGGCAGCAATTCCGGCACATCACCATTCCTGGCTTGCGCCGGCCCTTCGCCTTCTTGTGCATCTTGCAGGTGATCGCGTCCTTCCAGATATTCGGCCAGGTCGATGTCATTACCGGCGGCGGACCAGCCGGCAATACCCGCACGATTGTCTACAATATCTTTGAGACGACTTTTCTCTATTTCCAGGTAGGGTACGGCACGGCTATGGCGGTTATCATGTTCGCGGTTCTGTTGGTCATTTCACTTATGCAACTGGCATTATTTCGCGATCAAGGCGTAGGAAACTAGCGGTGACGGTTGTCGGCGCAGAGTTGAAGCGCAAACGTCAACAGAGTGATCGCCGGCGGGGCAGCTTGTATGTCCTGGCTGTAGGCTTGTTCGCTTTGGTATGGATGTTGCCGGTCGTTTGGACCGTAGTCACTTCAGTCCGTCCCGAGCCGGCGCTGCAGCGCAATCTGGCCAGCTTGATTCCTTATCCTTTCACCCTCGAGAATTGGGCATTCATCCTCAAGAGCAGTCAATTGTGGAAGTGGCTGGGCAACAGCATTTTCGTGTCCACCACGCATACCCTGGCGCAGTTGACTGTCTGTTCGTTGGCGGCTTATGCTTTTGCTCGGCTGGACTTTTATTTCAAACGTCCGCTCTATATTCTCGTTCTGATGGGTTTGATGGTGCCTTTTGAGGCGACCTTCCTGCCTGTCTATCTGCTCTTCTCCAATTTGAAGCTGCACAATACGTTGATCGCGCTGATCTTGCCGGGCATCGCTTCGTCTTTTGCCGTGTTTTTGATGACGCAGTTTTTCCGCGGCATTCCGCTGGAGCTGGAAGAAGCCGCCATGATGGACGGGGCCGGGCGCTTCCGCATCTTCCTCACCATCATCATTCCGCTGTCGACGCCGGTGATCACCGCATTGGCGATCTTCACTTTCCTGGGCAATTGGAACAGCTATCTGTGGCCCATCATCTCCGCCACCAGCAGCGAGGTCTACACCATCGTTATTGGCTTGCGCAAATTGAACCAGGCTTGGGGCGATGTCCAGTTTTATGGGCGTGATATGGCGGCAGCGGTCTTCACAGCATTGCCGATCATCATCTTTTTCTTTGTTTTCCAACGCCGCATCATCAGCGGCATCGCTATCAACAGCGGCATCAAGTAGTGAGGAGCGTTTATCGAACACTGCTGGCAATACTTCGCCCACATCAATCGCAATACCCAGAAAGGACATTGAACATGTCGAAACTCAAGATTTTCCTTGCGCTGGCGCTGCTGCTGGCGATGGTCCTTGCGCCGGTCGCCGCTCAAGATGCCGTCGAGGTCACCTTTATGCGCTTCTTCGGCGAATGCGCCGATGAATTTGGCGATGTCACCGAGTTGTCGGAGGCCTATGGCGAATGCGGCATCATTCAGACTTTGGCCAATTCCTTCAACGCCACGCAAGATGATATCCACGTAAATACTGTCGTGGTCGATTGGCCCGGCGTCACCGAATTGAACGCCAATCTGGCCGCCGGTACGCCGCCGGACATCATGGTGTTGCACGGCCGCCGCATTCCCAATTACGCCTCGCGCGGTCTGCTGACTCCTTTGGGCGATGTGCTCGCTGGCGCCGGCATCGACGCGGACGACTTGACCGACAGCGCCCGCGGCTTCGTCGAATACAATGGCGAGCTCTATGGCATCCCCTTGGATCTGCACGGTCACCTCTGGCACATTAATGTCGGTCTCTGGGCAGAAGCAGGCCTGGTCAACGAAGATGGCAGCCCCGACATCCCCTATGGCATGGACGAATTCATGTCGCATGCCGAGACCTTCAAAGAAGCCACGGGCCTGCCCTTCCTGGGCATGTGGACGAATGGGCTGAGCCGCAACTGGATGGCGCTGGTCTATCAGCAAGAAGGCGGCACCGTTGAAGGCGAAGACGGTATGCCCGACATCAACACGGAAGCGGGCCTGAACGCGCTGAACTTCCTGATTATGCTGCGCGACGAAGGGCACATCACCGACAATGTCGATTACCCCTCGTCTGAAGAAATCTTCCTCAATGGCGAGAACGGCGGACACATCAACGGCACATGGGTCGTCAACTTCTACGACAACCAGGTGGCTGATCCGGAAGGCGCGCTGAAGAATTACTACGTGCATAACTTCCCCACGGTGTTCGACCAGCCGGCCGCCTGGGCTGGCAGTCACGCCTGGATCATTCCGCAAGGCGAGGACCCAGACTCCGCGACGCTTGAGGCGACATTGACCTTCCTCCGTTACCTCAATGACAACAACATCGAATGGGCGCGCACAGGTCACTCCGCGGTCAACGCATCAGTCGTCAACAGCGATGTATACAACGAGTATCCGCACCGTCAGGAATACGCCGAATTTGTCCCCAGCGCCGTCATTCCGCCGCGCGAGAATTGGAGCACCGCATTCGAAGACGTGATGGACGAGGAGCTTTCGGCCGCAATGATCGGTCAGAAGACCCCCGAGCAGGCGCTGGCCGATGCCCAGACCCGTCTGGAAGACTTCGCGCTCTTTGAGTAGAAGCCGGGGTTTGCCAGAGCCTGCAACAGAGGCTTCCGTAGGGGCGACTCTGTGAGTCGCCCGTTTGACAAGACTTCAGTGTGGGCGATCCATCGGGGTCGCCCTCTTGTTGGTGAACATTCAAATACCGCGATTTTCCGCAAGCCATAATGTGACAGTCCTGAAAGCAGGAGCGAACCATGTCCGACATCCCCCGCGCTGAATACCCCCGCCCGCAATTTGTCCGCGATGACTGGCTCTGCCTGAATGGCGAATGGCAATTCGAGATCGACCAGGGCGACAGCGGTCTGGAACGCGGCTTGCTCGACCGCGAGCTGAGCGGCCGCATTATCGTGCCATTCTGCCCCGAATCGGCTTTATCGGGCATCGAAAATCCCGACTTTATGAACGCGGTCTGGTATCGGCGCGGCGCGCAGATCCCAGCCGAGTGGGCCGGGCAGCGCATAATGCTGCACTTCCAGGCAGTCGATTATGACAGCACGGTCTGGGTCAATGGCGTGGAAGTGGGGCGGCATCGCGGCGGATTCAGCCCCTTCTGCTGCGACCTGAGCGGCGTGGCCGAGGCTGGCGATGACATCAGCATCGTGCTGCGGGCCAGAGATGACGGCGCCAGCCCCCAGCCTCGCGGCAAACAAACCCGCGACTTTGCGCCCAGCGGCGCGGTTTATGTGCGCACCACCGGCATCTGGCAGTCGGTCTGGCTGGAGCCCGTGCCACAGATTGCCCTGCGGCGTCCGCGAATCACGCCCGACCTGGCGAACGCGACCATCCGCCTCGAGCAGCCCATCAGCGGCAATGCGCCTGGCCTGCGGCTGCGCGCCACCTTGTCCGATTCCGCTGGCGAAGTCGCCACTGCCGAATGCAGCGCTGCCTACGACCTGGCGCCGCGCCTCGACTTGCGCATCCCGGCCGATCGTCTGCGCCCCTGGTCTATCACCGACCCGCACTTGTACGACTTGCAGATCGAGCTGCTGGACAGCGGCGGCGACAGCATCGACAGCGCCCGTTCTTATGCCGGTTTGCGGGCCATTTCGATCGTGGGCAAAGCCATCCAGATCAATGGCGAGACGGTCTTCCAGCGCTTGGTGCTCGACCAGGGCTATTATCCCGATGGCATCATGACCGCGCCCAACGATGCGGCTCTGCAGCGCGATATCGAGCTGAGCATGGCGGCTGGCTTCAACGGCGCGCGCCTGCATCAAAAAGTCTTTGAAGAACGATTCTTGTATCACGCCGACCGCCTGGGTTATATCGTCTGGGGCGAATTTGGCGATTGGGGCTGCAGCGGCAATGGTCCGGTCAATGGCGAGCATCAGACGCCCGGCCCCGACTACATCACCCAGTGGCTGGAATGTCTGGAGCGCGATTATTCGCACCCCAGCATCGTCGGCTGGTGCCCGCTAAACGAAACCTGGCAGACGTTATCCGACCGCATCACGGCGTTGGACGATGTCACGCGCGGCATGTACCTGGCAACCAAAGCCTTCGACAGCACGCGCCCCGTCCTGGATACTTCGGGTTATTCGCACCGCGTGCCCGAAGCCGATGTCTATGACAGCCATGATTACACGCAAGACCCGCCGGCATTCCGCGAGCGGCATGCTGGCTTGGCAGAGGGAAAACCCTATCTCAATGACGCGGCGCAATGGGGACTATCTGCCCGGCTAGTGGGCATTACACAGTGGTCGATTGCTTATCGCGGGCAGCCCTATTTCGTCAGCGAATTTGGCGGCATCTGGTGGAATCCCGATGTGCAGGAGGGCGAAGACAGCTGGGGCTATGGCACGCGGCCCGCTGACCTGGACGAATTTTACGAGCGCTTCAAGCAACTCTGCGCCATCCTGCTCGATGATGTCAACATGTTCGGCTATTGCTATACCCAGCTGACGGACATTTACCAAGAACAGAACGGCATCTACAAGTTCGACCGCGGGCAGAAATTTGATTTGGCGCGCATCCGTGCCGCCCAGACCCGTCCCGCCGCCATCGAGCAGCTCGGCTAAGCGCGCCAAGCCCCTCGGTCTGTCATGCAACGTTGTGTAGGGGCGAGCCATTGGGTCGCCCGTTTTGACCAATTGCGCAGCTGATCACGAGGGAAATCAACCAACACGAGGGTTTCTTCTGTGCCACTGCGCCTCTGTGGCAAAATACCTTTATGTCCTCTGTGCTCTATGCGTCATTGTGCTTACGATTATCATGACTCGCTGGGACTCACGGGTGTCCGCCTGGCCGCTATACCGCGCCATGTCCACTTCGGTAGTCGAGGCTTTCTGCTGCCAAAATTCGATGCTGAATGCGCTACTGCATGCGCTCTGCCTGCCTTTCGTGCTGGAGCTGGTGCGGCTGGGCATCAAGATGGAAGGCATAATCGCGCGGGACCGCCACTTGCAGGGCGCGAGTCTCTGGCTGGTGGAGATCGCCGCCAATAGCATTCACATTGATGGCGCAGAGACGATCCCACGCGCGGGACCGCTGTTGCTGGTGAGCAATCACGCTGGCTTGGGCGATGCGCATGCGGCGCTGATGTCCTTGCCGCGGCAGGACACGTTGCTGTTGGCGAAGGATTTCGGCATCTTGCCCGGTCTGGCGCAATTCCGCCAGTATGTCATCGTGGTGGACGAGGCGCGTCCCTCCGCCGCTATCCGCCGATCTATCCGTCATCTGCAAAGTGGCGGCTCGCTGCTGCTTTTTCCACGTGGCGAGATCGAAGCGGATCCTGCGCTGGACTTGGACGCCGCTCTCGCATCCCTGCCCAACTGGACGCGCAGCATTGATCTGTTCGCGCGGCATGTGCCCGAGCTGACGATTGTGCCGCTGGCTGTGGCTGGCCTGCTCTCGCGGCGAGCGCTGCAGAATCCGCTGGTGCGGCGATATCGAGAGGAAGACAAGCGCAACTTCTTGGCAGCGACCTTTCAAATGATGTTCGCCTCTTATCGTGACGCAGAGATCTATGTGCGCTATGGGATGCCGCTGCGCGCAGCCCAAGCCAGCCGCGAACAGACGTTGCGCCAGATGGAATCGCTGCTGCGGCAGGCGCATGAGGCCAGTCAAGCATCGTAATCTCCTTTGACTCCCCACATTTCACTTGGAGGATACAGAGGCGCTTTTGCATTCTCTGATGAATGCGCCACCACAACCTGTAAAAAACAAGAATCGCCGCGATAATAGACAGGCAGGAAACAAGGAGCGCGATGAGCCGCTGGTCGAACAACAACCCGTCTGCCGACAGACGTCAACGTTGGCTGAGCTATTGGCATCTGCTGATTGCGCTGGTCAGCCGCGATATCCGCGCGCGCTATCGGCGGACTGTGCTGGGTCCGCTGTGGGCGATCATCCCGGCTATTTTGGCGACAGCCATTTACAGCTTCCTGGGCGGCTTGGTCAATGTGGACAGCGAGGGCGCGCCGCGTCTGGCATTTGTCTTCGCCGCGACTGTGCCCTGGACCTTCTTTCAAAGCTCGGTCGTGCGCATCCCCTATGGCGTGATCTCCAATGGCAACCTGCTGCGCAAGATGCCCGTGCCGCGCCAGATCTTCCCGTTTGTCGTCTTGCTCACCAACTTCTTCGACTTTTTGATGGCAGCTGTGGTGCTGGTGATCGCCTTGCAGTTGCTGGGCATTCCCATCACCGCCGCCTGGCTATGGCTGCCGCTGCTGGTGCTGCAACTGGGCCTGCTGTCATGGACGGTGGGCATCGGCGTTTCTGCCATCACCATCTATCGGCGCGATCTGCTGCATGGCATCGGGCAAATCATGCAGGTTTGGCTCTTTCTCACGCCCGTCATCTATGGCAGCGGCGAGCTTGAATCGAGAATGCAGTTGCTGCACACGCTCAATCCAGCCGTGGGCGTCATTGATGGCTTTCGGCGCGTTTTTGTCTTTGGACAGCCGCCCGACCTGAACCTGCTGCTGACCAGCCTCATCGTCATCGGTTTGGGCTTGCTGGTGGCTTTCCCGCTCTTCAATACGATGTCGCGTTACTTCGCCGATGTGGTATAGCGCCCATGCCTAAGCAACTGGCTGTCGAAGCGCGCGATTTGTGGAAACGTTATGGCTTTCCGCTGCGTCCCTACCTGCGCCAGCGCTGGGATCAATTGCGCGGACAGGTTGTCGATGACCGCGAAGCCTATGGTCCCTGGGCGCTGCGCGAGGTGTCATTCGCCATTGAGCAAGGCGAGTCGCTGGGCATCGTGGGCAAGAATGGCGCTGGCAAGAGCACCTTGCTCAAGCTCATCGCTGGCGTCTGCCCGACCACGCATGGCAGCGTCAAGGCGAATGGTCGGCTCTTCCCCATGATCGAGCTGTCGTCGGGCATCCACCGCGAGCTGACCGGGCGCGAGAATATCAAGCTGCTGGGCGCGATCATGGGCTTCACCGCGCGCCAGATGGACGCCAAAATGCCCGATGTCGAAGACTTCTCCGAGCTGGGCGATTGGCTAGACCAGCCAGTCTGGCAGTATTCCAGCGGCATGCAGGCCCGCCTCGGCTTCAGCGTGGCTGTCAATGTCG
The DNA here is from genome assembly GCA_002238485.1 of Chloroflexi bacterium bin20. Classification (GTDB taxonomy): domain Bacteria; phylum Chloroflexota; class Anaerolineae; order Aggregatilineales; family Phototrophicaceae; genus UBA6055. The sequence continues at coordinate 21,392 of MPMG01000011.1, read as the reverse complement.
ATGCAGAGATCTTGCTGATAGACGAAGTTCTTTCGGTGGGCGATGTCAACTTCCGCAAGAAGTGCCTCAATCGCATGGACGAGCTGGCAAACAGCGGCGTAACCATCATCTTTGTCACGCACAATCCCTATGCTATCGAGCGCATCTGCCAGCGCGCGCTCTACATCAAAGACGGGCGCATCGCCGCCGAAGGCTCGCCGCACGACATCCTCAACGCTTATTTCGAAAGCTCCATGGACCGCTCGACGGTCATTGACGACAAACCAATGATACGCGCCGCCCAGCGCGAAGGCACAGGCAGCTTCCGCGTGGCGGGCATCAGCATGCACGATGTGAAGACGCGCCAGGCGATCAAGAGCATTGCCACCGGCGATTCGGCCTTGTTTCGCGTCGCGCTGCAAGTCAATGAGCCAACGCCGCATTATGTCTTTTCTATCCGCATCATCGACCCGGCTGGCACAGTGCTCAGCTTCGTGGATCTGCCCATGTCGACGCGCCGTCAGCTGGCTCTGACGCAGGATTGCGCGCTGGAATGCCAGATCGACCATATCAACCTGCTGCCCGGGCAATATTGGGTCGATCTGCGCGCGCAAGAAATCGCGGGGCCGGTGATCGATGCGCTGTCCTATGCTTTTTCCTTCACTGTCGAGGGGCACAGCGCTGTCATCGAGCAGCTGGAAAACCGCGGCTTGATCTACCTGCCAGCGCGTTGGGCATTGGCGGAATCAGGCCGATCTTCGCAGGCAGCGAGCAGTTCATGAAGATTCCCGCGCCCGTCATCGCCCGCTCACTGCGCGCTATAGACGCCGATTGGAAACTGGCGCATACAGAATCACATAGTCGGCGAACGACCGTTTTGCAAATCAGCGCGGCCGACGGCATAGAGCGCGAGCTCGTCTTGCAGACGCACGGCGTCCGCGACCGCCAGCGCAACCCGCACATGGCCCGCGACGAATTTCGCCTGTTGGCGGCGCTGCAGAAGAGTATCTTGCCCACTGCGCAGCCGCTGCACCTGAACACCACGCACGAGCCGCCCTTCTTCATCCTGGCGCGCTTGCCTGGCGCTGTCCAACCTGCCGCGAATGCACAAACGTTGGCAGAATCGTTGCAAGCCATTCATGCGGTCGATTGGCGGCGGCTGGATCTGGACTTTCTGCCACAAGTCGATGCGCTGCTGGCGAGCGACCTGGACACATACGAAGGCGACCCGCTGCCCATTCGCTCGGCGCTGCGTTCGTCCCTGCCCAAGCTTGTCGTTAATCCGCCGGCCTTGCTGCATGGCGATTTCTGGCTGGGCAATCTGCTGTGGGCGGGTGGGCGCTCGACTGGCATCATCGACTGGGAAGATGCCATGCTGGGCGATCCGCTGGCCGACCTGGGCAAGAGCCGCCTGGAGATGCTGTGGTCGCTGGGAGAAGCGGCGATGAAACGGTATACAGTTGCCTATCTGGCGCTGAACCCGGCGCTGGATGCGAGCGCGCTGCCCTTCTGGGATCTGTGGGGCGCCCTGCGGCTGTCGCACTTTGCCGACTTCGCAGCCGATGCTAAATCCGCGTCCCGGATGCGGCTTCAATACCAGCGTTTCTACGAGGCGGCGCTGCGCGAGATCGCCTAGCTGTCCGCCAGGAATTCTGCCAGCGCCTGGCTCTGCGTCTTGACCGGGTTGTAGGGTTCTTGCCACCAGTCGGGGTAGGGCTTTTGGCTGTAGCCCCAATAATCGTCGAGGATGCGGCGGATCATGGGCGCGACCACCTCGCTGCCTTCCCGCGAATGCGCCATCACGCCGGCTATAGCGATCTCGGGCTCTTCGCGCGGGGCAAAAGCCACGAACCAGGAATGCGGATTGCCCAGGGTTTCGGCGGTGCCCGTTTTGCCACAGATGGAATAGGGCGCATCGCCAAAGACCCGCACGGCTGTGCCCAGGTCGCGGTCGGTCGTAACCAGGCACATGCCCTCGCGCACGATGTCCAGCGCATCGCCATCCAGCTCCAGTTGCGCCGCCAGCATGGGCTCGTTCACTATTTCGTAGCTCGGCGCGCCGGGACGCCCGATATGACTGACGATATAGGGCTGCCAAAATGCGCCGCCATTGGCGATCAGCATGGTCAGCTGCGCCATCTGTGCGGCCGTAACGCCGACGCTGCCTTGCCCGATGGCATTGTTGATGGCTTCTGTGCCTTCGCGTGGTGGCGCGAGCTCGCCGGCGGCTTCGATGCCTAGCGCGCCCAAGCCAGTCGGCCTGCCCAAGCCGAGCAACTCGGCGTATTTGACTTGCAAGTTGCTGTCCCGCTCAAATAGCAGCGCGCCCATTTCATAGAAGAATGGATTGCACGAGGCTGCCAGCGCCTGCGCTATGTTGACTGGACCCGTGGGCGGCGGCGGCCCTGGCTCGAGCAAGCGCCAGTCGGTGCGCGATTCGCGGGCGTCGTCAAAGCTGAATCTGCCCCTGCCCTGCCAGATATAAGCGCAGTCGAAGATCTCGTCGCCTGCCCAGATGCCTTCGCTGCCAGCGGCCAGCGCCGTAACGATTTTGTAAACGCTGCCCGGCGTATACTGCTCTGCCAGCGCTTTGTTGGTCAGCGGGCTGCGGCCATCGCTGTTCAGCCTTTGCAAAGCCGCTGTGATCCGGTATTCCGTATCGGGATTGAAGAGCTGCGGGTCGAAGCTGGGATAGCTCGCCAGCGCCAGCACGGCGCCTGTGTTGACATCTAGGGCGACGATCGCGCCACCAGCAGTCAATGGTCCCCAACTGGGCTGGGCATAATTGACGGCGTCGGCAATCGCTTGTGCCACGATATCCTGCATTTTGCGGTCCAGCGTCAGCGTAACCGAGCGAGGCGCTGTGCCGGTTGTGCCCGCCAGCTCACGGATAACAGCGCCGCCTGTCTCGACGATGCGCAAGAACCGCTGTGGATTCCCCGCCAGCACGTTTTCATACGTTGCTTCAATGCCAGCGCGTCCTATCACATTGCCAGACGCATAACCGCGCGCCTGCCACCGTTCCAGTTCATCGGCGGGGATGGGACCGATATAGCCGACTGCGTGCGCGGCGATGCCCTGCCCGTAATAACTGCGCGAAATGTAGCTGCGCACCTTGCTGAATGCGCCTTCGCTGCGTGTGATATTGCAGTCCTGCGCCAAGGCCTCGCGGTAGTTGTCAAAACGCGACTGGTCGATCTCGGCGATATGAAAGCGGGTTTCGCCCAGAAAATCGGCGAAGATGCCGCGCAAGGTGTTGATTTCCATGCGTGTCGCCGCTGCCAGCGTGGCCAGGCAGTCTTCGATGCCGGGCATGTCGTCCTGGACGGCATAGAGGCTGTAGATGCTGCCGCCTTGCTGGGCCAGGGGACTTCCATCGCTGGCGTAGATATCGGCGCGGGACGGGAAGTCGGCACTGGGGATCAATCGGGTGCGCGACGACATGCCATGGATGATATCCATTGGCGACCAGGCGATCTTCCAGCCGCTCTCGGGCAGCATGCGCATCACACGGCCCGTGTCGTCTATCACGCCGAAGGTGGGGGAGTCGATTGCGATGTCATAGCGGAGCACAGCTGTCGTGCCTTGATAATCAACATTCTGCAGCTGATGTTCGACGCCGGCGAAACGAAGGCTGCTGTGCGCGGATGTGTACTGATCGGTGAATTGCGCTTGTGTGAAGAGCGCGCGGCTGCGGCTGGCGATCTGTCCGTACATGGCGGCAAAGTCTTGTGCCGACCAAGCCGCTATGAAAGCCGCCAGGACCTCTTCAGGTTGGGCGCTGGTGCTTTCGACATCGGGGGGCGGCGTGTTTTGGCTCGCCGGCGAGACCTGCTGCAGCAGCGATGATTCGCAGCCAGCCAAGCAGAACAGACAAATGCACAGGCAAAGCGCGCCAATCCGCCAACCAAGCATGCTCAGCAAAGGGCTTGCCGCGGCATCAATAGGCGCCGCTGCGGAATAGCACGCGCGGGATCGTCAGCAGCAGAATCTCTATATCCATCGAGATCGACCAATTGTTGATGTAATACATGTCCAGCTCGCACATTTCGTCAAAGGGGATGCTGCTGCGGCCGCGCACCTGCCACCAGCCGGTAACGCCGGGCGTGATCTGCAAGCGCCGCCGATGCCGCGGTTCGTACAATTCGACTTCGTCCGGAGTGGCTGGCCGCGGACCGACCAGGCTCATCTCGCCGCGCAGCACATTCACCAAGTTGGGCAGCTCGTCCAGGCTGGTGCGGCGCAAAAACTTGCCGACTCGGGTGATTCTCGGGTCATCGACGAACTTGGCATGGCGCGGGTCTTCGCCGCTTGCGCGCAGCATCTCGGCTTGCAACTCCTCGGCATTGCGCACCATGCTCCGAAATTTTGCCATGCGGAATACCCGGCCATCTTTGCCCACGCGCCGCTGCCAAAACAGCACCGGACCCTGCCCTTCTAATGCCAGCGCCAGCGCCACCAGCAGGCAAACCGGCAGCCACAGCGGCAGCAAGAGCAGCACCAGCAGCATATCCAAACTGCGCTTCAGCAATTGGTTGAAGCGCCCAAAACTGCGGTGCGCGCCGATGCCCAAAAGCGGGACGCCGTCCAGATTTTCCACCTGCACCTGGCGAATATTCAATTGCATGATCTCGGGCACGATGCGCAGGTCTGTCCCCACTTCGCGGCAGACTTCGGTCAACTGCTGGATGAGGTCATAATGCTTCCAGCGGAAAGTAATGATGACAGTGTCGATGTTTTGCTGTGTCAGGATCGATTCCAGACGATCTGTGCCACCCAATGCCTCTACCCGCCCCATACCGACCGCGCTGATCTGGTCGTCATCATCCAAAAAACCGACCGGTCGATAGCCCAGGTCGGGGCGTGCCAGCATGATGCCCAGCAGTGAACGTCCGACCTCGCCCATGCCCACGATCAGCACGCGCCGGATGCCGATGCCGCGGTCGCGCAGATAGGCCAGGATCCAGCGCCGCGCCAGCCGTGATGCCGAGCCGGCCAAGAGCGTCAAAGCCGCCACATAAATCAGCATCAGGCGGCTGGTAACCAGGGGCTGCAAAATGAAAAACATCGCCAGTATAGGCACGATGGCCACAGCCACACCGCTGCCGATAAGGTAGACCTCTTCCAGCCAAGAGCGCCCGGCGATGTTGCGATAAATGCCATTGCGCTCGAAGTTCAGCCAGATCAACAGCGCATACACCGCTGCGTAGGGCACATAAGGACCAAAATCGCGCTGGATGGGATCGAGGATGGGGCGAATGATCTGCAGCTCGTAGCGCAGCACATAAGACAAGGCAAAGACGAGAAAAGCCAGCGTGATATCCAGCAGCGGGAAGAGCCAGCGCGGCTCGATTGTCGGTCGCTCGGACAAGTTCTGGCTCATGTTCATAGGGCTGCGCCTGCCAGCTTGCGACTGCGGCGTTTTGCCCCGGGGTTATTCGCGAGCATCGCTGGCATCCTCTTGGTCTTCCAGCGGCGGCGGGTCTTTATCCAGTATGGCATACAGATAACTACGCGCGGTCAGCAGAGCCGTCCGCTGCCAACTATAGCGGCGGGCTGCCAGGGCGGCGTATTGCCCGACCGTCTCGCGCCATTCGTCTTCTTCGCGCACAGCTTGCAGGGCGGCCGCCCAACGCACCAGATCGTCGGGCGCGATGCACATGCCCGCCTTGCCCACGATCTCTGACAATGCCGCCACATCGGACGCAAGCACCGGCGTGCCGCATGCCATCGCCTCCAGCACTGGCAGCCCGAAGCCTTCGTAGATCGACGGATAAAGAAAAACCTCGGCGCAATTGTACCAGAGCGGCAAGTCGGCGGCAGGGATGAAGCCCACATGCTTGACACTGTCGCCGATCCCCAGCTGCTCGATAGCCGCCAGGATCTGCTCGCCGCGCCAGCCCACGCCCCCGCCCAATATCAAGGGCAGCCGCGCCTCCTTGTCCAGCAGTCGATAGGCTTCCAGCAGCAGCATGAGATTCTTGCGTGGTTCCAACGTGCCCACGAAGAGCCAGAAGCGCTCGGGCAGGCTGTGTTTGCGGCGGAAATGTTCGACTTCGGCTGGCTGTCGCGGACGAAAGAGCGCCTTGTCATAGCCCAGCGGCGTAACATCGATTTTGCGCGCGGGCACGTCCAAATACTGCTGCAAGTCTTCGGCTGTGCTCTGGCTGATGGCGATGACTCGCCGCGCCCGTTTGCAGGTCAAGCTGGTCATGGCGCGCAGATAATGCCGGCGGGCTGGGTTTATGCGCGCTGGAAAGCGGATGAAACTGAGGTCATAGACCGTCACCACCATGGGCGCTGGCAAGACGATGGGCGCGACGAAAGCCATGGCGTGATACAGGTCGACGCCCCGCAATTCGCGCGGCTGCTGGGTCTGCTCCCAGACGATGCGCCGCCAGGCACTGCTGGTGTCTGCGCCAGCGCGCGCCATGTAGATGCCATCAAAGGCAGCGGTATTGGCTGCGCCGACATGCGCCACGAAGCGCCAATCATCACCGGCAGCCGCCGGCAGATGACGCAGCAGGTTGCTGATATAGCCATGAATGCCGGCCGCACGGTAGCCAGGACCGTTGGAAAGCAGGTGCGCATTCAATGCGATTCTCATAGATGCGAGTATATCACAATTGCCCTGCTGTTCTTCCCGCGCTGCGATTAGTCCACTGGGCCATCGCCTCAAAACGATGACGCATGGGATGCAATTGCCCTGGATTCCTTCGTGCCTTGCCTGTTTGCTGCAGACGCTTTGTGGTCAAATGCGGGGCATTATGGCAAAGCCCATCCGCATCGCCGCTTTCTACAAATTTGTGCCGCTGCCAGACTATGAATCGCTGCGCGCGCCCCTGCTGCGTTGCTGCAAGGCTGCCCCCGTGCGTGGCAGCATTCTGCTGGCGGCCGAGGGTATCAATGCGACCATCGCCGGCACAGACTCGGCTGTAGACGCCGTGCTGGCTCACTTGCGCATGGATGCGCGCTTTGCCAGCCTGGCGGTCAAAGAAGCCTGGCACGACAGCATCCCCTTCCGCCGCATGAAAGTCCGCCTGAAAAAAGAAATCGTCGCGATCAAAGCCACCGACGCCGACCCGCGCAGGCAAGTGGGCGAATACATCGAGCCAGAGGACTGGAACGCGCTGATCTGCCAGGAAGATGTGCTGGTCATTGACGCGCGCAACCAGTATGAAGTCCAGCTGGGCAGCTTCCGCGGCGCGCTCAACCCCGGCAGCGAGTCTTTCAGCGAGTTGCCGCGCTACCTGGACGAAATGTTGGATGCCGAGCAGCACAAACGAGTGGCGCTATTCTGTACGGGCGGCATCCGCTGCGAGAAAGCGACCGCCCTGCTGCTGGCGCGCGGTTTTGACGGGGTTTATCACCTGCGCGGCGGCATCTTGCGCTACCTGGAGACTGTGCCGCCCGAAGAGTCGCTGTGGCAGGGCGAATGCTTCGTATTTGACGAGCGCGGCACAGTGAGCCATGCCGATACGCCGACCGACAAACAAACTTAGGCTCAACACAAGCTGCACTTTGGCTTATAATGATGGGCATAGTGGCCGGTTAGGGCATAATCTGGGATGCAGGTTGGAATCATATCGGATGTCCACGCGGATTTCGCGACCCTGTCAGAAGTACTAGACCGCTTAGACAAACATCACAAAGTCGACCACATTTTGTGCGCGGGCGATCTGGTCGGGCGCGGACCCGAACCCGAGCGCGTCGTCCAATTGATGCGCGCCAATGACATCATCGCAGTGCGCGGCAACCATGACGACTGGGCGCAGAGTCTGTGCGGCGAAACACTGCAATATGTGCGTGGTTTGCCGCTGGAATGGCGCGGGCAGTTGGCTGGCAAGTCGGTCTTCATGTGCCATGGCAAGCCCGGCAACAATATGTGGGGCATGTACCGCGATCACTTGTCGACCACCTACCTGAAGATGGTGCTGCGCTCATTGAAAGCCGATGTGCTGGTGACCGGACACACGCACCTGCCTCTGCACATGCAGACGCCTTATGGCTGCCTGGTCAATCCTGGCTCGCTCTATACATTCAAATGCGCTCGCGCCAGTTCACGCTCTTATGGGGTGCTGGCGCTGCCCGAGCTGTCCTTCCTCGTCTATGATGCCAGCGCGCGCTGTGGCGAGCCGCCCATCAAGCTGAATTAGCCCGGTGGCAGGCGGGTCTGCATGCGCGTTTTGATGCTGTCCAAAGCTTGCCTGGTCGGCATTTATCAGAGCAAGCTCGAGGCAATCGCCCGCGCCGGCGTCGACCTGCTGACCCTGGTGCCGCCAAGCTGGCAAGATGAACGCGGCACGCAGCAGCTGGAACGCAGCCACATGGAAGGCTATCAACTGCGCGCCATTCCCATCCGCTTCAATGGCAATTTTCACCTGCACCACTACCCGTCTCTGTGGACTGAGATGCGCGCATTCCAGCCGCAGATCGTGCATATCGACGAAGAGCCCTATAACCTGGCTACCTGGCAAGCGCTCTGGCTGGCGCGGCGACTCGGGGCGCAGGCGCTCTTCTTCAGCTGGCAAAATATCCTGCGCCATTATCCGCCGCCCTTTAGCTGGGGCGAAGGCTGGACGCTGCGCAGCGCCGATTATGCCCTGGCTGGCACAGACGATGCCGCTGGCGTCTTGCGCGCGAAAAGCTATCGAGGCAGGCTGGCTGTCATCCCGCAATTTGGCACATCGGCGCAGCTCTTTCGTCCGCCCGAGTCGATCTCCGCGAGACCTTTCACCATTGGCTTCATCGGGCGGCTGGTGCCCGAAAAAGGCATCCATATCTTGCTGCGAGCGGCGGCACAGCTGGCTGGCGAATGGCGTCTGCGCATCATTGGCGGCGGCACAGAAAGCGCAGCGCTGGGGAAGCTGGCAGACGAATTGGGCATCCGCGAGCGCGTGACTTTCTCGGGGCAGCTGCCATCGTCTGACTTGCCTGCGGAATATCACCAACTGGATGTGCTGACGCTGCCCTCCTTGACGCGCGGCAACTGGAAAGAACAATTCGGGCGCGTATTGGTCGAAGCCATGGCCAGCGACCTGCCCGTCATCGGCAGCGATAGTGGCGCGATACCCGGCGTAGTCGGTGATGCGGGCATCATCGTGCCAGAGGGCGATATTCATGCGCTGGCAAGTGCGCTGCAGCAAGTGCGCGACCAGCCAGACCTGCGCGAAGAACTGCGTGAAAAAGGGCGAGCGCGCTTCTTGTCGCAATTTACTGACGAGCGAATCGCCGCGGCGACTGTGGCGGTATACCGAGAAATGCTGGCTTGATTTCACCACAGAGGGAGATGTGGAGGCTACACTTGTGTCGTCCGCAAACTAGTTCTGGAAACGCGGGCGACCCACTGGCTCGCCCCTACAAATGCCTTGGTATCCAGCAAATTCACCACTCACCAGGGACAGGGACTATTGCGCGGTTGCCGTCAAAACCGCTAGAGTCGCTGCCAAACGCAAACAGGGGAGGCGCGCATGCATTCTGATCATTGGGAGACAGACAGCGATCTATTCCGCCTGGCGCGGCGCGAGCTCTTCACGGCGGTGGTCGGCGATGTCATGGACAAACTGGGCTTGCTGCATCAGTTTCTGCCGCCACAGATCCGCCCCCTGCGCAGCGACATGGTGCTCATCGGACGCGCCATGCCCGTCCTAGAAGCCGATGTGTATCAAGAACGCGGATCGGCCGACAACAACCCCCTCATGGACAAACCCTTCGGCTTGATGCTGGAAGCGCTGGACGACCTAAAAAAGGACGAAGTCTACATTTGCAGCGGCGCATCGCGGCGATATGCGCTGTGGGGCGAGCTGATGACGACGCGCGCGCTGCACTTGGGGGCGGCTGGCGCAGTGGTCGATGGTTACCTGCGCGATACACACGGCGTGCTGGCGCAGGGATTTCCCGCCTTTGCTTATGGATCCTACGCGCAAGACCAAGGACCGCGCGGAAAAGTGCTGGACTTCCGCCTGCCCATTGAAGTCGGCGGACTGCGCATCGAGCCAGGCGATATCGTCTTTGGCGATGTAGACGGCGTACTGATCGTCCCGCAGACAGCCGAACGCGAGGTCTTTGTGGCGGCGCTGGAAAAAGCCCGCGGCGAACAATTGGTGCGCAAAGCCATCGAGGGCGGCATGAGCGCTGTGCAGGCCTTCAAGACGTACGGGATTATGTGAGGCGGTGAAGACCCCACTTTTTACTCCCGCCGCAGGCGCTCCAGAAATGCCACGCTCACCAGCCGGCGTTCCAGCAGATGCGCGATGTAAGCCAGCATGAGCCGCTCGGCGCGCTGATGCTCATCGGCGCTCAAATGCAGGCTTTCCACCTCGGTATATGTTTCGGCATTGCGCTGCAAGTGACGCAGCAATTTCAACGTGTCCAGCTCGATGGGCAGCAAGCGCGATTGTGAGAGCGATAGCCCGGCGCGACTCACCACGCCACCTTCGTCGCAGCTGAAGAATTGCGCTTCGGGCAAGAGCGGCAGTCGCGTGATCACACATTCGCTCAGCTCGGGCTTAAAACCGACCAGGTCGAGCAGCGCCAGCTCATAGAAGCGCGTCGCCAGGCGCGGATCGCGGGAATCGGCAATGCGCGTCAACGTGTCGTCCAGCAAGGCGAAGAGCCGGCCGGCGTCTTCTTCGTCATCGGCAGTGAAGCGGTCGAGCAGTTCGGCGGCATAACTGGCATAGGCGCCACGTTGCAAATCATCGCGCAAGCCCAGATAAGGCTCGATCAGTTCGGCTTGCGTCAGGATGGCGAGGCTGCGTCCCTGGTGCAGCAGGCAATCGCTGCGGGCGAAGAGCTCGACATGTCCGCTGAGCTTGGCATTGGGTCTGCGTGCGCCCTTGGCGATTGCGCGCAGCTTGCCGCGTGACGGCGTCAGCAGGGTCAGCAGGCGGTCGGCTTCGCCAAAGTCGCGGCGATTCAAGATGATGGCCTGGGTACGGATGCTGCGGCTTTGGCGTGGCATCGCAGAGGCAGTCAGCCGGCCTGCCGCTCCATGCGCCGGATGGCATAGCGCAGCAACAGAGCGGTCAGCGACAGATAGCACAAGGTCAGCAGCACCCAGGGCGAAAGCACCGGGATAGACGCGCCGTTGCTCTGCAGGGTCACGCGCATGGTGACCAGTTGCTGATGGTCGATGAGCATTTGCTGGCTGCGCAAGGTCGCCATGATCGGGTTAAGGCTGGTGGCGATCATGTCCAGATAAATCGTAGCCGATTCGACAGTCGGATTGTCGCTCACGCCCGCGCCGATATTGTTCACCACATTGCCATAGGCATTTTGAAAGAGGATCGCCGCGACCACCGGCAAACCAACGGTGATGCCAATGGCGACTGTGTAGCTGCGAATGGTGGCGGCCAGCGTGCGCTCGGTGATGGACGAGAAAAACATGCCGAATGCGCCCAGCGTCACTGCCGATACCAGCAGCACCAGCAGCGCCAGCAGCAATTCGGCCTCGCTGACGCCCCCAAATAGAAAAGCGATGCTCTGCAGGGGCACAGCCGACAGCAGCAGCAGCACGATATAGCCCAGCGCCGACTGCAGCTTGCCCACTACGAAGGTCGCCTTGGTGATCAACGTGGTTTGCAGCAGGTCGTAAGTCTTGCGTTCGCGCTCGTTGGTGATCGCGCCGGCTGTCAGCGCTGGCACGATGAAAATGATCAGCATGAGTTCAATGAAGAGCACGCCGATGAACAGCTCGCGCCCCAGCTCGCCCGTCACGACCACGCCGCCCTGGGGGATCTGCAGCAGGTAGAGCAGCAGCGTGAAGAAGCCCATCAAGGTGAGGAAAATGGTGATGATGGCAAAACCGCGCGCGCCACGCATGCGTCCACGCAGCTCTTTCAGCATGACCGGATTGACGCGATAGGCGCGCAGATCGCCCAATGACAACATGCCCGCAGCCAAGAGCGGCGCAACAGCCAGCAGGGACGGCACAAAGCCCAGCCAGACCAGCCCAGCCAGATTCAGCGCGACCGCCAGCCAGCAGCAGACCACCGACCAGATCTCCTGCGCCAAAAAACCCACCGACAAGAGCAGCAGCAGCGCCACATTGACGCCCGTCCCCGCAGCCAGCAGCAGCACAGCCGCATCGGCGCTGATGACCAGACCCGATAGCAAAGCCGCTTGCAATGCGCTGAACAAACTGCTGTCTCGATTGCCGGCGTGGATGGCGGCGGCGCAGATGGCGGCAACCGCCAGGATGTTCAGCAGCGCGCCCCAGAGCAGAATCAGCGAACAGCGCTGCAATCGGACTTGACGCGGCGTCATGCGCTCGGGCGCGATGCCTTCCCATTCGCCAGCCAGCGGCACAGTCTGCCCGAACATGGCGCCGAGCAGCCGGCGCAGTCGTCTCAATGTATCCAGCTTAACCCCCTCGGTCGTCCCCCGAAAAGACACCCCCCTCGGTAGCCCCGAAAAGACACCCCCCTCGGTCTCCCGAAAAGACACTCCCCTCGGTAGCCCCGAAAAGACACCCCCCTCAGTCCCCCCGAAGAATCGGGGGGAGGCTGGGCGCTCAGCTAGCACATGGTCAGAGCGGGAAACCTGTTGCAGCCTATGCAGTATTCTATCATGATATGAGCGAGCCGAATGCAAATGGATTGAACGCGAGGGAAAGCTCGTGGCTAACCGAAAGAAATGGGCGGCGACGCATACGGATTACCCAGCCTACAGCGACGCCAAGCAAAAAGCCTTGGCTTTGCGTCCCCCCAACTTTTGGGGGGGGGGGGGGGTTATTCCTCCTCTGCCGCGCCGCAGACTCCAGCCGTGATGAACACCCAATCGCGGTGCACCCAGCCTTCTTGCCCTTCGAAACTTACTTTGAAGAACTCGTCGCCGGCCTCGCTCGCTGTCAGCTCGGTTTCGTAGGGGATGATATTCAGCACATCGCCCCATTCTTCGGCGCGCAGGTTGACCATATCGCGCGTGATCAACTGGCAGTCTTCCAGGGGCACAGGCGTAGCGGGACCAAAGACCGGCGCGTTGGGGTCGGGCGTTGGCGTGGCTGGCTCTTGCCAGGCGTCGGCGCGCATCAGCACGACAGTGCCCGGCGTCTCGATATACGTGCAAGCCATGCCATCGATATGTGGCGCAGCCGGCCAAGGCACAGCTACGCGCGGCATGCCGGCGGCATCCAGAAATTCGAAATTCCCGTTGCTGTAGTCAGTGTGGCAAGCCGTCACGCCCCAGCCGACCTCGCTCCAGATGTCGAGAGCGGTCAAGAAGCCTTGCTCGATGATATGCGCGATGCCGACACCCCGGGCATCCACTTCGTTGGACAAGATGTCATCGCGGTCGCTGAATAGCACCCAGCCTTTGACCGGCTCGATTGTCGGCGTGGGCTGATCGGGCACGCGGGTTGGCGTGGGAATGCCTGTCGGCACGGGCGCAGAGATGCGCGGTCCAGAACCCGGTTTGTAGGTAGATTGCGCGCCCAGATCGCAGGGATCGGGACCGTAGGGTTGTCCCCATTGGTCGATGAATTCGCAGCCCTCGCCCTTGCCAGCCGCATCGCCATCGGCTTCCAGCGGGAAGAGCCCATTCGTCCAGTCGTCATCGATGTCGGGGCTGGGACCAGTATAGGTTCGCGTGCCGCCTGTGCAACCGCCATCGCCGACCCAGTTGTAGCCTACAAGCGTGGCGCCAGAGCAGTCGCCGCCGGAATTTTGGTACAAGATGCTGTTTCTGATGCTGGTAGCGCCTGTGACGCCGCCGCTGTTGTTGTAGGCGACTGTGACATTGTTCAGCCTGCCGCCCGACACAGCAAAGTCATCGCCGCGGTTCAAGCCGATGGTGCTAGAGCGGATGGTCGCGTTGCCACGGATAACATAGCCATCGCCACTGCCACCGTTGTTATAGAAGGCGCTGCGATAGATGTCGGCGGCGGATCCAGCCTCAACACTCAGAACGCTCCAAAGGGTTGCAGAACTCAGACGGTTGTCTTTGAAAATACTTTCGCTGATCTTGACATTTGAGTTGCCCGGTACACTCGACACATTGAGGCTAAGACCACTGTCGTTATCGTCGCTGGGACCACTGTTGTAAAACTGCACATTTTGGAAGGTTACATCGCCACTCACCCAGACGAAGACTTCTCCAAATTCTCCGCCGCTAGGCTTCGCATTGGTGAAGTTTACATTCTGGAATGTCAGCGAGCCGGGGCTGCTCACAATAAATTTAATGCGAGCGTCTTCTTCGCCTCTGATGTGTCCGCCCTGGACGGTTATATCGCTGGTAATTCGGCGCTCGTGTGTTTCATCGCTGTAGTTTACACTTCTCATCAGCACGATGATGTCCGCGTCATCGTCGCTTTCCTCACAAGTCGGGGGCGTGGGTGTTGGCGTCCCCGTGCCGGGAGTTGGCCGTACCGCCTGATCTCCCGTGTTCGCCATGTGGATTGCTTCAGCAAGCGAACAATCCCCATCGACATGGATGGTCGCCGCGAGGGCTGGCAGCGGCAGCAAGACCAGCAGCGCCAGCGCCATGCCCAAGCGTCGTATCGTTCCCGCGTCTACGATCTGTTTCATTGCGCTGTCCTTTCCAAATGCCTGCCGCGTTTTCGTCATGCTAGCGCGTTTGCCCGCGGCGCGCAAGCCCTCGCGGTCTCGCCCGAATCGTCACCCCCCTCGGTCCACCGGAAAGTCACCCCCCTCGGTCCCCCCGAAGAATCGGGGGGAGGCTAGACCCCCCTCAGTCCCCCCGAAGAATCGGGGGGAGGCTAGACCCCCCTCGGTCCCCCCGAAGAATCGGGGGGAGGCAAACTCTGATGCGGTCCGCATAAGAAACCTGTTGCAGCCAGCGAGGTATTCCATCATGATAGGAGCGAGCCGAATGCGAATGGATTGCAGACGAGGACTCGTGGCTAACCGAAAGAAATGGGCGGCGACGCATACGGATAGCGCAGCATACAGCGACGCCAAGCAAAAAGCCTTGGCTATGCGGAAACAGCCGACGCGCGCGGAAGCTATACTTTGGCAGCGATTGCGCGGCAAACAATTGCGCGGCTTTCGATTTCGACGCCAGCAGACAATCGATCGCTTTATCGTGGATTTCTATTGTCGGCAGGCACAGCTTGTTGTAGAGGTCGATGGCTCCAGCCACCACTCACCAGAAGCAGCAGCATACGACGAACAGCGTACGCGATTTCTGGAAGACCTGGGATTGTCGGTGCTGCGCTTTCGCAATGAGCAAGTAATCTATGAATCAGACGCGGTATTGAACAAGATTGCGGAGCGCTTGCCACTACGCCCTGGGCATTAGCCTCCCCCCGACTTTTCGGGGGGACCGAGGGGGGTAATAGGGCCGCCGCGCGAGTCTGCGCTCGATTTCGTCTGGCGAAGCGACTTCCAGGAAGAGCGAAACCGCCTCTTTGATATTATCCAGCGCCTCCTGGCGGCTTTTGCCCTGGCTGGCGATATCGTATTCCAGGCAGTGCGACACGAAGAAATCTTCATCTTGCACTAGACTCACAGTGATGGTGTCCATTGGCTCGTCCCCTACTCCCTTGCAATCCAAGCATTCGTTGACAAATTGTAACTTGACAGATAATACCAATCAAACCCCCCTCGGTCCCCCCGAAGAATCGGGGGGAGGCTAGACCCCCCTCGGTCCCCCCGAAGAATCGGGGGGAGGCTAGACCCCCCTCGGTCCCCCCGAAGAATCGGGGGAGGCTAGACCCCCCTCGGTCCCCCCGAAGAATCGGGGGGAGGCTAACACTGATGTGATTAGCATAAGAAACCTGTTGCAGCCAGCGAGGTATTCCATGAACAGCGAACGCGGTTTCTGGAAGACCTGGGATTGTCTGTGCTGCGCTTTCGCAATGAGCAAGTAATCTATGAACAAGACGCGGTACTGAACAAGATTGCGGAGCGCTTGCCACTCGAAAGTACCTAGCCGTCAGCTTCCCCAGCCCTTCCGAAGAATCGGCGATGCGAGCGAGATTCTGGCTTCCCCCCGAAAAGACACCCCCCTCGGTCCCCCCGAAGAATCGGGGGGAGGCAAACTCTGATGTGATTAGCATAAGAAACCCGTTGCAGCCAGCGAGGTATTCCATGAACAGCGTACGCGATTTCTGGAAGACCTGGGACTGTCTGTGCTGCGCTTTCGCAATGAGCAAGTAATCTATGAACAAGACGCGGTATTGAACAAGATTGCGGAGCGCTTGCCACTCGAAAGTACCTAGCCGTCAGCTTCCCCAGCCCTTCCGAAGAATCGGAGAGACGAGTGAGATTCTAGCTTCCCCCCGACTTTTCGGGGGGACTGAGGGGGGTCAGGCATCCGCCGACTTTTCGGGGGGACCGAGGGGGTCAGGCATCCGCCAGCAGGCGATCGACGGCTTCTGCCAGTTGCCGCAGGCTGCGCACCAGGAAGACGCGGTCGGCAAGCCTATTGTATTCCCACATATCGCTGTCGCCGCTGCCCCAGAGCTGGCGTGGCTCGGGGCAGAACCAGAGTAGGCGGCGGGCTTTGCGCTGCAGTTCCTGGGCGATATCCAGGCGCGGATCGTTGTAATTGTTGCGCCCGTCGCCAAAGACGATGATGCTGCTGCGGCTGTCGACCAGATGCAGATGCTCTTGCTGGAAAGTGCGCAGGCTGTTGCCCAGGTCGGTGCTGTAATAGCCGGGCGGGTTCTGCGCCATGATCTGCGCCACAGCCTCGCGCGGGGGCAACTGCGCCAGGTCGGTGCTGACATCGACCAGGTCGTGAATGAAGATGAAGCTGTGCGTGCGCCGCACCTGGTCGCTGAGCTCATAGACCAGCGTCAGCAGAAACTCCACGGCATAGCGCATGGAGGTGCTGAGGTCGCAGATGAGGATGAGGCTGGGTTTTTTGTGGCGGACGCGGAATTGCGCTTCCATGGGCACGCCGCCATAACGCATATTTTTGCGGATGGTTTTGCGCGGGTCGAATGTACCGCTTTTTGCCCGTTTTTGCCGCAGCGCCGCCCGTGTCCGCAAGCGTGCCGCCAGCCGCCGCACTTCGTCGCGCACATCGTCCATATCGCCGCCGCTCAGCCGTTGCAGGGGGGTATCCAGCAAGTCGGGTTTTTCGCGCGGGGGCTGCTTGGCCATCTGCTCGGCCAGCGATGCGCCGACATGCTGCGAAATCTGCTCGCGCAGCCCGCGCATATTCTCGCGCAGCTTTTGCTCCAACTCGTTCAGCGCTTCTTCGTCCATGCCCAGCGCCGCCAGCTCGTCCAGCAGCTCGTCCAACATGCGCTCCAGCTGTGACAAGCCCGCCGCGCGCTCCATGCGCCGCTCGAACCAGGGGCGCATATACATATCGTCGCCCTGTGGCAAGCCCGCCCGCTCCGCCATTTGCTGCAAGTCTTCTTCGCTGAATTCGCGCCCTTCCAGCAAGCGCTGCAACAGGTCGCGCAAGGCATCCAGCTCGCTCTGCATGTTCTGCATGGCTTCTTGCAGCAGCTGTTCTTCGTCCGCGCCCAGCTGCTCGAGGATGTTTTCCAGCGGCGGACGGTTGTTCGTGAAGAAGAGCGGGAAGAAATAATCGAAGACGGGCTGGTGACGCCGGTCTTTGACGAGCGCAGCTTTGAGCGTGCTTTTGAATGCGCCCCCATCGCTCACGCCAGCCGCGTCCACGCCAAACATGGCATCCTGGCTCTCGGCGAGCGAGATGCGCAGCCCCACGGCGCGCAAGGCACGGATGAATTCGACCATTCGCTGCTGCATCGGAATGCCTCGTTATGCGCCTGCGCTCAACATGATGGTAGCGCAGATTGCGCGAATACGCGAAAAGACAAATTCCGACGTCACGCAGGGGCGAGCCAGTGAGTCGCCCTATTTTACCCCCCTCAGTCCCCCCGAAAAGTCGGGGGGAGGCACGAGCGCGCGCGGATTACGTTACAGGCCTGGGGGAGATAGATCCCCATGTACACGGAGTTCGACACTCCCAATTCCGATGATGCGTCATGCAGGGGCGTCGCCAGCTCTGTGGACTAAAGATCAGGCGCGATCTCCACCACCAGCCCATTGCTCCAGCCGTACTTGGCGTCCATTTTGGCTTTGACGTTGGCGATCAGCGCGGGATCGTCGGCGATGCTGGCCTGCGCGGCGCGGCTGGACTCGTTGCTCAGGTGGAAGTAGACCGCTGGCTGGGCGCGCAGGTTTTGCACCCAGTGGGCTGCCTCGCGCTTCTCGGATACGATATAATAGGCGCTGCCCAGTTGCACGAACCAGATTTCGATTTCATGCGGCTTGCCGCTGCGATGTCCGCGCGTGGTGAGATACAGGAAGACTTCGGAGCTTGTCATGGCATTAGATGATTCCCGGCTCGCGGCGACCAAGCCCAATCTGCGCATCCGCCTGGAAGAGCCGGGCGATATCCCACAGCTGCATGCGCTGGTCGAGGCGGCATTTGGTCGCGCGGGGGAAGCGGACCTGCTCGACCGCCTGCGCGATGAGGGCGCGCTGCTGCTTTCGCATGTGGCTCTGCTGGACGATGAGCTGGTTGGGCAAGCCGCCTACAGCCTGGTCAACGTTGACGATGGCGCGCAGGTGAATCACTTCCCGGCGCTGGGGCCGATCGCGGTGTCGCCGGCGCGGCAAAGGCAGGGCATCGGCTCGGCTTTGGTGTGGGCGGGCATGGCTGCCATGCGCGCGGCGGGCCATGGCTTGCTCTTCCTGGTCGGGCATCGCACTTATTATCCGCGCTTTGGATTTGTGCCGGCGCTGCCACTGGGCTTCGGCAGCGATTATGTGCAGCCAGGCGGCGCGCACGAGCACTTCATGGTGGCGGCGCTGGATGATGAGACGGTGGGGTCGGCGCGCGGTCATGTTCGTTTTCACAGCGCTTTCGCAGACGCAGAGGCTTGAAGCCGCGTTCATCCGCCCGCCAAGATAGACTCGATGTCGTCGCTGGCTTTCTGGGCGGCGTAGAGCGCATGCGCCAGGCTGGCGTCTTTTTCGATTAGCACAGCCAGCCAGGCTTCGCCACTTTTGCAGCAGAGCAAGGCGCCATGCTCCGCATCCAGCAGCAGGCGCGCCAGCCCGCCCTGCGCCAGCCGTTTCATCGCGCCGTCGGCGGTGAAAGCCAGGTTCGCGCCAATCGCGGCGAGCTGCGCAGCATCGTCGCCCGCGTTGGGATGCGCGGCGATGGCAAAACCCTCGGCAGCGAAGACGGCGCAGGCAGCGATGCCTTCTGCCACCGAAGTCAGTCGGCGCAACGTTTCTTGCAGGGCGGGGCTGCGGTCTGGGCTTTGCATCGTGCCTCGCATGAACAGGGGAATGCATGACTCGGCGGAGTATAGACGATGTGGGCGCGCCGCTCAAGCCTGCCCTGTCGTTCCGCGAAATCGCAGCCAAAATGACTTCGTAGCAAGCGCAAGCAAGTCATGCAAAAAATTGCCACAGAGGCGCGGAGGCACAGAGGACGTTGCAGGGACGATGCTCGCGCGCGTCCGTCTCAGCCGCAATCCCCGATTTGCTCGACGAAGGCGGCGCTTATCCAGCCCTTAACGCCGTGAAAATCGACCTTGAACCAATCTGCCGTGCGCGCGACCGCCGTCAATGTCGCGTTGTAGGGAACGGCTCGGATGACATCGCCACCGGGACTGGCGCGAAAATTGAGTATGTTGGTCGTCCGCGCCATGCAGTTTTGCAGGCTTAGCGCTTCGAGCGCGGGCTTGGGCGTGGGCGCAGCGGGCGGACGGTTGCCGGGCAGCAGGATCAAATTGCCAGCCCGGTCGATGGTGGCGCAGGTCAAGCCGTTCTCGTTGGTGGCTGATACATCATAGACGACGCGAGGGAGCGCTGTGGTGTCGATGAACTTGAAGGCGCTGCCTTCCGCTTCAAAGCAGATTTTCGTGCCGGGCAGGATCCAGCTCCAGACATTGATAGCGTCGACGAAACCTGCCGCTGCGATCTCGGCATTGCCGATGCCCTCGGCGTTGAGGCGTTGGCACTGCGTCGATTCGGTGAGGTTGTAGGTGACGATGCCGGGCAGGGTCAAGCAGGTCGAGATGCCGGGCGTTGCTGTGGCGCTGGGCGTGGCGTTTGGCGGGATGTAGATTGCGCCGCTGTCGCCTGCGCTGGATGTGCTGCCGCGCTGTTCTTGTCGCGGGCGAGGCGGTGGCGGTGGCGGGGGGTTGTTCACCTGTGTCGGCGGGGGTGGTGGCGCTGCATGACCGGGACCCTCATAAGCGCCGATGTCGCAAAGGCTGCCTTGCGGACGGGACGTGCCGCGCTGATCGGTCGTGACGCCGCTGATGCAAGTGGCTGCATTTCTGGCTGGGCTGTCCTCGCGGAAGGTGAAATAGGGCGGGCTGCCGGTCGCGCTGGAAGCCAGAAGCGGATCAGCAGTCGAGAAGGGCGTGCCGCAATTGCCCGAGCCGATGATGTTGCCGCTGTTGGTAGCGGGCGCGCCTGCTCCTGCGTTTATTTGGCAGTCATTGCCGCCATTGCCATAGAGAATGCTGTTTTGGATGTGCAGCGGGCTGCTGGCGAGGCTATCGTTGTACAAGCCCTTGGCTGGTCTCGCGGAGCTGTTGCGGGTCACGGTCACGTGTCTCAGGGTGGCGCTCCCGGGGCTACTCGCGTCTTTCAAATTCAAGGCGATAGTGCCGCCGCTTACATTGGAAGCGGTGGCGGTCGTGGTATTCCCGTAGAAACTGCTGTTTTCGATGAGGACAGTGGCGGCAAAACCAAAGCCCATGGAGGCAATATCGAGCGCTCCGCTATTGTTGAGGGCTGTGTTGTTGTAGAAGGAACTGCGCTTGATGGTCACATTGCCGGCGCAGGATACCGCGCCGCCGTTGGTAGCTTCATTGTCATAAAACACACTGTCCGTGATTGTCAGGTTGACGTAGCTGCAAGAAATGGCGCCGCCTAAGGTAGATTGCCTGACAACTGAATTGATGCCTAAGTTGCCGTGGAATGTTGAATTGTCGATTGTCAACGTTGCCAGCCCGCTCCCGGAAGTAATGCCAATTGCGCCACCACTCAATAGTACACTGTCTGTGGTTGGGGTGATAAACCCGTTTCTTATGGTCAGGTTGTTAAGCGTCAGGCTGATTGATACGGCTGATGTTTGTCTGCCATAGAAAATGTGATGCGCGCTCGCGCCGTCAATGGCGTAGCCGTTGCCGTTGATGGTGATGTGCGAAGCAATATAAGGGGGCCTGGCTGCCAGAGTGATGTTGCCGCTGAGTTCAATGGTGTCGGCCCCAGTCGCGCCGTTGCCGTCCGTTCCTGCTTCGCAGCTGCCGACGCCGGTGGTCTCGCCATTGGCTTCGTTGATGGCGTTGGCCAGGCTGCAAGTCGCGTCGACATTGATGGTAGCGGCGAAGACTTGACCCGCCGGCAGCAACAGCAATACCAGCGCGGCGAGCAGCAGCTTAAATGTGAATGTGAAGTGTAAATGAAACGAAGCGGAATTGTTACGCGATATTACGGGGGGGG
>MPMG01000017.1 GCA_002238485.1 Chloroflexi bacterium bin20 | reverse complement strand
TAGAGTTATCATTACTGCAAGCTCCCGCAAGGCTTCTGAATTGACGGTTTGGCTTGGCGCGTCATGTACTGTCACGGTGAAGCTCTCCTTATGTGAACAAGCGCTTGTCTTTAGCCAGTGCCGCCGGCCGCGGTCGCCAGCAGCAGCGCAACCGCCAGCGTGATTCTGAGCAAAGCGGTTGTTTCAGCATGCATAGTTGAAAATCCTGCCTTATAGCAGATGTTATCCATTGTAATGCCATTTCGCAGCTTGTCAAGCAATTTGCCCTGACCAGACTAAGGGCTATTTTCTTGCCAGCGGGCGGCGAGGTGCACAATCGCCAGCGCAGAAAATACGAAGAGCAGCGGATCGGTGGGCGAGCGATACCGCGTGCTGGGATGGAAGAGCAGGTACATCAACGTTTGGCTCAGCTGCACGGCAACCAGCAGGCTCAATAAACGCCAATCGCGCCGACACAGCCATGCGCCCATAATCGCCAGCAGCCACAATGCGCCGAAATAGACTAGATGCGCGCCGCGACCCAGCACCGCAAACAAGCCGCTGTCCTGGTAGGCCGCATTCGCCCGCGTAACGCCGACATGCGATTCTCCGCCCGCCACGATGAGGACGCGACCGTTTTCATCTATGGTGAGCCGCTCGCCCTGGCGCAGGTTCTTGAGCGGCGTAACTTGCGGATTCCAGTGCGCCAGCAATTTTGTCAGCAGCAGCTGGGGGATCTGCGCGGGATTTTCACGCAGGTAATTCCAGCCGGCTTGGCTGAGGAAGGCGTTGCGCGCTAGTCCCTGCTCCTGTGGCGGGGCATCCAGTGGCGCTGGCAGCCATTGCACATCATATCCCGCGCGCAGAATCGCCGTCGTATGCGGGTGATTGCCTTGATAGATATTTTCGCCGCTGTTGAGGGCGATGGGCACGAAGCCGCCATAAATCGCCGCGCCGCGCAGCAGCCAGGGCAGCAGAACCAGCAGACTCGCGATCGCGACTGGCAGCATTCTCTGCAGCGCCCCGCGCCAGCCCAGCCGCAGCGCAAACCAGGGCAGGGCCAGCAGCGCCAGAGATGGCAGCAGCGCGCGCGCCAATGCCGACATGCCCAGCACAAAGCCCGCCGCCAGCGCGAGCAGCAACGTGCCTTTGTCCCACTGCCCACGATCGCGCAGCAGAATCAGCAGCCACAGAAAAGCATGCAGCAGCAGGATCCACAGCGCCGTGTCGTTGAGCGCCAAGTTTTGGAAGATCAGATAGGGATAAAGCGCGAAGAACAAGCCAGCTAGCGCGCCGACCATTTCACCGTCCCGCGTGATCAGCCGCCGGCAGGTGTCCGCCAGCAGCGCGATTGACAGCGCGTCGAAGAAGATATGCCACAGCGCCACCGCCAGATAACTGCGCCCGAAGACGCCGTAAATCGCCGCCAGGATGAGGCTGTACAGGGGCGGCAAGCTCGCGTCGGGCAGGCCAGCCGAGCGCCCATAGACGCCCGTCGCCAGCAAATTCTGCGCATATTCATCATAGGCGACCGAGCCGTGAATCTCGCCGCCCGGCTCGCTATAGGCAAAAATATCGGGCAGCAGCAGCAACGCCGCCAGCCGCGCCACGACAGCCATGACTATCACCACAGCCAGCTTGTGATGATTCAGCCGATTCCACATTTTGCTTACCAAGGATTTCTCCCCTTCTCCCAAGAAGCTAGAGAAGGGGGAAGGCGGTTGAGCGGATGCCAGTTAGTAGCGTCCGCCGATCGATTCGATATCGTCCATCAGCTGGTTGAACTGGTCGAGGTTGAGCTGCTGCTTGGCATCGGACATGGCGACATCTGGGTTGGGATGCACCTCGACCATCAGCCCGTCGGCGCCGCTGACACGAGCGACGCGCCCCAGCGGATTGGCGATATCGCGCCTGCCCGCGGAATGCGAAATATCGACGATGATGGGCAGATGCGTCTCTTGCTTGAGCAGCGGCACCGCGCTGATATCCAGCGTGTTGCGCGTCCACTGGCTGAAAGTGCGGATGCCACGCTCCATCAGGATGACCTGCTGGTTGCCGCTGGCCATGATGTATTCGGCAGCATAGATGAACTCTTTCAATGTCGCGCCGAAGCCGCGTTTCAGCAGCACGGGTTTGCTCTGCTTGCCCAGCGCCCGCAGCAAGAAGCTGTTTTGCATATTGCGCGCGCCCACCCAAAAGGCGTCTACATATTCGTCCATCATGGGGATCAGCGACATATCCAGCACTTCGCTGATAACGACCAGCCCGTATTTGTTGGCTGCGCGTCGGGCGATCTTCAAGCCTTCTTCGCCCATGCCCTGGAAGTCGTAGGGCGATGTGCGCGGTTTGTAGCCCATGCCGCGGATCATTTTGACGCCCCGCTCTGCCAGCGCCGCAGCGACCGTGTCCATTTGCTCATAGCTTTCCACCGCGCAGGGACCGGCGATGATCTCGAAACTGTCGTTGCCCAGGCGCAGCCCGTTGTCGAACTCGATGATGGTGTGCTGGTCGGGGCGTTTGCGCTGCACGAGGATGGTCTGGCGCGCATCTTGCTCTTCCAGCGCCAGCGTCGCGCGAAAGATCTCGCTGAAGAGCTTGCTGATGGTTTCGTTGCTGAAGGGACCTTCGTTGGCATATTGCAGCGCAGTGAGCATCTCGGCTTCGCGCTGTGGGTCATAATGGACTGTGCCCATGCTCTGCAGCACCTGGCCGATCTCCAGCGCAATTTCGGCGCGCTTGTTCAACAAAGCCAGGATATCCAGGTTGATCGGGTCAATTTGGTCGCGCAGTTCCTGCAGACGATTTGTTTCTGACACGGCTATCGTACTCCCACTTAACATTTCCTTGCCCGTACCAGGCATTATACACAGGACTCGGCGATAGCGGATATGATTGTTTTTTCTGCTCCTGTGCTTCTGTGGTGAAGTAAAACAATGTCGATTATGAGCACATTCATCGCCGGGCTGGATTTGGCGCGGGCCTTTTACCACGAAGCCGTGCAGCCCATCCTCGCCAAACACCATCCGCGCTTGTCGCACAGCGCCGCCTTGCTCGGCAGCGGCTCTGAGGTGCTGGGCTTCGACGATGCCGTATCGCGCGATCACAACTGGGGACCGCGCTTGCAGCTTTTCTTGTCTGCGCCAGACCACGACTGCCTGTCAGCCACCATTTCACAGACTTTGCGCGGCCACTTGCCCTATCAGTTTCGCGGTTTTGCCACCAATTGGGGCGCGCCAAAGCATGAAAATGACGATCAGGGCACGCAGCTGCTGGCGTCCATCACCAGCGGCGAGGTCAATCACCGCGTGGATATCCAGACCATCGACGACTTTATGCGCGCGCATTTTGGTATGGGACAGTACCATGAATTGCGCTCGGCCGACTGGTTGAGCATCCCGCAGCAGAAGCTCTTGTCTTTCACAGCTGGCGAAGTCTTCCACGATGCGCTGGGGCTAGAGATTATCCGCCAGCGATTCACTTTTTATCCGCGCGATGTCTGGATCTATCTGCTGGCTTGCGGGTGGCAGCGCATTGGTCAGGATGAGCACCTTGCGCCACGAGCAGGGTCGGTCGGCGACGAGCTGGGCAGTCGCTTGATCGCGGGCCGTCTTGTGCGCTCGATTGTGCTGCTGTGCTTCTTGATGGAGCGGACCTACGCACCCTATCCCAAGTGGCTGGGCAGCGCTTTCCAGCAGTTGGATTGCGCCCGCGAGCTCGCGCCGATTCTGGAGTCCGTGCAGCTTGCCGGCGGCTACCGCGAACGTGAACGTCATCTGTGCGCGGCATGGAAAGTCTTAAACCGTCTGCACAACAAATTGCAACTGACGAAGAGAATCGCGCCGGCTGTGCAAGAGTTTCATGGACGCGGCTTTTTGGTGAGCGACGCCTGGCGATATACCGAGGCGCTCGTGGACCGCATATCCTGCGCCGATCTGCAGCAACTCGCCGCGCGCTCGCTGATCGGTGGCATCGACCAGTTCTCCGACAATACCGACTTGCGCGAAGCTGTCCATCTGCGCGCAACGATCGCCGATTTGTATGCGGGCTAGGTGTTGCGCATTTTTGCCTGCTCGCGAGCTGCTGCAAATGCCGCCACAGAGCGCCGCACATCATCGGCTGTTGTCATCCACGAGCATACGCTGACACGGATGGCTGGCTGGCCGCGCCAGACTGTCCCGCTGCACCAGCATTCGCCGCTGGCTTGCACATTTTCCAACGTGCGCGTGGTCAGCTCGGGCTTTTCGCAAGCGACCAGGGTCTGATTGAAAACGACATCGTTCAAAATGTGGAAGCCCTGCGCGCCCAGTTCGACCGCAAATTGCCGCGCTCGCTGGCAGAGCTGAGTCACCAGCGCATCCACACCCGTCCGTCCCAGCGATTTCAGCGCCGCCCACAACTCCACTCCACGCGCGCGCCGCGACATTTCTGGCGTATACAGCATGCCATCACGCCCGCCGCTGAAGTGGATATAGGCATCGTTGGCTTGCAGCGCCGCCGCCAGGGTCCCGCGGTCGCGGCAGATGATCAAGCCGCAGTCGTAGGGGCTGTTCAAGGTCTTGTGCGCATCGACCGACCATGAATCGGCGCGATCGACACCTTCGGCAAGCTGTTGCGTTGCCGCAGAAGCGCGCGCCCACAAGCCGAATGCGCCATCGACATGCACCCAGGCGCCCGCTCGCCGTGCAGCCTCGCAGAGCGGGATAAAAGGATCGAAGGCGCCGCTGTTGACATTGCCCGCCTGCACAAGCAGCAGCGTGCGCTCGTCCAGTGGCGGCAGGGTTTTCGCGTCCATGCGCCCTTGCGCGTCGGCGGGGACAAGCTCGATCTGCGCCGTGCCTATGCCCAGCATGGCCAGCGCCTTGCGAATGGTGGCATGCGCGCTGCTGCTCATCACCACGCGCAAGGCTGGCGCGCCAAACAGACCTTGTTGGCTGATATCCCAGCCGGCTCGCGTCAGGAGCGCATTTCTGCCTGCCAGCAGACCGCAAAGCGATGCCAGCGATGTGCCGCTGACCATGCCCACGGCGCTTTCTTCGGGCAGACGCAGCAAATCGACCAGCCAGCGCTCGCAGACGGATTCCAGCTTGGCGGCGACAGGCGACATTAGCTGCAGCGCGGCATTTTGATCCCAGCAATCCGCCAGCACGCGTCCCGCCAGGGCTGCTGGCAATGCCCCGCCATTCACATATCCGAAGTAACGTCCGCCCGCGTTGGCTGTCGTAGCTGGCGAGCCAAGGCGGTGCAGTTGCTGCAGGACATCGGCTGGCGGAGTCGGCTGGGCAGGCAGCGACTCGTCAAAATTGCCCAGCGCCGCCAATGCCTGCGCGTCGGGAACCACCGGGCGCTCGTCCAGGCTGCCCAGATACTCGCAGCCATACTCGACCGCCTGACGCAGCAGCGTCTGTGTGCCGTCGATTGTCACCAGATCGCCTCCTTGTGTCCGCTACCGGGTGCGCCTTGCATCCTGATCCCCCAAATCAACAGGGGAAGCTCTTGGCGAAACAAGTTCATCAGGTAAAAACCTCTGCCTTCTTAAAGTAGTGCGATCGCGCAATCTGTAATCCCTGCGCAATACATTTGCGCAACAAGCTGCGATATACTAGGGCTAACCGATTTTGGCGGAGACCTTCAAAACTCATGAACACGCTACGACGACCCACAATCTGGCTGGGCGCGCTGGTGGGCGGTATGATAACCAGTGTGCTTACAGCGATCCTTTTCCTGGCAGACCAAGTCGCTGGTTTGCCCTTCATACCCTTTGACCTTTTCGACTTTGTTTCGCGTCTGTTGCCCGGTCCTTTGCTGACTTTCGGAATCGACCGCATGGTGGATGTGATCACCGCCTTCAACCTGGGCGAGACATCGGCCGCGGCAAAGAACGCCGAGCAGTTGATAGCGCTGGCTGCCTTCATCGCGCTGGGCCTTGTGGTTGCCGCGCTTGGATTCGGCATCCTGAATCGCCGCGAGACGGCCGCCAGCAGCCTTAGTCCGGGCTTGGCGCTGGGCTTGGTATTTGGCGCGATTGTGATGCTGCTGTCGGCGCAGGTCAATGTAACCGCCACCGCGCCCGAGCTCGCGCAGGTCGGCTGGGTGATTCTGGCATTCGCCGCCTGGGGCATGGCAGCCAACTGGATTTACAACGACCTGGCACATAGCGAAGCCAAGACCAAGACCGACGAAGCCACTGGCGAGGCCATCACCATCGAGCCGCTCGACCGCCGGCAGTTCTTGCTGCGCATCGGCGGCGCCAGCGCGGTATTGACTGTGGTCGGCGCGGGATTGGGCGCGCTGGTCGGTGGCCGCGGCGGCGAAGGCAAGGTCGTTTCGACTGCTTCCGTTGTACCCGAAGGCGAGTTGCCCAATATCAACGATGATATGAGGCCTGCGCCCGGCACCCGTCCCGAATACACACCGCTGGACGAGCATTACCGCATCGATATCAGCGCGCGTCCGCCCGTGCTGGATTCCAATGAGTGGCGGCTGGAGGTCAGCGGCCTGGTCGACAACCCGATAAGCCTGTCGCTGCAGGATCTCTACGACAAATTCGACCGCGTCGACCGCTTCATCACGCTTTCCTGCATCAGCAACCGCATCGGCGGCACGTTAATCAGTACCACCAAGTGGTCGGGCTTCAGCGTGCAGGAATTCCTGGCGCTGGTGCAGCCGCAAGCAGAGGCGGTCGCCCTGAAGATCACCGGCGCGGACAATTTCGACGAATATGTCATGCTCGACCTGATCCAGTCAGATGAGCGCATCATGTTCGCCTATGAATGGGATGACCAGCCGCTGAAGCAGAAGCATGGCTTTCCGCTGCGCATCTATATCCCCGACCGCTATGGCATGAAGCAACCCAAATGGATCAAGAGCATTGAATTTGTCGATGCCTGGGCAGAGGGCTATTGGGTGCGGCGCAGCTGGAGCAAAGACGCCATCGTCAATACCACTTCGGTTGTAGATGCGGTCGCGACAAACTCGATTATCAAAGACGATGCGGGCTATATCGTGCCCATCGGCGGCATCGCCTATGCTGGCGCCCGGGAGATCTCGCGCGTCGAAGTCAGCGTGAATGGCGGCGAATGGCAGGCGGCACAGTTGCGGCAGCCTCTGTCCGAGCTGACTTGGGTCCTCTGGCGTTATGACTGGCGCTTCCAGGAAGGCGACTACAAGTTCGAGGTGCGCAGCTATGATGGCGCTGGCGAACTGCAGAGCCTGGAAAGCCGCGGCACCCGTCCCGATGGCGCGACCGGCGTTCATTCCAAACGAGCCAATATGCCAACGCTGGACACCCTGGAAAATCCGCCCGAAGATGACGCGTCCGAGTAGCGCAACTGGCTCTATGCTATCCCCGACTCCTCTCCCTGCCAGATTGGGGGGAGGTTTTGTAGCGGGTACAAAAGCCCTGTGTCTCTTGATCGCGGCGCTGCTGCTCTTGGTCTCGCCCGTCCATGCCATCCGCATCCATGTGCCGGTCACGGTCAAGGCAGTTGCATTGCATTCGCGTGACGACTGCAGCGGCGCTTTCATCAGTCATCAGTTGAATCACATCACCACACCGGTGAAACTGCCAATCGGCTTTTATGATGGCAATGGCGCGGGGCTGGCGGTGAACGATCTGGACCAAGACGGCTGGCTTGATATCGTCTTGGCGGACTTGGGCGGCGACAATGCCATCTTGTGGAATGCCGGCGGACTGCAATTCCAGCGCCAAGCCCTGCCATCTCGCGCGCCTTCCCGCGCGGCAGCGATCGTTGATGTCGATGGCGATGGCTGGCTGGATATCGTCTTTACGCAACAGGCAGCTGCTCCCCTCTTCTGGCGCAATTTGGGCGGCGGACAATTCGAAACCCAGTTGCTGCGCGGCGTCAGCTATATCGCCTATGCCATGAATTGGCTGGATGCCGACCGCGATGGCGACCTCGACCTCGTCACTGGCAGCTATGATGTAGAAAATGAACTGCTGCTGGGACAAGCTGCGCCCCTGGCTGGCGTGGTCTATTATGAGAATCTGGGCGAGCGTTTCCGAGCCGCGCGCATCGGCGAGCGCTCCAACACGTTGGCTATTCACGCGCGACAAAACAGCGCCGGCGAAAGCGAAATCATCATCGGCAACGACTTCGCTGTGCCCGACCGCCATTATGTCTATCGCGATGGCTGGCAAGAAAGCGACCCGCCCGCTGTCATGCCACACAGCACCATGAGCTACGATGCCGCCGACCTCGACAACGATGGCGCGCGCGAGCTTTTCGCTGTGGATATGAAGCCCTATGCGCATGACGACGCGACCACCGCGCAATGGCAGCCGATCATGGACATGATGATGGGCATGCCACACCCAGAAGGCGACCCGCAGATCATGGAAAATGTGCTGTATGCCGGTGGCAGTCCCGACAACCTGGCGCGCGACTTCGGGCTGGATGGCACCGGCTGGAGCTGGTCTGCCAAGTTTGGCGACCTCGACAACGATGGCTTCCAGGATCTCTATGTCGTCAACGGCATGATCTCGCTGGAGATGTTTTCTCACTTGCCCGAAAACGAGCTGGTAGAAGAGAACCAGGTCTATCGCAGTCTGTCTGGCGCGGACTTCCTAGCCGAGCCGGGCTGGGCGCTCCATGACAGAGCCAGCGGACGCGGCATGTCACTCGCCGACCTGGACAATGACGGCGATCTGGATGTCATCGTCAACAACCTGTTGGCGCCGGCCAAGGTCTTCGAAAATCGCCTGTGTGGCGGCGAGAGTCTGGAAGTCGATTTGCGCTGGACCGGCCGGGCAAACAGCCATGGCCTTGACGCGACTTTGCGCTTGCAGACAGATCGGGGCAGTTTCCGGCGCGATCTGGCGGCGGTCAGCGGCTACTTGTCTGGCGACAGCAGCCGGGCGCACTTTGGATTTCCGGCCGGCAGCCAACTCCAGCGATTGACCATCACCTGGTCGGACGGCGCGACATCCCAAATCGACAATCTCCAACCCAATACATTGATCACGCTGCTGCGGGAATAAACTGCGCGTTTCCCTCTGGATGAATAATCCGCGCGCATTTTGTTGACTCGCGCCTTTTGCCGTGTTAGACTGCCTCGCGTTGTACAGCGGAGAGACAATTGCCTTTGCCTTATTTTGTTGACTGCGCCTGAAAGCCTCTGTAGTGACTATCAAGCTCGCTTCTGCCAAACCCAATCAACCAGGACCATTCGCTGAGATACGTCGCGCTTTCACTGGCTTGCGCCGCGAAGAGACGATGGCTGGTTACCTCTTCTTGCTGCCCAATTTTGTGGGCTTTGTCGTTTTTATGCTCTTCCCCATCTGCTTCGCCTTTTACATCATGCTGACCGAGTGGAACCTGTCGCCCGAGCCGGCTGAGTTCATCGGTCTGAAGAACTTCGAGGTCATGCTGGACGACCGCTTGTTTTGGAAGTCGCTCAGCAACAGCATCTATTACACTGTCGTGGCGGTGCCGACCGGCATATTCATCGCGTTTTGGCTGGCGCTGGCGTTAAACCGCAAGATGCGCGGCATCGTCTTCTTCCGTACGATCTATTTCTTGCCACAGGTGACCCTGACCGTGGCGGCCGCGACCATCTGGCGCTGGATGTACCAGCCCAATGTCGGCTTGATCAATTACATCCTGGGTTTGATTGGCATCGAAGGTCCCAACTGGATTCATCACACCGCCTGGGCGATGCCGGCTGTCATCATCATGAGCAACTGGCAGGGCATCGGCTCGGCCATGCTGATTCTGCTGGCTGGCTTGCAGGGCATCCCGGAAGAGTATTACGAAGCCGCCTCGATTGATGGCGCGAATGGCTGGCAGCGCATGCGTTTTGTAACCCTGCCCATGCTTTCGCCGGCGATCTTCTTCGTGGTCGTCACTTCGCTGATCGCCGCCTTCCAGTCTTTTGACCAATTTCTGGTGCTGACCAATGGCGGACCAGCCGATGCCACCACGCCCCTGACGCTCTACATCTACAACAGCGCGTTCAAGTTTTTGAAAATGGGCTATGGCGCGGCGCTGGCGGCGGTGCTCTTCGTCATCATATTGATCATAACCATCGTCCAGTGGCAGTTGGCGCGGCGCTGGGTCTTTGGCTTCGAGGACAATTAGCATGAGCGCGGCAAAGAACACAGAAAAGCGACGGACGCGCTTTGGTCAAAAGGAATTGCTGCGTCTGCACGACCTGCTGGTTTACATCGTATTGTCGGTGGTCGGCGTCATCTTTCTGCTGCCTTTCGCATGGATGGTTTCCAACTCGCTGAAGAGCATCAAGGAAATTTATCGGCTGCCGCCCACATTCATCCCTGACACCTTGCAATTCAGCAATTATATTGATGCCTGGACAGCCACGACATTCGACCGCTTCTTCATCAACAGCGTGATCGTCTCGGCCTGCATCGTGCTGGGGCAGCTTTTCACAGCCAGTCTGGCTGGCTATTCTTTCGCGCGCTTGCGTTATCCCGGGCGCGACAAGATCTTTTTGCTCTACATTTCGCTGCTGATGGTGCCTTTCACGGTGCTGATGATCCCGCTTTATGTGCAGATGCGTCACTTCGGCTGGGTCAACAGCTTGAACGCGGTGATCATCCCCTTCCTGTTCACGCCCTGGGGCACATTTTTGATGCGCCAATTCATGGTGACGATCCCGCGCGAGCTGGAAGACGCGGCGCGTATTGACGGCTGTGGATTCTTCCGCACCTATGCGCTGATCATCTTGCCGCTGACCAAACCGGCGCTGGCCACGTTGGCGCTCTTCACCTTCCTCAGCAGTTGGAACAGCTTCCAATGGCCTCTGATCGTGCTGGGAACGCCGGCGGTGAAGACATTGCCGCTGGGCTTGTATTCCTTCCAGGCGCAATCGTCTATGCGCACCCCCTGGCACTTGATCATGGCGGCGGCGACCTTCGTCGTGCTGCCTATCCTTGTGGCATTTGTCGTCGGACAGAAGTATTATGTTCGCGGCATTGTGACCAGCGGCATCAAAGGAGGTGGCTAGAGCAGATTTCCGCTCGTTGCAACTCATTACCCGGCGATTGTTCACTCTATCAAGGAGGAGAAAAACATGTTCCGCAAACTCGCGCTCGTGGCAGCCATCATTGCGCTGCTTTCGATCAGTTTTGGCGCTGCAGCT
This sequence comes from Chloroflexi bacterium bin20, assembly GCA_002238485.1. Lineage (GTDB taxonomy): Bacteria > Chloroflexota > Anaerolineae > Aggregatilineales > Phototrophicaceae > UBA6055. The sequence continues at coordinate 28,012 of MPMG01000017.1, read as the reverse complement.
GCCCAGGACGATATGGACTGGACTTGCGGCATGGTCGACAGCGACCTGGCAGCCACCTTCAACTTCACCGGCTGGGAAGGACCTGGCGAGGTCGACAAATTCCTGCTGGCATTCGACGAATTCTTCAACGCTAACTATCCCAATGTGCAGCAAGTGCCCAACACCGGCGTAGCTTGGGGCGACTATTGGACGACTCTGCCGGCTCAGTTGGCTGGCGGCGCAGAAATCGACATGGCCTGGATGCACGACAGCCGCAACGACACCTTCGGCGAAAACGGCTGGCTCTTGCCGCTCGACAGCTATATGGAAGCCTGCCCGATCCCCGGCTGGCCCGAGCTTTTCGTGGGCACGCAGATCGACGCCTTCAACTACCAGGGCACGCAGTACGCTATCCCCTATGACTGGGCGCCCGGCGGCTTTTATGTGAATGTCGATATCCTGGAAGCGGCTGGCTTGGAAATCCCCACCGAAGATAGCACCTGGGATGACATCCTGGAGATCGCCCTGGCGGTAACCGAAGACAGCGACGGCGATGGCAGCAATGACATCTGGGGCTTGGGCAACCTGGCCAGCCCGGGCGCTGGCGGCGGCGGTCTCTACTGGATCGTCAAGAGCTTTGGCGGCGATTACTGGAATGAAGAGATCACCGAATCGCGCCTGAATGACGAAGGCACGATCGCGGCGCTGCAATTCGTCGCCGACCTGATCTGGGAGCACGGCGTGCATCCGACGGCTGATGCGGTCGCGGCGACTGGCTTCGGCAGCGAGTTGCTCTTTGCCAACGGCAATGTCGCCCTTCACTACGCGCTGAACGATGCTGCCTCGCGCATGGATGAGTTGATCGCCGGTGAATTCAACTGGACCTTGGCGCCGACGCCGACGGGCCCCGCTGGTCGTTTTCAGTTTGTTGGCGGCTCGGCCTTCGCCATCCCCAGCAGCAGCACCCAGCCCGATCTGGCTTATGAGCTGATTCGCTACGCCCTGGCCAATCCCGCGCATCTCTGCCGCACAGCCACCATGGGCGCGGCGCTGGTCAGCCAGGCCGAGTTCCACAACTGCGCTGTGCCAGAAGACGCTGCTTACGCCGATGACTACATCCACTCCTTCTCGGTATTGGGCGCGCAGGACGGCGTCCACCCGACCTACCATTCAAAGTATCTGGAATGGGAGACTTCGGTTTTCATCAGCAACTTTGATTTGCTGTGGACGGGCGAGGAACGCGACGCGGCTGTCGTAGCTGCGGCTGCGCACGATCAAACCAACGCGCTGCTGGGCGGCTAAAAGCCCCCAAAATCGCAGTGCTGGACAGGCAGATCTCAGATACGGGGTCTGCCTGTTTTTTGTCTTCCTCAATGCCCTCCCGACTTTTCGGGGGATTGAGGGGAGTGCTATCTATCCACTGCGCCAATATGACAATCACGAGCCCGCCGCGGTGTATTCAGTTGATCGCGCGGATACTGCGAACAGAAGTAATCATCGCCGCTGCCCAAAGCCGGGCTGCCGTCCAGCAGGGGGAAGTAAGCGCCACCAGCGGGAGACCGTGTCAGGCTGCCCAGCAAAGGATCGCCAGAATGCGCTGGCGAACAGCTGCCGTCCTGAATGAAGTTGCCCAGATTCTCGCTCAGTGTGCCCACGCACAAGCTGCTGTCGTTCGCGCCAGCAAGCAGGCTGTTGCGCATGTTGACCGTGCCTGCTGCCAGATGGAGGTCTCCCGATATTTCGCTGCGGTTATCAGAGAGCGTGACATGCGTTAGCCAGGCTGTCCCGCCCGCGATATGGATCGCGCCGCCACCTTCCGCACTATGGTTGTTGGCAAAGGTGCTGTTGCTGACGATGAGCCTGCCAGTCGATTGGATCGCGCCACCTGCGCCGGAGCTGCTGTTGTCTGCTAGGTAGGCGCGGCTGATAGTCAACACGCCGTCATTGTTCAGCGCGCCGCCAGCCAAAGCCGAGCCATCGATAAGCGAGATATTGCTCAGGCTTAGGTCGCCATCGCTGCTGACTGCGAAGAGTTGCCGCTCGCCATTGCCGCTGATGCTGAATCCCTTGCCGTCAATGCGAATGGCGGATGTGATCGCGTCCAGATCGTCTTGCAGACTGATGTGCTCGGTGAGCGTGATGCTGTCATAGCCATCGCCGCCGGCCGGGCAGTCGGCATGCGCCATGTTGCTGTTGGCAGATCGGATCGCGTTGTCCAGCGTGCAGTTGGCATCGATGCGGAAGTGCGCTGGCGCGGCTGTGGGGGTGGGCGCCAAGGTTGGCGCCGGCGTGAATGTCGGTGTGGGCAGGATATCGTCTGCGTACACTTCAAACGCGCCGATATCGCAAGCCAGGTGCTGCGGACGAGAAGTGCCGACCTGGTCGCTGTCCAGGCAGTGCGTGCTGGAAGCGGCGTCGATAGCCGGGCTGATGCCACTGAGCGCAAGAACAGCCGGCGAGCCAGTCAATTCGCCCAGCCCGGCAAGGCCACTTAGGGTGGGCGAACAGCTCTTGTCCTGGATGAGGCTGCTGGCTTGGGTCAGGCTGCCAATGCCCGCGCACAAGCTCTGCCCGCTGTCCACCCTGCCAGCCACAATTGAGTTGTAGAGATACGTTGTGCCGCCGCGATAGAAGCCCAGGCCGTCGCTGCTGCTGCTGTTTGCACGGTTGTGAGCAATAGTCACATGCCGCATCGTGGTGGTCGCGCCGATGTTGGTGTATACGCCGCCGCCCTGCGTGGTCGCTGTATTGCCACTGATGGTGCTGTTTTCGATTGTGAGTTCGCCATCGCTGTGAATCGCTCCGCCACTGGTCACAGCGCGATTGTCGGTGAAACTGCTGCCCTGGATGCTCGCCTGCTGCGCATGCACGAAGAGCGCGCCGCCCTTGCCGCCTTTGTCGCTGTTGTCGGTGGCGTTGTTGTCGAAGCTGCTGTTGATGATCGACAACCGCCTCATGCCGCCATCAAAGTAGAGCCCGCCACCGTTGTTGCCGCTGACGCTGTCGCTGATGCGCACATTGTCCAGCGTGAGATCGACATTGCGCGCGCGGATCGCACCGCCATGCGCATCGCCAGCATCGCCATTGCTGATGGTCAGGTTCTTGATGATTACGTTGGTATCGGCGATATCCAACAAGCGCTGCGTGCCATCGCCAGTCAGCGTGAAACCCTGTCCGTCAATGATCATCGGACTGCGGATTTCCAGTGGCGCGCCGTTATGCGTCTTGTCCGCGTTAAAGACGATGGTATCGGTATCAAGATCCGTGTTGCTGTCGGCGCTGCAGCCACCTGTTGCGCTGTTTTGCGCGGCTGTTTTGATGGCATCGGGCCAGCTGCAGCTTTCGCCAAGCCTGATGATGATGGGAATATTGGACTCGACCGCGCCGATGTCACAGCTTTCCGCCGGACGCCGGTTGCCAAGCTGGTCGTTTTGGGTGCAATATGCCTTGCTGGCGGCATCGACGGCAGGGCTGTCTGCCCGCAGCGGATAATGGACGGGCGAGCCGGTCGGCGTGCCAAGCAGTGGATCGCCACGCAACGCCGCTGAGCAACTGGCGTCTTGGATGAGATTGGCTGCCTGCTGCATAAGGCCTTCGCCCGCGCACAAACTGGTTGCGTCGCTTGGGCTGCCTGCGATGATGCTGTTGTAGAGCTCCACCTCGCCAGCGTTGTAGATGCCTTCGCCAGTCTTGCCATCGCCCAAAGCGCGGTTGTCGGCGAGTGTGGCATGCGTGATGGTGCTGGTCGCCTCGCTGCCGGTGTAAATGCCGCCGCCATGGTCAGTCGCGGTGTTGCTGGCAATGCTGCTGTTGTTGATGTTCAATACACCGTCGTTGTGAATCGCGCCGCCGGTCGTGATGGCCTCGTTGCTGTCAAAGCTCGAGTCGCTGATGGTAGCGCTGCTGGCAAGCACATACAGCCCGCCGCCTCGTCCGGCTTTGCTGCCGCTGGTCAGGTTTCGCGAGAAGCTGCTGTTGGTGATAACGAGAGTCCTGGTTGGTCCGCTGAAATGCAAGCCGCCGCCGCTATCGCCGCTCTTGCTGGCGCTGATGCTGACTTTGTTGAGGAACAGGTCGCTGTTGCGCGCGCGCACTGCCCCGCCATTTCCGCCACCGGCATTGCCCTGCGTCATGGCCAGGTTGTTGATGGTCGCGATGCCGCTGTTAATGTCAAAGATGCGGTAATTGGTGCCGCCATCCAGGGTATGGTCTTCGCCGTTTATGGTGATTTCCGAATGGATCTCTGGCAGCGGACCGGTCAGCCGGATGTCGGCGCTGAGGGTGATCGTGTCCGCGCCGTTCCCAGCTGGGCAGCCGCCTTTGGGAGCGTCCGAATTTGCCGCGCGGATGGCATCGGACAAGCTGCAATACGCGTCAACGCTGATAGACTCTGCTCGAACCGACCGTTGCGCCGCAAATGATACGAGCAGCACAGCCAGCAGAAGGGCTGATGGCAGGCGATGTCGCAAAACAGCAAACAGTCTCGGCATCATTTGCAGACCTTTCGGCTATGCTCCACGCAAAATGCAGTATTGCACAGAATGCCAAACACGCCATTCGACACGGCACGACAAATCAGATAGTTGGGCTTGTCCAGCCTATAAAGGAGGGAGTGTCGAATTCTCTGGTTAAAGACACCCCCCTCAGTCCCCCCGAAAAATCGGGGGGAGGCAACGGCGCGCGCGGATTTCTACGCATGTCGGGGGATGGGGAAAGTCCCCGCATACACGAAAATAGACACTCCCGAGGGAGTGTCGAATAGGGTGGATATTGCTTTTTTGCGATTTCAGCGCGGAGGGCCCGCAAGTTTGCTACTAGAATTGGCTTATATATTTCTCGCCAGTGACCCCGTTTGTTTCTGTTTTGGTCTTTGTCGTGTAGTCAAAGGTTATGGTACTCGATGAATCCCGGAAGGTGATGATGGCTTCGTCTACACCTGCGTCTGAATCACGTATGATTGTTACTGTCATCCCGTGAGGATAAAGGGTCGTGATGTGACCAGGCGTTTGTTTGAGTGTTGGGAGTATCCTGGTAATTCTTGGCTCCGTGCCTCGCGGGGGGGCGGCAACTTCCCGTTTTGTTTCTGAACTGCCCAGGATATCGCCGGCTAGCCACGCCCGATTGTTTTGCGTCCATGTTTCACCATGCCGGTATACATACCAGCCAGCTGTCCAGTGGGTATCCCGATAGCAGAACCCAGCCCAGCCACCTTCCGATGCAGGTAGGAAGCACATGTTGTCGATATGGTCATCGGCGCTGGCCAGGGACGAAGCGAAGGGCATCAACAGACAGATTACCAGCAAGGCGCGCAGCTTGAACGCCAATGCGGATTGGAAATGAAACGAAGCGGAATTGTTACGCGATATTACGGGGGGGGGGGGGGTATTTGTCCTAATGCGGGCGGATAAGTCGGCAGTTTCTCCGCCGCGCGCAAAATTGCTGGTTTGTTTCATCGCAGCCTTCCTTATGGTCATGATCGCATCAATCTCCATTGCATTTCACCTGCCTATATCTTGGAGAAACTCTATCACAGATTTATGATTTGTCAATCGACTCCCCCCGATTTTTGGACACTGACTTGTCTAATGCGCTGTCTCTTCCTATTGCATGGGGGCTGGCGAAAGCGCGTCCATCAAATTAGACAGTCCCTATAAGGAAGCCGCAGATTACTCTGCCAGCAGCCCGCGCGCGTAATCCAGGTCTTGCCGAATCAGCTCGTCGACGCGTTCTTCATCGCTGTATTCAGCCGAGAAGCAGATCGGACCGCGATAGTCGAGTTTGCGCAGCCTGGTGATGACCCGCCGCCACGAGGCTCGTCCTTGCGCGCCGGATGTCCACCAGATTCGCCAGGTGGCTTCGGCTGCTTCAGGCCCGCTGGCGCGCCGCCAATAGGCGTTCTTCAGGTTGACCATGCACAAATGCGCGGCAACCACATCCAGCGCCGCATCGCTGTCCATGCCTTCCAGCGCTTGATGGGCGGGATCCCACACCAGCGCGGCATATTGCGGGTCGAGGTCCCGCAGCAGGGACAGCGCGCCCATAGCATGCACTGGCACAAAGGCGCGGCTGTGATTCTGTATGCCGATCTGTACATTGTACTGCTGGCACAAGGGCAGAGCAGCTTCCAGTTGACGGCGGGCTGCTGCCTCGGCAGTGAGATAATCTCTGCCCGCCAGCTGGAACATGACACGGTTCATGCCCACGCCGGCCGCTGCACAGGCGCTGTAGAGCCGCTCGTCATCCAGCGCGCAAGCCGCCGTGATATTGAGCACGCGCAGGCCCTCGTCCGCCAGCGCGCGTACCGCCGCCGGCAGGTCACGCTCGATATTGCCTGGCTCGACCGCGAAGCCGGGGCGCACGGGCAGCTCGACCGCATCAAAGCCCAGCGACCGCACATGCTGTGCCAGCTGGGGCAATGGCAGCGACTTCCAGGGTTTGACAAAGAGCGCCAGTTGGTTCATATTCGCTCTCACTTCTGTGTTGGCAGCATAGAGATCAGGTCGATCGTAACGCGAGGCGGCAGGCTGCACAGAAACACGATGGTGGCCGCGATATCTTCGGATTGAATCATTTTGGCTCGCTGCTCGGCGCTGAAGGGCTTCGGGCGCATGTTGATGATGGGCGTATCGCCCATGCCGGGGTTGAAGAGGCAGGCGCGAACGCCATGCGGGTTGCCTTCCTGATTGGTGACCTGCGTCAGCGCGTCCATGCCGATCTTGGAAGCGCTGTAGGTTACGCCGGCTGTCAAACTGGGCTGCATGCCCGCCCGTGAAGCCAGGTTGATGATCAGCCCGTCGCCGCGCGTTTTCATCTCGTCCAGCACGGCTCGTGTGAAGACGAATGCGCTGGTCAGGTTGACATCCATCAGCCAGCGCCATTGCTCGGGACGGGTATCGGCGATGCTGCGCGCGCTCATGTTTGCGCCGGCATTGTTGAAGAGCACATCAATCGCGCCAAATTCCTCGCGCGTTCTATCGACAGCGGCGTAGATTTGCTCGTCATCGCTGACATCGGCCGGGCAGACCAGCGCTCGTCCGCCGGCCTCACGCGCCAGCCGGGCAACGCGCTCCAGTTCGGCTTTGCGCCGCGCCACCAGGCTGACATTCGCGCCAGCTTCTGCGCAGGCAAGGGCGGTCGCTTCGCCAAAGCCACTGCTCGCGCCCGTGATGATGATGGTCTTGCCTTGCAAGGCGCCCATTTGCCGCCTCCTATAGCTCGCTGCCTGGCTCGAGCGCCGCGCGCAACTGCCCAACCAAGCCATCGGGCGGGTCGAATGGCAGCTCGACCACCTTGTGGGTCAAGGCGCTGGTATAGAGCGCCAGGATGACTTCGAAGTCGCGGATGGCGGCAGCCAGGTTGAGCGGATGCACTTTGCTGTCATCGTCCAGCCAGTCGAACATGGCATCGCACATGGCGGCTTGCCCCAGCACATCCTGGTCGGGGTAGAGGTGCTCGCCGCTCGCATAGACGCCGTCGATCAACGTTTCCCAGCCCCACATCGTCCAATGCACATAGCCGCGTTCGCCATAGACAGCGATGCGTTTGTGCTGATAGATGGCATTGCCGCCGGGCACGCGCGGGGCATTTTCGCCACAGCGCAGGGAGGCAGGCAGGTCGTTGCTATATTCCAGCGCCGCCAGGCTTTGGTCGGGCGCATAATGCTCGCGAATATTGGGCTGGATGCCCTTTGCGCCAGCCGCCGCGCCAAAGACCGTCTTGGGCAGGGCGCCGGGATTGAATGCGCCGATGGCTTGCAGCGAATGCGTGCCTTGATAGGCCAGGTTCATGCCGCTGCTGGCATCGATGAAGCGCAGCCTGCCGATCGCGCCTTCGTTGACCAGCCGCTGCAAGACCTGTCGCCGCGGATGAAATTGCAGTTGGTGATTGATGGCGATTTTGATGCTGGGCTTGCTGGCTGCCCATTCGCGGATGGCGCGATAATCTTCGCCTTCGATAGCCAGCGGTTTTTCTACAATCAGGCCCGGCACGCCCGCCTCGTGCGCCGCTTGCATGATCTCCAGCCGGGCGTCTGGCGGCGTGCTGACTTGCACGAGATCGGGCTTTTCTTTGGCGAACATCTCGCGGTAGTCGGTATAACGGGCAGTAACATCGTATTTGTCGGCGAATTCGTCCAGTTTGTCACGCTGCCTTGCGCTGACCGCCACCAGCCGTCCGCGTTTCATGTGCGCGAAGGCATCGGCATGTCCATGCGCTCGTCCGCCGCTTACGCCGATAATCACTGACTTAAACATCGTCTGCCTCCCAGGGTCGCAAGATCACTTTGCCACAATGCCCGGACAACTGCGTTTCCCAGGCGCTTTGAATGTCGTTAATGCCGAAGCGATGCGTGATCAGCTTGTCTAGTTGCGCGCCCACCTCGCCGATCGTGCGCATAAGCCGGGGAGCATCCGCCAGGTTGTAATGCCAACTGCCGACCAGGCGCAGCCCCTTGCGGATCATATCATCGCTGATGCGCAGGGGCGTGTCGTCGCCACATTCCCCCACAAAAGCGACCATGCCCTTGCGCCGCGCCGCATCAATGCACAGCCGATGCGCCGCCACCACGCCCGAACAGTCGATGGCTTTGTCTACGCCGCGCCCATCGTGCGTGAGCGCCCGCACTTGAGCAAGCGCTTCGGGATCGCGCGGGTCGATGACGGCATCCGCGCCCAGCTCAATCGCCAGCTGCGCCCGATAGGGATTGGACTCCACGCCGATCACCCTAGCGCCACGATAAACCGCATTGACAACGCCGCCCAGCCCGACCGGACCCAAGCCCGTGATCAGCACTGTATCATGCCGGTCGACTTCCATCGTTTGCATCGCGCCATAGCTGGGACCCAAGCCGCAGCAGGCCATGGCTGCATGCTCAATGGAGATCTCGTCGGGGATGGGCAGCAGCATCCAATCTTGCTTGAGCAGGTATTGCGCCATCGTGCCAGCGCCGGCCAGACTGCCGTGCAGCGCCGCGAAGTCCAGCCAATCTTGGCAATGGATATAATCGCCGCCCAGGCAGAGCGCGCACTTGCCACAGCAGTTCATGGGCATGGCAACGACGCGGTCGCCCGCTTTAACGCGGCTCGGCTGCGCAACATCGACCACGACGCCAGCTGCTTCGTGCCCCAGCAGAGGGGAGTCGCTGCCCGCGGCGAAGGCTTTGTACTCGGTGCACATGGGCGCGGCCAGCACTTTGATCAGCGCCCAATTGTCGCGTGGTCGGGGCTTGTCAACCGATTCGACGCCCGCCTGACGAGTGCCGTTTATCAGGACTTGTTTCATCTGCGCTCCTGCATCGCTACGATTCCAGGCGCGGACTGTAGCATGTGCGGGGCGCAGGAGCAAATCGCCACTCCCGATTCTGGGGGAGTGTCTATTTTCGTGTATGTGGGGGCTTGCGCATCCCCCGACATGCGTAGAAATCTGCGTGCGCCGTTGCCTCTCCCCGACTTTTCGGGGGGACTGAGGGGGGGGGGGGTTGTCTTTAACCAGTTAACTTCACCACTCCCGTTTCTAGCAAATGCTTGACGATCCATGAAATGGCGCTATAATAGAAAAGCATCCGATAAGATAGGCTTTTATCTATACGTCTCAATGCAACCGTTCGGGAGCCTGCGATTATGATCTCACCCCCCCCCCCCCCCCCCGCAATACTGCGCGATAACACCTGTCGCCGATTTTCACTTCTTCAAGTCAAATCCTGTTCTCAAAGCTCAATGACCGGCATGCCTGCTGCTTTTGCGCGTGGACTGTCGCCGTTGGCGCTTGGGGCGCGGCTTTGACAATGTCGCAAATCGGAGTTGGGAACATGACGATGAAATCGACAATCATGATCGTACTATGTTTGATGCTTGCGCTTGCTGGTGGCGCTGTGTCCGCCGATGACCATATCGACAACATCTGCCAGATACCTGTCTCGCAAAGCGGCTGGGCTGGCCACTGCTCCAACGAAGCCGATTGGCAAGCCGGCTGGTATATCTACCGCAAAGGCACTTCATGGACGCAGCAAAATCGGGGCTGGCTAATTAGCAGGGTAACTGTCAAGCCGCCCTCTGTTCGCATTCTCGGGGCGGTAGAAGACGTTCCCCTCGCGCCACGAAACACAACGCCAAGAATTACCAAGCCACTCCCAACAACCAAGCAGGGCGACATTATTACAACCACTTACCCTCACGGGGTGACAGTAATCGCGCTGTCTCCCACCGTCTCCATCGTCACCTTCTCGGAAGACGGTTCGGTCGTAAAGTTCGACCACGCGGCTGGCACCCGAACAGAGGTAAACGGGACCACTGGCGACATATCGACGAGGCAATACAAGTAGCAAGGTCGCGCGCATGCTCGACGTTCCGCAAGCGGAGCGGCGAGTTTGCTGGCTAAAATCACGCCCCTCAGTGTCTGCCCGAAAAGTCGGGGAAGGGGGGGGCAACGGCGCGCGCGGAGTTCGACACGCACCGGATTTTCAATTTGCAGCGATTGCCCTGGTCTATCTGGCATGACAGTTGCGCCAGCCCTGCCGCCGCGCTACTATTTGCGCGCGAAACCTGCTGGAGACCCTGCAAATGACCCAACGTTATCAGCCCACCTGGGCATCGTTGAAGACGCACCCCACTGCCGAATGGATGCGCAAGGCAAAGTTCGGCATTTACACGCACTGGGGCATCTATTGCGTGCCGGCGACCGGACCCAATGTAACCTGGTATCCCTACAACATGTACCGCGAAGGCAGTCCCCAGCACGATTATCACTGCCGCACCTACGGGCATCCCTCCGAATTCGGCTACAAGGACTTCATCCCCATGTTCACGGCGGAGCATTTTGATCCTGATGAATGGGCAGAGCTCTTCGCGCGCGCTGGCGCAAAATTCGCGGGGCCAGTCGCCGAGCATCATGACGGCTTCCCCATGTGGGATGCCAGCGACACCGAGTTCTGCGCCGGCAAGATGGGACCAAGTCGCGATGTCGTCGGCGAGCTGGAACGCGCCATCCGCGCACAAGGCATGCGCTTCATGGTCGCCATGCACCACGCCGAAAATTGGTGGTTCTTCCCCCACTGGAAGCCCGAATACGACACGGCCGACCCGCGCTATGCCGCCCTGTATGGCGAGCCGCACAACCTCGACTTCGCATTTGAAGCGCGTGGCAAAGGGCACAATCACGCCGAATGGCGCGCGCAAGACAAACCCAGCCGCGCCTTCTTGCAGCAATGGAAGAACCGTCTTCACGAAGTTGTCGAACGCTATACGCCCGACTACATCTGGTTCGACTTTGGCTTGCGCTTCATCCACGACCAATACAAGCAAGACTTCCTGGCCTACTACTACAACAAGGAAGCCGAATGGGGACGCGAGGTGGTGGCCAGCTACAAATGGCACGACATCCCGCCCGGCGCTGGCTTGCTGGACTTCGAACTAGGCAAGACCGCCGAACTGACGCATTACGAGTGGATCACAGATACCACGGTCGATGACGGGCAGGGCTGGGGCTATATCAAGGAAACCGAATACAAGTCGGTAACCGAGATGGTGCAGTATCTGGCCGACAATGTCAGCAAGAACGGCTTCATGCTGCTGAATGTCGGTCCCAAACCCGATGGCACGATCCCGGACGAATCCAAAGCCATTTTAGAAGGCCTGGGCGAATGGCTGCGCATCAATGGCGAGGCGATCTATGACACCGTGCCCTGGAACACCTATGGCGAAGGTCCCACACAGATGACGCATGTCGGCGCATTCAGCGATACCAAAGAGAAGCTGCAATACACAGCCCGCGACATCCGTTTCACCACGCGCGGCAATGTGCTCTATGCCATGACCTTCGACTGGACCGAAAAGCAATTCGTCATCGAATCGACGCAGGCATTTTATCCAGGCGAAGTGCGCTCGGTCGAGCTGCTGGGGTACGATGGCGAGCTGCGCTGGCAGATGACGCCAAACGGCTTGCAGATCGAGCGCCCCGACCACAAACCCTGCGAGCATGTCTATGCCTTCAAGATCACGCGCAACACGAGCCTGTAACGGCGATACAAAACTGGGAGCAGCCTATGACCGCTCGCATCGACTCGCATCAGCACTTTTGGCGCTATAGCCCGTCCGAATATCCTTGGATGGGGGAACGGCACCTGCCGATCAAACGCGACATCCTGCCGACCGATATGCAGCCGCTGTTGGCAGCCACCGACATGGATGGCACTGTCGCCGTGCAGGCGCGGCAAAATCTGCGCGAAAGCGAGTTCTTGCTGACGCTGGCGGAAGAATACGACTTTGTGCGCGGCGTGGTCGGCTGGGTGGATCTGCGCGCCGACGACATCGAAGCGCAGCTGGAGCGATTCGCGGCGCATCCACGTTTTGTGGGCCTGCGGCATATTGTGCACGACGAAGCCGACGACCGATTCATGCTGGGTGGTGGATTCTTGCGCGGGTTGGCGGCGCTGAAAGCCTATGACCTGTGCTATGATCTGCTGCTTTTCCCGCGGCATATCCCCATCGCCATTGATGTCGCGCGTCAGTTCCCGCAGCAGCAATTCGTGCTGGATCACATCGCCAAGCCCTTCATCAAAGACGGCAGATTGCAGCCCTGGGCAGACGACATTCGGGCCTTGGCGGCGCTGGACAATGTATGCTGCAAGGTATCGGGCATGGTTACCGAAGCAGCCCCCGGCGCCTGGACGCAAAGCGACTTCGCACCCTATCTGGATGTGGTCTTCGACTGCTTTGGCATCGAGCGGCTGATGTTCGGCAGCGACTGGCCCGTCTGCGAGCTGGCTGGCAGCTACAGTCAGGTGGTTGGCATCGTCGAGGCCTATATTGCAGCGCTTTCCGCCGATGAACAAGCAGCTATCATGGGTGGCAATGCGATCGATTTCTATCGGCTCCCCGCAATCGATGACCCCCCTCGGTCCCCCCGAAAAGTCGGGGGGAAGCAAAGCGCGCGCCAATTTTGTTGACAGGTCCTGCGCCTGTGAAAAGCTCATGGACACGGAATTCGCCACTCCCCGCCTCGTGCAATAGTTGCGGAGAGGGCGGTTGCTGTGTCAGAATCGCTGGTGACCAACGAGCATTGCTTGGGGATAGATATGTTTTCATGTACAGGTCTACAGTGTACAAGAACTTCTGTGATGATTGTGGCCTTGCTGATGTGTCTGGCGCTCGTCGCCGCTCCATTGACAGCGCAGGACGATCTCGCCAGTGCCGCAGCCGAGCTGGGCGACTCGATGGCTGCGTACAGCGTCAGCGAAAGCGATATCAGCTTCAGCAATGAGGGACAATTGATCATCGGCACGCTGGCTATGCCAGAGGGCGGGGGGCCTTTCCCAGTCGCCTTGTTGCTGCATGGCTTCACCGGTATGCGCCATGAATTGCCGGTTGTCGAAACCGAAGACACGATGTTCAGCCGCGCCGCTCGATGGCTGGGCGAACGCGGCGTCGCCAGCCTGCGCATCGACTTCCGTGGCTCTGGAGAAAGCGAAGGCGCCTGGGAAGATACTTCCTTCAGTGGTCAGATTTCGGACGCCATTGCGGCGCTGGATTATCTGGAGATGCTGGAAGATGTGGACAGCGGGCGTATCAGCATTATTGGCTTAAGCCAGGGCGGGCTGGTCGGCGCGGCAACAGCCGGACGCGACGCGCGCGTCAGCAACCTAGTGCTTTGGTCGGCGGTATCAAACCCCGTCATGAGTTATGGAATCCTGCTGGGCGATGATGCGCTGTTGGCTGGGACTGCCGCCGGCGATGAGGCGCTGACGATCATGTTGCCCTGGGGAGTCGAGACGGCGCTGAAGGGTCCATTCTTCGAGGATATATTCCTTGTGGATCCAGTGGCTGAAGTGGCCAACTATGCGGGGCCGCTGCTGGCCATCACGGGCTCTCGCGATACAACTGTGACGCCGCAGCCACACGCCGGCCAGGTATTCCTTGACTACCACGATGGCGCGGAAGCGCTGGTCGTGCTGGACGGTGATCATGTCTTCGATGTCTTGGCGGGCGTCACCGAGGTGATCGACGAGGCTCTTGCCTACAGCTTGGCCTGGCTGAATGACAACGAATAATTGACGAACCGCGCGGGCCGCAGCCGAACCTGTTGCGGTCTGCTCAAACGGACAAATGCAAAACCCATATGACACCTATGAGCGGCGTGTATACAGAAAAGAGAAGCTGAAGTGAAAGCAATCGTCTTGGAAGAGCCGGGTACACTGCGCCTGCATGATATGCCGTTGCCAGCGCAGCCTGGTCCTGGCGAAGCGTTGCTGCGGGTACGGCGCGTTGGCATCTGTGGCACAGACTTGCATGCCTATGCAGGCAACCAGAACTTCTTCAGCTATCCACGCATTATGGGACACGAGCTGGCGGTGGAAGTCCTGGCGCTGGGCGCTGGCGTGGAAGATGTCTCGGTCGGCGAAACCTGCTGCGTCATTCCCTATTTGCATTGCGGGCATTGCATCGCCTGCCGCCGCGGCAAGACCAACTGCTGCGCGGGCATGCAAGTGCTGGGCGTGCATGTGGATGGCGGCATGCGCGAGCAATTTGTCCTGCCCGCCGACAAGCTGCTGAAAGCCGACGGCATCCCGCCCGAGCAACTGGCGCTGGTGGAGATGCTGGCGATCGGCGCGCATGCTGCCACACGCGCTGCAATCACGCCGGGCGAAAAAACGCTGGTCATCGGCGCGGGGCCCATCGGCTTGGCGACAGCGCAGTTCGCCCTGCTGGCTGGGGCGGATGTTGCCGTGATGGAAATGGACGCGGGACGGCTGGAATTCTGCCGGCGGGCGCTGGACATTGAGCGGCTGGTCGATGCGCGGGACGATGCGCAGGCACAACTGCACTCGCTGCACGGAGGCGAATTGCCCACGCTGGTTTTCGATTGCACAGGCAGCGCGCGCTCTATGGCTGCCGCCTTTGACTATGTGGCGCATGGCGGGACGTTGGTGCTGGTGGGGCATGTCAAGGGCGATATCGCCTTCAACGATCCACATTTCCATTCGCACGAGTTGAGCCTGCTCGCCAGCCGCAACGCCAAGCCTGCCGATTTTAGCTGGGTCATCGAGTGCTTGCGCGCTGGGCAGGTCCAGCTGGCGGAGTGGATCACGCATCGTGCCACGCCGCAGAGCATCCTGCGCGACTTCCCGACTTGGCTCGATCCCGCGACAGGCGTCATCAAGGCGATGCTGAGCTTCGAGTAGTCGCAGTCTAATTGGTGATTTACCACAGAGACACAGAGACAAAGAGGGCACGGAGGTTTGTTGACCCAAAGACGATCCAAAAAGCGCATCGCCTGGTATCGTTCGCCGATATCCGCGGCGGATTTGGCGCGGCTCAATCAGCGCAGCAACCGGCGCGGACTGACGCAGACGTTGGGGCATTTGGCGTTGCTGGCTTGCAGTGGCGGCCTGGCTTGGCACGCGGCGCACAATGCCCATCCGCTGGCAGCGCTGGCTTTGGTCTATTTGCATGGCAGCCTTTGGGCTTTCCTGGTCAATGGTTTTCACGAACTTTGTCACAAGACGGTCTTCAAAACGCAAGCGCTGAATACCGTTTTTCGCAACATCTACGCCTTCCTCGGCTGGTACAACCATGTGTCTTTTTGGGCGAGCCATCAAGCGCACCACCGCTATACCCTGCATCCGCCCGATGACCTGGAAGTTGTGCTGCCGGTCAAGTTGACGCTGCGCTCTTACCTCAGTTTCGCCGTGATCAATCCTCGCGGGATGTGGCTGCGCTGGAAAGGCGTGTTTTTACTGAGCCTGGGGCGCATCGACAATGACTGGGAACGCGCGCTCTTCCCGCCGGAGGATCATGTGGGCAGGCGGACGCTGTTCAACTGGGCGCGGACTCTGCTGATTGGGCATGGGCTGATCGTGGCGATTTCGCTGTGGCAGGGCTGGTACATGCTGCCCATATTGACGACGCTTGCGCCATTTTATGGCGGCGGCTTCCAATACCTGCTCAACGAAGCGCAGCACATCGGGCTATCGGACGAGGTCAGCGATTATCGCATGAACACGCGCACCATCCTGCTGAATCCCCTGCTGGCATTTTTGTACTGGCAGATGAATTATCACATCGAGCATCACATGTATGCCGCTGTGCCTTTTTATCACCTGACAGAACTGCATGCGCTGGTGAAAGATGATTTGCCCGAATGCCCGCGCGGGATCATGGGGACATGGCGGCAGATCCTGCCTATCTTGCGCCGTCAGCAGCGCGAGCCGGGTTATCAGTTCCTGCCTGAGTTGCCGGCTTGAAACACAGAGGGTGCAGAGGGCTTGTCCTTAGGCATCATAACTGCCCGCCGTGACATTGCCGCCCGTGCCAGTCCAGTTGGTGTGGAAATGTTCGCCGCGGGGACGATCCACCCGTTCGTAGGTGTGCGCGCCGAAATAATCGCGCTGTGCCTGCAAAAGATTGGCTGGCAGCCGTTCCGACCGAAAGCCATCGTAGAATGCCAGCGCCCCGCTCATAATGGGCAGGGGGATGCCGTGTTGGATGCCCAGCGCCACCACATTGCGCCAGGCGGATTGCGCCGCGATGATCGCCTCGCTGAAGTAATCGTCCAGCAGCAGGTTCGAAAGCGCCGCGTCTTTGGCATAGGCTGCCTGGATTTTGCCCAAAAATGCCGAGCGGATGATGCAGCCTTCGCGCCACATCAGCGCCACGCCGCCATAATTCAAGTTCCAGCCGTATGTTCGCGCCGCATCGCGCATCAGCATATAACCCTGCGCATAACTGATAATCTTGGCTGCATAAACCGCCTGCTCCAGCTGGTCGATGAGGGCGTCTTTGTCCCCGCTAAAGGTCGCTAGCGGACCAGGCAGCACTTTCGCTGCCGCCACACGTTGTTCTTTTATGGCCGACAGGCAGCGCGCGAATACCGCCTCGCCGATCAGCGTCAGGGGCGTGCCTTCTTCCAGCGCCGTGATGGCTGTCCATTTGCCCGTGCCTTTTTGTGATGCCGTATCCAGGATCGATTGCACAAGCGCTTGCCCATTTTCATCCTGGAAAGCCAGGATATCGGCGGTGATCTCGATGAGAAAGGACTCCAGAACGCCGGCATTCCAGCGCTCGAAGACCGCGCTGCATTCGGCTTCGCTCATGCCCAGTACCGCCGACATCAGATGCCAGGCTTCGCAAATCAGCTGCATATCGCCATATTCAATGCCGTTGTGCACCATCTTCACGAAGTGCCCGGCGCCGTCTTCACCCACCCAGTCGCAGCAAGGGCTTCCATCCGCCACCTTGGCTGCCACCGCCTGCAACATCGGCTTGACCTCGCTCCAGGCAGCGGCAGATCCGCCGGGCATGATGGATGGCCCATGGCGCGCGCCTTCTTCGCCGCCACTGATGCCCGCGCCCACGAAGAGCTTGCCCAGCGCCTCGACCTCGCTTGTGCGGCGGATGCTGTCTTTGAAGTTGGAGTTGCCGCCGTCGATGATGATGTCGCCGTCGTCCAGCAGGGGCGCCAACTGCGCGATGGATTTGTCCACCGGCGCGCCAGCCTGGATCATGAGGATGATCTTGCGCGGACGCTTGAGACTGGCTACGAATTCTTCGGGACTATAACAGCCGATGATGTCTGTGTCTTGCGCTTCGTCAGCCAAAAAGCGCGACACTTTGGATGTGGTTCGATTGAAGACCGCTACGCGGAAGCCATGGTCCTTGATATTCAGCGCCAGATTCTGCCCCATCACCGCCAAGCCGATCAAGCCGATATCCGCCAGCTTTTCCATGTCTGCGACCTTTCGTCATCTGCTTTGCCCAGCCCGCGCCGTTCACGCCGGCTCGCTGACGATATTGTAGCAGTGGCTCGCTGCAATCACAGGCTGCGTGGTCGGGCTTTCAACGGGCGGATGCGGCTCGCTCGGTGTATACAGCCCTGCGCCGGCGCGTCGACCAGCTGCAAGCGGAAGACACGATCACGCTGGCCGAATACTGGGGCGAGCCGCGACACGATGACGAGTGCAGCTGACGTCTGCTACAATGGCAGGCATCCGACAGAGAACAAGGAGACCGAAATGAACAGACTATTTGCGCTGCTGATGCTTCTGCTGCTCGCCGTTGGGCTGCCCGTTTTGGGACACGACGGCGAAGTCGTAATCAGCGAAGAAGACCCCTATTGGGTAGTCGATTGCGGGGCTCTGCTGGGCGAAGTCACAGTTGACGAGAATATAAAGCCTTTGTATCTGTTTCTCTTGTATGCCCTCCTTGGCGACGACTGGGCTACCTGGGATAGCCAATGGCAGTCAATAGGACTTAAGTTAGCCGTAGCCGCCAACCAATGCGAGGATATGGAACCTACTCCGGATGAGCCAGAAGCAGCCGATGCAAGCGAAGAGCTGAAAGCGAATTCGCCAGTGTGGGACGATCCAGACGGAGAAGAAAGGCTTGTCGCGCTCGTCACCTCCGATTCCCCATCTTGCTATACATACATCTACTTGGGGATAGACGCAGAAGATATGCTCACTCGTGCGCTATCCATGCTATATCGGCAAACGTTCATCAATGATTGCATCGGCGGCTGAATCCAGGCAGCCAGTCTCGCCCCGCGCGCGGGTGTCTTTCGCGCCGCTGGATCGCTGCGTCTTGCAAGCCCGCGCCCCCCAACGCTATCCTACCTGCCAAGTTCGCAGCGAATTCGGAAGGAACTGCACATGCCCCAGATGACTGGCGCCAAGCTGCTCGCCGAAACTGTTTATGGTTATGGCATCCGCGATGTCTTTTTTATGCCCTATATCGCGCCGCGCGCCCTGATGGAAATGGAGAAACTGGGCATCAAGCGCGTGCAGACGCATGGCGAAAAAAGCGCCGCCTACATGGCCGATGCCTACGCCCGCGTCAAACGCGCTCCTGCATTGTGCATGGCGCAATCGGTCGGCGCGGTCAATCTGGCGGCTGGCTTGCAAGATGCCTGGCTGTCCTGCTCGCCTGTGGTCGCCATCACCGGCCGCGAACACCAGCGGCATCAGCTGCGCCACGCCTATCAGGAAGTTGACCACCGCGATCCTTTCGCTGCGGTGACGAAATACAGCGCCTATGTCTCGAAGCCAGAAGAATTGTCGCAGCATCTGCGCCAGGCTTTTCGCAGCGCCACCAGCGGCACGCCCGGCCCCGCGCACCTCGACTTGCAGGGCATTGACGGCAGTGCTGTGGTCGATGTCGAAGCCATGCTGGAATTCGCTGTCGAACCGCAATTCGCGCAGTTGCCGCCTTTCCGCCCCGTGGCTGCGCAGGCAGACATGCGTGCCGCGCTGGACAGGCTCGCCATTGCCGAGCGCCCGGTCATCGTGGCCGGTGGCGGCGTAACGACATCGGACAGTCGCGTCGAGTTGATTGCCCTGGCCGAGAAGCTGTCTGTGCCTGTCGCCACCGCGCTGAATGCCAAAGCCATGTTCCCCGCCGATCATCCGCTGGCGGTGGGCGTGCCGGGCAGCTATTCGCGGGCCTGCGCCAACCAGATTCTCTGCGAAGCCGACCTGGTCTTTTATATCGGCAGCCACACTGGCGGGCAGCTCACGCACAATTATCGCATTCCGCCGCCGGGCACGCCTGTCATGCAGCTGGATATCAACGCAGCCGAGATCGGGCGCAATTATCCTGTGTCGGTCGGCTTGCATGGCGATGCCCGCGATACCCTGCGCGCCATGCTGGAGATAGTTGAATCAGCGCCGCCCCGCAAGGAGTGGATCGCCCGCGTGCAGCAGTTGGTCGAGGCTTGGCGAGAATCTGCGCGCCCGCACTACGAGTCGGATGCTGCGCCAATCCGTCCTGAGCGCTTGTGCAAAGCCTTGAGCGAACACCTGCCCAATGATGCCATTCTGGTATCCGACACCGGTCATTCGGGCATCTGGACGGGCGCCATGCTCGATTTGCGCCAGCCGACGCAGAGTTATATTCGCTGCTCGGGTTCGCTGGGCTGGGGGCTGCCGGCGGCAATGGGGGCAAAATGCGCGCATCCCGAGCGCCCGGTCATCTGCTTCACGGGCGATGGCGGCATCTGGTATCACCTGTCCGAATTGGAAACGGCCCGGCGCTGCGGCATCCATACGGTCACCATCGTCAACAACAACCACTCGCTCAATCAAGAGCAGGGCGGCGTCGAGGCGGTCTATGGCGGGCGCAGCAGCGGGTCGGACGAATTGTGGCTCTTTGACGATGTAGACTTCGCTCCAATCGCCGAGTCGCTGGGCTGCCTGGGTATCACTGTGCGCCATCCGCGCGAGATCGCCCCCGCGCTGGAACGGGCTGTCAATGCCGGACGTCCGGTCGTCATCGATGTGAAGACAGATGTGGCTGGCATCGCGCCGCTGGCTTGGCTACCGGGATGACTTCATTGCCAGGGGCAGGCGGAGATTTGTAGGGGCGAGCCACTGGGTCGCCCATTCTCTGGATGCGCTTCCCCCATCTTGACGCTGACCGAAGGGGAGAACTGATGAGCGCGGCAGGATTCGAACCTGCAACCAATTGATTAAAAGTCAACTGCGCTGCCATTGCGCCACGCGCCCTTGGACGCGCCAGTATGCCAGAATCCCGCGCCAGTTTCAAGCGCCAGCTCGCTTTACGCCGCACAATCGCGCCCAGTTACATTGTCCCTTTTTCATTATCCCCCTATACTGGGCACGAATTGTGTCGTGTGAGCGCTAGCGCGCATTCCGGGGGAAGCATGACGGAGCGCATTGCCCTTGATGCAGCCGTACATTCTGTGGAGGACCTGCCACTTCGGCGGCTCGGCAGGCCCCTTGGGCGTGACGAATTGCTGCGCTCGTTGCTGCTGCGCCTGCGCCAAGGACAGTTGCTGGTTTTGCATGGCGCGCCGGGCAGCGGCAAAACGACTGTCGCCGCCACCATCGCCAATGTGTACCTGAAGCAGCACCAATGCCCGGTCTTGTGGATCAGCTGCAGCAATCCGACCCTGGCTGAGCTGCTGGCACGGGCTGCCCGCGCCTTCGACCAGCCAATCGGCGACGATCCGCTGCATAGTGTGACCGAGGTGCGCTCGCTGCTGGCCGAACAGAATCCGCTGGTCGTGCTGGATGGCGCTATCGAGGCGAGCGTGCTGGCGAACTTCAGCGAGCTGTGTGCTGGTGGCTGCCCCATCGTGGTAACCAGCGATCAACCCTTGCCGGAAGGCGACTGGCGCAACCAGCCCATCGGCAGCCTGGCGCAGAGCGATGCCATCGCGCTTTTCAAACAAAAAGCCGGCCTGAAAGACAATGCCGCGGACGAAGCCATCCAGGCCATTGCCGCGCTGCTGCAAGATGGCGCATTACCATTGTCCTTGGCAGCGCGCAGCATGATCATCGCGCGACAAACACCGGAAGATTTCAAAGCCACCATCGTCGACGCCCTGGAGAGCCACGATGACGATGCCATGGCCGCGGCGCTAAGCATCAGCTTTGGCGGGCTGAACGACCGGCTGCGCGATCTGTTGCTCTTCTTGGGCGCGACCCTGCGCGGAGAGGCATCGGCCGCCTTCCTCAACATGCTCAGTGGCGTCGCTGTCGATTCTATCGACATGTCCATGACGATTTTGTCGCGCCTCTTTTTGGTCGAGCGATTCCAGCGGGCAGACGCACCCTATTATCGGCTGCATCCCGTCGTGCAAGTCTACCTGAACGACTGGGCGCTGGAGCGGCATCGGCTGGATGCCTTGCGAGCCGATATCATCGACACCACCCGCGATTACCTCAATGCCCAATTGCATATGGAAGACGCCCTCCTGCTCCTGCTCGTGGAGATGGACAATTTGATCGCCACAGCCGGCTGGGCGCGCGCGCAGGCTGGATCGGAGCTGGCTGCCGACATCCTGGAGGCGCTATCATCGCTGGATGATCAACTGCGCGAAGCTGGATATGGTTACGAATTGCACCGCCTGGCTGCCATCCGCGATGGAGAGCCGCAGCCCGAGACCGAGCCACAGGATGCGGAAGAGCCCATCGAAGATGTGACAGGCGCCGAAGCCTCGCCCGTCGAGGACGACCCAGCCGATGAGCAGCCACAACCCAAAAACGAAGACATAGCTGAGTCTGCCGATGATGACCAGCTCGGCTCGTTGGATGATGTTGACCTGCAGTCGGTCAATATCGACCAGCTGCGCACCGCCTTGCATGTCGCCAGCCAAAACAATGAAGACGGGCGTCAGCTGCAAATCTTGAAAGCCATCGCCCGCATGCAAGTCAGCCAGGGGAGTGAGCGCGATGCCATCGCCACCTATGGCGAAGTGCTGGACATGTACGAAAGCAGCGAAGATGCCGAGGGCGTGCTCGAGACGTTGGACAAGCTGGCCGGCTTGCTGGTCGGCAGCGACAGCGCATCCACCGCCATGGAGCAGGTCAACCTGCGCAGCGCATTATCATTCGCCCGCCAGCACCAAGATGCCCCGCGCGTCTTGAAAATCCTCGAGGCGGTCGGCAAAGTGCAGATTGAACAGCGGCGCGAAAAAGAAGCTGTCGCTACGTACCGCGAAGTCCTGGCTTTGCACGAAAAAAACGAAGACCAGCCGGGCGCCCTAGAGGCGCTTGATATGCTGGCTGGTCTGCTGGTGCGCAGCGACTCGGCCATCTCGGCGCTGGAACATGTGCAGCATGGCTTGCTGCTGGCGCAAGACCTGGCAGATGATGAAGCCGAGATGTTTTTGCAGGTGACCGGCGGCGACGCGCACAAAGCCCTGGGCGAAGCGACCATCGCTGTCGAAGCCTATGAACAAGCGCTGACATTGGCGCGCAGACGCGACGACAGCCAAAACGAAGCGCTGATCTTGTACAAGCTGGGCATGGCCTATCTGGACGCCGGCGAAGAACGGCGCGCCATCGAAATGCTGGAAGATGCCAACGACCGTTTCAAACGACAGGGCAAGCGCGACCTCGAAGGCAAGGTGTTGCGCGGGCTGGGCGAGGTTAATCACCGGCTGCAGCGCTGGAGCGAAGCGATCGGCTTCCACGCCTCTGCTTTGTATATCGCGCGCGAATTGGGCGACTGCGAAACCGAAGGCGCACAATTGCGTTTGCTGGGGCAGTTGCTGTTGAATGCCGAGCGCGTGCCCGAAGCGCTGACCCGCTTCCGCGAGGCGCTGCATATCGCCTACGAATTGGACGATGTGCAACAGATCGTCGGCATCATCGTCGAAGTGGTCAGCCTGCTCAGCCGCAGCCTGTCACATTCTTCCATTGCCGAGCTGCTGGTCAACGACGGGTTGCAGCACGACCCCGATCACCGCGAACTGATGCGCCTGAAAGGGGAAGTCGCCAGCGCCAAAGACCGCGCCGCCGCACGGGGCATCGCTTTGCAGGTGGTGGCTGGCAGCGCGCGCGATTATGCCGCCTACGCGTATCGCGACAACTAGCGCTAATTCTGTCTTTGCAGCGCCAGTTCGGGCAGGCTGGCAAATGTCTGCGCCAGAGCCGTGTGATGGTCGAGGTGCTCGGCGATCAGCGCAAATGGCGAGGCTTTATGCCGCTCGTCAAATACAATCGTCCATTCGCCGTCGCTCGTGCGTGCCCAGCGGCCGCCATAATTGTGGCGTATCGATTCGCCCAGGTAGGCGCCAAACTTCTCTTGCAGCAGCGATTTCTCGCCGGCATCCAGTTCGCCACGATGACGGTCGATATAGCTGTCCAGCCAGCGCACCGACTTGGCGGAATAATCCAGCTTCACCGACTCTTTCTCGCTGATGACTTCGATCACCAGTTGGGCGTCTTCTTGCAAATTGGCTGGCAAGGCTCTCGCGCTCACTTGGCACACTCCTGTTTGTCCGCGCGGCTGGCAGACTGTTTTCCATAAAGAAAGACCAGCAGGGAGCTGATCTGTGATAGCGGGCAACGGGATTCGAACCCGTGACCTTTTCCTTGGCAAGGAAATGTTCTACCGCTGAACTATGCCCGCGATTGACTGGCCAGTCTAACGCGCTGCGCACAGACCTGCAAGGGGCAATTCGCCAGCCAGGCAAGAAGGGAGAGCTAGGCACAGAGCCGCGTTTCGACTGTGTGTCAACCATGCCCAAGCGCAACGGGGAAGGTCTCTTGCGGTGTCAAAAGGTCGCGCCGGTCTTCGCGCGCACATCGTCCAGCTCTGCGCCAGGCATCAGCTCGACCAGGTGCAGCACCCCATCGGCGAATCCAAACACCGCCAGTTCGGTGATGACCAAATCGACCGCGCCGGTCGCAGTGAGGGGCAGGGTGCAGCGGGGCACGATCTTGGGGCGCCCTTGCCGGTCGCAGTGCGTCATGGTGATGATGAGTCGGCGCGCGCCGCTGGCCAGATCCATCGCGCCGCCCACGCCCAGCAGCGGTTTGCCTGGCGCAGACCAGTTGGCGAGGTTGCCGCTGGCATCGACTTGCAAGCCGCCCATCACCGCCACATCGACATGCCCGCCACGAATCATTGCGAAAGAATCGGCGCTGTCGAAGTAGCTTGCGCCAGGCAGCGCGGTAACTGGCAGCTTGCCCGCGTTGACAGGATAATCCAGCGCGCCGCCACTTTCTGGCGCAGGTCCGACGCCCAGCAAGCCATTTTCTGTATGCAAGATGATGCCATGCGCCGGCGTGATCAAATCGGCGATCAGGGTTGGCATGCCGACGCCCAGATTGATGACATGGCCCGGCTGCAGCTCGGCCAAGGCTCGCCGCGCGATTTTCAGGCGTTTGTCGTCCGCCCGCCCCGAATGTGCTGCTGCAGAACTGCCCAGCTCGGCCAAGGTGGCCGGCGCATGCACCAGCGCATCGACATAATTGCCGGGACTATGAATGGTGTTGGGGTCGAGGCTGCCCAGCGGCAAGATCTCGTCCACCTCGGCGATGACCAGGTCAGCTGCGGTGGCCATGGCTTTGTTGAAATTCTGCTCGGTCATGTGATAGACGAGGTTGCCGGCTTCGTCAGCCAGGCGCGCGCGAATCAAAGCGACATCGGCGCGCAGCCCGGGCACAAAGACATGCTCGCGCCCCTTGATGAAGCGCGTTTCGCTTTCTGCCGCCAGTGGTGTGCCCGCGGCACTGGGCGTATAAAAGCCGCCGATGCCTGCGCCGCCCGCCCGGATCGCCTCAGCCAATGTGCCTTGTGGCAGCAGTTCAAAGGCGATGTCACCACTCTGCGCAGCCGCCACCGCTTCGGGATTGCTGGTGAAAAAAGAGCCGATCGCCTTGCCGATCTGTCCATTGCGCAGCAGGCGTCCACCCCCCAGCCCCGGCTCGCCGATGTTATTGGCGATGTAAGTCAGCTTGCGCGCATCCGTCTCTGCCAGGGCATGCAGCAGGTGCGCGGGCGTGCCAGTCATGCCGAAGCCGCCGACCATCAGCACAGCGCCGGAAGGGATGAGTTGCGCAGCTGCCTGCGGGGTCAGTTGACGCGCCAGCTTCATGCTTGCCTCAACAGCTCGACCAGGGTGGCTTCGCCCTGCCCGACGCCCACGCACAAAGCCGCCAAGCCATAGCGCAACCTGGATCCGCCATCTGCCCGCCGGCGCATCTCGTGCAGCAACGTGGTCAAAATGCGCGCGCCACTGCAGCCCAGCGGATGCCCCAGCGCGATCGCCCCGCCATTCACATTGGCAATCGCCTCGCTGATGCCCAACTGCCGCAGCACGGCGATGGCTTGCACGGCGAAGGCTTCGTTCAGCTCGACCAGGTCAATATCGCCGATTTCCAGCGCCTGCCGCCGCAGCAATTTGCGCACAGCCCGCACGGGACCCAAGCCCATCAAACGCGGGTCGATGCCTGTCGCCGCCGAGCCCAGCCAGCGCGCCATCGGCTGCAATCCCAGCGTCCGCGCCCGCTGCGCCGACATCAGCAGCAAAGCGCAAGCGCCGTCGTTCATGCCGCTGCTGTTGCCCGCTGTGACTGTGCCGTTTTGTCGAAACGCCGCTCGCAGCGCTGCCAGCTTGTCCAGGCTGGTGGCGACTTCGTAGCCCGCGCTGGTGTGGCGCATGAAAGGGTGCTCGTCGGTATCAACGATGCGTGGCGGGGCTTTGGGCTGGGGGATGCGCAGGGGCAGGATTTCGTCATGAAACGCGCCGCGGTTGATGGCGTCCACTGCGCGCTGCTGGCTTTGCAGGGCATAACGATCCTGCTGCTCGCGGGTGATTTCGCCACCCGAGATCGCGCCTGTGCGGCTGAGTTCGCGGATATTTTCGGCTGTCTCGCCCATTGCCTCCAGCGGATAGAGTTTTTCCAGCGCTGGATTTGGGTAGCGCCAGCCCAAGGTGGTATCCCAGGCGGTGACATTGCCGGCCGGACCAAAAGCGATCGGGTTTTTGGGCAGCGAATACGGAGCGCGGCTCATGCTTTCTACGCCGCCCGCTACAAAGACATCGCCTTCGCCAGCCAAAATCGCGCGCGCCGCCTGGTTGACCGCCGTCAGACCGCTGGCGCACAATCGGTTCAACGTCACGCCAGCCACGGTCTCTGGCAATCCTGCCAGAAGCGCCGCCATGCGCGCGACATTGCGATTGTCTTCGCCCGCCTGGTTGGCGCAGCCGAAGTAGACTTCTTCAATTTCCTTGGGGTCGATGCCGGCTCGCTCGACCGCCGCGCCGATCACCAACGCCGCCAAGTCGTCTGGTCGCAGCGATGACAAGGCGCCGCGCAACTTGCCGATGGGACTGCGTACCGCGCTGACAATGACTACTTCGCTCATGCATCAGCCGCCTGGCAGTCGGCGCAGACGCCATAAAACTCGAGCAGATGCCCGTCGATGCGCAGGTTCAGCTTCGTTTCCAGCTGGCGCGTCATATCATCCAGGCCGCAATCGTCGAAATCATGAATAGCTTGGCATTTGCTGCAGATGACATGATGATGGTGTCCCCCCGACATCAGCACATACGCCGGCGTCATGCTGCCGCTGATGTAAATGGGGCGCAGGATGCCCAGCCGCGTAAACAGATCGAGCGAGCGAAAGACGCTGGCGCGCCCGACGCCTGGGTCGAGCGCCTCCACCGCTTCGATTATTTGGGTGGAAGTATTATGCCTCGCTTCGTCTTCGAGCACGCGCAGCACGATTCTTCTCGCCCGCGTAATTCGGCAGCCATGTTGCCGCAGTATTTGGATGTAGGGACTTTGGCTGTTCATGAACTTCTTTTGCTGCTGATTTTCACTAAACCTATTATAGCTTTCTCTACAGTTGTTTCGCCAAGGTGCGCGATACTCTCGTCTGTAGCGACTCCAGAAAACTGTAGGCAACGGCCCGGAGAATCGCGAGCATCGGCGCGAGAAACACAAAAAAAGCGAGCGACCCCGCTATCGGAATCGCCCGCCTTGACCCCCCTCGGTCCCCCCGAAAAGTCGGGGGGAGGCAAGGAAACGCGCGGATTTCCTTGCAGGGGCGATGCTCGCGCGCGCCCGCCTCAGTCGCAAGTCCCAATCGGCTCGACATAATCAGCGCTAATCCAGCCCTTCTGCCCGTGACAATCCACCTTGAACCAGCCGCCCGCGCGTTCCAAAGCTGTCAGGGTCGCGTTAGGCGCTGCGCCGTCCAGGCTGGCGCATCGGGCATGGGCGCGGTTTTGCTACTCGATTGGCCTTGTCGTTGTTGCGCCTGTGGTACTGTCTCTCTCTGTTTTTACGTTATTCGCGTAGTCGAACGTTATAGTCGTCCCGTCTTCCGGCAAGACGACGATGTGAACGGTGTCGGACTGGACGACTATTTTCATGCCGTCAGGGAAAGAGGTTGTTATGCCGTCGCTCGACTTGGTGACTGGGAGTGGCTTGTTGCTTCTTGACGCTGTGCCTCGCGGGGGGTTGGTAACGTCTCGGATCGCGCCAGGGGTAGTTGGCAGTGAACTGATAAGACCAAAAAGCCAGGCGCGATTCACTAGCACCCAAGTTGTGCCATAGCGATATGTGTACCATCCCATTTGCCAATCGGCTTCGTTTTTGCACCAGCCAGCCCAGCCGGCGTCCGAGACAGGCAGTTGGCAGTAGTTGTCGATGTGGTCATCGGCGCTGGACAGGGAAGCCGCGAAGGGGAGCAGCAGACAGATGACAAGCAAGATGCGCAGCTTGAACGCGAATGCGGATTGGAAATGAAACGAAGCGGAATTGTTACGCGATATTACGGGGGGG
>MPMG01000010.1 GCA_002238485.1 Chloroflexi bacterium bin20 | reverse complement strand
ATCAGGGGTTTGATTTCGCTCTGTCTTAACCTGCTATTCTGCTGTTAATCCGCACTCGCCACCCACTGCCGCAGGCGACAAAAAACAGGAGATATTGCCCCCCGCCCAACTTGCCTTTACCTTAACAGCCAACAACTGCCCTTGTCAAGGGCGATTTGTCAGAATCTCGTAAGCAAGTGCCAAGAATCTCCGCGATAGCACCATCAACCCACGCGGACCAGCCCAGCATCCACCGTACGCGTCCTGGATGCCTTGCCAGCTCTGCACTTGCCCTTACTCAACACGTCCTGTGCGCCGTCGGCTTCAAATTGGCTCGGGCTGTACATTGTCTGGCAGCGCCTCACCGGGAATCTCTTCCTGTGCCTCTGCTTGCGCACGATCGCCCAAAATGTCTTTCACATACATCTCATCGACCAACACGGCAAAGCAAGCGCTCAGCGGCACGGCCAGCATCAAGCCCAAAAAACCAAAAAAGAATCCGAAAATGATCTGCCCCAGCAAGATCAAAATCGCCGGCATGTTCATGCGCTCGCTCGCCAGCACAGGGCTGACCACTTGGCTTTGAAAGAAGGACACGCCATAAATGACGACCGCCACCCAGATTACATTCTCTTGCGCCTGCACGATCGCAACCGCCATCGATGGCACCAGCGCCACCAGCGGTCCAAAGTTGGGTATGAATGATAGCAAGCCTGCCAGCACGCCCAATGCCAGCCACTCTTGAATGCCCAGCAGCGCCAAGCCCAAGCCGGTCAAAATCGCCACCACAACCATCGACACAAAAGTCACTGTCAGCCAGGCGCGCAGCGTAGCGTCTATGCGCTGCAGCACCAGCAGCATGCGCTCGCGATACCAGATCGGCGTCAACTTGATGATGCCATTGACATACAAGTCTGGCTCCGCAAGCAAATACATGCTCAGGAAAAAAATGATGAGCGCACTCAAGATCGTATTGGCCACACCGCCGACCACTGGCAGCACAGTGCCGCCCAGCCGACCGACCGCATCGGTAACCTGGGAGATAAACTGATTGATCAGGTCATCGTTGATGAGGTCGTTGGCATTTTCGGGGATGACGCCGTCGAGCAAGGGAATGGCAGTCACCAGCGCTTCACGGGTGATCGACTCGCGTGCCCGTTCAAAACCTTGTGGCACGACATCGGTTGCCAGAACATCGAATTGGGTGATGATGGTGCGCAACACCGGCATGCCGATCAAGCCCAGAGCCGCGAAAAAGCCGATAACACTAACCAAAATCGCTACCAGACGATTGATCTGAAATCGGCGAATGAGCAGTCGCACCGGCATGGTAAACAGCACAACCAGGATGACGGCGGCAAAAGTCAGCATCAACGTCCCGCGGATCTCCCAGACGAAGACCAGTCCAAGCACGATGAAAATTGTGGCTACGATATTTCGCAACCCAATGTTGACAGACCTTGCGCTTCGCACACTCATCGAGACCTCTTTGCCGCTGGATTCCAGAATGGAGACCCTGCCAGCTTCATAGATTCCTGTGCAGATTGTAACCATTACAACACGCTGCCACAAAAAGCGATGCGCCCTAGCTCACAATCTAGTCGCCGGCTACAATTCCGCCTGCATCTAGACCGAGGCGCGGCAGAAAAATGAGATTCGAAGTCAGCATTCTCAGCGAGGATCTGGGCGCGGTTGGCGACGTAGCGCGAATGGTCGAGGCTGATGGCTTCGACGGCTTGTGGCTCGCGGAGACGGCAAACAATCCTTTCTTGCCGCTTGCGCATGCCGCGTTGGCAACAGAACAGATCTCGCTGGGCACAGCAGTCGCTATCGCCTTCCCGCGCAGCCCGATGATGATGGCGCAGACGGCTTGGGACCTGGCAGAGCAGTCGCGCGGACGTTTCGTGCTGGGGCTGGGCACCCAGGTCAAGCCGCACATCGAAAAAAGATTCAGCGCCAACTGGGGCAAGCCAGTGCAGCAACTGCGCGAATATATTGACGCACTGCGAGCAATTTGGCACAGCTTCCAAACCGGCGAGCCGTTGCGCTATCGAGGCGACTATTATCAGTTTTCGCTGCTGACGCCCTTCTTCGCTCCGCCGCCCATGCCCTGGCATGACATCCCAATCTATATCGCTGGCGTAAACACGGGGCTGGCTCGTCTCGCCGGAGAAATTTGCGATGGCTTTCATGTGCATTCCTATCATAGTCCACGTTACCTGCGCGAGGTGTTGCTGCCCGCCTTTCAACAAGGGCGCGCCAAAAGCCAACTGCGGAAACCCCTGCAACTATCCAGCGCCATATTCGTGGTCACTGGCGAAAATCAAGCACAACTGGAAGACAGCAAGATGATGACCAAGTCGCAGATCGCCTTCTATGCCAGCACACCCAGCTATCGCCCGGTGCTGGAATTGCATGGCTGGGCAGACCTGGCGCCGCGATTGAATGCCCTGTTGCGGCGCGGCAAATGGGAGGAGCTGCACACGTTGATCAGCGATGACATGCTGGCGGAGTTCGCCATCATCGCGCCACCAGAGGAATTGCCATATAAGCTGCGCGAACGCTATGACGGTTTGCTGGACCGCGCCGGCTTCTATTTTCCTTATGACGCTTCGGACAGCAGCAAAAGCCTGGTTTGGCAGCACGCAGCGAAAGCCATGGCGCGCTGATGCCGCAGCTAGAATTGCAGGGGCGCTTCGTTGACTATACTGTGCGCACCAGCAAACGCGCCAAACGAGTGCTCGTAAAGTTCACGACAGACACGGGCTTAGAGGTGGTGTATCCCAGCCGCCGCCGGCAGCCTGCGCCCGAAGATGTGCTGCGGGGCAACACCGACTGGATCTTGCGCACGATGTCGCGGATCGCGCAGGAATCGGACCGCCGGCCCAGACGCTGCTATCAAAGTGGCGAAGTCTTTCATTATCGCGGCAAAGCCTGCAAGTTGAATTTGGTATTTTCGGCGAATGCTGCGCGCAGCATCGTTCAGCTCGCAGGCGATTCGCTCGTGCTGGAATGCCCGCAGACTGCGCAACTGCAAGACCGGCGCGCGGCAGTGGTCGCCTGGTATCGGACGCAAGCCAAAGCCTACCTGCCCGAGCGCACACAAGAATTGGCGACCGAGTATGGATTTGAATATGGCAAGCTGCGCATCAAGCATCAGAAGACGCGCTGGGGAAGCTGCTCGGCGCAGGGCAATCTCAACCTGAATCTGCGACTGATGATGGCGCCAGATGCAGTCATTGACTATGTCATCCTTCACGAGTTGTGCCACTTGCGCGAGCTGAATCACAGCGCGGCTTTCTGGCAGCTGGTGGCAGAATGCTGCCCCAAGTACCAGCTTTGGCGAGCCTGGCTCAAAGAAAACGGGCGCATGCTGAAATTGTAGACAGGCGCGCAGCCTTGAAAAGCCAGCAAGGAAATCAATAGGCACAATTTGAACTACAGCGCGCACAGATTTTGCCACAAAGACACAAAGGCGCAGGGTATGATGTAGGGGCGATACAAGTATCGCCAACCAGCCGAACTCGGGATCACGCACAGCAAAAACAGAATATACAAACGCAAGAAGAAGTGGCGAAGGACAAACAGCGGATGAATATTGATCTATCCTTCTTCCCATCGGGAAACCTGCAAGCGGACGCGGAACTTGTCGCCAGCGCCGAGCAGATGGGCTTCTGTGCCGCCTGGTCAGCCGAAACAGCGCGCAACCCTTTCCTGCCACTGACGATCGCCGCGTCTGCCACCGAGTCTATCCTGCTGGGCACACAGATCGCCGTGGCTTTTCCGCGCAGCCCGATGGTAACAGCCCAGATCGCCTGGGATCTGGCGCGGCAGAGCAATGGTCGCTTTGTGCTGGGCTTGGGTACGCAGGTGCGAGCGCATATTGAACGCCGCTTTAGCGAAGCCTGGACGGACCCAATCGGACGCATGCGCGAATACATCGAGAGTCTGCTCGCAATTTGGGATACATTCCAGCATGATGCCCGACTGCGCTATCGCGGGAAGCATTATCAGTTTCGTTTGATGTCGCCCTTCTTCAATCCTGGCCCCAACGCAAAGCCCGACATCCCGATCTTTCTGGCCGGCGTGAACCCGGGCATGTGTCGGCTGGCCGGTGAAACTTGCACTGGCCTGCACGCGCATGTCTTCCATACCGCATCGTACCTGCGCGACCTTGTCCTGCCGGCTGTCGAGGCTGGTTTGGCCGTCTCGGGGCGCGCACGAAGCGACTTTGCATTGACAGTGCCGGTATTCGTTGCCAGTGGCGCGAATGACGAAGCCCGCCGCCGCGCCGAAGCAGAAGCCCGCTCTCGCATCGCCTTCTATGCGAGCACGCCCAGTTATAGGCGCGTCATGACGTCGCAGGGCTGGAACGAGATTGCAGACAAGCTGTCGGTTATGGCGCGCGCGGGACAGTGGAATGACATGGCGGCGCTGATACCAGACGAACTGCTGCGCGAGATCGCCATTGTTGCCGCTCCGGACGAAGTGCTGCCGCAGATCAAACAGCGCTATGCCGGGCTGGCCGACCGCATTTGCCTGGATTGGAACGGGATTGACAGCGTAACACGCTCGGCGATTTCCAGCGGGCTGCGTCAGGCATAAAGCGCCGGCATGGGCTCTTCGACCACATCGTATATGCGAAAGCCACGTTTCTGATAATTTGCCAGCGCATGCGGACCATCCAGGTTGCAGGTGTGCAGCCAGACGCGCCGCGCGCCCATATGCCAGGCTCGGTCGACGCCATAACTCAGCAAATGCTTGCCCAGACCCCGCCCCATATAGTCGCCCCGCAATCCAAAATAGGCGATTTCTACCGAGTCGTCGGGGTGACGAAAGAGCTCGACATATCCAGCCGGCGAGCCGCTGACATACATGACATGCACCTGGGTATCGGGCGAGGTCAGTATGCGGCGCAGCTCGGCATTGGACATTTGCAGGCGGTCGCGCCATGCCCATTCCTCGCCGACAGACTGATATAGAAATTTGTAAAAGCTCAGGTCGGGCATCTCCATAAGGACAATTTCGATATCGCTTGCGCGCACAAAAGCCGGCGCGAAATCTGCGCGGCTGGTCATCTCCAGGTATTTGGTGATCAGCGTGGGCGCGCTGCGGGTGGCGACTGCCATGCGGGCACTCATATGCTTTGTCTACAGTGCAAAAGCATACACAGTCGCAATCCACGACCGCATAGCACAATCGCACAAAAAAACCTGCGCATCGCCCGTCAATCTTACTAAACTGCCATTGCACCATGCAACCGCGCCTTGCCGCTGCCACCCGCCAAAGCTATGATGATGGCCCAGCAGCTCTTTCTGGATACGGCGATGCCCCTGCTCCACGGCGTCAAACGCAGACTCGGCAAACGTTGGCGCGCGATGCAGCCGACAGACAAGCTGGTGGCGCGCTTGGCGCCGCTGCTGAAGCCGTGTTGGATGCGCTGCAAGAGCGACTGGCGCATCAAGATGGCAGCCTGGACGGCGTCGACTGGTCGGGCATGAACTTGCAGCGTGCCCAGATGGCAGCCTGGCAACTGAAGAATGCGCGCTTTGCCTGTGCGCAGTTGCCGGGCGCCTATTTCGCCTACTCGCAGTTGCTTGGCGCGGATTTCAGCGCGGCGAACCTGCAAGATGCGCACTTCCGCGAGGCGCGGCTGGAAAAGGCAGGCTTCGCAGGCGCCGACTTGCGCAATGCCAATTTTGCTCGCGCCGATTTGCATGCAGCCGACCTGCGCGATGCCGATATTCGCGGCATCAATCTGTGGGAGGCTGAAATCCGCGGGGCGCGCTTCAGCGAATGCCAACACGAAATGCTGCGCCAGATGGGCATAAGCATTTCCGCAAGCAGCGAGTAGAATGACCGCAACGAGCGAGCAGGAGGTCGAGCCAAGTGCATGTAGTTACCTTTACGCGCAGCACGCCCGATACAGCCGCCAAAGTGTGGGTAGATGAGGGCGGCGAGGTTAGCTGGGGCGATGTCGCGACCGTAGTCAATCCCTGGGACGAATACTCGCTGGAAGAGTCGATCGCGATTGCAAAAAGCAGCGGCGGCATGTCGACAGTCATCGCTATTGGCGTGGCGCTGCACGACGATGCCTTGAAGCATAGCTTGGCAATGGGCATTCAAAACGCCATCCGCGTTGAAGAAGTCGGCGCGGATAGCCACGACAGTCTGGTCTGGTCGAGGCTGGCGGCTGGCGCGCTGCAGCAACTGGGTGATGTCGACCTGGTCATTTTTGGCAAAGAAAGCATTGATGTCGCCACCGACCAGCACAGCATGCAATTGGCGCGGCGTATGGGCTGGACGATGCTCAGCTTCGTATCGGCGATATTGGACATAGATATCACGGCGGGCACAATCAAGGTCGAGAAGACCCTGGAACAAGGCAAACAGACTCTCAGCGCGCGTTTGCCCGCGGTCATCTCGGTGATGAAAGGCATAAACGAGCCGCGCTATCCCAATTTCTTGGGCATCCGCAAAGCCGCCAAAGCAAAGATACCGGTTTGGACAGCGGCTGATTTGGGAGTCGAGTTGCCAGAGCCCGTTACTTCTGCCCTGCGCTATTTCAACCCGCCGGCGCGCGCAGTCAGCACAGAAATCATCGCTGGCGAGGGAGTGGACCACAAGGTCGAAACTCTGGTCGCGCGCTTGTTTGAGGAAAAGGTATTGTGACCGTCTTCGTCTGGATCGAAAGCTTCGCCGGACGCGCCCTGTCCAGCAGCTGGGAAGCGCTTGGGGCTGCAAATGCGCTCGCCACCGACCTGGATTGCGCAGTCACAGCGATCGTACTTGGCGCGAATGCAGAGGAGATCGCCGCTGAAGCAGCCGGCTATGGCGCGCGGGGGGCAATCGTTTGCAGCGACGCGAGCTTGACCGATTATCGCCCGGAGACTTATGCCGCCTTGCTGAGCCAACTGGTAGCCGAGCACAAACCCAAAGCCGTGTTGGCAGTCGCAAGCAACCGCGGACGGGAGTTGCTGGCCAGCGCCGCCGCTGATACAGGCAGCGGCATGATCTCGGATGTCATTGAGCTGCGGCTGGATGGCGGGCAACTCATCGGCACGCGACCCGCCTACGCCGGCAAAGTGCTGATGGAGATGACAGCGCACACAGAGACGACTTTTGTGACGTTGCGCGCCCGCGCCTTCCCGCCAGCAGCATCCGCAGTGGGCAATGCGCCGACGATTCAACATGCACCGGCGGTCGAAGCGCCCGATTCAATCGCCAGCCTGGTCGAAGGCTTCGCGACGGAAAGCGGCACGGTCAACCTGACCGACGCGGCCATCATCGTCAGCGGCGGTCGGGGCATGGCGAACAACCCGCGCGGCGCCCCAGAGGGACTGGATGGCGAGGCGGCAGCTATCTGGAAAGCCAAAGACGGCTTCGCCAACACGCTGATGCCGCTGGTGGATATTCTGGGAGCGGCCATGGGCGCAAGTCGCGCGGCGGTGGATGCGGGTTATATCCCCTACGAGCATCAGGTCGGGCAGACCGGCAAGGTGGTCAATCCGGATCTGTATATCGCCTGCGGAATCAGCGGCGCGATCCAGCATCAAGCGGGCATGCGCAACAGCAAGATCATCGTGGCCATCAACAAAGATGCGCAAGCGCCCATTTTCAAGCTGGCGCGCTATGGCATAGTCGGCGATTTGTACGAAGTCGTGCCGGCATTGACAGCGGCGTTGCGGCGGCGTCTGGGCTGATGAGGTTTGGGCTGTTGTCAAGTTCTAACAGAAACACTCGTTCCCGACTTGGCGCATTTCGCCATAGTGAAAAGCACATTGCAGGACTAGCTTTTGGCAAGGCTCGCCTCAGAAGCTGCGCGCGCGCAACCCGGCGCGGCAAGCTGAACTACCGACATCACTCGCTATGCAACTAGCCTTCATCACCGCAGCGCCTTTTTGCCTGGCATTGCTGCTGGCATTGCCGCAGACCCGCTCGCATCTTGGCAAAACTGCCCAGACCCTGTTGAGCACTGCGCTGATGGCGGCGCTATTCGCCTGGCTGGTCGGCTCTTTCCCGCTGGTGCAAGCCGAGCAGGTGATCATCCAGCGCCTGGAGTGGATGCCGTCTTTGGGCATTCGCTTGTCGTTTTATCTGGATGGCTTGTCGCTGCTCTTCGGGCTGATCATCACAGGCATAGGGGCGCTGATCTTCTTTTTTGCTGGTTTTTATTTCGATGACGCCGCGGAATACAACCGCTTTATGATCTGGCTGGCAAGTTTCGCCGGCGCGATGCTGGCGTTGGTGCTATCGGGCAATCTGCTGATGCTCTTCATCGCCTGGGAGCTGACCAGCGTGACATCGTTTTTGCTGATTGGCTTCAAAGGCGAGAAGGAGGCTCCAGCGCGCGAAGGGGCTTTCAAGGCGCTATTCGTGACCAGTGGCGGGGCGCTGGCTTTGATTATCGGGCTGGTGATGCTGGGCGCTGCAGCTGGGCAGGTCGTCAGTCCCGAAGCGGGCAGCGGATTTGTCACCGAGCTGGATGTTATCCTGGGGCTGAATAGCCTGCACGAGCACAGCTGGTTTCCACTATTCGCGGCGCTGATCTTGCTGGGCTGCTTCACTAAAAGCGCGCAATTTCCATTCCATTTCTGGCTGCCAGGAGCGATGAGCGCGCCAACGCCGGCCAGCGCTTATCTGCACAGCGCCACCATGGTCAAAGCGGGCATCTATCTGGTGGCGCGGCTTTCGCCAGCCATGTACAAAAATGAACTCTGGACGAACGCTTTGCTGATCATGGGCTTGCTGACCATGCTGGTCGGCGCGGTTTTTGCCGTCAAGCAATCCGATCTCAAAGGCTTGCTGGCATACGCGACGGTGAGCAAATTGGGCGCGCTCATGGCGCTGCTGGGCTTGCCGGGGCAGGCTGGACTGAAAGCTGCGCTGGTCGGCATAATCGCCCATGCGCTATACAAATCGGCACTTTTCATGGTCGCCGGCACGATCGACCACGTCGCGCACACACGCCGCATCAACCGCCTGGGTGGCTTGCGCAAAGAGCTGCCCGTCTTGTTCTGGGTCACCGTGATATCCGCGCTGTCCATGGCTGGTCTGCCTTTCTTGATGGGATTCGTGGCCAAAGAAACCTTGCTGGACGCGCTGCTGCACTACTCCGCGCCCTGGACGGGGCTGATCATGTTGGTGGCTCTCGTCAGCGCCGCGCTCACTGCGCTGGCAGCGTATATGCTGATCGGAGAGGTCTTCCTGGGGCAGCGTCCACGCGGACTGCGCATCCACAAACCGCCAAATCCCATCTATTTCGGCCCGGCTCTGCTGGCGTTTTGCTCGCTGGTCATGGGCTTCTTGCTGGATCCGCTGGTCATACCGCTGCTGCGGCTGGCTGTGCCAAAGTCATTTTCGCTGCCGCTCTTCGCCGGCTTCAACGAAGTCTTTTGGATGAGCGCGGGCGTAATAGGGGCTGGCGCGCTGCTCTATCTCGTCCGCGAGCCGCTCATAAAGCGCATCACCTTTCCCGTATCGGGCGATGCCGTTTTTCGCGAGATCATCGACTACATCGATTGGGCTGGCAACGCTCTGCTGCATTTTCAATCCGGTTATGTCCGCTATTACCTGGTCTGGATTCTCGGTTCCGTGTCCTTGATGCTGGTCGCCTCGGGGACCTTGTCGACAGTGACAGCCGGGCAGACCCTGCTTCCGCAAGATTTGTCGATGACTGCGACCGACCTGGCGAAGACTTTCATGCTTCTGCTGACCATTGTGGCTGGCGCGCTGACAGTGGTGCTGCGCGAGCATGTCAAGGCTGCCATCGCTTTTGGCGTGATTGGTTATGCCATCGGCGTCATCTTTTTGATCGACCACGCGCCCGATGTCGCCCTGGTGCAGATGCTGGTCGAGACGATGGCGACTGTGCTCATCATCATCATGCTGGGGCAGATCCGTTCAGGCGCTCGGCTCAAAGTCATACACAGCTTGTGGGCTGGCAGGCACGATTACAATTTCGGCTTTCTGCGCGATTTAGGCATTTCCATCGTGATCGGCTCGGCGGTATTCGTATTCTCGCTGATTGCGCTGCAAAATCGTCCAGAGCGCCGCAGCATCGCCGAGTGGCATCTGGCGAATACGGGCTTGGTCAACAGCGAAGACGCGGTCGGCGCGATCGTGGCGGATTTCCGCGGCACAGATACCTTGCTGGAGATCGCCGTTTTTACGACGGCGGCGCTGGGCGTGCTGACCTTGCTGGCGCGCGGACGGAATGGCGGCGGCCGGCTCGTGCCCAGCCAGGCATCGGTCGATAGGCTGCCAGAAATTGATGCAGAGGCGGTCGAAGAGATCCAGGACGCTACCAGCTTGTCGACGCCCTTTACACGGCTGGTTACGCATTTTGTGCTGCCAATCGCTATATTGATTGGCATCGCCCAGATCTTATACGGCGGCAGCGGGCCCGGCGATGGCTTCACGGCTGGCGTAACAATCGGCTTAGCGGTTTCGTTGTGGTATGTGGTGCTGGGTTATGACGAAGCTCGGCGACAGCTGCCCTGGTTTCGTCCCGAGCAATTTGTACGGCTGGGCTTGGTCATCGGCATCGTCAACGCGCTCGTGCCGCTTCTGTTCAGGAAGGGCTTTATGGGCCATGTTCAATTTGACAAGGCCTTGGGGATTTATGACCTGGTCGGTTCCTTTGGTTTGCATATCACCTCGTCCCTGTTCTTTGAAATCGCCATCGCCATCACGGTGATGGGTGGCTTGGGCATCATCATAGAAGCGATTGCGTATCCGAAGAGTCGCGCGGCTGCTGACGAAGGCTTGTCGGCTGCGGGCATTGGCAATTGAAAGGCGAAATGGCATGATTGAGTTTATGTTTGCGCTGGCGATCGGCATTTTGTTTGGAATCGGCGTGTTTCAGTTGCTGCGCCGCGACTTGATCAAAGCGGCCATCGGCTTTGCCATCTTGTTTTCGGCCATCAACCTGTTTTTTGTTGCAGCCGGCGCGTTTGAAGGCGAGTTCGCGCCTTATCTCAGCAATGTGCAAGCCGGGCGCTCCGTCAGCGACCCGCTCGTGCAAGCCTTCATTCTCACTGCCATTGTGGTCAGCTTTGGCAGTTTTTCGCTGTTGCTCGGCATCGTCAATATCATCTCGCAACGATATGACACGGTCGATTCCAACGATGTCACGCAGTTGAAGCATTAGGTCGAGGCGGGGCGGCAACAGCTTATGACAGACAACCCGTTGCTGCTGGGCGCACTGGCGACACCGCTGATCGGGGCGATCCTGGCGCTGCTCTCGGCGCGTTCCAATCGAAGGCAGCGAGCCATCGGCGTGGCGGCGGGCCTAATCGCCTGGATCTTTGCGGCCGGGCTGCTGGCGCAAGTGCACGAATTCGGCGTGCAGACTTATGCGCTGGGCAGTTGGCAGCCGCCTTATGGAATCGTGCTGGTGGCGGACGCCTTGGGCGCGCTGTTCGCCTTCATGGTCACGACTATCATGGTTGCTGGCTTGCTTTATACCTATCACTGCCACGACAAGTGCATGACCTATCCAACCTTCGTGCCGCTCTTCCTGCTGATGGAGGTGGGCTTGGTCGGCGCAATGCTGACTGGCGATCTGTTCACGCTCTTCATTTCCATGGAGTTGATGGTGCTGGCCTCGGTGTCGCTAACAGCTATATCCGATGATCAATTCGGGCTGGAAGCGGCGCTCAAGTATATTCTTATCAGCTCGATGGGCACGCTCTTCCTGCTGCTGGGCATTGCGGCGATGTATGCCACATTTGGCACCTTGAACATGGCCGAGATCGCGCAGACCCTTCTAACTGGCGAGCGACCTTTCTTGGCGCCGGCCGCCGCGCTGATGCTGCTCTGCGCCTTCTTGCTGAAGAGCGCCGTTTTTCCTTTTCACTTTTGGCAGCCCGACTTTCACACCACCGCGCCCACGCCGATCAGCGCCATGCTCTCGTCCATCGTGGTCAAGGTCGGCGTCTATGGCATCTTTCGCCTGGTAACATTGCTGTTCATTGAAGAAGCCTTCTTGCTGGAGCGGCTGCTGGGCGTGCTGGGCGTCATCGGCATCGTCTTCGGCAGCCTGGGCGCGCTGCGCACGTACAATGCCAAACGTATGCTGGCGTATTCGACATTCGCGCAGATCGGCTTCATCCTGGTGGGAATCGGCTGGGGCGGCACACTGGCGCTGGTTGGCGCGATCGTCTATGCCTTCAACCATGCCTTCATAAAATCGGCGCTGCTGATGCTGATGGGCGTTGTGGCCAGCTATACCAAGATCAAAACAGCCGACTTCGTGCATGTGCGCGGGCTGGGCACAAAGCTGCCCCCGCTGTTGAGCTGGCTGGTGCTGCTGGGCGGATTGGCACTGGCTGGCGTGCCGCCGCTGAACGGCTTCATCAGCAAGCTGGCGCTCATCCAGGGTGGCGTGGACAATGGCGATTGGGTGAATCTGATCATCGTGGTGGCGGCGGGCATTTTGACGCTGATGTACATGATCCGCGCCTGGCAACAGATCTTTCAGCAAGCGCCGCTGCCGAGCACAACCGAAACGAAGCCGGTCGGCGACAGCATGGCCGCGCCATTATTGCTCATTGCGATTTGTCTGCTGCTGGGCACGGTCTTCGCCGAGCCGTTGCTGCAGCTGATCAGCGAAACAGTGCGTCAAATGATGGATCCGCAGATTTATATCGCGGGCGTGGGGCTGAGCAATGGCAGCTGAGACAAAGGAAACCCGCAGGAAGCGAACTGGCATCAACAAGCGGCTGGTCATGGCGCTGCCACTGGCGCTGGGCTGGACGATCTATACTGCCCAGCCGACGCCGGGCAATCTGCTGCTGGGTTATATCTTTGGCATCGCGGTGGTTAGCGCGACTGGCTTCCGCGGCGTCTCGTTTCGACTGAAGAATCCGCCCCGGCAGCTCTACAATCTGCTCACGTACACCTTGTACATGGCAAGCGAAGTGCTGCTGGCAGGCATTGGTGTGGCGCGCATCATCCTCAGCCCCAGCCTGCCCATCGACCCAGGCTTGTCGCGAGTCGATACGCAGGACAGCACACAAAGCGAGTTGATTTCAGCCGCCAGCGCGCATGGCATCACAATCACGCCGGGCGAGTTGGTAGTCGACTTCGACGAAAGCCCGGACGGTGTAACCATGATCGTGCACAGCTTGAATATCGAAACCTCATCGCAACAGCTCGATGCCGACCAGCAGACCCGTTTGCGCCGAATCTTGGAGATATTGGGATATGATTGAAAGCGAATTTGCCCAAAGCGCTGTCAGGCTGATCTTGCTGGCGCTGGTCATCTTGCTGATACCCGCTTCGTATCGCGTTGTCGTGGGTCCGTCTTTGCCCGACCGGCTGAGCGCGGTTGACCTCATCACCACCTTGCTGGTGGGCATCATCGTGCTGCTGGCGCTAGTAGAAGAAACGCCGGTGGTGGTCGATATGGCCATTGCACTGGCGGCATTCGCCTTCATCGGCACCATCACAATCGCGCGCTACATCTCCGAAGGCAGGTATTTCTAAGTGTTGCTAGAAACGTTGGGCGTGGCGGCTTTGGGTTTTGGGGCGTTTTTCTGCGCAATAGGCGTGCTGGGGGTGATCCGCATGCCCGATACGTTGACTCGCCTGCATGCGTCTGGCAAGGTGGCCACCCTGGGCTTGTTTGGCTTGCTGCTTGGCGGGGCGCTGCTGATGCCGTCGACCGCCTTGCGGCTGCTGGTGCTGGGACTATTCGTGTTGCTTACCAGTCCTGTCGCCACGCACGCCATCGCCGCATCGGTGCATAGACGCCGCGAGATCGCCCAGCAACTGGACGATGAGCGACAGCCGGGCGATGACGATGACAGCGCTCCCTTCGTGGCCGATGTAACGGCGGTTCTATCTCGCTCGCGGCTGGATGAAATCGTGGAAGCGCTGGAACGAACGCAGCAGCGGCGCGACCATACAGACGGACAGTAGTCCGACCTATTGAATGCTCAGCGGATAAACAGACGAAAGAAGGGATTGGCGCGCGTCTGCATATGATCCAGCGCGTTCACCAGCACAAAGCCAGCCAAGAGCAGCAGCACAGCCAGCACGAAGGTGTCATCGCCGGGGTTGGGCGCGACATTTGCCTCCAGCAGGCAGCGAATGTCGCCATGGCGGTCGAGGTCGCTTTCCAGGCAATCTTTCCACGGGTATATCTTCCACAGCGAGCCCGCCATAAAGCCGACCAGCAGCGCCACCGTCAAGTTGTAATAATGCGCCAGC
Source organism: Chloroflexi bacterium bin20 (assembly GCA_002238485.1). Classification (GTDB taxonomy): domain Bacteria; phylum Chloroflexota; class Anaerolineae; order Aggregatilineales; family Phototrophicaceae; genus UBA6055. Next base: position 129,568 of record MPMG01000010.1, on the reverse strand, counting down.
AGGTAGCTCAATATACGCGAGAATGCGAGAATGCCGACGACCGCGCCCAAACCGACGATGATGACAGGCGGCAAGTCGCGCTCGCTGACAGCCGTCAGCACATAGTCATACTGCCCGAGGATCAACAACATGAAGGAGCCAGAGATGCCAGGCAAGATCATGGCTGTGATGGCGATCATGCCGCTGACGAAGAGCGCCGGAGCAGAGTGATCGGCTTGGGCTGGCACGATATTCACAATGACGAAAGCCACTGCCGCCCCAAGCGCAAATATCAGCGCGGACGAGGGCTTCCAGCTTACTTTTACGCCGATGGACAGGATTGAAGCCAGAACCAGGCCAAAGAAAAAGCCAAAGAGCAACACGCGTCCGCTTTCATCATCCAGGGTCGCGCTCAAAAAGCTGGAAAGCAGCAGCACCGCTGTCAGCAAACCCAGCCCCAGCGCCAGCAAAAAGCGCAGTGAAATATGGTCGAAGAGCTGCGAGAACTTCAGGCTGATCGCCAATCGCAGCGCCCGTATATTGAAGGACTTGATCGCGTCAATCAACGTTTGGTACACACCCAGGATAAAAGCCATCGTGCCGCCGCTGACACCGGGTACGATATCTGCCGCGCCCATGGCAAAGCCGGTCAGGAACAAACGCAGGTATTGGGCAAGTGTCCTGGGCTGGGAAAGGTCGGTCTCGGTCGGTTTCACTATGTTGCTCCTAGCCGGTCTGGGCAGTGGCGGGCTAGTTTGCCCGATGCGCTGGTGGCGGTCAATAGCGCAGATAGTAGAATGCAAGGAAACAAGACAAAGACGAAGCGAAGGGCATGCCGAAAATCAAGACAGCGCGGGGCGAAATTTGGTTCGCAGACCAGCGGTCGAGACGGTCTGCGCCGGCTGCGATCCTCATTCACGGCGCTGGCGGCTCGCATCTGAGCTTCCCGGACGAGCTGCGTCGGCATACTTCGTGGAATGCTATCGTGCCCGACCTGCCCGGACATGGCAAAAGCGCAGGGACCGGGCGCAGCCAAATCACCGACTACGCGCTGGATGTGCTGGCGCTGATGGATGCGCTGGAGATTAAATCCGCGCTGCTGGCTGGACACAGCATGGGCGGGGCGATCGCGCAGTGGCTGGCGCTGGAGCACAGAAACAGGACACAAGGGTTGGTGCTGATCTGCACGGGAGCGCGGCTGCCCGTTAATCCCGCGCTGATAGATGCGATAGTCGCCCAGCCAGCCGAAACGACAAAGCGACTGCTGCGCTGGATGTGGTCGCCCGACGCGCCAACTGAGATGGTCGCAGCATCAGCCGCGATCTTGCAGGCGACCGCACCGTCTGTCATCCAGCGGGATTTCACAGCTTGCGCCCAGTTTGATATTCGCGCGCGCTTGCGGGATATTCATGCGCCAACGCTTGTCATAGCTGGCGAGGCGGACAAAATGACGCCCCCCGCCTTGAGCGAAGAGATAGTCGCGAAGATCGCAAATGCCAAGCTGGTCAGGCTGGCGCGCGGCAGTCATATGGCGCACCTGGAAGAGCCTTCCGCCACCGCCACCGCCATCAGAGACTGGCTGGCTGCTTAGATCGGCTGACGAAAGTCATAAACGCCAGCCTTGATGCCCCAGCGCAATCCATTCGCGCTGACCAGGCTATCTCCCTGGCGCTGCAAGGTTGATCCAGTACGCGGACAACGCAAGAATGCCTGGGGATCATCGGTATCAGCCGCTGCCAACGGACAATCGCCCTGTCGCTGCAAGTCAAGAAAGATGCTGGGCGAATAGGCCAGAGCGCTGCGCTGAAAAAATGTGTCCAGCGAAACCAGCAGCCGTGTAGGCAGATTGCGTTTTAGCGCGCCCAGCCGCAGCCACGACACGGGAATATGCCCGCGCAGGCTAAAGCCGGCCGCCGCAGTTTCTTGGCGCATGCTGGCGGGATGAAAGTTGAAGTTCAGCTCAACAAATTCCACCGCCTCTGGAGCATAGGGATTCCAGCCGTTGCGACCGAGCGCATGCCACAGCATCGCCTTGAGATTGCGCTTATTGGCGAATTCCAGGATGAATTGTCCGCCGCCAACCACAACGCGATTGATCTGCGCCAAGACTGCCGGCACATCGACAAAATGGTGGATGACGCGGATCATGGTCGCGCCGTCAAATGCGCCCAGACAGAAGGGCATCTGGTAGGCATCGGCCGCGACATAGACATAGCCGTCATCGCCGTATCTCTCGCGAGCGAATTGCAGTTGTTCCAGCGAATAATCCAGCAGCACGACCTGTCCGTACATGCTGTATTCGCTGGTCAGCCTGCCGAATCCCGCGCCAATTTCCAGCATGCGCTTGCCGGGCTGTTTCAGCAGCCGTCGCAGCGCCAGCCGCTCCACGGCATCTTCGTAATCGCGCCCCTGACCTTCCCAAAAATCGGTGCGATAGGTCGAGTCGCCATAATCGCAGATACGCGGTCGCCGGCTCATGCGCAGTCAGTCCAGTTGAACCTTTGCTCGCAGCAATTCGGCTTTGTCGGTGTTCTCCCAAGGCACTTTTACATCTTCGCGGCCGAAATGTCCGTAGGCGGCGACTTGCTTGAAGATGGGCTGCCGCAATCCCAGATGACGTATGATGGCTTCGGGGCGCATATCAAAGTGCTGGCGGATCAGCGCCTCGATCACGTTGTCGTTCACTGCGCCGGTGCCAAAGGTTTCGACTGCCAGCGAAGTCGGCTCGGCTTTGCCGATAGCATAAGACAGCTGCAATTCAAAGCGCCGCGCCAATCCAGCCGCAACGACATTCTTGGCGACATAGCGCGCCATATACGCCGCGCTGCGGTCGACTTTGGTGGCGTCCTTGCCAGAAAATGCGCCGCCGCCATGCCGTGCCACACCGCCGTAGGTATCGACAACGATTTTGCGCCCGGTCAAACCGGCATCGCCCTTGGGACCGCCGGTTACAAATCTTCCTGTGGGATTGATGTGATAAATCGTATCGGCATCGACCCAGCGGGCGCACTCTTCATCGCGCTGGATGAATTCGACAATCTGCCGGCGGATTTCGGCTTGGGAGATATCTGGCGCGTGCTGAGTAGACACGACGATGGTATCCACGCGCTGGGGCTTGCCATGACTGTATTCGACCGTGATCTGGCACTTGGCATCGGGTCGCAGCCAGGGCATCTCGCCTCGCTTGCGCGCCGCCGCCAGCCGCCGCATCACACGATGAGAAAGCGACGCGGTCAGTGGCATCAGCTCGGCGGTTTCGTCGCAGGCAAAGCCGATCATCATGCCCTGGTCACCGGCGCCGGTGCTTTCCAGCTCGTCCTCTTGCTGCGCTTCTTCGCGTGCTTCCAGCGCGGTATCGACGCCGATTTTGATGTCTGGCGATTGCTCGTGCACCGAGATCATCACGCCGCAAGTCTGCGCGTCAAATCCATAGTCGGCGCTGGTATATCCGATTTCGGTTAAGGTCTGGCGCACAATTGCCTCGATATCGACATAAGCGCTGGTGGTGATCTCGCCGATGACGATGATTAGCCCGGTGGTCGTAGCCGCTTCGCAAGCCACGCGCGCCAGCGGGTCGTTGGCCAAGATGGCATCCAGCACCGCATCGCTGATCTGGTCGCAAATTTTGTCGGGATGCCCCTCGGATACGGACTCCGAAGTGAAGTGATACTTGGGCGATGTCATGAAAGTGCTTGGCATGCTAAACCTTTCTGCGGCAACAAAAAACGCCGTGCGGGGCAGCGGGCGCAGAAGTCCATCGTGGGGATACGCTCATCTGCCAGAGTGTCGACCCTGCCGGATTTAGCACCGTCCCGAGCGCTTCGGGGGTTGCCGCGAGCTCAAAGAGCCGGTTCTCTCACTCGCTCTTGATGAGTGCCGCGGGCCTTGTGACGCGCGGCAAACCACAGTATAGCACAGACTGAAAATCGTGCAAAGTGCCAGGCCGAGCAGTTGCTACAGCAAGGGCTGGCGCTGGATTTGCGATATGAACTCGCTGCGCAGGTCGCGGTTGCAGTCAAATTCGCCCAGCATGGCTTTGGTGGTCAGGCTGGCGTGATGCTTCTTCACACCGCGAATCATCGAGCACATGTGTTGCGCTGTCATTGCAACAGCCACGCCGCGCGGCGACAGCAATTCGTCGATGAATTCGGCAACTTGCTGGGTCAGACGTTCCTGCACTTGCAAGCGGCGAGCAAACATGTCGACTATACGCGGGATCTTGCTAAGCCCGATGATCTTGCCATCGGGGATGTATGCGACATGGGCGCGGCCGATGAAAGGCAGCAGGTGATGCTCGCACAAGCTGAAATACTCAATATCGTTGACGACGATCATGTCGGCATATTCGACATGGAAGATGGCGTCGTTCACCAATTTGACCGGGTCGGTCGTATAGCCGCTGACCAACTCGCGATAGGCTTTGGCGACGCGCTTTGGCGTATCCAGCAAGCCCTCGCGGCTCGGCTGTTCGCCAAGCGCATATAGCAGATCGACAACTGCGCGCCTCACCGCTGCTTCGTCAACCGGCTGGCTGGATAATCCGTAACGTCTTTGCAGGTCTGGCGACTCCAGCAACTGCTGAATGCCGTTGTTTTTTACGCTTACCCCTTGCGTTTCATGGCTGACAACTGCCTCAGCCAATCTGTTTCCACGGTGCGTCATTGAATTGTCCTCAGAATGCGGAACAGACTCCTCGAATAATGGTTCGTCTGCCTTTCTGATATACTATGCTAACAATTATGAAAAAAGCAAGCGAGTTATCTGCGCTGGACACGTTGCCCAAACTTTTGGGCCGCGCATCCTTCTCCAAAAGACGGGTACATTGACTGACAGGAACAGACAGCGCCCCGATGGACAGCATTGAATTCCAGAATCTGCGTTTGCGCGCGCGCATAGGGTTCAGCCCGCACGAGCTGGATAGTTGGCAGGATGTCGTCATCACCATGCGCCTGGGCAGCACGATGCGGCTGGCGGGCGAAAGCGATGACCCGGACGACGCGCTGAATTACAAGCCAATCAGCAAAGCTGTCATCCAACTCGTCAAGAGTCGGCGTTTTGCCCTGGTAGAGAAACTGGCAGAGCAGATTGCCCGCTTGGCAACGTTGGAATTTGGCGCGCCCTATGTAGAAGTCAGCGTACATAAACCGGGCGCCCTGCGGCATACCGATTCTGTCGGCATTCGCATTGTGCGCCGGCCCGCCGATTATGCGCGCAACATCGCCTATGTCTCGCTGGGTTCCAATATCGCGCCAGAGCACAACCTGCGCGAAGCTGTTGCGCTGCTGCGCGGCTGGACGACTGTGTTGGCTTTGTCGCCTGTCTATCGCAGTCCGCCACAAGGCGATACACAGCAGCCAGCTTTCCTCAATATGGCTGTCATGGCGCACACACTGCGCTCTCCGCTCGACTTCAAGCGCCGCGTCATCGACCGCATTGAAAGGAAGTTGAAACGCCAGCGCAATCCCCGCAATATCAACGCGCCGAGGACCATCGATCTGGACATCGCGCTTTGGAATGACGAAATGCTCGAATACGGCAGCAAGCCCTGGCGCATCCCCGACACCGACATCAGCTGCTATGCGCATGTGGCTCTGCCCCTGGCTGAGCTTGCGCCGGACTATGCGCATCCGCAGACGGGCGAAACCCTGCGCAAGATCGCGGACCGGCTGGACGCAAGTGACATGCAGAAGCTGGACATTGATTTTGACGCGGAGGTCGACTGAGACTTTCGCGCTTGAGAAATGTATCTGGCAGTGGCAAACCGATTGCACCCTGACGCGGATTAGACAGCTGCGTTAGAATGTCGCGGACACAGAGGCGCACTGCGCGGAATACAGGACAAACGATGGCATTGCCTGCGCTTATCACACTCAGCCAGCCTCGCTCGGCAGCGGCGGAAGCCTACCGCAGCCTGCGCACCAACCTCATGTTCAGCAGCGTCGAGAAGCCCATACAGACCCTGCTGGTCACCTCAGCCGCGCGCGAAGACCAAAAGAGCGCAACGTTGGCCAACCTGGCCGTTACATTCGCGCAAGGGGGCAACCGCACCATCCTTGTCGATGCCGATCTGCGCCAGCCGCAGCAGCACAAGATCTGGGGCTTGGAAAACCGGACTGGCGTCAGCCAAATGATGGTCGACGATGCAGCCCTTAGCGACCCGCCTCTGCACGACAGCAGCGTTGACAACTTGCAGGTGCTTTGCACGGGCGAGCTGCCGCCCAACCCCGCCGACCTGCTCGGTGGCAAGCGCATGAGTGATATCATCGCCGCGCTGAAACAGCGAGCGGATTTTGTGCTCTTTGATAGCCCGCCTGTGCTGGCGGCCACCGATGCGGCGCTGCTGGGCATCAAGCTGGATGCGGCGCTGTTGGCTGTGCGCGCTGGCGATACCCGCCGCGACCACACCGCCCAAGCCCGTCAGGCGCTGGAGCGCGTGCATGTGCGCATCGTTGGCGCTGTGCTGACCAATGCCCCGCGCGAAAACCAAGAGACCTATTGAGCGCGTCTATGAAAGGCCTCATCCTCAGTGGCGGCAAGGGCACACGGCTCTATCCGCTGACCTATACCCGCGCCAAGCAGCTCATCCCGGTCGCCAACAAGCCGGTGCTGGTGCGCGTCATTGAAGCCATTCGAGAAGCGGGCGTGCGCGAAATCGGCATCGTGGTCGGGCATACCGCGCCAGAAATTCGCTCCGCGCTGGGAGATGGCGCCCAGTGGGATGTGTCGCTCACCTACATTCCCCAAGACAGCCCGGACGGCTTGGCGCACGCGGTCAAAATCTCGCGCGAATTCTTGCGTGACGACCCTTTTGTGATGTTTCTGGGCGACAATGTCATCCAAGGCGGAATCAGCCAGCTTATCCGCGACTTCGCCCAAAGCGACTGGAACAGCCAGATCGTCTTGAAGGAGGTGGATAATCCCTCTGCTTATGGCGTGGCGAAGCTGCGGGCGGATGGCAGCATTGCGCAGTTGATTGAAAAGCCAGCCGACCCGCCCAGCAACCTGGCGCTGGTGGGCATCTACATGTTCGACCGGCATGTCTTTGAGGCGGTGGACGCTATCCAACCTTCGGCGCGCGGCGAATATGAGATCACCGATGCCATCCAGTGGCTGGTCGACCACGGCCGCCGCGTTTTCCCGCATGTGCATCGCGGCTGGTGGATCGACACCGGCAAGCCCACTGATATGCTGGATGCCAACAGCTATGTGCTGGAAGAGATCGAGCCGGCCATCGCCGCTTGCGCCGAGATTGATGACTGCTCGTCTGTCGATGCGCGGGTGACATTGCAGGCCGGCGCGCGCATCATCAACAGCGTCTTGCGCGGACCGACCATCATTGGCAAGGACAGCGTGGTAGAGAATAGTTACATCGGTCCTTTCACAAGCATTTATCACGGCTGCCAGATCAGCAATTGCGAGATCGAGCGCAGCATCATTTTGGAAAACAGCCGCGTCTGCGACATCGATGCCACCCTGCGCGACAGCCTGATCGGTCGCAATGCGGCTATCCATCGCAGCGCCGGCAAGCCCAAAGGCATCAAAATGAATCTGGGCGACCACAGCAGCATGTGGGTCTAACTCACAGCGGAGGCGCGATGAAGAACATTCTGGTTACGGGCGGCGCCGGCTTCATTGGCAGCGCCTTCGTCCGACATATGGTCGCAACATATCCCGACTACACTATCATCTGCTATGACAAGCTGACCTACGCGGGCAATATCGACAACCTCCTGCCCGTCAGCGACGAGCCAAACTACCGATTCGAACGCGGCGATATCGCCGACCGCGCCGCCGTCCACAGCGTGTTGCAAGACCACAACATCGACACGATCGTCAACTTCGCCGCCGAGAGTCATGTAGACCGCAGCATCCTGGCGCCAGACGCCTTCATCCACACCGATGTCGTCGGCGTCTATATCCTGCTGGACGAAGGGCGAAAGCGGGGCATTGGTCGCTTCTGCCAGGTCTCTACTGACGAGGTCTACGGCGATATTGACGAGGGTCTGTCTGCCGAAGGCGACCGCTTTCTGCCCAACAGTCCCTATGCTGCCAGCAAAGCCGGCGGCGAGTTGATGCTGCGCGCCTACCAGGTTACCTATGGCATGGACACTGTCGTAACGCGCGGCAGCAACACCTATGGACCCTATCAATACCCGGAAAAGCTGATTCCTTTTTTCACAACCGAAGCGCTGGATGACCGCCCACTGCCCTTGTATGGCGATGGCTTGCAAATCCGCGACTGGCTCTATGTCGATGACCATGCGCGCGGCGTCGATTGCATATTGCATCGCGGCAAAACTGGCGAAGCCTACAACCTGGCTGGCGAAAACCAACGTCATAATATCGAAGTCACGCAGCAGATACTCGAGCAGCTGGGCAAGCCGTCAGCGCTGATCCGCCATGTGCCAGACCGCGAGGGCCACGACCGGCGTTATGCCATGACAGCCGCCAAAGCGCGCGAACTTGGCTGGCAGCGAGAATACGACTTTGAGCGAGGCTTGGCGGCGACCGTGCGTTGGTATGTCGACAACGAATGGTGGTGGCGCAAGATCAAGACGGGCGAATACCTGGCTTATTATCAACGTCAATATAGCGACCGGCTGGCAGCGGCGACTGCGGCGCCATGAAAATCCTGATCACCGGTGCGAGCGGCAAGCTGGGCAGCGCACTGCAAACGGTGTTGCGCGCTGGGCACGATGTCATCGCTACGGACAGGTCCACGCTGGACATCACGGATTACGCGGCTTGTGGACAGTTGATCGCCGACGCGCGCCCGGATATTCTGCTGCATGCCGCCGCCTTCACCGATGTGAACGGCTGCGCGCTGGATCCGCAAAAGGCGCTGCGAATCAATGGCCTGGGCACGCACAACCTCGCCGCTGTTACCGCAGGCCTCGGCATTGCCATGCTCTATGTCAGCAGCAACGAAGTCTTTGATGGCAAGCTGGGGCGCGCTTATCACGAATATGATGCCGCCAAGCCCATCAACGCGTATGGCCGCAGCAAGTGGTATGGCGAACGCGCGCTTTTGCAAGTCAATCCGCGACATTACATTGTGCGCACAGCCTGGCTCTTCGCGCTGGGTGGGCACAATTTCATTCATGCCATACTCAATGCAGCGCGGCATGACAGCGCACTGCGAGTCGTCACCAACGAAATCAGCAGCCCCACCTCCACGAGCGATCTGGCGGCAGCCATCGGCCTGCTGATCGAAAGCAAACGTTTCGGAACCTATCATTTGGTCAATGAAGGTTCTGTCAGCCGCTGGGGGCTGGCGAGGTTCGCGCTGGATGAAGCCGGCTTCACTGACAGGGCTATCGCGCGCATCAGCAGCCATCAGTGGCAGCGCCCTTCCCTGCCGCCAGAACACAGTCCCCTGGCCAATATCGCCGCCGCCAGCCTTGGGATTCGCTTGCGTCCCTGGCAAGAGGCGGTGCGCGACTTCATCGCAGCCGAGGCGCCTGGATGACTGCGCCGCGCCTGTCGGTGGTCATCCCCAATTGGAATGGCAAAGGCTACTTGGCTGCCTGCCTCGATTCCCTGCGCGCGCAGACCCAGCCCGGCATCGAAATCATCATCGTCGACAATGCCTCCACCGATGGCTCGCAGCAATTTGTGAGGACAGCCTACCCGGAAATGCAGCTGGTCGAATTGCCGCAGAATCGTGGCTTCACAGGCGCATGCAACAAGGGCATGCAAGAGGCGGCTGGTGAAATTGTCGCGCTGTTGAACAACGACACAGAAGTAGCGCGAGATTGGGCTGCGGAAGTCATCAAGGCGCTGGACGAGAAACCCGAGGTCGGCATAGTCGCCTGCAAGATGCTGATGCACGACCAGCGCGAGCGATTTCATACAGCCGGCGATTTCTTCGCCATTGACGGCAGCGCAGGCAATCGAGGTTTTGGCGAGATCGACCATGGGCAATATGATCGTGGCGATTATGTCTTTTCGGCTTGTGGTGGCGCGGCAGTTTATCGGCGCTGCATGCTGGAAGCGATCGGTTTTTTGGATGACGACTTCTTTTTCTTGCTGGAAGATGTCGATATCGCCTGGCGCGCGCAGCTGGCTGGTTATGCGGTGTGGTTTGCGCCGGGCGCGGTCGTCTATCATCATTTATCGGCAACTGGAGGCGGCAAGACCGCCAGCTATTATGACGGGCGCAACGGCATCTGGTTGATCGCCAAGAATATGCCGTCTGCTCTGTTGCGGAAGTATTGGCGGCGCATCGTGGGGCGGCAGGCCAGTCTGTTTTGGGATGCGCTGGTGGCCTGGCGTGGAGAGGCGGCGCGGGCAAGGCTGCGTGGCATGGCGGCTGGCGCCCTCAGCTTGCGCAGCGCTTTGGTAAAGCGGCGCGAAATCCAGTCAATGCGGACTGTCAGCGATGCGTATATTGACAGCATGCTCACGAAAAAATGAGGCTCGCGCGCTCGCGGGATGTCGAGGATAGACCAAGAGCCTGCGCAAAAGCCAGCTTTTGGCGTATCATTGGCAAAGCTGTCCCAGCGACAATCGCCATGGTAGCGGCGGAGAAACGTTCTTTGAGCCGACCTTTCCTCAGCATCATCATCCCAGCGCACAACGAAGAAGCGCGCTTGCCACCCAGCCTGGCGCAGATTGACGCTTTCTTGCAGCAGCAGCCCTATGAGGCCGAAGTCGTCATCGTCGAGAATGGCAGCCACGATCGCACGTTCGAGGTGGCGCAGGCGCATGCAGAATCGCTGGGCTATGTTCGCGCCATGCAGTCGCCGGCCAGGCAGCGCGGCAAAGGCTTGGCGGTCAAACAAGGCATGCTGGCGGCGCGGGGCGAATGGCGCTTCATCTGTGATGCCGATCTGTCCATGCGCATAGACGAGCTCTCGCGCTTTTTGCCGCCCGAAACGACTGACAGCGACATCATCATCGCCAGCCGAGAAGCGCCGGGCGCCAACCGGGTCGGCGAGCCCACCTATCGTCATTTGATGGGCAGGGTCAACAACTGGATCATCAAACTGGCGGCTTTGCGCAGCTTTGAAGATACACAGTGCGGCTTCAAAATGTTCCGCGCATCTGTCGCCGAGGACCTCTTCGGCGTGCAGCGCATGAATGGCATCGGCTTTGATGTCGAGCTGCTCTTCATTGCCCAGCGACGCGGCTATACAGTCAAGGAAGTGCCCATCACCTGGTATTACGACCCTTATTCGACCATGCGGCTCTGGGACGATTCGCTCAATATGCTGCGCGAGATCTGGCAGATACGGCGCAACTGGCGACAAGGCTGTTATGCCCGTGCCCACTAAGCGCGTCGGGACAGCCAGCCTGCAGCATGAGCGGCATTATCAGCGCGCCGGTTATCGCATCATCGTTGGCATTGATGAAGCGGGCCGAGGACCCCTGGCTGGACCAGTGGCTGCGGCTGCCGTTGCCCTGCCCTTGCAGCGGCGCGATCTGGGACAATTGCTGCGTGGCGCTCGCGACAGCAAGAAGATGAGCCCCGCCCAACGCGAATCGACGAACACGATTATCAAGCAGATCGCGCTGGCTTGGGCGATCGGGCGAAGCAGCGCGCAGGAAATTGATGGCTGCGGAATCGTCGCGGCGACGCAGCTGGCCATGCACAGAGCGCTTGAATCGCTGGGCGAATTCGGCATCAAGGCCGACTGTCTGTTTCTGGATTATATGCTGCTGCCCAAATGCGGCAGGCTGCCGCAAGTCAGCCTTGTCGAAGGCGACCAGCGCTCGTTGAGCATCGCCTGCGCCAGCATTTTGGCAAAAGTCTGGCGAGATGAACAAATGCGGCGGCTGGACGAATGCTACCCGCAATACGGTTTCGCGCAGCACAAAGGTTATGGCACGCGCGCCCACCTCGATGCTTTGCGCCAACATGGTCCCTGCCCAGCGCATCGCCAGAGTTTCGCGCCGGTCCGCGCCGCGCTGCGACAGAAAGGAGTGGCGTTTGAAGCTCGCGCTGGCGCATGACTGGCTGAACCAGATCGGTGGCGCAGAAGATGTGCTCAATGTCCTGGCGCGCCAATTTCCTGGCAGCCCGGTCTATACGAGCATGTATGCGCCGTCTGCCATGCCACCTCATTACCAGGATTGGGATATCCGCGCGCTGTGGCTGGACAAGCTGCCAGCGATTCACCGCCGCCATCAAATCTACCTGCCGCTGTATCCGCTGGCCTGGGGCAATCTGCGGCTGGCGGACTATGATGTGGTTTTGAGCAACAAAAGCGGCTTTTGCCATGGGCTGCGATTCGATGCGCGCGCGCTGCATATCTGCTATTGCCTGACGCCGACGCGCTATGTCTGGCAGCTGGACGAATACCTGGCCGGCGAAGGGCTGGGCAAGGCGCCAGAGCGGCTGCTGCGTCCGCTGGTGGCTTGGCTGCGCCGTTGGGATTATGCAGCTGCCCAACGCGTCTCGCATTTCATCGCCATCAGCAGCGCTGTGCAAGCGCGCATTCGCAACTATTACAAACGCGAATCGACCATCATCCATCCGCCTGTGGATACTTCGCGATTCCAGCCTTCTTCCGTGGACGAAGTCCAGGATTATTACCTGATCGTATCGCGTCTGGTGCCGTACAAGCGCATTGATCTGGCTGTGCGGGCGGCGTCCGAGCTGGGGCTGCCGCTCAAAGTCGCTGGATCGGGGCGTGATTTGGCGCGCCTGAAATCGCTGGCGGGCGAGACTGTCGAATTCCTTGGTTTTGTCCCGGATGTCGACTTGCCCAAGCTGATGGCGCAGTGTCGCGCGCTGCTTTTCCCGGGTTTGGAAGACTTCGGCATAAGTCCCGTGCAAGCGCAGGCAGCTGGACGTCCCGTCATCGCCTACCGAGGCGGCGGCGCGCTGGATACAATCATCGAAGGCGCAACGGGCGCATTCTTCGACCGGCTAACAGTCGACAGCTTGATGGCAGTCTGGCGCAACTTCGATGCCTTCGCCTACAATCCCCAGCAGATTCGCAGCCAGGCGCAGCGCTTCGACACCAAGTCCTTTTGCAAGCGAATGCAGTCATTCATAGCAGGCGCCTGGGCGGCAAAACGGGCAAATCGCAACTATCATTATGATGACCCGATGGCGAAAGCAAAGAGGTAGAAGCAATGGACTATACCAGCGCACTTCGTCTGCTCTCACGCCGCTGGTGGCTGATCTTGCTGCCATTCGTCGCTGGCATTGGCTTGTCTTTGCCGACCCTGCTGGACGATGCGCCGCGCGGATTCACACTGCAGATCCGTTATAGCGCCGCGCAGCAGCCAGATCTGCTGGCAATCGAAGATAGCTTCATGGACACCTGGCTGGCATCGGAGCTGGTGGTGAATGCTTTCACCGACTGGGTGCCCAGCTCGCGATTTCGTGATGAGCTAGCGGCTCAGCTGGACGAAGCAGCCGATTCGCTGGGCGGATTGGGCATCGCCGCTGACAATTCGCGGTCGGTCGGCGTGATCTACCTGAGTCACCATGACCACGATGCGCTGGCAATGATCGCCGATGCCGCGCAGGTTGTGCTGGCGCAGCGGAATGCCGATTACTTCCCCCAACTTCGTGGCGAAGCGGCACAAATCTCTATTCTGGATGTGCCCTGGATCGGCACGGTTTCGCCATCCATGTCCGAGCGGCTGCGTCCGCTGCTGCAGACGGGCATTGGGCTGCTGCTGGGGCTGACATTGGCGCTACTGGCTGAACACCTCGATCGACGCCTGCATCATCAAGACGATTTGCGCCGCATGGGCATCCATTTGCTGGGCAGCATCCCGCCCGAACGCGCAATCTAGCATCACGAGGGTAGTGGCATGGGCGAAGCATTCGACCTGACTGGCAAGGTCGCCATAATAACTGGCGCATCGCGCGGCATCGGCATGGCCATAGCTGGGGAATTGGCGCGGGCTGGCTGCGCGGTAGTTGTATCGAGCCGGCGGCAGGAATCGCTGGACGAGGTTGCGGCAAAAATCAATGCATCTGGCGGGCAAGCGCTGGGAATCGCGGCGCATAATGGCGACAAGGCTGCCCTGCACCAGTTGGTTGAGCGGACGATTGCGCGGTTCGGACGGTTGGACATTCTGGTCAATAACGCGGCGACCAACCCGCACTTCGGCTCTATCCTCGAGGCTGATGACAGCTATTGGCGAAAGATTCTGGATGTCAATTTGCTGGGCAATGTCTGGCTGACACAAGCGGCGCTGCCGGCTCTGCAAAAAAGCGGCGGCGGCAAGATCATCAATGTGGCGTCAATCGTTGGGCTGAAGCCTGGACGCTACCAGGGCATCTACAGCATCAGCAAGGCGGCGATCATCAGCCTCACACAAACGCTGGCGCAGGAGCTGGGCGCGGACAATATCCAGGTCAACGCCATCGCGCCCGGACTGGTACAGACGAAATTTGCGCAGGCGCTGTGGGGCAATCCTGATCTCCTGGAGCATGTGCTTGCGCAGACGCCAGTTGGACGGATTGGCCAGCCGCAAGATATCGCTGGCTTGGCGCTGCTGCTGGCTTCTTCAGCGTCCGATTTCACGACCGGCGCGGTTTTCGTTGTGGATGGCGGTCTTACTGCGACATCGCTATAAGCCGATAGCCGGGTCGGTTGATTCTTCCGCTTCTGCGTCATCGTCTTGCGGCTGATCGGCGGCTTCTGCTGGCGGTTCCTGCCAATCCATATCGTCTTGCGCGGCTTCGTCATCGTCTTCTCCACGAAGCGCCGCATGCCCGCTCATGGTGATCTTGCCATCAATGAATGCGCCTTCTTCGGTGGTCAGCGCCGATGCGGTGATATCGCCCCAGATGCGCCCGGTGCGCAGAAGCTGCACTTTGTTGCCGCAGACATTGCCGCGCACGCTGCCGGCGATAGAGATGTTTCGCGCATTGATGTCGGCGTGGATATCGGCTGATTCTCCCACCAAGATATTGCCGCTGATCTCCAGCGCGCCGCTGAATTGCCCATCCATGCGCACATTGCCGCTGCTGGAGAAGACGCCTTCAATATGGGTGTTCGCGCCGATAACGGTATCAAAGCCGATGAGTCGTCCGGCTGGCACGATTGCGGCCGGCTCTGGCGCGTCGGCTTCGGCTTGGCCGCGGCGATTGGCAAAAAAGGCGCTCATGATGCTCTCCCTTGGTTTGGCTCGGGCGCATTAGCCCAAACGCGCTTCGTGCAAACGAAAATGCTCCAGTCGCGATAGCTCGCGGACTTGCTCGGCGGCGCGATAACTGCTGCGCACCAGCGGACCGCTCTCCACCCATTTGAATCCCATAGCCAAGCCAGCTTCGCGCAGCTCGTCGAATTCTTGGGGACTGTAATAGCGCTCGATGGGCAGGTGCCGTTTGCTGGGCTGCAAATATTGTCCCAGTGTCAAGATGTCAACGCCGACCGACACCAGATCGCACATGGTTTCGCGCACTTCAGCCAGCGTTTCGCCCAAGCCCAGCATGATGCCGCTCTTGGTCAGCACCAGCTTGTCCATGCGCTTGGCATTTTGCAACGTGGAAAGCGCCCATTCGTAGCGGTCTTGCGGCTGGACGCGCTTGAAGAGCCGCGGCACCGTTTCTACATTGTGATTGAGGATCTCTGGCTGGGCGTCCATCACCATCTTCAGCGCGAATTCCTTGCCTTTGAAATCGGGGATGAGCACTTCGATGGAGCAACCCGGCTGCAACTGGCGGATGCGGCGAATGACCATGGCGAAGATCGGCGCGCCGCCATCGGCTCGTTCATCCCGATTGACGCTGGTGATGACGACATGCTGCAAGCCCATGGCGCGAACGCTTTCGGCGATGCGGTTGGGCTCGCCCCAGTCGAGCGGGCTGGGACGGCCGGTCTTGATATCACAAAAGCCACAACTGCGCGTGCAAGTGTCGCCCATCATCAAGAAGGTGGCGGTGCCCTTGCCCCAACATTCGCCCAGGTTGGGGCATTGCGCTTCTTCGCAGACGGTGTGCAGGGTCTTGCTGCGCATGAGGTCGCGCACGCGTTCGTAGTTTTCTCCACTGGGCGCGCGAACGCGAATCCAGGGCGGACGGCGGCGCGGCGACTTGGGATCGGGCTGCCAGTCGGTCGCGCTGGTTATGGGAATCGTGTCGGGCTGGATGGTCGGCGTCAAGATTGACCTCCGCAATCGCTCTGTGCATGCCAATTGTAGCAGCGCTATCCGAAACTGCCAGTCTGGGCGCGGACGGTGTGCCTTATGCTATGCTCTTATCCATACGCAGGCTGCGGGAAAACGATGCGCGCCATCACGCTGGAAAAAGTGTGCAAAACGTATTATGACAAAAGCCGCCGGCTGACCCCCGTGCTGGCGATCAATGATTTCGACCTGCATATCGACGATGGCGAGGCGGTTGTCCTGCTGGGCCCCTCGGGCTGTGGCAAGACGACGCTGCTGCGCTTGATCGCTGGCTTGGAGCAACCCGACAGCGGCCGGGTCCTCTATAACCAAGTGCCCCTGGATGCCATACCGGTTGAGGAGCGCGGCATCGGCATGGTCTTCCAGAATTATGTGCTGATCCCGCATTGGGAGAGTCGCCGAACGGTCGGCTTCTTCTTGCGGCTGCGCGACCGAGAAGACGAAGTGCCCGCTCATGTCAAGACAGTCGCCAATATCACCGGCGTCGAAATCGATAGCTTGATGGGCAGATTCCCGCGGCATCTATCTGGCGGCGAAAAACAGCGCGTTTCTATCGCTCGCGCCTTTGCCCGCGACCTGGAGTTGCTGCTGTTTGATGAGCCTTTCGCCAACCTGGACGCCAAGTTTCGAGCCCAAGCGCGGGTCGAACTCAAGCGACTGATTCAAGAATTCAATGTGACATTGGTGTATGTTACGCACGACCAGGTCGAAGCCATGAGCGTGGCCGACCGCATCGTCGTCATCAATGCCGGGCGCATCATCCAGAGCGGCGCTTATCAGGCGCTGCACGACGACCCCAACAGCCTCTTTGTCGCCGAGTTTCTGGGTACGCCGACCATCAACAGCTTCTGGGGTCGGGTCAGCCAGGGCTACTGGGACGGCAGCTACATGGGTCGGGTGCGTCTGCCCTGCCCGCATCCCGATGGCAGCGAAGTCATCCTGGGGATTCGCCCGATGTTTGTCCATTTAACCGCGGCTGGTGAGGGCATCCCGGCCACAGTCGACCGCTCCATTCCCTTTTATGCGGAGAAATATCGGCTGCTGGAGGTCTGGCTGCGCAAGCGGCGCTGGCGCATCAAGGTCGGGCTGGAAGACAGGCATGTGCCCGGCGACACCATACACTGCCGGCTCGACTGGGACAAAGCTCAATTCTTTGATGCCAAGACGGGCGCGCGCATCCGTTAGTCGAAGGCGACCAGGTCTCGCAGGTTTTCGAGCGTGGCGGGCCCGATGCCGGGCACCTCGTCCAGGTCGTCCAGCGCCCCAAAGCTGCCGATCTGTTCGCGGTATTCGATTATGCTCGCGGCGGTCACAGGACCGATGCCCGGCAGCGCTTCAAGCTCGGATTGGGTTGCGCTGTTGATAGGCACTTTCTCGCCACCTGTGTGGGTCGACAATTCGATTTCGTCCGCGCCAACAGCCGGCACATGAATCTGGTCGGCATCGCGCAGGATTCTTGCCAGGTTGATGCGGGTTTGGTCGGCATCGCTCGTGAAACCGCCGGCAGCCTTCACAGCATCGGCGGCGCGGCTGCCCGCTGGCAAGGTATAGACCTGGTGTGGATTGATGACCGCGCCCGTGACATACACCTGCAAAGGACCAGGCGTGGCAGTGGGCATGGGCATGTCGGTGGGCGGAGGCGGATAAATGGTGATGGTGGTTGGCTCGGGGCGCGAAGCCAGCAAGAGCGCGCCAGCGGCCAAGATCAGCCCGAGCAAGGCGAAGAACAGCAAGATCGTCGCTTTGGCAGAAAGTTGTGACGAGACCGAGTCACTCATTTCGATGCGTTTGACTTATCTTCCTTCGGAATATGCGGCACGCTCTCGTTCGTTAGTCATCAACCCAGACGGGCAGATGTCCCAGCGAAACGATGTCGTGCCACTGGGCGCGGTCGCCTTCCGTGAAGATAGCGGCTTCCGCAACGACGGTTGCCTTTGCCTTGCGCATGATCAGACGCATGCCCTGCAAGGTGCTGCCGGTGGAGATGACATCGTCGACGATAGCGACGCTTTTGCCCGCGACCTTCTTGCGGTCTTTTTCATCCAGAAAGAGCGTTTGCGGTTTTCCCGTGGTGATGCTCAGCGTTTCGCTTTGCAGGGCATCGCCCATATAGGGTTTGTGCGATTTGCGCAGGACGATATAGGGCAAGCGCAACTCGGTGCTGAGCATGTGCGCCAGCGGTATCGACTTCGCCTCGGCTGTTACTAGGACATCAATATCGCGGCCGCGCAGCTTTTCTGCCAATTTCGCGCAAGCGGCATTGACGAATTCCGCATCGCCCAGGATGTTGAGGATGGCGATCCTGACGCCCGGTTTGATATCCATCAGCGGCAGATCGCGCCGAATGCCAGCGACTTCGACAGTATAATGCTCGTCCAACATGGGCATATCCGATCCCCTCGCTCCGCTGCGGGATGCGCAGTATAACGCCTGCGCTGGCAAACATAACACTTCCCGCCAAACTAGCCGAGTCCTTGGTCCTCATCGGTGATCTTGCCATCTTCCAGCAGCAGCACGCGGTCCATTTGGCTTGCCAAGGACCGATCATGGGTGACCAAGACGACGGTGGTGCCGTTGTCATCGCGGATGGTGTTGAGCGCGGCCATCACCGTTTCGCCCGAATGCGAGTCGAGGTTGCCGGTAGGTTCGTCCGCCAGCAAGATGGGCGGATCGTTGGCCAGAGCGCGGGCGATCGCCACACGCTGCTGCTGTCC
Organism: Chloroflexi bacterium bin20; assembly: GCA_002238485.1. Taxonomy (GTDB): domain Bacteria; phylum Chloroflexota; class Anaerolineae; order Aggregatilineales; family Phototrophicaceae; genus UBA6055. Next base: position 110,777 of record MPMG01000010.1, on the reverse strand, counting down.
GCCGCTTAACTCGTTGGGTTTGTGATTGAAGCGCCCGCCCAAACCCAGCATTTCCAGCAAGTCTCTGGCGCGACTGAAGGGCTGATGACGGCGCATCTGGGCAAATTCAATCGGCAACGCAACATTTTCGACCGCGGTCAAAGTGGGTATCAGGTTGAAGAACTGGAAGACAAAGCCGATCTTCTGATTGCGGATATCCGTGAGCTGGTTTTCGTTCATGCGCGTGATATCGACGCCATCAATTTCCACACTTCCAGCGCTGGGGCTGTCCAGGCCGCCGATGATGCCCAGCAGCGTGCTCTTGCCACTGCCCGACGGCCCGATGATGCCGACCATTTCATTGCGGTGAATCTCCAGATTGACGCCGCGCAGGGCGTGCACAATATGCGCCCCCAACTTCAATTGGCGCGTTACTTCGCGGGCGCGGATAACAGGCTGCCGCTGCATCGGTGCGATCTCTCTAATGCGCTGCCAGCTAGACTTCGTTGACGATGCTGAAGATCATGGGACGGCGTTTGGTCTCGTTGTAGATCAATTTGCTGAGGCTCTCTTCGACCAGGTTTTGGCGGTTGCCATTCATGCGCTGGTTGCTGTTGACAACGCGCGTTACCTTTTCGCGGATGTTGTCAAGAAAGTCCTCGGCATCTTTCAAGTATACGAACCCGCGCGAGACGATGCGAGGCTGCTCCAGCAATTTGCCGCTGCGCCGGTCGACATTCACGCTGACCAGCACGAAGCCATCTTGCGCCAGGATCTCGCGGTCGCGAATGACAGCACGCCCGACACCGCCAACGCTGCTGCCATCGACGAAGACATAGCCGCCCGGCTGCCGTTCGCCGACGGTGATGCCACGCCCGTCCAGCTCGACGGTCGTGCCATTTTCGATTGTCGTGACATGGTCGGGTGGCATGCCGTTGTCAATTGCCAGCTTGGCATGCAGATGCAGGTGGCGGACTTCGCCATGTACCGGGATGAGTCGCTTGGGCTGCGTCAGGTTGAGCATCAGGCGCATTTCTTCCTGGCAGGCATGCCCAGAAACATGCACAGATTCGATGGCGTCGTAGATGACATCGGCGCCGCGTTCGATGAGGCGGTTGATGGTGCGATAGACCATTTCTTCGTTGCCGGGGATAGGATGCGACGAGAAAATGATGGTGTCGTTTTTGCGCACATCCAGTTGACGATGCCGCCCCGCCGCCAGCTTGCCCAACACCGCGGATGGCTCTCCCTGCGAACCAGTCACCATGAAAACGATCTTGTGCGGTGGCAGTTGCTGCGCCTTGGCCACCGTGACCAGCATATCGTCGTCGACATCCAGGTAGCCGAGCTTGCGCGCGATCTTGGCGTATTCGGACATCGTGTAGCCAGTGATGCAGACTTTGCGTTTGTGCGCGCGCGCCGCATTGACCACCTGCTGCACGCGAGACATCAGCGAGGCAAATGTGGCGACCATGATGCGCCCTTTTGCCTGACGAAAAACGCGGTCCAAGGCCGGGGCGATCACCGCTTCCGACTTCGTCCAGCCAGCTTTGTCGCTGTTGGTGCTATCGGCCAGCAGCAGCGCCACGCCCCGTTGGGCAAAGCCGGCCAACCGCGCATAGTCGGTTTTGCGCCCGTGCACAGGCGTGTTGTCGAACTTGTAATCGCCCGTATGCACGACCACGCCAAAGGGCGTATTGATTCCATAGCCGACGCAATCGGGGATGCTGTGGCAGACATGGAAGCTTTCCAGCTTGAATGGGCCGACCTGGATTTTGTCGCCCGCTTCAAAGATGTTGAGCGTAGTCGTTTTCAGCAAGCGCGCGCTCTTGAGCTTGACTTGCAGCAAGCCGGCTGTCAGCGGCGTGGCAAAGAGCGGCAGCTTCGGGAAGGCTCTTACCAGGTGGGCAGTCGCGCCGATGTGGTCTTCGTGTCCATGCGTGAAGCAGACGCCATGCAGCTTGATGTCGTCGCGCTCTGCCAACCAGCGGAAATCGGGGATGATGTAATCGACTCCGTGCATGTCGTTGGCGGGGAACATGATGCCGCAGTCGATGAGAAAACCGTCGCCATCATATTCGAACAGTGTCATGTTCTTGCCGATCTCGCCGAGACCGCCGATCGGCGTGATTTTGAATTTCTTTTTTCTTGCCATGATTGGTTTGCTCCAAATGCAAATTGCCCGTCAAACAGTGTCGCGGGCTCGTGTGGGGTCTATGGTGCTGCTGTACAGATGGTGGATGTATGCTCCCTTGTTATGCCGCTGCAATGCCCTGCTAATCATGCCGTGGTCTGGCATGTCATGGTCTGTGGCAAGCGAAGGCAGTGTAGCACAGGTTGGCGAATCGGCATAGAACCAGTTTTTTCGCGGTGGCTGCCTCGTTTGTGTCGTCCTGTCGCTGTCTGCTCGGCGCTTGAATAAGCCTGTTTTACGCGGCGACACTTATGCTATAATGCCGCGCATTGTCTTTCAAAAGCCGACAACAGGAGGCGCGCGCGCAATGGCTTACGACAAGATCAGAGTGCCCGGCAGCGGGGAGAAAATCAGCTTCGCCAACGGGACGATGCAGGTGCCAGACAATCCCATCCTGCTCTTCATCGAGGGAGATGGCATCGGCTATGACATCATGACCGCCAGCAAGCGCATTTGGGACGCGGCCGTGGCAAAAGCTTATGGCGGCAGGCGGCAGATCAGCTGGATGGAAGTCTATGCGGGCGAAAAAGCGGCGGGCATCTATGCTGGCGACTATATGCCCGAAGAGACCTTCGATGCTTTCCGCGAATTCAAGGTCGGCATCAAGGGTCCCTTGACCACGCCCGTCGGCGGCGGATTTCGCAGCCTGAATGTAACCCTGCGCCAAGTGCTTGATCTGTACAGCTGTGTGCGCCCGGTGCGCTGGTACAATGGCGTGCCCAGCCCGCTCAAGCAGCCGCAAGATGTCGATGTCGTCATCTTCCGCGAGAATACAGAAGACACCTACGCCGGCATTGAATTCGAGTCGGGCACGCCAGAAAATGCCAAACTGGCCAAGTTTCTGCGCGAAGAGATGAACGCGACCAATTTCTTTGAAGATGCTGGACTGGGCATCAAGCCCATCAGCCCCTTCGGCAGCAAACGTCTCATTCGCGCCGCTATCCAGTACGCCATTGACCGCAAGCGCAGCAGCGTGACCCTGGTGCACAAAGGCAATATCCAGAAGTTCACCGAAGGCGCATTCCAAAAATGGGGCTACGAACTGGCAGCCGAAGAATTCTCCGAACAGACGATTTCCTGGGACGAGGTGGCGGCGAATCATGACGGCGAGGTGCCGAACGGCAAGATTTTGGTACAGGACACCATCGCCGACATCATGTTCCAGAAGATGCTGCTGCGTCCGCGAGAGCACGATGTGATCGCCACCACCAACCTGAACGGCGATTACCTGAGCGATGCGCTAGCGGCGGAAGTGGGCGGCGTTGGCATCGCGCCTGGCGCCAACATCGGCGACGAGATCGCCCTCTTTGAAGCCACGCACGGCACCGCGCCCAAGTACACCAACCTGGATATGGTGAATCCTGGCTCGCTGCTGTTCAGCGGCGTCATGATGCTGGAGCACCTGGACTGGTTTGATGCGGCTGAGCTGATCACCTGCGCCTATGAAAAGACCATCGACCAGCGCTATGTGACCTATGACTTTGCGCGACAGATGGAAAATGCCACCAAGGTACCGACCAGCGAATTCGCCACGCGCATCATCGAGAATATGGATTCCGTCTAGCGCCTGGCGAAGCGCCACAATTCATCCGCGCTCGGCGCATTCGCCACTATCGTTGGCGTGCCGGGCATCTGCCAAGAATTGTCCTCGCGTCGAGCGTGCAGACACGGCGATGCAACTCCATTAACTGCGTTGCATGTTTGCCGAAAACGCCTGGCCCGCCATCGGCATCAAATACGGATTGAAGATCATAGTGTCTGGTCTGAACCATGCTCGCTCCTTTGCGCCGAGAGGTTAAGTTGACGCCTTACCAACTACCCTTCTAAGTCTTGGCGATTTTACAAGCTCTCCAGCCAGTCACGAAGCCTGGCTTCCAGTCCGTCGCGCACGTTGATGAAGGAGGCCAGCACAGCCTCGTCAGCGCCCTCGACCGCGGCGGGGTCGGGGAAGCTCCAATGGATACGCCGGGCAGGCCCGGGGAATGCCGGGCAGCTTTCCGCCGCGTTGTCACAGACGGTGATGACATAATCAAAGGACTGCGCCCGGTATTGGTCGATGTGGTCGGAGCTATGACCGCTGATATCGATGCCGCGCACGTTCATGGCTCGGATGGCATAGGGATTGACAGAGGCGGGCTCTGCGCCGGCGCTGAAGACTTCCAAGCGTCCGTCCGCCAAATGCCGCAGCAAGCCTTCGCCCATCTGCGATCGCGCCGAATTGGCTGTGCACAAGAGTAATACGCGCAGTTTCTCGCTCATTGCATCCTCCCGAAAATCATCCCTACAGACGGCTATTTATGCTAGCGCGTCAATCGATCCTGAGCGCTAGCGAATCGTTGCGACAAGAATAGCGCCGCCAATGCGAGCACAATCAAAATCAGCCCCGTCCAGATCGCGGCATTGATGTCGCGTTCGAAGACGCTGTAGACCAGCAGCGGCATGGTCTGGGTTTTGCCCTGCAAGTTGCCGGCAAAGAGGATAGTCGCGCCGAACTCTCCCAGCGCCCGCGCCCAACTGAGGATCATGCCCGAGGCCAGCGCCCGCCAGGCGATAGGCAAGGTGATATACCAGAACATCAGCCAGCCGTGAGCGCCATCGACGCGCGCCGCGTCTTCAATCTCCGGGGCGATGCTGGCGAATCCGACTTGTGCCGAGCGGATATAAAAGGGCGCAGAGATGAAGAATTGCGCCAGAATAACGGCGGCGATGCTGAACGGGATGAGGATACCGGCTTCTGCCAACAGCGACCCAATCACGCCGCGCCGGCCAAAGGTCAGCAGCAGCGCCAAGCCCGCCACAGCCGGCGGCATCACGATGGGCAGCTCGATGAACAGGCTGACAAAACGTTTGCCGCGGAAGGCATAACGCGAAAGCACAAATGCCAGCGGCGTGCCCAAGAGCGCAGCTAGGCAGACGACGACGACAGTCGAAGCAAAACTCAGCAGCACCGCCGAACCTATCGCAGATGAATCGGGCAGGTCGCGCCAGGCTTGTGACGCCAAGCCATGCAGCAGCAGCACAAAAACCGGCGTCGTCAGCAGCAAGAATGCAAATGCGCTGACGGCGTAGAGCAGCAGCCTATCGGTTTTCAATTGGCTTGGGGAGGCAGCGGCTGTCATCCGCTTCGGCATCTTCATCGTCGGCGGCTTGGTTAGTCGGCACTGGACTTGCGTCCCTGGGCAGATCAACATTCAGTATAACAGGCGGACAAAAGCCGTGTTGGATTAGGATTGCTCGGCCCGCAGCGTCCAGAACAAAGTCGATAAACTGCGCTGCCAAGTCGAGATTTGCCGAGTCCGACAAGGGCGCGATGGGATAGGCAGCCAATTGATTGTGCGCCGTGTCGATCTCGATGACCAGCAGTTGGTCGGCGACATCGCCAAGCACATCGGTCTGATAGACGATGCCGGCATCAGCCTCGCCCAGAGCCAGACGCGCCACCACCTGCCGTACATTGCTCTCTTCGGAAGCCAGGTTGCGCAAGACGCGCAGGCTGAAATCCGCACCAAAATCGTCATTGTGCGATCGCAACAGGGCATCCGTATATGTGCGGATCGGCGTGCCGGTGGCAGCCAGCACGAGCAGGTAGCCTTCGTCTGCCAGGTCGCGAATCGATTCGATGCCGGCTGGATTGTCGACTGGCAAGGCCAAGACCAACTGATTGTGCGCGAAGGTGCGCGCGGTCTCGCCGTCTATGCGCCCATCTGCCACCACCAGTCCCATCTGTTTCTCGTTGGCGCTGGCGAAAATATCAGCTGGCGCGCCGGCGACTATCTGCGCCGCCAGGCTGGACGAGCTGGAAAAGTTGAGGTGCAGCGAGACATCTGGCTGCTCCGCTGCGAATGCGGTCGCCAAAGATTCAAAAGCGTCGGTCAGGGATGTCGCTGCATAGATGGTCAGGCTGGCCTGCGCGCTGGCGCGGGGCATGGCAATCAGCGACAAAATCAGCAGCAGCAAGGGGCGCAGGAGGCACAAAGCGGGGTCTCATCTCTGATTGATTCGGGCGCGAGACTGCCAACCCGTTGAAGCAGCATGATAAGCCAAGCCGCCCATATTGCAAGCCTGCGAGAATCGGCTACTGTAGATGTAGCGGCAAGCGGGGGAAGCAAGCATATGCGGCACAGCGGACCGCCTTCTTGGTTTGTCATACTGCTTGGCATCGCGATCGTGTTTGGCGTTTATTATCTGTGGCTCGGCATCCAAACGTTCATGGCGACAGGTGTGACGGTCGTTGAATCTACGCAGCAAGCCGTCGTGGGCAGCACATCCACCGCCTTGCGCATCCACGAGATTGCATCCAACGCGCCGACTCTCTTGCCCAGCTTCACGCCGGTGCCACCTTGCCAAGATTTTGAAGTCAGTGTGCGCGAAGCCATCGTGCGCGCCCAGCCCGATACCAGCAGCCGCATTGAAGCCGCGCTGCCACTGGGCACGGTCGTATGCGTCATCGCCGCCGTTCCCGGCGCTGAATGGTATCTCATCGACGACAATCGGCTGACAAGACGCCTGGAGAAAGTGTATATGCACCAGGACATCATCCGCGCGCTCAACCCGACCGCCATCCCCACGCGCACAAATACACCCGCGCCGACCCGCACTCCCACGCAAACACGCACGCCAGCGCCCACCGCGACTTCTCTGCCAGCCACGCGCACGCAGCCGCCCCCGCCGCCCAGCGCTGCACCAAATCCTGCGCCCGCCAGCGTCAGCCTCTAAAACTTGCGAGGCGGAACGCGGGTGGGGACTTATTCTTAGTTTCTATTCTTGGGTGGTCAGCCTGACCAGGGGGGGGGTGGTCAGACAGGGTAGGGGGGGGGTGGTCAGCCTGTCCCCCCTAATTGCCGGCGGATTGACAAAAAAAAGCCGCTTTCGATGTGAAAGCGGCAGTCATGCCAAAAACGATGTCACGCGCTCGCCATGTCAGGGCGCGTTGAGCAGCAGATAGTACATAATGCAAAACGTCAGCCCTCCGCCAACGCAGAAAGAGATCACATCCACAAGCCTAACCATCGGCTTCCCTCTGATAACGCTTCCACATCGACCATATATTCGCGCAATAGCCCCGAACATCAGCTGGCCAGTTGGCTGGGGGATTATCAGGATGATTCGCGTCATACCAAACCACATTGCCCGGCCCCATGTTGTAGCCAGCCAGCGCCCGATAGCACAAATCACGATCACTCCAGGGATACAGCGAAGCCGGATAGCTTGGATCCAACCCGGAACGGATGTGGTTGAGATAATAAAAGTCGCTGACCAGCACCGAGCAGCCGACCCGAATGTTGACGGCCGCATTCGTCAAATCCTTGTCAGGATGAAACTGCTGCATGATCTGCATCAAACCCACAGCCCCGGCGCCAGACAACGCATTCGCGTCAAAGCCCGACTCTTCCGTGATGAGCGCCCGCACAAGCAGCGGCGGAATGCCCAACCCATGCTTCTCGACAATCGGCAGCAGACTATCCCAGCTGCGGATATCTTTCTTGCGCGTAGCCATCAATGCGCCTCCAACCACTCAGGCAAGAGACCACGGCTGGTCAAGCCACGGCGAAGCTCGTCTTGCTCAACATAACCCAACTCCCCGTATTTGTCGCGCTGCTCTGCCTCAGACAAGCCCGCAAACGATTCCAAAACAGCTTCCCACATGCTGTCAACCATAGACCTAAGAACCTCACTCCGTGATTCATTCGCCATCAATGCGCCTCCGATGAACCAGGCGGTCCCGCTTCAAGAGCCGCAACCGCTTCCTGAGACAAAAGCTTTACCAGTGGTATCAAATGCTTGGCGTTGGACCAGTCAAAGCCAGGATGAAGCTGGATTGAGCCCAGCCCATCCAACGTTATCGCGCAGACAATCAACCACCCATGCTTGGCCATTTCGATGCCATAAGCATCTGCTGGCGCTAGCCCCGCATATATCCGCTCAGCTCTTACCTGTGTTTCGCTCATCAATCAGCGCCCCTTCCCGCATGATGAGAATCGACAGCGTCAGAAGCCGCCGAGCCGCCCACCAGCGCCAGGATGGTCGCCACAAAGACCGACTCCGTGTCCGCGTTGATGATGTCCGAGCCCGCCACTTCATGCAGCACGATGCCCAGCAGGGTAAACACAGCCGTCCAAAACGACCGCATGTGGATCAACTTCTGCATACCATGCATGATAAATCCCCTCTTCTGCGCACGCTGCGCCCCGCCACGCCATTTTGCGCCGCGCAATGTACCTACGTACCAAAATGCGCGCGGGCGAAGCGTAGCGAGGCTCTACGGCGCGACTACTCTGGCTTGACCTTCTCGACCAACGGATGATCGTCAACATCAGGCAAAGCATGCTGATAAACAGCCTTCTTGATGGCAACCGCCGTTTCGTGCATGGCAGAAGCCCCGCCGACCTTGTACGCATGATCCAACAAGGCCTTGACCACCCCAAAGGCGAGTCCAGCAGAAGGCGCTAAACCTTCAAATGCGATCCTGACTGTTACCGTTGGTTCGCTCATCACTCCACATCCACCAACGGATGATCGTCAACAGCCTTCCGGATAGCGTCAGCGGCTTCCTGAATAGCATCAGGTCCGCCGACCTCGTGCGCGTGATTCAACAAAGCCGCGACCGCCGCGGCGATAAGTCCTGCCAACATAGTATCCCTCCAGTGAGTGTATGCGGGTCCTAGCATGTATACCCATGATTCAGGAATGTCTTTGTTCATGTCCACAGTCTAGCACATCTGTACACAAAGGTCAAGCGAACAGCGCATTATTGACCAACAGCCGCAGCTGCTCGTCGTAGGTCGAGCCATCCGTGAACGACAACGTCAGAACAACGCGCTTCTGGCTGTCGCCGCGCTGCACGCTTCGCGCCAAATTCGCCTGCTGCGTGCTGTCCAGCGCCACAGCAAAATAATCGTCTGTGTCCGGCAGCGGCGAGACAGTGACTTGCTGTCCCACGATGTTCGCGGCGATGCCACTCAGAGTCCGCGTCGTCTGCTTGTCGCTCAGACGAAACCAAAATTGCGCGGGCGCTGCCCCGGTCGCCAGTCCCGCCGGATGCATGTCCACCGTCGCGTAGGGCGCGATGGCTGGCTCAGGAGCCGCCGCCCCAGGGTCGCCCTTGATGCCGCCTATCGGGAAAATCGTCATGGCCAGCTCAGACAGAACGCCAGCCCCCCCGATGCCGCCAATAGCCGTGCTGTATTGCCCCTGGCGCGCCCAAAATTGCAGATCAGTCGCGTCCGCCAAATGCAGCGCAGCCTCCCACGAAGTCGCCGCCTCGCCTGTCGTGCCGCGATAATACACAGGCGAAGTCACCGACAGACCGCCAAGACCAGCCGCCATAACCCCCAGCTGCGGATTGAAGCGCTCGCCAGTCGCATCGACCGTGCCCTTGAAGTGCAGCAGGTAGGCGCCAGCTCGCAGGCGTACGCCAGTCGCCGCCACCGACTCGACCAGGGTGCCAGTCGATGTCGAATCTGTCTTGACCGACAGATTGTTCAAATTCGCATTCGCGCCCACAGTCACATCGCTGAAAAACACGACTTCCGGCGCAACCGGCGTAGGACTTTCGCCACTGCCCAGGCGCTCATAGCGAGCGTCCGCCAACGCCTGGGTGAACGCGTCCGCTATCGCCAGCTTGCTCGCTTGCAGCGCCTGTATCGCCGCCAGATTGCTGGCTACGCCCGACCGCGCCTGATCATCGCTGCCGGGCGGCGCGTCGACAGCTTCCAAATGGTCGCCGCTGATGGACACAAGCTGCCCGTCTTCCGCCAACAGCCCGTTGCGCTGAAAAATCGCCGCGCGCATCGTGGCATTCGTGAGGTCGCCGCCCCAGCGCAAATGCCGCAGGCTGCCCGCCGTCTGCATCCGCAGCTGCGTCCCGCGATTGAAGCCGATGAACTGCAGCTGCTCGCCGCCAGCCTGCGTGACATGCACATAATAGTCATACTGGCGCTGCGTGAAGACCTTGAGGAAAGACGCCGCGCGGATAGGCGTGGTCTCGTCGTTGTACACCGAAAGAATGCGCGCCGAAGACTGATCCAGCGTCCCGTCAAGCCGCATGTACAGCCGCACATTGTCATCGGTGTTGACCGTCGCCTGCGCATCCCACCGATAAGCGACCACATCGTCATTGCCCGGCGGCCTGCCATCCACATAGGGCGCCACAGCGAGAGCCGCAGTCGCCACAGTCGCGCCAACCCAGGTCGGCAGCTCGTCTATGAAGATCTCGCTGGTCAGCGCTTCCACAGCCGCCAGGCGCGTCAGCAGCGCAGCCGTGAGCTGCGGCCCCAGCCAGGGCAAAAGGCGGCTCAGCGCGATGGCGAAGACGTTGTCCGTGTTCGCCTGCCCCATCAAGACCAGCAGCGACTCATCGATGGCTTCGCCATCGTCGCTGTCGTCAATAAGCACAGGCTGGTCAGTCACGCCGGATATCCACTTCCCGTCTAAGCGCCTGAAATCTTACCAGGGCATACCAGCCAGGTCAAGGGCATGCCGTAAAATCGACTGGCGGGGCGCACGTTCGCCCGGTTTCGCGCCCAAACACGCGCCGAAGGCAAAAAATCCCCGCAGCGCCATCAACTGCCCCTTCCCTGCAGCCTGTCCGCCAAAGCGAAAACCATCCAACCCGACAGCGACATGATCAACGCGACAGCAAAAGCATTCCTGAAGCCTGCTGTCCGTGACTGACGGGTGAAATCCTTTGTCTTTGTACACCCTGGACGACGACACGCCTTCCGATATGGAACAGCGCTGTCAAAGCCATTCTTGGATATGGTTTCCTCGTGCAGCTGTGGATCCAAGGGGGGCGCGCGAAGCTTGGAAAAATTATCCAGCGTCCACACGAAAAACAGAGCCATCCCTGCCCAGATGACAATTGATGCTGTCACGCCAAGCTCGCCGACTCGCCCGCCCATCAGTAAGACATGAAGCCGAAGAAATCGACTGTCAAGCCTGCCACCAACACAAGGATGCCGCAGACCCCCAGAACGAGGCATAAAACATTGACAATCCAACGAGACCGCTTTCGCTTGTACTTGTCCATCGGCTTTCTCCCATCAGCGATACCACCGCACCGAGAAACGATTGGGCAGTCGATCACTTTCCCAAAGCACTGTCGACAAACAGATGACATCGCCTACTCCTTTCCCTACAAATAAGAAATTTTCTAACGCTCCTCCACCAGATATATCCATTATGAAAGCACGAGAATTGTCGCTGCTGAGCACAGTGCCAGCCAACACCGGCGCAAAGCCCGACCAGATCGAATAATCCAGCTTTACAAGAGCGCCCCATACATTGCTAGAAGACATCCGAAAGAGAAACTCCATGAACAAAATATCAGTCGGCGGCGTGACAGTCGTGAGCACAGCCCGATTTCGTCCGCGAGAGTCGAAACTAATCGCCTGCTCTGTCGCCGCGCTGTAACCAGCCCGCGCTGTCCTGTTCTCAACATTCGTCACCCGCTGCCCAAGCGCCGCCTGCTCGGCCCGCAGCGCATTCTGATTGTCCCGGATATAAAGATTTGCATTGGCGGCATTCATTCGATCATGCGTGTCGCGCCAGGTCTTGGGCTCTGTCCAGGCCATCAGCTGCCCTCCTCATAACGCATCAAATCATAGGTGATGGTCAAAACTTCTGGCGCGCCGCTGCCGCGCACGCCCACGATCCAATACAGATCAGGCCCGCCATCCATGCCTTCCCGCGCCAGGGCGTCTGCCCGCAGCAGTCCGCCAAGCTCTCCGCGCCAGGCATCCCGAAAACGGCGGCCATCCAGCGTCACGCTGCGCAATTCCAGCCCGCCAGGGCCCAATACAGCCGACCAGTAATCCAGCGCCGCAGACAAGCCCGCAGCCCCGCCAAAGACGCCACGCCGCTCCGCACACCCCCCCGCCACGCCCCCCACCCCGCCCCGCCCCCCGCCCCCCCCCCCCGCCATAGCGACCCGTCACAGCCGAGCCGTACAAGCCGCCCTGATAGACCCGCGAAGTCCCGGATACCTCTATCCAGTCTATCGTCATCGAGCCGCCGCTATTGTTGAACACCTGGATGAGCAAATCGCCAAAGGCTGCCGATGCGCCGATGCTGACGCCCGAAATCATCGGGAAATCGACGCGCAAATCGCCAGCGACTTCTACGGGGCGCCCGCGGTCTCTTACCGACACATTCCAGCTCGAGACGCCCGGCGCCGCGATAACATTCTCTTGCCGATAGATCACGCCGCGGCTTTCCTGGACGTCCGGCTGCCGCCCCACGACCTGCCCGACAGCATCTTCGCCAACCTGCCATGCGTACGCATAGCGGCCATAGACCGCCTGGCTTACCGCCATTGGCTCGCCTGGCGGCGCGGCGCTCTTCGCGCGCCCGATGAAGGCGATGTCGTCTTCGCCGCCGCTGAAAACCCAGCCAATCTCGCCTGCTGCCAGCACAGCGACTTCGTCTCGATAAAGCCCGTATTCATAATTCTCGATGCTGTATTCAACTGCCGTCAGTCGATCCACCACAGCCGCAGACTCGCCCGCCACGGCCGGTGGGGGCGGTCCGAACAAAGTTCTGTCCCCAAGAACATCCGTATCCCCAAGACGCAGATATTCATAAACGCCTGTGAATTCGTCGGGCGCGTATCGCCAATACAAGGGCTTGCTGGCATCGCCCCAAAAAAGCGGGCGGTCAGTCGCGCCCCAATACAGCCGCCGCGGACGCCGCTCAGCAAACGTCTGCTCGATCAATGCCGCCGATGGGCGGCTGGCGCCCGGAAACCCATCCGCCGCGGCATTCACAACCGACCGCAGCGCGTCTATGGCGGACAAGCCTACAACGCCAGGAGTTCGCCCGCGCCAGCTCAAATGCTGCAGCCAGGTCGCGGCCCGTATGCGCGTCTGCCCGTCCCCGGCGCCAATCGCATCCAGCAGAAAGCCCCGAAAGAACACATCGTCATCGACCCGCGCTTCCAGCAGACGACCCGCGCGCCACCAGCTCGCAAGCGCCCGTCCGCGCCGTACCGTCGCCGCCAAAATCCCGTCAGTCTCGGCGCGGCTTATCCCGTCAGCCGCCCGGCGGCTCTCCCAGCTGATGATCTCTTCGCTGATATCGAGACCATGCGCGACATCAAAATCGTCATCGGTGTCCAGGTAGAAGCGAATCACGCGACCTCGATGCGCACGCTCAGAATCACGTCAATCTGCGCGCCAATATAACGGCGGGCGCTGTGAGACACGACGCCGATGCGCGCCATCTGCCCCGACAGCGGCTTTGTCAGGCTGCCGCCCAGGAACATGTCCGCGCCCAGCATAGCCAGCAGGCGGTCGCCCCACAGAGATACATTCGCCAACTCGTCAGATTGCGCGATGCCCTGATAAGACCGAACCAGCAGCGACAGCCGCGCGCCCAGAACCAACGCGCCCGCCTGGGCATCATAGATCTCAGGCTTCAACACAGCATCTTCCACATGCGCGTAACGCCAGATGATGGACGGATGCACAAGAATGGTTGGCGCGGGCTGCCCAATCGGATAATGCCGGTCATCGTCAATGCCCTCGCAGCGCATGGCCGCCAGCGCGCCTAAAGCCGATGTCAAGGTCATCGATACCTCCGATGCCCTTGCAGCAAGAAAGCCAGCATCTTGTCATCGAATATCGAGCGGTCGACCTCGTCATCGACAGCCAGCCCCTGACCAGTCCCGGCGGCGAACAAACTCATAGCCACCAGCATGACGCATTCGGCAACTTCATCCGGAGCAGTCAGACCCTCACCCCAAACGCCGGTAACCTCGAGGACATCGTAACTGCCGCGAACGATCAATCGCTCATAAGGCCCCACGCCAGCGACAGGATTCCGCCGCGCCAAGACATTTTCGAGGGCGATAGCTTCCGGCAGCTGCCACTTCTTCCAGGCCCGCGCCGCGGTGAAGCTGAGCAAGCCAGGATTAGCTACATCAAATGCCGACTCGCCAATATTCGAATTGCCATACCACAAGCGAAATTCGCGCGTCTCAGAGTCAGGATACTCCCAGCGGGCGCCGCAATAATTCTCAACCGCCCCGCGCGCGGCATTCAACGCCGACTGCAATGCCGCATCCTGGCTGCTGTCGCTGATTCCCAAACGCGCCTTGATGTCGCTCAGAACAGGATAAGCCACAGCTACACCGTCGAGTTATAGCCCATGGCCGCAGCGCCAGGCTCCATCAACTGGATGTCCGCGCGCAAAGACGCCGTAATGAACCGACCGTCAACGCCAGCATCGCGACCCTGCTCGAGCATGGGCATCCGGCGCATGCCAATCAGGATGGCATTGCGGTTAGCCACAATCCACGCGCCCTTCGTGTTCGAAGCCGCCGTGTCATCAACGCGACCATTCGCGTCCGTCTGCGGAAATTCTTCTGTGATGACGAGCGGCACAGACCGCCAGAAGCCCAGCTGCCCGGTCAGCAAAGTCGCCTGCGGCCCAACCTTGTCCAGGCCCTCATAAGCATCCAGCGCGTCCAGCTCAAAGCCAACCTCCGGCGGCGCGATACAGACCAGATTCCTGATGTCGCGCCCGATGACCCCACGCGGCCCCATCGTCTTCATGACCGACAAGATCGAATCATCCGCAATCGTGGCGATAGCCGTTTGGTCCGCAGCCACGATGCCTTTGCGAATGCCGTCAAAAGTCAGGATGCGCTTGGTCTCCGTGGCGGCATTCGGATTCGTGCCATAGAAGCTGATGTTGGTGGCGCTGGCGCTGGTATCGCCATTCAGCAGCACAAAGTCGAAGGCATGCGCCATCTCTTCCACATAAATCCGCGCCGCCGCTTCTGCCCAGGCGACAGTCGAATCCTCGACCAGCTCTTCGCTGAACAAGGTAATGGCCGCCAGCTTGCCAGCCTCAAACGTCACCTTGTCCGTGCCGATATCCGAATAATCAATATTCGAGGTCGAGACACTGAAATTAGCCGCGTCAGACAGCTCGCCGGCGCTCACAAAAGTCGGACCTTTCGTGATCTTGGGATAGTCATAAGGCTGGCTGGGCATCATGAACGAACGAAAGAGATTCGACACCCGCGACTCCAGCCGCATGAAGTAATACAGCGACGACGACAGCAAGGTTGGCACCAGCTCATCGCCCTTGTTCGCCAAAGTCGACATCATGGCTTCGTCAGCGCGCATGTGCGGCAGGTAACGCGTCCAGTTGCGATAGGTAGACTGGTCGATGCAGCGCATCGGAATCACTTCCAGCAAGCCCTCAGGCGTAGGGATGTATTCCTGCTCGACCTTTTCGTCGGTCTTCCACTGCTCAGCCACCTTGTAAGCCAGCGCCCGGAAGAACTTGTCATCGAATTGGTCGCTGAAATTCGAGTTGCGCCCGCGAAACGCAGCTTTGGATTCATAATGCATCGTCATGCCCAGCAGCCCAAATTGATCCCAGGGCGAAGACACGCGCACGACAGAATCCTTCAAGTCCACAGGCGATTTCTTGCCCCCTGCCGCCGGCAGCTTGCGCTTGGCATCCTCAGGCGGCGGCGACAAAATCGCTCGCGCCACCTCTTCGATCTCTTTGCGCCGTTCCTCTTTGGCCTTCTCCGCCTTCCAGCGAGCGAATTCCTCTTGCTCGCTCAAATCAGGCGCGGGGGGCGCTGACGCGTCATTCGCGGCAACATCAGGCAAAGGCGCGGCTACGCCTTCCGGCGTCTGCCCATTCGATCCAGTTTCCTTCGGGTCCTTGTTATCCTGCAACTTCGGATCTTGCGGCTCCATCTGCCAGCCTCCCCATTTGCTGCGCACATACGATTCTCGATTCGCCACGGCGCGCGCATAATCCGCAGCTGTCAATCCCCTTCGCGCAGACACTTCGCCAGCGTCCGCGATGCTGCCTTCTACTATCGGCCAAACCGCGATGTACCCGTCAGGGCGCGGCGGACTCGCAACCAGCGGCATCGTCGCCGAAGACCAGGCCGCCCGTCCCGAATCCAGCAGCTCAAAAAGCGGACTCGCGCTGTCCGTCAATACGCCTTCTGCCCACAATCCCTCCGGGCGCAGCTCAAATTTGCGCAGCCGGCCATGCTGCTCATAATCGCGCAGACCATGAAAATAAAAAATCGGATGCGGCGCGTACATGTCCAGACGAAAATCAGTCCGCGCGTCCCACCAGGTGCCATAGCTGTCATCCTCAGGCCCCGAAAAAGGCACCAGAATGCCATCAACAAGATCCCCGCGCCGACGCAGATGACTCATAGCAAGTCGCTCTGAATCGGTATCGCCTTGGGCAGATCATAGGGCTGGCTGCTGCCCGTTTCGCGCTTTACAGCATTCTCAGCAGTCAAACGCGATGCGCACCAATCAGCAGGCGTGACCCTTGACCGGCGCAAGAATGTCCGCTGACCATCAGACAGAGAATCCCAGGCGCATGGAAAAGCATCGCCACGGACTATCTTCCGACTCTGCCCGCAATCAAGGCAGCCTTCATCGACGAAAATTGCATCGTCAGGCTCACGCATCGGTAGTTATCCTCTCTTCAACAGCCAATTCGTTCGGCACGGACACTTCTGCAAACCGATCGCCCCGCGGCAGCGGCCCCAACTCAAGATAATGGCTGCGCACCTCGTTGATGGTCATGTAGGGCATGACCGCTTGCAGCTTCTTCGACTCGCGCTCCCAGTCAGTCGCGCGCACATCATGGAAGTCCACGCGGTATTGTCCAGCGCCCGGCCAAAACTCCAGCGCGGTATTCAATGCGCTCGCCGTCCGCCGATGGCGAATCCACGCCGACTCGCGCACCAATGCCTCAGCTACCCGCGCATGCGCCTCAGTCGATGCCTCAGACACAGCGCCCACATGAAAGCCCAAAGCGTCAAATGCCGCCTGACGCGTCATCAATCGACCATCATTGAAATCCAAATCGCGCTGCTTCATCAGCGCTTCATGCCATACTGCCGAACCCTGGCGGGCGCGTATCACAGCCAGACGCCGCTTGCCCCTGGGATTCTCGTTGAACTCCGATTCCATCTGCCGCGCTTGCTTGCTGTCGACCAAATCCGCGTCCACAATCATGATGCCATTGGGCGCGCCGCTTTCAAAAAAGCTCTGATTCCACTTCGTCATCAAGCGGTCCGTCTCTGCCACATTGCGCAGCTTCTCTACAGCCGACATGCCCCAAAATACGCCGGTGGCTGTCGGATTCGAGCGGCGGAAATGCGTCACCTGCTCAGGCGAAATCCGATGCTCAACGCCGCCGACATTGTAGAAATACCACTGCAAGCCATCCACAACGCGAATCTGCACATTGCGCATGTCCAGCTGATAGACCTCGTCAGGCGCGCCCCCAAACTCAGATTGCCAAAACCAGACATCATTGCCCCAGATGTCCATGCGCTTAAAATGCGCTTCCATAAACTCAAAGCTGTCCTGCAAACGATTCGGACGCCCGTAAGTCCCCAGCAGCGCCAGCAGCGGATGGTCTTCATAAACGCCAAGTCCACCAGCCTCGCGCACAATCATCGGCACAGATACGCAGAGCTCGGCAACGCGATCTATCGCTGTGCTAATCCACTCCCGGTAAGCGTAAATTGCCAGATCATTCGTGAAGTCCGGCGACTGCACCCAGATCCACTCAGGGCTGTCCTGCAAGTCGCTGACACGCCGACCCGTCGCGCCTTTGTTCGTGACTTCCCCGCGCGCCCGAAAGAACGAGCGAATCTTCTCAAACACTGCGGCCACCCCTCAGAAATAGCTCGACCTCACCAGGCACGCGCATGTAATGTGCCGCAACACTGAAAGCGTCGACGCAATCATCATAGCGTCCCATCGGAAATTCGCCGAGCTCGCGGACGAAATAATCATTGTCGCTGCCCGTGTCGCGCACCACCGCTAAACGCTCATTATTGACCAAAATCGCCGGATGCTGCGCCTTCTGAACCTTGTCGCCTTTCATGGCCACAGTCGTAAGACGACCCACGCCAAGCTCGTCGCGTAAATGCTTGAACATTAAGAGTTCCAGCAAGTCTTTGGGGAAGACAATCATTTCATCAGGATGCTGTCGCCGGATTTGCAGCAGGCGCAGCCGAGCGCCAGAATAAGCCATGCGCAGCCGATGCGCTTCGATAAGGCAGATCGAATCGCCCATCTTGCCCCAACGCGCGAAAACATTATAGTCCGCGCTGTCCCGGCTGCTCGTCGCCAGATCACAAGTCCAGAATATCTCGCCAGCATTGGCATCGTAGCCATCGACCCAACGGACTTTATCAATATCGAACATGACATCATCAGCGCCGCGCGGATTATTCTGATACAGCGCCTGAAAATACCGATCATCCAAAGCCCGCAGCGCCAACAAACTTTCGCGGCTGAATCGCTCCGGCCACAAGGCTTCGCCTTTCGCG
The DNA here is from genome assembly GCA_002238485.1 of Chloroflexi bacterium bin20. Lineage (GTDB taxonomy): Bacteria > Chloroflexota > Anaerolineae > Aggregatilineales > Phototrophicaceae > UBA6055. Next base: position 92,265 of record MPMG01000010.1, on the reverse strand, counting down.
CGCCCCAGGATATCATCGGATCCCGCCAGCGCCGGCAGCACAACTTCTCGCCATTGGTCCGCGTCTGAGCTTGTGCTCTGCAATTCCAGCAGCCGTCCCGCCAAATCCAGCCGATGCCAGCGCGTCATGATGAAGATAATGCTTGCCCCAGGCGCAAGACGCGTCCGCGCCGCCGTCGCATACCAGGTGAACACGCTGTCCAAAAGCTCCAGACTCTCCGCGTCGCCTTCCTTGTGCGGATCGTCAATGATCATCAAATCCGCGCCATGACCCGTCACGCCGCCCGTCACGCCGACTGACTTCAAGCCGCCGCCCGCCGTGGTCTTCCAATCATCGAGACGCGCTCGCTCTTTAGACAGCGCCACATGCGGAAACAACTCCCGATAGCGCAGGTCGTCGCGAACAATTGACCGGATTCGCCGCGAAAACTCATTCGCCAACTGTTGGCCATAGCAAAGCAGCATAATCTGTTTCTCAGGATAGCGCCCGATGTGCCAACAAATCGTCCGGATGGTCGCGGTTTCGCTTTTGCCGTGGCGCGGCGGCATCCCGATATAAAGGCGGCCGCTGTCAGCGGCAATAGCGCGCTCGATCTCTTCCACCATCAATTCATGATGGCGGGCGACCTGGTAATCAGGCATCGTGTACAGGATGAAATCCAGCAGACTCATCCTCGCCGCCCTGCGCCGGTGACTGAACAAGATAGCCCATTCTTCGGAGAATACGGACGGCGTATTGCTCGGCGAGCGCGTCAACTCTTGCTGCATCATATTCCACTCCTTCTTGCGACGGCGCCGACATCAATGTTTCTATTGCCCGGCAAGCCGAAGAGCCATCGCCAGCTGCAAGCTGCACCAACCGCGCCAAGAGCCACGAGTCGAGCTCCTTGCGGTCCGCTGCCAACTGTTTCGCATTTTTGATGTCCTTCCGCAGCCAGCCTGGATCGGGATTGAGCCTGTACATTTTTCCCCCCGATTTTTTGAGAGCTATACCCCTGCCCGCAGGCAGAAACGCCAACATTCCTGCATTCTAGCACATGCTGTCAATACCACAAATTATCGCGAGCAAGGGCGACCACTGTCTGGGCGTTGCCCAGACCCACCCCTACGCGGGGGGCGGCGGCGGCCGCGCCGCAGCGGTGTCTGCCGTTCTCCCGCGCCGTGCCGTCCCCGACCTAACCGCGGCGCGAGAGAACGGCCCAAGAATATCTCGTCAGTTCAGCCCGTCTTGCCTGCCATCATCAAGCTGGATATACTGTCGCCATGCCCATCAAGCCCGAACACAAGCACAGATACCCGGCAGACTGGAAAGCCATATCCCTGCGCATCCGACAGCAGGCAGGCTGGCGCTGCCAGTGGTGCGACGCCGAACACGGAGAGCCACACCCGCAGACAGGATCAATCGTCATCCTGACAGTCGCCCACCTGAACCACATGCCCGAAGACAACAGACGCGATAACCTGGCCGCCCTCTGCCAACGCTGCCACCTGACCTACGACATGCGCATACACATCATGCGCCGCAAACAGAACGCGGCGCGGCAAGAGCGAGAGCGGCTGATAGCCGCCGGGCAACTGCCACTGATACCATGATGAAATCGTCAACGATCAAGCTGGTCTGCAAGGACTGCAAAGCGGCAGGCGCCAAGCAATGCTTCTGTCTTTGCAACCAATGTCGCCGACCCTACCCGGACAGCTACAGAGCCAGCTACATGAGCCACAGCATCTTGATGGTCGTATGCCGTGAATGCGCCAATTCCAGCTCAAACCCGGAAAAGTCGAAGCGCCACGTTGCCCTCTAAGCGATTTTGCAGACAGCCCCCGACCTGAATGACCTGGTGAAATCCCACCTTCTGACCCCTGAAAACAAAAATCCGCGCGCGGTGTCTTTCGCGGCGCAAAGAACGCGCCGCCAAAAGCAAAAGACACCCGCCGCTTCCTCGCCGGTCGCTTGACTCCGCCGCAAAGAACGCGGCGGCGCTGGCTTCGGTCGCGCCCACCCTGTGCGCGCGGATGGGGGGGGGGGGGGGGGCGCGGCCCCCCGCCCCCCCCCCCCCCCCCCCCGCAAAACACGCGGCGTTCTGCCCCCCCCCCCCCCGCTGGTCGGCAAGCCGCCGCTCCCCCCCTCTTCCTGCCCGCCCGCCGCCGCACGTCAAAGCGGCGGTAAATCTCGGCGACAAGCGCCGATGACGGGCGGGTAGATGCGGTAATGGGGGGGCTACCCCCGCTTCGCCGCCTAAAGAACAGGCGGCGGCGGCCCGCGCCCCCCCGCGCGCGATTGCGTTGCGGCAAAGAACGCCGCCGCCGCGCGCTCCCCCTGCCCCATGTCGGGCGGCGAAACATCTTGGCGGCAAAAAACGCCGCCGGCGTGTTCGCCAATGCCCGCCCGCTTGCCGCAAAGAACGCGGCAAAGCGGCTGCGCCAATGGCGGCAAAGAACGCCGCCTGGCTTGCCCCGAACGGACAAAAGCGCCGTCCCACGTCGCCCAGCCTCGCCGACAGTCGCAAGAGACCGCAACCGCAGAAGCAAACGCCACAGCTGGGACAAAGAGTGGGCGTGCGCGGGTTCAATCTCAGCGAACGAGGTAAGACATTCCGCCGTCAGGTCGTCCGTACTCAAAAACGCAAGCTTATTTTTCCGCGCGGACGACCTGGCTACACAAAACCTCGCATCGCCCACAGAACCCGCCCTCACAAGCTCGGCGCTATTTTTTTCCTGCGCTGGCCGCAATCAGAACATATTTTCTATGTGGTCGCTTGCGGGATTTCGAGGCTGGTATACAATCCCAAAAGGAAACGCCCTGAGCCGAAACTCAGGGCGCCCGAAGAGCGGTCTACCCACACTTCGCCTTGAAGGATACAGGATGACGAACACATATGCAAGCGAATCGAAGAAGACCAGCAAAAAGATCAACAAAATGCGCTACTTCCAACAGCTCTACAAAGTCAACATCGGCTGCCCCATAGAAAAAGCCATCCTCTTCTACCTGATCTGGCGCGCCAACCCGGACAACTACCCTCTCTACAGCTACCCCAGCGCCAAAACAATCGCCCGCGAAACAGACTCCTCAGTCAAAACTGTCCGGCGCAAGCTGAAATCCCTGGAGATCAAAGGCTACATCGAGACGCGCACGCGCCACCTGGGCGGCCGACAGACATCCAATATGTACATCATCAACGACTTCATGCTGCGGGACGAACGCAAAAGCGATCTGGAGAAGATGGGCGAAGCGCCCGACTTCGAGGATCAAACCTGATAACCAGTGTGGAGCCGCGCCCTGGGCGCAGTCTACAGCGCAAGCGCCAAAATGCAAATCCGCGAGCGCTTTTGAACCCCGCCCGCCCGCATCCAATGCTACAGAAATCCAGGTCGAAAATCCAGGATGCGCGCTTACCTGATAATTAGGAGGTGAGCGCCCCTTTTCGAGGAATGATGGACTCCACTATACTGAATTCTGGGACTGCGCCGATCGCTGTACGGCGTGGAAGGGGCTGGGCTTGACTGCGATCATAGAAGTTGTCGTTGGACTTGTTTTCGTCATCATTCTGCTCAGCATCGTTGTCACCGAGGTCAACACACTCTTTGCCCGCGCTACCAAAATGCGCGCCAGAAACCTGCGCGGCGCTATCAACAGCTTGATTGCAGACCCGGTCATCCGCGCCAAGCTATATACACACCCGCTGATCCAACTGGTCAAAGCCGATGCAGTCGCGCCCAGCCAGCGCATCACCCGGGCCGAAGCCGAAAAGACCGCCCGCAGACCGATCGCCTCTGTCGACTATATTGAGCCGGCGACTTTCGTCGATGTGGTGCTGACGACAGTCAAAGCCGAATCGGACCAGCGGTTATTTGGCGCGCTGATCAATGTGGTGGATGGCATGCCGCCTGGACCCGAACGGCGCGGCTTGCGGGTGATGGTTCAGCGCGTGGTCAGGGGCGGTCAGGATACAAAAGAGCTGCGCAATTCCCTGCGCTATGTGCAAGATCGGCGTTATCGGGCGGCATTGGCGGATATCGTCAGCCAGATAGACGAAGAGATCAGCCGGCTGGGCGCGGGGCAGACAAACCATGTAGCGCTGCTCGCAGGTGTGCGACAGGTCGAAGACGACCAGTTGCGCAATGTCTTGGCGACGGTGCTTTCTGGCGCAGAAAACATGCAAGAGGCGCGCGGCAACCTGGAAGGCTGGTTCAACAGCGCCATGAATCGCGCCAGCGCCGCCTACACAGCCAAGATGAAGGTGCTTTCGCTGATCGTGGCTTTGTGCTTCGCATTGCTGATCAACATTGACACGCTGCACATCGCGCAGACGCTTTGGGAAGACCCGGCTCAACGAGCGCAAATCAGCGGCACAGCGACTTATTCTTTGCAAAGCGGCGCTTTGGGCGATCAGGTTGGCGAAGCGGACGACGAACTGCGAGCCAACGATGCCGAAGGCGATACCCAGCTGGAAGACGCCGTGGAAAGCGGCGCTGCCATCGTCAATCAGTTGGGCGACCTCGAAGCGCTGAGTCTGCCCATCGGCTGGGGCTTCCAGAGCCTCGCCCATCTGCCCGCCGATCACTATAGTCGCAGCGACCCGAGCAATCTGTGGAATTATCTGCCCGAGAATAATCCGGACGGCTGGACGGGCTTGCTGCTGACGAAGCTGCTGGGCATCGCGGCTACGGTGGTTGCGGCTGCGCAGGGCGCGCCATTTTGGTTCGGCATCGTGAACAAGGTTGTGCGGCGCTAGGGCGGCTGGGGGCTGGATAGTCGCGCCAGATTGCACAGGACGGCAGTGGCAGATTCGACAAAAATGTCGGTTGACATTTGGCAGCGTTTTGGCACAGAATGGAAGTTGGAATGAAAGCTTGATTTTGCTGCACCAATAATGTTTTCGCCTTATTCACCTCACAAGTAAAGGGTTGGATGTGATTCAATCTCTGGTGGAGCTTGCGGAAGAACGGGGATTTGTAAGTTTCGAACAAGTTAAAGAGTTGCTGGACGACAATCGCGAAGACCGGGTCGCCTTGCGCCGGCTGCTCACATTGATGGAAGAACGCGGCATTGAGTTGCGCCACAACGATGCGGTGGTCACTGCGGACGGTTTATTGAATGAAGCGTCGGACCTCGCCGAGCCAGAGATCGCGGAGCGCATCGTTTTACCCAAGAAAGCCGTCGCCGATATCAGCCACATTTCTTCCGATGATCCAGTCGGACTGTATTTTCGGCAGATGGCGCAGGAACCGCTGCTCACCGCCGCTGACGAAGTCGACCTGGCGAAGCGCATTGAGCGCGGATTCCGTGCCAGGCGTCACCTCAAGAGCCCGGAAGTAGAACAGAAAAGCGAGCGCTGGCGACGCCACCTGCGGCAAATGGTGCGCGATGGCCAAGCGGCGCGCGAACATCTGGGGCGGGCAAATACGCGGCTGGTCGTCAGCATTGCCAAGCGCTATATGGGGCAAGGCCTGCCCTTCCCCGATCTTATCCAAGAGGGCAATGTCGGTTTGATGCGCGCGGTGGACAAATACGACTATTCGCGTGGCAATCGCTTCAGCACGTATGCCACCTGGTGGATCCGCCAGGCAATCACCCGCTCGCTGGCACAAAAGACCCGCACCATCCGCATCCCGCTGCACATGACCGAGCGCATCCGCCAGATGTATCGCACCTCGCAAGACCTGGAGCAGAGCCTGGGACGCAGACCCACGCCAGAAGAGATCGCCACCGAGCTGAAAGTGGCTGCCGAAGCCGTGCGCGCCATGATGGATGCCAGCCAGCACGCCACCTCGCTGGAACGCCCGGTCGGCGAAGATGGCGACAGCGAGTTTGGCGATTTCATCGAAGACCAGGAATCTGTCAGCCCGGTCGACAGCGCAACCCAGATCTTGCTGGGCGAAGCGATCGAAGAAGTCCTGGCAGAGTTGACCCCGCGCCAAAGCAGCATCTTGCGCATGCGTTTTGGCTTGGGTGGCGGTGAACCGCACACGTTAGAAGAGATCGCCAACAAATTTGGCTTGAGCCGCGAGCGAATCCGCCAGCTGGAGAAAGAAGCGCTGCGTCGGCTGCGTCATCCGCAGGTGGCGCACAACCTGCGCGACTATCTGGTGTAATTGGCTTCAGCTCTTTCCCTCGCCTCTGCGCCCTTTGTGCTTGAATTCGTACTGCGACAAAATCACGCAAACAGGAAAATCATGACGCGCAACTTTCAGCATTTGCTCAGCAAGCGCACGCAGAGTATGCAGCGCAACCAGATTCGCGAAATCCTCAAGGTGGTATCACAGCCGGGCATGGTGTCCCTGGCCGGTGGCATCCCAGCGCCAGAAACCTTCCCTATCGAAGAATTGTACAAAATAAACGAAGCAGTGCTGGATCGCTATGGCGCGGCGGCGCTGCAATACGACCGCACAGAAGGCTTTGCGCCCTTTGTCGAAGCGCTGGCGGGTTTCCTGGCGGGCAAAGGCATTGCCGCGACTGCCGATGAGCTGCTGGTATTCAATGGCTCGCAGAGCGTGCTGGATACGTTGGGCAAGGTGCTGCTGAGCCCGGGCGATGTTATCGCGCTGGAATCGCCCAGTTATTTGGGCGCGCTTTCGGCATTTGGCGTCTACCAGCCCAACTATGTCAGCATCGCCAGCGACGACGAAGGCATCGTGCCCGAAGCCTTGCAAGCCGTGCTGGAGCAGCAAGCTATCAAGTTCATCTATCTGGTACCAACATTCCAAAATCCCACCGGGCGCACGATGAGCCGCCAACGCCGTCAGCAGATCGCCGACATCGTCAAGCGCATGAACGCGCTGGTGATCGAAGATGACCCCTACAGCGACCTGCGCTATCGTGGCGAGGCGGTGCCAGCCCTGCAGACCTATGCGCCGGACAACACAGTCTATGTCAGCACGTTGTCGAAGATCTTTGCGCCGGGCTTGCGTTTGGGCTTCTGCTTGGCGCCGCCACTCATCCGCGACTGGTTGTATACGGCAAAACAGGGCGCCGACCTGCACAGCAATACCTATGCCCAGGCGCTGGCTACAGAATATATCTGCGGCGGCTACATATCGCGGCAGGTCCCCAAGATCATCGCGCTCTATGCTCCGCGGCAGGCAGCCATGTTGAATGCAATGGACACGCATATACCCGCCGACTACCGCTGGATCAAACCCGAAGGCGGCATGTTCATCTGGATCGAAGGACCGCCCGACGTGGATGGCGAGGACTTGTATTGGCGGGCTGTGGAACAGAAGGTTGCATTTGTGCCGGGCAAATATTTTTACATCAACCCCGCCGACGGCTTGTCTACCATGCGGCTCAATTTCACGCGAGTGGACGAAGCCACAATCGAGGGTGCGATTGCGACCCTGGGAAGAGTCATCCGCGAAAGCTCGCGCGATTAGTCGTTTCGCAAATGGGCGAACCTCGCTAGACTAGCCGAATGCCAACCGTCCCCCTGAGATTGCCGAGATTCAAACAACCGGATGTGGGCTTGCGCGCGCTGATTTTGTCCTTCTATCTGCCGGCGCTGATGGTCACTTTGGGCCACGGCTTGCTCGTGCCCATTCTGCCGCTGTACGCCGCCGACTTCGAGATTAGCTATGTGCTCATTGGTCTGGTGCTGGCTGGCGAGGGCATCGGTACATTGATCGCCGATGTGCCGACCGGCATGATCCAGCGGCGCTTTGGCAACAAGCAAGTCATGATGATGGGCCTGCTGGTCAAAGCGGTTTCGCTTGGCTTGCTCTTCTTCGCATCGTCCATTTGGGTGGTGCTGCTGCTGCGTTTGATCACCGGATTCGGGCGGTCTATGTATACCGTTTCGGCGCATGTTTACATCACCAACCATGTCGACCTGGGGCAGCGCGGCAAAGCGATATCCATGTATGGCGGCACGCATCGGCTGGGCGGATTCATTGGCCCGGCGATCGGCGGGTTGCTGGCGGGCATGGTGGGCATGCGGACGACCTTCCTGGCGGTCGCGCTGGCGACAGCAATCGGCTTCGCGCTGGTCGCGCTGTTCACACGCGGCAAGAAGAGCGCGCGCCGCAAATCCGCGGACGATGGCCATGGCTTCCACATCGCTGCCGTGTTCCAGCAGAATGCGCGCATTTTGGCATCGGCGGGCACGGCGCAAGTATTCGGGCAGATGATCCGCGCCGGGCGCACAGTCATCATTCCGCTTTTCGCCGCCGATGCGCTGGGCTTGGCTGTCGACCAGATCGGCTTGATCATCAGCATTTCTGTGGCGGTGGATTTCAGCTTGTTCATGGTGGCTGGCTGGCTGATGGATCGCTACGGGCGCAAGTTCGCAATCGTGCCTTGCTTCGGCATTCAGGCGCTGGGCATGGCGCTCGTGCCCTTCGCGGCGAGCTTCGGCGGCTTGCTGTTTGCGGCCACGTTGATCGGCCTGGGCAATGGCCTGGGCGCGGGCAGCATGATGACCTTGGGCTCGGACTTGTCGCCGGCCCGGTCGCGGGGGGAGTTTCTGGGAGTCTGGCGGCTCATCGGCGATGTCGGACATACGGGCGCGCCGCTGGTGGTGGGCGTGGTGGCGGATGCGCTGCTGCTCAGCTCAGCGATCTGGGTGATTGCCGGTTCGGGGCTGCTGGCGGCCAGCATATTCACCTTCCTCGTGCCCGAGACCCTGCAGCGCAAGCCGCCCCTTGCGCCTGCCTGACCAGCATGTTGCCCAAACTGAGCGCGCTGACGATTGATTGGCCGCTGCGGCAAGCAAAGCTCTTCTCGCGCATCCAGCCGCTGATCGTCGAGATCGGCTTTGGCAACGGCGACTATCTGCTGCACCAGGCAGCGACGCGCCCACACTGCAATATCATCGGCCTGGAAATCTCCAGCCAGTCCATGGCAAAAGCCGAAGCAAAGATCGACGAACGCGGACTGAGCAATGCGCGCCCCATCCACTGCCGCGCAGAAACCGCCTTGTCTCACTTGCTCGAGCCGCGGTCGGTGCGCGAATTTCACATCAACTATCCCGACCCCTGGTTCAAAAAGCGGCACGGACGCCGGCGGCTCATCCAGCGCGGGACGGTCGAACTGCTGACGAGTCGGCTGGCGGCGGATGGACTGCTGCTGCTGGCCACCGATATCCGCGACTATGCCGAAATGGCACATGAAATCTTGTCCAGCGCGCGGGGCTTGCAGAACGAATATGCTGCGCCTTGGCTGCACGAAGTCGCGGGGCGATTTCCTACCAAATACGAAGAAAAAGGCTATCGCGAAGGGCGGCGCGGGCACTTCTTTCGCTATCGGCGCGATGATAGTCCCGTGCCGCATCCGCCCGTCATAAAGGAACTGGAAATGCCGCACTTGATCCTGCGCACGCCCCTAAACACCGCCGAGATTGTCGACCGCTTCGCGCCGATGAAGCTGTCTGTCGATGGCGCACACATCGCGGTTTTGCATGCCTGGCTGGATAGCAAGCGGGGTATCGCGCTGTTTGAAGTGGTGGTGGAAGAGCCGAGCATCTCGCAGCACAGTATGATTATGCTGGCGCCGCGGGCGGGAGAAGGCGAGTGCATCGTCAAGCTGACGACTATCGGTCACGCGCGCAGCACGCTGGGCATGCATCGGACGGTTGCAGCGGTGGGGGATTGGGTGGCTGGGCTGGATTCGGCTGGCGCGGTGATTGAAAGGCGGGTGCGGGCTTAGGGGTTATTCGTATTCAACGTGCCATTCGCGGTCGTCCAGCCCGGCTGCCTCGGCAAATCGCTTGCAGAAACTATAGATCGCATTTTCTGACAAGTTTGTTTTCAGATAGAAGCCATTTTCTAATTGGTGACTCATCGCGAAACCAGAGTCTCTGCGCGAAATGTTCGACTCGAAACGCTGTGCTGCATCATCGAAATTTGCAAATCGCGGCATCAATTCTTCCACAGTACGAACCAAAACATCTTGCCACTGTTTAACTTTATGTCTTTCGCCACTTATTGATAGCAAAGAAGGACTACTCTCTCGAACGCTATCCGGTGGAATAAAACTACTAAGGGCATGCCATACTTTTAGTGCGTGCTGAGTAAGCCAGTCAGCGCGAGATTGTATGGCCTGCGCATTCCACTGATCAATTTGCCTATTGAAATAGTCTATGTTAATTCGCAAGGCATGAAACATAAGTTTTGATTTTTTTTCGGCGAAAGTTCCATTAGATAGCTTCGAATTCCATTCTTGCGTAACGAGTGTTAGATTCCCAACGTTATCGAGGTATTCAGCATGGTCGGTATTCCCAATCTCCTTTCGCCAATCTGGGCTTAGCTTTTGCGGCATAATGTGCTCGATGGTCTCTGGACCGTTTAGAACTGGATGTCCATCAGACTCTCGTGCGAGATGCTTATCAATGGTGAGCAACACCAATATTAGCTTCTTCCGTGTCTGAGCAGTATATTGAAAGCTGATCGGAAATGTCTGACGTATACGAGTGTCGGATGGATAGTTCCTAGACAACAGTACATTTGTTAGCGAAGGCAGGAAATCATTGCGGTCCAATTCACTTGGAAGGCTGGGAAACAACTTCGTCAGTGAAGAAGACTTTACGCCAGCAAGGAAAACCCTGACGGCAAAGTTCTCAACGACTCGTAGTGCCTTCGAAAACTCTTCTGCTGAGATGTCCTCACTGGAATACCAGTCATAGAAACGCAGCAGCAAGGGATACGTGACGGATTCAGCAATGATATTAAGCCGTTCGATGCCATCCTGGATTCGGGGATTGGACTCTTGTTTTGGCCGCAAGAGATTGTCGTAGAATTCGGCGAATTGATGAAGTCGTTTCAGTTCACCGATGAAGCCTTCAGAATCCGAGTAATTATCTTCCATATGATCACGAAAGCGCACATATACTTGTTCTTTGTTAGTCAGTGTACCATAAGTCATGGCAAGGTAGTGTCGTAGAAACGCAGTGAGTTCGCCGATCCGTGCAACTTTATTTCTTTCCTTCAACCTACAGTCTATAGGTGCCCAATATTGATTAAAGACCTTCAACTGGCGATCAGGAGGCAACTTCATCGCAATGTAGTTGCGTACGAGATCAGCTTGGCTTAATCGCTTGCCTTTCGCATTGAGACTCTCGAATATCTTGAAGGGCTTATCATCCCGGTCCAACTTGATGAATACGACTTGCATGTGGTTGACGATGCAATTGTAGAATTCTTCTATATCAATACTATCTTCACCTGATAGGAGCTTTCGGTAGTATTCCCAAGCCTTTACGATATTTGATTCGGAACGAATCTTCTTCTCGCCGTCAATAATCGCGAAATAGGCCTTTTGATCATTGTACTTCTGGGTCGGCACGATCTTGTAATACGTTTCCCCATCCCTGCCGGGGTTGGTCAATAGTCTTTCTATTTCAACTCGTCTCTCTGAATCAAGTTCCAAGTGCTCTTTTATCACACAAAGAAGTAGTGAAATGGTTGTCAATCTCTGCTGACCATCTACGAGCGTGAATTGTGACATTGTGCCCGCGGTTTCAACTTCTTGTATAACGACCAGAGCACCCATGAAATGCGGTGGTTGATGCTCTGATCTCGCCTTATAAATATACTTCACATCGTCATACAAGGTTTGCCATTGTGCCTTGTCCCACGCATATTCACGCTGAAAATGCGGTAAGACATATCTGACATCTCCACCACTTGCAAACAATTCACTTATATTCTGTGGTTTTGTTGTCATTACCATTGAAAGACTTCCTGTATTCGGCTGCGAGCTACTTCATTGTAACAGGTTATAACAGAATGACAATACGGTTTAAAGATGAAATTACCGTGTTCGCTTTCGAGATGCCATCGTAGCTTCTGAGCTGTGCTACAATGCCGCGCACATTCGCAAACTTTAGGATTCGCAGTGACCCCACCCACCCACCACACACTCCCCAACGGACTCACCGTCTTGCTCAAAGAAGTGCACAGCGCGCCGGTCATCAGTTGGTGGCTGGCTTATCGCGTCGGCAGCCGCAACGAACCAACGGGTAAGACCGGCATCTCGCACTGGGTCGAGCACATGATGTTCAAGGGCAGTCCGCGCTTCCCCGCCGGCACGCTCGACCGCGAAATCGACCGCGCTGGCGGGCAATGGAACGCCTTCACCAGCATGGACGCCACCAAATACTTCGAGACTCTGCCCGCCGACAAAGTCGATATCGCTATGCAAGCCGAAGCCGACCGCATGACCAATGCGCTCTTCGACCCCGAAGAGACCGAATCCGAGCGCACAGTCATCATAAGCGAACGGCAGGGCGCAGAGAATCAGCCGACCTTCTGGTTGCAGGAAGAGTTGCGCGCCGCCGCTTTCCGCGTGCATGGCTATCATCACGAGATCATCGGCGATGAGGCCGACCTGCGCACGATGACCCGCGACGACCTGTACGCGCATTATCGGGGGCATTACAACCCAGCCAATGCCGCGGCGATTGCGGTGGGCGCATTTGACAGCGCCGACATGCTGGCAAAGATCGACGAGCTGTATGGCGCGATCCCCGCTCAGCCAGCGCCCGCGCTCTTTGCCCGTCCCGAACCGCCGCAGCAGGGACAACGCCGAGTCGCCATCGAGCGCCCGGGCAAGACGGCTTTTTGCGAAATCTGCCATCGAGCGCCGGCCGCCACCCATCCTGACTGGATGAAACTGAAGGTGCTGGATGCGGTGCTGACCGGCTCCAGCGGCGCATCGGACAACAAGACCAGCCGCCTCTATGAAGCGCTGGTCAAATCGGAGATCGCGGCCAGCGTCGGCGCGTCCCTGACGCCCACCATCGACCCCTACTTGTATAGCATTATCGTCACCCTGCGCGATGGTCGCAGCCCCGAAGCGGCGGAAGCGGCGCTGCTGCGCGAAATCGAGCGCCTGCAGGCGGATGGCATCAGCGAAAGCGAGCTGAAGAAAGCCCGCAAGCAAAGCCGAGCCGCCTTCGCCTACAGCACCGAAAGCGTGACCTGGCAAGCCTATTGGCTGGCGCAGTCCTTCATTTTGGGCGAAGTGGGCTGGTTTGACGCCTACGCCGAACGGCTGATGAGCGTGACCGCCGATGATGTGCAGGATGTGGCGCGGCGCTATTTGCTGCCAGTCAGTCGCGTGGTGGGCTATCTGCATCCGACCGATGCGCAGGGAGAGCCGGCATGACTCAACTCGACAGCATCCCCCGCGGGGACAATATCACCCGCGCCGAGCTGGATAATGGCATTGTCGTGCTGGCTTATGAAAATCCCGCCGTGCAATCGGTCAACCTGATGGCTTCGCTGCATGCTGGCAGCCTCTACGAAGACCCGCGCAGGAACGGTCTGGCTTCATTGACAGCCAGCGCGTTGATGACGGGCACAGTCAAGCGCAACTTCGACCAGTTGCACAGCGCTTTGGAAGACAATGGCGCAGATCTGGGCTTTCGCGCGCATGTGCACAAGGTCGGTTTTTCGGGCAAGGCGCTGGCGGAAGATTTGTCGCTGCTGGTTGATGTGGCCAACGATGCCCTGCGCAATCCGGTCTTCCCTGCCGAACATGTCGAGCGGTTGCGCGGCGAACGGCTGACCTGGCTGCAATATAGCCAATTCGACACGCGCTATCGGGCGGGCAGAGCCATGCGAGAGGCGCTGTATCCCGCTTGCCATGCCTATCACTACAGCCCCAGTGGCAGCGAAAAGACGATCGCGAATCTGGATCTGCCCGATCTCGCCGATTTTCATGCTTGCAACTTTGGTCCGCGCGGCATGATCATCGTGGTGGTTGGCGCAGTGGCCGCAGATGACGCCGTATCGCTGGCAGCCGAGGCTTTTGGCGAATGGCGCAATGACGATCAGCCGCCCATACTGACTGTTGACGAGCCAGACACTGCGCCGGAGTCGCTGCGGCGGGATGTCTTTGTGCCGGGCAAAACGCAATCGGATATCAGCATGGGCATTGTGGGGCCGGCGCGGCAGGCGAACGACTACCTGGCGGCGCGACTGGCAAACAGCGTGCTGGGCGAATTCGGCATGATGGGGCGCATAGGCAAGAGCGTGCGCGAGCAGCAGGGCTTGGCCTATTACGCCTTCAGTCGCTTGGGCGGCGGGCATGGTCCCGACCCCTGGACGATCAGCGCCGGCGTCAATCCCGAAAATGTGGAGCGAGCCATCGCCTCGATTCGCCGGGAAGTCGACCGTTTGACGAGCGAGCTGGTTTCCAGAGAAGATCTGGCCGACAACCAGAGCTACTTCACTGGTCGCATGCCGCTGCAGTTGGAAAGCAATGAGGGCATCGCTTCGCAGATCCACAGCATGGAGAGTTTTGGGCTGGGGCTGGATTATCTGGCGAATTATGCCGAACTGGTCAAGGGCATCGACAGGCAAGACCTGCTGGCGGCGGCGCGGACTTACCTGCGTGCGGAGGAAATGGTAGTCGCGGTTGCTGGACCACAGCAAAACGGGGCATAATCCGCGCAGTGAATGGAAACATGAGCATGGCAGAGAAACGAGTCGTCATCACGGGCATGGGCTTGGTTTGTCCGGCGGGCAACAATGTCGAAGATTCCTGGGCGAACATTCGCGCGGGGGTATCGGGCATAGACTGGATCAGCCTGTTTGACGCCGACCTGGTGGAAAATCGCGTCGCTGGCGAGGTAAAAGACCTGGACTTGGTTGCCAAGTTTGGGCGGCGGCAGATGCGGCGCATGGATCGGGCGCAGATGTTGGCGCTGGTCGCAGCTGAAGAAGCGCTGGACGATGCGGGAATCGTCATCACCGACGACAACAAATACGATGTGGGCGTGGTGGTCGGCAGCGGCATCGGCGGCATCGTCACGGTGGTACAGGCATTGCAGGGCTTCGAATCCAAGGGGCATCGCGGCGTCAGCCCGGTGATTGTGCCCGCCCTGCTGCACGATGGCATCAGCTCGCGGGTGTCCATGCACTTTGGCTTGAAGGGTCCCAACTACAATATCACCGCTGCCTGCGCCACCAGCAACAACTCGCTGGGCGACGCGGCCGACCTGATCCGCATGGGGCGCGCCAAAGTGATGGTGGCTGGCGGCAGCGAAGCCTGCATCATGCCCATGGTCATCAGCGGCTTCAACAATATGAAAGTGCTGACCAACACAGAAGATATTCCGCAGAAAGCCGCCCGTCCCTTTGATGCCACCCGCGATGGCTTCGTAGCTGCGGAAGGCGCTGCCCTGCTCATCCTGGAAGACCTGGAGCATGCCCTGGCGAGGGGCGCGACCATTCATGCCGAGCTAACGGGCTATGGCCATACCTCAGACGCTTTTCATGTCACCGCGCCCAATCCCGATGGTGTGGATGCTGCCGAAGCCATGCGCCGCGCGCTGAAAGAAGCCGGCATCAGCGCAAGCGAAATCAGCTATATCAACGCGCATGGCACGGGCACACAGCTCAACGACAAGAGCGAAACCTTGGCCATCAAGCACGCGCTGGGCAAAGTCGCCTATCAGATCCCTATCAGCTCGACCAAGTCGATGACTGGGCATATCTTGGGCGCGACCGCCGCTGCAGAAGCCATTTTCTCGATCAAAGCGCTGCACGACAACTTCATCCCACCGACGCTCAACCTGGAAAATCCCGACCCGGAATGCGACCTGGATTACACGCCGCTGGTCGGGATAGAACGCCCGCTGCAGCATGTACTGAGCAACTCCTTCGGCTTTGGCGGGCACAATACGGCGGTGGTGCTCAGTCGCTACGATTAGCTCGCCACAATCTGCGCCAGAATTTCTTCAAAAGCCGCGTCTGCCAGGGCGCGTATTTCGTCATCGCTGCGGTCTTGAATCGGGTGCGGCACAAAATGCGCGGCTGGGTGAAAGCCCAAAGCCTGTCCTTGCGCCGCGGCTGCCTCTACAAATTCGCTCGAAGCCACGAACATGCCCGGCAATCCGCTTGCTTCCAGCTCGGTGATGTCGTGCACACTGCACGACGTGCACGAGCCTCAATCGGCAAGAGCTTCGATGACCAGGTCACATTCGCTGATGATTCGCCCCCGCAATTCGGCTGGCGCGACACGAGCGAATGTCGGCTTCTGATAGCGCAGCGTCGCCACGCCCAGCGAGCCAAGTTTCGCCTCTAGTTGGTCGAGAAAAACATCGCCGCGCGGTTTGGAAATATCCAGCAGGGCGACACGTTTGCCCGCGAGCGATTGCGGACGCGACAGTCCCTGGCGCTGTGCCGGCTGCGATTCGCTGGTTGGGTCTAGCAGGATAGTCATGGCATTCTCCTTTTAGAATAGGCTCTACACAGTCGATTCAAGATTTCACAGGCACGGTGACGGGTACGCTGCCTTTTGCGCCGCTGGCTGCCCAGCCCAGGATAGCCGCCGACCACATGCCAGCGCCACCGCCCGCATGCACGATCTGCAAGCCGCCCTCGCGGAACTTCGACAGTCGTTCACCAGCGGCGCGCTCGGGCAGGCCTTCTGCGATACCATCTTTGCCCGCCAGTATACGCCGCCCATCCATGGTGAGCGAGTCTGCCAGCGCCTCACGAAACCGCGCCTTGCTCCAGCCGGCTTCGCGGAAGACGCGCATGTGCTCGGGCGAGATCACCAACAGCGCATCGGGTCCGCCATAGAGCTTGGGGTGGTGCAGTCCGCGCAGCAGCGCCGCCAAACTGCGTGTCAACGACTCAGGTTCGCGTGATTTTTGATCGCCGACCACATGCACGCCACCACCCGCAAAAAGCGTCACGGTCGATTGGTCGGGCGCAAATCCGCGTTCAACCGCCAGCGACTCCCAATACGAGTCCTGTTCTCGCTCGGCAAAGCAAAAACCGATTTTGCCGGGCTGGCCCAGCGTGGCGCGATCGACGCCGCCAGGTTTTCCGCCACCGACATTGCGAATCACCAGCTGCAGTGCGCGGCCAATGGTGGCATTGGCGCGGTTGCCCTGCCCCAGCACATTATGCGCGCTGTTCATGCCGATTTCGCGGGCGACTGGTCCATTGACGATGACGATGGGCGCGGCGAAATAGGTGGTCGCCAACACACCGTGCATGCAGAATTCGTCCCGACTGGCCGCTTCGACCGCCGCCAGCACCACAGGCAAATAAGCAGGTTTGCAGCCGGCCATGACGGCATTGATGGCGACTTTTTCCACGCTGCAAGGCGCAAAGTCGGGCGGGATCACGCCGACTATTTCCTGCGGGGCGCGCGTAGTCCCAGCCAGCATGCGCAGGACACGTTCTTCTGTGGGCGGCACGACGGGCAAACCATCAGACCAGCCGCGCTCGAATGCCAGTTCGTGCTCGTCCTGCAGCGGGGCGACTTCAATGCGCCGGGCCTTTACCTGCGTATCACCAAACTTGTAAGCCAGTTTTTCGGGCATGCCCGGGTCGACCGACTTCGAGCCACAGCCAGGACGAAATGCTGCTATGCCAGCGCCCAAGCCCGGGTTATTGGTCAGAGTGCGCCAATCGTCACGCCGCCAGCCGACCAAGCGCTGCGATTCCACGCCGGCATCAGCGCGAATGATGGTCGGAACAATCTCGATAGCAAGGCGATACGACACGTCCAGCTCGCGGTCGTCGCGCACAGAAGGGATGCCCGGCAGGAAGGCCGGATCATCCTGCGAATAGATCAGGCAGTTACCGGTGGCTGCCAACGTTTGCAAGACCGGCGCGATGAGCTGGCAGGTTTCGCAGTCGCGCTTGACGATGACGATGAATCCGCTGAAATCGGCTGGGATGGCTGACATGGCTGCTTCCGTCTGGCTTATGAGATTGAATTGTAGCACCTAGAGTTGTGTACCAGAAACAGGTATACTGTCCATCATCATGAGACTGTCAGACATCTTCAGCGAGGGTTCAGAAGCGCGCCGACTGTTCGGCAAAGTTTATGCCTTTGGCGCGATCGGCGTGATCTTGTTGTCACTGCTGCTGCTGGCGCTGGCGACGCGGGGCGGCTGAACTCAGTAGTCGTCTTTGCCCTCCGCCCAATACTCTTCCAGCGAAAGACCCAGCCCATCGGCGATGCGATTGACATAGGCATAATAGGCGACCACCTGCGCGATATCCAGGATGGCGCGGTCGCTGAAGCCTTGGGCGCGCAATGCAGCAACATCCGCTTCGACCATATCGCCTGGCACGCGAGTGAGTTTGGCGGTGTAGTCGAGCATGGCGCGGTCGACAGATGCCAAGGCGGCGCGGGTATAGTCGCGCTCGATCTGGGCTGTTAGATCCTCGTCTCCAGTCAACTGACGGAGGTTGCGCGCATGATGCCGCAGTCAGTATTCGCAGCGGTTGATGGCAGAGACGACTACGCCGATCATCTCGCGCTGGGCGCGGCTCAAGGGTCCCTCGCCGTACATCAAGGTCTTGTACAAGTGCAGATGGTCAATGAGCGATTGCGGATGCAGGCTGTGTATTTTCATAATGTGGTCGACATGATCGCTGCCAGGGTCGCCGGCTCGTTGATAGGCGCGTTTTAGATCGCCGCTGGCATCGGCTTCGGCAATGGTCTCGATCCAGGCGATTTGCTGTGTATTCATCGTCCTATATCTTTCTCGCATTCAGGCGTCAATGAACAACGGCACATTCAACTTCCAGGCCACATACAGGGCGTGAAACAGCGTCGCCAACTCGCGAATGCAACTGTCGGGATGCGCTGGCAAGTCCAGCGTGAATGGTGTGCGCTGGCGGATATCTGGCGCATGCGAAGAGATTTCCTGGATCTGCTGCGCTTCCAGATCGCGGTCAATTGCGCCGAAGAAGAGCAGCAGGATGCCGGCGTGATTGGGAATGATGCGCTCGCCAACGCCCACTATCATCTCCAGGGCTTGATCGCCCGACACGCGCAGTTCACCCAGGCGGCGCCGAGCAGCGGCAGGCAGCTCAAAATAAGTGCGACTCTCGTCGGCTTGTCGCAGCGCGCGCAGGGATGCGCCGTCATAGCCAAGAGTCTGAATGCCCTGCTTCAACAGCAGCCAGACCAGCGGCTCGTCGGGCACGGGCAGGCGCTCCAGCAGCCAATTCTCGGCGAGCGCGCTGATGGGATAGCGAACAAAACCAACGCAGCCATAGGCGCCCGCCCCGCGGCTGGCCGGGCAAGTCTGGCAATGATGGGCATGGCTTTCCAGGTCGCTGGCATATTCCAGGGCGTCATTCACAGCGATCAGCTGGATTTCGCCGGGATTGCCAGGACTGCTGCGAGAGAATTCGAAGTGCATCTCGGCAATGGGACGTTGGTCGCCACTTGCGCGGTGCGATGCGATGACCGATTCGGCTTGGGCGCGCTCTTTGATGCGCTGCACGATGCCCGCCACCGACAACTCGCGTTTGGGCGCGCAGTCGAATTCAATGACTGTGTCGATAGCCAAGTCGCGTCTCTCCTCTGTGCCTGGCGGTCAGTTTAGCACAAGGCTCAGCAACGGTCGTGGCGCCGCAGCGCCAGCAGCGCGTTGATGGTCGTTATGGGATACCACTGCGGCAGATCGTGCTGATCGCGCCAATATCCATCGCTCTGCTGCGCGCCCGTCAGGTAGTCAAGGCAGCGCTCCAAGGTACTCGCTGGCAAGGCGCGGGCAATCATGGAATCGGGTGTCGGCGCAAATGTGAAAAGCGAATCGTACTGCGCCTCGGGCATAGCGCTCGCGCAGGCGAGGATGTTGTCGATTGTGGCGCGCTGGTATTCTGCCAAAGCGGGAAAGTCGTCGATGGCAAAGAAAAAGTCGGTTGCGTGATAGGCCATGAAGAGCCATTCGTTGGACTGGATGGACTCGATCGTGACATTGTCCATCACCCAGGTCTTCGTCTTTTGCACCAACGATGACGAGGCGCGGTCGAAGCGGATCAGATTGCCGACGATGCTGTCTGGCTGGGTTTGCCCACCGCTTTCCTGCCACCAGGGCGCCAGTGGATAATCGCGCGTCTGGGGTGGATTGCGCAAGGCGCCGTCCTCGTTCATCTGCGAATCGACCCAGTCCGCCGTTCCATCCAACAAGCGACCGACCGGGATACTGCAATGCTTCATGACCCCGAGCAGGTATTCCAATGCCAGCGGATTGGATTGCGGCGCTTTCAGATCGTGTTCGAAGCCGTGTCCAAAGCCGTCGTCGGGATTCTTGTAGCACAAGATAATCTGCTGCAGCCGTTCCAGACTGCCGCTATCAAAGAGCCAGGCGAATAGCGCGCGCTCAAATAGCGTTCCCTGGCGGTAGACAAATTCACGCGCTTTGCCGATATTGATTGGCATGGCAGCTCTCCTGCATCTGGCTAGGTCAATAAACGCAACTCAGATATATTGACTGATTATGCCGACAAGTTCGCTTGCACGGTGGCGGAAGGTATGCTGCTTCAAAACCCGTTCTCGCGCCGCTTTGCCAATCGCCTGTCGTGCCGTGTCGTTGCGCAGCAGAAACTCATAGTGATCACGCGCTTCGTCAGCCGAATTCACAATGATCAGCTCTTTTTTTGGCTCGAACCATTCTTCGATGCCGGCATAGGGATTGGCGACGATGCATGCACCCAATGCGCCCAACTCGAAGGGCCTGGACGAAGACGAAGCATATACGCTGGCATGCGCCCCGCGTGTGATGCACAAGTTGAGCTTGCTGCGACAGATATACTCGCGCAGTTTGCTAAAGCTGAGATAAGGCAGTTTCTTCACTGCGCCCAAGTCGCCCAGGTTGTTGCCGCGCACAGCGAATCGGTAGTCGCGCAGCTGGCTGGCGGGCGCGGTGATCATGCTGTCGATCCAGTCTTCGCGGTATTCACGCCCATGCCCATAAAAGAGCAGGTCGATATCCTGCGCGGGCACAGCCACTGGTCGGAAAACATCGGGATCCGCGCCATACCACAGCGTATGCGCATGCGCCGCGCCCAACTGCCGAAGCAAGTCTTCGCCGCCTCTGCTGTTGCTGATGAACGCAGCGTATTCGCTTAGATCTGCGCCTTGATACATGCGAAAGCCAGAGGCGAATCCCTGCATATGAGGCAGGCTGGCTGGCACATCGCCATCGTAAAACAGAACGGGCACATCAAAGGTCCGCGACAGATAACCCGGTACACCCCGCAGGTGATTGAGCGGCACGGTGATGAAGAGGATGGCGCTGATATCGTCCTCTCGGCGTAAAATTCCTGCGAGGTGGTCGCGCCAGAGTGGAGCAATCAGCTTTTGAGCCGTGGCGCGCACCGCGATATCCGACAAGGAGTCACCTGCAGACGCAGTAGAATCGTCAACATCAGGCTTTGGGCGCAGGGCCCGCGAGAAATCCCGCGCGGATTTGAACGCTTTTCCTTGCCAGCGCGCTGGATTGGCTTCGGCACGCCACCACAAGCTGTCGATGGCTGGTCCTTGATAGGGTGCGGCGATAACTTCTACGCCGATCTCATAGAGCCCTTTCAGCAGCTGCCACCAAGCTGGTGTGGCGCTGAATGGCTGGCTCAGGTCAAGCGACGAAACAAGTACCAGTAATTTCATCATGCGCCTGCGTCGGAAAAGCAATCGTGGCGGTCATTGTACACCAGTCGCGACAAAAGACGCGGCGTGGATTGACGGGAGTGTCTGATTTGATGGACACGTTTTTGACAGGTTCCCTCATAAAGATAAAGGGACGAAAAATACGCGAAAAACTGGAAAAAACTCCCCTTCTTTCGTCCTGGAGATGAGGGGTCGAATTGTCGAAACCACTATAGATAGACACCCCCATACATACATGATTGCACGAATCCGTAATGTTCTTGTATACTTGATCATAGTCGCGGAGTTGCGCGGCACTGCTTGATTCAACTAGCAAGGAGTAAGGAAACCATGAAGAAAGTACTGCTTTTGTTCACCGCGTTGAGCCTGCTTCTCGTCTTCAGTCTGCCCGCGATGGCGGATTCGCACTGCATGGACGAGCTGGGTTGCGTTGAGGTAGGTCCGGATGAGCCGATCGTCATCGCCTCTATCCTCGCCATGTCTGGTCCCGCGTCCTTCTACGGCACAGATTCTCTCGGTGGCATCGAGCTCGCGATACTCGGGCGGGACGGCATGCTGCTGGGCAGAGACATTGAATTGGTTGAAGAGGACAGCCACTGCGCCGCCGAGGGCGGTCAAGCGGCTGCACAGCGCGTCGCCGCCGACGAATCCATCGCTGGCGTCATCGGCACAACTTGTTCGGGCGCGGCACAAGGCGCGATGCCCATCATCAGCGAAGCTGGCATGCTGATGATTTCTTCCTCGAATACGTCGCCAAGCCTGACCAATGCCAACGCCGACGAAGGCGGCACCTACTATCCAGGCTACTTCCGCACGGCGCATAACGACCTGTTCCAGGGTGCGATGGGCGCGCAATTCGCCATGGAAGTGCTCATGACCGACGCCGTGGCGACTATCCACGACGGCGATCCCTATACCGAAGGTCTGGCGGTCGTAATGGCAGATACCTTCGCGAGCATGGATGGCGACGTCGTCTTCCAGGGCGCCGTCAGCAAGGGCGACACCGACATGAGCGCGATTCTCACCGAGATCGCCGCCAGCGGGCCCGCTATCATGTATCTGCCCGTCTTCGTCCCCGAGTCCGAATTCCTCATTTCGCAGGCGGCCAACACCCCGGGCATGGAAGGCGTCAAAATGATGACTGCTGATGGCAGTTTCTCTGTCACCTTTGCCCAAAACACTGGCGACGCAGCGGTCGGCGTATACATGACTGGTCCCCATGTGGCCGGCGATGCCTACGATGCTTTCCTGGAGATGTGGGCTGAAGAACAGCCTGGCGGCACCGAAGCGCCACCAAGCGGCTTCCACGCCCACGCCTATGACGGCACCAATCTGCTGCTGGATGCCATTGAAGCGGTCGCCGTTGAAATGGACGATGGCACGTTGATGATCGGCCGCCAGGCACTGCGCGATGCCATGGCCGCCGTCGAGGATTACAGCGGCTTGACCGGCATGCTGACTTGCCAGGAAGAATCTCCCTACAGCGGTGACTGCGCGACTGGTACAGCGCTTGCTGTATTCCAGATAACCGAAGCGCAAGTCAACGATGGCGAATGGCCGCCGCCAATCGTCTGGGATCTTTCCATGGCTTCGTCGATGGGCGAAGGCTAGAGCCTGTCGTCGAAGCGCGCAAGATTCTGCACCATTGCGGACGAGCCAGAGCACGTGGGTGTTCTGGCTTGTTCCCTGCAAACTGACTTGTTTTAGCGCAATCATTTGTATTGAGAGACCTGTCATGATCAGAACCGGCCTGATTAGTTTGATATTGGCGCTCATGCTCGGCTGGGCTGCGCCTGTCGGGGCGCACTCGGCCTGCGAAGACCCGCTGGGCTGTGTCGAACTTGGCGCGGACGATCCGATCGTGATCGGCGCCATGCTGGTAGTTTCTGGCGCAAACTCGGCGCTTGGGCTGGATGCGCAAGGCGGCGTCGAGCTGGCGATTGAGGCCCGTGGCGGCATGCTGCTGGAACGCGAAATCGAGATGGTGGTAGAAGACAGCCTGTGTTCGGCCGAAGGCGGACAGGCAGCTGCGCAGCGATTGGCGGCCGACCCCAGCATCATCGGCATCATCGGCACCAGCTGTTCCAGCGCGGCGCAGGGCGCATTGCCCATCGTCAACGCGGCCGGCATGCTGATGATCGCGCCATCCAATACCTCGCCCAGCCTCACCAACGAAGACACAGCAAGCGGCGGCGTGTATCTGCCCGGTTACTTCCGCACCAGCCCGAATGACTTGATCCGCAGCGCCAAAGCAGCCGAATACGCGATCAAAGTGTTGGGCGTGGCTTCGCTGGCAACTGTGCACGATGGCGATACGTATACCGAAGGCGCAACGCGTGTCATGGCAGAGCGTTTTGCCGAGCTGGGCGGCGATGTCGTCTTCAGCGGCGCGGTCAACAAAGGCGATACGGATATGACCGCCATTCTCACCGAGATCGCGGCCAGCGGTCCCGATATCGTTTACTTCCCGCTCTTTGAGCCCGAGTCCAACTTCTTTGGCGCGCAGATGGCGACCACGCCAGGACTGGAAGATGCGGTGATGATGACTGCGGCAGCCAGCTTCGTGGAGTCTTTCCCCGAGAATACCGGCGATGCGGCCATCGGCATTTACATGTCTGGTCCTTTGGTCGGTGGCGATGCCTACGAAGCCTTCCTGACTACCTGGCTGGACGAATTTGGCGAATCGCCACCCAGCGGCTACCACGCCCATGCCTACGACGCCGCCAATATCTTGCTCGACGCGATCGAAGCCAGCGCCGTGGCAAGCGATGATGGCGACCTGACGATCGGCAGAAGCGCGCTGCGCGATGCAGTGCATGCTGTAGAAGACTATCCGGGCTTGACGGGCGCGCTCACCTGCTATGATGAATCGCCTTATGCCGGCGATTGTGGCAGCGTAACCGCCATGGCTATCTTCCATATCACCGAAGCCGAGGTCTACGACGGCAATTGGCCACCGCCGGCCGTTTGGAACTTCGCCACGGATTCATTTGAAGATGCCTAGCCAGCGCTCGGTTATCCCATAATTGCGCGTGGTTGGGCGCACGGTCTGGCTGGCAAACTTTGCAAAACTAGCGGCTCGGATGATTCCTATGTTCAGAAACAAGTCCGGCGAGTTCTCTTGGGTCGATTTCACCATTGATGTGCTACGTGTGCTAATCGTGCTGGCGGTGGTGGTTGGCGCCTGGAATACGCTGTCGTCGGGGCGCATCAGCCTGGCACAGTGGGTCAATCTGCTGGCGGCGGGTTTGTCGCAAGGCAGCATCTATGCCTTGATCGCGCTTGGCTACACACTGGTCTATGGCATCTTGCTGATGATCAACTTCGCGCACGGCGAGGTGTTCATGGCGGGCGCTTTTACCACTTTCTTCTTCGCTGAAGCGCTAAACCGCACCGGCTTCCTGAACGAACAGCCGCTCTTGGCCATCTTGCTAATGATCCTGTTCGCGGGCTTGGTCTCGATGACGGTGGCGGTGCTGGTGGAACGAATCGCCTATCGACCGTTGCGTGGCAGTCCTCGGCTCGTCCCTCTGATTACGGCTATCGGCGCGTCCTTCTTCCTCCAATACGCCTTCCGCGGTTTGTATGGCTCCAGCTTCAAAGCCTATCCACAGGTGCGGGCGCTGCAGGGCGCAGTGCAGATCGGCGATATCAGCATCCCGGTTGCGCAAATTTTTGTGTTTTGTTCGGCCTTGGTCTTGATGATTGGGCTGCACTGGCTGGTCGAGCGAACCCGCATCGGCAAAGCCATGCGCGCGGTATCCGAGAACAAGGAAGTGGCGCGCTTGATGGGCATCGACATCGACTGGGTGATTCTTTTTACCTTTGGCGTCGGCGGATTTTTGGCTGGCTCGGCTGGAGTCATCAACGGGTTGTTTCGTCCGCAAGGCGTGAACTTCTACATGGGATTCATTCCAGGCATCAAAGCCTTCACCGCCGCGGTGCTGGGCGGCATCGGCAATATCCCCGGCGCGATGCTGGGCGGTTTGTTTCTGGGCGTCATCGAGGCGATCGGACCCAATCTGGTGCTGGCCGGGCTGGGAATCCCCGGCGCAAACCAGCTCAAAGATGTGATCGCCTTTACCATGCTGGTGCTGGTGCTGATCTTCCGTCCGCAAGGCATCTTGGGCGAACGATTGTCCGAGACAAAAGCCTAAAGGAGGCGGCATGAACATTCTCGCTTCTGAAGCCAGCCGCCGCGTTTTGCGCTTGGGCTTGCTGTCGGGCAGCTTTATCTTGTTCGCTGGTGTCATCGGCATGATCGCCGCATTTCATGAGCGTGAAGTCGTCAACGACTTTATCAGTCTGGGGCAGGCGCTGCTCTTGGCGACGCCATTTGTGACCAGCTATGTGGCGACGACGCGCATGACCGAGGCTGGCGAAGACCCGCGCGTGGCATTGGCAGGTGGGCTGGCGATCGGCCTGTTGTCTGCGCTGCCGACCGTTATTCTGCTGCTCTTTAACTCTGACGAATATCGCTACCTGCTTGATGCCTCGTTGAAGTTGATCCCCTTTGTTGCCGCCAGTTACCTGGCTTGGAAGAGTCATGCACAGGGCAATGAAATGCGGCAAGCGGCGGCTACCTGGCTGATCAGCGCGCTGCTGATCGGCATTGTTACATTCGGCTTTGCGCTGATCTTCGAGGTCAAGGGCGACCTGCGCGGCGTGCTCGTCCATGTCGACCGCGACTGGGTCGAAGTAGTAACTTTTGACCACCGCAATGAACTGTGGACGGGCATCGGGTTCTTGTTAGCTGCTTCGGCAGGCGCTGGACTGGCGGGCGTGATCATGCGCATCATGCCCGATATCCCGCGGCGCGCCCTGCTGTATGGCTTGGGCGTAACGTTGCTGGTGGGCGCATTTGGTGAAACGGTGCGGCTTATCCTGCAAGAGAATCTGGACCGCGACACCCTCCGCGAAATCTTCCGCCGCGATACTTTGCGCCAAAATTCCGCCGCTGTTTTGTTCATCGTCAGCACGGCAGCCGGCTTCCTGTGGGCGATGTTTGGCGGCCGCGCACAGAGCCAATTCGCCGCGCTGGACAACAGCAGCCGCCACAAGATACGCAATCTGGGCATGCTTGTGTTTGCTGCGTTGCTGCTGGCGCTGCCTTGGTTGATCGGCCGCACGCTCAGCGATGTCGCGGTGACCATCGGCATATTCGTCCTGATGGGGTTGGGCTTGAATATCGCTATCGGATTGGCGGGCTTGCTCGACCTGGGTTATGTCACCAATTACGCCGTCGGCGCGTACATCCTGGCTGTGCTAACTTCGATCGGTCCGCTGGGCTTGTTCAAGGGCAGTTTCACCTTCTGGATGGTCATACCGATTGCGCTGCTGGCGGCCATGTGCGCCGGTTTCCTTTTTGCTGTGCCGGTGCTGCGGATGCGCGGAGACTACCTGGCGATTGCGACACTGGGCTTCGGCGAGATCATCGGCAAGCTGGCGCTGTCCGACTGGCTGAAGCCGCTAATTGGCGGCGCGCAGGGCGTGCAGAATATCCCCAAGCCATTTTTGTTTGCGACCGAGCTGAAAAATCCGGAACAACTGTATTACATTGTATTGGTGGCCAGCCTGGTCACACTATTCGTATCGATCCGCTTGAACAACTCGCGCACCGGTCGGCAGTGGATGGCCATCCGCGAAGATGAAGATGTCGCCACGGCCATGGGCATCGACACAGCCCGCGCCAAGCTGCTGGCATTCACCTTGAGCGCGGCTACGGGTGGCGTGGCTGGCGCGATATTCGCGGCTAAAGTCGGCACGGTCTTCCCAAACAGCTTCACAGTTTTCATTTCGATCAATGTGTTGAGCTTGATCATTGTCGGCGGCATCGCCAGCAATCCGGGCATCGTGCTGGGCGCGGTCGTGCTCATCGGCATGCCCGAGCTGCTGCGTGAATTCAGCGAATTCCGCTTTTTGATGTATGGCGCGCTGCTCATCCTGATGATGATCAACCGTCCGCAAGGCTTGATTCCCTCCAAGTTGGTGATGCACGAAGTCCAGGCGGGTGTCAAAACCAAAGTCAGCACGGGCGACTAGAGCGAGAGGCGCGCAGATGGCAGAAAACAGCAAGAATGGACAGCGCCGCATCCTGGAAGCGACTGGCATGACCAAGCGCTTTAGCGGTCTGGTGGCGGTCGACAGCCTCGACTTTTATATCCCCGAGGGCGCGATCGCCAGCATCATCGGACCCAATGGCGCGGGCAAAACCACCTTTTTCAATTGCATCACCGGCTTCTATCAGATTGATGACGGCGCGATATGGTTCGATGGCGCGCAAATCAGTGGCAAAACGCCCGATCTGATCACCCGCGCTGGCATCTCACGCACCTTTCAAAATATCCGCCTCTTCAACAACATGTCGGCAATCGAGAATATCATGGTTGGGCAAGAGCCTCACCTGCGCTCCAGCTGGTTCGGGGCGATCCTCGGTTTGCCCTCCACGCGCCGTGAAGATGACAGCTGCGAAGACCGCGCGCGGGAACTGCTGCATTTTGTCGGCTTGGAGGGCAAGGGCGATATGCTTTCCAAGAATCTGTCTTATGGCGATCAACGGCGGCTGGAGATCGCGCGGGCGCTGGCAAATCGTCCCAAGCTGGTCTTGCTGGATGAACCTACAGCCGGCATGAACCCCCGCGAAACGATCGAAACCACCGACTTCATCCGCCGCCTGCGCGACGAACTGGGCATTACCGTGGTCTTGATTGAGCACGACATGCGCGTGGTTATGGAAATATCAGAGCACATCACCGTGCTGGATTATGGACGCAAGATCGCCGAAGGCTTGCCACGAGACATTCAGACCAACCCCAAAGTTATCGAAGCCTACCTCGGCAGTGGCGCCGCCCAAACCAACCCCGCCACAGAACCAAGCATCTAGGAGAAGGCGAGCCACATGGCGCTGCTGGAAGTCAACGACATTCACACCTTTTACGGCAATATCCACGCGCTGAAAGGGGTGTCTTTTGAGGTCGACAATGCCGAGATCATTGCCCTGATCGGCTCGAATGGCGCGGGCAAGACAACCACCCTGCGCACCATATCCGGTTTGATGGCGCCGCGCGGTGGCAACATCGTTTACGACGGGCGCGAAATCTCATCAACGAGAGCTGATTTGCTGGTGGCCCGTGGCATCTCTATGGTGCCTGAAGGTCGTGGCGTCTTTGCCAAGCTCACGGTCGAAGAAAATCTGGACATGGGCGCCTATGTCCGCACGGATGACGATGTATCGGAGGACCTCGACAGCGCCTTTGAGATGTTCCCACGCTTGCAAGAACGGCGCAAACAATTTGCCGGCACGCTCAGCGGTGGCGAACAGCAAATGCTGGCCATCGCCCGCGCCTTGATGTCCAGACCGCGCCTGCTGCTGCTCGATGAGCCTTCCATGGGCTTGGCGCCGGTGCTGGTGGATGTGGTCTTTGAAGCCATCCAACGCATCGCCAGCGAAGGTGTCACGATTCTGCTGGTCGAGCAGAACGCGCATATGGCGCTGCAGATCGCCAACCGCGGCTATGTGCTGCAAAGTGGCGAAGTGGCCATCAGCGATACGGCAGCCAACCTGCAGCAGAACGAAGTCGTGCAAAAGACATATCTCGGCATCGACTAAAGCGCATGCTGTCCGCGACCAGCGATCCTGCCACCGAGCAACGTTTGGCGGCGCTGACCACGGCGCAGATGACAGAACTGGCGCAGCTGGCTGGTGGAGATGAGCAGCTGGCTGTGGTCTCGTGGGGCTATGAAGCAGTGCATGGCGGCTTTGGCGGCGCGATCGGCGGCACGGCGCTATATCGTTTCTGGATCGAGAGCGAAGCCGACCCACCCAGTAGTCTCATCCTGAAGATTCTCTTCCAACGACCGGGCGAAACGCCGAATTCGCCTTACTATTGGAAACGCGAATACGAGCTTTACCGCGCCCGCCTGCTGGAAGACCTGCCTGCGAATACCTTTATCGCGCCACAAATCGTCCAACTGCGCGACTTTGGCGACTCCTGCTGGATATGGATGGCGGATTATGCCGACCGCAAAGACAACTGGGCCTTGGACGATTATCGCGAGATCGCTCGCCAACTGGGACGGATGAATGGCAGCATGATAGGACACGACTTGCCCGCCAAGGACTGGCTTGCGCAGGGCTGGCACAGCGCGATCGTGCCGGCGCTGGCCGATGCCTTTGCCGCGCTTCCGCAAAGCCTGGAGCAGCCGCTGGCGCGAATCACGTTGCCATTCGAAGCGCGGGACGAGATCATGGCGATCTGGGGCGACCGACAGCTCTTTCGTGATGCGCTGAGTCAGCTGCCGCAGACTCTTTGCCACAACGATGCCTTCCGCCGCAACATCCTGCACAGCGACGAGGGCCTCGTACTGCTGGACTGGGCGCTGGCCGGGCGCGGCGGCATTGGCGAAGAGTTGGTGTCGCTGACTGCGCTCGCCATGTATTACAGCGGCATCACGCAGGACTATGCCGAGCGGCTCGACCAGGCGATATTCAGCGCCTATGTGGAAGGCCTGCGCGAGGCGGGCTGGCGCGGAGATCGGAAGCTGGCGCGTATCGGCTTTACCTGCGGCATGACGCTGCGCGGGCTGGCGGGAGTCAAGCAAGACATCAACTCCCTGCTCGATCCTGCCCAGCATCAGCAATTGCGGATCGTGCACAATAGCGACAGCCTGGATGACATTGCCGCCTTCTTCGCCGAGGTGCGCCGCTTCCGTTTGTTAAAAATGGCGCGCGAAGCCCGGCGATTGCTAGCGGGCTAGCCGGCGCGCAAGGAAAGCAGCACTCCGCCCGCGATAAGCAAGCCGCCCAGCCACAGCGAGGCGCTCATGTGCTGCCCCAGCAGAGCCGCCGCCAAGACCGCGCCAGACAGCGGCTGCGCAAAGAAAAAGAGCGAAGCGGCGCTGGCTGGCAGCAAGGCAAATGCTCGATTCCACAGCAGCAGCGCAATCGCCGTGCAGACCAGACCCAAGTAGAGCACGCCCAGCACGATGCCCGCATCCAGCGAACCGACAGGGCGCTGGGACAATTCCAAGGCGCTGGCTGGCAGCGAAACCAGCAGACCGCCCAAGAGCGCAAAGACGGTCACGGTTAAGGTGGGTTGCGGATAGCGCAGGGACAGCAGCCGCACCAGCACAGAATACAAGCCCCATGTCAGCGCTGCGAAAGCCAGAAACAGGTCGCCAAGGAATGTGTCGGAGGCGAAATCGGCGCTAGCGGGATCGAGGATCGCCAGCACCCCCGTCGTCGCCAGCGCGATGGCAATAAACCGCCAGATGGTCAGCCGCTCATGCAGGATGACGATGGCGAATAGCACGACAAAGGCCGGCGATGCGCTGGTAACCAATGCGCCGTTGACTGCGTTGGACATGTCTGTGCCCACAAATTGCGCGCCCAGGCTGATGCCAATGCCCAGCACGCCCACCGCCAACATGCGCAGCAGCACGGGCGAATCGAGCCTGGCGATCCCGCGCCGCCAGGCCAGAGGCAGCAAGACCAGCAATGCCAGCGTCAGCCGAGCGCTCATCAGCGTGAAGGGCGGTACGACAAGCAGCGTAACATCAGAAACAACATACAAGCTGCCCCACAAACTGGCTGCCGTGATGCCATATATGCTGCCGCGCAAAAGCTTTGATGTCTCCATCGTGCTGTGTCTTCCCCTCAGGATTGCGGGCATCTTAGCCCAGACTCGCTTGCTGCGAAAGATAGTCCCACTTTGTAGCTCGTCCTTGTGGTGCTATGGAAAGATTTGAAGCGATTGCCCTGGATTCACGCGCTATTTCCAAAACACACTCGCAGCCCAAGAGTATAATTGGAGGCGTAACGAAGCGACCGCGCGACAAAGGACGGCTGTGGGCAAGGACGGAGCGCTTTATCTCTCGTACCACAACAACGACATCGACCAGGCATTCCGGCTGTCGATGCTGCTGCTGCGTTGTTATCGGCAAGTCTGGCTGGACCGCTTTGAGATTGCGCCCAGCGAAGATTGGCAGGCGGGCATTCGCAGGGCGCGCGCCTCTGCAGGCGGGGCATTGCTTGTCGTCAGCGACGATTATTTGCGGTCGCCGCATTGCCAAGCCGAATTCGCTGCCTTCGCCGAGCGTGGTCTGCCGGTTACCGCTGTCATCGCGCGCGATTTTTCTACCGAACACATCGCCGACTTCCACTTCAACGACTGGATCGATTTTCGCCGCTGGTTTGCCGACCCCAGCGATCAAAGCATAGAAGAGCTGCTGAGCCGCATTCCGCAAGCGGATGATCTGCCCAAGCCCGGCGAGCGACTGGAATATTTGCGCGGCTTCATCCACCAGCACGAGTTGGCAATATCAAAAATGCCGACAGCGTGGGCAGCGCTGCGCAATTGTGATGCGGTTGGCGGCAGCGATATCCGACCGCGAAACGGGCAGTTTGGCGTTCTGCGCGATTGGGCATTCATGGGCATGAAGTCCGGCGCAGCCACAGCTGTCAGCGACTTGACGCAATGGGCGCATACAGAACCACAGTTTGTCATTCATGGCGCGTCTGGCAGTGGCAAGTCGGCATTTGCGCAGTTGCTGGCGCTGGAACAGGCACACGCCGCCTTGCGAGATGATGCAGCGCCCCTGCCCATCTGGCTGGACTTGGCGCTGTGGCACAACGGGCTGGACACGTTCGACGCCTTTGTGGAATCGCAGTGGCAGTTGCTGACATTTTGGCGGCACTGGCTGGAAGGGCAGTCATCGCTGCTCGTGCTGGACAACTACAGCGACTTGCGCGCCAAGGATCCCGAGCATGCCCAAGCCGTCTGCGAGTGGATTGATGCCAGTCCACGCCAGCGATTCATCGTGCTTTCGCGGGGTGATGCCGAAGACGAGCCGCGCCTGCCGACTCTGGAGATCGGACAGTTCAGCACCGCGCTCGCGCAGAAATACGCCAGCCATCACCTAACGTTGGGGCAGCAAAACGACTTTCGGCAACTGCTGAGGCAACGAGCCGAGCGAATCGCCCAGAGACAATTGGACTATCTGTCGGTCGGCATCGAATTGCTGGCAGCCGATCGCGCCCTTGCCTACAGCCAGTGGTCAAAAGATCCACTGCCAGCGCTGATCGCCTTGCGCAGCCAGCAACATCCCGGCGCAGCGAATGGCCTCAGCGCGGTGCAAGTGCTGCGCGGATTGCAGAGCCTGGCTTGGGCAATGATACTGGCTGAATCGCATCGCTTTGTCCAGCGCGCCGATGCCGAGCGCGAGGCACAGGATCCCCGCGTTGTGCAGGCGGCTGTGGAGCTTGGGTTCTTGCATGAAAAAGACGGCTGGCTGCGCTTCCAACCCGAGTCGCTGCAGGCCTATCTGGCAGCAGAGCCTTTGAAACGCGACGGTTTGCTCAAGTTTATCAAAGCGCCCGAGTTCACTGACGACGGCGAGCGGATGCCGCGCAAATGGGACAGCCTGGCGCTGCTCATCATCGCGGGGCTGGCGGACGAATCGCGGGACCGTGCGCTGGATCGCATCTCGGAAATCGACCCGTTCTTGGCGATGATGGCTTTGCAGCGAGCACATTCGCAGCCAGCACCAATCCGACAGACGCTGGTTGAACGGCTGGTGGAATTGTGCGCCGACGAACCCGAAGCTCAGCGAGCCTTCCGCCCGGCGCTGGCTGGCATGCCGGACGCCGACACGACCGCTCAAGTGCTGATCGCGCAGCTGGGGCGATACAAGAGCGATACGCAGCTTTGGCTGTGGCAAGAGGTGCGCGCCCTGCCCTTGGAGCTGCCGCTGGATTTCATCGGTCTGGTCTCCAAAGTCGACCGCGAAAATCCCGCTGAATTGCTGCAGCAGCTGGATGCCCACCCTTTGGCTTTGGCAGCAGCTTGGCTGGTCAAGCTTTCTGTGCATCAGGACGAGACGCTGCGCCGCAACGCCGTTTGGATGCTGGGCGAGCTCAAGTATCTGCCCACGGCGATATTGCTTCTCGATGACTTGCAGAGAGGCGACGGCGCCGACTGGGCAGAATTGCTTCCAGCGCTGATGAAGTTTGCTTATTCCGAGATTTTGGCCCGCGTGTTGCGCTGGTCGCAGTCGCAGCCGGCCAATCGCACTGCCGTCATTCGAGCGCTGGCCGAGCGCAAACGCTTGGTGACGAGTCGGCTGCTGGCGATGGCAGATGCGCGCCTGCTGACTTTGAATGACGAATTTTACGATTTAGCGGTCGCGACCAATGAAACGGACATCGCTATTGGCTTGGCGCAGGTCGCCGCCGAGATTGTTGAAATGCCCGCAGCCATCAGCGCTGCCATCCTGTCTCATCGGCGAGCGGACGCGCTGCGGCAAGAGATTATTGATGCCATCAAATACCTGCCCAATCGAGATCAGTTTGCGCAGTTGGTCGATGACATCGCCGCGGTGCTGCACGATCCACCGGACGCGACCGTGCTGGCCGGCAGCAAGCTTGAAGCGCTGGTATACGGTCAATCGCCATTTGTTGACGAGACCACTCGGACAGCCGCAGCGCCACCCGCCCTGCCACCGCGCTTGCGAGAGCAATTGCGGCACGATGACTGGCAGCAGCGTCATCGCGCGCTCAACAGCCTGGCAGATTATCCCGCCGCGCAGTCACTGCCCGCCCTGCTGCAAGCGGCTGATGACAAGGACCGGACTGTGCGCATGGCGGCCTATGAGATGCTGGCGCGTTTTGAAGGCGAAAGCGCCGCGCAGAAGACGCTCATCGCTGCGCTGTCTGACCCGGACTCCGAGATCCTGCGCGCTGTGACAGAACTGCTGAAAGCCTTGCCAGACCTCGATTGTGAGACGCTGGTCGAGCTGTTGGAAAGCGCGAACCCACAAACCGCCGCTGCCGCTATAGAAATAGTGGGAGGAGCGGCTTACCAGCCGGCTCTGCCTGACTTGAGGCGCCTGCTCGATAGTCCGCTTGCGCTCAACGATGGCACTGCTATCAGCCAGTTGGCGCGCGCTGCCCTGACCAGCATCGAAAGCGCCGCCGCGGACGAACAAACACAGATGCCCGGTGGCTCGGCGTCGGCTGATTTCAGCGATGTAGAAAAGATCGCGCGTACGCTGCAAGTGCTGCGAGATGACGACTGGGGCCGCACACAGAAAGCCGCGAAGTTCTTGCGCCGCTTTTCCCGTCATCTGCGCGGCAGTGACAACAGCCAGGTGCTGGACATGCTCTGCGGAGCGCTGGATGACCGCAACTGGAGCGTGCGCTGGGCGGTTGCCGAGGCGCTGGCGGTGCTGCGCAATCCGGCTGCTGGTCCGCATTTGCGCCGCCGCCTGGATGACGACAACTGGATCGTACAGGTCGCTGTCGCGCGTTCATTGGCAGAGCTGCGCGTTGTCGCGAGCGCGAGCGATATGGCGCGCCTGCTGCATCACGAAAATGCCTCAGTACGCGAAGCCACTGCCGAGTCGCTGGGCGAGCTGCGCCAGCCACAGGTCATCCCGGCTTTGGGCGAGGCGATGCAGCGCGACAAAGACGAATTTGTGCGCTTCGCCGCGCTCAAATCCATTCAACAGATCAACCCACAACAAGCCCTGCCTTGGCTGGAACTGGCGCTGAACGATGCCAGCCTGCTCCTGCGTCACTTTGCCCTGCAGCAGCTGGGACCGCAGATGACCGACAGCCACTTGCCAATCCTGCAGCAACTGCTCAACGACCAGCGCAAGCCCGAGGGCGAAAACGAAAGCCTGCATGACCTGGCGGTGCAAGCGCTGGAGGGCATTGACAGCGCAGCCAGTCGCGCGCTGCTGGATAGGCCGCCGGCCGCAGCCGAGAGCGCAGACGCATGAAGATCTTCGTCAGTTACGCGCGCGTCGACAAGCCTTTTTGCATCCGCATCATCGAGACACTGCAGGCCCACGAAGTATGGTATGACCAACGTCTTTATGCCGGGCAAGACTGGTGGAAAGAAATCCGCCGCCGACTGGCCTGGTGCGAGGTCTTCATCTATTTGCTTTCGCCCGAGTCAGTCGCTTCGCGCAATTGCCGCCGCGAGCTGTTCATCGCCCGTCAGCTCAAGCGCGCTATCATCCCCGTGCTTATCGACAGCGATACCGTGCTGCCAGAGGCCATGCGCGCCTGGCATTATGTCGACTTGTCCAACGCCTTGACAGCGCAAAATGTCTCGCGCCTGCTGACAGCCATTCTGATGGTAGAGCGAGCACGAAATGCTCCGTCCGCAACGCCATCAGCCCCGCCGGGGACACCAGCGAGTCTGCCAGCAGAGACCAGCCCGGCCGCGCTGATTTCGGAAGCTGTGCGGGCGATGGAAGAAGACGATTACGAATCTGCCATTCGCCTTCTGCGCCAGGCAAAGGACAGCGGCTACCGTTCGCGATTCGTGCGCGTGGACAAGCTGCTGCGTTCGGCACAGGCTGCCTTGTCAGAGCGGCGACAATCGCGGGAAGTGAAGCGCGAATACCAGCACATTGTTGCGCTCTTCAATTTTGAAAGCACGCGCAGCATTGCTTGCGAGGCGCTGGCAGAATTCCAAAAGGAGTTTGGCGATTATGACCCGCAGAATCTGCGCCGTCACTGCGCTGCCGAGCTGAACAATCAAATGCCCGTCCAGGCGCCGAAGCCCGTTCAAGCGCCAAACCAGCCGGCTGCCATCGCGCCAGTCAAAGCAGCAAGCGCGCCCGTAGAAAACGATCCGCCCGCTCTCGCGCCAAGCCTCGAAATAGTCGATGCGCCGTTCTCTGCCAACGACTTCTTGCCTATGCTACAATGGTGTGATATCCCGCATGGCAGCGTAACCATAAGCAGCATCGTCGGCGCGGACGAAGAATTCGGCGAGATAACCGAGCAGGTAGACAACTTTGTGATGAGCAAATACCCGGTTACCAACGCGCAATTTGCCATCTTTGTGGATGCCGAAGATGGCTATTGCAATCCGCGCTGGTGGGCTTTTTCCGAGCATGCCCAGCGCTGGTTCGATGCCAACCGACGAGCATCCGCGGCGCGTTTTGATGGCGAAACCTTGCCACGCGAAAATGTCAATTGGTACGAGGCGAAGGCATTTGCCAACTGGCTGGGCGCGCAGCTGCGCATGAAGATTAATCTGCCGACAGTCGCTCAATGGCAGCGCGCAGCCAAAGGCGATGACGATCGTTACTTCCCCTGGGGAGACGATTATGACGAAGACCGCTGCAACACGGTCGAAACCGGCTTGAAGCAGACCACGCCCGTCGACCGCTATCACAAAGGCATCAGCCCCTATGGCGTCTATGATTTGTCGGGCAACACCTGGGAGTGGACGTTGAACACCGCAGCCGCAGCCGAAGAGGGTCGCGATTTGCGGCGGGCGGTAACCGGCGGCAGCTTCGTGAGCAGCTGCGACCGCGCCCAGACCTCGGTGCGCTATTATCTAGAGCCGCGCGTGCGTTATTCGTCCATCGGCATACGTTTGGTGGCTTTGACATGAATGCGCCCAGCGATGACACAGGAACGGGCCTCAGCAAGACGAGCGAAGGAGGAGTCGTGGCAGCCCCATACCGCCGTGACATGCACATCGAGATCGACCAGCTTTCCGTGACCGGGCATGTGGTCTTCGCCGGGCGCGATGGCCTGGTCAAGGTGCAGACGGGCGGCAATGTCGCGCAGAACACGCACCAGACCATCAGCATCGGCGGAGTCGAAACGACGCAGCAGGAATACGAACGCATGCTGCGAGAGATCCGCCGCGTCGAAGAAGCGATCAAACAGACAGATCTGCTGCCCGAACATAAAGAAGCTGCTCGGCACGACTTGCAGACAGTCGAAGCGCAGTTGACGACACCGAAGAAGCCCAATCAGCACATCCTCGTGCGAGCGGGAAAATCGCTGTTGCGCTATTCGCCTGCCTTGACGGCAGCAGCTTTGACGCTCTTTGATCAGCCGCTGGTTGGCGCGATCGTGGGCAGCGCGGGAGAAGTCGCGGCCAGCTTTCATGATCTGCTCAGCCGGCACAACAACGCGAAAGAATCATAACGGCGGATTATCACCAATCCAATGAACCGCCCGCCCCGCCAGAAACCAACCCGCGCCCTCAGTGCTGCGCGCAGCAATTCCAGCCAGCCCGTCATCGGCTCGCCGGCTGCCTGGCGAGGATTCGTGCAAAACAACTGGAGTCGTCTCAAACGTCAAGCCGACCAGTCCTCGCTGGAATCGCCCTATCAAAAGCTGGTGATGATGGTCTTCGCGCCGGTCATGCCCAATCCGGGCACGAAGCTGACCATGCTGCGGCGTTTGCTGCGCAAGTACCGCTATTGCGCGCCCTTGAGCAAACGACTGACGGAGATTTACCGCGACCGCAATTACGAGCGCAGCGCCGAAGAGTTGGTTCGCGATTGCCTGGCGCCCGAGCAGCTTTCCAAGGACGAGTTGGTTGGGCTAGATTGGCTGATCGTGGCGACCGGCGGCCTGGATGGCTCGGCGTCTCAGGGAAGACGGGCGATCGCTTTTGCGCGCAGCCTGCTGGAAGCAATGCGAGAACAGCGCGATTATCCGTCTGCTGTGCGTGTGCAGGCGGGCAGCATCTCGGCTGGCGGGCATGTCATCTTCGCTGGGCAAGATGTCAACATTGTTGCCGAGCAGTATCAAGGCAGCAAAGCGGCGCTGAAGAGCTATCTGGCGGCTGTGCGCACGGAATGGAATATCCCCACCACCACGATTCATCCCGCCTCGCAGCATCATACACCTGCCATGCTGCATCAGCTGTATACGCCAGTCGATATCTGGACCGACCAACGTCAATTTCACAGCGTGGGCATCGAAGAGCTCAACGCGCGGCGTTACCAGGCTATCGAAAAAGACATGGGTTATGTGCGCGAGTCGGTTTTCGAGGTGGTGGCTTCGCATCCGCGCATCGTCATCACTGGCGCGGCGGGCACAGGCAAGAGTTCGCTTTGCCGCTTCATCGTTACCGCGCTGGCCTATGCTTGCGATCCACGCGCCGAGAAGCAAGACGGCGTCAAGGGACTGGAAATGTTGGGACCGTCCTGGATACATGGGCCGATCTTGCCCATTTATGTCAGTCTGCGCGACTTTGCCAACAGCCCCGACTTGTTCCCGCGCGCCCTGCAAGAAGCATCTGCCGAGCAGTTGTTGAATTACATCATGCGAGCCACTGGCAACCTGGCGAAGCACCTGGAAGGCTATTTGACGCAAACGGATGTGGCGGCGCATGGCAGCCTGCTGGCGCTGGATGGCTTGGACGAAGTCTATGCCGCCAAAGACCGCATCATCTTGCAGCGCATCATTGAAAATTGGGCAGATCGCTTCCCCACCTGCCGCATCATCGTAACCAGCCGCACCTATGCCTATCGCCAAGACTCGCGCTGGCGGCTGTCGGGGCGCTTCGCTTCGGCCGAGTTGGCGCCATTTTCCTGGAAGCAAGTCAAAACGTATATCGAACGTTGGTATGACAATGTCGCCGAGTCGCGACCCAGTGTGCTGGGTGGGCGCGCTGTCGCCCAAAAGCAATCGGCCCTGATGGCAAAGGACTTATACAAAACCATCCGCGAGACGGGGGCGCTCATCCCCCTGGCGCGGCAGCCGCTGATGCTGGCGCTGCTGACGTTGATTCACGAAGATTACAAGCAACTGCCCGACAAACGCGCCGAGCTATATGAACATACCGTCGAGCTGCTCGATCGCTGGAATATCCCATCGCCCGATGACAAGCTGCATGAAAAGCTGGCGAACATCAACCTGGATCGTATGCGGGCGGCGCTGAAGCTGATCGCCTTTGAGTTGCATTCCGAGCAGCAGAGCTACCAACGCTATCCGACCATCATTGAGCGAGCCCGTCTGCTGGACAAGCTGATCGAACAGCAGTCGCAGGGCGGCGGGCTGGGCGCGGGCATTGAAGATGTGCTGGAATATCTGGCGACCCGCAACGGCATCCTGGTTGCCGACGCGCCCAATCTCTACCGCTTTCCACACCTGACGATACAGGAATACCTGGCTGCCTGTGCCCTGTTAGAATTCTATGACGAATGCCGGATGCCAGCCGGACTAGCGCCACACAGCATGGATGGCTGGACATTTCCAGAGAATGTGGTGGCGCTGCTGCAGCACGATTATGCGCGCTGGCGCAATGTGACGCTCTTTGCCGGCGCCATCATCGCTGCGGGCAAGTGGCAAGATATGCGCTGGCAGCTGATAGACGAGCTGCTGCCCCAAGCCACGAATGGCGCGCTGCCCGAGCAGAACCTGCACTGCATCAGCATGGCTGCTGAGATTTGGGGGGAAAGCTGGCTAAAATCCCGTACGCGCAGCCAGCTGGTCATTGAGTCGCATTTGCTGCGCTGCCTGCGGCATATCCACAGCGACGAACGCATCGACGCGCCCGAACGAGCCAACAACACCGCTATACTCAATCGCCTGGCTCGCAGCCAGAAGGCGCGCGCATGAGCCAGACAAAGGACAGGATGGACAAAAATGACAATCCCTGCATGTACAGCAAAGCGCTTATTGAGCGCAGTGGTGGCGCTATTGCTATGCCTGCCAACTTTTGGGCAAAGTGCCGAACCGAAGATCTTCCGCGACAGCCCGCCCGAACCAGCTGCCATGCAGTTGACATCGGTGGCCGCTGGGTTCTTTCGCCCCATCTATGCGACACATGCTGGCGATGGCACGGGACGACTGTTCGTGCTGGAGCAGAGCGGCAAGATTTGGATTCTGCAGGATGGCGCGCGGAAAACTGTGCCCTTCCTGGATGTCTCGGCGCTGATCAGCCGAATCGCGCTCACACAGCGCTATTCCGAGCAGGGCTTGCTGGGGCTGGCTTTTCATCCCGATTATGCCAGCAACGGCGTCTTCTTCATCAATTATACTGACCACGGTGGCAGCAGCGTCGTTGCGCGTTATCAGGTCATGCCCCAGCAGCCCTACCTCGCCGACCCAAGCAGCGGGCAAATCATCTTCAGGCTGAACCAACCCTATGCCAATCATAATGGCGGGCACATCGACTTTGGGCCCGATGGCTACTTGTACATTGCCTTGGGCGATGGCGGTTCTGCCAACGATCCATTGGGCGCGGGACAAAATCGGCAGATGCTGCTGGGAACGATCTTGCGGCTGGATGTCGACAACGCTTTCCCTTATGCCATCCCGCCGGACAATCCATTCGTAAACGATGCGGCGGCGCTGGATGCGATCTGGGCTTATGGCTTGCGAAATGTCTGGCGATTCAGCTTCGACCGCGCGACCGGCGATATGTACCTGGCGGATGTCGGGCAGAATCAGTGGGAAGAGCTCAACTTTCAGCCAGCAGATAGCCGCGGCGGCGAAAATTATGGCTGGAATGTCTACGAAGCCAATACGATATTCGCTGGTGGCAGCGCGCCGAATCATGTCTTGCCATTCTTTGCCTACAGCCATTCGCTCGGTTGCTCGGTCACAGGCGGATATGTGTATCGCGGCAGCGCCATCGCCGGTCTGCAGGCAGCTTACCTTTTCGGCGACTATTGCACCGGGCGCATTTGGGCATCCTGGCGCGATAGCAGTTTGACCTGGCAGACGATCGAGCTGATGAAAACAAATATGGCCATCAGCAGCTTTGGCGAGGACGAGGCGGGCGAAGTCTATGTCATCGATTACGCCGGCACGGTGTATCGCTTCGAGCCACGGGGCTAGTTCAACTGCTGTGATTCGGTCGGCGCAGTGATACCGGCGCGCGTGCGCTTGTACTGGGCGATCAACGTCTTTATCTGCAGTTCCAGCGGGTGATAGCGCTTCATGACCTGCTTGCCTTCGGTCTGCAGTTGCAGCATGCGCGTCTCGAGCTGGCGCAGATTCGAATCCAGCTTGCCGTTGCGGTTCTTCCAGTCGATAAAAGCCAGAGGCACGAGCAGAATGCAAAATGCGCCCAGGCCATACATGACCGCAGCGAAGTCTGCCTCGCCCGTATATTCGAAATAGAAGCCGACTGCGCCGCTGGCCATCACCAGCATGATATGCAGCAGCATGCGCCGGGATAAAGCGCCGCGTTTCTGGCGTTTGGTCTGCTTCGCCTGATAGTTCTCGCGCTGTTGCCGAAGGCTTTGCAACTCGCCACGGATTGTATCAACGCGGTCTCGTAATGGCTGCGCTTCCTCAATGAAACCGTCCAGCCGTTTCTTAATCAGGCGCGCCGATTCCCAGCCGTCCAGCATGCGGTTGTAATGCACTTCCAGCGCTTTGATCTGCAAGTCGAGCGGTTGGTAGCTTTGTCGTTGAAGGTTTCCATGCGCGCGCACCTGCTGGATTTGCCGTTCCAGTTTGCGCTGTTGGGCTAGTTTGCGCGTGCGCGGATTCTTCCAATTGACGATGGCAACAGGGATCAAAAGCGCGCAGACACAGCACAAAGCCCAAGCCACCGTGCTGAAGTCGCGGTCGGCATTCCAGTATTGCCAGCCGATGATGCCGCTTGCCGCGCCAGCCAGGACCAGCAAGGCGATTTGCAGGCGGATCGTTCTGGGTTGTTGACGCCGTTCTATCTTTTCTTGGCGTTTCTCGTGCTCGGCTGTCAGCGCCTCCAGCTCGCTGCGAACACCGTTCAATTGCTCACGCGCCGGCTGGCTTTTCTCGCGCAGGGCATCGAGCCGCGACTTGAACTGCTGGATTCGCTGCCACTCGTCAATCTCGCTCTGCCCGCCGATGAACCAGTCGCCGCTGGACTCGTCGCCGAAGATATAGCGACCGAAATCGAAGCTATAGGGCATGGGCTTGCCGGTGCTAAGGCTACGTTCGAGGTCGCCAACTTCTTCGACCAGCTGTTCGTGCAGCAGCAACAACAGACTGTAGGGCGCCGTCGCGCGGCGAACGGCTTCGGGCGAGCGAGCGCCGTTGCGTTCGACTGCTTTGTCTCGCTGCAGGCTCAAATCTCCGCGCAGCCTGCCCAACTCCTGACGCGCGCGTCGAATGCCGGCGGCACGGTCACGCGAGTCGAGGTGCGGCAAAAACAAGCGCGTAATGCCGATGGCATGCAAGTCATCGAGATAGTCCTGAGGTGTTGGCATGTTGATCATGGCGGACGGCGCATACCAATACAAACGCAGATGACCAGACGGCTTTGCAATGCATGGTTGATTATAGCATACGCAGGCGCGAGGATAACATTGTGGCGCGGCGCTGATATACTGATTGTGCATCGATCGAAGGTAGATCCAGCTGGTGAGGGGGAACTGTTGCCGAACTAGCTTTGTTTTGCGACTTTCACAATGACTATGACTCCAATATCCCTGTATCCGCTCAAATTGGCGCCGACGCTGCACAGCAAAGTGTGGGGTGGGCGGAAGCTGGAAACAACGTTGGGCAAATCGTTGCCGACTCGCGAGCTCTATGGCGAAAGCTGGGAATTGCACGACAGCTGTATCGTGCTGAATGGTCGCTGGCGCGGGCAGAG
Organism: Chloroflexi bacterium bin20; assembly: GCA_002238485.1. Taxonomy (GTDB): domain Bacteria; phylum Chloroflexota; class Anaerolineae; order Aggregatilineales; family Phototrophicaceae; genus UBA6055. The sequence goes on along the minus strand of MPMG01000010.1, from coordinate 49,543 downwards.
CCTGGGCAAGCTGCTGCAGACTTATGGTGAATCGCTGGTGGGCGCGGGATATGATGCTGGGTCGGGCTTTCCGCTGCTGGCGAAGTTCATTGACGCCAAAGACTGGCTTTCCATCCAGGTGCATCCAGACAACAACCAGGCGCGCGAACTGGAAGGCGAACCGCGTGGCAAGAGCGAAGCCTGGCTGGTGCTGGCAACAGAATCGGACGCGCAACTGGTCATCGGCATCCAACCGGGCACAGACCGCGCGCAGCTGGCAAAGTCGCTGAAGGTTGGCAGGCTGGAAGCGCTGCTGGCCTATGCCGATGTAGAGGCGGGTGATGTGCTTTATCTGCCGGCCGGCACGATCCACGCATTGGGCCCGGGCATATTGATTTACGAGATCCAGCAAGCCAGCGACAGTACCTATCGGCTTTATGACTGGGGCAGACCCGGTCTGGATGGGCGGCCGCGCGAACTGCATATTAACAAAGGCTTGCGCGTGGCCAACCTGGAATCGCTGCCACGAGTGACGCGTCCTCAGGGCGATCTGCTGGTCGATTGCGCCTATTTTCAGACCTGGCGGCATCGACTGAACGGAGAGTCGCTTTCGCTGCGCAGCGCTGGCCGCTTCCAGGCGCTGACTTGCATTGACGGCTGCGTCCAAGCGGAAAGCGCGGGACATCGGCGGATCGTTCTCAACCAAGGCGAAACGGGCTTGATACCGGCCTGCCTCCCAGCCTTCGTCTTGCGCGGCACCGGAACAGTCTTGCGCGCTTGCCAAGCTACGCCGCCATAACCGCCCGACAGAGGCCGACACACACTGGCGCGGAGGCCGGCAAAGCGATACCCCCCCCCCCCCCCCCCCCAAACCCCCCCACAGGGGCCGACCCCCCCCGGGGGGGGGGCCGGCAAAACGAACCCCCCCCCCCCCACCATCAAAAAAGCGGCGTGCTAGGGCTCGTCGAATGTCAGTTCCAGCGTGAACTCGGCCGTCTGCTTTCTCTCGTAGTGATACCATTCTTGCTTGTCCACTTCGACAATGTAGACTTCAGCCGCGGACGAATTCACCCGCGCGCTGAGCCTGCCTGATTGAAGCCGAACGCCGCTGAGCTTGGCCACATCGTGCAGGTTGGAACCGCCGCTGTCGCTGGAACAGCTTGTACTGTCGATGGAACATTGATAGGGATCCTCAGCGATGACGCCGACAGAGACCTCGGGGCGGAAATCACCGTCAGTCAGTCGGTATGTGATGGAGAAGTCTCGGTCCGCCTGTACGACGTAGTGTTGGCTTTCGTCGGTCGACGCCGCGCCAGCCAGGGCCTCGCCCGGCTTCAATTCCGCCAGCGCCTCCAGCGACAAATCAAAGGCGCCGACCTCGTCCCTTGTTCGTCCATGCCAGCCAGTGGCGATAATCTGATACCTGCCAGTTGCCGGCAGCGCTTGAATCATCGCGGCGGAATCGTAGGAATGCAACTCGGCAATGACATCGCCGTCCGCGTTCAAGAGCAGCAGCGCCGGGTGATACCAACCAGACCAGCTATAAGAATCGTTGGCCGGCTTCAGGAAGATTTTGACAACATCCCCGGCCTCGCCCTCAAAGCAATACAGCGCTTCATAATCTCGCACGCTGATCTCGCCCTTTACCAGGTCGCCATAAGCGATCTCGCCGGCGTCATCCGCGCGTACCAACGCCGCCCAGCATAAGGCCAACATCAAGCTCAGCCATAGCCACCTCATGGTTCACTCTCCTTTTTGGACGCTTCCCATTGGACGCTTCCCGCGCCACCGAAAACTCAGCGACTTATCAAGAATTTTACACCCTGCAAACATCATTCTATCACCTTCGCGTCAAGATTAGGCCATTGGTCAATATCTTCGCGGAGGAATTATGGACTTCAGCCGCTACACCAACAAAGCGCAGAATGCCTTGCTACAGGCACAGAATCTGGCTGCCGAGCATCATCACAACACGATTGAGCCGACGCACATTTTCGCTGCGCTGATGACGCAGGACGATGGCTTGGCGCCACGCATCATCCAGAAGATCGGCGCGCAGCCAGATGCTCTCCTGCGCGAGCTGGAATCGGCATATTCGCAACTGCCGCGCGCGATGCAGCCAGCCAGCAGCCTGGGGCTCTCACGAGGGAGCATCGCCTTGTTCGCGCAAGCGGAAAAAGAAGCCAGGCAGATGCGCGATGAATACACCAGCAGCGAACATCTCTTGCTGGCGCTGACGAGAGACCAAGCCCTGGGTGATATGCTGGGGCGGCATGGGGTTGTGTATGACGACATTCTCCAGGCGCTGCAATCGATCCGCGGCTCGCAGCGCATCACCAGCGCCGACCCCGAATCCACATACGAAAGCCTGAGCAAGTATGGACGCGATCTCACGGCGGACGCGCGACAAGGCAAGCTCGACCCAGTGATCGGTCGCGATGACGAGATCCGCCGCTTGATCCATATCATCAGCCGGCGCAAAAAGAACAACCCGGTGCTGATTGGTGAAGCCGGCGTAGGCAAGACCGCCATCGCCGAGGGACTGGCGCTGCGCATTATGAATGGCGATGTGCCCAGCGGCCTCCAGGACAAGACGATCATCGCGCTCGATATGGCGGCGCTGGTGGCTGGCAGCAAGTTTCGTGGCGAATTTGAAGAGAGGCTGCGAGCGGTGTTGAAAGAGATCGCCGAGAGTGACGGCGGCATCATTCTCTTCATCGACGAGCTGCATACGATTGTCGGCGCGGGCAGCGCAGAAGGCGCCATGGATGCCGGCAACATGCTCAAACCTATGCTGGCGCGTGGGGAGCTGCGCATGATCGGCGCGACCACGCTGGACGAATATCGTCAACACATCGAAAAAGACGCTGCCCTGGAACGCCGCTTCCAGCCCATTTTTGTCGATCAGCCCAGCGTTGCCGATACCATCAGCATCCTGCGTGGTTTGAAAGAACGGTATGAAGTGCATCATGGCGTGCGCATCCAGGATGGCGCTGTCATCGCCGCCGCCACGCTCAGCCAACGGTACCTGCCCGACCGCCAGCTGCCCGACAAAGCCATCGACCTCATCGACGAAGCAGCCGCCCACCTCAAAATGGAAATCGACAGCAAGCCCGCCCAGCTCGACCAGGTGGAGCGGCAGATCATGCAGCTGGAGATCGAACGCGCCGCCTTGCGCAAAGAAAAAGACGCGGCATCCCGGCAGCGGCTCGAAGACCTGGAAGGCGAGCTGGCCGATGCGCGCGAATCACTTTCTAGCCTGCTGGCGGTCTGGCAGCATTCGAAAGACGCTATCGAGGGGCTTTCGCAGATCAAAGCGCAGCTGGACGAGGCGCGCCTGCAGCTGGAACAGTCCGAACGCCGCAACGACCTCGAAAGCGCGGCGCGACTGCGCTATGGCGAGCTGCCCGCGCTGGAGAGATCGCTGCACGAGCGCGAGGCGACAATCAACGAGATGCGGGGGGCCGGCACGTTGATGCTCAAGGAAGAAGTGGATGCCGATGAAGTCGCCGCTATCGTCAGTCGCTGGACGGGCGTGCCAGTCGCGCGCATGCTGGAAGGCGAGGTCGAGAAGCTGCTGCGCATGGAAGCGCATTTGCACGAGCGCGTGGTCGGGCAAGTCGATGCCGTACGGGCTGTTTCCGCCGCGGTTCGCCGCAGTCGCGCTGGCTTGAACGATGCCAATCGTCCCATAGGCGCCTTTTTGTTTTTGGGTCCGACTGGCGTCGGCAAAACAGAAATGGCGCGCTCGCTGGCTCACTTCCTCTTTGACGACGAAGCGGCTATGGTGCGAATCGATATGAGCGAGTATGGCGAAAAACACAGCATCGCCCGGCTCATTGGCGCGCCACCCGGCTATGTCGGATACGAAGAAGGTGGACAGCTAACCGAAGCATTGCGGCGCAGACCCTACAGCGTGCTGCTGCTGGATGAGATCGAAAAAGCGCATCCCGATGTCTTCAACACCTTTCTGCAGGTCTTCGACGAAGGCCGGCTGACCGATGGACAGGGACGCACGGTCAACTTCAGCAACAGCCTCATCATCATGACCAGCAATGTGGGCAGCGACTTGATCAAGCAACTGGGCAGCGACGACAGGCAGCGCAGCGTCATCTTGCGCGAACTGGACAGGTATTTTCGTCCCGAGTTTCTCAATCGGCTGGACGAGATCATCATCTTCCACAGCTTGACTCGCGAGCACATCGGGCGCATCGCCGAACTGCAACTGGCTCGTTTGCGGAGCGCGCTGGCAGAACGCCGCATTGACATTTTGCTGAGCGCAGATGCCCTGGCGCTGCTTGCCGACGCGGGTTGGGATCCAGTTTATGGCGCTCGTCCGCTCAAGCGAGCCATACAGCGCCTGGTGAGCGATCCGCTGGCGCTGGCATTGCTCAATGGGCAAGTCGGCGAGGGCGATTCGGTCTGGCTGGATGCCAGCGCGGACGGCGTTTCGCTGGAGATTGTGACGCGGCAGGCACAAGCCGCCTAGACGATCAGTCGCTGGGCGGTGGCACGGGCAGGTCGGCTTCGGCGGCGCTTTGCCATTTTTTGCCGACATCAACTAGCATGACGGGGATGCCATCGCGAATGGGGTACTTGTAGCCGCTGTCGTCGCAGACCAGCCAGCTGTCTTTGACGAGGCGGAGTCGGCCCGGGTCATCGCCCTTGTCGGTGTAATGCACAGCGACCGGGCAGCGCAGGATGTCCATCAAGTCCTCTGAAACCACCGCCATCGCACACTCTCCCAAAGCTCGCTCATTTTTCATCGGGAAGAAGAGAACAAGTCAGTCGCCTCAAATTGTCACAGGCGAATTCGTCCCAAGGCAGTATAGCCTCGAGGACCAGGCGCGTCAAATCGGGCGACATGGGGGGAGTGGCTAATTTGCTGGATACAGGCGCCCCCTCGGTCCCCCCGACAGGTCAGGGGGAGGCAACGGCACACGCGGATTCTGTCGGCAGGTCGGGGATGGGGAAACGCCATATACACGGAATTCGCCACTCCCGGGGCGATTAGCGTGGATTTGGGACACAAGAGATTCTCTGTGCTCTCTGTGTCTCTGTGGTGAATTGATCTTGTGTCAAGCATGACGAAAAAGTTGTATCCAGGAATATAGACATTCCCGACATGGGCGCTGTAGAAGGAGAAAAGCGCGACTATACTGAAACGCAGATTCTCGCCGAACCGAGCCATTATGGTCAGCAGACGACAGCTATTCATCATCGCCAGCCTCTTCGTCAGCGTGGCATCGCTGCTGCTGATTTTGCGCGATGTGCCCATGAGCGAAGTGCTGGCTGCCATGCGCGGCGCAGATGCGCGTTATTTGCTGGCGGCGGTTTTCATCGCTTCGCCATTGGCTTTGTTTTCACGAGGTCTGCGCTGGTGGGGCTTGTTGAGCCGGCGGCTGCCACTGAATCAAGCGGCGCACATGGTCAACATCATGTTTCTGGGCAATCAGTTGCCTTTGCGACTTGGTGAAGTGGCGCGCGGCATGCTGGCGGCGCGGGCTGGCGTGCCCCTGGTTACTTCTGCCACCAGCATCGTGGTCGAGCGGCTGATCGATACACTGGTCGTCGTGCTGCTGATCGCGCTGAGCCTCAGTCAGCTGCCCGATGCGCCGCCCGAAGTCAGCGAGTCGGCTGCCCTGGCCGGCATCGCTGCATTGGCTGGCTTTTTGCTGCTGCTGGGTTTGGCTGCCGCGCCACGATTCGCCGAGCGAACACTGGGACGAATACGCACCGCCCTGCCCTTGCTCAAGCGCTTGCCCCTGGAATCGGCTTTTGCCTACTTGCTGGATGGCTTGCAGCCGCTGACCGACCTGCGCTCGCTGCTGAACAGCCTGTTTTGGACGGCGCTGGCCTGGGCATTCTCTTTGCTGCATTACTTTCTGCTGCATCAGGCGCTAGGCATCTCGCCAGACTCGCTGTATGGCTTCCCGCTGGGTGTGTCATTGGCGGCGCTGAGCCTGGCGCTGCCGGTGAGCATTGCCGGGCTGGGTCCATTTGAAGCGTCTATTGTGCTTTCGGGTTCGCTGGTGGGCGTGAGCGCGCTGGAATCGCTTTCGCTGGGATTCCTGCTGCACGGGTTGACGGTTTTCAGTTACGCGATGTGGGGCAGCATTGGCCTGCTGGCGCTGGGCGTGTCGCCGGCTTATGTCTTTGCCCGTCATGAGCCACCGGTCTAGTCGCGCGTCAGATAGTCGTGCACCAGAGCCTGAAAATGATGCACGCCATTTTCCCGCAGGACCGAGAAGCGTCCGCGGTCATAGGCCTTCGATAACAAGCCGCGCTGCACCCATTCGCACAATTCGATGTCTTCTTGCTGGATCTGGTCGCTGAAGGCGATAATCTGCTGCATGCTCTCCCAGCCTTCACCGGTGCCGGGCGTCTCGAAGTACCACTCAAAAATCGTCAACGTTTTGTCATGCCCTAGCGGAAGGATGATATTGATGGATGTGTTGTCCAGGTACACATTCAGCATGACATTGGGGAATATCCAGTAGTAGAGCGCGTCCTGTTCGCCTTCGCCGCTGCGCACATAACGCCGGTCGCGCACTTCGCCGGGCGTCACATCGCGGATGGGCGCGTGCTGCTTGGAATAATGGCGATAGGTATCGACGCGGTATTGGTCGTAGTCGACCTCGCGGAAGAGGTCTGGATGAGCGATGGGCAGGTGATAGCCTTCCAGATAATTGTCGACATAGACTTTCCAGTTGCAGTTGATGACATAATCGCGGACTTCGATCCGGCGCATTTGATCGAGGTTGAAGCCGGCCGCCTGGATCTCGCTGTGGATCGCGCCATAAGTCTGTGTCATGGGCGCGGCGTCGGCATCCAGGTTGACGAAGATCCAGGGTCCCCAGGCTTCCACGCGCACTGGCTGCAAACAGACTTCATCCGCATCCCAGTTCTGCACGCCTTCGAATTCCGGAGCGCGCAGCAGCTTGCCATCCAGGTCGTATGTCCAGCCGTGATACTTGCATTGCAAGCTCTTGCGGTTGCCACGCCCTTGTGCGACCACCGCCGCGCGATGTGGGCAAACATTGTAGAATGCGCGCAGTTTGTTCTGCCGATTGCGGGCGATAACCAATGGCTGGTCGAGCACTTCACAAGCGAAAAAGTCGCCAACCCGCGCGACATCTTCCAGCCGACCGACTGGTTGCCAGGTTCGAAAGAAGATTTTCTCTGCCTCCAGGGGCAGAAAGGCGGAATCTGTATACCAGCGCGCCGGCATGGTGGCGGCTTGCGCAAGGTCGCTGGCGGGGATATAGTCGCTGAGGTCTGGCGCATTCATACTGTCTCACTCCCGGTCTCTTTTCCGCTCAAGTTATGATACAAGTGTAGTAAATTACAAAGATTTTACGAATGCTGAAGCTTGGGCAACCACTTTTTCGTATACTGAGATAAGAGCGAAGAGCCTGTTTGGGGACGCGCCGGGCAATGTCGGCGTTGACAGCGGCAACCAGGCCCGCCGAAACGGAGAATGATAGCCGTGCAGAAATTCTTCCGCTTGTTTTGGGTGCTGATATTGCTGCTCAGCCTGGGCTGGGTAGTAGGCGGCGCGCTTGTCACATCGGGCGCGCTGGATGATGCTGGCGTGAGCGAAAAACTGCGTGAAGACATCGCCATCTTCGCCGATGGATTGAATGTGCCGCCAGAAATACAGCCTTCGCTGCTTTTTGTCATCACGGGCTTGCCACTTGCCTTGCTGTCGCTTTTCTTCGCCTGGCGCAATCATCGGACCTTGGCGATGCAGGCGGAAGCGCAGAAGCAGAAGCTCAGTGATCAGCGCGGCACGCTCTTCATCACGGCGCTGTCACTGCTTTTCGCGCTGCTGCTGTGGAATGCCCGCGGAGTCGATGATCTGCTGGCACAGGGCGCGCCAAGTCCCAACTCAATCAGCCTGACAGCAGTCACCTATCCGGTGCGGCTCTTCGTCACTTTCGTGCACGAAGCCGGTCATGCCCTGGCCGCGCTGCTGACGGGCGGACAAATACAGAGCTTCACCGTTTCGCCCGATGGTTCTGGCTATGCGATTACAGCTGGTGGCAGCGCATCGCTCATCTTGCCGGCCGGCTATCTGGGCGCTGCGTTGTTTGGGGCGCTGCTCTTCTTGCTCAGTAGTCGCGCGCCATCCTTGACCCGCGCCTTGTCGCTGCTGCTGGGCATCGGCTTCATCGCGCTCACGGTGCTGTTTGCCCGTCCAGATGCCAGTGGCAACATGACGGCGCTGGTGGTGGGACTGGGCTATGGACTGGCACTGGTGCTTTTGGGCTGGCAGGCGCCACAAAGCATCAATGTTTTTTTGCTCAATACGTTGGCGATATTGACCGGGCTCAACGCCGTCTTTGATCTGGCGCAGCTGGTTACCAACTCGGATATTGGCAATGCGGGCGTCGTCAATGATGCAGCCGCTTTTTCGCAGAAGGTCGCGCCGCTGCTGCCACCGTCTGTCGTCGCCTTGCTGTGGGCGGCCATCGCGGTGGGCATGATGGGCGCTGCCATGTATTTCGGCTTGCTCAAACCCGTGCGCAGCGAGCTTGCCTGAGACAATTGACGCGTGGGCTGGCAGAATAGCCAAGCAAAATAGTCGCATACACAGACAGGAGGAGAAAAGCCATGCTAAGGACATTTGTAGAGCGCAAAGTTCGGCGTCAGATTGTTCAGCGCAGCTTGATCATCTCGGCGCTGGGCTTCGCGGCGATCGTGGTGATGTGGAACAATCAGGCTTTGGCTGGTGTGATGCACCCGCTGCGTATGTTCATCAACAATATCCATGGCGGCCTCAGCGCTTTCGCCATGCAGATCAGTGGCGGCGCGGTGGAAAGCTTCACCCTCTCAGAAGCTGGCGCGTACACGCTACTATTTCGGGATGGAGCGGAAGCGCTGATCATGTCGGCGGGTTATTTGGGCTCGGCGCTGCTGGGCGCGCTGCTCTTCTACCTGGTCAATCGAGCGCCCCACCTGCTGCGCGGCTTGTCGATCGTTCTCGGCGTCTTCACGATAGGCTTCCTGGCGCTCTTTATCCGCCCCGATGCTGCCGGCGACTGGCTTTCACTGCTCGTGTGCACAGGCTTTGGCGCGCTGCTGATCTTCCTGGGCGTGACTGGCGCGGGTGATATCAATCGGCTGCGTTCGCGCAAATCAATCACGCAGATTGTCTTGTCGATCATCGCGCTGATGACGGCGCTGCATATCGTTCTGGATTTGCCCGCCGTGCTGCAAACGCCAGCCACCAGCGGCGGCGCGATCACCAACCCCGTCGCGTACTTCGCCGAGCATGTCATGCCGGGACTGTCGGTCGAAGCAGTCGCCTACAGCTGGTCTGCCATCGCCATCGCGCTGCTGGGCATGGCTTTCCACTTGGGCATCATTCGCCCGCTGCGGCAGATCCCCAGCAACGAAGATATCGTTTGAATCCCCATGACTTTGGGCGTATTTCCGAGGGCTTGCCAGTGGCAAGTCCTTTTTTATCATCGGTTGACAATAGGATTAACTTCAGTTAAACTTAATATATGGTTACGCATGAATCTTGTTTTGCGCGGATAAAGATGAACAGGAAGAAAGCACTGAATAACGTGGGCGGCGAAATTGCCTTTTCGCGGCTGGGCGACGCGACTTGGCTGGCGCCGCGATTGGTCCTGCTAACACTGGGCGCCGTCCTGTTGAGCTTGCTCTGCGAGCGGATTGGCGCGCCTGGCACATTGCTGCTGGCCTTGAATGTCCTTTCCTATGCTGCTGGCGGCTACTATGGAGCGCGCCAAGCCTTGACGAGCCTGCGACAGGGCCAGATTGATGTCGATTTGCTGATGATCTTGGCGGCTTTGGGCGCGGCTTTGATCGGCGAATGGCATGAAGGCGCGATCCTGCTCTTCTTGTTCTCGTTGAGCAATGTCTTGCAGGATTACGCCATTGGTCGCAGCCGCAGCGCCATCCGCAGCCTCTTTACGCTCTATCCAGAAGTCGCCAAAGTCAAGCGAGGATCGGAAGTCCGGCAGCTGCGCATCGACGAAATCCGCGTTGGCGACACCGTGTTGATCGAGCCAGGCGAACGCATCCCTATTGATGGCAAGGTCATTGGCGGCGGCTCGGCAGTGGACGAAAGCCCCATCACAGGCGAGTCCATCCCTGTGGATAAAGTGCCCGGCGCGTCCGTTTTCGCTGGGACTTTGAATACGTTGGGCAGCCTGGATGTGCGCGCGCAGCGCAAAGCCGCGGAATCCACGTTGTCGCGCATCATCAACCTGGTTGAAGAGGCGCAAGAGAGCAAAGCGCCCACCGAGCGCTATCTGGAACGGTTTGAGCAGCGCTATGCCAAGCTGATCATCTTCTGCATTGCGCTCATCATCATCTTGCCGCCGGCCTTGGGCTTGGTGGATTTCGATAGCAATTTCTATCGCGCCATGGTGCTGATGACGGTGGCTTCGCCCTGCGCCCTGGTCATCAGCGTGCCATCGGCCTTCATCTCTGCCATTGCCTCGGCGGCGCGCGGGGGCGTACTCATCAAAGGCGGCACCAGCCTGGAAGAGCTCAACGAAATCAAAGTAGTCGCCCTTGACAAAACAGGCACGCTCACCGTCGGCAAGCCCGTGCTTACGGATCTTGTGGCGGCGGAGGGCATCGACAAAGACGATTTGCTGCGCTGCGCTGCCTCTGTCGAAGCGCGTTCTGAGCATCCTCTTGCCAAGGCTATCGTTGATTTCGCAGAAAACGCGGGCATGTCTTTGCAGCAAACAGAGAGCTTTGCAGCCGTGCCAGGCAAGTTTGTGCGGGCACAGCTGCATGGGCAAGAAGTGCGGGTCGGGCGCATAGCTCTGTTTAGCCAGGAGGTTTCGCTGCCTGCGGACTTGCGAAATGCGCAAATAGCGTTGGAAGCAGCCGGCAAGACAGTCGTGGGCGCGTTGCGCAATGAGCAGTGGATGGGCTTGATCGCGTTGGCGGATGCGTGCCGCGCCGAAGCCCCAGAACTCTTGCGGAAGCTGCGGGCGCGTGGCATTGCGGCGGTCATGCTGACAGGCGACAACCATCGCGTTGCCGACACGATCGCCGCGCAAGTCGGCATCGAGCGCGTTTATGCCGGGCTGCTGCCAGAAGACAAGAGCGATATCGTAACGCAGTTGCGAGAGGAATATGGCGCGGTCGCCATGATTGGCGATGGCATCAACGACGCGCCGGCGCTGGCACGCGCCAATGTCGGCATCGCCATGGGTGGTGCAGGCGCAGATGTCGCCCTGGAGACAGCGGATGTCGTGCTGATGGGCGACAAGCTGGCGCGCCTGGACGATGCCCTGCGGCTGGCTGCGCGCGCAAAACGTGTCGTCTGGCAGAATATCGGCTTCTCGCTGGCGGTGATCGCCTTGCTGATTTTGGGCGTCTTCGCCGTGCAACTGCCCCTGCCCGTCGGCGTTCTGGGGCACGAAGGCAGCACTGTCATTGTCGTGCTGAACGGTTTGATTAGCCTGTTGATCCTGCCCGAAATTCGGCGACGGCGCGCGAGTGAAGTCAGCGCCGAAACTGCAGTCGTTCCCACTCCGCAAAAAGCCCTTGCAGCTTCAGGCGCTGATATTTTCCCGTTGAAGTAACGGGGATTTCGCTGCCGAAGACGACCGCTTTGGGCGACTTTTCAAATGGCATCTGGGCACGGCAAGCGGCGAGAATGTCTTCGGCTGTCAGTTGCGAATCGGCTTCTGGCACGATGTAGGCGCCGACCTCTTCACCATAATAGACATTGGGGAAAGCGATCGCCAAGCCCACTTTCACACCGTCGATAGCCAGCAGCGCCTCCTCGATATCAAAGGGGCTGAACTTGACGCCGCCGCGGTTAATCAGCTCCTTGATGCGCCCGGTGATGAAAAAAAATTGCCGTCCACCTTCGCCGTTCAGGTAGAAGCCTTCATCCCCGCTGCGAAACCAGCCGAACTTGAATGTCTCAGCATTGGCATCGGCGCGCTTGAAATAGCCTTGCATGACATTGTGTCCGCGGATGCAGATTTCGCCGCGTTCGCCTGCGTCCAACTGCTCGCCACTGCCATCGGCGGAGAATATCGCCATCTCGTTTGGCTCGATCGGACAGCCGATGCTGGGATAGCCGTGCGCAAGCAGCCAGCGTTGATGGGCGCTCCAGGACAAGTTGATGGGCAAAAAGCAAGAATAACAGGTCGATTCGCTCAAGCCATAGCCATGCAGAATCGTGAAAGCAAAGAGCTGGCTGAATTCTTTCGCCAGCGCCACAGACAGCGTGCCCGCGCCACAGATAAAGTGGCGAAAGTGCCTCAGGTCGCGGCGGCTGATGCCCGCGCCAAAGATGGTGTCGCCGGCCGCCTGCTGTTCGCGGCCGTATTCAATGAGAAACTGCAGCAAAGTCGGCACGACGCTGACCACATTGACGCCCTCGCGCACGATGCGCTCCCAAAAGCGGCTGGCGCTGAAGCGGCTGTTGAGCACGGTCGAGCCGCCAACAGACAAGGGCGCCATGATCGTCACGACAATACCGTTGACATGGTGGATGGGCAGCACGCACATGGTACGTTGGTTGCCGGTGATCGCTTGCCACTGGGCGATGCCCTGCGCGTCCACCAGCAGGTTGTACTGCGACAAGATGACCCCTTTGGGCGTGCCGGTCGTGCCACTGGTATAGACCAGCAGCGCCTCGTCATCCAGCCTAGCTGTGGCTTCGCCGCCTTCACCTAGTGGCAGGTCGCCCGCTTTCGCGCCCGAGTCATCACCCAGGTAGGTGGTCGGTCGGTTGCGCAGCGCCTCTTGAAAGTGGATTCTCTCGCCCCTTGCTTCGCCACCGACCTGCACAATCTGCTGGATATTGGGGGCGCCTCCGAAGCCATCTTCGCCGCTGATTATGCGCTCGGCGCGCTGCATATATTCCGTCCGCGCCAGGCAGATTTTCGCCTCGCTGTTACGCAGGATGAAGGCGATGCGCCGATCGTCTTCGGCGACATTTTGGGGCGCGACAGCCGCGCCAATCACCCAGCAGGCGAAATATATGATGACGCTGTCGCTGTGATTATGCGAGATTGTGGCGACGCGGTCGCCCCGCCGCAGGCCCAGGTCTTCGTAGAGAAAGTTGGCGGCTTGATGCACGCGCGCGGTGAAGCCAGCATAGGTCTGCTCGCTGCGCGCGCCGTCTTGGTCATAGAAGATGAGGAAAGGCTTGCGCGGCGAAGTCTTGCTGTGCATCGCCAGCACATCGCGGATGTTGCGATATGGCACCTTGCGCTGGTCTTGGGGCACGCCATCTTTGCTATGCGCGCGAAGCAAGTTGGCTTGGGTCTGTGCATCCAGCTGCTGCGACATGGTGATTGCCTCAATAACGGTGGTCTCTGCAAGCGCTATTTTTACCACATCGGGCTGCGCGCGGGCATAGCGACATACCCAATCGCCTCTGTGTCCCTCTGGCGCTATACAGGTACAATGCTGGTTGAGCAGACAGGAATCTTGCTGGCGGCTGTGTAAACAATCGTGGTTGAGACAAACGGGAAGCGAACATGAGAAAATTGTGTGTGGTGGGCAGCGGTTATGTCGGCTTGGTTACTGGCGCCTGTTTTGCCGATCTGGGCAACGAAGTCAGCCTGGTGGATATTGACGAGCGCAAGATCGAAATGCTGCTGGCGGGCAACATGCCGATTTATGAACCGGGCTTGGCAGAATTGGTGCAGCGAAACAGCGCCGCCCAGCGCATGCACTTCAGCACTTGTTATGCCGAAGCGCTTGAAAATGCCGAGTTCGTCTTCATATGTGTGGGCACGCCGTCTGGCGTTGATGGCGAGGCCGATTTGCAGTATGTGCGCGCCGCCGCCCAGACCATCGCCGAGACGATGAGGCATCCGCTGATCGTCATCAACAAATCGACCGTCCCGGTAGGCACTGGTGACTGGACGCGCGAAATCATCACCAGCAAGCAGCCGCAGCCAATCGACTTTTCTGTGGTTTCTTGCCCGGAATTCTTGCGCGAGGGATCGGCAATCGCCGACTTTTTGCAGCCAGACCGCACTGTGCTGGGTTCCACTGACCGCGCAGCAGCCGAGTCGGTTGCCGAGTTGTACACGCCGGTTAATGCGCCAGTGGTCATCACCGACCTGCGCACTGCCGAGATGATCAAATACGCATCCAATGCCTTTTTAGCAACGCGCATCAGCTTTATCAACGAGATCAGCATCATCTGCGAGCAACTGGGCGCGGATGTGACCGAGGTGGCGCGGGGCATGGGCTTTGACAAGCGCATCGGTCCGCACTTCCTAGAAGCGGGCATCGGCTTCGGCGGCAGTTGCTTCCCCAAAGATGTCAAAGCGCTGGCGAATATGGCGCAGACGCACGGCATGCACCCGCAGCTGCTCAACGCGGTCATGGAGATCAACGCCTTCCAGCGCCGGCAGATCACGTTGAAGGCGCGCGAAATGCTGGGCGGCAGCGTCAACGGGCGCACGCTGGCCATCCTGGGCCTGGCATTCAAGCAAAACACAGACGACACGCGCGAATCGCCTTCGCTGACAGTGGCGCGCTCGTTGTTGAATCAAGGCGCTTTGGTGAAAGCCTATGACCCGGTCGCCATGGAAAATGCCAGCCGCGACCTGCCGGGCATCCAGCTTTGCCAAAGCCCCTACGATGCAGCCGATGGCTCGGATGCGCTGCTGGTGCTGACGCCCTGGAACGAATTCAAGCACCTGGATATGCGGCGCATCCATTCGTCTATGGCACAGGCAATCGTGATAGACGGTCGCAACATGTATAACCCAGCCGAGCTGCGCAAGTTGGGATTTGCCTATCGCGGCGTGGGCAGGGGTTACAACGGCGAAGGCTGAAGCGCCGGCAAATCGCCCAGTCTTGGCTGACCCCGCGTGCCACCGACCGCGCTGGCTGCTCCACGTCCACATTGACAGCCGATTGCCAGGCAAGTCTCAAGTGGCATGGCGCCTAGCCAGCCAGCCAGAAAGCCGGCGTCGAAGCTGTCGCCCGCGCCGATGCCATCTCCACCTGGCGGAGCCGGCTCGACACTGTGCACGATCTCGCGCTCAGCCTGCCAGACGACCGCCCCCTGCAGATCGCGCTTTATAACCAGCAGTGGCGCCTGCGCGCGCAGACACTCGACGGCCGCCCCGAAATCCGACTGACCGCTGAGGTGCTGCGCCTCTTGTTCGTTGGGCAGCAGCACATCGACATAGCGCAGCCCGCTCGACAGGTCATAATCCCACACTTCATTGGGATCCCAGTTGGTATCCAGCGAAGTCGTCAAGCCCAGCTGCTTGGCGCGCCGCAAGATCGACACCCAGTCGGGCAGCAAGCCACTTTGCAGATACAAGCTGCCATAATGCAGGTGACGGGCCGACAAAAGCAACTGGTCGCTTATATCCGCGCGAGTCAAGGCGTTCAACGCGCCCAGGTGCGTCAACATGGCGCGGTCGCGTCCCTGCACCAGATGCACGGTGATGCCAGTGCGCAGGCGGGGGTGGACGGACATGTAGCGCGTATCAACGCCAGATGCCGCCAGCGCGTCGATGATCAGTCGCCCCGGCGCGTCATCGCCGACTCGACCCAAGATAGCGACTCGCAGCCCCAGTTTCGCCGCCTGCGCCGCGAAGATGCAGCACGAGCCGCCCATCACCAACTCATAATCGGCCACCAGCTTTTCGACCTGTCCGAATTGTGGCACGACATTGTCATCGCGCAGAATCAAATCGACGCAGGCATCGGCGAAGACCAGGATATCAAATGGCTTGTCGGTCATTCAGTCGGCTGCCTCTTCTACTGCCAGGGCAACGAGCTGTCCTGCCAAGCCCAGGTAGGTCGCGGGCGTCATTTGCAGCAGGCTTTGCTTTTCCTCGTCGGGCAGCGCCAGTGTATGGATAAAGGCATGCAGGCTCTCGCGGGTGATCTGCTGGCCGCGAGTCAGCGCTTTCAGCTGTTCATACGCTTCGGGCAGATGATGCTTGCGCATGACGGTCTGCACAGCCTCCGCCAGCAGTTGCCAGGCATCGTCCAGGTCGGCTGCCAGCGCCGCGCTGTCGACTTCAAGCTTGCCCAAGCCGCGGCGCATGCTCATCAGCGCCAGATAGCTGTGGGAGATTGCCACGCCAACATTGCGCAGCGCAGACGAATCGCTGAGGTCACGCTGCAATCGAGAAATGGGCAGCTTGCCCGCCAGGTGCGCGAAGAGCGCATTGCTGATGCCCAGGTTGGCTTCGGCATTTTCAAAGTCGATCGGGTTGACCTTGTGCGGCATGGTCGAAGAGCCCGTCTCGCGCGGCACAACCTGCTGGCGGAAGTAAGCCAGCGAGATATAGCTCCACATATCGCGGCATAAATCGAGCAGCACGCTATTGAATCGCATGACAGACTGCGCCAATTCTGCCAGGTAGTCGTGCGCTTCGATCTGCGTGGTCAATGGGTTCTGCGTCAAGCCCAGCCCCTCCACAAATTCCCGCGAAAACGACAGCCAGTCGACGCCAGGATATGCTGCGATGTGAGCGTTGTACGCGCCAACCGCGCCATTGAACTTGCCCAGATATTCCTGCACGTCAATTTGCCGCAACTGCCGCCGCAGCCGATGCACGAAGACCGCGAATTCCTTGCCGAGGCTGGTGGGCGTGGCTGCTTGTCCATGCGTCCGCGCCAGCATAGGGACAGTCGCTGTGCTCCGCGCCAGCTCGACTAGCGAATCCAGCAATCCACGCGCAGCTGGCTGCCAGATCTGGCGTATCGCGCCGCGAAACATCAGCGCATAAGCCAGGTTGTTGATGTCGTCTGAAGTACAGGCGAAGTGCAGCGAACCAGCCATATCCGCTAGGCTGGTCGCTTCCAGCTGCTCGCGCAGGTAATACTCGACCGCCTTGCTGTCGTGATTGGTGCGCGCTTCGATTGCCTTTACGCGCTCTGCCGTCGCCTGGTCAAAATCGGCTTCCAATCTGGACAGCAAAATCTGTTCGTCCGTCGTAAATGCCCGTACATGCGTGATTCCGGGCTGTGCCGACATGGCACGCAGCCAGCGCAATTGCACCAGCACGCGATGCTTGATTAGCGCCCATTCGGAAAGATAATCCCGCAATGGCGCGACTTTGTCTGCATAACGCCCATCCAGTGGCGAAATCGCCAGCAAACTCATGCGGCTGTCCTTCGTTCGGTGCCCGCGCAAATGCCCATATTGTACACCTGTTGCGCGCAGTTTTCCCCTGCCCAGACCGCGCGCCGACAGCGATAATGGCGAAAAGCACGACGAATTTGGAGCAGATTATGCCGCGGCGACTCGAATCGACGCCAGGGGGCGACGGCTATCGCATGCCCGCCGAATGGGAGCCGCATACTGGCTGCTGGATGCTGTGGCCCCAGCGGCGCGATACCTGGCGCAATGGTGGCAAACAGGCGCAGCGAGCCTTTGTCGAAGTAGCCAGCCAGATCGCCCGCTTCGAGCGCGTCACCATGGGCGTCAACCGCGACCAATTTGAAAATGCCCGCGCTATGCTGCCAGCGCAAGTCCGCGTGGTCGAACTGAGCAACAACGATGCCTGGATGCGCGATTGTGGCGCGACCTTCGTCATCAACGATCGTGGCGATGTGCGCGGAGTCGACTGGCGCTTCAATGCCTGGGGCGGGCTGGACAAGCTGATGTACTTTCCTTGGGATCAAGACCAGTTGGTGGCGACCAAAATGCTGGAAATCGAGGGAATCGACCGTTATGCAGCGCCCTTTGTGCTGGAAGGCGGTTCGATCCATGTTGATGGCGAGGGCACGCTCATCACCACCGAGCAATGTCTGCTGCATCCCAACCGCAATCCGCAGCTTTCACGGGCGCAGATCGAGCAGCTGCTGGCGGACTATCTGGGCATCCGCCATATCATCTGGCTGCCGCGCGGCGTCTATGAAGACGAGACCGATGGCCATGTCGACAATCTCTGCTGCTATGCGCGGGCGAGCGTAGTCGCGATGACCTGGACCGACGATCGGGGCGACCCGCAATATGACCGATCTGCGGCGGCATACGAGGCGCTCATGTCGGCGCGTGATGCGCGAGGCCGCCAGCTGGAAGTCCACAAGATTCATCAGCCCGCGCCGATGACGATGACAACAGACGAAGCAGCAGGCTTGGATGTTGTCGAAAGCGCTTTCCTGCGTCCGGCTGGCGAGCGACTGGCTGGCTCGTACATTAACTTCTACATCGCCAACGGCGCGATTATCATGCCTGTCTTCGGCGATCGGCACGATGCGGCGGCCGCGCAAAAGCTGGCTGCGCTTTTTCCCCAACACGAGATTGTGCGCATCCAGGCGCGCGAGATCCTGCTGGGCGGCGGCAACATCCACTGCATCACGCAGCAGCAGCCGGCAGGCAGCTAGAGGCGGCGCGACATGTCCGAGTATGTAACAATCGAAGTTGAGCCGGGCGAGCATCCGGATATCGCCGAGCTGGTTGTCAATCAACTGCTGGCGACACATGGCGTCGAACAATACGCCTGTCCCGATGAGGGCGATCTGGGCTCTCCACTGGCGCAAATGCTCTTCGCGGCGGTCGATGGCATCGACCAACTGACCATACATGAAGATTGTCTGATCATTCGGCGCAGGCCCGACCAGCCTTGGGAGTTCATCATCGACGAAGTGCGCGATGCCCTGCGCGACTGGTATCTTTAGGCGCTGCCAGAGCCGTCCGTGCTGTTGACCTGGCGGAACATATCATCGACCTGCTTTTTCTCGCCCGCTTCCAGCACCGACAGCATCTCGCCAGATGACATTTTACGGTAGTCGCGTTGTGCCTGCGGGATGGCGACGCCGCTGATGACACGAGCCAGTTCAACTGAATCGCACTCTGAGCACTTTGGTGTGGCGGCGGCATAGTTGGCCACGGACTTGAAATGCAGGCTAAAGCGCTTTCCACAGGATTTGCAGCGAAAGTCATATTGTGGCATGGGTCAGCCTGTTCCGGGTGGTTGCGGCGCTTCGGACCGCCCCATATCGGGATGCCACTCGTCCAGCATGGCATCGGCATGGCGTGTGGCGATCCAGCCGCCCAGATCGCGCGCAATCCGCTCCAGCATCTTTGGCTGCGCCCAGGTGGCCGTGCCGACTTGCACAGCTGCCGCGCCGGCTTCGATGTAATCACGGGCGTCGGCTGGCGAATGGATGCCACCACAGCCGATGATAGGGATGTCCGCTGGCAGTTCACGCCGCAGCCGCCCCACCATGCGCAAGACCAGCGGCTTGATCAGCGGTCCATAGATGCGGCCACTAACTAGCCGTCCGCCCTGCGCATCTCTGGCTGTGCCACGTGGCGCAGCTGTCATTACCAGGGCATCGGCGCCCGCTTCAGCAACAGGCAGCGCAAGATCATAGCAGGCATAAAATGGCAGCCGCACGAGCAGCGGCTTCTCCACTGAGGCGGCCGCGCGCACGAGGTCACAAGCCTCGTCCACGCCGATATCATCGCCCAAGCCCAGCTCTACCGCTTCCACCTCATCAACCGCGTCCAGCAGTTCGGCAGCGCGCTTTGCCTGGTCGGGCGTCGTGCCCAGCAAATGCAGAACGACGGGGATCGGCAGCTTCGCCCAGACACGGCGAAATTGGCGGATGAGCGCGCTCAAGCCGGGATTGGGCAAACCGGTATGCACCAGCATGCCAGCGTCCAGGGGCACAACGCGCGTGCCTGCGGCTGGCTGCCAAGGCTCGATCGTGGTCGGATTGGTCACCAGCGCGCCCAGGTTGGCATAGTCGATCAAACCGCGGTATTCGTCCGCAAAGCCCAGCGTGCCAGCCGCAGGCATGACTGGAGTCTGCACGATCAAGCTGGTCTTGCCGGGCCGCGTGATTTCTATCGACATCCGTCTAGCCTGCCGCTATGCCAGCCGAAGCTGAGTCAAATCAAAGGCAGGTCCGTCCAGGCACTGCAATTTGGCATTGCCGCGCATGGGCAGCATACAAGCCTGGCACGCGCCAACGCCACAAGGCAGCTGCCGTTGAAATACGCCGAAAATCGTATTGGCTGGCACATCGCTGCGCCGACCGCGAATCAGCCGCATAACCGTAGCAAATTGGGTCAGCTCGGGCCCCTTGCCGACCAAGACAAAGACTTGATCTGCCCAGCCCAGCGTCATGACCATGTCGTGCCAGCTGTGGTCGTCGCTCGCCTGGATGATTTCGACCTCTTCGGGCAAGTGCGCGCAGTCGTAATCACGCGCCGCCCCCAAGGTGACCATGGTAAGGCTCGTCCCCTGCGCCAGCAATCGCGGCAGCATCATCAGCAGTGGCGTTGGAGCGGTCTCATAGGCCAGCAGCAGCAGGTTGCGCAATTTCTGACGAAAGCGCAGCGGCTTGCCGATTGGTCCCAAAATGCTCAGCAACTGCCCAGGCAGGAATTGCTCGCGCGCGGGCCGCTCGACAACCAGCATATTGCTGGCCAGAATCTCGACCGGGAACCACAGATCGCGCAGGTATGGATGCCAGATTTCAGCTTCGTAATCTTTAGAAATGCGCCGTGTCAGCAGGGCCTGCCCAGGCAGCAGCGACGTAAGTGAGCGGTCCACCGCCAACTCCAGGCGTTGATAGCCGCGATTGACGCGTTTGATTCGTTCGACAATAGCCTGCGTTTCTCTCATGCCGCCTTCATTATAGTCGGCTTGTGGATTAGCGCGACTGGGGCAGGCGACTATTATGGCTCGTGAACAAAGCGAAGCAGCTGCCAGGGCTTTTCGCCAGCGTCGGTCAAATGCAGGGCAATCGGAAAGCGGGGATCTGTTTCTGCGCCCAGATAGAGCGGATCGAGCGCCGGCCTCGCTGCCGGCAGCATCAGGTAATCGATAGCATAGATGGTCGCCAGCTCGAGCACGTCTTCGCGCGAGGCCAGCGGCGTCACGATAGAGGGGATGCCCACGTTGCTGAAGACATAGGGTTCTTGCGCCATCAGCCGTAGCTCGCCATCACCGGTTTGGTCGGGCAGCTCCTTCAGCGCATCGACCAGCACAGCGATGCTGGCGTGGTATTTGTCAGCGAAAGCGGTCTGCTGTTGCACAAGCTGGACGCTGCGCCCACCCAGCCACATTATCGACAGCGCCGTCAACAGCCACAGCCACTCGCGGCGCGGCGACAGTTTGACCAATGCCAGCGCGGCCAAGGGAATCAGCAGCGGCAAGATGGTGATGAAGGCTTTTTTAAAGCTGCCGCCCTGGTTATGCACCGGCATGAGCAGCGGATACACCAGCACGATGCCCAGCGTCCAGATCAGCGCCGGTGATGCCATTAGCAGCCGCCGATCTCGCTGCTTGACGAGCCAGATGATGCCCAGCGGCGTCAAAATCAGCGCGGGCAAGTCCAGCGCCAGCGCCATCTGCTTGACGGTCGCCGCCAACTCAAAGAGTCGCTTGCCCAGCAATTCGCCAACGGTTTGCCGCGCCAGCATGGATTCCAGCGTGATATCAATCTTGTAGGCATAGAGATCGATTGGATCAATCATAAAGGGCATTCTGCTTGAGGCCGGGCTGCCAAGCATGCCGATTTCTTGCAAATTGCGCAGCAGCCAGGGCGCGACAGTCAACAAGGCAGCAACTAGCGCCAGCAGCGTGCCAGTGTGGACAGCTCGGTTCGGGCGCAGTCGGCTGGCTGCCAAGGCAAAAACCAGCAGCATCGGCAAGAACAGGATGGAGTCGTTGCGCGTCAGGTATGCCAAGCCAAAGAGAATGCCGCTGCCCGCAAAGAGCAGTCGCTTCTGCAAATCGAGCGCGCGGCAAAAGACCAACAGGCCGCAGCAGACCAATGCCGCATTCAGAATCGTGGTATCGGTGCGCAGCGAATTCAGGACCAATTCCGGATTGAGGGCGGTGAAAGCAGCCGCGATCCAAGCGCAGGCTTCGGGCAGGTCTAGCAATCGACAAGCCCAAAATGACAGCAGCGGCAGCAGCGCGCCGGAAACGAGGAATAGCGTCAGCGCCGCCTGAATGCTAACGCCGCCCAGAGACATGCCCAGCGCCACCGCCACGCCCGGCAGCGGCATCCAGTGGTCGGTCGCGTGCACCAGGTCGACCGGCAAGCGGCTGTAATGCCAGACATAATCAATTGTGAAGCCCTGCCCCTGGGCAAGCCGGCGCCCCAGGTTGTAATAATGCAGTGGATCGTGCAAGCCGGGGTTGTGCACTAGGTTCAGCAGCGCCAGCCTCAGCAAGAAGCCAGCCAGGACAATCGCCGACAAGTAGATCAGTCTTCGTCGCGCGGCGCGGCTCAAAATCGTCAGTCCACCTTGCCATTTGCCCCGTGCAATACTACCATTCGCGCGTTGCTGCCCCTATAGCCAGATAGGTGTTCCCATGCGAGCTGCGCGCGCCGATCGGCTGCTGGACTTGATCCTGCTGCTGGGGTTATTGCTGCGCTGCGCCTATGCCTTCAGCCTGCCGACCGTCAGCGAATTCACCGGTGGCGGTGGCGACAGCGGCTGGTTTTTGGCGAATGGCTATGGCTTTTTCAGCGGACAAACGCACGGCTGGGTCAATGGCATCTCGTTTTACAACGGCACCCTGCCCACGCCGCCGCTGTATGTGATGTTTGCAGGCCTGGTACAGCTGACATTCCCCGAGCATGAAACAATCATTGTGATGCGGCTGTTGCAATGCCTGGCTGGCGCAGCGACCATCTGGCTCACCGCTCGACTCGCGCTGGTCATGACGAATGACAAGCGAGTGATGCTGCTGGCGGCAGGATTGCTGGCATTGCATCCGGCCATGGTCATGGAACCTGCCAATATCGCCACGGAAACTTTGTATATCTTCTTCGTTGCGCTGGGACTGTGGCTCTACATGGAAACCTTCGTGGCGGCACATATGCAGGGGCAGAGTCATCGCCCCACGACGCGATGGGCGCTGGTGCTGGCTGCGCTGGCGCTGGGCTTGGCCACATTGACGCGGGCGGTATCGGCGCTGTTTCCCCTGGCGCTGGCATTGCACATGATTCTGCTGGGCCGGCGGCGTCTGCTCGGCGACTGGCGGCGCGCCTGCCTGCTCTTTCTGCTCGCCTATGGCGCGCTGGTTTCGACCTGGACAGTGCACAACCTGGTGCTGTGGGATCGCCTGGTGATCGTCAGCGACCAACTGCTGGGCGCATTGTGGCGCGGCGCAGAAGCCAACGATGGCTCGCCCCAGCAGAATGACGCGCTGTTGCTAGCGGGAGTCGACCTGCCCGAAAACAAGGACTGCGAAGTCGACTGCAAATATCAGCATCCTGCTGGGCTATATCTTCAAAAGATTGGCGAAATTGTCGGCGGCGATCCCGCGGGATTCGTCGGTCGGCGCGCGGCGGAGCTTGCTTATGCCATTTTTCAGCCTCATGGCACGACCGAACTGGGCGGGACGAGTGTCTGGGGCGCGGCGCGGCAGTGGCTGCAGGAAGACCGAACGCTGGGCGGATTGCTGGATATCCTGCGCGTTGAAGGCTTCGTCAGCAAGCTGCTGGTATGGGCATTTCACGATATCGCCCTGGTGTTTGGAGCGCTTGGCATGTGGCGGTGGCGGGACAGCTGGCCGATAGCGCTGCCGCTGGCGGGTTTCGCGCTGTATACGATCGCCGCGCATCTGGTCTTGCTGGCAGAACCGCGCTACCTGTTCCCAATCGAGTTCGCGCTGCTGGTATTTGCGTCGGCAGTGATTGCCCAACTGCTTGACCGCCGCAGCCGAGGAGAAGGTCGCGCATGAAGATTTACACGAAGACCGGCGACGGCGGCACGACGGCGCTCTTCGCGGGTGGGCGCGTGCCCAAGCATCATCTGCGTGTGGAGGCTTATGGCACGGTAGACGAGTTGAATTCGCTGCTGGGGGTCGTCCGCGCGACAGGCCCGAGCCAGAAGACCGATGCCTGGCTGGAGATTGCGCAGAATCAACTATTTCACCTCGGCTCAGATTTGGCGACGCCGCCTTCTGCCAAGACCGACTGGGTCACGCGCATCGGCAAAGACGAGATCAACTGGCTGGAAGCGGGCATCGACCAAATGACGGATCTGCTGCCGCCGCTGCGCAATTTTGTGCTGCCGGGCGGATCGCCAGCCGGGGCCCAGCTGCAAGTTGCGCGCGCTGTATGCCGTCGCGCCGAGCGCATCATGACCGCGCTGGACCAAAGTGATGAGATCGGTCCTGATGCGCTAGTCTATGTCAATCGTTTGTCAGACTGGCTGTTTATGTTGGCGCGCTACGAAAATAGGCAGGCTGGCGAGAGCGAGACCAAATGGAGTCTGCAAAAGTGATGGTGCCGGAGGTGGGAGTCGAACCCACACACCCGAAGGTACACGAGTTTGAGTCGTGCGCGTCTGCCAATTCCGCCACTCCGGCTCTAGGCTGGGCAGTCTACGCCAGCAGTGGCGGCTTGTCAATAGACGGGCAGGCGCGGGCATGAGCCGCATCGCCAATTATTGCGCTGTATGTGGCGGCAGGCTCATCCAACAGCGGCACAGCGGGCGCGACCGACCCTTTTGCCAGGCCTGCCAGCAGCCAACCTACTTCGATCCCAAGGTGGCAGTGGTCATTTTCGTGTTGCGCGCCGATAAAGTCCTGCTGATCCAACGCGCCATCGAGCCAGGCGCTGGCAAGTGGGCGCTGCCGGCCGGCTTTGTCGACCATGACGAAGCGCCAGAAGACGCCGCCATCCGCGAAACGCTGGAAGAGACCGGGCTGCATGTGACTATTCGCAAGCTGTTGGCGGTCTTCCCCAAACGCGATGATGGCTTGGCGGATATCGCCATCGCTTATGGCGCGGAAATCACCGGTGGCGGAGCAAAAGCCGGCGATGATGCGGCTGCTGTTGGTTTTTTTGCTGCGGGCCAACTGCCGCCACTGGTCTTCTATCCAACTATCACGCTGGTTGCGCAGTGGCGCGCTGGCGAATTAGCGCTTCGGGCTTGAATCAATCCCGTTTGGGTCTCAAGCCCAGCAGATTCATGATGCGGCTGGCGACAGCGAGCAAGTAGCTGTAGACGATGGTCGCCCGGACGCGCGTGGCATTGCGTCCATCATCCAGCGCCTGGTAGATGGCTTTGGCTTCTTTGAAGTGGCTGCGCGCCGCGGCGAATTCCCACTGCGATTGATAAATCGCGCCCAGCGCATACAAATAGCGCGCTTCATAAGCCGGGTTGCCAACCGCCCGCGCCGATTCGACCGCCCGCCCGAAAAAGCTGATGGCGATATCCGCCTTGCCACGCAGTTCTTGCCATTGCCCCAGCATGCCCAATGTGTACATTTCGTAGGGACCGTGCTGGACATCTTGCGCCAGCGCCAGCATTTGGTCGAGGTAGGCGCGCGCCTCGCTCAAATCTCTCGCTGCCAGCATGGTCATCGCCAGCGTATACAAGCGCATGAATTCATGAAAAATCGCTTCCATGCCGCGGCTGACATCCAGCGCGACCAATTGTTGTTCAATGCCGCGCTCGAATGTATCGACGTCCTGCGCCAAGATGACACCCTGCTGCCCGATGATGACGCTCTCCAGCAGGCGATCGCTGACAGATTGCGCTTTGCGCAGCGCTACCAGCAAGCCATCGCTGGCTTTGTTGTGATCGCCTTTGCGGATCAACGCGTTGGACAGCAGCAGAATCCCCCGCGCCTCCAGCTGCTCATCATTCAGTTCGCGCGCGATATCAATGACGCGCCAGGCGTGCTTGCTGGAATCGGCGGGGCTGGCGGCGATTTCGCCCATACCCAACAGCGCCTGCGCATAGCGCCGCATGTCGCCAGCCTCGAAGGCGATATCCACAGCGCGCCGATAATCGTCAAATGCCTCGCCAGTCTGGAAGTAGCCTTCGCGAGCCACTCGCGCGCGCAGATTCAGCGCATCCACCGCCAGGCTGGCGGAACGGATCTGGTCGGCGCGCTCAAGAGCTTGCGAGCTGTAATCGCGTGCGAAGTCAAAATGCCCCAGCGAGCACTGCGCATCCGCCAAGCCCAGCAGCGCGATGACCTCGATGCTCTGCCGTTTCTCGCGCCGCGCCATGGTCAACTCGACATGGCAGCGATCGACAATATCGTGGAAAGCGCCAGTTTTCATCAGTCGGCGGATGTCGTAACGCAGGCTATCGGTCTTGGTCGGCATTGGCAACTCGTCTCTTGTCGTGGCAGTCCTTCTAATTATACGGCTAACGGCGCAAAATGACGCGAGCAATGCGGCTGGTCCATACCATGGATGAGGCTGGCAGGAGCCAGGTATAAAGCCAAAAAAGGCGGCGGGGTCGCGCCTCGGGCGGATAAATTGTCATCGCCTGCTGAAAATGCCGGCGCGCGCGCCTTCGTTCACCCTGTTGCCAGAGATACAAGGCGAGCATGTGATGGCGGGATGCTTCTTTGCGGTCAAATTCGTCGGCGCTCATGCAGTCTTCCCAGCCATAGTCGCGCGCATTCTGGACTGTCTTCAGCCGGCCCCAGGCGCCGCGCAGTTTGTCATCGGATAACATTTCGTCGTGCATGCGGCGCAGCACCAGGCGCTGGTCGATGCCATAAAACTTGTGGCGCCTGGCCAGGCGCAAGAAAAAATCCCAATCTTCTGCGCTGCGAAAACGCGTATCGGGCTCAAATCCGCCGACAGATTGTAATGCCCCGGCGCGAACCATGCTGGAACTAATCAATATGTGGCAGCCCGTCTTAGCCAACAATTCGCAGAACGGATTTTCGGAAAATCGCTCGAAAGGAGGGGTGTCCAGCGGCGTGACTCCGTCTGTCGCCACAAACTGATAGTGCGAATAGACCACCGAGATTTGCGGATGGCGGTGGAAGACCTCCAGGCAGATGGCGACATTCTCCGGCAGCAGCTGATCGTCGGCATCGAGGAAGTGAATGAACTCGCCACGCGCCTCTGCAATACCACGATTGCGCGCGATGCCCGGTCCTTGATTGTCCTGGCTGAACAAGCGAATGCGCGGACCATATTTTCGGCGCAAGCATGTGATCGTGTCGTCGCTGCTGCCATCGTCGACCACAATGATCTCGCAATGCCGATGTGTCTGCGCCAGGCCGCTTTCAATAGCGTCACGGACGAGCCGCCGGCGATTGTAAGTCGGAATGATGATGCTGACCAGCGGCTCATGGGACATGGTTCAGGCGGGTCCTACTGTCGGGCTGCCAGCGATGCGGCCGAAACGATTGCGCTATCTACACCTGCCACCAGCGGTGCCCCCATTGACCTATGAAGCAGCGAAAACCACGACACAAGCGCCCCAAAGCAGCACACAGACAATCGCGCGCAAATCGGGTCGCTGCGCCGCGAGCCACTGCCACAAGGGCACGCAGCCTGGATCTCGGCGCGCTCAGGTTTGCAGCAGAGTCTCCAGCTCGTTGCTCAGCGCAGCCTCGTCAATGACACCCCACCAGCGCCCGACGATCTCGCCAGCGGCGTTGACCAGCACATATTGCGCTTGGGCGGTGATGCCCAGTTGACGGCGTCTGTCATCCAGATCTCTGTCATCCAGGTCGAGCCGCACAAATTCAATCCTACCGGCAAATGTCTCTTCTAGTCCGCGCACGGCGGGCTCATTGCGGCGGCAGGTCGGTCACCAATTCGCCCAGGAATCGTATAATTTGAAGGCAGCGACTGCCACCGGCGCATCAACCGAATCGGCCGGCGCAGGCTCTCCGCTCAAGACAGCAGCAATAGAATCGCAGCCGCTAAGCGCCAGCAATGCCAGCAGCAGCGTAGCGAACAATCCGAGTCTGGTCTTCATTATGTGTCCTCGCTTTCCAAATCGTCATTCAGTAGCTCGCAGTGTAACGCCCATTGCTAACAAAAGGCTAACGCGCTCAAGTCTGCGCTTGGACAGCCACACCCTCGGCAAATTGCAGCTCGGCGTGACGGCGGCGATAGGTCAAGGGCGGCGTCAACACTTGCGAATCAAACCAAGCAACCAGCTCTTCCAGGTAATCTCGCAGCGGCGTGTATCGAATGCCCAGCTCGGTCTTGCTGCGGCTGTTGTCGAGAGCGCTCATCCAACGTTCGCTGAATGTGCAGCAGTCGGGCAAGAAGCCGTTCGCCACCAGGTCGCTGCGTTTGGCCTGCACACTGCAAGCTCTTGCGCCCATGATATCGGCCAGCAGCGCGAGAAAATCGGCGTGACTGATGTGCTCGTCCTGGGCGATATTGTAGGCAGCGCCCTTGCCGGCATCCGTTTTGATGAGGTGCATGATCGCCTCGACGACATCCGGCGCATAGACATGATTCAACGCATAAACGGGCGTAAGCGGCACGAGGATAGGTCCGCCATCGCGCAGACGCAGGAAATAATTGAGCAAACGGCTATAGGGATCGCGCGCGCTGTTGACCATGGGCAGGCGCAATGTGGTGTGCGGGAAACGACTATGCTCCCAAGCCTCCGCCAGCCGATCTTCAACTTCGCGCTTTTGCATGCCATAGCGCCATTCTTCCCAGGCATAGGAATTGGCTTTTGGCTCGGGCATCAGCCGCCCGGCATAATCATCTTCATGAAAAGGACGTTCTAGGCCTTCGCGCACCAGATAGACCTGGCCGCTGCTGATTGCGAAATACCGTTCCACATTGTCCTGGAATAGCTCGATGGCGGTCTGCGCTTCGTCGCCGCTGTAGAGCACGAAGTCGACCACAATATCAAAGGACTTCGCCAGCAGCGCGCGCCGCATCTGCTTGTGATTGCTGCGATCGGCATGCAGCCTGTGGATTCCGCGCGGCAAGTCGTCTTTGGTGATGCCGCGGTTGAGCAGTGTCAGATCATAGCCGGCTTCATAGACGCGCCGCGATAGGTAATAGCCCATGTTGCGCGTGCCACCGATGATGAGAATCTGTTTCGTCATTGTGGCAGGTCCTCGCTTTGGCAGTGGCAGGCGCTTCTGCCTGCATCGTTCATTGTAGCAGGGGAATCTCCCTATACAGCCAAAGCTAGCGTGACTTTGTACATTTTGCACGCAACAACGACAGACGAAACAGCAGCAGCGTGGCGCAAGCTGTCCCTTGCCGAATACGCGAGCAAATGGCTATACTGCCTGCGCGTCCTGCTGCATCAAGCGCGGCAAAAGCGAGGGGCCCCGTAGCTCAATTTGGCAGAGCAAGCGACTCTTAATCGTTAGGTTGAAGGTTCGAGTCCTTCCGGGGTCACACAGCGAAATACCAAGAGGGCGTCCCGGGCAAGACGTCCTTTTTCATGCATGCCGTTCAGCCGATTGCGCGCCTGAGAGCCTCCTGATAGCCGTGTACCATGCGCTTGCTGATCGCAGCATCGGGCAGCAGCAGTTCGCCGCCGTGAACCATGCCAGCATAGACTTCCAGCTCGGTGGGGATGCCCGCCGCCATCAGTCGCTGCGCATAGTTGATGTCTTCGTCGCGGAAGAGATCCATTGTCCCCACTGTCACAAAAGCTGGTGGCAGGTCGCTGAAGTCGGTGGCGCGCGCAGCCGCTGCATAGGGCGAGACGCTGTCGCTCCCATATTCGTCGCCCAGATACATCTGCCAGGCTTTCAGCGAGACATCGCGATTCCACACCGTCGGATGCGTGATTTCGTTGCCAGATGGACTGTCGTGCAGATCGCTGAGCATGGGATAGATCAGCATCTGGAATGCCAACGCGGGACCGCCTTGATCGCGATTGAAATGCGCCAGTCCAGCCGTCAAACCACCACCTGCGCTGGCCCCGCCGATAGCGACCCGGTTGGGATCAACACCGAGCTCGCTGGCATTGTCTACCATCCAGGTCAAGCCAGCAAAGCAATCGGCGACGCTATCTTTGTAGGTCGATTCCGGCGCGAGTCGATAATCAACCGAAACGACCGTACAGCCGACATGCTCGGCAAAGCCAATGACATTGGCATCATCGCGCGCGCTGCCAATGATGTAGCCGCCGCCATGGATCCACAGCAAGCCCGGTCGCGGCACAGGCACTGGCGGCTGATAGATGACGATGGGCAAGTCGCCGCCTGGTCCGGAAATGGCGCGCTCTTCAATTTCTACATCAGTCGGCGGGAGGGTGTCTTTCAACTGCGACATGATCTCGTCAAATGCGCGGCGGGCGGCGGGCGGATCGTCCCCGATAGCGCTGAGCAGTTCGGCAGGGAACATATCCAAGCCCGGTCTGAGTTCGGGGTCAACTTGGTCTGTGAATGCCATGAGGCTTCTCCATTGCAGAGGCGGGATTTGGCAAGCAGAAAGTCATTTTACGCTGCGCATAGCCTATCGCAGGCTGCCGAGCAGAGCAAATGCGCCGACAGTTGGGAGTGTCGAATTCTCTGGTTAAAGACACCCCCCTCAGTCCCCCCGAAAAGTCGGGGGGAGGCAACGGCGCGCGCGGATTTCTACGCCTGTCGGGGGATGGGGAAAGCCCCTACATACACGAAAATAGACACTCCCGACAACTGGCCAGTGGCGAGCGATTTCCGACTCTGTTACCATCCGCCCGATAGACACGCTATCGCAGAGGCAGGTTCACACATGCGCCAAAGGGTATTTTGCTCACAGCATGTTTGAATGGACCGCGCAAACCGAAGCAAGCGAGAATCACATGAAAATCACCCGCATCGCAGTATATCAAGTTGATCTGCCCTTGCACGAAGGCAGCTACAAATGGTCGGGCGGCAAGTCCGTGGATGTCTTCGACAGCAGCATCGTCCAGGTCGAGACGGACAGCGGCCTGGTCGGCTATGGCGAAGTCTGCCCGCTGGGCCCTTTCTATCTGCCCGCCTATGCCGCAGGGGTTCGCGCTGGCATCCGCGAGCTGGCGCCACACTTGCTGGGCAGCGACCCGACGCAGCTTGCGCGACTCAATCGCCAGATGGACGCGACGCTGAAAGGCCACCCGTATGTCAAATCGGGCATCGACATGGCTTGCTGGGACATCTTGGGCAAAGCAACCGCTCAACCCGTCTGCACATTGCTTGGTGGACGCTATGGCGATGACTTTGTGCTGTATCGCGCCATCTCGCAAGAATCGCCTGAGGCTATGGCGCAGAAAGTCGCCACCTATCGCGATGAAGGTTATCGGCGCTTCCAGTTGAAAGTCGGTGGCGACCCCGAGACGGATATTGAACGGATTCGACAAATCGCCAATCTGCTGGGATCGGGCGACAAACTCATCGCCGATGCCAACACCGGCTGGCTGATGCACGAGGCGGCGCGAGTCCTTCGGGCTGTAGAAGATGTTGATGTGTATATTGAGCAGCCTTGCGCCAGCTATGCGGAATGCCTGTCAATCCGTCGGCGTTGCAGCCATCCTTTCGTGCTGGACGAATCGGTCGATGGACTGGACATGCTCTTGCGCAGCCACGCCGACCAAGCCGCGGATGTCGTCAATATCAAAATCAGCAAGTTTGGCGGGCTGACCAAAGCGGCATTGGCGCGCGATCTGTGTGTAGAAATGGGCGTGGCGATGACGATCGAAGACAGCTGGGGCGGCGATATCACCACGGCCGCCATCGCGCATCTGGCGCACAGCACGCCGACCGACTTCCTTTTCACCGCCACTGATTTCAACAGTTATGTCACTGTCAGCACAGCCGAGGGCGCTCCCCAGCGCGTACACGGGCGCATGGCGGCAGCAAACGCGCCGGGCTTGGGCATTGCGCCGCGCTGGGATGTGCTGGGCGCGCCGCTGGTCGATGTGCAGTAGTCGCTGATGACGCGGCTGAATATCGAAGACCATGACAGCCTGCGCGCTTATCTGCGTGGCGAGGGCTGGCTGGCAGCGGACGAAACGCCAGGCTTCACGACGCTGGCCGGCGGCGTATCCAACCGCACAGTGCTGGTTCATCGCGAGCATGGACGTGGCGACTGGGTGATCAAGCAGGCGCTGGCGAAACTGCGCGTGGATGTCGACTGGTTCAGCGCGCCCGAACGCATCCAGCGCGAAGCCGCGGCGCTGCAATGGCTGGGCAGGATCATCCCCGATCATGTGCCGGCTTTCGTGTTTCTGGACGATCGGCAACATATCTTGGCGATGAGCGCCGTTCGACAGCCGCACATCAACTGGAAGACAGCGCTTCTGCAGGGGCGGACCGACATGCAAGCGGCGCGCCAATTCGGGACGTTGCTGGCGCAGATACACAGCGCGAAGCAGCCCATGCTGGAAACCGACTTTGCCGATCGGCGCTACTTTGAAGAACTGCGGCTCGAGCCTTATTACAGCTATACGGCAGAGCAACTGCCCCAAGCCGCCGATTTCTTGCATGGATTGATCGCGGATACACGCGCGCGCCGATTGTGCCTGGTGCACGGCGACTACAGCCCCAAGAATGCGCTGGTCGGGCAAGGGCGGCTGATCATCCTGGACTTTGAAGTGACGCATTTTGGCGACCCGGCCTTCGACATCGGATTTTCCATGACCCATCTGCTGAGCAAAGCCCATCACCTGCCGGCGCATCGAAGCGCGTTCATACAAATGGCCGCTGCCTGCTGGCGCAGCTACATTGCCAAGGTTTCGCTGTCATTCGACACGCTGGACAAGTATGCTGTTCGGCACACCTGCGCTTGTCTGCTGGCGCGCGTGGCGGGGCGTTCTCCATTGGAATATCTGGATTGCGCAGCTCGCCAGCGACAAGCCGATATCACCCTGGGCCTGCTCGCAGACAGAATCGGCTCGCTCCTGGAACTGATTCATGCCCTTGAAGAGAAGTTGGCAAAGACTGATGAGTGAGATTGCTTCGCTTTCTGCCATAGAGATTCTGGACAGCCGTGGCAAGCCGACTCTGCTGGCGCGCTGTGACCTGGCGGATGGCAGTCTAGGCGCGGCATCGCTGCCGTCTGGCGCATCCACTGGCGCGGCAGAAGCGCATGAACTGCGGGATGGTGGCGATCGCTATGCCGGGCAAGGCTGCTTGCGCGCCGTGGCAAATATCAACAGCGAGATCAACAAGGCGCTGGCCGGGCGGCGCTTCGAAAGACAGGCGCAGCTGGACAAGGCGCTGATCGAGCTGGATGGCAGCCTGAACAAATCGCGCTTGGGCAGCAACGCGATATTGGGCGTGTCGCTGGCATTCTGTCGCGCCCAGTCGGCACAAGCTGGATTGCCGCTGTATCGACACCTTGCGCGCATGGCGGACCTGGCTCCGCGCTTGCCGCGCCCAATGATCAACTTGTTCAGCGGTGGCGCGCACGCCGGCGGACAGGTCGCCATCCAGGATGTGCAGCTGGTCCTACCCAAGGCGCAGTCGATACGCCACACGCTGGAAGTAGCCTCGGATGTGTTTCGCGCCGCCGCCAAGCTCATCCGTTCGCGTTATGGCATGCGGCTTTTGACCGCTGACGAAGGTGGCTTGGCGCCGCCTTGCGAATCCAGCGAAGCTTTGCTGTCCGCTGCTGTGGATGCCATTTTAGCTGCTGGTTACAAAATGGGAGACGAAGTGGCGTTGACGTTGGATGTCGCCGCGACGCAATTTTATGAGGATGACTGCTATCAACTGGATGCCGAAGAGCTCAGCCGCGAAGCGATGATCGCGCGCCTGGAAAACTGGTGCCGCGATTATCCCATCGTCAGCCTGGAAGACGGCTTGCAACAAGATGACTGGACTGGCTGGCGGAAGCTGCTGCAGCGGCTGGGCGGACGCGTGAAGATTCTGGGCGATGACCTGCTCTGCACCAACACCGGGCGCATCCAGCGCGCAATCAGCGAAAATGCTGCCGATAGCCTGCTGCTCAAGGTCAACCAGATTGGCACATTGACGGAAGCCCTGGCTGCCTTGAAACTGGCGCGGCAAGCGGGCTGGCAGGTCGTCATCAGCGCGCGCAGTGGCGAAACAGAAGACGATTGGCTGGCGGATTTGGCGGCCGGTTGGGCGGCTGATTACATCAAGGTCGGCAGCATCACCCAATCCGAGCGGCTGGCGAAATATAACCGCCTGCTGGTCTTGGAGCAGATGGACGGGCTGCGTCTAGAACAGCGGTGACAGCAAGCCACCATCGATCCGATAAAATGCGCCGGTGATGAATGAGGCATCACCGCTGGCGAGGAATAGCACCAGCTTGGCGACCTCCTCCGGGCGTCCCACCCGACCAATGGGATGCATGTCGCCCCAGTCGGCGATGGCGCGAGCGGGGTCGTCCGGCTCAAACAGGTCGGCGGCCTGGTCGAGCATAGGTGTATGAATCGATCCCGGCGCGATGCAATTGCAGCGGATATTTTCGCGCGCGTGGTCCAGCGCAACTGTCGTTGTAAAACTGACGATCGCGCCTTTGGATGCCGCATAAGCCGCCACCGTGCGTTGCGATGCCACAGCCTGCACCGACGATGTATTGACGATCGCGCCGCCACCGCGCTTGCGCATGTGTGGGATGCAATACTTGCAAGTCAAAAAAGCGGCGCGCAGATTGATGTTGATCTGATAATCCCAGTCTTCGACCGGCTGGTCGACCACAGTGCCATATCGCGCCACGCCAGCATTGTTGTGCAAAACATCGACGCCGCCGAACTGCGAAACCGCCTCGTTCACCATACGCTTGACATAGGCTTCTTCGGCAATATCGCCCACCACGACATGCGCGCGTCCGCCCTTTTCACGTATTTGCTGCGCCGTTTCTGCGCCCGCCCGCGCATCAATATCGGCGATGACGACGTTGCCGCCCTCGTCTGCGAACGCGATGGCACAAGCACGACCGATCCCCTTTCCCGCGCCGGTAACGATAATCACTTTGTCCGCAAAGCGCTGGCTCATTGTCGTCTCTCTTTCACTTCAACTGAACGATTCCATCGTTGTTGATGGCAGCGACGCCGCTGCTGGACTGGTAAAATACCGCCTTCATTT
Organism: Chloroflexi bacterium bin20; assembly: GCA_002238485.1. Classification (GTDB taxonomy): domain Bacteria; phylum Chloroflexota; class Anaerolineae; order Aggregatilineales; family Phototrophicaceae; genus UBA6055. Next base: position 14,870 of record MPMG01000010.1, on the reverse strand, counting down.
CCACTTCCCGCGATTCGCCGGGCTGCAGCGTGAGCTGCGCCCCGGTCTTTTTGATGACGGCGCTCAAACCCTGCCCGGGTATGGACGAAGCCGGCTCGATGGCGATGACATAACAGCGTTTGTAAAAGGGGAAGCCGGGCGAAGAATTGATCTCTTGCCAAAACCAGGCGTAGGGGAAAACGCCGGCATCCCAGCACATGCCGATGCCGATGCCCAGCTGCTGATTGGTGATGGCGTACCAGCCGCTCTCAAAATCGCACAGGTAGGCGAGCAGGTCGCGTTCCTGGTCGGGCGAGGGAACGCGCGACATATCAAGTTCGTCCGCACTGGGCCAGTCGTATGTCTTGCCTGGTGTTAATGGATTGGCTGCGCCAGCATAGTCATCGTCCGCCAGCAGCCTGCGCGCGCCTGTATCAATGACGCAATGTTCGCTCAAGAAGGGCGCGCCAAAGGCCGGATGATGACTCCACATGCAGTCCATCGGCTCGCCTGCCTGGTTGGTGATGCGCTCGCGGATATGCAAGACAGGGCTGCCAACGCGCAAGCCTAGCCAGCGTTCGATTGTGTAGGGACTGCGCAGGAGCTGGGTGCTGAGCTTGACCTCCAGCATATCGGCGGCCTCTTGGCAGATTTCATAATCCCATGCTCGCATGGATGCCTCGCCATGAAAACCCAGCCGCGCGCCCTTGTAGGTATTTTCGAAGCCGCCGTTGGGGAAGAGAACCTGCCAGCCGCCCGCGTAGGCTTCCAGCCAGGCTGTCTGCGAATCGAATGCCGAGTCGAAGCCGCGCGAGCTGTGCTTCATGCCCCAGGGCGACTTCCACAACACATCCATGTCGGCGGGTTTGTAGACCAGGCTGTAGATATCCGCGCCCTTGTCCAGCAAAATGACCGCGGACAACAGGTCATTCTCAACAACAAGCGAACGCATGGAGTGCCCGAGCAGGTTCTCAGCGCACCGGCAAGTCATAGTGCCTCCCTCAGATGCGGATGGTCAAGCCGCCATCGGCGACAATGGCTGCGCCCGTGATGAAAGACGCGGCATCGCTGCACAAAAAGAGCGCCACTTGAGCCATTTCGGCTGGCTGGGCAACTCGTCCCAAGGCATGCAAGCCACCCCAGTCCTTGATTGCGCCGCCAGGATCGGTAGGACTGAATAGCTGCGCCGAGTCACGCAGCATGGGCGTATCGACCGAGCCCGGGCACAGGCTGTTGGCGCGGATCTTGTCTGCGGCATGATCCAGCGCCATCGTGCGCGTCATTGCGATCACTGCGCCTTTGGAAGCGGAATAGGCTGCCACATTCGGCTGGCTGAACAAGCCCTGCACCGAAGCAACATTGACGATAGCGCCGCCTCCGCCCTTGGCCATCTGCGGGATGCAATATTTGGCTGCCAGGAAGACGCCCTTGGCATTGATGGCCAGCGTACGATCCCAAGTGTCTTCGTCGGTGCTGACGACGCTGCCATAGGTCTGGATGCCGGCGCTGGCAACCAGGCAGTCAATGCCGCCAAATGCCTCGACCGCCGCGCTGACCATGCGCTGGATCTGGCTGGGCTGGGATACATCGGCTTTGACAGCGATCGCCTCGCCGCCGTCCGCCTGGATCTCGGCCACACGCTCATCCAGCGCTGCCTGATTGATATCGGCCAACACAACCCGGGCGCCCTCTGCGCCAAATGCCAGCGCTGTGGCTGCGCCGATACCCGTGGCTGCGCCAGTCACGACTGCTGTCTTGTTTGCAAAGCGCATGGTCACCTCCCTTTCTGGAGCGAATATTGTGTCAGATAAGCGCGCTGCTGCCAAACCAATCGCCCTTTGTCTGCGGGCTGCTCTGTGGTCAAATCCTTGGATGCGCCTCGTGGCGACAACATCAAACCCTAGCGAACAGCGGGAACCAGCATGGCGAAGCGCCAGCCCGGCAGCAGCAACGCCTTCAACATCAGCAAGCCGATGAATTATCGCTGCCAAATATTTCATTATCATCGGCGGCTTTCGCGTTTGTATCTGGCAGTGTATCAAGGGCAGCGCAGCCAACCTGCCTTTTACCTGCTCTTCACCGATGTCGCCTACCTGGACGCGCCCATGAGCTGGCTGGGCGCCGACTTTGATATCGCCGAGCAATCGGACTGCATTGCGCTGATGCGAGAAGCGGGCTTGGTCGGCGACGCGATCGAGCGCTTCCCCGATGCCTATGCCTCGATCACCGATTATGCGCGCTTGTACCTGGCGCGAACGCCGCATCGCCGGGCGCGAATCATCGCGGGCAGCGCAGCGATCTTGCGGGGGATTCCAGACGACCTCGCCTAGGCGCTGAGACCTGCGCGGGCGGCTGTGGTATACTCTGTCGAGCATCAGCCGGCAGCCAGACTCAACAGTACACGGACAAGCAAATGAGACATCCCCCTTCCCACCCACCCGATCCACATGCGCCAAAACCCAGCCTGAGCGTCGTTATTCCTTGTTACAACGAGGTCTACACAGTCAAGGATATTGTCGGTCGAGTCTTGGCGGAAGAACTTGTCGACGAGGTCATAATCGTTGACGATGGATCGACCGATGGCACACGAGATATCTTGTTGCAGATCGAGGCAGAAGCCGACAGCCGTGTGCAGATCGTATATCACGAAAACAACCGTGGCAAAGGCGCTGCGCTGGTTACTGGATTCCAGAAAACCACTGGCGAAGTCATCATCATCCAGGATGCCGACTTCGAATATGATCCGCGCGAATACCGCATGCTGCTGACGCCGATCCAGGAAGGCGTGGCGACAGTCGTGTATGGTTCGCGATTTTTGGGCGGCACGCGCAAGGCGATGAACTTCTGGAATATGGTGGCGAACAAAGGGCTTACGCTCATCACCAATATCTTGTTTAACGCCATCCTCAGCGATATGGAAACTTGCTATAAGTGCTTTCGGCGCGAGGTGGTTGGGGGAATGACGATCAATTCTCGCGGCTTCGACTTTGAGCCGGAGTTCACCGCAAAAGTGCTGCGGCAGGGCATCCGCATCGTGGAAGTGCCGATTTCGTATTATGGGCGCGAATACGACGAAGGCAAGAAGATCAAGTGGACTGACGCGCCGATCGCCGCCTGGACACTGCTTCGCTATCGTTTCTTTGAGTAGCGCACAGTCGGTCGCATGAAGGCGCGGCAAGGGCAAATGTTAAATCTTTACTAATATTGGCTCAAACTGTTGTCAAATACCCGTTCTGCGTGTATAGTAGGTTATGAGTGGTTAGGTTGAATCAACTTATCCCTCAATCTTTGTGACAGTTCGGCTTATACGCGAGGTCAGCTGAAACAAAGGATCGCTTGCACAAAGTAGTTCAGGAGCAGTTCCAGCATGGAAGAACGTATTACCGGGACGGTGAAATGGTTTAGCGCTGAAAAGGGCTATGGTTTCATCGAACAACAGCAAGGTCCAGACATTTTTGTCCACTATTCAGCCATCGACGGAGAGGGCTATCGCAGCCTCGATCAAGGCGAGACTGTCGAATTCACCATCACCGAAGGTCCGAAAGGGAAACAGGCGAGCAGGGTTCTACGCGTATAACCTTGCCCGAATGGATCAATCCACCGCCCCTCGTATCGTTGATGCGAGGGGTTCTTTGTTTTTGGGCCTCAGCTACATCGGCCCGATGCGCGGCGGTCCGTGATATTGGTTCATCATCGCGGCATCCAGACTGCGCAGCGCCAACTCCAATTTCAGTTCCTGATGCGCGGCGCTTTCCCACAAGTCCTCAAATTCGCCGGGGTCGCTCTGCAAGTCATACAGTTCGCCTTGATTATGATTGTGATAGCGGATGAATTTGTAACGTCCGTCAAATTGCATGGTCGCTACTGATGCGCCGGGCAGGTCTATCGCGTCGATGTATTCGCTGCGCACAAGATCGCGGTGCTGGTCGGGGTCTTGCTCGCCTGAAAGGATGGGCAGCAGCGACTTGCCGGTCATGTAGGGCGGGATTGCCAATCCGCAGATTTCCAGCAAGGTCGGCACAATGTCCGTCAGCTCGACCAATGCCCGACTGCGCAACCCCGCTGCAAACTGGTCGCCCCAAGACATGACCAGCGGCACGCGCACCAGACCTTCATAAAAGCGGCAGCCTTTTTGGATCAAACCGTGGTCGCCCAGCATTTCGCCGTGATCGCTGGTGAAAATGATGATGGTATTGTCGCGCTGCCCACTGGCATCCAGCGCCGCCATGATGCGCCCGACTTGGTCGTCGATCAGCTTGATCATGGCGTAATAGGCGGCGATGAGCGTGCGGGCGTCGCGCGCGCCGGGTGTTTCGGCTTCAATGAGCGAACGCTGCGGCGACTGCGGCAAAATGGGACTGTTGATGTCCAGGCAATCCGGATGGCGCGCCTGCGATTGGAAGTCGATATCCGCCAGTTTTGACTGCTGCGCCAGGTCGGTATCGCGGAAGAGTGGCGGATCCACGGCAGACGGGTCGAAAAGTTCGCGGTATTGTTGCGGCGGATTAAAAGGCGGGTGCGGGTCGTAGATGTTGACGCTGGCGAACCAGGCGCGATCGCGGTTGGCTTGCATGAACTCGATCGTCTTTTCTGCGCACCAGGTCGTCTGATGCAGCTCGGCCGGCACACCGCGCGGGTCTTTGACCAGCTCGCCGAGGTCGCCGCCATGTTCACGAACCCAGTCGGCATAATCATGACCGCTAGCCCAGTCGTCGCGGGGCGCGTGGCTGTACTGCCAGTAGCCGTACCCATCGTCGGCACGCTCTTCGACGCGCCCATAAGCGCTGGCGAGATGCAGCTTGCCGACCAGCCCGCAGGAATAGCCGGCATCTGCAAGGCGGCGGCTGATCAAGGGCGGGAAGTCGGGGAAGGCTGGATTGCCATTGCGGTTGACGCGGACGGCGCTGGGAACCATGCCGGTCAAGAAGCTGGCGCGGCTGGGCGTGCAAATCGGACTTTGGCAATACGCGCGCAGAAAGGCTGTGCCCTGCCCCACCAGCCGGTCGATATGCGGCGTGGAGACATGCTCGTTGCCCAGTGCGCCAATCGTGTCGTAACGCTGTTGGTCGGTGCAGATCCACAAGATGTTGGGACGGCGGTCCATGCTTGCCTCCGAAAAAACTGGCGCAGTTTTGAAATGGCAAGAGCAGAGTGCCCCTCAGTGGTTGCAGGGGCACAAGGTATCCGAGTCCGCCGCATAAGCCGCATCCTGTCCGTCCGCAGACGGGGAGATCATCTATCTGGGGTCGGCGTCGCCACCGACCTCTAGCGGTGCACCCGGCGCTTTTTTTGGAAGGGGTCCCTCCACTGCGCCTGCTTCACCTTGCTCCCGATGGGGTTTGCCTGGCACACGACATTGCTGCCGCGTCCGGTGCGCTCTTACCGCACCCTTTCACCCTCACAGCCTGCGCTGCAATCTGCTCTCTGTTGCACTTGCCGTCAGGTTGCCCTGCCCGGCTGTTAGCCGGCATCGTTACCCTGTGGAGTGCGGACTTTCCTCGACAGGCGCATGACCTGCCGCGATCTCCCTAGCAAACCCGGATACTGCTAGTGTAGCGCAGATTCACCATGGGCAGCCAGCGCGAGTCCCCCGCTCACAGCGCTTGCCAGCCTGCCAAAACTGGCATAAGCTACTCGTACGAAGCCAGCCAAATTCACAAAGCGATGACCGCTGCTGCCCTGTCCACCAGCCGACGCCGACGTCGATCTCGCTGGCGCAGTCCCATTGCGCCCGATACGATCTCCACGCTCATCGTTAGCAGCGTGCTGCTGCTGATGCCGCTGCTGGCGATCGCAAATGCTGGCTGGGCAATCGACCTCAATGTCGTGTTGCCGGTTACGCTTTTTGGCCTGCTCTATGGCGCGATCGTCTCGCACAGCCGCATTGGCGAAGTGCGGGCATTGCTGGCAACGATGCTGATTGGCCCTGCCGCCGTATGGATTTCCGCCGCGCTGCAAATCGACCTGCCCTTGCCCGAAGCGCTGATGGAGACGATACACCGCAGTTATGGCTGGCTGGTCGATGTCGTCGGCGCGGGCATCAACACGGACGGGCTGGTCTTCACCCTGCTGGTGGGCATGCTATTTTGGCTGCTGACCTATAATACCGGCTGGCATTTGTTTCGGCTGGAGCGCGTCTGGCGAGTGATCTTGCCGCCCGGGCTGATTCTGCTGGTCAACATCGCCTTTTTTGGTGGCGAAGCGCCGCTGGACCGCTACCTGCTCGGCTTTTTGCTCATGGCGCTTGTGCTGCTGGTGCGCTCCAACTTGCACACCCGTCGCTGGCAATGGCGCGCTCGGGGCATCCGTTTTCCGCTCATGCTGTTCAGGCAGTTCGCTGCGATCGGGTTGGCTTTGTCAGTGGTGGCGTTGGCGCTGGCCTGGCATGTGCCCAGCCGCGACTTGCAAGAGCGCCTGGACGAATTCCAGGATTTTCTCGTTTCTGACCCGCTGCAGCAGATCGCCGATGCCTGGAGCCGTGTCTTCGCGCCGATAGAAGGAGATGGACTCGCGACCACGGATTATTATGGAACTGATCAGCTGAACTTGCGGGGCGCCATCAACCTGGGCAACGAAGTCGTCTTCACGGTCGAGGCCCCGCCTTCGCCTCAGCGCTATTATTGGCGGTCGCGCGTGTATGAACGTTATAGCAACGGACAGTGGTCGCCCTCGGCCGATTTGCGAATCACCGATCGGTCCGCTCCGGTCGAAATCACCATGAACGACGAAGTGCTGGGAGCCCAGAGGCAGCCCGTGCAGCAGCGGATTACTATCGGCGCAGCCAATTCGCGTATTTTCTACGCTGCACCCCAGCCCCAACGCATCGATCGCGATGGCAAGATTGATCTGCTCTATATCGACAAGCCGCAGAATTTCGCCATGAATGTGTCGGTGATCCGCCCGCTGCAAGTGATGCGCCAGGGTGAGACCTATGCCGTAACCAGCCAGGCCAGCATTGCCACAGCGGACGAATTGCGCCGAGCCGGCACGAATTATCCCGAGTGGGTCAGCAGCGCCAGCCTCTATGTCGGCTTGCCCAGCGCGCGAGTGCTGGAGTTGGCACAGCAGATCGTGGCAGAAGCGGAAGCGGACACTCCCTACGACCGCGCGCGCGCCATCGAAAGCTGGCTGCGCAAAAATATACGTTACAACGAATCCATCAGCGCGCCGCCAGCCAATGTCGATACGGTCGAGTGGTTGCTCTTTGATGTGCAGGAAGGCTATTGCACCTATTATGCCACCGCCATGATCATCATGCTGCGGAATCTGGGCATTCCCGCGCGGCTGGCGGCCGGTTTTTCTCAGGGAGAGCTTGAGCCCGCGAGCAAGCAGTTTATCGTGCGCGAACGCGATGCCCACACCTGGGTCGAGGTCTATTTTCCGGGCTATGGCTGGATCAGCTTCGAGCCGACGGCTGCACAGGCGCCAATCAATCGCGAGGGCGATGACGAAGCGCAAGAGTTTGATGACGCCCTGAAGCCAGAATCCACCACCAGCCCGACGCCAATCCCCAGCCCGACTCTTGCAGCCAGCCCAAGCGCCGCGCCCAGCGAAGAAGCCGCGCAAAGCTTCCTGGAAGAGCCGACGCCCACGCCAACAGCCCACCCAACAGCCACCAGCCCCCATCCCGCCACCGCCGTTCATCTTGCCCACCGTGGAACCACCTAACTCGCCCAACATGCTGCCGCCCCTCAACGAAACCCAGCCGCTACTATTGGTTGCCTTGGCAGCCATGTCGCTGGGGGTCCTGCTGGCCATCATCGCGCTGTTGCTCTTTTGGTGGTGGGAATACCGCGGCTTTGGCGGCTTAAGCCCAATATCGCGCGCTTTTGCCCGCCTGGAGCGCTACACGCAGCTCATCGGCGTGCATGTCGGCAGCCAGCAGACGACGCTCGAAAAACGCCGCGAATTGCAGCGGCATATCCCGGCCGCCCGCGAGAGCATCCGCACCATCAGCGATTTGTATACGCGCGAACGCTATGGCGGGGTATCGCAGCAATCGGGCGAAGACGAGCGTTATGCCGAGTCGGCTGACAAAGCCTGGCATCGGACGCGTGGCAATATCTTGCGGCGCTGGCTGTGGCGCTGGCTGCCCATGCTGCGCCGAGATTAGCGCTTCTGCACAACCACAAAATGGGATAGCGCCCAGAAATCCAGGGGACTGCCTTCGCAGCGCTGCAGCATATCGCGCAGGGTACGCGCCGGCGAACCAAGTCGCGCGATGATATTGTCATACCCGCCGAAGATGCGTTGATGATGCACGACAAGGGCACGGTCGTCCGCTACCAACCGGCGAATATCGCGGGCGGTGTAGGCGCGTACATGCGGCGCAAGTCGGTCGCGGAGCGCAGACGGCAGATAATTGATCAGCGGTGTATTGCCGAATTGATACTGGCCCCGCCAATAGTGCCCGTGAGTCTCGAAGGGATACCAGCGGTTGGGGCAAAAAAGCAGGATGCGTCCGCCGACTCTGGTGACGCGCAGCATTTCTTGCAGGGCGCGTCGGTCATCCACGACATGTTCCAGAACTTCGTGAGACAACACCGTGTCGAAGCTGCCCGAGGCAAAAGGGATGTGCTCGCCGGCGGCTGTCAATGCGGGAATGTCGGCTGCGCGCGCGCTGCGAGCTCGTTCAAATTCAATATCAAAGCCGTCTACCTGGGGCGTGAAGCGCTGACGGATCTGTCGCGCATACATGCCGACCCCACAGCCCGCCACCAGAACGCGCGCATCGCTCAATTGCGCCCAGCGCGCCATCATCTGCAAGCGTCGCTCTTGCCCGGCCCGCCACACATAACTGGGCTCGCCACGCAGCGCCGCTTGATCGGAATGGACCATACGCGCCGCTGGACTCAGCTGCCTTGCGCCAGCGAAACCAGATACTGATACAGATTCCGCGAGCCGCTGTTGCTGAGGCGGTCGGTGGAATACTGATGGCTGGGTCCCAGCTCGCCGCCCGAACGCACAAAAGTGATGAAGTCTTCTTCGGACAAGTTAAATTGCAGCAGGCTCTTGCCCTCGCTTGTGCCTTCGCCGTTTTCGCCGTGGCAGCTGCCGCATTGCAAGGCTTCGTAGCGACCCCGCCCGCGCCCGACCAGCTTCGCATCCAGCTCAATGTTGGCTGTCGGCGCATCCTCGCTTTCAGGTTCGCTAGCCTCAAAGACGACTTCGGTTGTCGGCTCGATATAAGCAAAGGTGGGGAATGGCGTACGCGTCGGTGGAGGATCCGTCGGTGTGGCTGCGGGACCGCTGCTGCACGAAGCCAACATGGGCGCAATAAACAGGAAAACCATCAGCCAGATGGTGATCGATCGCTTCATCGCAAACTCCCATCAGTCGCCACGCGCCGGATCCAGCGCTTCTTGCAAGCCATCGCCAACGAAGGAAAAGCTCAGCATCGTCAGCGCCACCAGCAGCGTCGGGAAAAGCGCCAGGTGATAATCGACGATGACGGTCGACGACTTGACACTTCCCCCAACCATTTTACCCCAACTTGCGGTTGGCTCGGTGATGCCGATGCCCAAAAAGCTCAAGCCGGCTTCGGCAAAGATGGCCAGCGGCACCGCAAATGTGAACGATACCAGCAGGGGCGTCAGCGAGTTGGGCAAGATATGCCGCGCGATGATCTGAAATTCGGTCGCGCCCAGTGTCCGCGCAGCCTGCACAAACTCAGTTTCACGGAACTTCAGGAACTGTGCCCGGGCGATGCGCGCCGGCTCGATCCAGGAGGTGATGGCCAAGACGAAAATGACATTGCCCAAGCCGGCGCCGGTGATGCTGATGAGAAACATGGCGAAGAGCAGCGGCGGGATGGCGGTGGCGATCTCGATGACGCGCAGAATGGCGAAATCCCAGCGGCCGCCTCGATAACCAGCCAACGCTCCCAGTGGCACAGCAAATGCAAAGGAGATCAGCGGCGCCAGCAAGCCGACGAACAACGATGTGCGCGCGCCATAGATGAGCCGCGTCATAAAGTCGCGGCCGACGCCATCGCCGCCCAGGATATGATTCGCGTCTTGAAATGGCCGCAGGCGCACGATGCTGAAGTCGACCTGATTCAGCCCATACGGCGCGATCAGTTCGGCGAAAACGGCGATGACAACCAGCAGGCCGAGCACCAGCGCGCCCAGCATAGCCAGACGATTTTGCCGAAATCGGCGCAGGGCATCGCGCAGCAGCGAGCGCTGTACCAGCTGTTCCGCCTCGATCACAGGCAGCCTGGCTTTTGCACCGTCGGGCATATCGTCATGCTCCCTTGGTTTCGCCCAGGCGGATGCGCGGGTCGATGACGGTATAGAGAATGTCGGTTATGAGATAGGTCAAACCCCACAGCAGCGCGATCAGCAGCACCAAGCCCATGATCATCGGGTAGTCGCGATTGAAGATGCTGGTGACGAAAAACTTGCCCAAACCCGGCACGCCATACACAACTTCAATGAAGAGCGAACCGGTCAGTAGGTTGGGGATTTGTGGCAGCAGCACGGTGATCATGGGGATCAGCGCGTTGCGAAGAACATGGCGCAGCATGATGAAGCGCTCGGACAAACCCTTGGCGCGAGCTGTGCGGATAAAATCGGCAGTCAACACATCGCTGAAGCTGGAACGGGTATAGCGAGACACCAAGGCCAGTGGCGCAAGCGCATAAGTCAATACGGGCAAGAAATAATCCCAGGATAAAATGGCCGCGCCGCCAGGCACGACGGGGCCGATGATCCACTTGCTTTCCACGCCCCAGCCATTTTGAAAGCCAAAGATCAGCAAGAACCAAGTCGCAATGATGAAGTTGGGCACGGCGATGCCCGTGGTCGCAACGAATGTAACCAAATTGTCGACGATGCCGTTGTGATAATAGGCGGCGACGATGCCCAGCGTGATGCCCAAGCCAAAGGAGAGCAGGATGGTGTAGAGACCCAATTGAAAAGTGACGGGCCAGATCCGTGAGATCAGCTCGGTGACAGGCGGGTTGCCAGCCACAGAGAACGAATTGCCAAAGTCGAGCTGCAGCGCGCTGGTCAGGTAATTGATGTAGCGCACATGGATGGGCTTGTCCAAGCCATATTTGCGCTCCAGGTTTTCCAGCGCCGCGCCGCTATAACCGCGATCGGCCAGCGTAAAGGGACCGCCGGGCACCAGATTCATCAAGACGAAGACGAGCGCCGAAACGACCAGCAGCACAGAACACAGCGAAAGCAGTCGGCGCAGAATGTAACCGAGCATCAGGCGGGGGATTCCTCTGTGACAGGCGGGCTGCGCAGGGGAATGGGAGCGAGCGAAGCGCCCGCCCCCATCTGCGTGTCTTGCTCAGCGGCTACTGGCTGCGATGACTGTCGTAATCCATGACCTCGCTGGTGATGTAATAATCACCCCAGCAATGTTCATTGCCCCAGTGCGTAGTCGCCAAGCCTTGACGGTCGGGCTCCCAGCAGTTGCCGGTGGCGGCCATATAAGGCTGCCAGAGATCGCCCTGGATGCGGTGCACGAGGAAGATGCCGCCGACATCAGAGACCATGATGCGTTCGGCTTCCTGGTACATGGCGATGCGTTCGGCCGGGTCGCCGGTGAAGGAATTGGCTTCGCGCACGATGCTGTCGAATTCTTCATTGCGCCACGAATGCCGCCCGGTCGAGACCCATACGCCCATCATGTTGGCGGGATCGAGATAATCCATGCCATAGGATACGCCACCAAAGGTCAACGTGGTCGGACGCTCTAGCAGGCGCGTCATATAATCCTGGAACTCCAGGTTGTTGACAGTGATTTCGACATTCAGGCACTGGCTGATCGAAGCGGCGGCGGCGATGAACCAGTCCTGGATGAAGCCCGGTTCGCCACGCAGCGCCAGTTCAGTCGCAGGGAAGCCCTCGCCACCGGCATAGCCAGCCTCGGCCAGCAAGCCCTGCGCGGCTTCGCAATCGAAATCCTGGATGTCTTGCAAGCCCGCGCTGTTGGAAGCGGGGAAGCCCGGCGCCAGGAAGGAATAGGCGGGGATGCCGACTGTCTCGCCGATGACATTCTCGACGATGCTTTCACGATCCAGCGCCTTGGCAAAAGCCAGCCGGACATTGACATCGTTGAAGGGCTCGGTGAAGGTATCCATCAACAAGTAGTCGGTGCGGAAGTCGCCGGCGTGCTGACGATAATTCTGGCTCATGACCTCATCGGCGAAGATCACCTCAAAGTCGGCGGGGCTGAGCAGCGGCTGCCCGATCTGGTCGATTTCGTGGTCCTGGAAAGCCAGGAAGCTGCTGTTGAGCATGTCGCCATAGACGAATTCCATGCGGCGCAGCCAGGGTGTGCGCGGACCGACATAATCGGGGTTGGCTTCGAGCACGGCATGGCTGCCGGGCTCAAATTCGCGCAGGACGAAGGGACCAGAGCTAACATGCGTCTCGGGATCGAGGATGTAGTCGGGACCAATCTCCGCGAGCGCCTTGGCTTGCATGGGCGGCCAGAAGAAGAAGGTGGCGGGCAGCGGCGGGAAGGGCACTTGCGTGGTTACAGCCAGCGTGTTGTCGTCAATCGCTTCCAGGCCGATCTCGTCGACCGGGATCTCGCCAGCGACCGCTTCGTCCCAGCCATCAATGATGCCCAGCCACAGCCAGACGAAATCGTAGGCGCTGTCCGGATTCGCCATGTGCCGCCAGCTGGCGACCCAGTCATTGGCGGTTACGGGACTGCCATCGTTCCACATTTGGTCGCCGCGCAGGGTGAATGTCCAGGTCCTGCCATCTTCGGACACCGACCAGCTGGTGGCGGCAGACGGGATGATGTTCATGTTGTTGTCGAGAACGACCAGCGAATCGGAGAACTTGTCGAATGCGCCCGTGCTGCAGATGCGCGAATAGACGGTGACGATCGAGGATAGCGAAGTTTCTTGACGCGCCGAGTCGCAGAGGTTGCGGTATACCTGCATCTCATACGGAGCGGCATCGGCGGGCAATTCGCGCCCATAGATATCGACATTGTCCTGCGCCAAGCCCGGCAGCGCAGCGATCAGCGCCAGCAGCGCCAACAGGATGAATACAGATTTTCTTGACATGCGAACTTCCTTTCGTATATGAATGCAGTTGGGTCAATCACACTCGATTAGTCGATGAACATTGTAGCAGATGCCGCGCCAGCCGCAATCCGCTATCCTTGCCTGCCGCGCGCGACCAACCCTGTAATGCAGGCAAAAAACGGCTACACTGGGCGGCTGAAACGAGTGAGCAGAGAGACGAGGACGAGCAATGCCATCACCGACCCAACTGGCAAAGCGCATAGGCAAATCGCCAACTATCGCCATGAATGACAAAGCCAAACAGCTGGCGGCCGAGGGACACGCGGTCATCGGCTTGGCGGGCGGCGAACCCGATTTTGATACGCCAGCGCATATCGTCGAGGCTGCAATCAAAGCCATGCGCGATGGCGAAACCCGCTATGCCGCTCCATCCAAGGGCATCCGTCCGCTGCTGGAGGCTATTGCCGACAAAATGCAGCGCGAAAACCAGGTGCGCGTCGACCCCGGCAGCGGCATTATCGTTACGCCCGGCGGCAAGCTGGCGCTCTTCTTGGCGCTGAAAGCCATGCTCGACCCCGGCGACGAAGTGCTCTTCCCAGCGCCCTACTGGGTCAGTTATCCGTCTATTGTCACCATGGTCGGCGGCAGTCCCGTTCCCATCGAGACCAGCAGCGCCGATGGCTACAAATTGCGCCTCGAGCATCTGCGCGAGCATATCACGCCTCGCAGCAAAGCCATCATCATCAACTCGCCCTGCAACCCGACCGGGCACATGCTTTCGTCGAGCGAGCTGGAAGCGATTGCCAGCCTGGCTCTGGAACAGGACTTGTACATCATCTCCGACGAGATTTATGAAAAGCTCAATTTCGACGGCCGACCGGCGGTATCGCTGGCCTCCATCCCAGAGATATCCGAGCGCGTGGTGGTCATCAATGGCATGTCCAAAGCCTATGCCATGACAGGCTGGCGTTTGGGATGGCTGGCAGGGCCCAGCTCGCTGATCAATGTAGCGGGCATGTTCAATTCGCAGACCGCCACTTCGGCCGCGACCTTCACCCAACATGCCGCCGTTGCCGCCCTGACCGGTCCGCAAGACTGCGTCGAGGTCATGCGCCGCGCCTATGAAGAACGCCGCGACTACATGATCAGGGCCTTTAACAGCATCCCCAACATGTCGAGTCCGGATATTGAAGGCGCGTTCTACGCTTTCCCCAAGGTCGACAAGACCAGCAAAACCAGCGCAGAAGTGGCCAATATCATTTTGGAAGAGGCGGTGGTGGTGGGCGTGCCGGGCAGCGCATTTGGCATCACCCGCGACGCGCACATCCGCTTCTCCTTCGCCGATGACATCAACAAGCTGAAAGAAGCGGTCGAGCGGATTCGCGGCATTGCCCACTTGCTGGCATGAGCGGCGGTCTGCTATTCGCACCGTGAATCGTCTCGGGCAGTCGGCCGCGCAGCACAGCATGTTGAAGCGCAGAATCGAGATTGCGCCCCTAGTCGCGCGATTGCCAGTCCTGGCTGTCCTGCTGACATTTTTATCGGGCTGCAGCCTGATCGGCCTGCCCTTGCTTTTCGGGCCGATCGCCTCGCCCTGGCAGCAGATCGCGCCGGGTTTGCAAGTCCGCACCATGACGCCGCGCAACGCCGTCAGCGCGCAGCTGATTGTCGCGCGCATTGATCCAAGGCAATATCGATTCCGCGCCATATATCGGCCAGGCGATGCGCAAAGTCTGGCAGCGTGGCGGACGCAAGAGCCAGATGCAGGGCAATCGCATCAAATCTGCGAGAGCAGCTTTAGCCGGAAGTTGTCATCGAGCGCGGCGCGATAGCGTTTTTGTCTCAAGCTGCCCTTGGATGTATCCTGTTTCAAGATATTCAGGCTGATTTT
>MPMG01000009.1 GCA_002238485.1 Chloroflexi bacterium bin20 | reverse complement strand
CCCCCCCCGCAATTGTGCGATCATTTCTGAAGCGAAGTTAAAGACAATGAAGATGGGCAAGCGCGCCTGGATGTTCTTGCTTGTCTTGTTCTTGGCAGCCACTCCCCACGCGCTGGCGCAGAACACGAACCCGACCCCTGACCCCAACTGTGGCCTGCCGAAAGGCTTGTCGGGAGCGCGCAGAATCTACAGCGATGTTACCTATACGCTCACTGCCGATTGCCAGCAGGCTTGGCGGCTTTCTTGCGGCACCTCTACGCAAGGCGCCCAGAAAATCACTATTACGGTCAACGGCGGCAGAAATACCATATCCGCTTTCCAAGACTCGTCAGGATACCTGGATGTCTTCTCGCTGACGGGCAATTGCGCGCTCTCGCTTAACAATGTGACGATAAACGGCGGCGGTTATCAGGGACGAGCCGCCATACAGATGACGAATTTGGATTACGCCTCGAGTTTCAGCAATGTGACCTTTACCAATACGTATTACAGCGCGCTATCATTTGACGACCAGCGAGAGAATAATTCGCCGGGCACGACGCATACGCTGAGCAATGTGCTCATCACAGACACAGGCGGCAGCTATGTCGTCGCCCGGCACGGCGTGCCCTCGGGCATTCAAGCCATCGGAACGGTGAACCTGAACATCAACAATCTAACGTTGCGCAATGTCCGCGGCGGCAACTCGGCCATCGGCGCCAACGATACTTTCATCGTCGGCAGAACAGTCTCGCTCGGCACGATTACCTTGACGGGCTGTCTCACCGTAGACGGGGTTTTTCCGCGCGTATATTACGGGAATATCGTCGACACCAGCGTGGGAGTCTGCAGCGAAAGCGTGGGCAACGGCGGCTCACCCACCATACAGTACCCGCAGGCGCCCGTATCAGATTGTGGCTTGCCATTGAGCGGCTTCATTTATGGGAGGCACACGTTCAACCTGAAGGGCGATTGCGCGCTGAGCGGTCCGCTCTACATCCCCTATGAGTCGGAAGTCGTCATCAATGGCGCCATGAATACGATCGACGTCGCGGCGGCCGGGGCGGAGGCAATCGCGGTCGCGGGCGCTTTCAGCCTCAAGAACGCGGTGGTCAGCGGGGCGGCTGGGTCCCCGGTTGTCACCTATCTTGACAAGAGGATGTCCATCACGAACGCGGAATTTCGCGATAATGGGGGACCCTTGCATTTCCAGGACAGCGTCATGAGCCTGAACACGGTGCTCATCGAAAGCCACAGCGTCAGCGCCGCCAGTTCCCCGAGCGCGGTCTTGGTCAGCAAGTCGGCTCAGGTCAGCATCCGCGCCAGCGTCTTCCGCAGCAATACCGGCGGCCAGGGCGCGCTATACGCGGGAATGCCTGATGGCAGCAACCGCTGGGATCCTCCCGGCACGACGCTGGCCGGCTGCATCACCTTCGAGAACAACAGTCCGGTCGATATCTTCGATCCCAACAGCCTCTTGGCGGACAACCGCACCGGTCACTGCCCGCCCGATATGACCTTTCTCGTGAAGCCCAGCCCGGCCACGACCACCTCGACCGATACCAGGAAGGAGTCATCCGTCTATATCCCGCCGCCTGCCTATATCCCGCCGCCTGCCGAAGTCTGCGACGGGAAACCGGACGCGGTACCCATGGGCACGGTGGCTTGCATCTTCCGACATGCGGGCGAGCTCGCCGTCTGGGGCATCGACGAAAGGTCGCAAGGCCACTTTATGGTGGCGGCGACGCCGGCGCAGATCAATGCCAGAACCTGCCCCGGACCGGTTGCCAGTTCGCCCGATGGCCGCGCCGTGATTTTCGTGGCGGAAGCGGGCGATGTCATCGTTTCGGTCGGTCCAAATCACGAAGGCAAGGTCTTGTCTGTCACGCTAGACGGCGGCATGTATGGCCGCGCTCTCGCTATCGTTACGACCTATGGTCCGCCGCCTGGCTTGGCGAGGTCAGTCCAGCCGCAAGCCTGTGCGAGAACATTAAAAAGCTGCATGGTGTGGACGAAATACATAGTCAACTTCCGCGACGCGCCCAATGGCAGCCTGCTGAGCTTCGTGGATATTTGGGGCAATCCCAACGATGGCATGCTGCCCTACGATGTGACGCTGACGGCGCTGGAGCGGACGAGTGACTGGTTCAAGGTCGATTATCACGGGATGCAGGGCTGGATCAGCGCTGCTCATGTCAGTCCGCGGGGGAGTTGCGACTGAGATTTCTTGCGCGGCTATATCAGGGCATGTTGGGTCGCCGCCTGTCGCGCTGGCTGCTAAAGCATGATAAGATGCGAGACGATACCGTGCGTCGAGAAGAGCATTCATGCGCATCCTGGTCATATCCGACATTCACGCCAATCTCACCGCTTTCGAGACAGTGCTGAAAGACTGCCAAGGCGAGTGGGATTTTGTCTGGTGCCTTGGCGATGTAGTCGGATATGGGCCCGACCCCAACGAATGCGTGGAACGGCTGCAAGAGTTGCCCATGCTGTGTCTGGCGGGCAACCACGACTGGGCGGCGCTGGAACGGCTGGATGTGCGCACGTTCAATCCCGATGCCCGCCGTGCCGCCGAATGGACGCGCGACGCGCTCACAGCCGAAAACACGCGATTTCTCGAAGCTCTGCCTGTCGCCTTTGTCATCGGCGAGTACACATTGGTGCATGCCAGCCCGCGCGAACCGATCTGGGAATACATCTTGGAGCCAGCCATCGCCGCGATCAACTTCCTGCATTTCGACACGCCCTATTGTCTGGTGGGGCATACGCATCAGCCGATCATCTACAGCGAAGTGAATGGGACGGGCGAAGCGCGCACGGACTCGCCGCGTTATTTCAGCAAGCACGCGTTGAATGGCAATCGTCAGATCATCAATCCCGGCAGCATCGGCCAGCCGCGCGATCAAAATCCGGATGCCGCGTATGCCATCCTCGATCTGGAACGTGGCTTGTTTGAACATCGGCGCATCCCCTACGATATTCGGGATGTACAGGGACGCATGCGCGAATACCGCTTGCCCGAGCGCTTGGTGACGCGCCTGGAACACGGCGTCTAGCCCCCGCGCAGCATGGCCACCGAACTCAGCAGCAAAATGCGCGCCTATCTGGCGGAGATCGTTCGCCTGCTGGATCGGCAGCCGCAGCAGACCGGGCACGTCGGCAGTTCGCAGTTGTCCGAGGCGCTGGATATCAGTCCGCCTGCTGTCAACCGCATGGTGAATCGCCTGCACGATTTGGGCTTGCTGAGGCACAAACCCTATCAGGGCATCGCCATTACGGAAGCCGGGCGCGTGGTCGCCCTCAAGCACATCCGCCGCCAGCGCATCGCCGAAGTCTTCCTGGTGCAAGCCATGGACATCAGTTGGCTGGATGTGCATGCCGAGGCGCAGCGACTGAGCGACGGACTGAGCGACAAGGTCGTCGCGCGCATGGAGCAGATGACGGGCGCGCCCAGGACTTGTCCGCATGGCGAGCCGATCCCGGCCGCCGACGGCACGTTGCCGCAGCAAAGCGATGTGCCGCTGGCGCAACTGAAACATGCCGCGCGCATCCGCATCAGCCGCGTGATGACAAGAGAATCCGACCGACTGGCCTACATTGAAGCGCTGGGACTGCTGCCCGGGCAGCCTTGCGAACTCATCCATGTCGCGCCTTTTGATGGCCCCATGCAGTTGAAGCTCGAGCGAGAATTCCGTATCATCGGGCACAGCCTGGCGCGCCTGATCCGCGTGCATGTCGAAGACAGCTAGCCCGATCCAACCGAGCGCGCCCTGTGTATCGGCGAGCAGATGTGGTTGAATCTGCCGACACGATCCACAGCAGGGGCAGCTATGAAAATCGGCGTACTCGCTTTGCAAGGCGCTTTCATCGAACACAACAAAATGCTGGCGAATCTGGGCGTGACAGCGGTCGAAGTGCGGCTGCCGCATCAGCTGGCAGAGCTTGATGGCTTGATCATCCCCGGTGGCGAAAGCACGACCATTGGCAAGCTGGCCAGCGCCTATGGCTTGATCAAGCCGCTGCGTCAATTCGCTGCTGCCAAGCCGACCTGGGGCACCTGCGCTGGCATGATCTTCCTGGCGAAGGACATCGGCATCGAGCAGCAGCCGATCCTCGGCTCGATGGATATCACTGTCGACCGCAACGCATTTGGCAGGCAGATCCATAGCTTCGAAACAGACCTGGCAATTGCGGAGATCGGCGACCCGCCTTTTCATGCTGTCTTCATTCGCGCGCCAGTCGTCACGGCTGTAGAGGCGTCGGTCAATGTGCTGGCCTGTTTGGATGATGGACGCATCGTGGCTGTGCGGCAAAGGCATCTGTTGGCGACCGCTTTTCATCCCGAATTGACTGATGATTTGCGATTGCACGGCTATTTTTGCGGTATAGTGAACGGTATCCTGTAACCACATCATTGAACGAAGACAGGCGACCATGTCCAGCCAGCCGCTCTTGCCAATTGCGCCACCTGATAATGATTCGCCAGGCAAGTCCCTGCTTGATTTGTTGCGGGTGGGCGCAAACACCAATCTGGACGACATCGGCGAACCTTCGGCAGAAGAACTGGCGGCGCTGGATAACGAAGAACTGGACGACAGCCTGCTCGTCCCGACCGACGACTTGCCGCAGTCCGCCCTCTCGCTGTTGGCCGAGCTGGACAATCCCGAGCTGGTCTCGCTGGAAGGCTTGGACGATGCCGATGAAGCCGAGCTTGACGATGGGCAGGGCGCCACCGACGATCTGCTGGACGAAGACGAATCGCTGCTGGAAGACTTTGTCGATATTGAGTTGGACGATGCAGAGCTGGATGACGAAGGCTATGACCTGGACGATGAGGATATTGAAAGCTACCACGATTTGTATGGCGAAGACGATGCCATCATCCCGTCTTACCGCGAGGGCGGATTCGTCGAAGAAGACGACGGCGACAGCGCCTATTACGATGAACTGCGCTGAGCGCGCATTGCTGTGGAAGGCATAATCCTGGCGGCGGGGCAGGGCAAACGCATGCGCCCACTGACCTTGGAGACGCCCAAGCCGCTGCTGCATCTGCATGACCGACCGCTGTTGGAATGGTCCTTGTACAGCCTGCGTGGCATCGTGCGGCGCGTGCTCGTGGTCGTCCATTATCTCAAAGAACAGATCGCCGATTTTATGGCTGGGCAGCGCGTCTTCGCCGACTATGCGCTGGTGGAACAGCTGCCGGCGCCGTTGGGCACGGGGCATGCCTTGCGCTGCTGCCGCCCGCATCTGCGCAGCGAAGACTTTCTGGTAATCAATGGCGATGATCTCTTCCCGCGGGCTGCGCTGCTCGCCTTGAGCCGGGCGGAGTATGGCATCTTGTCCATGCAGCGCGCCGACTACCCGCGATATGGCGTGATCCAGCTTGATGACCAGGGCGACTTCATCGGCATAGACGAAAAACCGCCAGCCGGACGGTATCCATCGTCCGCGCCTTGCAACATCGGCGCGTACAAGCTGCAACCGAGCATTTTTGACTGCGCGCCTGCGCCGTCTGTGCGTGGCGAGGTCGAATTGACAGATATGGTTACAGCCATCGCGCGCACGCAGCGGGTCGAGCTTGTAGAGTCGTCGTGGTGGCTGCCCATCGGCGATCCGCAGGCGCTGGCTGCGGCGCAGTCTGTGGATGTGAAGCGCAATATGGTTGCCCTGTAAATCCCGGCGGGAGTCTGCGACAATAGGCATCCATTCGCCGCCTGGTTACGAGTTGCGCGCAAAGCCATGATTCGCATCACCTATTCGCCCGCCGACCAGGCGCTCGCCCACAGAATCCGCGCCGACTTGAGCCACCAGGCAACACAGTCGCAAGCGCTGCTCATCGTGTTGGCATCGGCTACCGCGCTGGCAGAACCGTCTGTGCAAAGCGAAATCGCGCGGGCGCAACAGCAGGGCAGTCCCATTCTGCCGATCGTGACGGACGATTTTGATCTGCCGCCGGCCTTGGCGATGCTGCGACCGCTGGACTTCCGCGCTGGCTATCAGAGCGATCTGCTGCTGAAGCGCGCAAATGAGTTGGTGGGTCGCCGCCGTGACATCCGCAAGGCCAATCGGCGCGCGCTGATGGTCTTCGCGGGCATCGCAGCCGTCATGTTCTGCCTGGCGATAGCGGGCATGTCAGCTGGCCTGGTGGCTTTTCCGGTCGCCGAATACAACGAAGAAGCCACTTTTCAGGCGCAGTGGATCGATGGCTTGATCCGCGAGACTTTAGAATCTGTGCAGCCGCGCAGCACTGCCGACGCCATGAACTTCGCCGCGACTTACGAAGCAGCGCCCACGCGCCTGCTCTTTTATGTGCGCGGCACCGCCACAGCCATGTCATGGCAGCCCAGCCCATGAACCCGATCGCCGATGTGCTGGTGATTGGGGCGGGCCCTGCTGGCATCAACGCCGCGTTTGCGCTCGCGCAGGCGGGCATCGACTACCGCATCATCGAACGCACGCAGACTCTCGCGCCCACCTGGGGCAACCTTTATCCCTCGCTGCGGCTGAATACCTCGCGCTTTTATAGCCACCTGCCCGGGCGCAAGTTTCCGCTGCACTGGGGAATGTACGCCACCGCCAGGCAATATCATCAACATCTGGTCGCCTGGACAGCCGAGCAGCAGTTGCCAATTGAATATGGCATGGAGGTATATCGAGTCGCGCCGCGCCGGGATGGCTGCTGGCAAGTCGAAAGCAGCGAAGGCACGCACAGCTATCGCGCTGTCATCCCGGCCACGGGGGTGTTTGACAATCCGCAGCTGCCGCAGATTGAAGGCCTGTCGGACTTTGGCGGCGAGATCATCCATTCACGCGATTTTCGTGATCCGCGGCAAGTGCGGGGCAAACGTGTCTTGGTGGTCGGCAACGGACCCAGTGGCACGGATATCGCTGTGGCTGCGGGTCCCGAGGCGGCTGGCGGCTTCGTCTGGCTGTCGATTCGCAGCGGCGTGGATTCGCGTCCTCGCTATCCTTATGGCTTCCCGCGTCATTTGTGGATGCTGTTGGGCGAGCAGCTGCCCGCCAAGTTCTGTGCCTGGCTGCAGCGCCACACCGGCGCGATCGAATACAACCAGGCTGAATTCGGCTTGTGGTCGGCGCCCGCTCAAACCGGCAGCGCAGTCGGCTATCGTGGACCAGAATTGCTGAATGCCTTGCGCGAGGGGCAGGTCGTGCCAGCGCGGCATCCCCTGCGATTTCATGCCCGCGGCGCAGCATTGGCGGACGGAAAGCAGCTCGAGCTAGACATGGTTATCATGGCGACCGGTTACCTGCCCGTGCTGCATCAATACCTGGATATCGACATGCAATTCAGTCAAGCGGTTGTGTATCCCGAAGCAGGCTGCGATTGGGATATTGGACCGAATGGCGCGCGCGGCTGGCCCCTGCGCGATACCAGCCAGCATCCCAATGGCCGGCAGATTTTGGGGCATCCGGGACTTTATCTGGTCGGCGTGTTCTATAAAGGGCGCGGCGCTTTCTACAATATGGGCGTCGAAGCGCAGATCGCCGCCGATCAACTGCGCGCTCATCTGAAGCGGCGGCATTTCCCCACAACCGTCCCATGCGCGGCGGCTATCTGAAGCTGGGCGCGGCGCTGTTTGGGCTGGCGCTGCTGGCGATTGTGCTGCGTTTTCTGCTGGCAGCGGCATTTCCCGCGTCTATGGTCGCCTACATGACGTTGGAAACGGGCTTGCCCATCATCATCGTGCACGACCTGACACAGGATTTGCAGCGGAGCTTGCCCGCCAACATTTTGACGGAACCCGCTTTTTCGCCCGATGGATCGCGGCTGGCTTTGACCAAGCTGCTGCAATATGGCAGCGAAATTGTCGTCTATGACTTGCTTCGCGACCGAGAAACCAGCTTGACAACGGCTATCGCCATTGCCGAGTCGCCTGCGTGGTCGCCCGATGGCGCGCATATCGCATTCTCCAGCAACCAGACGGGCGATACCAGCATCTACCTCGTCCAGCCAGATGGCAGCGGCTTGCGGCGCATCACCTCGTCTGGCGCAGGCGACCGCGAACCAGACTGGAGTCCCGACGGCAGGTCGCTGGTCTTCACTTCTAATCGTGGCGGCGGCTGGGATTTGTATACGCTTGAGTTGGAAACGGGCGCAGTGCAGCAGCTGACAACACATCGCGCGCCGGATAATTCGCCGGTCTGGTCGCCAGATGGCACGCGGATCGCTTTTGCTTCGCGGCGGGATGGCGCATCGGGCATATACCTGCTGCAGCTGGACACGTTGCAAGTCGAGCCGCTGGTGGTGGATACGCGCTATGACAGCCTGCCGCAGTGGACGCCAGATGGACGGGCGGTCACATTTGCGCGCTCGGTGGATGGCTCGTCGCGGATTATGCGCGTGGATGTACACACTGGCGCGTTGACCCGGCTGAATCTGGGCGGGATGGATGCCGATGCGCTGGCTTGGTGTTGCTGAGTCTGCCCAAATTTATGCAAACTCCACATCTGCGTAGCACCAAACTAGTCATGCGGATCTCATCCACAAAGACACAGAGGAAGGTCCTTGTGCTGGGTGTTCTCGTGTTGTTCGGTGCGCTGTTGGGGAAAACGGGCCAGCCAATGGCTCGCCCCTACAACGCTGAATGAGAGACCGATGGGGGCAATCTCTATTTGATCTGCGCCAGCTTGACCCAGTCTTCGGAATGCTCCTCGACCAGGTAGATGCCCGGGATGGTGATGATGCCGAAGATCAGCCGCACGATGGTCGTGCCGATGAAGAGCTCGAGCAAGCCATCTGTGGACACTGTGCCTGCCAGCGCCAGAACCAGGAAGAGGACGCGGTCCAACGGGATGCTGATGATGTTGCTGGCCAATACGCGCCCCCATTGCTTTTCTTGTCCGAAGCGCTGCACCCAACGGGTATAGACCTCGGTATCGACCAGTTGGCTGATCACCGATGCCAGCACAGCTGCCAGCAAAAAGCGCCATTCCGGCGTCAGCAGCTCGCCCAGAGAGATGCGTTCGGCTTCGCTCATCTGGGGCGGCAGACCGGAAATGATGGTGAAGAATGCTTGCACGACCAGATAGATCACAGCGGCGGCGATGATGAGCGTGCGCGCGACATGCGGTCCAGCCAGTTTGTGCGCCATATCGCGCAGGGTGAAGGTCAGCGGATAGGCGATAGAGAAACCAGAGACGGCGAATCCAAAAAGCGTCAAATTGCGCAGGTTGGATATGTCGGCAACCATCTGCGCTGCCACATAAGCAACGCTGACCAGAATCAGGATGTGCAGATTACGGATGGACATGACTCACCTCGCTACTATTCTGCGCCTGCTCGCATTGTAGCACAGCCAGCCTCAGCCGCTTGCCTTGCCCAGGTCTACGCGCTGCTCTTTGACCAGGTAGATGCCTGGAATCGAGATGAATGTGATGATGGTCTTCATCAGCATATTCGACACAAACAAGCCGACAAGCACCGCGTTGGGCAGCAGGCCCGCAAAGGCGATCACCGTGAAGAGCACCGTATCGACCGGCACGCTGATGGCATTGCTGGCCAGCACCCGTCCCCATTGCCAGCGTTGCTCGAATCGCTTGACCCAAAGCTCATAAATCTCGGTGTCGATCAACTCAGAGATGATCTCGGCGATGATGGATGCCAGCGAGATGCGCACCACCGGCGCCAGCACCATGCCAAATTCGGCTTGTTCACCAACCCCCAGGTCGGGCGGCAGCTGCGAAACCAGCCATAACAAACCGGCCATGAACAGGTTGATCGCGCCAGAAGCGAAGATCAGCAGGCGAGCAATGCTGGCGCTGGACACCTTGTGCACCATATCGCGAAGGGTGAATGTGACGGGATAGATCAATGTGCCGCCAGCAATGCTGAAGCCCGCGATGGACACAATGCGCAGGCCGGCGATATCTGCCAGCATCTGCACTGCGACATAGAGTACGGCGACCAAAACAAGCACATGCAGCGAACGATGAGTCATCTAGGTAGTCTCCGATGCAGCCAAGCTCTGCAGCTTAAGAAAGATCGTTCTTGTGGCGCGCTTCTGATTCAAGCAGCTGTTGCTTGCGTTCAATGCCCCAGCGATAACCACCAAGCTTGCCATCTTTACGCAGGACGCGGTGACAGGGGATGACCAGGGCGACCGGATTGCGCGCGCAAGCCTGTGCCACGGCGCGAGTCGCTTTGGGCTGGCCGATGGCCGCGGCAATATCGCTGTAGCTGCGCGTCTCGCCGACCGGGATGGCTTGCAAGGCTGCCCAGACTCGATGCTGAAAAGCTGTCGCGCGCAGATCCAGCGGCAAGTCCAGCGCCGGCTGCCAGCCATTTAGCCAGGCGATGACCTGCGTAGTCCAAAGGCCCAGGCCCTCATCGTCGCACAGCCGCTCGGCATTGGCGAATTCTTCTTCGAAGTCGGCGATCAGCACGGCGCTTTCGTCGCCCAGACTCAGCTTGCAGATGCCGCGGTCGGTCGCGCCAACCAGCAGCCAGCCCAGCGGACAGGGCAGCACGCTGTAGAAAATCGTCAAGCCCGCGCCACGTTCGCGGTAAGCTGTGGGCGTCATGCCGAGTTGCCGGTCGCTGTGTTCGTACAAGCGACTTGTCGAGCTGTAGCCGGCGGCATAGATTGCATCGGTGATGCGCCTGCCATCCCGCACTTCTGTCTTAAAAGCCTCCAGCCGCAGCTTCGCCGCATATTCGCGCGGTGTAAAGCCGGTCGCCCGTTTGACTATGCGCTGCAAATGGCCGGGGCTGAGGTGAAAGCGCTCACCCAGTTGCGCCAGGCTGATGCTTTCGGGCTGTGCCGAGCGCAGATAATTGCATACTTGCGCTGCCAGGTGGCTGTCGTGCTTGCCGATTGCTTCGGGGATCATCGCCGCATTCTCCATTTTGCCTGCGCTGCCATTATCCTGGCAGATCGACAGTCGCGCGACACTCCGATTCTTGCGGACTCGCTGGCGAGCTTAATTTTCGCCCCAGTTATCAATGAAGTCTTCGCGCTCCACCCCCAGCCCATCGGCAACGCGGTTGATGTAATTGAAGAAGCTGATGACCTGCGTTGCATCGTGAATGGACCTGTCGTCCCAGCCGGCGCTGCGCAGTTGCTCTACATCAGTCTCGTCCATGGCGGTCGGTCGCAGAGTCAGTTTTTCGGCATAAGCGCAGAGGGCGCGGTCGGCTTCGGTCAGGTCTGCTTCGCGCCAGTCGCGGGCGATGGCATGCACCAGGGCATCGGCGGCTTCGTCGGACAGGTCGGTGACCTCGGCACGGAGGTCATGCGCATGCGACTGAATTCAGTAGTGGCAGTGGTTGGCGCGGCTGACGACAACCGCCAGCATCTCGCGCTGCGCCCGCGAAAGGGGAGAAGCGGCGAACATGGCAGCGCCATAGAAGTCCATCGCCGCTTTCATGACGCGCCCGTTGAGCGACATGATCTGCACGATATTCCAGACGCGGCCGGCGCGGGCGACAGCTTTATCGAGCTCGCGCTTGACGAGGCCTGTGGCCTGCTCGAGGGTTATCTGTTTGATGTAGGGCATAATGGATTCACCACCTTCTCTGTGTCTCTGTGGTGAATCACTCGCTACTTCCGCAAGCGCGGATCCAGCGCATCGCGCAGTCCATCGCCGATGAAGTTGACGCAGAGCACTGTCATGGAGATCAGCATGCCGGGCCAGAACACCAGCGTCCAGGTGATGGTCAGGTAATCTTTGCCATCGAAGAGCAGGCGCCCCCAGGTGGGGAAGTCGGGCGGGAAGCCCAAGCCCAAAAACGACAAGGCCGACTCGGTAATGATGGCGCTGGCGATGCTGAAGGTGGCTGCCACAATGACCGGGCTCATCACATTGGGCAAGATGTGGCTGGTCAAGATGCGCCCATCGCGCGAACCGACAGCCGTGGCCGCGGTGATGAATTCTCGCGACTTCACAGACAGCACTTCGCCGCGCACCAGCCGGGCAGTCGGCATCCACTGCAAGCCACCGATAACCGAGACCATCAGGATGAAGACGCCGCCCTCGACGCCAAAGGCGGCTTTTAATGGCTCGCGGAAGAGCATCATCAAGACCAGCAGCAGCGGCAGCTGGGGCAGGGCGATGAAGATGTCGGTCATGCGCATCAGCGGATTGTCCAGCCGGCGGAAGTAGCCCGATGCCAGCCCGATGATCGTGCCGATGCTGATGGAAACCAGCATGGCTGAAATGCCGATCATCAGCGAAACGCGCCCACCTTGCAAGGCTCGCGCCAGGGTATCGCGCCCCAGGCTGTCGGTGCCCCAAGGATGCTCGGGCGATGAAATCTGGTAGGCGGCGATGATGTCGATATAGGTCGGGTCGATCGTCCAAATGGCGGGACCAATCAGCACGCCCAGCACGATGATCAACAGCACGGCAACGGCTATCAACGCCAGCTTGTGCTTGCGGAATTGCAGCCAGGCATCGCCAGCGAATGTGCGCGCTTGGACGAATTCTGCTGGGTCGAGGTTTTTGGGTTTTGCTTTGACTGTCGCGGTCATGGTCGGCTGCCCATCACAAGCTTACGAGTAGGTCACGCGTGGATCGAGGATGCCATAGAGCACATCGGCGACGATATTGAAGAAGACCACCAGCACCGCGAAGATGAAAGTGACCGTTTGCACTGTCGGCAGGTCGCCACCCTGGATAGCGATGATCAGATACTGCCCAATGCCATTGACGCGGAAGATCTGCTCGGTGATCAGCGCGCCGGCGAAGATGCCCGGGATTTGCAGAGCGATCAGCGTGACGACCGGGATGAGGCTGTTGCGCACGGCGTGACGCATTACGACAGTCCGCTCTGTCAAGCCTTTGCTGCGCGCGGTGCGGATGTAATCCTGCTGCAGGTTGTCCAGCGTGGACGCACGCGTATAGCGGCTCATCTGCGCGGTCGTATAGAGCGTCAGCACCGTCACCGGCATGAACATCTGCCTCAACTGCTGCTGAAGCGACTCGATATCGGTGACCACAAGGGTCGTGTCATACACCGATGGGAACCACTTCAGGTTCACGCTGAATATGACGATGAACATCAGCCCGGTGAAGAAGGTCGGCACAGAAAAGCCTACCATCATGGCGAAAGTGCCCACCTGGTCGAAGATGGAATACTGCCGATACGCCGAATACACGCCCACCGGCACCGCGATCATCACGCCGAGGAAATATGACGAGCCCACCACCCAAAGTGTCTGGGGCAGGCGCTCGGCGATGATGTCGATGACAGGGCCGCGCGTCGCCCAACTGATGACGCGGACGCGGTCTTCGCTGCCGGGGAAGGTGATGCCCAAGGTGGTTTCGATGAAGTTCAGCGGCTCGGCGATGAAGAATTGGTTAAGCCACTTGACGTACTTGACGGCGAAGGGGTCGTCGGCGCCCAGGGCTTCGCGGATCTTCTGGCGCACTTCGGGCGGAATGGTCAGTGGCAGGTTGCCGGTCGGGTCGCTGGGCGACAGGTCGACGACAGCAAAGATGATGAAGCTGATGACGAGAATAGTCGGAATGGCGGTCAGCAACCGGCGAATTGTGTATTTTCCCATGCTACCACCCTCGTCTCGTGTCGGACTGCTGCAATGACGCCGTCGCGCTTGCGTCCAATCTGCTCAATAGAAGATTACCTTGTAATACAGATGCCTGCAAAAAGTCGCTCGGTAAGCCTGTTTCAGCGAGGCGCCCACTGAGGCAAAGAAGTCCTGCCGATCTGCTGCCTAAGCCCTCTGCGCCTTTGCAGTTTACTAAGTTTAATTGCCGCCCGCCCCCCAAAAACAGCGGAGGAAGGCGACAAGGAAATTACCAACTTGCTAGCTGCGCGTCCATTCTGCGACATTCCAAAGCTCGGCATCCCAGGCGTTCATGGCGATGCCGTTGACGCTGTTGTGATGCGCGGACACACTGCCGCGGTAGACCAGCGGGATCATCGCGCCACTCTGTACCAGCAGGTCGTTCATCTGGATGGCCAGAGCCGCGCGTTCTTCCAGCACACCGGTCTGCGACATCTGGTCGAGCAGCGCATCGTACTCTTCGCTGTACCAGCGCGATACATTGGAACCAAGCCAGCCTGTCGCCGGGCTGGTGATTTCCGTGGTGCGCCAGTTGCCCATGTAGGTCTCGGGGTCGGTGCCGTTCGAGCCATTGGTGTACATTTCGATATCGGTGTAGAACTTGGCATAGGTATCGGGGCTGGCGACATCTCCGCCAAAGAAGACGGCGGCATCAATGTTGCGCAGTTCGGTTTCGATGCCGATCTCGCTCCACCATTGCTTGATCAGCGCCTGTGTGCTTTGACGAACAGCATTCGTGCTGGTCTGATAGCTGACCTGCAGCGGGATGCCTTCGTATTCGCGCAGACCATCGCCGTCGCTATCCACGATGCCAGCCTCATCAAGCATGGCATTGGCAGCCTCAACATCTTGCACGAGGCAATCATCGTTGTTCGTCGAGGCATAGATCGGCGGGCCAGGCAAAACATTGCAAGTCGCGATGCCGCCAGCGCCATAGAGCTGCTCGGCGATCACATTGCGGTCGATAGCCTTGGACATGGCTTTCCAGATCGCGTCAACCTGCAAGAAGGGGTGGCCGTTGCTGCCATCCGCCATCCAGACCGAGCGGTTTTCGCCCAGCGCCGGGTCGGGATTGGTGTGATTCACCATCAGGCGCTCGACATTGGTGGCGAAAGCGACGACGACCGTGCCCTGTCCAGCTGCTTCCATCGCGCTCAGAACAGCCGGCGAAATCTGCAAGTTCCAGGCATAATCGGCTTCACCGGTTTCCAAGACTGCGCGGGCAGCCGATTCCGCATCGCCGCCGCCTTTGAAGACCGCGCGGTCAAAGTAGGGCTTGCCTTCGTCGCGATAGTTGGGGTTGCGAACATAGGTTACTACATCGTTGGGGCGGAAGTCTTCCACCATGAAGGGACCCGTGCCGATCGGCGCGAAGTTTTGGTCGGTGCACTCCTGCGATGCCACACCCATGCAATCCGCGAATTGCGCTTTCTGCAAGATCGGGGTGAAATAGCCGACGAAAGGACCATAGGGGAATGGCTTGGGACCGGTGAAGGTGATCTTCACAGTGCGGTCATCAAGCGCTTCCAGGCTTTCGACGCCATCAAACTGATTGAGTGTCGAACAACCGCCTTCGGGGTGCATGCAGTATTCGCCCGTGAAGACCACATCGTGCGCGGTAAAGGCGCTGCCATCCGACCAGAGGATATCATCGCGCAGGTTCCAGGTGATGCTTGTCAGATCCTCAGAAACGCCGCCATTGGCAAGGGTGGGGACTTCATTGACCAGCCAGGGCACCATAACACCATCGG
This sequence comes from Chloroflexi bacterium bin20, assembly GCA_002238485.1. GTDB lineage: Bacteria > Chloroflexota > Anaerolineae > Aggregatilineales > Phototrophicaceae > UBA6055. Next base: position 131,282 of record MPMG01000009.1, on the reverse strand, counting down.
GGTCATATCGCACCAGCGGCTCGATAACCAGCGAAGCGGCTTCCAGTTCTTTGGTGCCGCCAGAAAGATAGGGGTTCAGGCTCGATGCTGCCTGCCAAAACAGGATGTTCACGGTATCTCCATCTTGTGCCACGCCAATGCCGCCAACAGACGACAGCACCATCACCAAGATTAGCAGGAGAGAAAGCTTTGTCTTCATAGAGTCCTCACTTTGGGTATATCTGCGGTTAAATTATACTGCCACAGGGATTATAGCGAGGATTCGCCGATCATTGCAAATCGCAGTTGTCAACTGCTAAATGCAGTGTCTGTGGCGCGGGAACACAAACTCTAAAGTCTATGACGGAAATATCGCGCAATGTATAGAAAGCGCCCCTCCTTCGTCCCCAGATCGCGCAGACCCAGGGTTTCGGGAGGGGCAATGAGCCAAGCGCTCAGCAGACTAGCTGCGAGTCCACTCGGCGATATTCCACAACTCGGAGTCCCAGGCGTTCATAGCGACTCCGTTGATGCTGTTGTGATGGGCGGAAACGCTGCCGCGATAGACCAGCGGGATGATGGCGCCTGTTTGGACCAGCATGTCGTTCATCTGGATAGCCAGGTCGGCGCGGTCTTCCAGAACCGCAGTCTCGGCCAACTGATCGAGCAGGGCGTCATAATCTTCGTTGTACCAGCGCACAACATTGTTGCCATTCCAGCTGTTGTCGGGATGCGTGATCTGGTCGCTGCGCCAGCCGCTCATGTAGGTCTCGGGGTCGGTGCCGCTGGAGCCATTCGTGTACATCTCGATGTCGGTAAAGAACTTGGAGTAGGTATCGGGGCTGGCGATATCGCCGCCGAAGAAGACGGCCGCATCGATATTGCGCAGCTCGGTCTCGATGCCGATCTCTGACCACCATTGCTTGATCAGCGCCTGGGTATTTTGACGCACGGCGTTGGTGCTGGTCTGGTAGGAGACGCGCAGGGGGATGCCCATGTACTCGCGCACGCCGTCGCCGTCAGAATCCATGATGCCGGCTTCATCGAGCATGGCATTGGCTGCGTCAATATCCGGACCGCAGAAGGGATTGTTGGGCGAAGCGTAAATGGGCGGGCCCGGCAGGATGTTGCAGGTGGCGACGCCGCCCGCGCCATAGAGCTGGCCAGCGATCACTTCGCGGTCAATCGCCATGGACATGGCTTTCCAGACCGCCTCGACCTGCAAGAAGGGGTGGCCGTTGCTGCCATCCGCCATCCAGACCGAGCGGTTTTCGCCCAGAGCCGGATCGGGGTTGGTGTGGTTCAGCAGCAGGCGCTCGACGCTGGTGGCGAAACCTACGATGACCGTGCCTTGGCCTGCGGCTTCCATCGCCGAAAGGACGGCGGGCGAAATCTGCAAGTTCCAGGCATAGTCGGCTTCACCGGTTTCCAAAACAGCGCGCGCGGCCGATTCGGCATCGCCACCGCCCTTGAAGACAGCGCGTTCAAAGGCCGGCTGTCCTTCTACGCGGTAGTTGGGGTTGGCTGCGTAGGTGATGACATCGTTGGTGCGGAAGTCAGTAACCATGTAGGCGCCTGTGCCGATGGGGCCGAAGCTCTCCTGGCATTCCAGCGCCCCCGCGCCGATGCAGTCTTCAAATTGCGCCTTTTGGATGATGGGCGTCAGATAACCCACGAAGGGACCATAGGGGAAGGGTTTGGCGACATCAAATGTGATCGTGACGGTCAGATCATCGACCGCTTCAATTGATGCGACATTGGCGAATTGGTCGAGCACCGTGCAGCCGGTATCCGGGTGCATGCAGAAGTCGCCACTAAAGACGACATCGGCAGAGGTGAGTGGCGAGCCGTCCGACCAGGTGATTCCTTCGCTCAGGGTCCAGGTGATGCTGGTCAAGTCTTCGGAGACACCACCGTTGGCGACTGTGGGGATCTCATCGACCAGCCAGGGCACCATGATGCCGTCAGGGTCATAGCGCGCCAGGGGCTCGAGCACGAGTGCAGCGGCTTCAAATTCTTTGGTGCCGTTGCCAAGGTAAGGGTTCATGTGAGACGCCGCCTGCCAAAACAGGATGTTCACGGTATCTCCATCTTGTGCCACGCCGATGCCGCCAAAGGACGACAGCGCCATGACGACGATCAACAAAAGGCTGAGCTTTGCTTTCATTAGTAGTACCTCTCCAGACGTATTGGATAACAGAAGTTTCACAGCACCTCAAGTATAGCCAAAAACGCGCCGAAGGGGCAAACGATAAGGAATCGGGAAAGACACCCCCCTCGGTCCCCCCGAAAAGTCGGGGGGAGGCAACGGGTTTGGGGACAAAAAAGGGGCGTGGCACTGCGCCACACCCCCGGGGTTCTGCTCTTGCGTTGCGAATGGCTCGCAGGCCTTGTTACATGCGATACCAATCCTGAGCATTCCACATTTCGCTGTCCCAGCCGTTCATATCAACGCCGCCCAGGCTGTTGCTGTGCGCCGATACGCTGCCGCGGAATACCAGCGGGATGAGCGCGCCGCTTTCGATCAGCAGGTCGTTCATCTGCTTGACGATCTCTGCGCGGGCTTCCACGCCACCGGTCTGCGTCAGTTCTTCGTAGAGCGCGTCATAGGCGGGGTTGCAGTGCCGCGGCACATTGCGCCCCAGCCAGCCGTTGTCTGGGTTGGGGTCGGCGCCACAGATCCAGCGCACCATGAAGGTCTCGGCATCGGGACCGCTGGTGCCACTGGTGAACATCTGCACATCGCTGTAGAACTTCTGGTAGGTGTCGGGGCTGGCGGGGTCGCCACCGAAGAAGACTGCGGCGTCGATATTGCGCAGCTCGGTATCGATGCCGATCTCGCTCCACCATTGCTTGATCAGCGCCTGAGTGTTCTGGCGAACAGCATTGGTGCTGGTCTGATATTGGACGCGCAAGGGCACGCCGTTGGCTTCGCGGATGCCATCGCCATCGCTGTCCATGATGCCAGCCGCATCCAGAATGGCGTTTGCGCCGTCAATATCTTGCGAGCAGCCCAGGTAGGTCTCCGATACATTGACGGGAGGTCCATTCACGATGTTGCAAGCCGCTTGGCCGCCAGCGCCGTAGAGCTGCCCGGCGATAATGTCCCGGTCAATCGCCAGCGACATGGCGTCGGCGACTTCGGGGATCGTCAGGAACGGATGCGCATTGCCTTCCATAACGATGGAACGATTCGGGTTGTCTGGGCTGACATCGGCCTGGTTGAGCATCAGGCGCTCGACCGACGAGGCGAATGCGACCACCACCGTGCCATTGCCCGCCGCTTCCATGCCGCTGAGCACTGCCGGCGAAATCTGCAAGTTCCAGGCATAGTCGGCTTCGCCCGTTTCCAGCACAGCGCGCGCGGCCGATTCGGCATCGCCGCCACCCTTAAAGATGACGCGGTCGAAGTGCGGCTTGCCCTCTTCGCGGTAGTTGGGGTTGGCGGTATAGGTAACCACATCGTTGGGACGGAACTCATCGACCATGAAAGGACCCGTGCCGATCGGCGCGAAGTTTTGGTCGGTGCAAGCCGACATGTTGGCGCCCATGCAATCGGCAAACTGCGCGGCATTCAAGATGGGCGCGTTTTGCGAAACGAAGGGGTCGTAGGGATTGGGCTTGGGCACGCCAAAGGTGATCTTGATCTGGTTGCCGCCGATGTCTTCCATGCTGACCACATCGTTGTAGAAGTGCTTGGTCGAGCAGCCGCCTTCGGGATGCGTGCAATACTGCCAGGTGAAGATCAAGTCATCGATGGTAACCGGCGAGCCGTCCGACCAGATCAAACCATCCTTGAGCTTCCAGGTGATGGTCGTCAAGTCCTCGGATACGCCGCCGTTTTCCAGCGTGGGGATGAATTCTGCCAGGTCGGGCACCAAAGTGCCGTCTGGGGCGATGCTGGCCAAGGGCTCGAGGATGAGCGCTGCGGCGTCAAAGTCTTTCGTGCCGCCCGACAGGTAGGGGTTCAGGATAGAAACCGCTTGCCAATAGAGGATGGTGACTTCGCTGGTATCCTGCGCGACAGCCACGCCACCAAAGAGCGTGCTGAGCAGGAACAAGCAAAGCACAAGTGCAAGTTTGATGCGCATAGTGAATCCTTTCAGTGGATGCTTCCCAATTTGATAGAGTCTTGCAGGGCAAGTATACATGCTGTGCGGCATAATATCAAAAGCAAATATAAAGGGGGAATCGCGAACGCGCAGCCGCCTTGCCTGGGCGCTGTCTCAGGCGCTGGGCGTCTTGCGCAGCAGATGGATCAATATCGCCAGCACGACCTTGATCATGTAATAGACGCTGCGCAGGGGGGTGATCGATGAGCGGCCGTGCTGGCGCGGGATCATCTTTGCAGGCGCCTCAATTTGTCGCAAGCCACTGCGCCAGGCGATCAATATGGCTTCTGGCTCGGGATAATCGTGCGGATATGCGCTGGAGAAGAGCGAGATCGCCCGCCGATTGAATGCCGCGCAGCCCGAGGTTGGGTCGGTGATTCGCTGGCTGGTGATTGTCGAAAGCAATCGCGCCAGTATTGCGCTGCCCAGCCGCCGCAGCCGAGGCGTGCCATAATCGCCCGCGCCCACGAAGCGCGAGCCAATCACGATATCGGCTGTGCCCGCTCCCAACTCCGCCAGCAGACGAGGGTTGTTTTGTGGCACATGCTGCCCATCGCCATCGTTGCGCAGGACGATGCCATAGCCATGCTGCGCGGCGAATTGAAAGCCGGCCTGGACAGCTGCGCCAATGCCGACATTGTAGGGCAGGCGGAGTACGGTCGCGCCAGCAGCACTGGCAGCAGCTGCCGTGTTATCGCGCGAGCCATCGTCGATCACCAACATGTCGGCTTGCGGAAGCTGCTCGTGGATGCCACGCAACGTAGCGCCGATGCTGCGGCCTTCGTCCAGCGCCGGCAAAATCACCAGAATGCGTGAGCTTTCCATAGGCGGGATAGTAATCCAGTTGAGCCATGCTGCAAAGGATTGAACTAGGCAAGCCACGACACACCCTTCGGCCCCCACGAAATGGCGAGGCGGCGACTCGCCCTATTTTACCCCCCTCAGTCCCCCCGATAAGTCGGGGAGAGGCACGCGCGCGCGGATTACGTTATAGGCTTGGGGGAGGTAGATCCCCATGTACACGGAGTTTGACACTCCCCTGTCCGTCAGTCTTTGCTGCGAGAGACCAGGCTGGTGTACAATCGGAGCAAATGCTGACGCGACTATTTGCTTGCAACAGGTCGGCAAATCCGGAGTTCATTATGCGAGATTCGGTATCGCTAAGCGCCGGCATCGGCAATTTCAACGAATGCGTTGCGCTGGCTTGCGAGCGCGGCCTGGGCATTGAGCTAATGGCTTTTTCGGCGCCGGCGATTCTGGATGGCGACTGGCGCAAGCTGGACAAAGAATACAAGCTGGCGCTACAAGATTTGCCGGGCCGGCTGTCCTTGCATGGCCCCTTCATGGATGTCGTCTCGGGCAGCCCTGACGAGCGCATCAACATGGTTACCTATGGGCGCTATGAACATGTCATCCGTATCGCCAGCGGGCTGGGCGCGGATCAAGTGGTTTTTCATGCCAATTACATCGGCTTGCTGCACAACGCGGCCTACCGCCAAGGCTGGCACCAGCGCAATGTCGACTTTTGGGGTCCGCTGGGCGACTATGCCCAAGCCTATGATGTGCTGGTCGCCATCGAAAATATGTGGGAGTTCGATCCCGCCATCATCGGCAACTTGCTCGCCGAGTTGGAGCACCCCTATTTGAAAGCCTGCATTGATATCGGGCACGCTCACCTGTTTTCCGACGCCGATTTGCACTTTGGCGATTGGCTGGAGACCTTGGCGCCCTGGGTCATCGAGCTGCACATGAACAACAACAATGGCGTGATAGACGAACATCACGGCTTTGACTGGGCAGGCGGCGCGCTGGATTATGAGGCGCTGCTGCCGATGATGCGCTCGCTGCCCTTGAACCCGCTGATGGTGCTGGAGATGGATCGCGTCTCGGATATGCGTGAGAGCCTGCGCTACTTCCAGCTGGGCGACTAGCCATCAACTGCCGGGCACGAAGCTCGGGTCGCACTCGGGGATGACCGCGCTGATATCGGCGATGAGTTGCTGATGGCTGATGTCTTTTGCCAGCTGCAAACCTGGCTCCAGATAGGCCAAGGCGCGCGAGCAGTTGCCCAGCAGAATCTGTGACCAGCCCGCCCAATAATGATGGCGCGGCTCTTGGCTGCCCAACTCGATGGCTGTGGTGAAGTTGGCGGCGGCGGCGCTTGTTTCGCCCAGGCGTTCGTTGGCGCGCCCCAGCATATAATGGCAATGAAAATAGCTGGGGTTGAAGTCGATGCAATCTTGCAGGGTCAATTTGGCTTGCGTGAAATTACCATCGCGGCTGATCTGGATCTCGCCCAGGCGAAACAGGGCGCGGGGATTGTAGGGGTCGGCTTCCAGCGCCTGTTGCAGGGTTGCCAGCGCCGATTCATAATTGCGCAGGTCTTTCTCGATCGTGGCGATATCCACTGCGATGAGATTCATGTGGCTCGCCAGCTCGTAGGCAGCTTGAAAATCGGCCAAAGCGGCAGTATAGTCGCTGTCCCATCTGACCAGTCCGCGCGCGCGGTAGGCTTCGGCGCTTTGTGGATCCTGCGCCAGCAGCTCGTCCAGCAGGTTTTCGGCGCGCTGGCTTTGGCCCAGGCTGTGATAAATCTCGCCCAGGTATGCGCTGGCACGGCTGTTACTTGGGTCGAGCTCCAGGGCGTGCAGAGCATAAGCCAGGGCTTCGGCGGGCTTGCCTTGCCAATCCAGCGCCCAGGCTTGGATAGCCCAGGCATCGGCGTTAAAGGGATCGGCATCGATGGCGCGGGCGGCTTGCTGGCTGGCTTCGTCATAGCGGCTGGCGCTGATTAATCCGATGGCGATGCGGCGGAAGACTTCGACCGTGTTGGGCGTTGACGGCGCGATTTCCAGGTAGAGATCGGTGGCCCGGCTCATTGCGCCCCGCTGCCAATAATTGCTCGCCTCGACCAGGCTGTTGCGGGGGTCGGGCGTGGGGGTTGGCGCGGGCGCAGACAGGGTGGCTGCCCGATTCTCGATCTCGGCGATGAGCTGGCTGACAGCATCCTGGATGATGGGCGCGGCGACCTGGCGATTGAGATAAATGACTGCACCGGTTGCGATCAATAGCAGCAGCAGCAAATACACAAAGAGCCGCCGACAACTGATGATACTGCGTCGCTGGACGCCACGATATTTTTTGGGCGTGCGGATCTGCATGGGCTTGACTGTTTATCTACAGGCTACTCGCGCCGCGACACGAAGTCAAATGGGCTGCTTTGCCTCCCTCCGACCTGTCGAGGGACCAAGGGGGCGCGGTCACATCAGGACATCAGCCATGAACTCGCGCAGATCTGCCAGCAGAAAATCGGGCTGGCTGTCGACCAGCGATTGGCGCGGGGCATATCCTGTTTCCACAGCGACCGCCACGGCATCGATCGCGCGAGCCGCCTGGATGTCGGCGGGCGTATCGCCGATGACGAAGGTATCGCGCGGGGCGATTGTTTGTCGCACATGCTGCTGCGCGCGCTGTAGTGCCAGGCGCGTCAAGTCTTCGCGCAGCGGCGATTCATGTCCATAGGCCCCAATCGGAAAATGCGCCGGGTCGAAGCCAGCCATCTCCAGCTTGATCTGCGCCGTCTCGCCCGTGTTGCCGCTGACGATGCCCAGCAGCAGATCCGCGCGAGCCCGCAATGCCGCCAGCAGCTCAAAGGCGCCGGGCAGGGCATCTGCGCTGAAGCTGTGGCGGATATCGTTCATGTGGCGAGCCATGGCTGCTTGGTAATCCAATATCTCCACGCCGATATCGGCGCTGCTGTAACCATGCGGCGCAAGCAGAGCAGCCAATATGCCCCAGTCGGTCTGCCCGCCGAAGTCGTGATTGTCCAGGTCGCCGATTGTGCCGAAGCGCTCAGTCATGGCGCGGCGTTTGGCTTCGCGCCCGATGCCTTGGCTGATGAGCAACGTGCCATCAATATCAAAGAGGACGAGTTTCACGCGCTGCCTTCCATCAGGACGAAGGAAGCCTCGGCGGCATTGACGCGCAGCTTGATAGCCGCTTGATATTCCGGCGAGTTGTACATGTCCTGGGCGGCCTGCATGCTGGGGAAGCGGATGATGACGATGCGCTCCGGCGAGTCGGTTCCTTCCAGCACGAGTTTCTCGCCACCGCGGATGAGGAATTCTCCGCCGTATTTCTCGAGGATGGCGGGCGTATGCTGCATGTATTGCCGATATTGCGCCATGTCATGCACAGTGGCGCGGACGATGAGATAGGCGGGCATGGGCTGTCCTTTGCATGTGATGTTTTGCAGACGGATGATAGCGGGGAAGGCGGGCGGACGCTATACTGCGGGCAGGGGAGTGGATGTGTCCCGGTGGATGCCCCGGTCTTCAAAATCGGTGGTCGGCTGCGCAGAGCAGGCGATGGTGGGTTCGACTCCCATGCACTCCCGTAGTATGACGATCCTCGCTTGACGATAGATTACGTAACTGATCTAATTGATCCTATGAATATGCGCGCAGGCTGCGCTGGGTCGTGCGGCTTGTATGGATCCAAAGCATGGGGGTGGCGAGATGCCCACATTCCGTAACGCAGTCGATATCGACATCTGGCCAGTTAGCAAACTGATGGATGCGGTGTCAAGCAGCCCTACTGGCAACAACAGAGTAACGATACCGGAATATCAACGTCGTTTGGTATGGAGTCAGTCGACTCGAAAGGGTCTGATCGACTCAATCAAACGAGGCTATCCCTTTGGTTCCATTCTCATTTACGAGGACATTGCTCGCGGGCATTCCGCCGGAGACGGCAAGAGATACTACAACCTGATAGATGGCTTACAGCGCACACAAGCTCTCAAGAGTTATGTGGGGTATCAGAATGGCTACTTTACGCGCGCGGATCTGGATGACGAATTCGTAGATACCATTGCTGCGCGCTTGGGGAAACTATCTGATGAATACAAGGACAGAATACGGCAGACAGTCGTCGAGTGGGTGAAGGGCAAGAAAGGCTACGATGCGCAGGATGGCTGGCGTACAGAAAATCTTGTCGAGGCGCTGATTGAAAAAGTCCTGAAGTACTCGCCAGACTCAAGCCTGTACCGAGACCTATATTTTGAATTGAACCGCAATGAAAGCCTCATCAGGACTCTGGGTGGTTTTCTCGATACCGTCAGCAATGAAGTCAAATTGGTGCTGGATGCAAAGATTCCAGTGCTCATTTACAGTGGCCCATCTTCCGAGCTGCCGACGGTGTTCGAGTTGCTCAATTCCAAAGGAACTGTCCTCAGCCGTTACGAGATTTATGCCGCGCGATGGATAGATGTCCGCCAGCGAATTATGAATACCGAAGTGATTGATGTGATTTGGAAGAAATACGAGACACTGGAGGATGAAGGCTTCACACTGGACGTCTCCGAGGAAGCGCCTGATGACGAATCGCGCCGTAATCGACCTTATACGCTGTTTGACTATCTATTTGGCTTGGGTCAATATCTTGCGGACAAGTTTCCGCGACTGTTCAAACGAGTCAAGGACGACCGACCCAGCTCTATCGGCTTCAACCTCTTGACCGCCTGCATGGGATTGCGTCTGCAAGATATGGCGGACTTGCCTGAGGAGATCGGCGAGTTGTCTTGGGCAGATCTGGAACGTTGCCTGCTCGAATCGATACGTTTCGTTGACAACATACTCAAGCCAATGCTGTCCAAGCCGCAATACGGGCGCAAGCTGGGACCAATTTACCACAGCGAGCTGATGATTATTTCGATGATCGCGACCGCTTTCCAAGTGAGATATGGCAAACGCGATCTGTCTGATAATGACGCTTGGCGAGTTGACCGCCGCAAACTAAAGCAGAACCTTCCGATGTTCTATCTGTATGAGATTCTGCATGATGACTGGCGTGGCTCGGGCGATAGTAAGCTACACGAGGCTGTCAGGAATCTCCGATATGTCGACAACGCGCCGCCCACCGAACAGCGATGGGAGCAAGTGTTTGATGACTGGTATTATGACAGCCAGGTCAGCCTGGTTCACACCAAGGCGACAAAACGGCACATTCGGGATTCCCGCCCTGAATACCTGCTGCTGAAGTACATCTTTGTGAACAGGCTTGCGAAGGCCAAGTCCTATCACGTCGAGCACATCATTCCGGTCGCGCTCCTTCAATCCCATATGGTCGAAGGCGACGAGTGGCCGATGAACACCATAGGCAATCTCGCTCTGCTTGAGCAAGCAGGTGAACTACGGCATAACATACAGACATTTGACATACTTCTGCAAGACAAACGGCGACGCGGGGAAATTGGCACAGACGAGCAGACGCGCCAGCTACTCGAATACGAACAGCAATTGCAATGCCCTGCAAGTCTATTGCCAAGCCCACTGGATAAGAATAGTTTCGAAACCTTCCTGCTAGAGCGCTTTGATTTGCTCAAGCGCGAGTTTATCAAAGTCTGGCGCGACCATATTCCAAATGACCCCTAGAACATCATGTGTTCGCCATCGGGTCCATACTTGCGAATCAAATAACTCTGCTGCCTACAGAAGTCGCACACGACAGTCTGGTTTGCGAAGTAGAGCCTTATCCAGATTGTGACATCAACGCGCTGATACTCACTGCACTCGCTACAATCGAGATAGTAACCCACCAACTCGTCGCATTCAGGGCAGAATACCTGCGGGTTCTCTTTGTCCAACACGAATTCGTGACCGCACTCCACGCAACTATGCCACCATGTCTTCTCTTCCATCTTCGCTCACCCCGTTTCATCGTCAAAGCGCAGGTGATCATAAGCGGCGATTCAATGCAAGATCAGATTTCCCAAGAAATTCATCCCCGCCCCAGCCTGACCACCCGCCACACCAGCCGCCAAACCCGCAAAATCAGCAGGTAGCCTTGCGTTTCGCTGTGATTGTCGTGCAGCTTGCCACCGCCACTGCGCAGGTAATGGCTGAGGTCCTTCACCGCGCCATCAAAGTCGAGGCGTCGAGCGCGCAGCCGGCCACGCGCCTCCCAGGCTGACAGCAGCCCCGGATTCAACTGCAACGCGCGACTTAAGTCGGCTTCGGCTTCTGTGAAGCGCCGCGCTTCTTCCAGGCATTGCGCCCGCGCGAAGTAGGCTTCGTCATAGTCCGGCTCGATGTGCAGGGCGGTGCTCAGGTCGCTGATGGCTTGGTCGCGCTGGTTTTGCATGCGCCGCAACTTGCCACGCGCCAGGAAGGCAGCCGCCATATAGGGCTGGGCAAGCAGGGCCTTGTGGATGCTCTGCTCGGCGGCTTCGTATTCTCCCAGCAGGCTCAGCGCCTCGCCGCGGCAGACATGCACAGCCGCCAGATCGCCCAATCCCAGCTTGATGGCGCTGTCAAATTGGGCGATCGCGCCGCGAAAGTCGCCAGCATCCAGCAGCGCCAAGCCACGTTCGAAATAATTGTCCGGCGGCGGATTCACAGTAGCTTCCTCATCATGGCTGCACTATGGCGCATTGGCCCGATGCCTATTCTAGCTTGCGCGGGCGGTTGATTCACCACAGAGGCGGGGAGTGTCTATTCCCGTGTATGTTGGGCCGTTCCCCATCCCCAATTTGTCGAAGAAATCCGCGCGCATTTTGCCTCCCCCCGACTTTTCGGGGGGACCGAGGGGGGTCTTATTCCAGCAAATTCGACACTCCCCAGAGGCGCAGAGAATGTGTAGGAGGAGCGAGCGGGGGTTAAAATGTGTACACTAGGTATTCGATTGTCCGCTGACCAGGAGACCTGCTGTGGCGCGCCGCCCTCTCATTTTGCTGCTTTTCGCGCAGGCATTGGCGAACTTGTTTTGGCTCTCGCCGGCTGCGCACTCCGGGCAGGTGGCCATCCCTTGGTTGATGCTGCGCGGCAAGACGCTCTTCGGCGATATCTGGGAACAGCACGCGCCGGGCAGTTCGCTGCTGGCTGCCGCAGCCCAATCAATCCTGCCACTTGACCCCGCCCTGGTCGCGCGCGCCCTGAATGCGCTGCTGGTCGCCCTGCTGACGTTGCTGGTGTATTGGCTGGCGAGGCGCTTGTGCAGCGAGGCGGCGGGATTGTTGGCGACGCTGGTCTTTGCCTGGTGGACGCCCGTCTATGGCAATGTCTTGCTCTACTTCGACACCTTGCTGGCGCTGTGTGTATTGGCGGGGCTGTGCATCTATTTCGGCTCTTCGCAGCTTTCACCGCGGCGCTTGCTATTGCTGGGCCTCTGTATGGGCGCGGCGACACTTTTCAAGCAGCAGGCTTGGCTGGCTGTCGCGATCATGTGCCTGTGGCTGCTGCGCGATGGCTGGCGGCCGATGTTGATTGTTCTGCTGGGCGCGCTGCTGCTGCCCCTGCTGCAATGGATTGCGCTGGCGGCGGCGGGCCTTTGGGACAACTACTGGTACTGGAATTGGACATTCAACCTCAGCGGGCTGATGGACGGCGTGCCGCTGGATGGCGATTTTCTGCGCAAGCTGCTGTTGGGCGACTTGCTGGTCTTGCCATTTGCGCTGTGGGCTTGGCGTCACGAGCGCCGCTGGCTGCTGCTGCCGCTGTTGTGGCTGGCGGCATTGAGCACGATCTATCCGCGGGTCGGCGAGATTCATGCCATGGCCCAGCTGCCTCTTGCCGCTGTCATGTCGGGCATCGCGCTGGCGAAATTGCGCTGCGCCATGCGAGAACCCCGCAGCTGGGGTGTGCCGCGGCTAACGTTGGCGGGCCTGGCGCTGGGCATCGGCATCGGCTGGCTGTGGACGGGCGCGGTGAGCTATCTGCCGACATCGCTGGGCGCGGGCGCAACGTTGGGCTATGACGAATTTCGTCCGCTGGCAGAAACGCTGAAAGCTCGCGCGCAGCCTGGCGATACGCTTTTCATCCTGCCGCAAGCCGACAGCACGCCCCAGTTGCATCCGCTAACCGAGCTGCTGCCGCCTGGCGCCTGGATCAAAGGCTGGCGCTGGTATTTCCGACCGCCGCATGTTCTGCCCCAGCTGAAGCGGGAATGGGCAGAGACGCCGCCCGACTGGATTGTCGTCTTCCCGGATTTGCTGCCGGCTGGCGCGCCGGGCATCTATGAATTGCTGGACATTGTCGAGAACGATTACACGTTGGCTTTCAGCCAAGACGATATTTATTGGCATGGTCGGGCGGATGTCTATGGACGCGCGCCGTGATCCAACTGTCGCCGCGCGGACAAGCTGTCTATCGGCTGCTTTCGCTGATGGTGGGGCTGACCGCGCTGTATGGACTGTGCGTCCTGCTTGGCGCTTCGTACGCGCTGCCGGGCAATCCGCTGGCGGAGCATGTCGCCGAGTCAATAATCAGCGACCTGAGCAATCGCGCATTTGACCTGGCGCTGTTGTCGGGCTTGGTCGCGGCGGGCATGTTGATGGCTGGGCAAGCGTTGTCATCGCGCCGGGCCGGCTGGCTGTCGCGCGGCTGGATTTCGCTGGCGCTGGGCCTTGTGTTCGCGACCCCACTTGTGAGCGAGCTGGCGCTTTCGCTGATGCTGTCGATCGGGGCCTTGCTTGCCGCGCTGTTGCCGAAATCCAACGATCTTGCCGAGCGAGGCATCCAACGCGCCTGGCGGCTGGGCATGTTGCTGGCTGCGCTGAGTTTGGCTTTGCCGCAGCTCATCGACTTCGTGCCGGCCGATGCGCTTCGTGCCGTCCAGCTGCAAGTCGCTTATGCGCTCGCCATGATGAGCATCGTCTATTGGCTCTTCGCATGTTTCAGCCGCGCCGAGCTGGGCTGGGCTCGTGCCAGCTTGCACACCTGCTCGATTCTGCTGCTGCTGGGCGGCGGACTCGTGTGCGCGGGGCGTTTGGGCTTGTCCGCGCCGATTGCTCTGGCGTTGGGCGCATTGGTCTTTCTCTGTTTCGTCATCATCGCATCGCACTGGGTTCGGGCGATCAGCCAGCGCGACGAAAATGCCACCTTGGCGCCGCATTGGCTGGCGCTAGCGACCCTGCTGTGGCTGGTGAATGGCTTGCTGGGCGCGTTGAGTATCCAGCCGGGCATCCAATCTGCCATGCGTGGCACAGATCTGCTGGCGGCGCAGGACTGGCTGGCGGGCTGCGGGCTGCTCTGCGTGATGCTGGCGCTGGTCAATCAGACTGCCAGCGATTTGCGCGGCGACAACCGGCGCATCACCGGCTATATCCCTTTTTGGCTGGTGGGTTTCGGCGCGGCATCCGCTGTCGTTTTCCAGGCCGGGCGGGGCCTTCTCCAGCATTATCTGCGCGCGGATGCCACCGCCGAGCTGCTGCTGCCTATGAGCGCGCTGTGGATAGGTTGCCTGCTGGCCTTCACGGCGGGATTGCTGCTCTATGCGCTGGGCTATCTGGCGCGCCTGCCGCGGATCCACGTGCTGGCGGACTAGCCCCCCAAGCGCCCGCGCATCCAGTCGATGCGTGGATGTCCTTGCGCCGCCCAGCCACGCAGCGCCGCTTCCATATCGTAGGCTGCCCGTCGCAATTCAACATTTAGCTCGCCATCTTGCCATGCCAGCAGCGCCCATTCCGCCGCGCCGGGATTGCTCGCCGACATGCCCACGCTGCCCGGATTGATCACGCGCCAGCCAGGCAGATCGCGGTCGAATGCCTGATGCGTGTGTCCGCAAAGCGCCAGTTGTCCCGCGCGGTCGAGCAGGGCATCGGCTGCTTCTTCATCGGGGCTGTCGGGTCGCAGCGCGGTCGATTCGTCATCGCCGGGGATGGCATGAACGCCAATTATTCGCCCATATCCCGCCACATCCAGCTTCAGCTCGCGCCCCAGGCTGTCGCGCAGCAGAGCAAATTCGTCCCAGCCCAGCTGCTGCATATTCCAGGCGTAGATGGCGCTCATCTGCAAAATGGCCTGGCGATGGGCCGCGTAGTCGGCTGCTTCTTTGGGCGCTGGCAGGGCGATGCGCGCGCCTGTGACCAGGTAGCGGTCGGTGTTGCCGCCGATGAGTTTGAAGCGGTCTTCGCCCCAGTTTTCACGCCACTGCAGGATCGTTTGGATGCACTGGCCGGGCTCGCCACCCAGCGCCGCCAGATCGCCCAGGCACCAGATCTGGTCGAAGTCTCCACAGCGGTCGATATCCGCCAGCGCCGCATTCAGAGCGGGCAAGTTGCCGTGAATGTCGCCGAATACTGCCAGTCGCATAGTGTACCTATTGTAGAATAGTCGCGCGCCCAAGTGTACCATATCCTGCTGCAACAGGATGCTGTCCCGGCGGCGCCACTGGAAAGCTTGCGGACGGGCGAGACCTTTCTCACGCGGCGCGACTTTCAGCTGCTGCCGGGCTACGCGGGCGTACATGGCGTCTATGTCGGCTGGTACAATGACGACCTGTTTGCGCGCCTGTCGCTGGACCAGCCCGACAACATGCTGCTGCTGCCCGATCTGCGCTTTGACGCGACCGCCAGCTGATGTCCACGCGGTAAGATGCCTGCCCGCGTCATCGTCTTGTTTCTATCAAGTTGACACAGCCCAAGTGCGCCACTATGATTTGGCGCAGTCGCTGCAGCAAGCGGAGAAACCGATGAAAGCCTGCACTTGTTGTTGCTGTCCCTGGCAAATGAGCGGAGCCTAGCCGCCTGAGACCCTAGTCGACAGCAACTGAAACAGCAGCACCCAGTCAACTGGCAGAGGCGCGCGAGGCACCGAAAGGCAAGCCCGCAGCGCGCGATTCTGCCCGTTGACTTTTTTGTTGGCGCGCTACGAGGCCATTATGATCCCGACCGCGGAAATCCAGCAGGACGACATGCAGAGCGCCTCGCTGGCGCAGGATATCGAACGTCAGGTGGGCAATACGGCGCTGCTGAGCTTTCGACGCCTTACGCGTCACTTGCCGGGCGAGGTGCGCGTCTTCGCCAAAGCCGAGTGGCAGAACCCGGGCGGCAGCGTCAAAGACCGCGCGGCCTTGAGCATCATCCAGCAAGCCGAACGAGACGGGCAGCTCTATCCCGGTCGCACCATCCTCGACAGCACCAGCGGCAACACGGGCATCGCCTATGCCATGATCGGCGCGGCGAAGGACTATCGCGTCAAGCTATTCTTGCCCGAGAATGTCAGTCCAGAGCGCGTCGCCATCCTGCGCGCCTACGATGTGCAGCTGGCGTATACCGACCCGCTGGAAGGCTCGGACGGGGCGATTCGGGCGGTGCGGGACTTGGCGGCGCGGGAATCTGCCAGCTATTTCTACGCCGACCAATACAACAATCCCGCCAACTGGCAGGCGCATTACAGCGGTACGGGCGCGGAGATCTGGCGGCAGACAGGCGGACAAGTCAGTCATTTTGTGGCTGGCTTGGGCACCAGCGGCACTCTGATGGGCGCGGGACGACGGCTCAAGGAATTGAACCCGGCCCTGCGAGTCGTCTCGGTCGAACCGGATTCGCCTTTTCATGGGCTGGAAGGCTTGAAGCACATGGGCACTGCGTTGCAGCCCGGCATCTATGACCCGCGGCTGGCGGATCTGCAGCTGGCGGTGCGAACCGAAGATGCGCACAGCATGGCGCTGCGGCTGGCGCGGGAAGAAGGCTACCTGGTGGGCATCAGCGCGGCGGCGGCGATGATAGGCGCTCTGCGGGTGGCGGAAGGGTTGGCGAAACGCGGCGAGGCGGGCACTGTCGTCACGCTCTTTCCTGACAATGCCTATAAGTATTTGAGCGAGGCGTTCTGGCGGACATAGCGGATTCACCACAGAGGCACAGAGGACACAGAGGACACAAAGACATGACACGAGAAGCAGAACTGGATCGCCTGTTGCAGCGGAAATGGCGGGAAGAGGTCATACCTGAGCTTGGCCGCCGACCAAACGACCCCTGGATTCCAGTCTATAAGAAACGGGATGACGGTACGGTCAGACTTCGAATCGACTCTGTTTTGATTCCAAATGAAAACATAGAGCAGTTGCTGCAAACACCTGAGTGGAGCCGCCAGCTGTCCGAATTAGAACCGGGCTTTACAGGAGATTCACCGCCAGTCTATCGCCGTACTGTAGTCAGTGAAGATGGCAGAGAACCGCTTGTCATTCAACGGAGCTTTCATAAGCTAAAACCAGACGCTGTGGAAATCCTAGAAGAGTTTCGACTTTATCACAACCTGTACGACGATCGCCTAAACTCAAAGCTGATTAGATTTGACGCCGGTGGAAACGAAGTCGACGTAGTGAAATATGCAAATGACCTCGTTCAAGTACGGCGCAAAGAGTTGCGTCAATTCCTTGCGGCGCGTGACATGTCGATAGTCGTATTCTTTGTCAGACAATATCACGCGGGTCACCTTGTTGAGTTGTCAGAACAACAACGGAAGTCTTGCATCAAACGCGACGAATTCGTGTATCGTTTCGAGGCATTTGACCACTCTAGGCAGGAAGATGAAAAACCCGAGACATACTCACGACTACGCGGCAAGAAAGTAATAGATGGATTGCCACTCGAAAAATGCGGAATATGGCCGTATGCGACCGAAGAACAGGAAAGAATGAATCAACTTGCAGAGTATTGCATTGGTGTTGATGAAAACGGTGATGACATCCTTGCGTCTTCAGCACGGTACGGGAGATATGCCGTTTCCATGGAACTGGACATTCCACCCGATTCGGTTAACTATAACTTCTGTACTCCCGTGTTTTTCAAGCGGGAAGTGCTTGGGAAATATTACAACGAACCATCCAAATACCGCGTCGAGGACAGCTACTTGAGATGCGGCAGCTTGTGGGGAATCGATTTTGATAGTGACCAGCCCGATTTTGTCGCTGTTTTGCTTGACGAATTAGGGGAAAAGCTACCTGCGACAGAACATGCTCATTGGAAAGCACACAATGTACCGCCAGATGGGAATTTGAGCGATCCTTTTATTCGAATGTCCTTTCCTTCTACATTGGAGGAAGCATTGAATCCCGGTACAGACAACAGCGCGTTCCGCTTTAAGCATACTTTGTCGAGTCTAAGCAATGCGTGGAGCAACGTGTTCGGTTGGTTTCTTTTCATTCCCTTGACAGAAGCGGACTCTCACCACTTTCGTAAACTTCGCCGTCCGCTTACTAATGAGCCAACGGAGCTTCAAGAAATCGTGCTTTCGCTATCCATTCTCCTGCAAGATCAAATTAATAAGAAAGAGCTTGGAAATCACATTCCCGGATTCCAAAAGAAGGATGCCGACAACAAGGCGAAGCAAAACATTCCCGTCCTCGCAGAATTTCTTAAATCCGAAGATTTCGCAGATGCAGCCCAGTATGTTGAATACTTGAGAATGCTTCAAGTTCTGCGCTCAAATAGCGGCACTGTCCACCCGCGCAACGAGAAGAAATACCAGAAGGCAGTAAAGTTCTTCTCACTGGACATCAAGTCAAATGTTCAAGTCGCGGATGAAATCTTTACCACGCTAACCGACTTCCTCGACAGTCTGCGCGCCCATTTCTGCCCGGGCAAAGCCGACTAACTCCCCGCCTCCCGGTCATAGGGAATGATCTTGTCCCATTCGTCCGCGGTCGAGCGCGCCACAAAAGCCACCACCGGCTCGGTGTCGCTCAGGTTAAACACCTCGTGCGGGATGCCTGGTTCGATGAAGATGAAGTCGCCGGCGCTGTTGTCCACCGTTTGTTTGCAGCCATCGCCATATTCGTGCCGCACCTCGCCTTCCAGGATGTAAAGCATGACTTCAAACTCGACATGGATATGCGCATAGGCGACGCCGCCGGGCGGAATCGTCGCCACATTGATGGACAACTCTTTGGCATTGACATTCTTGCTGGACAAGCCCGTCTTGTAGTGGATGCCATTCCAGTCGCGCTTTGCCCCACCACCACGCAGCACACTGATGCCGTCATCACCTTCGACCAGCGCTTTCATGTCGCTGTTTTCACTCATTACTACCCTCGTCTGACCTGTCTTTAGAGGGCGAGTCTAGCTAAAATCGGGCGCGATAGCCAGATGAAAGGACGGGCGATGCAAGCCAAAATCGGCATAGTGACGGTGTCCGACCGCGCCCATCGCGGCATTTACGAAGACCGCGGCGGGCCTGCCATCCGCGCTTACCTGGACGAGGTGCTGAGCAAGCCCTGGCAGCCGGTTGCCCTGGTCGTGCCGGACGAACTGGAGCAGATCACCCAGGCTTTGATTCGGATGGTGGATGACGAGGGTTGCAGCCTGGTGGTTACGACCGGCGGCACCGGCCCTGCCCCGCGCGATATCACGCCCGAAGCCACCGAAGCCGTCTGCGAAAAGATGATGCCTGGCTTTGGCGAGCTGATGCGCCAGGTGTCGCTGCAATTTGTGCCAACAGCGATTTTGTCGCGGCAGACCGCTGGCATCCGTGGGCGCGCGCTGATCGTCAACCTGCCCGGCAAGCCCAGCGCCATCCGCGATTGCCTGGATGCGGTGATGCCCGCCATCCCCTATTGCATCGACCTGGTGGATGGCGCTTACCTCACTACCGACGAGAGTCGCGTCAAAGCCTTCCGGCCCAAAGCGAAATAGGCTTTTGCAGTAGAAAGGTAACGCGGAAATCCTTGACAAGTTCTGGCGGGCACGGTTACTGTAACTTCACGAGCGCACAGACACGGGGTGCATCATGATTCAGCATTCTATACTCGGCGAGATTGACGATGACAACGGCAAATACAAGCTGTTCATTGAGAACCCGCTCACGCCACAAGACGAATTCATGAACGACATCTTCATCAGCCTCCAGCAGATGAAAGCTGGCGATGTTGGCGATCTTGCAAAGTGCTTGCAGCAACTGCGCGAAGAGCTAGGGCTCAATGAAGACGACTGTCATACCGACAAATCGATTCTTGTCGCATTTGAGGAAACTTTCTCGTAGGTTTCCGTCTGTGGTCGGCGAGGTCGATCGCCTTGCCAATCAGCTGGGCGATGGCGAGCGCCCTGGCATCCAATACAAGCGCATGGGCGGCAATGTGTATCGCGTGCGCCTGCCGAACCGCTCGGCAAGACGCGGCAAAAGCGCTGGCTTCCGCGTCGCTTATTATGCTGTGAGAGAAGACAACGTCGTTCTGCTGGCAATCTGCGACCGAAAGGACTGCGCGGAACTGCAAGAAGCCAATCTGCGCGCGCTGATGCGGGTGGCTGGCTTGTAAGGAGCGTTGTCAGGCTGTTTGATGCCGGCGCCAACTGCCATCGTCCAGGATCTGCTCGATAGCCGCCATGGCCGCGCGGATTTCAGCATCGGTGTTATAAAAATGCGGCGCGATGCGGATGCCGGCTTTTGGACGAAAGTCGATCTTAATATCGCGCGCCAGCAGCTCGCAGGAGACTTCATAGGCATGGGGCGGGTTGACCGTGACGGTGCCAGCGCGCTCTTCGGGGGAACGCGGCGAGACGACTTCGTATCCCAGCGCATCCGCTAATTCGATGATCAGCGCAGTTTGGCGCATGGATTTTTTGCGGATGGGTTCAACGCCGACCTGCGCCACGATCTCGACGCCAGGCTGCACGGCATGCAGCGAGGCGATGCCCGGCGTGCCGTTCATCAGCCGGTAGCTATCTTCGCGCAGGTCCAGGCCGCCCATATCAAAGTCGAAAGGCGCGCGACTGGCGAACCAGCCGGTCACCTTGGGCTTGAGGCTGGGCAGCAGGTCGGGGCGCACATACAGGAACACGCCGCCTGGTCCGCCACAGAGCCACTTCAGTGTGCCGCCGATGTAATAATCGACATCCCACGCGCCGACATCTACCGGGATGACGCCCACGCTGTGATAGCCATTGAACAGGGTTTGCGCGCCGACTCGATGCGCCTTTGCCGTGATTTCCCGCGCTGGCATGATGAAGGCGCTGCGGAAACACACATGCGAAATGCTGACCAGCCGCGTGCGATCGTCGATCGCAGCCAGCAACTCGTCGATGTCGATGCTGACGCCATCGCGCGATTCGATCATCTGCACTTCGATATGCGGCGGCAGCCAACTGCGCAGGGCATAGACATCGCTGGGAAAGTCGAGGTTGGTGATGACAATTTTGTCGCGCTTCGTGTCGCTATAGTCCAGTGCGCCCAGCAAGATGCTGTTGGCTATGCTGGCATTTTGGTGCATCAGCACTGTGCCTTGCGCCGCGCCCATCAAGGGGGCGATCTTGTCGCCGACAGTCTGTGGCAGCTCAAACCAGCCGCTGCCCCAAGCCGAAACGCCTTGCCCCGCCCAGGTATCGGCATAATGCTGCAAGCTGTCGTAGACGCCGCGCGGCATTGCGCCCAGCGAATTGCTGATGAGGTAATTGCAGCGCTCCAGGATCGGGAATTCGCGGCGCCATTTGAGCAAGCTGTCTGCGGTCATGATTCCTCTTTTGTCCAAAAACATCCGTGTTGAACAAGCTAGCGTCAAAAATGCGCCCTGCGCCACTGCGAGACTTTGCGCGCCAAACGCGGCATCATGCGTTCGAGGCGGCGGTGCATTTCCGCTGTCAGCAGCGCTTTGTCATTCGGCGCGACCAGCGACTTGGCGATCAAGGCTTCAATTAGTCGTTCCATATCGCGCCTGGCCTGCCTGCGTTCTACCCAACCGAGTTTCTGCCCCTTGGCAATACGCTGCAAGCGGTCGAGGCTGGCTGTGGGCGCTTTGCCCCATAAATCGCGCAGGATACGCGCCTTGATTTCGTCGGCCTGGGCTTGGTGCTGCGGGACCTGGCTGCGCGTGGCGCTGTGCGAACTCTCGTGTCGGCGATAGCGATAGAGGCTTTCGGGCAAATTGGCGAATTGTACGCTCGTCTGTTTGAGCATGCGCCAGGGCAACTCGCGTTCTTCGCCAGACCGTCTGCCTGCTTCGTAACCACCGACCGCCTGAAGCAGCTCGCGGCGAAACATGACCGTGGTGTAGATGAAGCTCACGCCGCCCAGCATATCAAATATGATGAGGGCATGCTGCTGTGGCAAGGCGAAGCGGTAGAGCACTTGTGACAAGTCTTTGTTGACCAGCTCGCCTTCTGTGCCAAGGGCGCCGATTTCGGGATGCGCCTCCATGAATGCCACCTGATTCTCGAGGCGCTGGGGCAGGCTGATGTCATCGCAGTCCATAAAGGTGATGTAGTCGCCCACCGCGGCATGGATTCCATGATTGCGCGCATCTGCCATGCCCATGTTGCGCCCCAACTGCAGCAAACGAATGCGCTCATCACGCTGTTGGCAGTCTTCTGCGATCTGCGCCGAAGCGTCCTGCGAGCCATCATCGACGATCAGGAATTCAAAGTCGGCCAGCGTCTGCGTCAAAATGCTGGCGATGGCTTCGCTGAGGTAAGCCTCGCCGTTGTATACCGCCATGACGACGGAGACTTTCGGCATAGGTAATTAGTCTCGAGCGCTGTCTGGTCGGGCGCAAGTATACCATAGGCGCAGGAACATACGCGGGCATGCCGTTGTTGACTCGGCGGCGGACGCTGGTTACCATTTGCTGCATCGAAGGCGAGAGGCAAGGAAACGCCATGACCGAAGCAAATATCAACACTGTCGGCGGCAATGGCAGCTTCCAGGATGTGATCGCCAATTCCTCTCCAGAGATTCAGGCTATGGCGCACGCGGCCCGCGAGCTGCTGGCGGATGTCATGCCGGGCATCACCGAGGTGCCCTGGGCGCGCCAGAAGATCGCTGGCTATGGTATTGGTCCGAAAAAGATGTCGCAACATTTCTGTTATATCGCGCCGTTTAAGAAGCATCTCAACCTGGGCTTCATGTACGGCGCGCACTTGCCCGACCCCGAGAGTCTGCTGCAAGGCAAAGGCATGGACCTTCGGCATATCAAGATCCGCCGGACTGCTGAACTTCAGAAACCTGCCCTGCGCGAACTGATTGTGCAGGCAAGCCAGTACCTGCCTAAACTGAAGTAAGCCTGCTGCGTTTGCCGTGAGTTAGCTGGGCAATGTGCCGACTCGGTCGCTGTCGAGCTTTTCTTCGATATTCTTCACCTGTACCTGCAACACGCGCACATCGCCTTGCAAGTCCTTGACGGTATCGTTCAGATCATTGATTCGCTCCGTCAACGCGGCGTAGTCGGCCTTGGACTCAACTCGGTTGGCTTCCATTCTGTCGCTGTTGGCCTGGATATTGGATTTCAACTCGGCGCGGTTGGCGACGATTTCCGACTTCAATTCGGCGCGGTTGGTGACGATTTCCGACTTCAACTCGTCGCGGTTGGCGACGATTTCCGACTTCAACTCGGCGTGGTTGGCGACGATTTCCGACTTCAACTCGTCGCGGTTGGCGACGATTTCCGACTTCAACTCGTCGCGGTTGGCAACGATTTCCGACTTCAACTCGTCGCGGTTGGCGACGATTTCCGACTTCAATTCGTCGCGGTTGGCAACGATTTCCGACTTCAATTCGGCGTGGTTGGTGACGATTTCCGACTTCAACTCGTCGCGGTTGGCGACGATTTCCGACTTCAACTCGTCGCGGTTGGCATCAATCTTGTCGCTGTTGGCCTGGATATCAGATTTCATCTCCAGTCGTAAAGCGTCAATCTTTGCGTCAAGCGACCGATAATGATAGACAATCGTCAGTATCAGCACAACTACACTGCCGATAGTAACTAGAATCTCTGCGGATACTTGCACAGCTTCTATCCTTTTTCTCGACCCATGCTTGCCATCCTTTTCCAAGCATAACCCGCAGCGCGCAACAGGTCAAATCATGGCTGGTCTTTCAGTCGCCCAGCCCGCGGATCTTGTTGAACATATCGCGGAAGACCGAGTCGCGATGGATAAAGCTCGCCACGCGCACCAGATGCCGCCTGCGGTCGACGCTCCAGGTTACCTGGTCGGTCAGCAGCGGACTGTGCGTCAGCTCGCTGGGCAGCCAGTCGGCGTTAATGAGCCAGGCAATGGTCGAAATATCCCATATCACGCTGGATGCCGCGAAGCCTTCGGGGCGGTATTCGGCGAAGATCTGGCACAAGTAATCGCCCACTGCGCTCGTGCCGCCGATGGTCGCGCGAAGCTCTGGCAAAGTCGTCAGCAAGTGCGAGCTGACACCCAGGCAGGGCACGATGACAAAGGGCACGCCGCTGTCCAGCACGACTTGAGCCGCCGGCACATCCTGCACCAGGTTGAATTCGCGACTGTGCCCCCAGTGCAACGCATGCCCGCCCAGCCAGACCACCACGACCTTGCCGATGATCTCGGGCGCAAGCAGCAGCGCCGAAGCCACATTGGTTATCGCGCCAATGGCAACGACATAGAGAGGGTCGTCATCGGGGCTGGCTAGCGCTTTGTCTATCAGGTCGCGCAGCGCAGCGCTATCGACCGGCGCGCGCCCAGCGTCCAGGTAGGCATCTGCGCCACGAAAAGCGAATCCATCGGCAGCTATGCCCAGAAAATCCAACAGGCGAAGAATCTCGTCATAACTCTTTTCCATGCCATCGCCAGGCGAATCGGAGCGGTTGTTGTGGAAGGGCGCGGCATATACCGCTTTGACCGACATCGATTCTGGCGAAAGCAGCGCATAAGTCAGCGCGAATTGGTCGTCAATTTCGTTGTAGGTATCGGTGTCCAGGACGATGCGCACTTTGTTGCGCGGTGGCTGCAAGCGACTGATGCGAAACGCTTCGCTCAGTTGGGGAAAGGTCATCGTTAAACGTCCTTTATCTGTTCCGACGAACGACGAACGGACTAGAGACCCGCCCGTCTTTTGGAGCGATTATAGTGCCGATGGGATGCCTGCAGCAAGATTATGGTGATGTGCCCGGCTGGATGTAGGTGGCGCCATGCGTCTGATAGACCGGCGGATAGACAACGGCGGCATCCAGCGAGCTCTGGCCTTGTTCAAAGTATTGCATCACAGTCACAATCGGGGCGGGCCACTGATGCCACATGAAAGCGGGAATGCCGGCTGGCAGATCGGGATTGTGGCTGCCATATTCGAAGTAATAGCGCCCTTGGGTCAATTCCACATCCGATGTTTCCAGCGCGGCGACAATGGCGTCGGGGTCGGTGAACGTGCCGGCGCGCTCGATAGCATTCGCCATCAGCAGCACGCTGTCATAGGGCTCCATGGCAAAGCTGGGCGCGGTGTCATCCCAGTATGCTTCGTACTTGCGGTTGAGTTCGGCGCCCATCTCGCTGAATAGGGTGGGGATGACTCCGGTGCGATTAAATGCGCAGTAATTGCCATCTTCCACGCTATCCCAAAACTGCGTCGATTGCTCGGCGTCGTAGCCGGCGATGCAAATTGTGTCTGGGCTGGGCGCGATGCCCAGTTCCGCCATTTGCTGGTTGAGGTTGAGGGAGGTATCGCCGGTGATGATGATATGGATGGCGTCAGCCGGTTCGGGGCGCGATTCAATGCGGCTGAGTATGGGGACGAAATCTTCGGTGCCCAACTCAACATTGTATTGCGTGACTCGCATCCCAGCCGCTTCCAGCCGCGCTTTTTCGTCGGCCGCGGCCGGCTGCCCAAAGTCGGTGTTTTCCGCCATGATAATCACATCGTCAACACCCAGCGAGATGAGCCAATCGGCGACCACCGAGCCCACCATCGACCAGGCGGGCGAGATGCGGAAGATATAATCCACCCCGTCATTGATGCGCGGCGAACGCCCTTCGAATTCCATGATGCCATTGGCAGTGACGTTGTCGTTCCAGGGACCCGCCCATACCGTCGGGATCTGGTTTTCCTGCAAGATGCTCATCGCCGCCAGTGCCACCGCGCTATGAAAGCCAGCGACCGCGCCGTGAATGCCCTCATCAAAGATAAAACGTTCCGCCACCGATTGCCCGCGCTCGGAAATGCCTTCAGTATCCCCGGTGATGACCTCCAGCCGATAATTCGCGCCGTTGATATGGATGCCGCATTCGGCGTTGATGTCCTCCTCAGCCTGCTTCACCGCCCAGTCAACGACGACGCCGGCCACCACCGCTCCGGGCGCGGATAGCGGTGCGAAGGCGCCGAACTTTATCGTCTCGTCAGCGAATTCACAGTGACTATCGGCTTGGACAAGACTCAGATTCGCCAGTAGCGCTGTGAGAAGCAACAGCAACCCGGCACAGGTAGACGATTTGCGGACCATACCCTTACCCCTTCGACCCCACAAAAAGCCCTGACACATGCAAGCGAATGCCGGCATATCACAGAGCTTCTCGCGTTTTGACCGTGAGTCAGCAACTCGTTACGTTAGCGTAAACCAACTGCGCCCTCTCGATCGTCAAGGCGTCGTGCCCGGCTGGATGTAGGCGGTGCCATGCGTCTGATATACAGGCGGATAGATTACCGCCGCATCCAGCGCGCTCTGGTCTTGCTCGAAGTATTGCACGACTGTCACGATCGGATCGGGCCATTGATGCCACAGATAGGTCGGCGTGCCCTCGGGCAGCTCGGGGTTGTGGCTGCCGTACTTAAAATAGTAGCGCCCTTGCGCCAGCTCGATGTCGATGGTCTCCAGCGCGGCGACAATGGCGTCCGCGTCGTTGAAGCTGTCGGCGGCATCCATTGCCGCGGCCAGCAGCCGCACGCTGTCATATGGCTCTAGCGAATAGCTGGGGGCGACGCCGCCCCACTCGGCTGTGTATCGGTCGTTGACATCATGCGCTATATCGCCGAAGAGCGTGGGCGTGGCGCCGACACGGGTGAATGCGCAGTAGTTGCCATCGGGCACAGCCGCCCAAAATTGCGTCGAGTCGCCGGCAAAGCTCTCGGCGACGCAGATGGTATCGCCGGAGGGAGCGATGCCCAACTCAGCCATCTGCTGCACCAGGTTGAAGCCGGTCTCGCCCGTAACCAGCACGCGAATGGCATCCGTCGGTTCGGCGCGCGCCAAGACGCGGTTTAGGACAGGCACAAAGTCTTCTGTGCCCAGTTCGAAGCTGAACTGCTCGACAGTCACGCCAGCTGCTTCCAACAGGGCGGCTTCATCGGCTGCGGCAGGGATACCATAATCGGTGTTCTCCGTCATGATGATGACATCATCCAAGCCGAGCTCGATGAACCAGTTCGCCGCCACTGCCGCCACCATGGAATTGGCGGGCGAGGTGCGGAAGATGTAGTCGACGCCGTCTTCAATGCGTGGCGCCCTGCCTTCAAATTCGATGATGCCGTTGGCGGTGATGTTGTCGTTCCAGGGTCCGGCGAAGAGTGTGGGGATGGCATTCTCTTGCGTCAATAACATCGTTGCCAAGGCCACCGCGCTATGATAGCCGCCGACCACGCCATGCACGTCATCTTCGAAGATCCAGCGCTCAGCCAGCGCCTGCCCGCGCTCAGAGATACCTTCACTGTCGCCAGTCAGCACTTCTACGCGGTGGTTGACGCCTGCGATATCGACACCGCAAGCGTCGTTGATATCGGCTGCCGCCTGCTGATAGGACCAGTCGATGATCACGCCGGCGCCAGTCGCTCCTGGTGGCGAAAGCGGCGCGATGCCACCCAGTCGGATGGTCTCCTCTGCGAATTCGCAGTGTGAGTCGGCGTACGTGGCTGGCAGGACGAGCGAAAACAGAGCAAGTAGCGTCGCCATTAAAGTGATCTTGCGCAGCATCAGATTTCCTTTCTAATTGAGAGGACAATTTTCCCTTTTTGCATAATCAAGCATAGGCGATATTGACCTGGGTTGTCAAGTCAACGCCTACTGGTAGAGGTGAAATTGCTGGATCCTATGGCATTTGTAGGGGCGACCTGCCAGGTCCTCCGTGTTTCCAGGTATGTTTTCGGGTGACTTGCTACATCGCCCCTACAGTGCCATGCGATGTTGCGCAAGCACGGTTTTCGACACTCCCCGCAACCCGGCTCTGGCAGCGACATCACCCATCGCCCTTGCAGGCGCTAGTCACGGTGCGCTCACGGGGGCTATGGCCAACGCCGATTGACAGAGCGCAGGCGCTGAGGCAGGGCTAGCCGCCCACCTCAAAGTAGGCTGTGCCATGCGTCTGATAAATCTCTGGCCAGACGACAGCGGCATCCAGGCCGCTCTGCCCGGCTTCAAAGTATTGCATCACGGTCACGACAGGCACGGGCCATTGATGCCACAGATAGGCGGGCTCATCGTCGGGCAGGTCGGGGTTGTGGCTGCCATAGTTGAAGTAATAGCGCCCCTGCGAAAGCTCGATGTCCGCCAGCTCCAGGGCGGCGACGATGGCTTCTGCATCGGTATAACTGCCGGCTCGCTGCATCGCGTCTGCCATGAGCCAAACGCTGTCGTAGGCTTCCATAGCGAAGCTGACCAGAATATCGCCGAAGTCCTCCAAGTAGCGCCGATCCAGTTCGGCTGCCAGATCATTGTAGAGGCTGGGCACCGTGCCGACGCGGTCAAATGCGCAGAAGTTGCCATCGGGGACAGTGTTCCAGTATTGCGTCGACTGGAAAGCCAGGTGATTGGTAACGCAGATGGTATCGGCTGTCGGCGCGATGCCCAGTTCGGTCATTTGCTGCGTGAGATTGTAGGAAGTTTCGCCACTGACCAACAAGCGG
This sequence comes from Chloroflexi bacterium bin20, assembly GCA_002238485.1. Taxonomy (GTDB): domain Bacteria; phylum Chloroflexota; class Anaerolineae; order Aggregatilineales; family Phototrophicaceae; genus UBA6055. Next base: position 102,856 of record MPMG01000009.1, on the reverse strand, counting down.
ATGGCATCGGGCGGCTCTTGTCGGGCTTGGATTCGGCTGAGGATAGGCACAAAGTCTTCGGTGCCCAGCTCGATTTCCAGCTGGTCGACATGCACGCCGGCGCGTTCCAGGTGCGCTCGTTCGGCAGCGGCGGCAGGATGCCCATAGTCGGTGTTTTCCAGGATGATCACCGCGTCTTCCACGCCCAGCGAGACCAGCCAGTCGGTCACGATTTTGCCGACGATGGAACTGGGTGGCGAGGTGCGGAAGACAAAGTCGACGCCCTGGCTGCGGCGCGGCGGCTTGCCTTCGAATTCGATATAGCCGGCCGCGCTGATGTTGTCGTTGCGCGGATGAGCATAAATCGTGGGAATGCGATACCTCTGCACCATGCCCATGGTCGCCAGCCCGACCGCGCTGTGATAAAAGCCAACGATGCCCCGCACCCTGTCCTGCAAGATCAGCCGCTCGACAACCGCCTGCCCGTATTCCGACACGCCTTCGGAATCGACTGTGACAATATCCAGGCGATGATTCGCGCCATCAATCTGGATGCCGCAAGCCGCGTTGATATCGGCGATGGCTTGCTCGAATCCCCACTGCATGCCGATGCCGCCGGTCACAGAGCCAGGCGAGGAAAGCGGCACAACACCGCCCAGCCGCACGATTTCTTCGGCGAAGTCGCAAGTTTCCTCGGCCTGCGCTGCGCCCGTGAAAAGCGATACCAGCGAAAGCAGGCAGAGTATCCGTCCCAGTTTCTTGATGAGCATGTCTATGTCATCCTATCCTGACGCTACGTTCAGCTGCGAATTAGGCCATTGTACATCGCGCATACGCAACAGTCAGTTGCGAATCGCCAGGAAACCTCACACGAAGAGGATGGCTCACGTGAACAACAATGCTAAAGCCAACTTCGCTTGCAAAGAACGTATTTCATGCTCTGCGTCTTACGGTCGCGTTTACTCTTGCGCGTATACATCCACGGATCCGACTCATCCTATCCTGGGGCTGGCTCCGCCGCGACATCGTGGGAGTTGCGTTCGTCATGCGGCGCGAAGAAATCGACCACATCAACGGTGAACCAGCCTAACACGGAGGCGGTCATACACAGGAAGAACACCACGTCCAAATACTTGTCGTCGCCACTGATAAGAGCTGCGGCCAGGGACAGCAGCATCACCAAGCCACTGCCGCCAACCATGACGCCGAAATGCAGGACTGTTAGACGCCCTCGCAACGGCTCCTTGTCCCGCATAGACCTGATCTCAGGTGAACCTCTTCTGTTTTCAGCGTATGTCGGCCCCATCGCAAGCAGCTGACGCCTACCACGAGCAATAGAAAGGGGACTCCCAAATCCATCGTGTTCTCCAAAGTTCCGCGCATTTTATTGGCATTGATCGAATGGCTTTTGGCATCAGGCGCGCAACAATCCCACGCCAAGTTGAGTATACTGCGTCAGCGCTGTTGCAGAGAGGAATCAACATGCCCCGCTTATTCGTCGCTATCGACCTGCCGGAGGAAACAAAAGACCAGATCCTGGGCTTGCGCGAGGACGACTTGCCGCCCGGACGCTGGGCAGGCCGAGAAGCGCTGCATTTGACCTTGCATTTCATCGGCGAAACGCCTGAGAAACAAGCGCGCCGTTATATGCAGGCGCTGCAGCGGGTAGATCTGCCAGACTTCGCGCTGCAGATCGGCGGCGTCGGGCAATTCCCTGTCGATGATCGACCACGCGTGATCTGGGTGGGCGTGCGGAATACGTCGGCGCTGCGCGCGCTGCACGAAGCGGCTGGACGCGCCTTGCAAAACCAGGGCTTTCGGCAAGAACAGCGGCGCTTTCATCCACACATCACGTTGATGCGCTTCAAGAAACCACTACGCCGAGGTTTGGCCAGCCGCTGGCTTCAAGCGCATCTGGATTTCCATATCGAGTCGTTTTCTGTGCGGGAGTTCGCCTTGTACGAAAGCCAGCTGCGCCCTGGCGGAGCGGTCTATACGAAGCGCGGAGTTTATGCATTAGCTACGCCCTAATCTTCCTGTCTCAATGGCGACGGTGGAACAAGCGAGTCACTCCACAGCGGCTTGCGGCAGGCGATGCACGCGCAGCAACAGCGCAGAACCCAGGATCACCGCGCCAATAACCACAAAAGCCAACTCCAGCGAAGTCTGTGCCAGCGCTGCGTACATGGGCGCGCCAATGGCGATGAACAAGCTGGCGAACATATTGATCAACGAGAGCACCGTCGCGCGATTTTCGCTGGCTATCAGCGCATTCTGATAAGCCGAAAAGAGCGGCGCTTTCATATCGTTTGCGCCGTACATGCAAGTAATCAATAGAACAGTCGCGATCGGTCCTGCCGCCGCCAGCAGCCAATACATCAGGCCTGGCAGCAGAATCAGCAGCGCAACCGCCCGAGCCTGCCCCAGCCAGGTTTCCAGCTTCCAGGCATAACGTTGTGTGACCACCGCCAGCAGGCTGCCCAGCGACAGGGTCAAGCCCACCACGAAAGGGCTTGCGTCATTTTGCACCAGGTAGGGAGGCGCCAACGTGGTAACCAGAGTCGCCGTGAATGGCGTGCTGAAGACCGCCAGCATAGCCAGCCGCCGCAAGCGTCGATTGCTGGCCAGCAAGGCAATGCCATTGCGCAGCAGTGTCAGGCTGCCCGGTCGCTCATCACCCGTTGATGCCGCTGGCTCGCGCAGGGTAAAGCAGACCAGCAGCCCGATGCACAGCGCGACAACGGTCAAGGCAATGGCGGGGATGAAGTTCTCCGTGCGGGCATCGCCGATGATCAAAGCGCCGAGGATGGGCGCGATAACAAAAGCGATCTGGCTGTAGCTGTTGAGACGTCCCATGGCGCGTTTCATGGCATCTTCGCGTCCGGCTGCGGGCAAGCTGTCATAGACCAGCGCCTCGACCGCGCCCGAGGCAAAGGCGAAACCCGTGCCCGTCAACAGCGCGATGACGATGTACCACTCGAAGCTGCGCGCGAAGATGAAGATGAACTCGGCGCACATCAGCAAAAAGGTCGAAGCAGCGATCGACCACTTGCGACCCAGGCGATCGGCCAAGATGCCAGTGGGCACTTCCATCAGGAAGATGCTGCCGATGACGATGGACTCGATGAGGCTGATCTGCAGCAGGGTCAATCCACGCGCAAGCAGCAGCAGCGCATAGGCATGCACATAGAGATGAAAGCGCTGGGCAAAGCTGATGACGATGACTTTGTTGATGTTGCCGGCGATCATGGCATTTGCTGTTGGGCTGGCTGCGCCCATTGAGCATAGCAGGCGCTAAGCAGTTTGTGTCTGCCGCGTCCCTGTGGTTTAATCGGGCAGGTATCCAGGTGAGCAACAGGAGCGACACATGCGCAAAAACCGAGTGCGCGAGATATGGGCGGCGGGCAAGCCAGCGCTGAATGGCTGGCTGCATATCCCCAGCGCCTGGTCTGCCGAGATCATGGCGAATCAAGATTGGGACAGCCTGGTCATTGACATGCAGCACGGCATGATGGGCATGGAAACCGCCATCATCATGCTGCAGGCGATTTCCACCACCGACACAGTGCCCATGGCGCGCGTCAACTGGAATACGCCCGGCGATATCATGCGTCTGCTGGATGCTGGCGCCTATGGCATCGTCTGCCCAATGATTGAAACGCGGCAACAGTGCGAGGACTTCGTGGGCGCGTGCCGCTTCCCACCGCTGGGATACCGCAGCTTGGGTCCCACGCGCGCTCGGATCTATGCGGGCGAAGATTATGCCGAGCAATCAGATGACACGGTGCTCACTTTCGCCATGGTCGAGACGCAGCTGGGCTTCGACAATCGCGACGAGATCATGGCTGTGCCGGGCTTGGACGCGGTCTTTGTGGGCATCGGCGACCTGCGCTTGAGCATGACGGGCCGGGCTGGCTTCGACCGGGACGCGGTGGTCGATGCGGCGCTGGATGCCATTTTGGAATCGGCGCGGCAGCATGATGTTAAAGCGGGCATCTTCTGCGCCAGCACGGACCACGCCATCGAGATGATCGGGCGCGGCTATGACTTCATCACGGTGATGACCGAGACGGCCATCATGTCCAGCGCGGCCGAGCGGATCATCGGCGCGGTGCGCGGGGCTGTTGATTAGCGCGCTGCCAGATCACGCACGTCCTTTCGCAGCCGCGAGTTCCACGCGCAGGCGGATAATCCATTCTGGACTTGGTAAGTCTGACTAGGGGACGACGCCTAGCAATATCAGGGGAACAGCCGGGACACCTCGTCCCTGCCGCAGCACATTGAGCAGGTCGCGTTCGTAGTAGGGAACGCCGGACGACATATCGCGTTCCAGTTGTTTCATCGGCAGGATCTCGACGCCGACATCAATAATATCCGCTACGAAGAAACTAAGGTGCTTTACGAACAGGTCGTGGGCGACAAAGGCGTACTTGCCGAATTGAACTTCGACCGCAATGCGATTCTTGACGAAGTCGGTTTGGTTGTAAGACATGATCGGCACTTTGCCTGCCGCATAGATCGCCTCCTTCTGTGCCGGCTCTGGTTGATTGTAGATGCCGCGCAAGAGTTTTTCGTCGTCTGTAACCCAAAATGTATTTCTGCGTTCAGTCCAGCCTAGTCGCTTGAAGTAGGTGCTGTATGCCCTGTTCATATCTTTCGGCGAATAGAGCAGACGTCCGCGCATTGTTTTCTCTTTGGACACTTTGGTCTTGCAGGCTTCGGCATCGACCCGCGCGACGACATCCTGCACCTCGTCCCACAGGTCGTTGTGGTGCACGAGCATATATTCCAAGCCGTTCAAGTGCGAGTATTTCGCAGCGATGCGCATCAATGCCCGCCGTTTGGCAGCGCCGGGTTGTAAATCGGTTTTCCCATGGGTCGTGTCTTTAGTATCCCGGCTTGCAGGTCGCGCAGCCGCCGCCTGGCGATGGCGATGTATTGCTCGACGATGTCACAGCCATAGCCATTGCGCTGGTGCTTAAGCGAGGCGATCACAGAAGAGCCCACGCCAACATAAGGGTCCAGCACATCATCGCCTTCATCGGTCATAGACAGCACCAGGCGCTCAACAAGTTCAATGGGAAATTGACAGGGGTGCACGGTCTTTTCTGGATGGTTGCTCTTTACATTCGGGAACTCCCAAACATCGCTGGGGTTTTTGCCTTTTGGATTGCCCGACAATTCACCTTTGCGCGGTCCCTTGAAATGTCGCTTGCCTGGATACTTGGACGGCACGCGAATAGGGTCCAGGTGCCAAGTATAGTCATCACCCTTGGTCCACCAGTTGATGGTTTCGTAGCGGCCCGACAGCCGTTTGCGCGCGTGCAGTCCATGACCAAAGTGCCAGATGATGCGATTGCGCAGCTTTAAGCCCAGCGCGCGAAAGACCGGAAACAGCAGGCAATCCAGGGGGATAATCTCGCTGGCTTCTGCGTAGTTGCCGACCTGCCAGCAAATTGACCCTTGCGGATGCAGGACGCGAACACATTCCTGAATGACTTGCTGCTGGCTCGCCAGGTATTCATCCAGTGTCAGGCGAGACTCGTAACTCTTGCCGATGTTGTATGGCGGCGAAGTGACGATTAGCTTGAACTTGTCATTTGGTTGCTCGCGCAGGAATTCGAGATTATCTTGACATGCCAAGACGGCGACCGTCCGCTGTCCAATGCCTCTGTCGGCAAAGGCAAGTGGCTGCTGCCTTGGTTGGTGTTCGCCAGTTGCGTTGGCAAGCTCGCGGATTGCCGGACCTGTTCGCGAGCCGCTATCGACAGTTTGTACTTCACCGACTGTCAGCGCTTGGTTCTGCGCATTCATCTCACTTGCCTCACGTTGGAGCCGTCCCTTTCAAAGTTGCGCTGCCCTTGACCACCCATAGTATAGCAAACGCGTGCTGGCGGGGTTGAAGTTACTCAATTCCTGGCAGTTGCACTAATCCAGAGCTATCGATTAGCGCTCAATCACCCAGGCAGATTTCCAGGTCGCGGGCGCTGCGCAGCCAGGTATGGTCGAGCGGAACATTCTTGCGCAGGCCGACCACATCTTCCAGCGGCACGGCGCGCACAATATCGCCATGAATGCCGACCATAATATTGCTTTCGCCTGCAGCGATAAAATTGGCAGCCGCCGTACCCAAGCGCGTTGCCAGCAAGCGGTCTTTGGGCGATGGCACGCCGCCGCGCTGCACATGCCCGAGGATGGTAACCCGCGATTCCAGCCCGGTACGCTTTTCCAGCTCGTGCGTTAGCAGCAGGGTGTTGCCACTGCGTTCTTTTTCGATCTCAGCCAGCTCGGCACGGATGGACGAGCGCATGCGTCTGGCGGCTTTGCTGGCGCTTTTGTCACCTTGGCAACGTGCAATTTCGGCATTGGCTTCGGCCAGGCGGTTGCGCGCATCGTGCAGCTTTGCGCCGATTCGCTGCGTCATCGCGCCTTCGGAAACGGCGACAATGCTGAAGCGTCTACCACCCCGGCTGCGCTCGCGGATAGAATTGGCGATCGCTTCAATGTTGAAAGGAATCTCGGGAATCAAGATGACATCTGCGCCGCCTGCCAGCCCTGCGCCCAGCGCCAGCCAGCCGGTGTTGTGTCCCATAATCTCACAGACAATGATGCGATGATGGCTGTGCGCCGTGGAATGCAGGCGGTCGATGGCGTCTGTGGCGATGTTCAGCGCTGTATCAAAGCCGAAAGTCACATCTGTGCCGCTTACATCATTATCGATCGTCTTGGGCAGGCAGACCACATTGATGCCGTGCCAAGACAAGCGGTGGGCATTTTTGGCTGTGCCGCCACCACCCAGACAGACCAGCGTGTCCAGATGATGCCGCTCGTAGACCTCGACCATGACATCCGTCATATTGCGCGTCTTGCCGCCGATGGGCATTTTGTGCGGCTTGTCGCGGCTGGTGCCCAAGATCGTGCCGCCCAACGTGAGGATGCCGCTAAGTTCGTCCAAGCCCAGCCAAATGATGCGATTTTGCATCAAGCCACGAAAGCCATCGCGAAAACCGATCAGACGCATGCCGTGCTTGTCAATCGCCACCTTGCCCACCGCGCGGATGGCGGCATTCAAGCCTGGGCTGTCCCCTCCGGCGGTGAGGATGCCAATCGTCTTTGCGCTCATTGGATCGCCTCGTGTCAGAGCCTTCTTATGCCCACACAATTGGAACACAGCCGCGCGCAGAAGGCAAATTGGACAGCTGGGAACGGCGCTCTCGGACGGTTGATTTGTGTTATGATTCGCCCACAAGCCGCATCACAAGGAGGCAAAAATGCCCGTGCTGGAACGGCTGATTGATGCCGACGCATTTTTGGAGATGCAACTCCTGCCGGAATACAGGGACAGCGAGTATGAGTTGATCAACGGAGAGATGGTAGAGATGCCGCCACCAGGTTTCGTGCATGGGGAGTTTGCTGTCGAGTTGAGCCACTACATTCGCGCATTTGCCAAAGCTCGTGGGCTGGGCAGAACGACGGTGGAGGCTGGTTTTCGTTCTGCATTTAACCCCAGGCTGGTGCTGCGCCCCGATGTGGCTTTTACCAGGCACGACCGCGCGCCAAAGCCTGGCGATCGCGGGATGGGCGCTGTCATGCCCGACTTGGCGGTGGAGATCGCTTCGCCCAGCAACAGCGCTGCCGACCTGCGCGAGAAAGCCGAGTTATACCTGCGCAATGGTACGCGGCTGGTGTGGCTGGTCTTCCCGGATGACGAGCGCGTCGAAGTGCATGGGAAAATCGGCGAGGGCCAGTCCTTGTCGCTTGATGATACGCTGACTGGCGGCGATGTGCTGCCCGGCTTCAGGCTGGAGCTGGGGCGGCTCTTTGCCTTATGAGCGCATCTGTGCCTACCCAAGCGCGCCTGCAAAAGCTAAAACGCGCGGCCAGCCAACGTCAGCCTGGCCTGACTGTTGTGGTTCAAGATGTCTTCGACCCGCACAACCTTGGCGCGATCGCCCGCAGTTGTGATGCATTCGGCGTGCAGCAGCTGCATGTCATCTTCGAGAACAGCCCTCCATTCGACCCCAAGACAATCGGCAAGAACAGCTCTACCGCCACCAACAAATGGCTGCAGTACCACAGTCATTTCGACAGCGAAAGCGCCTTGCGCTCGTTGAAAAACGACGGCTGGCAAGTGGTCGCGACTGTGCTGGATGATGACGCAGAGTCCTTGTTTGATGCGGATTTTTGTCAGCCTGGCCTGGCGCTGCTGCTGGGAAACGAGCGTGACGGACTTTCGCAACGGGCGCTGGAACTCGCCGACCGACGCGTGACCATCCCCATGCGCGGCATCGCGCAGAGCTTGAATGTTTCGGTTACGGCGGCGCTATTCTTGTACGAGATCACAGTCCAGCGGCAGATCCTTTGCCCAGAGCGCATGCAAAACACAGCCGAGCAGACCGCGCAGACCCTGGATTACTTCCTGGAGATGCACGAGCACCTGGGGCGGCGCAGCAAGCAGCAGCGCAAACTGCGAGCGAAACAGCGACTGTCAGAACGCCCCGCTAGGTCCAATAAAAAATGATGCGTCCGTTCTGCCGCGCGTCTGGTCGGCCCGATTTGACCGTGTCCATGGCATGCAGGCTGAGCGCGCGCATCTGTTGACGCGTGCACCACATGCGCACCACCATGGGATCGCCTTCTTCGCCAGCATAGGGATTGAAGAAGTCGGCCACGCTGCCTTCGTCATCCACATTCAGTTCATCAAAGTCGTCGTCCAGATCGTCTAGATCGTCCGGATCGCTCGGAACATACTCGGTCGCTACGAGGATGATCTGGTCGCGGTCGCGGTCGTGCGCCAAACCCATTTGGGCGATGCGGAAGAGCGGCTCGATCGGCTCGCGCAGTTCCATGTCCAGCTGGCTGAAATCGGCTTCGGTGGTGGTGTTTTCTCGCGAGTCGATATCATCCAGCATCTCTGTGATGGCGGCCGACAGGGCATGCGCCTGCTCTTTTTCGATAGTAAACGAGACAATGCGATTGTCCTTGCCCGCTTGCAAGTGAAAGGTGCGTTGCCCTTTGGGGCCGATCGTGCCAACCGTGACGAAGTCGACCGGATTCAGCTCAATCACATTGCTCATTGCGCCTCTCCATCCCGCAGCGATTGCTCGTCTGTCTTGCCGCGCGCCGGTTTCAGCGCCTGCAGGTGCGCGGTGTCGTTCATGTTCACTATGAAGGGTCGGCTGTGCCCCAGCTGCAACGTGCTGATGGATGCGGGCGAAATCACGATGCGCTGAAAGACATCCAGGTGCATGCCCAAATAATGCGCCAGCGTCATTTTGATCAGGTCGGCATGAAAAACCAGCGCGATCAACTGATTGGGGTGACGCCGCACCAGCGCTTCGATGGCATCGACGATGCGCGATTGCACTCCCCGCATGGATTCGCCTTCGGGGAAGACCGCCCGCGATGGATATTCTTGCACGACCGCCCACATCTTGCGCCGCGAAAGCTCGGCGATCGACTTGCCCTGCCAGTCGCCATAACGTACCTCGCCGATTTCTTCATTGGCTTGGACGGACAGCTGCGGATGATGCGCGGCGATGGCGGCGGCGGTCTCCATTGTGCGCTCGATGGGGCTGGCGTAGAGTTGATCGAGCGGCGCCTCTGCCAAACGCGCCCCCAGCGCCTCGGCTTGTGCACAGCCTTCTTCGTTCAAGTGCACGCCCATCGTCCAACCAGCCAACTTGCCCGTCTTCACGAAGTCGTTGACCGCGTGGCGTATTAGCAAAATCGTCGTCATAAGTGGCTTCGCCGCTGCCAGTGAATTCCCTAGAGCATAACATATTCGCCGGCTCATCGGCTAGCCAGTCCGCGCATAGCCGCCAGTTGCCGTGTATGATACCAGAGGTGCAGCCCATGTTTCCTAACCTGCGAGCAGGAGAAAACGCATGCAATTCGCCATCAATTATTCGCCGCAAGCGCTGCAGCTGTGGCGCGAGGGCTTGATACATGTCGACCTCTTCAAATGTCCCGATTGGCCCGATCTGGTCGCCGAGGTCAGCCACTATCACCCGCTCTATGTGCATTGCAGCCTGATCGTCGGGCTGGGGCAGCTGGCAGATGTCGATATGGAGGCGCTGGCGCGCTGGCTGGATACGGGCGAAACAAGGGTCATCAATACGCATCTCGGCGTGCTGCGCTCCGACTTTGCGCCGGGCCAAGTCATCACCCGCGAAGCAGTCATCACGCGCATCGTCCGTGAGCTGGAGCCGCTGTGCGAGCGCTTTGGTCCCGAGCGAATTGTGGTAGAGAATCTGGCCTACCCAACGCGCTTCTGGTGGGACGATCAACTGCCCGAATCGGTTGACCCCGCTGTCATTACGGCGATTACCGAAGTCAGCGGCTGCGGCCTCCTGCTCGATCTGGCGCACGCCATCCGCGCTTGCGAGGGCACAGGGCGCTGCGATATCCAGGGTTATCTCGATGCCATGCCCGTGCACAGGCTGCGCGAATTGCATATAGTCGGCCTCTTGCCCGAACGCGACGAGCTGGACATCCGCGAAGACCACTTCGGCATGACCAAGAGCGACTGGGCGATCGCGGAATATGCGCTGGGGCAGATCCGCGCGGGCAAATGGCGGCGCCCCGAGCGAATGGCATTTGAATATGGCGGCATCGGCGAGCGGTTCGATTTCCGCAGCGATCCAGCCATCATGGCAGCGCAGGCGCCTCGTCTCTATGCCCTTGCCAATTCGGCATGACCCGCCCGGGCCACAGGCAAGCGACTCCTGCGTGATGAATGCTCTGCCAAATCCCAACCCGATCGATCGCAGGCATCTGCTGTGGCTGCTGGCGGCGACGCTGCTGGCGCAAGCTGTACTGTTCATCAGCTATCCGTTGGGCATCGCCAATCACGATGACAACCAGGCCGCGCAAGCTTTCCTGATGGACGAACTGGGCCGCGGCAACCTGCTCATCGGCAACCTGCGCTACAACACGGGTTATGCCTTTGTGATGGCGCCTCTTAAGTCGCTGACCGCTGCGCTGGGCAGGCTGGGCGACCGTGTTTTTCTGCTGGCGCAAATGGCGGCGTATAGCACGATTCCCTTCATGGTCTACGATATGCTGCGGCGGCGTTTTGGCGCGCGCAGGGCATTCATCGCCGCGCTGGTTGTGCTTTGCGATCCGTTCGGCTTGCAGTGGACGCATTATCAGTTGCCGGGCTGGTTGGTCGCCACGACGACAGTGGCGGCGCTGTGGCTGGCGCAGCTGGCATGGCAGGCTCCTGCGCGCCGGCGTCTGCTGCTGGTGGCGCTGGCCAGTTTGGGCTTGGGCGTGATGTGCTTCGCACGCTTGAATTATGCGCCGTTGGCTGCGGTCTATGGGGCGAGCTTCTTTTTGTGGCGGCACATCCCATTTCGCCAGCGCATTGGCCTGTTCGCAACAGTTGGCTGCATCAGCGGGGGCTTGTTGGGCGGCTATATCGCGCTCATCCACATCCCGTCCACCGGCGCCACTACGCTCAGCTGCACCTCGGGCGCGACCCTGCTGGCGGCTGCCGACAATATGCGCTATCCAATCAGCGCGAGGAACGGCGAGCATTCGGCGCATTATGCCCGCTTGCTGACGCTGCCCGCCCTGCGCGAAGTCAACTTCTACAGCGAAACATATCCCCTGTATCGCAGGCCCGGGCCTTGGGTCAGGGCCGACGAGCAGGCTGCTTTCCTGGCACAGCCCTTTGGCGAGCCGCCCGAGCCTATCCTCATCGTCTGGCCCAGCGCCCTTTACTGGTATTTGGGTCCCTGCGCGGCCGATGCCCTGCTCTATGAGGTGTATCTGGAAACGGTGGCGAGCGACTATGGACGGTTGGTGGGTTCGATCCTGCGCGGCCTGGCTTATATGCTTGTGCAAGACCCCGCCAGCGCGGCCTTCCCGCTGCAATATCTGGAGAACCCCGAGCAGATCACCTGGCAAGGGTCGGGTCGGCTGGGCTTTTACGAGGCGCACAGCTCGGCCTACAACGGGCATCGCGTCTGGCGACCGGGCGTGGAGCTGTTCAGCGCGCTCTTCTACCTGGTGAACATGCTGAAATACTTGACGCCACTGGCTTTGCTGGCGGCGCTATGGAAGCGTGACTGGCTGCTGATGACAACTGCGGCGATTCTATTGCTGGGCTTGCTGCTGATCGCCAGTTTCGCCAGCATTGAGCCGCGCTATTACGCCATGCTTGCGCCTATGTACACGATGTTGATCGGCTGGCTGCTGGGCGAAATTATGCCGCGGGCTCTTGCGTTCTTGCGCCAGTGAATAGGCTTCACGACTAGATGTCCCGGTGGCACAACGTATGTTATGCGGGAATACAGCACAGAGGACTCTGCGGGCAAAGAAAGTGGTGTAGGGGCGATCCATTGGGTCGCCCGCAATGGGTAGCTGTCGCTAGCGCCGGCGAGACTCGACGAACTCAATTGCCGACAGCAGCATGTCCAGGCCTATCGCGCGATCACCGCTCAGATGCAGGCGGATGGCGCGGCGTCCATGCCCTTGCAGCGCTTGCAGATCGCCAGCGGCCTGGGCTGCGAATAACGTGCCAAAGCTGTAGTCAAAACCAGGAATGGACAAGTCAGGCGCGGCATCGGCGGTCAACTGCCAGAAGACGCCATTGTCGCCGCCGCCTTTATGGTACTGCCCGGTGCTGTGCAGGTAGCGCGGGCCATACCCGATCGTAACGGCGCGTTTGGTTACATGACGCAGACGCCGCCGCACTTGTTCCAGCACGCGCGCTTCTTCGTCAGATGGCGTGAAGTAGACCAGCAGCGCAAAGTAGTCGCCAGCTTTTGTGCCGGCCATTTGCGCGCCGATCACCTGGACGACATCGCTGCCATCGAAGCCGTGCTGACGGCAAAGCTCGCGCAGGGGACCGAGCGTGTCTTCGTTTGCAAAAAGCTGCAACGATTCGCGCGTCATGATCGGGTCGGATTGTGGCAGGCTGCCCGACTGGCGGACTGTTTCCAGCAGGGCTTTGCTGGCATCTTTGGCTTCGGTTACATTGGGCTCGTCGAAGGGATTGACTCGCAGCAAAGCGCCGGCGATGGCGGTGGCATATTCCCAGCGCAAGAATTCGCCAGCGATCGCCAGATTGTCTTCCAAGCGCAGGGTAACGCGCGGATGCCCGGCTTCGCGCAAGGTGCGCACAGCGGCGTCCATCTGCGCCACATCGGCATCATTGTCCACGCGCAAATAGACAAACAGGCGGTCGGTCACATAATCGTGCGGCAAGCCGATCGCCGCTCCCACCACCGGCAGCGCGCCTTTGCCCTCTTTGCCCAGGCTCTCCGCCAGCAGTTGCTCTGCCCAATCGCCGAAGCTGCGCAGCGACTCGCTGGTGTAGATGGTGATTTTGTCTCTGCCTTGCAGCGCCAGCGCGCCGATGACCGCGCCCAGCAGCAATCCGGGGTGATATTGGGCAGGGATGCCTTCGCCTATTGCGTCCAACATGGTATCCGCCTGCGCCCACAAGCCATGCAAATCCAGCCCTATCAAGGCCGCGGGCACCATGCCGAAGTAGCTCAACGCGCTGTAACGGCCACCGATATCCGCGGGATTAAGAAAGAGGTCGCGCACAGCAGCTTGCTTGGCGACTTGCTCCAGACGCGAGCCGGGATCGGTGATGACGATGAACTGCTCGCCAGCGCCGCCCGTCTTCTCCCAGAAATAGTGATCGAGCGCCAAGGTCTCGACAGTGCCGCCGGACTTGCTGGCGACCACGAAGAGCGTGTTTTCCAGCTCGATGGCGTCTTCGACCTGGCCGATGCGCGCGGGGTCGGTGCTGTCTAGCACGATCAGTTGCGGGAAGCCGTCTTGCCGACCAAATGTGCGCGCCAGCACTTCGGGCGCAAGCGAACTGCCACCCATGCCCAGCAGCACAACATGCCGCCAAGGTCCATCGCGTACGCTTTCTTGCAGGGCGGTCAAGCGCTCACGGTCGATAGTCGTGGCGGTATCCAGCCAGCCCAGCCGCTTGACGATCTTGTCGATGGTGGGCGCGTGGCTCTTCCACAAACTGCCGTCTTTGTTCCACAAGCGCGCATTGGCCAACTGTTCGTCCAAGCGGTCTATCGCTTCGTCCACCGCGCCGTGATAGATGCCCAGGGCCAGCTTGGTGCGCTCAATGATGCCGCTGCGCAGCAGGGTTCGTTTGGCTGCCACCTGCGAGATCAACGTTTCAAATGCATCAATGAAGGCATCCACGCCATCGTCTTGCAGGCGAGTCGTTACTTGCGCCAGGTCGATGCCCAACTCTGCCAAGCGGTCCAGCGCTTCGTCTGGCGGCAAAAAGCCCGGCATGTCTTTCGTCAGGGTGTCGGCGGCAGTGCCGTGATCTTTGAAGGCGGCCAGGGTCGCTGGCGGCAGCGTGTTGACGGTGTGCGCTCCGATTAAGTTGTCGACATAGAGCGTGTCGGAATAAGCGGGATTCTTGGCGCCGGTGGATGCCCAAAGCGGACGTTGCACCTGGGCGCCAGCAGCACGCAGCTGCTCAAAGCGCTCGCCTGCAAAGATGCGCTGGAAGGAGCGATAAGCCAGCTTGGCGTTGGCGATAGCGGTTTGCCCCAGCAGCCGGCTATTGGCGCTGATGCGAACTGTGTCTTGCCGCAGCTGTGCCGCGCGGATGTTGTTTTCCAGGATGTGGTCGACCATCACATCAATGCGGCTCAAAAAGAAACTGGCCACCGAAGCCACGCGCGAAACATCCTCGCCAGCAGCCTGTCGCTGCTCCAGCCCGCGAATGAAAGCTTCGGCGACCTGCTCATAATTGTTGATGGCGAAGATGAGCGTCACATTGACATTGATGCCAGCCGCGATAGCCGCTTCAATGGCCGGGATGCCCTGGGGCGTAGCCGGGATTTTGATCATCAGATTGGGTCGGTCGACCGTGCCGAAGAGGCGCTGAGCTTCGTCGATCGTGCCTTGTGTGTCGCGCGCCAACAGCGGCGAAACTTCCAGGCTTACATAACCATCGCCGCCGCCGCTGCGTTCATAGACTGGTCGGAAGAGGTCGGTCGCGTTTTGGATGTCCTCGATGGCCAGCTTTTCATAGATAGCGGGCGCATCCAGATCCAGCATGGTCATGATGGCGCTGTCGTAGGTATCCGAGTCGCCGATGGCTTTCTGAAAGATAGACGGGTTGGAAGTTACGCCCAGCACGCCTTCAGTATCAATGCGGCTTTGCAGCGCGCCGTTGTGCAGGTCATCGCGATGGATGTAATCGAGCCAAGCGCTCTGCCCGAAATTCTGAATCTCTAGCAGGGGATTGCTCATTGGGTTGCCGCCTCCCGACGCTATGCAGCTTGCCTATCTGGCGTCATTTTAGCAGGCTTGCAGGCGCAGGACAATCGCGTCAAAGCGCGTTGAACGACTAGAAAAAACGCCGGCGTCGATAGAAATTAGTTCGTTCGAGGCGTAGTCGGCTTACTCGACGATGGTATCGACCATGCCCTCGCGAGCGAGGATGATGCCTTCGAGCCGTGCCAGACGCTGGGTATTGTCGTCCACTTTGTCTTCTATACGACGCAGGTCCGCGCGAATTGCGGCGTTTTCGGAGCGGTATTCCGCGCGCGAATCGTTGATTTCACGGCGCAGCTCCGCATTATGGGCGTTCATCTCCTCCCGCAGCGCGGCGTTGTCAGCTTTGAATTCCATGCGCAGCATCTCGTTGTCTGCCTTCATCTCCTTGCGCTGTTCAGCAAGTTGCTTGCTGAAATGATACTGGATGCGCAGTACCGAACCTATGATCGCGGCAATCGTAAGCACGAATTCCCAAGAGATATCGCTGCCGAACAACATTTGCCCCCTCCAGCTTTCGCCTGTTCTCAGTGTAGCGCAGATCGGCTGCGATTCAAAAACTCATTTCATCAGCGCAGCCCGGTTGCGGGCCAGTTAGCCTCCTTATTCGCGCCGTCATTTCCTCTGTGCCACCTGAGCCCTCTGTGGTTAAATCTACGCATCCGAATTGGCCATATTCTGCGAGCAAGAACCATGACCGACACCACAAAGACTGACAAAACCGCCATCACCGAGCAGCCGCCCATCACGACTGCGCACAGAATCTCGCTGCCTGGCGGCGAGCTTGCCTACAGCGCGACGGCGGGCATGCTGCCGCTCAAAGACGAACAGGGCGAGATCGCCGCGCAGATCTTCTACACTGCCTATTCGCTTGATGCTGCCGACAGCGCCGACCGCCCTTTGATCTTCGTCTTCAATGGCGGCCCTGGCTCGGCGTCAATCTGGCTGCACATGGGCGCGCTGGGACCCAAACGCGTCGACATGGGCGCAGAAGGATTCATGCCGCCGCCACCCTACAAGCTCATCGACAACGCGCATACCTGGCTCGATCTGGGCGACTTGGTCTTCATCGACCCGGTCGGCACCGGCTATTCTCGCGCGGCTGACCCAGACGACAACAAGAAGTATTGGGGACTGGAAGCCGATCTGGAAGCGGTGGGCGAGTTCATCCGCCTGTATCTGTCGCGCAAGAAACGCTGGACATCGCCGCTGTATCTGGCTGGCGAGAGCTATGGCACGACGCGCGCGGCGGGCTTGGCAGGCCACTTGATCGACCGTGGCATCGCCTTCAACGGCATCGTCCTGCTCTCCACCGTGATGAACTTTCAGACCCTGCGCTTCACCAAAGGCAACGACCTGCCCTATGCGCTCTATGTGCCCAGCTATTGCGCCTCTGCCCATTATCACGGCGCGCTGTCCGCTGAGCTTAATGCGCGAGAATTGCGGCCTTTGCTGCAAGAAGTGGCGGACTGGGCAGAAGGCGACTACACAATCGCGCTGGCAAAGGGCGACCGCTTGACCGATGATGAGCGCCTGGCGGTGGCAGAGCGGCTTTCGCAATACACCGGCTTGTCGACTCGCTTTGTATTGGGCGCCGACTTGCGCATCAACATCATGAGCTTTTGCAAAGAGCTGCTGCGCGATGACAAGCGGGCAGTCGGGCGGCTGGATTCGCGCTTTGTCGGCATCATGGCCTCGGCAGAGGGGCAGAGCTTCGACTTCGACCCATCCATGCACGCCATCGTCCCGCCCTACAACGCCGTCTTCAACCAATACATCCGCCAGCAGCTGGGCTACGAAAGCGACTTGAATTACGAGATTTTGAGCTTCCGCGTCAATGAGAATTGGCAGTACGCGGGCGGCGAATTCCCCGATACCAGCGAAGGACTGCGCGCCGCCTTCGCCAAGAATCCCTTCATGCGCGTGTTGGTGGCGCAAGGCTATTATGACCTGGCCACCCCATTCCAGGCTGCCTATTATTCGCTGGCGCACATGGGCTTGGACAGCGATCTGCGCGACAATGTCACCATCGCCGAATATGAAGCCGGGCACATGATGTACCTGCACGAAGCCTCGCTGGCGAAGCTGAAGGCAGATGCGGCTGCTTTTCTGGCGGCGGGATAAGTCAATCGCGGGCGGACCAATAGCGCTTGTTGTCTAGCCAGAGCACAAGCCCGCTCCATTCGCCGAAGCGCCGATAGTGGGTGGTTATTTCTTTTGCATCCGCTTTTTCGCCATGCTTGTGCAAGGTGGCGTACATGGCGCGGACGCTGCTGTCCACGGCGATCTGGTCAAAGTGCCCATACATGCAGGCGAGCGTGCGCGCGGCATAATCGCCAAATCCCTTCAGCGACTTGACAGCCGCGCAGAAGGCGTCGCTATCCAGCTCCAGCCAGGCAGACAGATCCACCTCGCCATTCGCTATCGTTTTCGCCAATTCGTGCAGGTAGGCATTGCGATAGCCGGCCCGCAGCGCATCCGCCAGCTCAGCGAATTCCATCTGGGCGATATGCTGTGGCGTGGGGAAGGCGCTTGTGCCTTTGCTGGTCGGGTGAGGCGCGCCCAGCTGACACAGTCGCCCGCTCCAGGCTACAGTATTCGCCCAACTGCAGTTGGTGGTCAGCAGCACCTTCGCCAGGTCTTCCCACAGACTTGGCGAGATGAGCAGGCGTCCCTGGCGCTCCGTTTTCAACCAGGCATATCCGTTGTGCTTGCGCATGGCGGCGTAGAAGGGACGCAGATCCCATGCCATATTGAGCATTCTTTTGACTGCGGTCGTCAATTCGGCGCGCAAAGCGCTGTCTATTTCTGGGACATCGGGCGTATGCACTTGAAGGCCGCCGCTCACCGCCGTCATGGACAGCCGCAGCACATCACCCGCCGCGCTCTCGTAGACATAGCGCAGCCAGCCACTGGCCGCGCCCCACTGGAATGGCGCGAGCATAATCCAGCCGTGACTGGGCACAGTCTGCCGAAAGTCAAATTGCGGCGGCGTTGTTATGACGAAGCTGCTTGCGCTCATGCGGGCATTTTGTCCAGCACATCCTGGATCTGCTGCAGGTGATTGATTCCATGCCCGGCATAGAGGCGCGCCAGGTCGTCCAGGTTGTAGTCTGGGCGGTCGGGGCTGGCTGCGCGGCCGACTTTCGCCCATTCGTCATCGCTCAGGCTTTCCAGCAGAATCCCCCAGCGCGCTTGCAGACCATCGAGGATGCACAGCGAATGTTCGATATCAGCATCTTTGGCATCGGGCATTTCGGCGATGGCGTTGACATCGTAGCTGGTGAACTGGAAGCTGGGGCTGGTCAAGATCAGCTTGAAGCGACGGATGCAGACCATGTGCGTGTCGGCCAGGTGGTGGATATTCTGGGCGATCGTCCATTCTGGCGCGTTGTAGGCGGTGGTCAGTTGCTCGTCGGACAATCCAGCGACTATTTCGCGCAACTGGGCGGGCAGAGCGCGGATGGCAGCGATGCTTTCGGCGCGTGATTGCATGGTGTGGTCTCCTGGTTGGTGTATGAATGTCTGTATTGTAACGACAGAATGCGCAAAGAGCACAGAGAAAGGCGCGCAGATATATCCCTTCGGCGTCCCATTTGCGGGCGGACGATGCTGTGCTTGCGCTACAATGCTGTCTTGTGCAGGCGTGGTCCGCATGAAGGCGAGGAGAACCAAACTGGGCGAGCCAAGGAACGATGCGCCGGACATCATCGGCATTGGCGTCTGCACGGTCGATTACCTGGTGATCGTGCCGCGTCTGCCGCACCGCAACGAAAATATGCGCGCGTTACACTTCGCGCGGGAGCTGGGCGGGCTGGCTTCTATCGCTTTGATCGCCGCCGCTCGGCTGGGCGCGACTGCCAAGCTCATCACGCGCATCGGCGATGATGATGCCGGCGACTATATCCGCGGCGCGCTGATTGACGAAGGCATTGATGTATCGCAGTTGCTGGTCGAGGCGGGGGGCGAATCGCATGTATCGGTGATCGTCGTGGATGAGCCGTCCGGCGACCGCAGCATCATGACGCGCCTGCCCACAGGCAAGCCATTGCAAGCGCAGGAATTGCAGCGCGAAGACATCGGCGCCGCTCGCGCGCTTTTCGTCGACAACATCAACGAGGCAACCCTGCAAGCGGCGAAGTGGGCGCGGGAAGCGGGCCTGCATGTCCTGCTCGATCCGTCTCGTCCCTACGCGGAGATTGTGCCGCTGCTGGAACATGTCACTGTGCCCATCGTGCCCGAAGCCTGGGCGCGCGCCTGGATGCCCGGGCAGCCTGTCAGCGCGGTCGCCGAGCGTCTCTGCCAGCAAGGCGCGGAGGTCGCAGTCGTCACCCTGGGAGAACGCGGCGCAGTGGCGAGCTGGAGCGGGCAGACGCGAGCATTCCCCGCTTTTGCGGTGGATGTGGTCGATACGACTGGCGCGGGCGATGCCTATCACGGGGCATTCCTGTACGCGCTGCTGCAGGGCTGGGATGTGCCGCGCATGGCGGAGTTCGCTGCCGCTGTCGGCGCATTGAATTGCCGCGCGCTGGGCGGTCGCCGCGCCTTGCCAAGGCTGGACGAGGTCGAAGTTTTCCTGGCACAATCCGCCCGCTGAGAATTTCCCCACATTCTCTCTGCAAGTTTGTCGAAAGTTGTTATACTAGCTGCCGAAACTGAGCTTGTAAGGAGTGAAGCAATGAACAAAGCAGAATTGATTGACACGATCGCCGCAAAGTCAGGTCTGGACAAGAAGCAGTCGGGTGCGGCCCTGGCGGCAATGCTCGAGTCGGTCGAAGAAGCGCTGGTCGGTGGCGATCGTGTGCAGTTGGTCGGTTTTGGCACCTGGTCGGTCAATGCTCGCAGCGCGCGGGCTGGCAGAAATCCCAGCACTGGCGAAAGCATTCAGATCGCCGCCAAGAATGTCATCAGGTTCAAGCCGGGCGCCAGCTTGTCCAAAGCAGTAAATTAATTCCGTTCCAAACTTTCGGGATGACACCGCAATGTGATCCCGCTGACAAACAGATCCACTACAACAGCCTGCTCGTCATGCATCGACAGGCTGTTGTTTTTTTTTGTGTCCCTTGCAAATCGGGCGTGATACCAGGCTAGCGAAGCAGTTGCCTGCTGCCAAAGCACATTGAGTTGAGGAGAATTGCCATGAACAAGTCTGAGATGGTGGATTCCCTATCTGCGAAGACGGGTCTAACAAAGGCGGATTCAAAAAGGGCACTGGAGGCTTTTATCGAATCGGTAATGGAATGTGTCGCAAACCTGCCCGCCTGCGCGACCTGCTGGGCCAGCGTTGATGGTTGATGAGAGTTTGTTGCAGCCCACTCTCTGGCTGGTAATCCAGGCAGGCAAGCCGCTCACACCACTCTGGGCACATTTTTCAGCGCATCATCAATGAGGTCATCAGCGCTGATGCCATCGGCCTGGGCATCGAAGTTGAGCAGGATGCGGTGGCGCAGAGAGGCATGTGCGATGGCCGCGACATCGTCAAAAGCGACATTGCTGCGCCCGTCCAGCAGCGCGTTGATCTTCGCGCCGATGATGAGCGCCTGCGCTCCGCGTGGGCTCGCGCCATAACGGGCATAGCGCTTGATGAGCGAGTCGCCAGCGGCTTGCTCGGGATGCGTGGCCACCACCAGGCGAGCCACATAGGCGCTGACATGGCTGGCGATCGGCGTGCTCAAGGCCAGCTTGCCCATGCCCAGCACCTGCGCTCCATCGGCGATCTTGCTGGCTTGCGGCGGCTGCACGCCTGTCGTGCGCTCCAGGATGTTGACGAGATCGTGCACATCGGGAAATTGCACATTCACCTTAAACAAGAAGCGGTCCAGCTGGGCTTCGGGCAAGGGATAAGTGCCTTCCATCTCCAGCGGATTTTGGGTGGCCAGCACAAAGAAAGGCGCGTCCAGGTCATAGCGGCGTCCGGCGACGGTGACCGTCTTCTCTTGCATGGCTTCGAGCATGGCGGACTGCGTCTTGGGCGTGGCGCGGTTGATTTCATCCGCCAGCACGAGGTTGGCGAAAATGGGACCAGACTGAAAGCGAAACTGGCGCCGGCCATCTTCGGTCTCTTCCAGGATGTCTGTGCCGACAATATCGGCGGGCATCAGGTCGGGCGTGAATTGGATGCGCGCAAATTGCAGATCGAGCACATCGCCCAGGGTGCGGATGAGCATGGTCTTGCCCAAGCCCGGCACGCCTTCGAGCAAGGCATGTCTGCCAGCCAGTACGCAGATCAATGTGCTGCGCAAGACATCGCGCTGCCCGACAATGACCTTGCCGACCTCGGCCTCGATGCTGCGCGCCAGCTCGCCAAACTGCTCCAGTCCGATTTCTGCCGCATCGCTCATGGGGGCTCGCCTTGTTGGTCACCTGGGAATGCTGCCGATTATAAACCCGCCTGTGGCATTGCTGTAGGGGTGAAAAAACTGTCTCGGCAAGCGCAGATGGGCGACCCAATGGCTCGCTCCACCATCATCCTCTCTGTCCCAGTTGTGACTTATCACATGACCTACCAAGTCATATTTCTGCTGCGTTATACTGTGCGGCATGACGCTAGCCGATGCCACCCAACACGCCGACTTGTCGCAACGACAGGCGCGGCTGCATCGCGAAAACAGCGCCGTGTTAATGCCGTCTGCGCCGAGCAAAGACCAGAAATCGCGACTGGGTTTCTTCATCGACTGGCTGACGCGCGCCGAACGTCACTGGTATCAGCCCGATCTGCGCGCTTATCGCGATTATCTGCTGTACGAGCGCACACGCAGGAACAATCGAAACCAGGTCAAGGCAGCTACGCTCTCGCCACAGACTGCGCTGGCGCACCTGGCCACCATCCGCGGCCGCTACAAAGAACTGACGCGCAGCAACGAAATCCGCGACCGCCTGTACGAGCTCGCCAATCCATACGCCAGCGAAGCCGAACAGCGGGCGCTGGTGGACGAATTTTTTGTGCGTCTGGCCAACGACCTGCACCCGACAGCCGCGCCCATCAAAGTGGTCGAGATGCAAGACCGCGCCGACAGCGAGCATCTGCGTTTGAAGCCTTATCAGGTCAACGCTCTGCTAGGTGCGCCAGGTATCAGCAGCCTGCGTGGCTTGCGAGATACGGCGCTGATGACCTTGATGGTCTGCACGGGCATCCGCGCGGCCGAAGCGGCGGCCTTGCATGTTGATGACCTGCGCCAGCAGCTGGGCGGCGAATTGTCGCTGCGCGTGCGCGAGGGCAAGGGCGGCAAGCAGCGATTGATACCATATGGACCGCTGAATTGGTGCCTCATGTATATGGAAGCCTGGCTGCAAGCGGCGCAGATCAAAGCGGGACCCGTTTTCCGCAGGATTCTCAAGGGCAACCGGTCGATCGGCGCGAAAGGCATCGGCGCATGGACCGTCAATGACATCATGAACAACTATCCAATCAGCATGGACGGGGCGCTGCGCCTGGTCAAGCCGCACGATTTGCGCCGCACCTATGCGCGCAACGCCTACGATTTTGGCATGGATCTGGAGCGCATTCGCCAAAACCTGGGGCATGCCAGCTTGCAGACCACGCAAACGTACATCGGCGCGCTGGATGGGCGCGACCGGCATCCGCCCAATATGTTCCGTCCGCCGCATGACCAGCACAGCCTGGCGCTCTTAACCGGCAGCGCAATCGGCTAAGGAATTACGATGAACAGATTTCTGACCGTCTTGTTGTTCTTGCTCGGCATTTCGTTTTCATCGGGGCAAGAAGAGATCTATTGGCCCGACCACGAGGGTATGCGGCTCGCCCGCTGGAGCCCGGACAGCAAAACCATCGCGACCTGGGGCGAAGGTCCCGCCGCGCGTATCTGGCGCGACCGCGATGGCTCGCTCGCATTTGAACTGGATCACAGCGAGCTTGACCGGGCATTGCCCGGCGGCGAGTTGATTGCGAGGAACAATCTGGATGGCTTGCGCAATGTTGACTGGTCCGACGATGGCCGACACATATTGACTCAGGCATTTGTTCGAGGCGATCTCATTTTCCAGCATGTCTGGGATGTAGATACCCGTGAAGAAGTCTATTCATACCTGTGGGGGACAAAAGAGTACTTCGGTTGGTACACCAATAATAAGCTGCACGAGATTGTGCATGCGGGCGCATTGATCGCAAGTTGGTATGACAATTCGATGTCCTTCACTGATATCGACCCCGACTCATCTACTTTCGGGCGGGAGTTGGCCAGTATCGATTTCGGAGAACTCGTCACTTGGGAGACGGGTCGCTGGAACAAAACCAATGACGAAGTTCTCCTCCGTCTGCACACCGGCTGGCACACAAACTGGCGGAGGCCTTGCGGCGGGTGCGAGATGTTTTTCACACTCATTGACGCCGATCTATCGTCGTCGACATTTGGAGAAATCCTGTGGCAGTCCGAGGCGGCGGGGGAAGCAAGCGATCCTATCTGGCCCAATGCACATGACCTGCTGGCGATCTCGCGAACTGATTCGGTTGAACTTTGGGATCTCGACCGCGAATCCGAGCGCTTCGGCATGCGGCTGGCGCGCATGGAGTTCAGCGGAGCGAAGCCTTATGACATGCTGTATCACGAGAGAAGCCAGCGCCTCGCGGTGGT
Source organism: Chloroflexi bacterium bin20 (assembly GCA_002238485.1). Taxonomy (GTDB): domain Bacteria; phylum Chloroflexota; class Anaerolineae; order Aggregatilineales; family Phototrophicaceae; genus UBA6055. The sequence goes on along the minus strand of MPMG01000009.1, from coordinate 79,007 downwards.
TCGGGTGGCGATCGTCGAGCAGCATCGCGAATCATATCGAGACTGGGAACGGTGTGTCGTCAACGAATGCGAGTTTGTCGTCTCTGTTTGGGATGTCGATATCGAGTCGCGTACGTTTGGCCAGCGACTGCTAGAAATCCGGCATCCTTACCGACTGAAAGAAGACAAGCTCGAAGGCGGATACAATGACACCAACCTGGTGCGTCTGAATAAATCGGCGACGCAAGTACACTTTTATACTCGCGGGTTGATGCTCAATAACGGGGTAGTGCGTTTGAACGACGAGGCGGCGGCATATGATCTTGTAACCGGCGCCGCCGAGGAGCCGCGCCCTCATTTGTCTGAATTACGCTTGTACAATGAAACGCGGAGCGTAATTGAAGCCCCGCCCATTGAGATAGACATCGATTTCGATCGAGAACACTGGCGTTGGGATGCAGTGACAAGCAATCCTGCGGGCAACAAGATTGTGTTGCAGCTAGTTAGCAACGATGTGCCTTTCACTGAATACTGGCTTATCCAGAACATCGAAACGGGCGAATATTTCTTCCCGCCGGAAACTTGGTCAGATACAGTTTTTCAGGGCTAGCGGTCCCGCGTCAATGCGGCATTGGCCCAGCGCGCGGATCAGGCGCTCGCCGCCGCGTCCGCCGGCACCTCGAGCGAGATGGCTTGTTTGATCAAGTCGCGGAAAGATGCTTCGGGCAGGGCGCCGGGCTGCATGAAGATCAACTGCCCCGCCTTGAACATGGCGATGGTCGGGATGCTGCGGATCTGGAAAGCCTGGCTCAGCCCGGGGTTGGCATCGGTATCGACCTTGACAACGCGGATCTGCCCGGCGAATTCGGCCGCCAGCTTCTCCAGGATAGGCGCGACTTGTCGGCAGGGACCGCACCACTCCGCCCAGAAATCCACCAGCACCGGCAGATCCTGCGAGGCGGCGATGGCTTCTTTCTCGAACGTGGCCTCGCTCACATCCATTGGCTTGCTGAGGACCTTGCGTTTGGGTTTGGCAGTCTTGACGGGCTTTGCGGGCGGTTCATCGGCTTCGCGCGCATCGTGCAACTGCTGGATGAAATCTGGCAGGTCGCTGGACCAAGGGCGCGAACGCCGCAGCAGCGCCTCGCCACGATACGAGCCGATCAGCAGCGCCTTGTTTTGATAGGCAAAGCGCGCGCATAGTTGCGGATTGCTGGCGGGGTCGACCTGGGCAAAGAGGATGCCCTCTTCTTCGTCCGCGGCTTTGACAAAGGCGGTTTTGAAGTCGCTGCGCAATTTGTCGCCACCGCTGGAGAGCAGGATGAGCGCGGGCACGCGGCGCGTTCGCCGGGCAAATGTGGCGTCAGTCAGGGTTTGCAGTGGCATGCCATATCCTTGCTATCTTGTCAGAGTTAATCAATTGCCGCTTTAAGACGATGCGAAGATACTCAATATGATTTCTCATCTCGCCAGGTGTATATGTTTCGTGCATCCATATGAGGAACCGAACCCATGTTCCTAGCGCTCTGCGGTCTTTGCGCGACCCAAAGACGATGCCTGAGTGAGCAGCACCATTCTTAACTAGATCAAAATAATCGTCATCCAATGTGCATAAAACTCGTCCCATGTCATTCGCCAAGCGCAATTGCTGGGCGCCAGATCGACCCTTAAGCCTCAAATCTTGAACTGTTACAGTGTCTATATCCCTTCGGATTAGCTGCTCGGCGATAGCGACAGGCAATTGCTCATCGAGGCAGAATCGCAGCTCGCGGTCTTCCATAGCCGATTTTCGACAGCCTCTCGAACGTTTCGTCTTGCCGTTTGATATCCACGTCTATCGCCGCTTTGTTGCGCTTGTAATAACCAAGGGCGGCGTCAACCTGTTCCAGGCTTATCTCAAAATCTTCCGCGATTTCACAGAGGCTGTATTCGAGTTGAACAGCCGTAACGATGTCAGTTACGCGCAGGCGTGTGCCCGCGATGCAGGGTCGCCCACCGCATACCCCCTCGGTTCTGGTGATGCCGGGCATCAGAATCTCTATCATCGCCGTGCCCCTCTACAAGCATACGACAGTAAGTATAGCGTTTGACGCTTTTGATTTCAATTGCCGCTAGCTGGCCAGGCGCTCAATGTATTCCAGACTCTGATGCCGGAAATAGGAATCGTAGAGCGTGGCGTAATGCCCGCCGTCTGTCATCAGTTGGTCGTGCGTGCCCGATTCGATTATTTTGCCGTGATCGAGCACGATGATGCGGTCGGCATGCTGGATGGTCGACAGGCGATGGGCGATGACAATGGATGTGCGGTCGCCCAACAAGGTATCCAAGCCTTCCTGGATCAAGGTTTCGGTCAATGGGTCGACGCTGGCTGTGGCTTCGTCCAGGATGAAGATGGCCGGGTCTTGCAGCAGCACGCGCGCGATCGCCACCAGCTGCCGCTGACCCATGGACAGGTTGCCGCCGCGCTCGCCCGCCTGGGTCTGCAAACCATCCTGCAGGCTGACCAACCAGTCGCCGCGGCCCACCATGTTGGCGGCACGCACCACTTGCTCGTCGGTGGCCTCGGGCTTGCCATAGCGAATATTGTCCATGACGCTGCCATCAAAGAGGAAAGGCGTCTGGGTGACTACGCCCAGCTGCGCGCGGTAACTGGACAGGTTGAAGTAGCGGATATCGCGCCCGTCTATGAACAGGTCGCCCTGCTGATACTCATAGAAGCGGTTGATCAGCTTGGCGATGCTGGACTTGCCGCTGCCCGTATGCCCGACCAGCGCCAGGGTCTCGCCAGGCTCGATGCGCAGGTTGAAATCGCGCAAGACCGGCTCGCCCTGGTTGTACTGGAAATCCATCGAAGCAAATTCGATTTCGCCCTGCAAGGCATGCACGCGCTCATCCGCTTTCTGCTTGACCAGCGCCTCGGCATCCAGCAAGGCAAAGACGCGCTCGCCAGCCGCCAGCCCCAGCTGAAATTGGCTCCAAAATGACGAAATGCTCGTCAGCGGAAACCAGACCATGCCCATGCCCTGAATGAACAAGAACCACTCGCCAGCCGTCAGCACACCTTCCTGTGCCAAGTTGATGCCGAACCAGACCACCGCCGCCACACCCACACCGGCAATGGTCGCCAGGATCGGGAATATGCTGCCGAAGACGAAGCCATTGATCTTTTCGACCTCATACGATTCTTGATTGACCGCCTTGAATTCGTCATAAATCATCTGCTCACGGCGGAAGGCTTTTGCCACCGCGATGCCACTGATCGATTCCTGGATGTGCGCGTTGACTGTGGCCAGCTGCCGGCGCGAGTTGGTCACAGTGCGGCGCGCCACCTTGCGGAACTTCAGCGCGGTATAGATAATGAAGGGCATGATGGTCATCAACACAATCGTCATGTTCACATTGACAGTGAACAAATAGATGATCAGCAGCAGGACCAGCAGCAAGCGGCTCATCAGGTTGATGCTCAGGCGCACGGTCTCGCTGAAAGCCTGCGTGTCGGAAAGCACGCGGCTGACCACCTTGCCGGTGGCGAATTGGTCATAAAAAGACATATCGCGCTCGGTCACCGCGTTGAAGGCGTCTTCACGCATATCAAAGGTGACATCGCCCACCGCCTCCGCCGAAAGCCATTGGCGGATCATGTTGGCGACCCAGCCGGCGCTGGCTGCTATGCCCAGGATGATCGCCGCTCCGACCGGGTCGAATGTCTCGGGCGTGAACTGCAACTGGTCCAGCGCTTGCGAAACGACCACCGGCAGGATCAAGTCCATCACCGAGCTGAGGAAGACGACAGCGGCGACCACCAGCATCTTCCAGCCTTGCGGTCGAAAGTAGCTGAGGATCCGTTTGACCAGCGCCCAATCGGTGTATTGGCGGTCGTAGTCTTCGGCGTCCAGCCCATCCATTATGAAGCCCATGTCGCTCCTCTCATTTCTGCCGCGGGCTTGCGATTTGTCGGGTGATCGTCCATCAGGCGAGTGCAGGCGCCAGCTGAGGCGCGTCGTAGCGGGCGAATATGCGCCGATAGTGGGGCGAGCTGCCCAGTAGCTCTTCGTGCCTGCCATTGGCGATGACCCGTCCGTTTTCCAGCACGATGATGCGGTCTGCCCAGCGGATCTGCGACAGACGATGCGTGATCAGGATGGTGGTTCGGCCCTCTTGGGCACGGCGCATGGCTTTCTGGATTTCGTCTTCGGTGGCGCTGTCGATCGCGCTGGTGGAGTCGTCCAGGATCAAGATGCGGGGCTGACGCAAAAATGCGCGCGCCAATGCCAGACGTTGTCGCTGCCCGCCAGAGAGCATCACGCCGCGCTCGCCGATCTCGCTAGCGTAGCCTTCGTTAAACGACATGATGAAGTCGTGCGCCTGGGCTTCTTTGGCGGCGGCTTCGATCTGTTCTTGTGAGGCATCCTGCACGCCAAAGGCGATATTTTCTGCCACGGAGCGCGAAAACAGGAAGACATCTTGCTCGATCCTGCCCATCTGCGAGCGCAGCTGGTCGAGGTTCCAGTCGCGCACATCCACGTCATCAATCAACACGCGCCCGGCATCGACATCGTAAGTGCGCCCAACCAACTGCGTCAATGTCGTTTTGCCACTGCCAGTCTGCCCTACGATGGCGACAGTCTGCCCCGGCTCGACGCGGAAGGACACATCCTCCAAGACCGTCTTGCCATGGAACTTGAATGTGATATTGTCGAACTTGATCGCGCCATCCACCGCGGCTTTGTGCCCCGCCAGATTCTCATCAATGTCCGAGCGCTGCTCAATCAGCTCGAGGATGCGGCGCGCGCCGGCGATGCCCAGCTGAATCATGCTGATCGAAAAGAGCGAGATGAAGACCGGAAACGACAGCACTTGCATCAAGCCGGCGACAGCGATGATTTCGCCAATGCTGAGGATGCCGCGATCGTACAAATTCAGGCAGTGCAGGAAGAAGAAGCCAAAGGAGATGCCAAACATCAACAAGGGCAGATAAGCTGCTTCTATCTTGCCCTGCTGCACAAAGAAGTCGCGGAACTTCCAGGCGTTGCGTTTGAACTTCTTGCGCTCTTCGACCTCCTGCGCCGCCACTTTGACGATCTCAATGCCGCTGATGGTCTCTTCCAGGCGCGCGCTGAGGGTGCCGTATTGCTGGCGCTGCTGCATCATCACCGGCTGCAGCCGGCGCATATAGCGGCGCACCACGATGATATAGGCGATGACAAAAATGATCGGCACCAGCAGCAATTCCAGGTTGATCGCCGCAATGTAAATCATCGGCACCGCGTAACCCAGCACCATATCAAAGATGAACATGATGCCTGGGTGGATGACAAAATTGAGTTGGCGCACATCATCGGTGGCGCGCGCCATGATATCGCCCACCCGCTGTTGGTCATGGAAGGTCTGGCTCTTGCCCAGCAAGCTGGTATAAAGCTCGTGGCGCGCATCTCGCTCGACCCGCGTCGACAAGATGACCATCGCCATCGATCCCATCAGCGAGAATAGCCCGTCGGCCACCGATAAAATGAGCACAGCCAGGCTCACGGCGATCACCGCCTGGGCGTCACCGCCTTCGATGATCAGCTCTGCGCCGCGGCCAAACATCACCCGCGCCCCTGAAAAGGAGATATAGGTCAAGGCGAAGCCCACCAAGCCGATCAAGAAATACGACTTGTGCTCAAAGCAGTGCGAGATGATCCAGCGCACGGCCGTTTTGCGGTTGTATTCCCGCAAGCCTTCGATCGCGAATTCGCTCTTCTGCGCCAACGTTCTCTCCTGTGGCATCGGTAGGGGGCAGAGGAGTATACACGAGAAACTCGGCGCGGGTAAGGGTATGCTGATTCGGGAGTGGTGAATGATAGATATGCGACTATTCTGGATGCTGCAAAGATTTTACCATCAAGGGCGCCGAGGGTAATGAGGGCGCCGAGGTAGATTCACAAGATTTCGCTAAATCCGAATATCATCAATTTCACCACTCCCGGGATCTGACAGGACAATCGCATCAAAATGATGGCGACCGCATTGATGAGATTGACCTGGAGGATTAGCCGCCTGGCAATTTCGAGGAGAGGCGGCGCGAAGCCTCCTTCAAAACAAAAAATCCCGACGCCTTGGCGGCATCGGGACGCGATTCTGACAATTGCTATTCGTCCGCCAGCAACGCTAGCTGGCTGCTAGGCGCTTATACAACTAGCCGCCGCTGCTTGGGCGCGTCGCCCATTCAGCAGGTGGAGATTTGCCAATGTTACTCGCGCCGTAGCGAGCCTTGACCCGATAGCCATACTCTGTGCCAGCTACGGCAGTGGTATCGGTATAATAGGTGTTTCTGTTGTTGGTGTCGGCCACCAATACGCTCCATTGGGTACCCTTGGTTCGGCGCAGAATCTGGAAACCGTCCGTCTTTACCTTGTCTTTGTATTTCCAATTGAGCCGGATACCGTTAGATACACCCGTCGCCGTAAGCTCTCTCGGCTTGCCAGGAATTGCTCCGCCGGGAAGCTCTATGGATTGATACCTTTGCCCAGCACTACGGTCACTGCCATTGCGACCCTTGACCCGATAGTAGTATCTTGTGCCAGCCGTTGTGGCGGTGGTGTCTTTATAATGGGTTTTGGTGTTGTCGGTGTCATCCACCAATATGACCCAGTCTCCCTTAGCACCGACTTTTCGCAAGATCTGGTAACCGTCAACCGAGCCTCTTTTGGGCGTTTCCCATATAACTCTGATGCCGCCGTTGTTCTTTATGAGTTTGAGCTCAAGCCTGTGCGGGGCGCTTGGGGCCTGCGCGGAGATTACCCCCCCCCCCCAACGACAGGGTAAAACAGGCGGCTAAAACGATCAGGAACAAGCGTGTCGTGAGACGTACATGGTTCATTGCAGTTTCTCTCCTTCTGGTGAACTAAACTAAAGGTTGTGGCTTCACAGACGCGTCCTTTTTACAGGTACGCATATAGACATGTTATCAAAATATTCAGACAGTGTCAATAGATTTGGTCAATAGATTTGATGGAAGGGGAGTGGCTAATTTGCTGGATACAACTTTTTCGTCATGCTTGACACAAGGTCAATTCACCACAGAGACGCAGAGAGCACAGAGAATCTCTTGTGTTCCAAATCCACGCTAATCGCCCCGGGAGTGGCGAATTCCGTGTATATGGCGTTTCCCCATCCCCGACCTGCCGACAGAATCCGCGTGTGCCCTTGCCTCCCCCTGACCTGTCGGGGGCGCCTGTATCCAGCAAATTAGCCACTCCCCTGATTCGACAACTTGTTTGCCAGCAGCAGGTCTGGCAAAATCGGCTGCTTGCGCACTGTGCAACATGTGAGGCAACCATGCAAGCAATCCGAGCCGCCCTGCGCGATGCCGCCAGGCTCTGCCAGCTGGTACAAGACCGCTACCTGAGCGCCAGCACAAAGACGGCAGGCGACCATAGCGAGCCAGTGACAATCGCCGATTATGGCTCGCAGGCGATCATCTGCCGCGCCTTGCAGCAGCAGTACCCCGATGACGCAGTCATCGCCGAGGAATCGGGCGGGCAATTCAAGCAGCTGGTATCCAGCCAAAAACGCGAACAGGTGCTGCACCTGCTCGGGCATGTGCTGGGCGAGGCAGTGAGCGAGGCGCAGCTTTTGGCTTGGCTCGATTTCGGCGCGGGCAGGCGATCCCGGCGCACCTGGGTGATCGACCCCATCGATGGCACGAAAGGATTTCTGGCGCGGCGGCACTATGCAATCGCCTGTGGGCTGCTGGTTGATGGTCAAATCGCCGAGGGCATGCTGGCGGCGCCCGGTTATAAGGCTGGCGAAGGCGCGCTCTTTTACACGCGTGCAGACGAGACCTGGCGAGCGCCACTGGTTGGCGGCGATGGACAGCATGTGACTGTGTCGGCGCGGCGGGATGTCGATGATTTCGTCGCTGTGCAGAGCTACGAGCGGGCGCATGCCAGCAAATCACGCATGGGGCAGGCGCGCGAGCTGGCTGGTTTGGGCGGTGCGCGCATCATCGAGCTGGACAGCATGGAGAAATATGCGCTGGTGGCTTGCGGCGATGCCGATTTGTATATGCGCTTGCCGCGTCCGGGCAGCGATTATGCGCACAAGATCTGGGATCATGCAGCTGGCGTGGCGCTGGTGCAGGCGGCTGGCGGCATGGTGACGGGGCTGGACGGCGAAGCGCTGGACTTCTCGCGTGGCGAGACCCTGCCCAATGCGGGCATGATCATCAGCAACGGACAGCAGCACGCGCGGGTGGTTGCGGCGGCAGGGCGGGTTCTGCACACTTGAATTTGCCTAATGACAGTGGGTGTGGTATAGACTTGTTCGTTGATGACTGTTGCAGGAAGCCACATGACTCTACAACGAAATGTCATACATATTGGCAATGCACTTCATTTGATAAATGATGTTGAAAACGAATCAATAGATCTAATTGTATGTGACGGTCCCTACGGAGTCACACGCAATGAATGGGATCAGATTCCAAATATTCAGGAATATAATCTCGAACTCATTCGAACATTTTCTATGAAGCTACAGGCTGGCGGCGCTCTGTATCTTTTTGGAAAATCAAATTGCATCGACTTTGTTGACTATCGTCCATATTTGAATCTCAAGTCAAAAATCATTTGGTATCAGCCGAGCAGATTGGCACAAGGTAGAGTGAATTATACTAATAATTATGACATCATCTGTTACTTTGTTAAGGGTTCGCGTCCAAGTCGTTACAACTTGGACAGTATAAGGGTTGCTCAACTTGTAGAGCTTGAACACCGACTTCGCTGCGAAAGAGTACCATCCGTGAAAAATGGCAAGTATGCGAACACCAAGTTCAATGACAAAGGCAAAAATCCCGGCGATGTTTGGGGCGACATAAAGCAGCTTACCTATAAGTCAAAAGAGCTTGTATGTCGAGAAGCGCTAAACACAATACAGAAACCAATAAAGCTAATTGAGCGATTGGTACTGGCGAGCTCAAATCCTGGCGATCTGGTGCTTGACCCGTTTTCTGGTGTTGGAACTTGCCCCGTGGTATGCCGAAAACACGGTCGAGATTTTATAGCCTTCGAGATTAATGCGGATTTTGTCAATAAGGCTAACGCGCGCCTAAAGCATGTTGAGGCTCAATTGCCAATTGGGATATGACTAATGGCGATTGATGCGTATCAACCTGTTGTTAGTCTGGTGAAACAAGCATTTGACCTTGCCAGAACTTTGGGCATACCTAATCTCTTGCAGCCCGGTCTTGTCAAAGAGATGATCATTGCCGAGATTCTTGGCCACGAAGTCATTCCAGAGAAACGGCAACCAGATGCGCGCGACCCGAACGACCCGAGCGCTATGTACGAGTATCTGAGTTGCAAGGAGGGCGGAACCGGGCAATTGGACAGAATGGTTAAGTCGCCTGAAAATGATCGACAAGATTCGCTAGACAGAATTAGGCGAAATAGGGCGATATTCTTAGCAATTTTCTACGAGGCAAACCAGATTAGGGTAAAGACAATATACAAATTGGAGACTGACATTGTGTTGGCAGAGGCAATTCGAAAAATGGATCGTAGCAAAAACCGTATTTCGCATGTCGGGTTCTCTGAAAGATGGGCGAAAGCCAATGGGTTTGTAGTCTATTCCGACCAAAGATAGTGAGGGACACATGTAATATTCAAGTTGTCATCTACTGTTGTGGGTGACTCTCCCAATCAGCGACGCGTACTCCGCAATCAGTTCGTCCATGATTGCGTCCCAGGCTTGTGTTTCGGCATAGGCGCGCGCTTGCCGCCCCATCCAGCGCATTTTCTCGCGGTCACTTGCTATGGCGCGGATGCCCTGCACCAGCCCGCCGGTGTCGCCGCTTTCAAATGTATAGCCATTGAAACCTTCGCGCAGGACTTCGGCCACGCCACCCACCCGCGCCGCCACGACGGGCAAGCCAGCTGCCATCGCCTCGACCACGACCAAGCCGAATGTCTCCAGCCGCGAGGGGAAGACAAAGATATCGGCGCTGGCATAAGCGCTGGCCAGCTTGTCTCCGCGCAGGTAGCCCATGAAGCTTACAGGCAGACCGGCGTAGAATCGTTCCAGCCGCTGTCGCGCAGGTCCGTCGCCCACCAGCGCCAGACGGGTATTGGGCAGCTGCTGCAGGGCAGGGCGGATGTGCTCCAGCTGTTTTTCATCGGACAAGCGACCCACATAGACCAGCAGCGTGTCGTCCGGGCAGCCCTGGCTCATCTCGGCGCGCATGGCTGGCGAACGGAAACGGGGATGAAATGCCTCGGCATCAACCCCGCGCCGCCACAAGCCAACATCGCCTATGCCCAGCGCCTGCATCTGCCTCTGCACGAGCTGTGATGGCGCGAGCCGCAGATCTGCCCAGTTGAAAACCCGCCGCGTCAACTGATCGATGAACGGGCGCATGACATCGAGGCGCAGCCCGCCCAGCTGGAATTGGCTGGCCAGTCGCGCATAGTCGAGGTGGAAAGATGCCACAGTCTGCACGCCCAGCCACTTCAACATCGCCATAGTCGGAATGCCAGTCATGACCGGATGAAAGAGGTGTGCAATATCGGGTTGGAATGCGGCTATGTCACGAAAAAGCCCCGATGTGACAAAGCCGAGACGCGCTTCTGGATAGAGCGGAACCGCGATGCTGGGCAGGCTGCGGACAGACGCATGGTTGTAGCGCAGATTTTCGCCATAGCGCGGCGCGATCACCATGGCTTCTATGCCGCGCGCAGACAGATGATCCAGCAGCAGGCAAGCGACCTTGACGATGCCATCGACCTTGGGCAGAAAAGTTTCGCTGACAAGTGCGACGCGCATGGCTTGCCTCGGCTGCGATTGCACTCTAGTTGTAACACGGTATGGCTGGCGCCGGCACAGGTTCATCGCGGCAGCGACTTCGCGAAAGTCCAGCCAAACGCATGGTATACTTTTGCTGTCAGCCAGCGCCGAGAGGTCTCGCGATGTCCACCGACTTGCTGCTCGAAAAGACGCCGTCCGCGCCCTCGCGCGACTTTGTCACGCTCAAAGACTACTTGGCCATCGCCGCCAAGGTCGAAGAGCGCATTGAATACATCGACGGGGAACTCTTCTTTATGGATGGGGTCACGCTTTTTCACGGTCGTATCCAAACAAACGTTACTGTTGGTCTCTATAACCAACTTGTCGCTGCGGAATACGCCATATTCAGCAGCAATGTCAGTGTGCATATCGCCCCGTCTGCCTATTTTTTCCCCGATTTGTGCGTCGTGCGCGGCGCTGGGCAGATTGCGCGAAGAGGCGCCGCACTCTTGAATCCCGCGCTTGTGGTCGAAGTGCTGTCGCCATCGACCGCGCACAAAGATCTCGGCGTGAAGCTCCAACGTTACCGCGAGATCCCCAGCCTGCAGCATTATCTCATCATCGATCAGCAGCGCGTCTTCGTTGAGCTGCACAGCCGCATTGACGGCGTCTGGACAAAGCGCGCTTTTTCTGACCTGGACGAAGAGGCGTCGCTGGACAGCCTGGGCGCGTCGCTAGGCCTGGCGCAGATCTACCGTGGCATCGACCTCGCCCCATAACGATGACCGCCGACGCCACACCTCGCAGCAGCAGCAGCCCGCAGCCCCTCGCTGGCGAGCCTTCTGCCATGCAGAGCCTGCCCTATTGGGCGCGGGCGACCAACCCAATCGTGCGCCGGCATCTGGGCTTGTACTGGCGCACCCTGCCGCCCGAATTCGAGCCGATCTTCTATATCTGCGGCTTTTGGATTGCGCTGCTGGCGATCGGCATGTTCGTCCCTTTTGTGACCGACTTGGCGACCACCGTGATTGTGGTTTCGGTGCTGGTTATCCCTGTCGGCGCGATCTTTTATGTGCGCGCGCTGATCTCGATCGCGGGCAATTCGGCGGCGGTGATGGCGGACGAGCTGCGCAACAATACCATGCTGCTGCTGATGTCGACGCCGATGTCGCTGGATCAGATCTTTCTGGGCAAGGCGGCTTCGGCGATCTGGCGCAAAATGGACGACCTGATTCTGATCGTGCAGGGGGCGGCTATCTTTGGCCCGCCACTGATCATCATGCACTACGCCGGTCTCTTCCCGCTGCGCGAGTCGGGCGGGCTGCCCTTTGTGCTGATCATCGCCATGTCGCTGACCTCGCTGTTGCGTCTGGTGCTGGAGCCGCTGATGTTCGGCATGGTGGGCGTGGGCATCGGCGCGTTTCTGCCCATCCGCAGCCTCGCCATTAGCGCATCGGTAGCTTGGGTCGGCTTTTATCTGCTGCTGATCAATATGCTGCAGCAACTCAATTTGCGGCAACTGGATTTGGTGCTGGAAACTGGCGCTGGTTTGCCCCTGGCGCTGGGGATGATTGTGCTGCTGGAGCTGGCGTTGCCGGTGCTGCTGCCCTATGCGCTGATTCGGCTGGTGAGCGGCCTGCTGTCGCGGCAGCTAAGGGCGGGGTGAGGGGCGTCGCGAGGGATAACCATGAACAACCGACTATTCTACGGCGACAACCTCGAAATCCTGCGCAGCCGCGAATACTTCCCCGACGAATGCGTCGACCTCATCTACCTCGACCCGCCCTTTAACAGCAACCGAAATTACAATGTGCTCTTCAAGTCCGAAAGCGGCGCCGACAGCGAAGCCCAAATCACCGCATTTGAGGACACCTGGCATTGGGGCGAAACCGCCGAGGACACCTACCACGACCTGATCGTCAACGCGCCCGAAAAAGTATCGACTGCCATTGAAGCGCTGCTGAATCTCATCGACCGCAACCAGATGATGGCCTACCTGGTGATGATGACGGCGCGGCTGGTGGAGTTGCGGCGGGTCTTGAAGCCGACGGGCAGCTTGTATCTGCATTGCGACGATTCCGCGAGCCATTATCTCAAAATCGTGCTGGATGCCATATTTTCTCCAACACAGTTTCGCAACCATATTACTTGGCGGCGGGCGACTGCGCATAATGACCCAAAGCGTTACGGGCGTATTCAAGACCACATTCTTTATTACGCGAAGGGCGACAATCCGATATGGAATGGTCATGACATTGCCACGCCGAAATCTGATGAACAGTTGGCTGCGGCATATCCATCTGGAGACGAAAGAGGCCGTTATCGCAGTGCGGATCTTTCGGGTCCGTTGCATAACAGTACCTATGGAAGCCCGAGTACATTGCCATGGCGGAGATATGATGTATTCGCAATGGGACGCTGCTGGTCTGTGCCGAAAACAGGAAAGTACGCTGAATATATCGAGAAAAACTTCATTCCCAATTATCGCTCAATAGAAGGAATCCATGACAGGTTGGAGGCTTTGGATGCGGCTGGCTTGATACACCATCCAGAAAAAGGCAAGTGGCCCGGGCTGAAACGATACGAAGACGCGGATACCGGCATTGCGCCACAAAACATCATCCTCGATCCTATCGGATTCACCAACTACAGTTCACAGCGCGGCGAAAAACTTGGTTTCGAGACCCAAAAGCCCCTCGCATTGCTAGAGAAGTTTATCTTAGCCAGCAGCAACGAAGGCGACATCGTCCTCGATCCCTTCTGCGGCTGTGGCACGGCGATTGCGGCGGCGCACAAGCTGAATCGCCGCTGGATTGGCATTGACATCACGCACTTGTCCATCGCCCTGCAGAAGTACCGCCTGCAAGATATGTTTGGTTTGGCTTCGGGCGTCGATTACGAGGTCATCGGCGAGCCGACCACAGTCGACGCGGCGCGGACTTTGGCGCAGGATTCTGACAACGAAGGGCGTTACCAATTCGAGTGGTGGGCGCTGTCGCTGGTGGGGGCGAAGCCGGTCGGCGGGCAGGCGGGCTCGCGCAAAGGCAAAAAGGGCGCGGACAAGGGCATTGACGGCGTGATTAACTTCTTCGAGCCTAGCGAAAAAGGCAGGCCAAAGCCGAAGAAAGTCATCGTGCAGGTGAAATCGGGGGCGGTGAAATCGGGCGACATCCGCGACTTGAAAGGCACGGTCGAGCGCGAGAAAGCGGCCATCGGCGTCTTCATCACGCTGGAATTGCCGACGCAAGCCATGCTCAAAGAGGCGCTGGCGGCTGGCTACTATGAATCCGATTTTTGGAACAAGACATATCGCAAGCTGCAGATCTTGTCGATTCGCGATTTGCTGGGCGGGGATGGCGTCGATATGCCGCCGCAGCATGGGACATTCAAGCAGGCACAGCGTCAGGGCGCAACGGACGGCAAGGCGCAGCGAGACTTGATGTAAGCAATTCTCTGTGCTCTCTGTGTCCTCTGTGGCGGATTACCCCTTCACCGCGCCCAGCGTCAGCCTCTTGATAAAACGGATTCTACCCCTCGCGGCTGCGTCGGTCGACGACATATACGACAGCTAACACAGCAGCATCGGCGGCGATTACACCAAGCCCTTCAGCACTATAGCCCGATAGGATGATCGCCGTACCACAGATCAATAATGTAAATGCCAAGACGAAACCGAACCACATCCCGCGTCTTTCTCGCTGAATAGAGGCGTCTATCACTTTGACTTCAGCGGTCCGTCGATGTTGCCCGTGCTGGGCGAATTCATCAACGATGATTCTCTCCACTTCCGGACTGTATGCAGCCAGCATACCTGGCGGGGGCATGTGTCCGGTAGTTTGCTCGACACGAATGATATGTCTGAAATACTGGATTACTTCTTGGCGTTTGTCTTCGGGAAGGTCTTGTATTGCATCCGGCAGCTTTGGTGTTGGAGGCAGCCCGGTTTCATCTACTGGCGACCGGGTTTCATTATTCTTGTCCTCAGCCACTCAGGTAATCCTCTTTGTCGTTTCTTTCGTGTTGGCCAATCGCCCACCAGAGACTTGCCCCAACAGCCTCCCAATCAGCACGCATCGCATCGGCGTCAGAACGGTCAAGTATCTGCTTTGCATAGTAGCGTGTCTGAGAACCGGAAAAATCTACGAGACCCGCTACGCCGCTCAGGAATGGTCGCTTGGGCAATCTGAAGGAATTGGCGATCTTCCGCGCGTCGTATGCCATCGCTTGCTCCTCATGTGCGCTGTCAACAGCGTGTAGGCATTGTAGTGGATTCTCGGTTTGGCTGTCAACATCTTCACCCCTTCACCGCGCCCAACGTCAGCCCCTTGATGAAGTAGCGCTGGAAGAAGATGAAGATGAACAGCGTGGGCAGCGAGCCGATCAAACTCGCCGCCGCCTGTCCGCCCCAGTCGACCGTGTATTGCCCGGTCAGGTTCAAGATGCCGACCATGATGGTGCGGCTCTCCGCCCGTTGCGTGAGGATGAAGGGCCACAGGAAGTCGTTCCAGATCCAGGTGAATTGCAGGGTGGCCAGCACAGCCAGCGCCGGCAAGGTCAGCGGCAGCATGATGCGCAAGAAAATGCTGTATTCGTTTGCGCCATCGATCAGCGCCGCCTCGCGCAGGGCATTGGGCACGACCTGGAAGAAATTGCGCATGACCAGGGTGCAGATGGGGATGCCGAAAGCGGTGTGAATGATGATGACCGCCCACAGCGTATCGTAGAGGCCGATGTCGTTCATCAAGCGGAAGACGGGGATCAAGGCGATCTGCGGCGGCAAGAACATGCCCGCCACGATGAAGACGAAGAGCAGCCCATCGCCCCGAAAACGATACTTGCCCAGCCCATAACCAGCCAGTGTGCCCAGCCCGATGGATAACAGCGAGGCGGGAATCGTCAGCAGCAGCGAGTTGCCCAGGTACAAGCCCAGGTTGCCCGCGTCTGGGTCCATGACTCGCGCGAAGTTGTCGATTGTGAAGCGGCGCGGAATCGTCCAATAGCCACCCGCCGAGACCTCAGCCTGCGTCTTGAAAGCCGTGACGATCGCGCCATAGACCGGCGCCATGAACAAGACCAGCATGATTGTCAAAGCGCCATAGCGCAGCGCGACGCTCAGCCGCCTCGACCAGACGCCTCGCGCAATCCACGCGGGGGCTTTGCCTCCCCCCGACTTTTCGGGGGGACTGAGGGGGGTTGCGCCTCCCCCCGACTTTTCGGGGGGACTGAGGGGGGTTGCGCCTCCCCCCGACTTTTCGAGGAGGGTGGGGGGCTCAGGCCTAATCATAGAGTTCCTCGGCGCGGGCAATTTGCTTGAAGTATAAGAAGATGATGATGAGCGTCATGGCGAAGAGGATGACGGCTGCCGAACTGCCATAGCCCATTTTGAACTTGCGGAAGGACTCGCTGTACATGAAGACCGCCAACGTGTCTGACTTGTTGAAAGGACCGCCGCGTGTCATCACCCAGATGATCTCGAAGCTCTTGAGCGCGTTGATCGCCGTCAGCGCCAGCACGACCACCGTGGACGGGCGCAGCATGGGGATGATGACCTTGCGCAGGGTCTGCCAGGTGTTTGCGCCATCGACCTTGGCGGCTTCTACCAGCGGCGCCGGCACAGAAGTCAATCCCGCCAGAAAGATGACCATATTCAAACCCGTCTGTTGCCAAGCCCAGGCGACAAAAACGGCAATAAGCGCGGTATTGGGATTGGCCAGCCAGGCGGTGGCAAGTTCATTCAGGCCCAGGGCGCGCAGGAATATATTGACGATGCCCAGCTTCGGGCTATAGAGCCAGACCCAGATGATGCCGATGATGACGGGCGAGAGGCAGATGGGCAGGTAAAAAAGCGACTTGTAGACCGTGTTAATCCTGCGTTTGCCCTGCAAGCCCAGCGCCAGCGCCAAGCCCAGCAGAGTCGGCACGGTCATCGCCAGCGCCAGCCAGATAGCGGTATTGCGGATGGCATTGCTGAACAGGCGGTCGCTGAAGATTTTTTCGAAGTTTGCCAGGCCAATGAACTTGTAGTCGCTGCCATAACCGACCCAGTTGGTGAAAGAATAATAGAGCGAGTTCAACGTGGGCAGGATGACGAATGTGAAATAGACCAGCAGCGGCAGCAGCAGGAAACTGGCGGGCACGATCCATTTGTGGCGTCGTAGCATTCCGCCAACCTGCAGGCCTCCCCCAGAATGAGGGAGGGATTTGGATTTGCGCGGATGAGCCATTGATCTTGCGATCGCGCTATTGGCATCCGGTGGAGGC
Source organism: Chloroflexi bacterium bin20 (assembly GCA_002238485.1). Taxonomy (GTDB): domain Bacteria; phylum Chloroflexota; class Anaerolineae; order Aggregatilineales; family Phototrophicaceae; genus UBA6055. Next base: position 62,003 of record MPMG01000009.1, on the reverse strand, counting down.
ATGGTTTGCCTGGTTGACCAGCTGCCTGCCGCACCCCTTCCCTCAAACTTGGTGGGAAGGGGCTGCAAGGATGTGGGCTGTCTAGCCGTCCATCATGGCCATGAACTCGGCCTGGGCATCGGCTTGGACGCGCTCGAGCATGGCTTCGTAGTCGCCTGGATTCGCCATGAACTCGGAGAAGCTGTTCAAGCCAACTTCTGCGACAGGCGGCGGCGTCGCCAGGTCGTAGTTGAAGGCGTAGACGGCGCTATCGGCGATTTCGCCAGCGATGCGCGCCACGACATCGTTGTAATTGCTGGTATCGACCATCAGGCTCGGCGCCAGGTTGCCAGCGCCTTCGGCAAATGCCCATTGCACATCGGGATTGGTCAGATAGACCAGGAAGGCTTTGGCGGCGTCGGCGTTGTTGGCATCGGCTGCTACCACGAAGGTATCAATGGGACCCAGCGAGGCGCGGGGCGTGTCTGCGTCGATGGTCGGGAAGGAGAAGTAGTCGAAGTCTTCGGCAGGCGTCATCTCTACGCTGGCGAAGTGCCCGCCGATCCAGGTGCCCATCAAGGTCATGGCTGCTTCGCCGTTGGCGACCATATTGGCGGAATCGATATAGCCATAGGCGTTGGCATCGGCATTAAAGTAGCCGGCATCGACCAGTTCTTTCCACAAGCCAAAGGCGCGCACAACTTCTGGATCGGTATACGAGGCTTCGCCGCTCATCAGCGCCTGGCGATAGTCGTTGCCGGCTGTGCGCAGCAAGATCATGTCGAACCAGAATTGGGCGGGCCAGCGGTCTCTGGAGCCCAGCGCGAAAGCCGGGATGCCCGCCATCTTGAATTTGTCGGCGACATCGACCAGCTCGTCCCAGGTTGTGGGCGTCATCGCGCCGACTTGCTCAAAGAGCGCTGTGTTGTAGAAGACGCCCACCCAGTGCAGGGTCAAGGGCAGGGCATACTTGTGCATGTCGTAGGTCGCGGCGGTATCGATGACGGCTTGTGGGAATTGCGAATCCATATCGTTGGCTTCCCAGATGTCGTCTATCGGCATCAGGAACCCGTCATCGACAATGAACTGGATGCGCGCGCCCGCCCAATAGCTGAAGGTATCCGGCGGGTTGCCACCGGCCAACTGCACCAGGATGGATGTCTTGAATTGCTCGTGATCGACCGGGCTTTCGGCGTGCATCAGACCTGGATTCGCCGCGATGAAATCATCGACGATCTGCTCAATGAATTCGCCACCGAATCCACCAAAGTAATGTGACAGCGTGAAGTCGCCCATCAAGTCGTCTTGACTGAGCGCCGGCGCGACCATCAGCCCCGCCAGCAGCAGCATGACCGCCAAGAGGTTCCGTTTGCTCAACATCTCATTCGCTCCTTGTTCTCAACAGTTTTGACAATAGGCTTGCCTGCAGATTCTACCATAGGCGGCTCCTTGAATTGAAATTTTCGCTTGTTGCTAAATATACAACATTGTTTTATCATTGTCAATAAATTGACAGCGCACTACAGTCAACGCGAAAAACCTGCTGCCAAAAGAGTGAGTGTCTCGTCATGGCAGAAATCCAAACGCTGGCTAGGGGCTTGAAAATCCTCAACCTGCTGGAACAAGCCCGCAGCGGCATGGGCACGACCGAAGTCGCTAAAGAAATGGCGATCGACAAGAGCAGCGCCAGCCGATTGCTGCATACCCTCGCCAATTATGGCTTTGTCGTGCAAGACGAAGGCACAGCCCGTTATCAACTTGGTCCGCGTTTGCTCACCTTGGGCCAAGGCGTGCTCGACCGCATCAGCCTGCGCGACCATGCTCGCCCTTATCTCTACAAGCTGGTGGACGAGACCGGCGAATGCGCGCACCTGGCTATCCTGGCGCAGCGACAGGCGCTTTATATCGACCAGGCTGAATCCAGCGCCGCCCTGCGCGTCGAGTCGGAGATCGGCACGCTCTCGCCCCTGCACTGCACCGCCCTGGGCAAAGCCATGCTGGCATTTGGCGATGGCGCATTGCCCGAGGCGCTGCTGCCTTTTACCCAGCGCACCATCACCGACCAGGCAGTTTTGCAAGCGCAGCTTTTACATATATGCCAGCGTGGATATGCCATTGATGATGAAGAGTACAATTATGGCGTGCGCTGTGTAGCCGCGCCGGTGCAGGATCATCGTGGCAAGCTGCTGGGCGCTATCGGCATCAGCGGTCCGGCCGCACGCGTCACGCTGGAGCGCATCGATGATTTTGGCATGATTGTGCGGCAGGTGGCGGCCGATCTGTCTGCCAAGCTGGGCTATGCCGCAGGCTGAATTTCGGCTGGAACGCTGTTGACGATTATGCAACGAATTGGAAAGTGAATGCCATGCAATACAAAATGCTGATAGATGGAGAGTGGCGCGACTCGCTCAGTGGCAAAGGCTGGCAGGTGGTCAATCCCGCCACGGAAGCGCTGGTTGCCACAGTGCCTTTTGGGGGCGCAGCCGATACCACAGCCGCCATTGATGCTGCCTGGCGCGCACTGCCCGGCTGGCAAGGAATGACGGCTTATGAGCGCGGTGGCATCCTGCGTGATACCGCCGATGCCCTGCGCAGCCGCCTTGACGAGCTTGCGCCCATCATGACGGCGGAATGCGGAAAACCGTTGGCTGAGGCGCGTGGCGAGTGGGGCGCTTGTGCCGATCTGTTTGACTGGTATGCCGAAGAAGGCAAGCGCGCCTATGGCCGCACGATCCCCGCCCGCAAAGCCGAAAAACGCCTGCTGTCACTGCCACAGCCACTGGGAGTCGTGGCGACTATCACCGCCTGGAACTTCCCGGCATATCTGCTGGCGCGCAAGTGGGCGGGGGCGCTGGCGGCCGGCTGCACAATCGTCGGTCGCCCCAGCGAGCTGACGCCGATGAGCGCCATGGCGCTTGCCAATGTCATGGTCGAGGCTGGCATGCCGCCCGGCGTCGTCAACCTGGTCAATGGCGAACCCCAGGCCATGGGCGCGACGTTGTTGGCTGATGCGCGAGTACGCAAACTCAGTTTCACGGGCTCGCAGCGGGTCGGGCAGATTCTCATGCGGGGGGCCGCGGCTGGCATCAAGAAGCTGGGCATGGAGCTGGGCGGCAGCGCGCCAGTGCTGGTCTTTGCCGATTCCGATATGCAATGGGCGGCTCAACAAGGCGCGCTGGCGAAGTTTCGCAACAACGGGCAGGTGTGCATCTCGCCGACGCGCTTTTATGTCGAGCAGCCGGCGCTGGAAGACTTTCTGGTCGCGGTCAAAGCCGAAACCGAAAAGCTGGTAGTGGGCGACGGCATGCAGCCGGACGTGACCAACGGTCCCATGGTCAGCGCAGCCGGGCGCAACAAGGTCGAGCAATTTGTGGCTGACGCGCTAGACAAACAGGCTGCGCTGGTTTGTGGTGGCGCACGACCTGCCCAGGAACGCGGCTATTTCTATCAGCCGACGGTGCTCACCGATGTCACCAGCGACATGCAGATCGGCTGTGACGAGGTCTTCGGGCCGGTCATGGCAGTCAGCGCATTCACCACGCTGGACGAGGCGCTGCAGCTGGCAAATGCCACACCCTATGGCTTGGCGGGATATGTGATGACGCGCGATCTGTCAACAGCCACGCGCGTTTATGAAGGCCTCGATTTCGGCATCATCGGTGTCAATGACATGGTGCCAGCCACGGCGGAAGCTCCCTTTGGCGGCAGCAAGACCAGCGGCTTCGGACGCGAAGGCGGGCAAGAAGGCTTGTATGAATACATGGAGCAGAAGTTCGTCTCGATTGGCTTGGATTAGGATCTTGCTACCTTCTTCGCTCCCCTTGACCTCGCATCAGGGGGAAAGCTGCTGATTCAATAAAATCAGTCAGTCAAGTAGGCATCGGGGCGGCGGTCTTCGAAGACCGGGATGGCGCGCCGCACTCGCTGGACCTCTGCCAGGTCGATCTCCGCTGTAATCAGGCATTCGTCTTCGCCGGCTTCTGCGATGATCTGTCCCCAGGGGTCGATAATCATGCTGTGCCCGCCGAAGACCGTCCCGTCGGTTTCGCCACAGGAATTGGTCGCGGCCACAAAGCACTGGTTTTCGATAGCGCGCGCTTGCAACAGAGTCCGCCAATGCGCCACCCGCGCCAGGGGCCACTCCGCGCAGAGCAGCATCAGCGTCGTCCCATGCGCCACAGCGTAACGCCGAAACAACTCTGGAAAACGCAAATCATAACAGATCGCCAAGCCAGTCTTGCCCCAGGGCTGTTGCAGCAGCGCCGGCGACTCGCCTTCTGAGAGCCACAGATGCTCGTCAAACAAGCGGAAAAGATGAATCTTGCGGTATACGCCGCGCAGCTCGCCAGCCGCATCATAGAATGTCGCGCAATTCATGACCTGCTCGCCGCGACGCTCCAGTAGCGAGCCGTAGATGGCGATGCGATTTTCCCGAGCGGCTTCTGCCACTTGCGCGAAGATGGCTTCGCCCAATTTCGCCGCATGTTCGCCGGCGTTTTCCAGGTCATAGCCTGTCGACCACAGCTCGGGCAGCAGAGCGATGTCTGCGCCGTCCGCGGCTGCCTGCGCGATCGTGTCTGTTGCTGTGGCGAGGTTGTCATCGACGCGCGCCAATGTAATGCGCATCTGGGCGAGGCTGATAGTCAGCTTTGTCATGGCATATCCACAAACTATGGGACGATGATTGTACCTGGGCAAATCGCTTGGGATACAGAGGCAATTGTCAATCGAGCTGAGTCGGGAGTGGCGAAAGTGTTGATACGTTCTTCATTTCCTCCACCCTACGCCCCCTCCCCCAAAATGAGGGAGGGACTTACAATGCGCGTAATCCCAAGCGATCTCCTTCCCTCTTTGTGGGGGCAAGGGGCCGGGGGATGGGGGCGGTCGCAATGATTCACCACTCCCCTCAGTCGCGCGTGTTGCAATCGGCGCTTGCCTGTGTTATAGTGCTAAGCGAATCGAAAGAAGAAATTTGTTTGCTCTGCGCGCCGAATCGTCAATTTGTCAAACCATCCAGGCTGAATGTTGCTCAGGCGGCGCATCATGGCGTGGCGGATTATCTGCGTCATGGGGTCGCGCGGCGCTGTAAATAGAAACAAGAACGCGGGCTGCTGCGTATAAACTGATAGAATAATCTGCGGAGACACCTAATGTATACACGAGGCGACCAAATCGTCCATCCCCGTTATGGTGCGGGAACCATCGTCGGCAATAAGAAGATGACTTTCAAGGGCAAGACGCGCAGTTACCATATCGTCGAGCTGGTCGGCGACCGCGGCGAAGTGATGATCCCGATCGAAGTGGCCACCAGCATGAACATCCGCCCAGCTATAGAAGACTTGTCTATTTTCAGAGAAGTCTTTGCCCTGCCGCCAGCGGAGCTTTCGGACGATTACCGCACCCGCCAGGCGCAGATCCAAAAGCAGATCTCCACGCGCGAGCCCGATGCCATGGCCGGGGCGCTGCGTGACCTGTACTGGCGCGAGCAGACCGGCAAGCTCACCTCGGTCGAGATGAAGATGAAATCCAACCTGCTAAAGATGCTCAGCCACGAAATCGCCGTCATTTGCAACGATATGAATGTCGAAAAAGCCACCAGCTACTTGTCGGAGATGCTCTACGACATGGTGCAGCAGGAAAGCGAAGAAGCCGAAGAAGTCACATTGACCTGACCCGGCGTCTCTTGCAAGAGCCAGCCGACCAGACTAGAATACAGTCCAGCATGCGGGGGTACGAAGCGATGCGGCAATTGACAGAAACTCCAGCAATTCAATGGGTGATCGCGCACCCGCGTTTCAGCGCCTGGGTCGTGCTGGCGGCGGGCATGGTGGCGCTGCTGGTGCACGAGGCGCGCAGCGTCGGTCTCCTGCCCACGCAATGGATCGCGCTGATTGTCGCGACCATCCTGGTTGCTGGCGCCTGCATCTGGATCATCAGCTGGGAAGACAGAGACAACCCCGAAGACGCCGCCGAAGCCGATGCAACCGCAGATGAATCCAAAGACCTGAGTGCCTTGCTGAGCACTGCGGCCGAGCAGCGCGCGGAGCAGCCCAAGCGAACATGAGCGCAGCAGCCGCTTGCCTCGTCTTGCCCGAGGCGGCTTACAAAGACAGTTACATCGACGCCGTATACGAATACATCCGCGAAGGACATCGGGACCTTTGGCAACCCGAGCTTCTCCGCGCCAACTTTGACGAGTATTTGCAAACCCTGCGCGACAAAGAAACTGCCCCCCTGGCTGGCATGGCGCCGGCAACACTCTTTTGGCTGATCGCGCCCGGCGACATCTATGCGGGGGAGCTGGACTTGCGGCATATCCTCAGCGACGATTTGCGGCGCTTTGGCGGGCACATCGGCTACAGCATCCGCCCATCTCTGCGAAGATGCGGATATGGCAGGCTGATCTGTCGTCTGGGTATCGAAGAAGCCAGGGCGCGCGGCATCGGCGATATCCTCATCACCTGCGATGACGACAACATCGCCTCGCGCAAGATCATCGAAGCCAATGGCGGTGTGCTGATAGACAAAATAAATGCGGGGCAGCAGGTATTAACGCGGCGTTACCTTGTGCGCGCCGAAGCGCCGATTGTGCAATCGTCAGAAACGCAGCCAGCCCCGCCGATGCGATAGCGGTTGCGCGCCACCAGCCGGTACAAGCGCTTGCCCAGCCATGCCGCGCCCGGCACATGCAGCAGCAGCCACACTGGCATCCCCAAGGGTAGCTCCCGCAGCAAACGGCGCAGTCCATCAAAGCCCGTCAAACACTCAGGACCAACCAGCACATGAATCTCGCCCATCAGCGCTTGCTTTGGCTGCGCTTCCATTGGATGCAAGTCGGAGAAAGTGATGCGATCGCGCCAATCCAACGCGCGCAGCCAGCGGCAGCAGGCACAGCACAAGCTGCACTGCCCATCATATAGCGCGGTAATGGCTGCGTCGTGCACAGCAACCTCCCTATAAATCTCTCCCCATTGGGATGGAGAGAGATTTCAACGCGGCTGAAGCTGCCAGCCAGTCGAAAAACACTTTCTTGCCTGCTCTATAGTATACTCGTGCGGATGCTGCCGCTTCAAATAGAATTGCGCAACTTCCTGGCTTATCGAGCGCCGCCGCCGATCTCCTTTGCGGGCATCGGGCTGGCTTGTTTGACCGGGCGCAACGGCGTGGGCAAGTCGTCCCTGCTGGATGCCATGACCTGGGCCTTGTGGGGGCGGGCGCGGGCGCGGCGTGACGAAGACCTCATCCACCTCGGCCAGACGGACATGTCGGTTGCGCTGGACTTTGAGCAAGAGGGCTTGCGCTATCGGGTGCAGCGCCGCCGTTCTCGAACCGGCACAGGCAGCCGCGGCGCGCTGGATCTTTGGGTGATGGGCGATTTGGGACCGCGCTCTATCAACGAAAACAGCATGCGGCGCACACAAGCCAAGATCAATGCGACCTTGCGCCTGGATTATGAGACTTTTGTGCATTCGGCTTTCTTGCAGCAGGGACGCGCCGATGCTTTCACGCTGAAGACCGCCGCCGAACGCAAACGCATCTTGTCGGAAATCCTCGGTCTGGACCAGTGGGCGAATTATGAAACCGAAGCCAAAACGCGCTTGTCTGCCAATGCCGCCGAGGTCGATCTGATGCAACAAGAGTTGCGTCGCATCAATGCCGAAATCGAGAAAGCTCCCCGATTGCAAGCTGAGCTTGAATCCGCCCAGGATGCGCTGGATGCTGCCTTAGCCAAGCTGGACCAGATCAGCGCCGCCTATGACAATGTGGCGAATTCAAGCCGGGTGCTGCGCCGCGAAAACGAAAATCTGCGCGAACTGGAAACGCGGATCGCCGACCGCCAGTCCGATAGTAGCGCTGTGGATAGCGAGATCATCCGCCAGAACGAAAAAATCGAGGGCTACCAGCAGATCATCGCCCAGAGCGATGCCATTCAAGCCGGCTATGCGGAGCTGCAAGAGGCGCGCAGCAACCAAAGCGCAATCGCCGAGCAGCTGGCTCAACGGCAAGAATTGGAAAGGCGCTGCCATCAACTGGAGCGAGAACTGGCCGGGCAGGCCGCGGCGCTTGAACGCGATGCCGATGTCATCCGCGAGCGAATCCGTGCTTTGCAAGACATTTTCTCCGCTGCCGCCGAGCTGGATATTGCCGACTTGCAGACGCAGCTGGGCGCGCTGGAGAGCTTGGCGGCGCAACGCGACCAAGCCAATGCGACTGTGCAGTCACTTCGCGAAGAGCGTTCCGGTTTGCTGGCGCAGCAAGCGGCGTTGCGGTCTGAAGGCACAGAAATCAACGAACGGCTGGCGCAGCTGGCGCGTGCCGACGGCGCAACTTGCCCACTCTGCGGGCAGGCGCTAACTGCCGGGCGCCGCGATGACATGCTGGCGCAGCTGCAAGCGCAACGAGACGATATGCGCCAGGAGTATCGGCGCTGCAACAGGGCGCTGCGCGAGATTGACATTACGAGAGAGACGCAGGAACGTGATTTGGCCAGTTGGGCGCAGAGGCTGGCAATGTTGCCGGGATTGCAGCAGCGAATGGGCGCAGCCAGCGAAAATGCCCGCCGCGCGCAAGCTGCCCAAGCCGATATGCAGCTGGAGACGCATGCCCTTCAGCAGATCGAAACACGTCTGAAAGACAAAGCATTTGGCGAGGAATTGCGGCGACAGCTCGCTCAAGCTCGCGAAGAACAAGGACGCATCGGCTATGACAAAGACTCGCATGCCGAGCTGCGCGCCAAACTGAAAGCCTATGACCGCTATGACCGCGAGCAGACGCGGCTGGAATTCGCGCAGCAAAACTTGCCCGAAGCCCAGCGCGCCCATGACGAAGCGGCGAAACGGCGGAAGGCGCTGCAGTCGGCGCTGGCGCAAGACCAAGACAGGCAAGTGCAGCTGCTGGAAAATATCGCCGCGCTGCAAGAGCAGGTGAAACTGGAACGCGGTCTGCGCGTCCAGGTCGACCAGCACCGCGCGACTGTGCTGGCTGCCAGCGAGCGCAATACCATCGCCGAACAAGAATTGCTCGCCATTGAAGCCGGACGCGTCAACAAAGAGCGGCTGGAGGCGCAACTGGAATCACGCCGACACGCGGCAAGCCTGCTCATGGAATTGCGCGTAGCCTTTGGTCGGGACGGCGTGCCCGCCATGATCATCGACAGCGCCATCCCCGAGCTGGAGACAAATGCCAACAAGCTGCTGGCGCGCATGACCGAGGGGCGGATGTCCCTCACGCTGAGTACGCAGCGGCAGCGGGCGAGCGGCGACCTGCAAGAAACCTTGGATATCGCCATCGCCGACGAGCTGGGCACGCGCCCGTATGAACTCTACAGCGGCGGCGAGGCATTTCGCATCAATTTCGCGCTGCGCATCGCCTTGTCCAAGCTGCTGGCTCGGCGTGCGGGGGCATCGTTGCGCGCGCTGTTTATCGACGAAGGCTTCGGCTCGCAAGACGAAGATGGACGCGCCAGGCTGGTTGATGCCATCAGCGCCATCCGCAGCGACTTTGACCTCATTCTGGTTATCACGCATATCGACGACCTGCGCGACTCCTTCCCGCTGCACCTGCTGGTGGAAAAAACCGCCGAAGGCAGCGTCGTGAGCTGGCAATAAAAAGCAAATGGATTGTGGAGGCAAGAAATGACAAGATTGGAATCGCTGTTGACGCGGGACGAAGTGAATTTCTTCGTGGCGAATGGTTATTTGGGGCCTTATGCCGCCATGCCGCCGCAAGAGATGGCGAGCATCCGCCGAGAGATAGAAGACCAGGTTTTGACGACAGACGGACCCAATCCTCGCTCGCGCATGCAGTCGCGGCACATGGACCAGGCGGTGATCTATGACCTGGCGACGCATCCCGCCATCATCGACCGCATCGCCGGCTTGCTAGGACCCGATCTCATCGTCTGGGCGACCAATTTGTGGCTGAAAGAGCCGGGCGGCGCGCAGATTCCCTGGCATCAAGATATCAATTTCTGGCCCCTCGAGCCGCCGGTGAACGCCTCTGCCTGGATCGCCATAGACGAAGTAACAGTCGAAAACGCCTGCGTACAGATCATCCCCGGATCGCATCGGCAATCGCTTCCGCATACGCGAGCCGAAGCCGGCATGGCATTTGGCGAAATGGCCGACCCGAAGACCTTTGAGGCAGGCGCGGCTGTCAATATGGAATTGAAGCCCGGCGAGTTCTTCCTGTTCAGCGAACGTCTGTTGCATGGCTCGAGTCGGAATGCATCGCAGCAGCGACGCCTCGGCATATCGGTGCGCGTAACCTTGCCGATGGTGCATATCTTCCAGGATGCTTCGCCTCTGCATGCGGGTCATTCCGCCATCATCGCGCGCGGGGCAGATGTGATGGGCTTCAATCGCTATGCCGGGCGACCTCAGTAAAGCACTGGGCTCGAGTCTCTCTTTGGCTCGGCGCTTATGTCTTGCTTCGGCGCAGTTCATCCAGGGCCGCGCGGGAGCGTTTGCGCAACTTGGCGCGGAAGTGCGCCGCTTCGATGGCGTTGTATTTGCTGCGAATGATGGCTACGATTTCTTCGGTGCAGGCAGCGCAAAAGGGGCTGTCTGGCTCGCTGAAGGCGCTTGGCGGCAATTCCTGCTCACAGCGGCTGCAAGGCTTTAGCGTCAACACAAGCGCGTCATCCTTTTCATAAGCTGACAAGTATAGGTGGACTCGCGAGAAATTGGAATGGTGGCGCTGGCAGACGAACTGCGCGAACTTGTCGCGAATACCTTGCGACAGTCAGCCTACTTGTGTCAAAATAGGGCAGACGCGACACAAGATTATTGTGCGGCGGCGCCACAACTTTTCCTCTATTAGTCTTTTATTAGTCTTTATCGCCTGTGGCAGGCGCTTGATACTGATACCGGGCAAGGGGAAATCTTCAATTAGGGGGAGCAGCGCCGTGAAGCTATGTGTGATTGAGGGTGACGGCATCGGCCACGAGGTGGTGCCCGCGGCTGTTCGCGTCTTGCAGCAGCTCATCCCGCAAATTGAAGTCGTCTATGCCCGCGCTGGCTGGGATTGTTTCGAGCAGACCGGGCAAGCATTACCAGCAGCGACTGTCCAGTTGGCGCGCGAATCGCAGGCGGTGCTCTTTGGCGCTTGCAGCTCGCCTTCGTATGCTGTGGAAGGCTATGCGTCGCCCATCGTGCAGTTGCGCCGCGCCACCGAAACCTACGCCAACCTGCGACCCACCCGCTTCTTGCCTGTGCCCACGGCGCGTGAAGGCGTCGATCTGGTGGTCGTGCGCGAAAATACCGAAGACCTGTATATCGGCGATGAGCACACAGCCGATGCCGGCGACACCGGTACAGCGACCAAGCGCATCACGCGGCGAGCCAGCGAGCGCATCGCCCACACCGCCTTTCGCCTCGCCAGGCAAGAGGGCAGACGCCGCGTCACTATCGTCCACAAGGGCAATGTCCTGCCGCAGACCGATGGCTTGTTCCGCCGCGTGGCTTATGAGGTTTCGCGCCACTACAGCGACATCGAAACGGATGAGTTGCTGGTCGATACAGCGGCGTATTGGATGGTCAAAGAGCCGACGCGCTTTGATGTCATCCTGACACCCAATCTCTACGGCGACATCCTCAGCGATATGGCGGCGGCTTGGGGCGGCGGCTTGGGCATGGCGCCGGCGCTCAACCTGGGTGACGAAGTCGCTATCGCCGAGCCGGTGCATGGTTCCGCGCCCGATATCGCCGGGCAGGGCATCGCCAATCCGACTGCCGCCGTGCTGAGCGGCGCTATGCTGGCGCGGCACAAGTGGGGGCAGGTGACAGTCGCCGATCGCATCGAAGCGGCGGTGCATCGCGCCTTGACCCGTGGCGATCATACAGCCGATGTTTCTGGCGGGATCGCCATGAGCACAGAGGCATTCGTCGACGCCATCTGCGCCGAGCTGGGTTGAAGCGATCGTCGTTGTCGTTGAACGGGCTGGCAATAACTCGCGCGTGTGGGAGTCAGTCGCAGCCCTCGCAATCCCCGCCGCGGTTGTCGCTGTAAATATTGCCATCTTGCGACAGTTCGTTATCTGGCGGATTGTAAATGCCGCCGCCGCCCCCAATTCCCGCCGAATTCTCGCTGAATTCGCTGTCCGTGACTGTGAGTGTGCCCTCGTTTATGATCGCTCCGCCAAGATCGCCGACGGCATTCCGGCGGAATTGGCTGCCGCTGATCTGTACAGTGCCGGAGCCGAAAATCGCGCCACCGCTTTGGCTAGCTGAATTGCCGCTGAAGACGCTGTCCGTCGCGCTGAATAATCCGCCCGCCCAATTGAAATTGAAAATCGCGCCACCGCTTTGGGTAGCTGAATTGTCGCTGAAAACGCTGCCCGTCACGCTGAGCATTCCGCCCACTGTGTTTATCGCGCCGCCTCTTACGGCTGTGTTATTGTTATACAGGCTGTCGACGACCACAAAGTTGCCCCAGCTTTGAACCGCGCCGCCCAACTGTGCCGAATTGCCGCTGAAGTCGCTGCCTGTCACGCTGACGGCGCCCATCCTGCTCTCAATCGCGCCGCCACTGCCATTGCTTGACGAGTTGTTGATGAACTGACAGTCGATGATCTCCGTAGTGCTGTGGTCGAGCAAGGCGCCGCCGCCAAAATCGGACAAATTGCTGCGGAAGGTCGTTTCGGTGATGGTGACCGCGCCGCCGAGCGAACTGGCGATTGCGCCACCATGGCCGACGAAAAAGACCGGATCCACAGCGATTCGCACATCGCTTTCCTCGGCTGAATCTTCCATATCGGCTAAAATCTTTTCGAGGAGCGCAAGGGGGATTCTGGCGGTATTGTCTGTAAAGTTGCTTGCCATGACTGTCAGTTCGCCATCAGCCCAGTCGAAGATTGCGCCGCCGCCATAGGCTGCATTGCCGTTGAAGTCGCCGCCGCTGATCGTGAGTGTGTCGATGCTGGCAATCGCGCCGCCGAACTCCGCACCGTTCCCGCTGAATTGGCTCTCCGATATGCTGAGCGCGCCCAGATTGCAGATCGCGCCGCCAGTTGTCCATTGATCTTCCCCCCAATCAATGCACATCCGAGCGTCGGCTGTCGCTTGGCCATCTCGCAACGTCAGGTTGTCTATGGTCAGCTCGCCATCCTCGGCTACGAAAAAGATGCGAAAGCGCTTATCGCCACTGATGGCGAAACCACCGCCCATGATGGCGATCGGTGAGTTAATCGCCGGCAGTTCGGCTGTCAGCATGATGTCGGCTGTCAGTTCAATGTGGTCCGCGCCGCTGCCAGCCACACAGCCGCCGATGGCACGATCTTGATTGGCGGATTCAATAGCTTGCGCGAGCGTGCAATTGTCTTCGGTGCTGATGTCCGCGGCATTGACCAGCGAAACAGGCAAGCTGCCCACTATCAGCAGCAGCATAGCGAAGGCGCGAATTCGCCGCGCGCCAAATGTAGCCGGCAATTGAAGCTTGTCATTTCGCATGGTGGCAACCCTATTATTTTATGCTTTGCCCACCAAATTAGCCTAGCGCAGTATCGCATAATGTCAAACTGCGCACTGTTAGGGAGTGGCTAATTTGCTGGATACAGGCACCCCCTCGGTCCCCCCGACAGGTCGGGGGGAGGCAACGGCGCACGCGGATTTCTACGACAGATTGGGGGATGGGGAAACGCCATATACACGGAATTCGCCACTCCCGGGAGTGGTGAATATCGGCGCGAAAAGACAAAAAAGCGAGCAACCCCGCTGGAATCGCCCGCCTGTACGATCTGTCTCGCGGTTTATTGGCCGCAAAGGCCTATCGTCTCGACGAAGTCGGCGCTGATCCAGCCCTTGACGCCGTGATAATCCACCTTGAGCCAGCCATCGGTCCGTTCCAGCGCCGTCAACTTGATGTTGAATGGCAGGATGTCGATGATCTCTCCAGCCGGCGCGGCGCGCAAGTTCAGGATGTATTGCGTTCTCACCATGCAGTATTGCAGGCTCTGATAGACTGGCGGGATGGCGGTAGGCACGGGGGCGGTCGGGCCGGCAACCAGGGCGACCTGACCGGGGGCATTGATTGACGCGCAGAGTAAGCCCGGGTGATAGAAGGGTGGCAAGTCCGCGATTGTGCGGGGCAGCGCGTAGGTGTCGACGAATTTGATCGAACCGCTGGCAGCGCGGAAGCAGACCTGCGTGTTTGGCGAAACCTCGCCCCAGATATCGACAGTCGCGTAGGGCATGGCGGCGACAAGCTCGGAGTGGCCAAGGCCTGCGGGTTGGTTGACGCGCTGGCAGGCTGTGCCGGGACCGGCGTTGTTAACCACGATATCGGGCTGCAGGGTCTGGCAGGTTTGGGCGGGCGAGTACCTGAAGACCGCTATGCCGCGGTTTTCACTGCTGTCACTGGATGCTCCGCTGCTGCCGCTGCTGCCGCTTGGTTTGGAGTCCTTATCGCTCCGCGGCCGCGGGCAGGTCCTGGAGACGAAGTCCGCGTTGACTATGCCAGGCTCCTCGTCGGCATCACCGTCAGGATGCGCTGTCAAATAGGGGACAGATACCCCCCTGCCGCATAAACCTGAGAATGTGATGCCATCGCCGATGGTCACGGCGCTGCCTTCGCGAGCCAAGATAGTCGCCGGCGCCTCGTTGCCGCTGAAGACAGTATCGCGCACGTTAATGACAGCTTTTTTCCGGCCGTACAGCGGCGCGAAACGCAAAGACTGGATGTTGATAAAGCGGCTGTCGCGAATGTTGACCGTGAGATGATCCCGACCTACCCCATTTGCATACAGCCCAAAGGCGCTGACGACGACTTCCTCGTTATCACTATTTAATATCGTCGGATTGCGCATGTTCCTGATTGTGACCCGCGTCAGCGACATGGTTTGCGTGTTTTGGGCGCGTTTGCCTTGATCGACGAAGTAGATCGCCCCAAAACCTTCATGATTCTGCAGCGTTACATCGGTCAAAGTTACCACTTCAATCGGCTCAGTCGTCGCCGCGCGCGTGTTGACGACGATCATAGCCAAGTCAGGATCGCCGAAACCTTGGTGATCAATGATGACGTTTTCCAAGATCAGTTTGCCGCTAGAGCTGTGGACAGTAATGAACCACCTATTATTAGGCAGATAAATAGTATGGCCGTTGCCGCGGATGATGATGTCCGATGTCGAATTCCTTGTATTCAGATTCCCGACTTGCCTGCAATTCTCCGTGAGCGTGTATGTGCCGCCGGCAATCAAATGGAACCCGCCTGTACCGTCTCCGTTGGGCAGGCCGCAAGCCTCGGGAGTTCCCTGCTCCTGCGCCTGGGCAGGCGCGCCAGACAGCAAGAATGCCAGACAGAGCGCAACAAGGATGGCTTTGGCTGGAAAGGCGGAATGTATATCCAGCAACGAAGTATTACTGCTAGATATTACGGGGGGGGGGGGGGGGGTGACATTGCGCTTAACAGCGTTCATCTTTCAATACTCCATTCTTGTCTGGACGATGCCATGTGGATAAGCGCTTGTCTTTAGCCCTAGAGACACAGTTTCGTCCAGGGACCGTCTCTTTCGCCCTGGTAGCGCGCTTTCACGCGGAAGCACATCGTTTTTTCGTAGGGAACATAGATGCCGCGCAAGCTGTAGCCTCCGCTTCGCCCATGTTCCGCGGACGAGATGAAGATCGTGCCCTTGCTGGGCGTATTCGCCTTTTTCCAGGATTGCCACTTGCCCTTGATGGCGTAGTCGAGGCGATAGCCGTCCGGCGGTGGCTGCGGGGCCTCCCAGGAGAAATCGACCTGCCAGGTTGAACCATCGCAGGGCGCGTTAGCACAGCCCGCGTCGCGAATGATCGCCTCGCCTCTCACTGTCCCGGGCGCTGTGTCCTGCGCGACAGTGCCGCCGGCCGCGGTCGCCAGCAGCAACGCAACCGCCAGCGTGATTCTGAGCAAAGCGGTTGTTTCAGCATGCATAGTTGAAAATCCTGTCTTATATCAAATTTCATCCATTGTAATGCCATTTCGTAGATTGTCAAGCAATTGAGGTTTGGATTCCTGGGGTCGAAGCGCATTAGGTGTTACACTTGTTAAGGGAATGTTGCGCCATCGGCGTCTTCTTCTCAGTTCGACGCTGTTTTCCCAGGCTGAATGACAGACACCGTATTCTTGAGATAGGTTGTGTTATGAAAAAGCAGGATCGCCGCATAGCTCGCACGCGAAAAGCGCTAATCGGCGCTGTCATTGAACTGGGCTTGGAACGAGGATTTGAAAGTGTAAAGGTCAAAGATATTACCGACCGCGCCGACGTTGGCAACTCAACATTTTACCGCCACTACAAAAGCAAAGACGATCTGCTGGGCAGTCATCTGAGCGAAATCCAGCAGGAAATCTCGCGCGGAATGTACCCGGAAATGACACATTACGAATTGTCGCTTTTGGTGTTCACTGTCATCGGCACGCATCGAGACGCCTGCCTTTTGGCAATGCGCCTGCCGGATGATCATCCAGTGATTAAGCCAATCCTGAAAAGAGCGACGCAAACGGTAAACGCTCGTTATAAGGCGCGAGATGAGACTATCATCCCCTTGGAAGTATCGGCAAATCATTTGGTTAATTCATTTGTGAAATTATTCCATTGGTGGATTACTGAAGGCCAGGCTTACAGTTGTGAGCAGATGGCTACCATTGCGAACGAACTCATCCTTAAGGTGACCGAATCCGCGGCGCTCGATGAAAGGGAAGCCAGCCCGCCCCCCGATCCGGACTTGCCTCAGTGAACCATGTCGCCGCCTGATTAAGCCCATTGCAGCCGCCCCAATGATGCCTGATTGAACCAGGATCGCCGCTCCAAACAGCATGAGCCGCGTAGATTGATCCGCCGCCTCTTCATTTTCCTAGCACAGCCGCAATAGCGCGATGACAGCGCTGTAAAACGCTTTCCCGCGGACGGCTATGTTAGAATAAAGCGAAACAGCATCTCCAGGAGAGCATCCCGTCATGGCATCATTCACCCGCCAGGAAGCGCTGGACTATCATCGCCGCGGCCGCCCCGGCAAGATCCAGATCGCGCCAACCAAGCCGCTGGACAGCCAGCTGCATCTTTCCCTCGCCTATTCGCCTGGCGTCGCCGAAGCCGTGCTGGAAATCGACAAGGACCCGCTCACCGCCTACGAATTGACGGCCCGCGCCAACCTGGTCGCCGTGATATCCAACGGCAGCGCAATTTTGGGCTTGGGCGATCGCGGTCCGCTGGCATCCAAGCCGGTCATGGAAGGCAAGGGCGTGCTCTTCAAGAAGTTCGCCGATGTCGATGTCTTTGATATTGAAATCAATGCCGACAGTGCCGAAGAAGTCATTGCGGTTTGCAAAGCGCTCGCGCCGACATTTGGCGGCATCAACCTGGAAGATATCAAAGCGCCCGAATGTTTTGAAGTCGAGCAGCGACTCATCGACGAGCTGGATATTCCTGTCTTTCACGATGACCAGCATGGCACGGCCATCATCTCTGGCGCGGCTTTGCTGAACGCGCTGGAAGTCACGGGCAAGCGCATCGACGAGGTCAAGGTCGTCATCAACGGCGCGGGCGCCAGCGCAATCGCCACCGGCAAGTTTTTCAAGTCCCTGGGCGTGGCTGCCGAAAATCTGCTCATGGCCGACTCGCGCGGCGTCATTCATCATCAGCGCGAAGAAGGCATGAACATCCAGAAGTCCGAATTTGCCATCCCGACCAGCGCGCGCACCTTGCACGAGGCCCTGGCTGGCGCGGATGTGCTGGTGGGCTTGTCGATCGCCGGCTCGGTGACGCAAGACATGATCGTGGGCATGGCGCCGAATCCGATGCTCTTCGTGCTGGCGAATCCCACGCCAGAGATCATGCCCGAGTTGGCGCTGGAAGTCCGTCCCGATGCCATCATCGGCACCGGGCGCAGCGATTATGTCAACCAGGTCAACAATGTGCTGGGCTTCCCTTTCATCTTTCGCGGCGCGTTGGATGTCTATGCCAGCGGCATCAACGAAGCGATGAAGATGGCGGCCGCGCAAGCTTTGGCGGCGCTGGCCCACGAAGATGTGCCCGACAGCGTCCTGGCGGCGTATGGGCAAGAGAGCATCAAGTTTGGGCGCGACTATTTGATTCCCAAACCGCTCGATCCGCGCGTGCTGCTGTGGGTGGCGCCGGCGGTGGCAGAAGCAGCCATGCAAACCGGCGTGGCGCGGCGGCAAATCGACCTGGACGATTACCGCGAAGAGCTCATCAGTCGGCAAGGCAGCGGGCGGCAGGTGCGGCAGAATATCATCAATCGGGCGCGGGCCGGGCGGCGCAAGCGCATCGTCTTCCCCGAGGGCGAAGCGCCCAAGATCATCCGCGCCGCTATGCAAGTCCGCGACGAAGGCATCGCCGAACCGGTGCTGCTGGGGCGTCCCGAACGCATCAAGGCGACCATCGAAAACCTGGGCTTGAACTATGCGCCGATCTGCTTCGATCACTATGCAGCTGACAATCAATACGCCTACCGCGACCTGCTCTATGCTTTGCGGCGGCGCAAGGGCGTGACGCTGGGCAAGGCGCGCTCGCTCGTCCGTCAGCGCAATTATTATGCCAGCCTGATGGTCAAAAGTGGCGATGCCGACGCCATGGTCAGCGGTTTGACCTACGAATACCCCGATGTCATCCGTCCAGCCCTGCAAGTTTTTGGCACGCGGACGGGGGCGACGCGGGCGGCTGGCGTCTACCTGATGGTCATCGAAGGCCGCAGCTACCTCTTCACCGATGCGACTGTCAACATCGACCCGGATGCCGAAACCCTGGCCGAGATTGCCATCCTGGCCAATGACTTCGCGCATACGCTGGGTTTTGCGCCGCGCGTGGCTATGCTGTCTTTTTCCAACTTTGGCGCGACTCCGCATCCACACAGCAACAAGGTGCGGCGGGCGGTGCAGTTGGTGCGCGACAAACGGGGGGATATCCAGATCGATGGCGAGATGCAGGCGGATACCGCAGTGGTGAGCGATATCATCGAGCAGCGCTATCCCTTCAGCCGCGTGCGCGATGCCAATGTGCTGGTCTTCCCCAACCTGGACGCGGCGAACAGTTCCTACAAGCTGCTGTCGCGCCTGACGAATGCCGAAGCGATCGGGCCGATCTTGCTGGGCATGGGCGCGCCCGTGCATGTGCTGCAAGCCGGCGATGATGTTGATGATATCGTGGCGATCGCGGCTGTCGCGGCGATGGATGCGGCGGGGCGGTGAGGGGTAGATCTTAGCAATATTCTGGTCGCATAGGTTTTCTGGTAATCCTACCCCTGTGCAAGCGGCAGGGTATTCCTCGCAGCGACGAAGCGTTCGTTACTTAGGGGCGAGTCACGCAGGCTCGCCTTTACGCACATGGTCTTTTGGGCATTGCGTAACCCATTTGGCGTCGGAAACCCCAATAAGCACATATGTTCTCAAACTGAATGAGCTTGACATTGGTCATCGCCTCTAGTACACAAATCAAAATTCCATGATTATTTATGTATGGCTAATTTGGCTATTGACAGGATTCACTTTCTACTTTATGATACTAAGGGTTTGGGGATCCTTGATGGGAGGCACTTTGATGGGCAAGGCAGAGTTTGATATCGTGATGGGTGAGATTGATGCTATCGCCGAGAAAGTTAATTCGTTTCCAAGGCCTGTGCAAGAAACTGTATATCGGGATTTGGTCGATACGCTGCTCGACAGACAGAATCGCGGCGAGACTACTTTGTCAGAGCGGACGCGATCTGGCCTGACTCGCTCATCGTCATGGCGGAGAAATAGTAATATAGCAGTTGATAGGAACGCAATTTGTAGCTACTATAGTAAACATGAACTAGATAAGATCAATGATATGGAATATGCTGCCTTCTGCGCCTATTTCGTGTCTGAGTTGGCGAGCGAAGAAGCAAAGAGGAAGTCTATTGATGAAGCGCTCTTGCTCGAAATGTTCGAGATTGCCGGAAGGCCTATGCCCGGTAACGCACGATCAACCTTGAACAATGCACGCCGGGTTCGTGAATATCTGATACTTAGGCCACCAGGGAAATACTCTTTGTCCGAAGATGGCCGCAAATACGTTCTTGGCCTATTGAAGAAGGAGAGTGCGACATGAATTAGGCTAGACAGAGCAGCTTTACCGGGCGAGCTGCGCATAGATTATATCCCGGCCGGTTGGTGTGCGCGAGCATGGCAACATCAATAAGTGTAGAAAACGAAATCCGCTCATGGAGCGGAAGGAGTAAATTGCAATGGCAAGCAGCGAACGTGGACAAGAGTCAAATCAAGACCTCAAATCAAATTTCCGTGGAACTGCACAGAGAAAGGGAAAGAAAATGGCTAAGAAAAATCGGAAGGCAGTACCGGTGTTGGAGAAGGTTGAAGGTCAGTATCGAATCGTCGAAGCGTCTGGCAATAAGTCGCACTACGACTGTCGAGTTTTGTTTGCCCTGTATTGGGCGCATCCGAATTCAGCGACTGTAGCTGAGCTAGTGAGTTGGACCATGTACCGTGGTGGGCGCAAGCAGTTCAAGACTACTGTAATTCAGAAATTGCGCGACGATGGACGAGTTTGTGTCGACCCAGACACCGGCGAGAAAGTAAGTATAACACCAATGGGACGATACTTCGTCTATGAAAATTGGCCAGAACTAAATCAATAGCAATAATTGCCCAATGAATAGTGCACGAAAGGGCATAGAGGTATTGAAAATACATCTTTGTGCCCTTTGCGCCCTTCCTGTCTTCGTGGGTACACTAGCTCAGTGTCAACCAAGCAAGGCGCGACCAATGGCGCATTCCCACGATCATTCGCATCATCATCATCACAGCGGCGGTCCTCTCGCCAGGCTCGCGCAGGCGCTGCATCTGCCCGGCTTCACGCACGATCACAGCCACAGCGACCTGGCTGGCGACCGCGCATTCCTGGACAACCAGCTGGCTATCCGCACGGTCTGGCTGGCATTGGCGGTTTTGGGCGCGACCACCGTCTTGCAAGTCGTCATCTATGTCGCCAGTGGCAGCGTGGCTCTGCTCGCCGATACGGTGCACAACCTGGGCGATGCGCTCAATTCCATCCCGCTGCTGATCGCCTTCTATTTTGCGCGGCGGGCGGCCAACAAGCGCTTCACCTATGGTTTTGGGCGGCTGGAAGATATCGCCGGCGTCTTCATCGTCATTTCTATTGGCTTCAGCGCTGCTTTTATCCTGTACGAATCGGCGCAGCGCCTGCTCAATCCGCTGCCACTGGAGAATCTGGAATGGATCGCGCTGGCATCGCTGGTCGGCTTTGTGGGCAACGAGCTGGTGGCAGAGATGCAGATTCGCGTTGGGCGGCGCATCGGTTCGGATGCCATGATCGCCGATGGGCAGCATGCGCGCATTGATGGCTTGACTTCGCTGGCGGTACTGATCGCGGTGGTCGGGACCTTGATCGGCGCGCCCATTCTCGATCCCATCGTCGGCGTGATCATCGCGCTGGCCATCGTGGGCATCACCTGGAATGCCATCCGCGCGATCTGGCTGCGCATGATGGACGCGGTCGACCCCCATCTCGTGGAACATGTCGAGGCGCATGCGCTGGAAGTCGCTGGACTACATTCCATCGATTCGCTGCGGCTGCGTTGGGTCGGGCATCGCATGTATGGCGTGATGATCGTGTCGCTGTCGCAGCCCGCCAGCCTCGCGCAGAGCCAGCAAATCGTGGCGAGCATCCAGCAAGAAGCGCGCGGCGTCATCCCGCAGCTGGAAGAACTGGTCGTGCAGGTCAAGCTCCGCGACAGCTAGCTATCCGTCTTGCACGCGCAGTTCCGCATTTGTATTCAAAAACTTGCCAATCGATTCCGTCTCCGCTTCTATCAGCGGCAAATGAGCCGAATCGAGCCCTTCAAAAGGCATGATGATGATGCGGATGCCCGCTCGTCGTTTTTCCAGTTGCCAAGCCGCCTGCGCCTCTCCATTGATGAGGACGCAAGCGCGGATCAAGCCGCCGCCGGGATACACCTGCCGCACATGGTCTGGCGCAATGATGAAACGACGATCTTTCTGCGCCAGCAGGTAATTGTCATAGCGAGGCAGCAGGCGCAGCATCGTCTCCTTGCTTTCGCTATCTAGCTGATCTGCCAGCATCAGCGCCTCGCCAGCGGGGGTCGCCACAGGTCTGCTATGGGCTGAAACGGCTGCCCAGGCCGTCTTCACCTGTGCCGCGCGCAAGCCCGACCACTGCGCGAAGTCTTGCCTGGTGGCTGGCGCGCAGGCAAGCAAGTATCGCCGCGCCAACTCTCCCAGCGGGTCGGCGGGAGCGGGAGCTGTGTCGGACAGCCACTGGTCGAGCAGCACGAAAGTCAACTTGCCAGCGACTTCGGGACCATGGCAGAGCAAGCCGCGCAGCGCCGCAAAACGCAGGAGATGGTGAATGGCTTGCCCGGCCGTTGGGATGCAATAGTCGCCCAGCGCCATGGCCAGGTCGGCTCGGTTCATTGCGCCTTCCCGCTCCAGGATCGCGCTCATCGCCTCGAGAGCCTCTTCGCGGATGGCTTCTGTCAAGCCCAGTTGCTGAAAACGCCGGCGCGTCGAGCGGATGACGCCTTCGCCACACAAAGCCAGCAGCCAACGCAGGTCGGCGGCGGCGACAAGATGCAGGGTGCCGCGCAAGCTCCAGCTGAGCACGATGGATCGCTCGACTTCGCGCGCATGCTGGATACCTGTCTGTGTGATGCTTTTCGTCCGCGCATGAATCGCTAGTTGCGCCGATGCCCATTCTTGCGATTGCAGGGCGCAAAGCTGACGCACAACTTGAGCGGCGCTGCGTTCGTCGCGCTGTGCCAGCCATTGATGCCGCAGCCGCAGCTGGCGCAGGTCGTCTGTGGTCAGTGCGCGCATGTCTTGGCTCGAGATTCCGCCTGGCCGATAGGTCATCGAGTGTACCATTCGATTCCTTCCGCAAATTTGTGATTAGGCATTTGCCGCCGCGTCTGTATAATCAGCTCTGTGGATGATCGAGCCTCGCCCGCCGCAGATGCCGAGCGCGCTGCCGAACAAGAAGTAACCAACGCGCGCATCGCTGGCGCCGGCGGCCTGTTGGCGCTGGGCAATGTCAGCAGCCGCATCATTGGCTTGGCGCGCGAAACGGTCATCACCTACCTCTTCGGCGCGACTGGCGCAGTCGATGCCCTGCAAGTCGCCATCATCGTGCCCAGAGCCATCTATGACCTGCTCATCGGCGGGCATGTCAACGGCGCGATCGTGCCTGTGCTCAGCGATGTTGTGGCGCGCCGCGGCAAAGACGACTTGTGGCGCAGCGTATCGGCTCTGGCCAGTCTGATTGTGGTGGCGCTGGCTGTGCTGGTGCTGGTGATCGAGTTCTTCGCGCCGCAAATTGTGCCTCTGGTCGCGCCCGGCGCAGACCCAGCAACGCAATCTCTGGCCGCCGACTTGCTGCGCATTACCGCGCCGTCTTTGCTCGCGCTAAGTTTGTTCGCGCTGTTCAGCGGCACTTTGTTTGCTCTGCGCGCATTTACCTTGCCGGCTTTTGCTGGCGTGGTTTTTAATGGCTGCATCGTGATCCTTACGTTGATCCTTGCGCCGTCGCTGGGCATTGTAGCGGTGGCGATAGGCTGGCTGGTCGGCTCGCTGGCGCAAATGCTCTTGCAACTGCCCGGCTTGTCCTTGCGGAGTTTGCGACCAAACTGGCACTGGCGGCAGCCGGCCTTGCGGCGCATCGGTTTGCTCTACATCCCGGTCATGCTGTCGCTGATTCTCGACACGTTGATCATCCGCCCTTTCAGCTATAGCTTGGCCAGCCATGCCGGCGAAGGCAGTATCGGCATTATGAATTGGGCGACCACGTTGATTCAGTTTCCGCAGGGTTTGGTAGCCACAGCCATCAGCGCGGCGGTGCTGCCCACTTTGGCGCGGCAGGCACTGGACGCGACGGCGGCGCGCGCATTTGTCGATACGTTGGGCATGGGCTTGCGTTTGACGTTGGCCTTGATCTTGCCGGCTGCCTTTGGATTGTTTGTGCTGGCCAGTCCCATCATCGCGCTGCTCTTTGAAAATGGCGCATTCCTGGCGGCCGATACGCTGGTGACGAGCGGGGCGCTGCGCTGGTATCTGCTGGGTCTGCCTTTTGCCGCGCTGGATTTGCTGCTGGTTTATGCTTTTTATGCGCGCAAAGACACCTTGACCCCGGCGCTGGTCGGCATCGTGAGTCTGGCGCTGTATGTCGGGGCAGCGCTGCTGCTGTTCGAGCCGCTGGGCTTGTACAGCTTGATGCTGGCGGACAGCCTCAAACATGCCGCGCATGCCATCATCTGCGGAGCGCTGTTGTGGCGCAAGCTGGGCGGATTCGGCGGGCAGCGACTGCTGGCGACTGGCGGAAAGGCGACTCTTGCCTCGCTGGTCATGGCGGCGGCCGCGTGGCTCAGCCTGCCCGCGCTGCAAGGCTGGATCGGCGGCGAGACTGTGCTGCACGAAGCGCTGCTGGTGACGATCGCCGCATTGTGTTATGGCGGCATCTTCTGGCTGGTGGCGCGCTGGCTGCGGCTGGACGAACTGGCTTGGCTGTGGGGCTTGCTGCGGCAGCGTCTGGGGCGCGGCTAATGATGGCGGGGCGAAAGAGCGATACGCGCGGGCTCTTCGCGCTGGCTTGCCTGGTCTTCACGGTCGGCGGCATATCAAACAGCGCCATAGGCGTCGTCTGGATTTATGTGCAAGCCGATTTCAATGTGACGCTCAGCGCATTGGGCGCGCTGGTGACCGCGGCGACCCTGGGACGGCTGTTGACCAGCTCGACCAGTGGACCGCTGATCAACCGCTTTGGCATCGCTTTCATCATGATGGCTGGCTTGGCGGTCACCGCCGGCAGCATGATCGGCTTTGCGCTGGCGGGCTCGTGGCTGATGGTGATGCTGGTGGCATTTGGCAGCGGGCTTGGCGCGGGCGTGATGGCGACTGGCTTGAATGCCTTCGCGGCTGTGCACTTCTCGGCGCGGCATATGAATTGGCTGCATGGCAGTTTCGGAATCGGCTCGACCATCGGGCCGCTGCTGATCACGATCATCGTCATCGACCTGAGCTTGGATTGGCGCTGGGCTTATGTCCTTTTCACGCTGATTCGCCTGCTGCTGCTCGCGCTGTTTTTCGTCACTCGGCGTCGCTGGCGGTTGAGCGAGGCGCGCGCGAATGGCGCTGGCGCAAAGCATGCGACCTTGGGAACAACGCTGCGCCTGCCCATTATCTGGTTGATGGTCGGCACGTTTATGCTGGCTGTGGGCGTCGAGCTGGTGGCGGGGCAATTCGCCAACAGCTTCTTGATTGAAGCGCGCGCCATCGACGCCAAGACCGCCGGCAGCTGGGTCAGCCTGTATTGGGCGAGCCTGACAATCAGCCGCTTCGCCGCCGGCGTCATCATTGCGCGGATTGGCAACGTGCGCTTCTTACGACTGAACGGCTTGGGCATGCTCTTGGGCGCGGGTTTGCTGACGGCGAACCTGGGCGCGCTTGGCAGTCTGCTGGGCTTGGCATTGATCGGCTTTGCGATCGCGCCCTTCGCCCCCATGATGACATCCGATACGCCGGGTCGGGTCGGGCGGGCGCATGTGGCAAATGCTATCGGCTTGCAATTCACCGGGGCGAGCCTGGGCATGGCGCTGCTGCCCTGGCTGGCTGGTCTGCTGGCCGAGACGCAGGGGTTAGAGATCATCCCGCGCTTTGTTTTTGTTACGGCGCTGGCGACCCTGGCGCTGCATGAAGTCATTCGCCTGCGTGAAAGAAAAAAACGCCCGCGACTGGCGTAAGCGGCGAGGCGCTGACTCCCCCCTGCCTGAGGAGCGGACACCTTCTAACACAGTCGTTGGTCCGGAATGAATGTCGCAAGACTTACTTGCACTTACTTATGCTACCGGATGGCTGCCAAGTACGACGCGCATAATTGTTACGGCGCCATGATTCTCTCGCCATCAATATGAATCATGCGGCCCGGCGCATCCGCAATCCATACTTTAGTTTCCCTAGAGAACCCCGCCAACTACCTTGTCACCGTTCTTCTGGATTCTTACGCAGTGACCAATGAAAGCCCAATGCGGCGGGCGGCATACCAGGCGGCGCGCGCGGGGCTATAGTGCATAGGAAACATGTTGCTCACTTTCGCCGCACTGCCGCTACCGACAGGGTACCACTCTCATCTGCCACTGCCAAATTGCGATCATCCGGTGACCAAGCCAAGCTGGCAATCGGCGCTTTGAACACAGCATCCACCAGTAAAGCGGTTTTCTTCTTTTTGACTTTCCAGATCGCCAGAAGACCGTCATTGCCGCCAGATGCCAGCAGCATGCCCCGTCGCTGAAATGCCAGGTGCTTGATGAGGCGCTGATGCCCTTCTAACATTATCGGCCGAGTGTTTTCCGGACCCTTGCCGGAACAATCCCAGATCACGACCTGAGTCCCGCCGCCCGTCGCCAAATAGCGGCTATTGAAGCTCCATGCCAGCTCCAGCACCTTTGTTTCATAGCCCCACATCTGCAGGTCCTGCCCGGTATCGGCGATCCAGAAATGCACGGTCGAGTCTTGGTCGCCAGTGGCGATGTATTTGCCATCGGGACTCCATTCCAAGGTCAGCGTCGAACCCTGCCATTCGAAACGGCGCAGTGGCTCGGCCTTTGTAGGGTCATACAGCACGACTCCATTGTAGGCGGAGACGGCGAAGTGTTTGCCGTCATGGCGCCACTTGATGTCCGTAATCGTGCTGTTCGCATCGGGATATTCGCGGATCAATTCCCCGCTGCTGTTCCACAATCGCAGTTTGCGCCCGGCGGCTGACACCAGCCAATCATCTACCGGGCTGAAAGCGACGCGCTCCACCCAGCTCGCCCCGCCAGCCATTTCAGATGTCTGCGTTCCCGTCACGACATCCCAGAGCCGTACCTTGCCGTCTTGCCCGACGCTAGCAAGCAGACGGCTGTCCTTGCGCCATGAAATTGCCATCGTATCGAGGGCATGACCGGGCAGCTTGCGCTGAACTGCGCCATCCCCGCCATCAAGCAGCGTGATTGGGCCAGACACCCCCGCAACTGCCAGGTTTTTGCCATCCGGCGACCATGCCAGCCCGATCGGATGATCGTCAATGTTGGCGCGCCATACTGCTTTGAGCAATGGCTGTGATGGTCTGGACTTGCTCTTGCGCTGCATCATGACGCGAGACATTCGCGGAAGTCGCCTTCCAGCGCAGCCCGATCCAGGTTGCGCCCGATAAAGATCATCTTGTTATGACGCTTTTCGTTCCCCCAGGGACGATCAGGGCGGCCATCGAAGAGCATATGCACCGCCTGAAATACGTAGCGCTTATCCAAACCGCGCACGCTCAAAACGCCTTTCATACGGAAGATGTCTGGACCCTGCACACGCAGTAGCTCGCTGAGCCAGCCATTGAGCTTGTCTAACTGGAGATCGCCGGGGACGGTGATGCCAACGGACGTCACTTCTTCGTCGTGTTCATGATCGGGCTTGTATTCGCGGGTCTCAAGCGGGTCAAGCACGGACTGTGCGCCGCGCAAGCGCGCTTCGAATTCATCCGGGTGGTGTTCGGTGAATAGCATGTAATAGCCCGGCTCTTGGATCGCGAAATTGAAGACGGTCTCACCGCTTTCGTTCAGCACGAGCTGGTTGTACTGTCCTTTGCCAAGTCGCATCATTTCGCCTGCCTCTACAGCCTGCTCATCTTCAGAGAAGGTCAATACGGCGTCCATCAGTGTCGCTTCCATCGCCGCTAATCCCCTATTCGCCAGCGGCAACAGCGCGGCTCCCATTGCCGGGTCAGGTCCTTCACCCATCACCCATTCGCAAGTCCCGCTGTTCAGTTGATAGATTCCCGACCATTCAAACGGGTATTCCGGCTCCATGAATTTCGGGTCGATTTCCAGCGCTCGGTCGAGGTTGAAGCCGCCCACATTCAGGATCTTGTCCATCTCGATCACCGCGTCGCGGCTGCGGTAGATTCTCGCCATGCTGTTCATGCTTTTGATGCGGGCTTCGAGCCGCTCGAGGTCTTCCGGGGCGACCAGATCAATCTTGTTGAGCAGGATTACATCAGCAAAGGCGACCTGTTCTTTCGCCTCGTCGCTGTCGTCAATATGCTCCCAGATATGCTTGGCATCGACCAAAGTGACAATCGCATCCAAATGGAGCTTTTCCTGCATGTCATCATCGACGTAAAAGGTTTGCGCGACGGGACCGGGATCAGCCATGCCGGTGGTTTCGATCATGATGTAATCAAACTTATCGCGGCGTTTCATTAGATGGCCGAGGATGCGGATCAAATCACCGCGCACGGTGCAGCAGATACAGCCGTTGTTCATCTCGAAGATTTCTTCTTCCGCGCCAATGACCAAATCGTTGTCGATGCCGACCTCGCCAAACTCATTCTCAATCACCGCGATTTTTTTGCCGTGATTTTC
Organism: Chloroflexi bacterium bin20; assembly: GCA_002238485.1. Taxonomy (GTDB): domain Bacteria; phylum Chloroflexota; class Anaerolineae; order Aggregatilineales; family Phototrophicaceae; genus UBA6055. The sequence goes on along the minus strand of MPMG01000009.1, from coordinate 33,627 downwards.
GGTCAGGATGCGGTTGAGCAGAGTGGTTTTGCCGGACCCTAGAAAGCCGGTCAGCACAGTTACGGGAACTCGTGTTTCAACAGTATTCATCATGTTTCTGTCTCCTCCATTGAATTGTCGATTTCGTACAGAAATGCAATATCCGCAGAGCGGGCGGACTGCCGTGCTGTCGGCATCCCGGTGATGACGATCAACCGCATGGCTGGTCTCCCACTGCGAAGGCGCCATCCAGCGCGAACAAAGGGCGGTAGGCATCATGCCCGGCGCCATGCGTTCGATCCATCATGGCAGCGTACTCGGCAGCATGGACTGGATTGCTGCGCCAGCGCACACCGAGATATTCCGCCGCTTTGACGATGCCCAACACACCGTGTTTGATCTCCTCGAAGGTGTAATCTGGTCCAACCGGAACATACAACCAGCGGGTGAGGTTCGCCCCCGTATCGCGGTGATTTGGCGCGCCGTCAGCACGCAGCGCAGCATAATGCAAAGGCTGAATCTGCGGCAGCCAGCGCACGGGCGTATTTTCCTGCTCAACATAGGCGTAAAACGTAGCGACATCGCTCTCTAGCGGAATCTGTACCGCGACCGCGGTCGCCAGCGCCAGCCTGTTCGGCTCATGCGTCGCCAGCCCGGCGGCTTCATGCAGACCGCGTCGTACCTCTGCTAGATTCGCGTTTTGGCGCTCTGCCAGATCTGGCAGGCGTTCACACTGCGCCAATGCCTGTGCCGCGTTCGGGCAGTCAGCTGGTTGACGCAATGCTCTCACCTCAGCATAGAGCGCCTCATCATTGAATACCAGCAGCGCGCCGGAGCGATCATCAGGCAGATGCAAGCCGTAGAGCGTCACCGCCGGGCGCTCTGCCGCGCCGGGCATAGGCAGGGTGTCAGCGCAGTCGAGCCAGGTTGTAGCGTTCTGCGGCTGCCACAACCCGCGCACCACCTGTGTCCAGGTGAAGCGTGTACTAGACCTCGCGAGCCGTAGCTGCGCGTCAAAGTCCAGAAAGCGCGGCAGCGCCTTATGATGTTTGATCGACTCTGCCAGGTCATGGCTGGCATTCGCAGGGACACCGACCCATTCGCCTTGCTGAACCTCCGCGGCCTGATGCAGTAAGCGGCGAGCGCGGTAGGCATCGCGCGCCAATAAGACCATCGCGCCGCCCAGTCGTTGCGACCAAGCGCGTTCGGCGGATAAAAGCGTCGCATCGGCGCACAAAGTTGTATCAGGGGGCAGGGTCAGCAAATCATCCAGCGGTGGATGGGCAGTATGATCTGAGCCGCGCACCGGTAAACCACCCAGCGCCCCCACCGGGCAGAAACCGCCTAGCCATAGCGTCCCCCAGTCAACTGGCAAATTCAACATAAACACCCTCCTAAATGATCAAGCGTCTTGCTGACAGGTCGCGCAGATTCCGTAGAGTTGTAATTGACTGTCGGTGATGTGATGCCCGCTGGTATCTTCACTATGCTGAATCAGATGGTCTAGCGGTTGGCTGTCCAGATAATTCGCGTGTCCGCAGTCCAGACAGATGAACAGCATCATTAGCTCAGGCAGGGTTGGCACGAAGCGGCTGCATCCCTGATAACCATGAACGCGGCGTACAAGGCCCAGGTTTTCGAGCTTCTCGACCATGCGGTAGACGGTCGCTCTGCCGGTTTTCGGGCGCGACTGACGGGCGACATGCCAAGCTTGCTCGGTGCTGAGCGGATATTCGCTGTGCGCGAAGATATCGATCAACATCTCCTGAACTGCTGTCACGCGTAAGCCGCTCTCGTCGAGCTCGGCCAGCCAGTCTTCGGGTTTAATCGTATTGCTGAGCATAAGCCATCCAACCTCTAGCAGATTATTGATACCATGTATCAATTACTTGTTTATTGATACCATGTCTCAATAAAGTTGACAACGGGAAATCTGAAACGAGTTCTGGATGAGTGATCGAAGCGCAACAATACCTTTAGCGCCGCTCCCAACTTGTCATACCTGGGCAGCAACTTTCTTTCGCCCGAGCTCCCATCATCATCATGACTTAATCCTCTTTTTATCCGCCCGTAACATACAGCCTTGCCCACTTAAAGAGCATGACATAGGCTAAGCAGCAATGTCGACCGCCTAGACCTCAGACGGGAATCCTGTATGTCACAATCTGAATCGCCCATCATCTTGTTCACCAACGACGACGGTATCGACTCGCCAGGATTATGGGCGGCTGTGGCGGCATTTCGCGGCTGTGGACGGCTGCTGGTGGCTGCCCCGCGCGAACAGCAATCGGGCATGGGGCGCAGCATGCCGCATTACAGCGAGGGACGGATATTCCCTTACACGCCGCCCGGCGACTTTGGCGATTGCCTTGCCTACGCAGTCGATGGCACGCCGGCGCAAGCGGTGCAGCATGCCGTGCTCGAGCTGGCCGAGCAACAACACCCGGCGCTGCTGGTCAGTGGCATCAATTACGGCGAGAATACGGGCAACGGCGTTACGATTTCCGGCACTGTCGGCGCGGCGCTGGAAGGCGCGAGTCTGGGCATTCGCTCTATCGCCGTCAGCTTGCAGACGACCACCGACTTGCATTTGACGCACAGTGACGAAGTCGACTTTAGCCTGGCCGCGACCTGGACCCGGCGCTTCGGCGACTGGCTGCTGGACCATTCGGCGCTGCCCGATGATGTCGATGTGCTGAAGATTGATGTGCCCTGGAGCGCGACTGAAACGACCGACTGGCGGCTGACGCGGCTGTCACGGCGGCGCGTTTACTTTCCCACCCGCCCCGAACGGCTGACCTTGGGCGACCCCGCCAAGTTGGGTTATCGCTACCATGCCGACCCCGATCTTGCCGAACCCGACAGCGATGTTTATGCGCTGCTGCACGACGGCCTGATATCGGTTACGCCGATCAGCCTGGATTTGACCTCGCGCACCGACATGTTTCGTTTACAGCAGATTCTGCTGGGCAGGCAGACATACGGAGCCTAGCTGGCGTTTACGATTGTGCCAGCGCTGCCGAGACTTCGCGCCCCCAGCTGCCCGCGATGACTTCGCCATGCTCATTCAGTCCGCCGCTGGCTCCTTCGCCGCTGAGGTAGGGTCGCTTGCCCAGGGGAAAGCCGCTCTTGGCTGTGGCATCTTGTCCGCCGTTGATGAAATGCAGCGCCACGCCGGCCCGTTCTTTGTCGGTCCTATTCGCCAACGTGCAATGCGCCACGCCATACGCGAAGAATGCCACGCCACCCGCCGGCAGTTCGATCGCCAGCGCATCGTCTTCGGGCGGATAACAGCGGATGTGATGGTCGCTGTAGAGATCGCGGCTGTGTGGATAGACAGTGCGGAAGCTGCCCGGGATGACATGGATGGCGCCGTTTGCCACAGTCGCATCGTGCACAGCCGTCCACATGGCGGCGCCTCGTAGCGGATCGGCGATCTGGAAATAGGCGTTGTCCTGATGCCAGTTGGTGCCGCTGCCCTGCTTGCCTGGCTTGAGGAAGACTTGATCCAGGTGCAGCACGACTGGGTCGCCGATCAGCTGTTGGACGGCGGCGATGGCTTTGTCGGCGAAGGGCATGGCGCGGAAGAGCGAACTGTGCGGAAACATGGGGCAAAGCTGCAAATTAACTTGGTCGCTGGCTGGCGTCTGCCCATCGCCGGCGGTAGCCACATTGCGCAGCAGTCCGCGCCTCTTCAGGCAGTCCAGTTCGGCTCGCATGGCGGCCACTTCGCGCTCGCTCCAAAAGTCGTCGACCGCCAGCCAGCCCTCGCTGCGGAATTGCTCGATTTCGGCATTTGAAAACATGTCGGTCTCTCGCTGGTTGGTCTAGTCAGTCTCGCGTTGATCGTGGCTCTCGATACGTTCCAGCGCTTCCTGGGCGAGTCGGCGCACGCCAGCGTTGGCATCTTGCAGCGCATTGGTCAAGGCGGGCACAGCGCGCGGATTGCCGATCTTGCCCAGCGCTTTGCAGGCCGCCCGTTTGACCGCGTTGCTGTCATCGAATAGCGCGACTGTCAGCCCGGGCACAGCGGGATAGCCGATTTTGATCAGCGCGCCGGTGACGCCCGCTCGCAAAAACATATCGTCACCGCGCAGCGCCTCTAGCAGGGCGGGCACAGCGGCTTCTGCTTCGTCGCCGATCTGTCCCAGCGCCTTGGCAGTCAGATATCGCGTGCCGGGATCCGCCCCGCGCAGCAGCTCGATCAAATGTGGCACAGCGGGGGCATAGCGCTGCTCGCCCAGGAAGACGACCGCCTCGGCGCGCAGTTGGGAATCAGCGCCATTTTGCAGCGCCAGCCAGGCATCCTCAACAGCACGGAAGTCGCTCACCAGCCGATGCCTGTCGTTGCCGAAGGATCTGCGGGCTGGTTCAAATAGCGGATCTCGAAGTGTAGGTGCGGACCCGATGAATTGCCCGTGCTGCCCACAAAGCCAATGACTTGCCCCACCGCGACCGTCTGTCCACAGCCAACATTGCGGCTGCTCATGTGGCCATAGAGCGTCGAAAAGGGTCCGTGTCCAATGACGACGGTATTGCCATAACCCCAGTTATTCCAACCGGCATAAAGCACGGGACCGCTGTTGGCGGCATAGATGGGTGTGCCGGGGGCGGCCGCGATATCAATGCCGCTGTGCCCGGCATAAAAGCCACGCACGAAGGTGCCGTTGGGCAGCGGATTAGACCAATAGGCGCCACCGCCACTGCGCGCGCCACAGCTGAAAGGGCTGCGTGGATCGAATGCCACCACATTGCCGGCGCTGTCCTGCTGCACCGGCGCATTCCAGGTGATGACTGGACCTTCGCCGCCGGGAATGAAGAGAAAGGTATTGCTGGGCGCCAGGAAGTCGGGACTGACTGTTGCCAGGTCGTTGGCAGGCGCTTCAATGATGGCGTAGGGGTCGTCGATGCCATATTTCTCGGCGATGGCGGCGATATCCAAGCCCTGCGTGCGCAAGACCGTGTGGCATGCGCCGTCAGCCGGCGGGATAGTGACCACATCGCCCGGCCGCAGCCATTGCGCCAGTCGGTGATCGTTGCACCAGGCGATTGTCTCGCTGCTCAAGCCATAACGCCCGGCGATTGAAGCGATCGTATCGCCTTGTCGCGCGACATACACGGTCATTTTCGTGCGCGAGCGGTTGGGAATGATGGTGAAGGGGTCATAGCGCAGGCTGTCTTCGCGCATCAGCAGCGATTCGGCGATTTGCAAAGGCGGCGTGGCCAACAACTGCGAGATTTGCCGCGCGCTGATTGTCGGCAAGGCAGCTTCAGGCGCTTGCGCGGGCAATTCGCTTGGGGGGGCGGCGATGCGCGTAGCTGGCAGCAAACTGGCGGTGGGCGCGGCAACCTCTACAGTTTGTGCGGGGGCAGAGCTGGCCGTGCCGACAGCTGGCGGCGCGGTGATTACCAAAAAGACCGCCGTGATCGTCAGCGCGACAGAGGCCAGCAAACAGACGCAGCCGCAGCCACGACGCCAGCGCGGCAGCGATCCTGTGCGGGCGTAGGGTGATACGCGCGCGGGACCAGCGATGGTGGAAGATCGTCTGCGCATAATGAGGCTACTGTAACACAGGCGGATGTCAGGATACAGCCAATTCAGAGCGCTCGCGAGAGCATCCGCCGCCCCCTGCCCGGCTTGTGAGTTGCCAAGGCATCTGTGGTAACATAGCCGCAGTGTCAGCGCGTGAGCAGAAAATCCAGCGAGAATCCGTCATGATCAAAACCAGCTACTTTGAAGACTACGAAATCGGTTTGTCGCGTCAGACTTTTGGACGCACCATCACCGAAGCGGATATTGTCCTGCACGCTGGGCAGACGGGCGATTTCTTCCCGCATCACATGGACGCCGAATGGGTCAAGACGCAGGAGTTCAAGCAGCGCATCGCTCATGGCACGTTGATTTTGTGCGTGGCCATTGGCATGACCGCCAACGAGATCAATCCGGTCGCTTTTTCTTATGGCTACGACCGTGTTCGTTTCATCCGCCCCGTATACATCGGCGATACCATCACGGTCACCGCGACTATCAGTGAAAAGCGCGATTATCCCAAGCGCCCCGATCATGGTTATGTCATCGAACAAGTCGAAGTGCACAACCAGCACGGCAAGATTGTGCTCGCCTGCCAGCACTTGTATCTCGTGCAGCGGCGGGAAGTTGACTAGGCAGCAATTCGCCGGCAGAGTGATCGTCGACTTGTGTATTCTTCGGACTATGTAGGTAATCTCAGTTAATCAGCCAGCCAGGATAGTGTTCCATGCCCAGCTTCGCTCTTCGTCAAGCAGCCACATTGCCCAGCCAGCCGCGCCCCATCGTCAGCATCGGCATGGGCGGGATCGTGCACGATGCGCATTACCCCGCCTATCAGATCGCTGGCTTTGCTGTGGCCGGTGGCTATGATATCGACAGCCAGCGCGCAAGCATGATGGCGGACAAGTTCGGCGTGCCGCGCCTGTACGATTCGCTCGCGGAAGCCATCAGCGATTCGCCCGCAGACGCCGTCTTTGATGTGGCAGTGCCGGGCGGCGCCATCACCGAAATCCTCGCGCAGATCCCGGCCGGCCGCGCCGTGCTCATCCAAAAGCCAATGGGCGAAGACTTGGCTCAAGCGCGGGAGATTCTGAAAATCTGCCGGGAGCGCGAGTTGGTCGCGGCCATCAATTTCCAATTGCGCTTTGCCCCTTTCATCATCGCCGCCCGCGACATGATTGAGCAGGGGCTAATCGGCGAATTGTGCGATATGGAAGTGCGCATTCAGACTGACACGCCCTGGCATCTGTGGGGTTTCCTTTTTCCTTTGCCGCGCGTGGAGATCCTCTATCACAGCATTCATTATGTCGATCTGGTTCGTTCGTTTTGTGGCAGTCCCAATAGCGTCTATGCCAAGACAATCAGCCATCCGTCCGCGCCAGAGCTTCGCGGCGGCTCGCGCTCCATGATCATCATGGATTATGGCGACAACCCGCGCGTCAATGTGATGACCAATCACAGCCATGCCTATGGCGCGCAGAAGCAGCAGTCCTATGTCAAGTTCGAAGGCAGCCGCGGCGCCATCCAGATCCGCGCCGGGCTGAATATGAATTATCCGCATGGCGTGCCCGACCGCTTTGAATATGTGCTGCTGGATGATGAAGAACCGACCTGGCAGACCCTGGACATCAGCGGATCGTGGTTCCCCGAAGCCTTCATCGGCACAATGGCCAGCTTGATGCGCTATGCGGATGGCGAGGCGGAGAACCTGCCGACCTCGGTGGAAGACGCCATCGAAACGATGACGACCGTCGAAGCGGCATACGAATCCAGCGCAGCCGGCGGCACCGCCATTCCCGCGCCGTGAGTTCGCGGCTGATTTGCGATTGGTTGCGAGTCGCGCTATCATTATAGCAGGTGCCTGAGTCAGGGAGACTGCGCATGGAGAATTCGATTCTTAACCCTGATACCATTCTGTTCATGCTCTCTCTATTCGCCTTCTATTGGCGTTTGGACAAGCGGAGTGAAGATAGAGTTTCGGCATTGCGCGATGAGCTCAAGAGAGAAAACAAAGCGCTGCATTCGCGTATTGACAAGCTCGATAGAGATCTGCGCGAAGATATCCAGCGCGTAGATTCCTCCCAGACCCAGGAATCCAAACGACTCGAGACCGCGCTTCGTGGAGAGATCAAGAACGAAGCTGATATGCTCAACAAGCGCATCGACAGCCTGGAATCGAGCTTGCGCAGTGACATACAATTTGTCGAGAACAAGGTCGACCGCGCCAACCAGCGTCTGGCTCGCCTGGAAGGCATGCTCAGCCTGCGCGAAACCGATGTAGAATTGGAACCTGAAACCTAGTCTGGCTGCGACAGCCTATAGATCCAGCCCATAGAAGGCATTCGCGGTCTTGCCCAGCACCGCATCTCTCTCAGCGCTAGTCAAATCGGCCAGGCAGGTATTGGTCTCTGCCCAGACTTTGGCATAGTCGCCAGCCAGCACCGCCACGGGCCAATCGCTGCCAAACATCAGACGATGCGGTCCGAACTGCTCAATGGCGTAGTCGACCAGCGGCTTGATATCTTCGTAAGTCCAATTCTCAAAGTCGGGCGTTACGGTATTCAGGCCCGAGATTTTGGCGTAGACATTGGGACATTCGGCGGCGGCGGCAAGTTGAGCGCGCCATTCGTTGCGGTCGCTTCCATCCAGCGGCGGCTTTGCCAGATGATCGATGACCATCATCAACTCGGGCACTTTTTCCGCCAGCGTCGGCACATGTTTGAGATGGTTGGGGAAGACAGCCACCACATCAAAGGTTAGGTCGCGCTCTGCCAGCAGCCCCAAGCTTTCAATGACCTGCTTCTGCAAAACCCAATCGGGATTGCTTTCTTCGTGAATCAAGTGGCGCATGCCTTTGAAGTAGGGGTTCTGCGTATAGGCGTCCAGTTTTTTGTCCGCTTCTGCCGGGTCGTGCAGGGGCGCCCAGCCGACCACGCCCGCCACCCAGTCATGCTGCTCGGCGATCGCCAGCATGGAGTCGGTATCGGCATAGGAGTCCATGGATTGCACGATGACCGTTTTATCGACGCCGGCGGCATTCAACTGCGGTTCCAGCTCGGCCGGTGTGAACGTGCGGTAGATGGGTCCATAAGCTGGCGCCAGCCAGGGATAGGCAACCTCGTCCAGGTTCCAAAAGTGTTGATGCGTATCGACTTTGTACATGAGGATCTCCCGCGCAAGCAAGCAAATTCAGCCTGGGCAGAATTGTAACACAAGGATTTGGGCAGTGCAGGAGCGCGACAGACAGGCACAGACCTTTGACAGAAATCGCTTCGCTGTCTATAGTCTTTGCAGCGGTTTTGCTCCGACACCAGGGAGAAGCAGGCGACCATGCGACCACTCGAAGGCTTGTTAGTATTGGACTTCAGTATCTTTCTGTCGGGTCCGTCGGCTGCGCTGCGTCTGGCGGATATGGGCGCCCGAGTCATCAAGGTGGAACGACCGGACGGCGGCGACCTGTGTCGACAGCTGTATATCTCCGAACTGGAACTGGATGGCGAAAGCACGCTCTTTCATTCCATCAATCGCAACAAAGAGAGCTTCGCCGCCAACTTGAAGGATGCCGACGATTTGTCGCGGGTCAAGGAATTGCTCGCGCAGGCTGATGTGATTGTGCAGAATTTCCGGCCTGGCGTGATGACGCGGCTGGGCTTGGATTATGACACTGTGCGCGACATAAACCCCCGCATCGTCTATGGCGAGATCACTGGCTACGGACATGCCGGACCCTGGGTCTACAAGCCCGGGCAAGACTTGCTGCTGCAATCCATTTCAGGTTTGGTCTGGCTGAATGGCGATGCCGACCGTCCGCCCACGCCTTTTGGATTGGCGGTGGTCGATCTCTTCACCGGTGCGCATCTGGTGCAGGGCATTCTGGCTTGCCTGGTGCGGCGCGGCACGACTGGCGAAGGCGGCCTGGTGCAGGTCAGCCTGCTGGAATCGATCCTCGACTTTCAATTTGAAGTGCTGACGACCCACCTCAACGATGGTGGCAAGTTGCCGCAGCGCAGCGCAATCAACAACGCACATGCTTATCTGTCCGCGCCCTATGGCATCTATACAACAGCCGACGGCTATCTGGCGCTGGCAATGGGCTCAATCCCCGTGCTGGGTGAGCTGCTGGATTGTCCGCCGCTGCTGGCCTATACCGACAGCGCCACCTGGTTCAGCCGGCGCGACGAGATCAAAGCCCTCTTGGTCGAGCATCTGAAAGCGCAGCCCACGCGTCATTGGCTGGGTATCCTGGAACCACAAGATATCTGGTGCGCCGATGTGCTCAGCTGGGAGCGGCTGCTGCAGCACGAGGGCTTCAAGGTCATCGACATGGTGCAAGAGGTGGCGCGCGACGAAGCGGTCAAGCTCGATACCTTGCGTTGCCCCATCCGCATTGATGGCAAGATCCTCAAAAGCCGCAAGGGAGCGCCGCGCATCGGCGAAGATACCCAGCGCATCCTGTCCGAATTCGCTATCAACTAGGGAGGAAACTATGCCCGAAAACACACCTGTCGAAATGCACAATGACCTGCCCTTGTTCAATACCGAAACCTGGATGTATGAGGACTTTGAAATCGGCGCCAAGATCAAGAGCATCCGCCGCACCTTGTCCGAAGGCGAGTGCATGATTTTCAACGCGATCGTGCTGGATATGCACCCCTATGTCGCCGATGAGATCTTTTCGCGCGACGAAGGCATCTTTGACAAGCGGCTGGTGGCTGGCAGCATGGTATTCAGCATCGGGCTGGGCTTGATGGCGCACAACAATGTGCACACGTTCAGTTATGGATATGACAAGCTGCGCTTCATCAAGCCGGTCTTCATCGGCGATACCATTTACACCGTGCGCACACAGCTCAGCAAGCAGCCAAAGTATGCCGAAATGGGCTTGGTCACCGTTAGTTATGAAGTGTATAAGAACGAAGGCGTGCTGGCGCTCTATTGCGAGCACTTGCAAACAGTGAAGTATCGCCACCCGGAGAACTTCCAGTCGTAGCGCGAAGAACTGTAGGGGCGAGCCACTGGGTCGCCCGCCTATGAACACGCCGCCCTTGAGATAAGCACAGGAGACATCACATGCAACGTTTTGGACAAATCATCGGCATCCGCGCCGAGCACGCCGAAGAATACATTCGCCTGCACGCGGATGTGTGGCCCGGCGTTTTGAAAAAGATCGCCGAGTGCAATATCCGCAACTATTCAATCTATCGCTATGGCGACCTGCTATTCGCGTATATGGAATATCATGGCGATGATTTCGAAGCGGATATGGCCGCCATGGCCGCCGACGAAACCACGCAAAAATGGTGGGATCTGTGCATGCCCATGCAGAAGCCGGTCGATGACCGCGCCGAAGGCGAATGGTGGCATAACATCGAAGAGGTCTTCCACATGGATTGATGTCTGGTTCGAGCGTCGTGTAGGGGCGGTATTCGTGTCGCCCTACCGCTGATTCATGACAGTGCGGGCGATTCACTGAATCGTCCAGGCAAGAATGCAATCCAAGGCCCTACAGCACCGCCACAGTCGCGTCGTCAATGAAGTCCCAGTCCCACTCGATGCCCGTGCCAGCCCCCGTCGGCGGATGAGCATAGCCTTCGTCATCAATGCGCAGCGGATTCAATATGCCCAGCTTCAGCAGCGAACTGGGCGCCAGCGCCTCGAAGAACTCGCAGTTGGCGATGGCGCAGACGCAATGCAGATTGACGATCTCCAGCGCGGGATAGATGGCGGTGTGGATCTCGCAGCGCATGCCAAATGCCTCGGCCAGGTGCGCCGTTTTCATAACCGCGGTTACGCCGCCTTTCCACGACACATCGCTGCGCACGATATCAACCACCCCGCTGGCGATGCACTCGGCTGTTGAATAGTGCGAGCCCGCCAGCACTTCTGTGCCGCAGATCGGAATGTCCAGGTCGCGCGTTAGCTTGCGCAGGCTGTGAAAGTCGACATCATAGAGCGGCTCTTCGAACCAGTAATAATCCAGCTTTTCCAGTTCGCGCCCCATGCGCAGCGCCTCTTCGTAATAGCTGTGCGCGGTGACGGGGTCGGCCATCAGCTTGAAGCGACTGTCATCGCCAACAGCCTCGCGGCACAGGCGATAGGCAGCCAGCGCTTCGTGATAATCGCTGGGCGGATGCAGCTTGTAGCCATGGAAGCCCTGCGCTTTGATCTGAATGACCTGGTCGGCGTAATCTTGCGGACTATCCAGGAACATAGAACTGACATAGGTGGGCGCTTTTTCGCGATAGTGCCCCAGCAGTTGATACAGCGGCATATGCGCGAGCTTGCCAGCGATATCCCACAGCGCGATATCGAAAGGTCCATAGGCATAGATCGGACTGTGATGCCAGACGCGGTCATAACGCCGGAAGTCGTGCCAGTGCTGTTCGCGAGCGAGCGGGTCTTTGCCCAAGAAGAAGGGCTTAAGCGATTGGGCGGCTACATTGCCCGCCATTTCTGCACCCATACCAGCGAAGCCCATGCTGACGCCGTCTATGCCCGCATCGGTTTTCAACGTGATGATCAAAAAGTGCAGGTCCGACTTTTGGGTGTCGCGCAGCTCGCTATCGGACATGACTGGCTCGCGCGGCTTGCACAGGCGGATTTCTATGTCGCTGATTCTCATGCAGCTTCCTCTTTCTGCAAACGGGGCAACCCAAGCTTAACGCGTTATGAAGCAGATGTGCAGCGAATCTGTCGTTTGGAATCGGCTAGCGCAGCGCGTTATACTCGGCGGTCTGTCATGGATTATCGACGAGCAAGCATCATGCGTCTCATTGCACTCAACATCATGCTAATCGCTGTTTTGTCATGCAGCGCTATGGTTGGGGCGCAGGAAAGCGAGACCCCAATGTTGGAGGCTCTGGCGGCATTGGAGATCCCCGCCTTTGACTATGCGCAGCTGATAGACGACTTCTACAACTTCAGGACTGAGCACAGTCCGCCGTCCAGCCCGCCCGTGTATGAAATCGGCGACCGCGGAAACTTGTGTGTGATTTCAGGCACAGATGAAGGCAATGTTCAGATCGACGCAGAATTGCGCGGCAAAACAGACAATGTGCTGATATGGGTGGACTACCCGCTAGCCTACTCAAACTGGCGCGCGCAGCGAATGGCAGAGCCTATCGACAGCGAAGTCATCAAGCCGATTCATGAACTCTTCCAATATTCCGCGCCGCCCGGCATAGACGGGGATCCCCGCCTGACGATTGTGCTGTTCCACAACGAAGAATCGTCCTGGCAAGGCATATTTGACAAAGGATTTGCTTCGCCCCATGACCTGAGCAAGGCGTTGCTGCGCTTTGGCTTGATGACCGATGGTCACACGCTCGATCGCGGCTTCGCCATTGATGACCTGCGCATAGACGGATTGGATATTCATGACGGCTTCGAAGCGCCCGATGATGCCTGGGTCGCGGAAGGCTGGCTGCGCACCGACAATCGCCTGCCCCAAAATACCTGGCTGCAAGTCGTGCAAGAGACCGACAGCGGCTCGCACCTGGATCGTTATCTCGTCACAGGTACGCAGCAAGTCGATATTGATGCTCCAAGCGGCAACGGGATCGGGCTGATCCCGCAAGGCAGGGCTGTCGATGCGCTGGACAAAAGCGGCGATTGGTTCCAGGTGGGCTTTGAAGGTACGTTGGGTTGGATCCACGCTGGCTATGTGACGACGACAGGGAATTGCCCCTAGGCTGCAGCCGACAAGCACTTGACCGCGCCGAAGGTCAAGCCACTGACCAGGTTGCGTTGCGCGTGGTCAGCGCGGTGTCAGCAGCCCCATGGAAGGAGGAATCTCATGCCAAAGAAAACGATTATTCTCATTCTTGCGCTGGCTCTCGCCACGACCCTGCGAGCGCAAGGACCCGACTATCCCACGCTCGACGCATTGGCAAATCTGCAAATCCCCAGCTTTGATTATGGAGATGTTGTCAGCCGCCTGTACTGGATTGATGCCGATCACGAGCCACCGTCCAGCCCTGCGCAGGTGGCGCTTGGCGACCGCGAAACTTTCTGGCTGCCCGCTGGCGCTGCACCAGGGGAAGAGCGATACAGCGCTGAACTGCGCGGCATGACCGACAGCGTGCTGCTATGGGTCCTAGAGTCAGTCCCATACTCCCACGACCGGGCGCAGTCTCTGGCAGAGCGCGTCTCTGCTGAAGTCATCCGACCGCTGCAAGCGCTATTCGACTATGCCGAGCCTCCAGGCGTCGATGGCGACCCACGTCTGATCATCGTGATGATGCAGAATCCTGCTTTTCCACAGGCTGGCATATTCGCCAAGGGGCATGCGCTGCCACGCCAACTGAACGAAATCAGCAACGAGCGCGAGATGCTGGTGGTCAATCGCGTATTCACCGATGGGTCTCTGCTGGATGATAACCTGCTGATCGAGGTCATCGCACACGAATTTCAGCATATCCTGCTGCATCACCGCGACGCCAATGAAGAGTTGTGGCTGAATGAAGCCTTTTCAAGCTTTGCGCAGTTTCACAAGCGCGGCTTGCAGCGCATAGAAACTACGACAGGGATGTTCCTGGCGGCGCCGCAAACAGGCTTGACCATGCTGCGCGCGGGCGACAATCTGGGCGAGAAATATGGCGCTGGCGCTCTCTTCGCGGTTTACCTCGCCCAGCGCTTTGGCGACGACTTGATAGCGCGCCTGCACGCAGAGAGCCTGGACGGCTGGCGCGGCATCGACAAAGTACTGCGTACACAGCACAACATATCTGCCGACGAAGTCTTCGCAGATTGGACGTTGGCGAACTACTTTCAAGCCCATGATCGCGGATATGGCTATGCCGACCCGGACAAGGTCTTGCGGGCCGTGCAGCCAGTCCATTATCTGCGCGCATTTCCTGCAATGGTTAGCGGAAGTCTGCCCCAATACAGCACCGACTACTTTGAAGTCAATGTGCGCGACGCCGACCAGCTCTCCCTGCAACTGACACAAATGCCCGAAGCCAAATTGTTTGATGCCGCTGCCAAGGAAGGCGACTATGTCTATTATGGCGTGACCGCGGCATCAGCGGACAGTCGCCTAACGCGCGAGCTTGACCTGCAAGGAGTCAGCAGCGCCTGGCTGGAATTCAGCATTTGGCATGACTTGGTGTCGGGTAGAGAGTACGCCTATGTCGAGGTCAGCACAGATGGCGGCAAGACCTGGTCTGTGCTCTCTGGCGAGCATACCGCTGGCGGCGAGTCCTGGCTGCATTCAGATGGCTACACTGGCAAATCGAATGGTTGGCTGCAAGAGCGCATCAATCTCCGCTACTTCATTGGCCGGCGCATTCTGCTGCGCTTTGAAGTGGTATCGGACAATGTCACCAACTATCGCGGCATGGCCATTGATGACCTGCGCATCGACGCCATCGACTTCCATGACGGCTTCGAAGCGCCCGATGATGCCTGGGTCGCGGAAGGCTGGCTGCGCACCGACAATCGCCTGCCCCAAAATACCTGGCTGCAAGTCGTGCAAGAGACCGACAGCGGCTTGCACCTGGAGCGTTATCTCGTCACAGGTACGCAGCAAGTCGATATTGATGTGCTGCTGGGCGCGACGCGGGCTGTGATCGCTGTGTCGCCGATCGTGCCGCAGACCGCGCTGGAGACAGAATATAGCCTGACTGCCAGCCTGATTGACGCCCAGGGCAATGTTATGGAAGTATCGCGCGATTGTACTGTTACCACTACGACCGGGCTGAACTTCCGCGATGCCCCCAACGGCAACAAGATTGGGCTGATCACGCAAGGCAGGGCTGTCGATGCGCTGGACAAAAGCGGCGATTGGTTCCAGGTTGACCACGATGGCACATTGGGCTGGATACACGCCGGCTATGTGACGACGACAGGGAATTGTCCCTAGGCTGCAGCCGACTAGCACTTGACCGCGCCGAAGGTCAAGCCGCTGACCAGGTTGCGTTGCGCGTGGTCAGCGCGGTGTCAGCAGCCCCCAAGCACGGAGGAATCTCATGCCAAACAAAGCGCTGATCATCATTCTCGCGCTGGCTTTCGCCACAACCTTGCGAGCGCAAGGCCTCGACTACCCCATGCTTGAGGCTCTGGCAGCATTGGAGATCCCCGCCTTTGACTATGCGCAGCTGATAGACGACTTCTACAACTTCAGGACCGAGCACAGGCCGCCGTCCAGCCCGCCCGTGTATGAAATCGGCGACCGCGAAAACTTGTGGGTGGATGCAGGCGCAGAGGCAGGCAATGTCCAGATCGACGCGGAATTGCGCGGCATAACAGACAATGTGCTGATATGGGTGGACTACCCGCTAGCCTACTCGAATTGGCGCGCACAGCGAATGGCAGAGCATATCGACAGCGAAATTATCGAACCGATTCACGAACTTTTTCAATATGCTGCGCCACCCGGCGTAGACGGCGATCCTCGCCTGACGATCGTGATGGCCCACAACGAAGAATCGTCCTGGCAAGGCATATTTGACAAAAGATTTGCCTTGCCCCATGACCTGAACGAGCAGAGCAACCAACGCGAAATGGTCATGGTCGACCCGATGTACGATGATGGCTCACTGCTGACTGAAGACGATTTGGCGTCTACGATTGCGCACGAATACCAGCATCTGCTGGAATATCATCGCGATAACAACGAAGAATGGTGGATGAGCGAAGCCATGTCCACCTATGTGGAATATCATCTCTTTGGCGCAGAAATGCTGGAATGGTA
Source organism: Chloroflexi bacterium bin20 (assembly GCA_002238485.1). Taxonomy (GTDB): domain Bacteria; phylum Chloroflexota; class Anaerolineae; order Aggregatilineales; family Phototrophicaceae; genus UBA6055. Next base: position 17,425 of record MPMG01000009.1, on the reverse strand, counting down.
CGGCGATGGCTTTATGAAAGCCCCCAATATTGGCCTGACATACTTCCATGTCGAGGGCGACCGGTATGCGCAGTATGCAGCGGTCGGCTTGTTCGCGATCTATCTCGCCCAGCGATTTGGCGAAGATATCATTGCGCGGCTGTATGCCGAGAGCCTGGACGGCTGGCGCGGCGTCGCCAAAGTCTTGCGCGACCATTACAGCGCATCGGCCGATGACGTGTTCGCCGATTGGGTGCTCGCCAACTACTTCCAGGACTCGCGGCGCGGATACGGTTATGACGACGATGTCGAAAATGTGCTGACGCCGGCGCAGCCCACGCAAACGCTGCGTTCGTTCCCGGCTGTGCACAACAGCAGCCTGCCTCAATATAGCACCGAATACATTGTCGCCAATGTGAGTGGCGCAGACCAACTCTCGCTGCTGCTGACACAAGCGCCAGAATTGGGATTCATCGAGACAACCGCCCCCGAAGGCGACTCGTTCTATTACGCGCCCGCCTCAGTCTGGACCGACAGCAGCTTGATACGCGACCTGGGACAAATGCCATCCGAAGTCATCTGGCTGGAGTTCAAGGTTTGGCACGAAACGGAGGAAGAATATGAAGTCGCTTATGTTGCCCTGAGCACCAACGCTGGCAGAAGCTGGAACACGTTGAAGGGCGAACACACGGGCGAGGCATACTGGCTTGAAGACGCCTATAGCGGCAGCTCGGGCGGATGGCGACAAGAGCGCATCGACATCAGCGATTACCTGCTGACCAAGGTACTGTTGCGCTTTGGCTTGATGACCGATGGTTCCACGCTCGATCGTGGCTTCGCCATTGATGACCTGCGCATCGACGCTATCGATTTCTATGACGACTTCGAATCGTCAGACGATGCCTGGGTCGTGGAAGGCTGGCTGCGCACCGACAACCGCCTGCCACAAAACACCTGGCTGCAAGTCGTGCAAGAGACAGAAGACGGTCTGCACCTGGACCGCTATCTCGTCACGGGTACGCAGCAAGTTGATATTGATGTGCAGACGGGTGTGTCGCGGGCTGTGATCGCTGTGTCGCCAATCGTACCCCAGACCGCGCTGGAGACAGAATACAGCCTGGCAGTCAGCATGATCGACGCCGAGGGCAATGTCATGACTGTCTCCCGCGATTGCACGGTCACGACCACAGCCGGGTTGAACTTCCGCGATGCTCCCAACGGCAACAAGATTGGGCTGATCATCCAAGGCGCATCGGTTGACGCGCTGGACAGACGCGGCGATTGGTTCCAGGTCGACCACGATGGCACGCTGGGCTGGGTACACGCTGGCTATGTGACGACGAAAGGGAATTGTCCCTAGGCCGCTTGCTTGGCTAGCCTTTGACCGCGCCAAAGGTCAAGCCGCTGACCAGGTTGCGCTGCACCAAGATCACGAAGATCACGGCTGGCACCATCATGATCACGCTCATGGCCGCCATGCCGCGCCAATCGACGGTGAACTGCTCGGTGAAGGCGAAGAGACCGGGCGGGAAAGTCTTGGCGGCGTTGTTGCGCGCCAGCACGCTGACAATCTGAAATTCGTTCCAGGCCGCCAGAAAGGCAAAGATGGCCGCTGTCGACAAACCGGGCAGCGAAAGCGGCAGCTCGATGCGCCAGAATGCCGACCAGTGCCCGCAGCCGTCGATATAAGCCGATTCGGTGAGCTCTTGCGGGATCTGGCGAAAGAATCCATCCATCAGCCAGGCGGTGAAGGGGATGTTGACCGCGACATACACAAGTGCCAGCCCTAGCACATTGTTGGTCAAGCCGACGCGATTGAAGAGCAAAAAGAGAGGCAGGCTTAGCGCCACGCCCGGCACAGCCCGCGACAGCATGATGCCCAAGAACAAGCCAGTATGAAACCGAAAACGGAAGCGCGCGAAGGCATATCCCGCCAACGTACCCAGCGAAACAGCCACGATCGTGCTGACTCCCGAGGCCAGCAGCGAATTGCGCAGATAGGCTTCGACCGCCACGCGCTGCCGCACTTCGGGGTTCAGCCCAAACATGTTGGCATAGGCATCCAGGGTCAGCCGCCGGGGTATCCACACCGGCGGAAATGTGTTGATTTCAGAATTGGGGCGGAAGGCAGTCATGATGATCCAAAATGCCGGCAGCGCCAATGCCAGCAGCACGACCCAAGCAAGGGCATTCCAGATGCGGTCATTGCGGCGGCGGTTGGGTCCCACACTGCGCGTGATCATCGTACGATCCTCGCCTTGACCAGCTGGCGGAAGAAATAGAGCGTGAAGAGCACCGAAAGCGACACCGTGATCCAGGACATGGCGCTGCCCAGCCCAAACTTGGTGTCTTCAATGGCCAGGCGCGTGATATACGTCCAAAGCATCTCGGTGCGGCGCGCTGGTCCGCCATCGGTCATGATGCGCACGATGTCAAATGCCCGCGCGATATCCAGCGACATGATCGTCAGCGCGATGTAACTGAAGGGCGCGAGCAGCGGGAAGGTGATGAAGCGGAATTTTTGCCAGCCCGATGCGCCATCCACCTCGGCCGCTTCGAATGTCTCGGTCGGCAGGCTGAGTGTGCCAGCCAACAAGATGATGGTCAGCACCGGGATGTTCATCCAGATCGAAGCGATGATGATGGTGATCATGCCCAGCGGCACATCCACCAGCCAGGCGATCTGTCCCTGTTCCTGGATCAAGCCAACGCTGATGAGAAAGTTGTTGACCAGCCCGACATTGGCGTTGAAGAACCAGCGGAATTGCATGCCCACCAGAATGGGCGCGAACATCATCGGCACCATCAGCAGCGTGCGCAGCAGGCTTTGGCCCACCGTCACCCGCGCCAGCAGCTGCGAAAGCGCCAGCGACAGCAAATAACTCAGGTTGACGCTGATGGCCAGAAAGATGATTGTGTTCCAAAGCGAGCGCCAAAAGACGTCATCATTGAGCAGCTTTTGATAATTGCGCAGCGCCTTGCCCAGCGTGAAGTTCAGGCTGTTGGGGCGCAGCAACTCGTAGGGCGTGAAGCTGACATAGAGCGAATAGAGCAGAGGGAAGGCGATGACCAGCGCGATGACGATGATCGCAGGCAATATCAGCAGAAAGGGAAACAGCCCGGCATCAATGCGGTTCTGCGTGATGGCTTGCGCCGCTGCGTTTTGCCGGTTGGCTTTGGGTTTGGCTGTCATCGAACCTGTACAGGCTTTGGGGCGACTCCTGCGAGCCGCCCACGGGTGGTTGCCTTCGCAGGACAAGGCGATCTGTTACCGACCACCTTGCCTACGGGTTTCCTCAAGTCGAGGAGCGATCTAGTAGTAGCCAGCCGATTCCATCAGCTCGCGGGTATCTTCGGCGGCTGCATCCAGCCCGGATTGCGCGTCGATATCGCCCAGGATGATCGCTTGCAGCTGCGGGTAGAAGAGGTTGGAGAAAGGAAGCCACTCGGCGATCAGGGGTGGCGTTTTGAAGTCTTCGCCGACCTGGATGCGCGCCAGCTCCAGCCGTTCGCGGTTCAGCGGATTTTCGGCATCGGCTGCATCGGCGATGATGCGGCCCCAGACATCGTCGCGCACCGGCAAGTAGCCCAGTGTCGCTTCTTCATAGGCAACCCGCTCGCTGGTCAAGAAGCGGATCAATTCTGCGCCCGCTTGCGGATTGGGAGCTGTCGCGGGGATGGAGAAGGCATGCGCGCCCGCCCAACCGCTGGGACGAACATTGTCGCCGCCGACCGACAGGCCTGTGAAGCCGCGAGCCAAGCCAAAGTTGCCGGCCACCGCGCAGGATTCCGCATCCTGGAAGTAGGAGTACCAGCCGTACCACTCCAGCTTGAGGGCGACATCGTTGTTGCAGAAGTTCTGGGCGACGCCATCCCACAGCAGCGATGTCGTATCCGCCGGGATGATGCCATCCTGGTACCAGCTGGCGATCAATTCGGCCACGGCAACGCCGATCTCGTCATTGAAGGTCGGGTTGTAATTCTCGTCAAAGAGCGCGCCGCCACTGGCAAAGAGCATTTCGTAGAAGCGGCCCGTCAATGCTTCTTCCTTGCCAGCCAGGGTATAGCCGAAGGTGGCGTGCCCGTTTTCGACGAAGAAGCGCGCCTGGCGGTCGATCTGCTCCAGCGTGGTCGGCACGGTCAGGGCTTCGCCTGTGGCTTCCATGTAAGCAGCGGCGATAGCTTCGTCCGCAAACAGATCGGCGCGGTAGTGAATGGGGCTGATATCGGCGTGGCGCGGGATCAGGTAGAGGTTGCCGTCAATGGTCGCCGCATCCAGGATGGCCGGGCTGAACGCCGCCAGATCTTCATCGCTGAAGAAGTCTTGCAGCGGATGCAGGAAAGGCGTGTATTGAGCGACAAAGCTGGTGTGGTCCCAGGCGACATCATAGTCGGCTGCGCCCGTGGCAAAGTCGACCTTGAGCTTCTGGTCGATCGCGAAGCCGTCCAGCAGGGCGATGATCTCGACTGTAGCGCCCGTGGCTTCTTCAAAAACGGCGATCGAGTCGTACATGACTTCGTATTGTCCGCCGCCGATGGCTGCCATCTTGATGTTGATGCCGGACAAGTCCATGTCCAAGCCTGCGTATTGTGGTTCGTCTTGCGCAGCAGCCGCCGTTATCAGCAGCGCCAACACCAGAACGACGACGAAGAGTCTGCGAATCAACATGTATTGCCTCCTTGAACTGCGTAAAATGCGCTAGCTACAAGCATAACGCAGAGTCGACCCTGCGGCAAGAAAGATGCCTATCCCCCCCCCCCCCCGCCCCTGCACAGCAGACTATTCTCTGTGGCAAGGAACCTTCAATGCCTTTGTGCCCTTTGTGTCTTTGTGGTTACGATATGCAGGACCAACCAGAACTCTCTGACACAGGAGCGATATATGCCCAGCCATGTCATCACAGCTGTCAGCGCGCAGGACCAGCGCTATGCCTTGGAGGAAGGCGCCGGCGCAGACAGCATCCACTCCAATCCGCAGTATTCCTACGCCGTGACGCAGCTGCAGGCTGGCGACCTGCGCGGCACGGGCTTGGCCTTCACCTTGGGCGGCGGCAACGACCTGGTCTGTGCTGCTATCAGGGTATTGAGCGAATGTCTGGTTGGCTGCGAGATCGAAGCGTTGATGGCGGGCTTTGGCGCTGTCTTCGCGCAGATCCTCGAGCATCCGCAATATCGCTGGCTGGGTCCGCACAAGGGCGTCGTGCACCTGGCGCTGTCGTCCATTGTCAATGCCTGCTGGGACTTGTGGGCGAAATCACGCCAATTGCCATTGTGGCGTCTGCTGCTGGATCTGACGCCCGAACAGCTGTTGAACACCCTGCATCTGCGCTATCTGGAAGATGCGCTGACAGCGGACGAGGCGCTGCAAATGCTGCAAGGGCAGGGGGAAACGCGCGAAGAACGCGCCGGTATCATCCAGCGCGGCTATCCCGGCTACGACACATCTATCGGCTGGTTTCAGTATTCAGACGACACAATCAAGCAGAACATCATCGAGTCGCTGGATCGCGGTTTCGCGGCGGTGAAGCTCAAGGTAGGTTCGGCAGATGCGGCCCGCGATATCCGGCGCGCATTCCTGGTGCGGGAGGCAGTCGGCGAAGAAGCGCGCGTCATGCTGGATTGCAATCAACAATGGACTCTGAGCCAATCCATGGCGGTTTGCAATGAGCTGCGCGGCATGAATCCTTACTGGATCGAAGAGCCGACGCATCCCGACGATGTCCTGGCGCATCAGACTCTGGCACGAGCGATCGCCCCCATGAAACTGGCCATCGGCGAGCACCTGCCCAACCAGATTTTGTTCAAGAATTATTTGCAGGCGGGGGCTTGTGGTTTCATACAGCCCGATTGCCTGCGGCTGGGAGGAGTCAGCGAGTTCATCGCCGTCAGTCTGCTGGCGAAGAAGTTTGCTGTGCCGGTCGTGCCGCATGTCGGCGATATGGGGCAGATCCACCAGCATCTTGTCCTCTTCAATCACATCGCGCTGGGGCACGAGGTCATCTTCCTGGAATATATTCCCCATTTGCGGGCGCATTTCACGCAGCCGGCGCGCGTTGAAAATGGCGTGTATCGTACGCCGCAAGCGCCGGGCAGCAGCAGCGACCTCAAAGCGCTGGAGTGAGTGTCCGACCATTCCCACTTGACATGCAGTTTTTTGCCTTGCGCGCAAAAGCGGTTACTATGAAAGGCAAGGTCTATATGGAAGGGGAGATACCATGCATAGCTTGAAACGGGCAATACCCTTGTTGATGCTGTTACTCTTGCTCAGTGCGGGCTTTGCCGCGCAGGCGCAAGACAGTACGATTTCCTTTTTGACGCCATCGTGGGGTGTGCCGCCGGACGAAGAAGCCCTGAACGCCTTCATGGCAGAGAGCGGCATCACCGTCGAGATTCAGTCGGTGCAGATGGCAGATCTTTACAGTCGCGTGCAGGTGGCGGCCGCCGCCATGCAAGCCCCGGCCGATGTCATCTTCATCACCGAAGAAGCGCCGTCCAATGTCGTCGCAACTGGCAACATGATGTCTCTGAATGATATGGTGGCCATGGGCGACCTGGACATTGACGACTTTGAAAAGGTCGACTTCTTTACGCTGGATGGCGAGCTCATGGCCATTCCGGTGTACCAGCAGTTGGTGATGATGGATTACAACAGCGCAAAGACGGCAGAAGCGGGCTTTGATGCGCCACCGGCGACCTGGGCCGAGTTCTATGATCAGTCGGTTGCCATCCGCGATGCCGGCATTGATGAGCACCCCATCGCTATGGGCGCGATCCATTGGTCGTGGTGGCTGATGGCATTGAGCATGGGCGACCCGATGTTTGATGACGAGCTCAACCCGATCTTCGCCGATGAAGGCAGCAAGGCCCGCGAGGCTATGGCGCTGCTGAAGACCTTCTTTGACGAAGAGCTGGTCAGTCCCGAGATCCTGGCCGGCAGCATCAACCAGCACGGGCTCTTCTGGAGCGGCGTCGGCGCATTCCATCAGGGCTGGCAGGGCTCGGTCGTGGTCGGCAATGGCGAAAACTCCCTGCAAGCGCCCCATGTCGAATACATGGTGCTGCCAGAAGTCGGCAATACCTGGAGCTTCCCGGCCGGCATCGGCATCTCGGTAGATAGCGAAAATGCCGAAGCAGCCTGGGAGTTCATCAAGTGGTATGTCAGCGAAGGCACCCAACGTTCGATCTTTGGCGCATTTGGCTTGTACCCCTCGCGCAAGTCGGTGGCTGCGGCGCTGAATGACGAAGGCGCCGTGCAGGGCTATGACGAGATCTTGGCGCAAAGCATGCTGACCAACGAGTTGCCGCGCTTCACCCTGTGGTGGGGTCCCTGGGCGGCTTCGGTGAGCGAAGTCATCCTGGAAGGTTTGCAGATGGGTACTCCATCGGATGACATGATCGATGCGCTCGCCGACGAGTGGAACGCGCTCAAGGAAGAGTACATGTAGAATAGGCACGCTGCTGGGGGTGGGCCATCGTTCGTCCATCCTCAGCCTTCCCGATTGCGAGGTTTTGTCGGAGAGCTTCCTATGATTGAAAGCGATGTTCGCTATCAGATTGATCGTTCCCTGGAGGCAACCGGCTGGATTCTAGAATCAGGACGCGAAAACAAGAACGTCTTTTTTGAGGAGTCTGTCAAACTCCGCCTCTCGGCTAACAGTATTCAGAAGCTAGGGCAAAAGAGGCCAGACTATACGCTGTTCGACGGAACGAGCCCGATCGCAATTGTAGAAGCAAAAAAAGCCTCAGTCTCAGACTTAGGCGAGGCGCTCAAACAGGCAAGCGACTATGCAAAGCGAATTGGCGTTGACATTGCATTTGCTTGCAACGGCTTAACGGTCAAGTCGCTACATGTCAGCAGCGGTCTGCCCTTGTACCTAAACGACATTGAAGTAACAGAACTCCCTAACCTCCAGTTACTGCAAAAGTTTCGAGCTAATCAAAGCAATCAACTATTTACTGTTCCCAAGAAGGTGCTCAAGTCTCGTACAGAATTGATCCGCTTGTTTGCCGAGTTAAACGATGACCTGAGAGCAGAAGGACTTAGAGCAGGCATAGAACGGTTTAGCGAGTTCGCCAACATACTTTTCTTGAAGCTCTTGAGCGAAAAAGGTGAAGACGAGATTTGGCGCCAGTTGCTTCGCTTGCGCGAACAAGATCTATTGCCGTACCTAAACAATGTTGCGATGGAGCAACTTCGCGAAAACTATGGCGGCGAAGTCATCACCGGCACAGCCATTAGGAATCCAAATACTCTAAAGCGAATCGTACTGATACTTAATGCTCTTCAACTCAGCGACATTGACGAAGACATTAAGGGAGTTGCCTTTGAACACTTTATCCAGAAGACAACTGACACGCAGAACGATCTTGGAGAGTACTTCACGCCGCGTCACATCATTAGGTTTATGGTGCGTCTTCTTGATCCTCAGTACGGCGAGAATGTATACGATCCATTTTGTGGCACAGGAGGGTTTCTTACGGAGACATTCAGACACATAAGCCAACAGTGCAGTTTTACTGTAGATGCGCTCGATACCTTGAACTACAGGACTGTCTTTGGTGGTGAAATCACGACAACAGCTCGTATAGCGAAAATGAACATGATTCTGTTCGGCGATGGACACTCCGGCGTAAACCAGCAAGACAGCTTGCGGGCGAACAGTGAAGACAAGTATAACAATGTCTTGTCAAATATACCGTTTTCCCAGCGTATTGCGCGAGAGGTGCTGAACCTAGTTGGTGGCGCCGCACAGTATGTAAGACATGCGGACGAAGCTTGTGTACTTAAGTGCTTCAACAGTCTGAGACTAGGCGGCTCAATGGCAATCGTAGTCCCAGAGGGTTTGCTCGTAAATCGTCAACATAAGGAATTCCTAAGGTTTCTTCTTCAGAATTCAACTATTCGTATGCTAATCCGACTGCCGCGAGGTTGCTTTGCGCCATACACCGATGCAAAAACTGGAATTATCTATCTCACCGACAAAGGGTCAGGCCAAACTGAGTGGTTTTATCGCGTAACCATAAAGAATGATGGTTTCGACAGCAAGAGGAATCCGATACCAGGAATAAATGACTTGGATCGTGCTCTTTTCTTCTTCCGGGAATCGGCAGTTCCACTGAGTACTCTGCCCGAAAGTCTGGATGTAAGCGTGGTTTCCGTACAGAATCTCGCAAGTAAAGAAACATTCTACTTGCACACAAGCTGGAAACTGGGTAGCCACAAGCAATATGTCAGGTTGGAAGATGTGGCCATATTGAGAAACGGCACATCCATAACAAAAGCTACAACCACGCCTGGCGACATACCCGTTATTGCGGGCGGACGGGGCACAGTCCCTTATACACATGGAGAATATAACTACTCTGGACGAGTGTTCACCATCAGTAAGTCTGGTGCTTATTCTGGCTTTGTTTGGTGGCATGACGATCCAATTTGGGCTTCGGACTGTATTGTCGTGCGCAGTAAGGATGAGTCAAAGTACCTAACGCGATACCTGTACTTGTGCATGGCGCTTAAGCAAGCCGAACTCTATGACAGACAGCAAGGTACGGGACAACCACATGTCTATATTAGTCTCGTTCGGGATTTCCCCATCCCCGTGATGACAATTGAGCGGCAACATAGACTATTGAAGGAATACGAAGAAGCTCAGGAGAAGCTGCGGGAACTCAAAATGGAGATCAGAACCGGTCGCGAGAAGATAGACCAAGCCCTGAAATCCTACTATGGGTAAGAATCGGTTACCGAAGTTAACCGGTGGCGAACGAACCGGACAGATGAAACCTCGCCGCCTCAATTCCGATTCGCTCTATGTCCTCATCGTGCTCGCGCCGATCTTGCTGTTGATCGCGCTCTTCATCTATTACCCCGCGCTGGACACATTCGGGCAGAGCCTGACGAACCGCAACCTGCGCATCCGCCGTCCGCCCAAAGCTGTCGGCGTGGACAATTACATCAAGCTGCTGAACGACGACGAATTCTGGGAAGTTACCGGGCGCAGCTTCCAGGTCGTCATCATGACCCTGCCGCTGGAGATGGTCGTGGCATTCAGCATCGCCATGCTCTTGAACCAGCGCTTTCCTGGTCGTGGCGTGGTGCGCACCTTGGCGATCTTGCCCTGGATGCTGCCAGGCGTGGTCAACGGCTTCTTGTGGGGCTGGCTGCTCAATGGCGAATATGGCGCGCTGAATGGCTTGCTGTATCAATTCGGGCTGATCAGCGAATACCAGGTGTGGCTGCGCGCGCCCGAACACCAGATATTTTGGGTGACTGTGGTGCAAACCTGGACGCGTTATGCCTTCCCCACCATCATCTTGCTGGCAGGCTTGCAGAGCATCCCGGACGACCTCTTTGATGCCGCCAAGGTAGACGGCGCCAGTGCCTTTGGCCGCGTGCGATATATCACGCTGCCTTTGCTGCTGCCTTCCTTCGGCATCGCCCTGGTGGTGGAATTCATCGCTGCTTTTCAGATTTTTGATGTCGTGTGGACGTTGACAGCTGGCAGCTCGGCCGGTGGTTCCATCAACCCTTTCACCAAGACATTGATGTTGTACAACTACGAACTGGTCTTCCGCGACTTGCGCGTGGGGCTGGGGGCGGCGCTTTCGTATTTGATCCTGCTGATGTCGCTGGCGGTGGGCATGATCTTCGTGCTGCGCGTCTACAACCAGGGGGTGCAGGAGGCATGAAGCTGGGTTTGCGCGGGCAAGAGCGGCTACGGCTGACTTTCATTTATGCGCTCTGCGCCATCGTGCTGATCTGGGCGCTTGCGCCGATCTACTGGGTCTTCGTCAGCAGCATATCCACGCGCAAGGAGCTATACGCTCGCCCTTACAAAATCTGGTTTCCCAGCCAGCCAACCTTCGATTCCTACCAAACTATTTTTACGCAGGGCGCAAAGTTTCGCGCGGGCGGTTTTTCACCAACAGCCGATTTGATGGGCGCTGGCTTGCGCAACAGCATCATCATCAGCGTGGGCGCGGCCGGCATTGTAACCTTGCTGGCGACAGGCGCGGGTTATGCCTTCGCGCGCATGCGCTTTCGAGGCAGGAATCTGATCTTCCTGCTCATCATGTTCATGCTGCCGCTGCCGATCTGGGTATCGCTGATCGCGCTCTTCTTCCTGATGTCGCAGCTGGAACTGATCGATACTTTGCTGGGCTTGATCCTGATATTTGTTACCTTGCTGCTGCCGCTGGCGGTGTGGATGATGACGACGTTTGTGCGCGATATCCCTGCCGAGATTCAAGACGCGGCGCGCGTGGATGGCGCAAATCGCTGGCGGCTGGTCTACAGCATCATCTTGCCCCTGGCGCGCCCGGGCATGGTGGCGGTCTTCCTGGTGGCGATGCTGTCGACCTGGAACAACTTCCTGATCCCGTTGATTTTCACGCGCACCAACGATTCACAGCCGTTGACCATCGTGTTGACGCTCTTCATCGGGCAGTACGAGGTCGCATGGGAAGACATGTCAGCCGCGGCGGTTGTCACCATGCTGCCGCCTTTCATCATGGCGCTCTTCTTCCAGCGCTATCTGGTGCGCGGCTTGACCATGGGCGCGGTGAAGTAGGGACGAGCCATCGGGTACTCCGCACAAATGCAACGCAAAAAGGGGTTTTCCATGAACATCCAGGCCGCGATCGTCAGCATGACGGTCGAAGAAAAGATCGGGCAGATGTTCATGTTGGCATTTGCCAGCGACCAACTGGACGAAGCGCGCATCCTGATGGTCGAGCATCTGGTTGGCGGCGCCTACATTAGCGACGAGAATGTGCCCACCGCGGCGGCGGCTCTGCGCTTGTGCAACAGCCTGCAATCCTTTGCGCGCGGCACCCGTTTGGGCATCCCGCTGCTGCTGGGCGCAGATCAAGAAGGCGCCTGGTCGGTCATGACAGCCGAAAGCGCCATGGGACCGGGCAATATGGCGCTGGGAGCAAGCGCCGACCCCGACTGTGCCCGCCGCATGTATGGCACGATCGCCCGCGAACTCATGGCGGTGGGCTTGAATGTCGTGCTGGGTCCTGCCGCCGACTGCAACTCCAACCCGCAGAACTCCATCATCGGCATGCGCTCCTTTGGCGAGCAACCCGCGCTGGTCGCCGAGATGACAGCTGCTGCGGTGCGAGGCGCGCAAGACAATGGCGCGGTTGCCACCCTGAAGCACTTCCCCGGGCACGGCGATACACGGCTGGACAGCCACCGTGGCTTGCCGACTGTGAATCGCAGTCGCGATGAACTGCTGCAAATTGACTTGGCGCCTTTTGCGGCAGGCATCGAGGCGGGCGCGAAAATTGTCATGACCTCGCACATCATCTTCAGCGCGCTCGACCCCGTCCGTCCGGCCACGCTTTCGCCGATTATCCTGGGCGACCTGCTGCGCGACGAGCTGGGCTTCACTGGGCTGGTCGTCTCGGACAGCATGAATATGCACTCTATGAAACGCAATTATGAGCCTGCCGATGCCGTCATCCAGGGATTCAATGCCGGCGTTGACCTGATGATGCTGGCGGAAGAGCATTATGACCATGATGCCAGCCAATACCTGGCGAATCAGCGCGCCTTGATCGGCGCAGTGATTGCCGCTGTCAAGGCTGGTCGCATTGCCATGTCGCGGGTTGACGAGGCGGTCGGGCGCATCTTGCGGCTGAAAACCGAAGCGGGCTTCAGCACCGAAGCGCTGCCCGAAACTGCCCTGGTCGGCTGCGCAGAGCATCGCGCCACAGAGCGGGATATCGCCGGACGCGCCATCAGTATCATCCGCGACCGCCATGGCTTGCTGCCTGTCGACCTGTCCGCGCCCCTGACGCTGGTCAATACCACGCTGCGCAGCGCCTATAATGTGCTGACGAAGACGCGCGGCATCGGTCCGAACCAGGCTAAACCGGCTTTTGATGTCTTTGCCGAGGCAATGCAGGCTGCTGCCAGCCATGTGCAGATCATCGCCGCGGAAGACATTGACGCCGCCGACCTGCCTGTGGAGGGCGTCATCATCGCCGTAACCGAGAATTACACGTTGCCGGGCATGGATTTCGACCGCTCCCGACAAGCGCAGATCGTGCGCGCGCTGCATGAGTCGGTGGGCGCGCGACTGCTGGTATTGGCGCTCTGCGAGCCTTATGAACTGGCGGACTTCCCGGAAATCGACGGCTATGTCTGCGCTTTCAGTTTTCGCCCTTGCGCGGCGCTGGCGGCTGCGGATGTCCTGCTGGGTCGCGCGGAGGCAGCTGGCGCAAGTCCGGTCAGCGTGCCCGGCACAGAACTGCGCGCTTAGTCGGGCGGGTCGCCTCGCAGCGACAACCAGAGCATGACCAGCCCCAAAGCGCGAAGCTGCTTGAACACGGGGATCATCAGCGCATATTGTAGGCTGGGCGCGACTGATTTACCATAGGCGCGCATCCGTCCGCCAGTGCCGACAGAATGACTCGTGACTGAAATCGAGACCAAACCCACCCGCCGCACCCGCTTGCGCGCAGTACTCTTCCTGTTATTGAGCCTGTTGATTGGCGCTGTGCTGATCGTGGTCATGACTTGGTTCGTTGTGGGCAGCGCTCCCCGTTCTCTGCCGCTTGCTGTCGCTGAAGGCGTCGCTGTGCGCGAGTTTGCGCAGCTGCCCGGCGATTCTGCCTATCCGGCCGCCTTGGCATGGGCGCAGGACGGCACGGTGTATACGGGCAGTTACAAGACCGGCGCGCTCTGGGCGATCGACCCCGCTGGCGCGGTGCGCGAGATCCCAGGATCGACCGAACGCATTGGCTCCGTCAGCGGGCTGGACAGCGCCGATGGCGCGCTCTACATCCTCGACCGCATCACGCCGCTGGATGCCCAGGGCGCAATCATCTGGCGATATGAGGGCAGCAGCCTGGAAGCAATTGTGGAGATTCCGCCCGGGCTATACGAAGGTGTCATGCTGCCCGATGATATTGCAGTCGACCGCGACGGCATCATCTATATCAGCGACCGCGATCCGCCGCGTGTATTGCGTTATGGGATGCGCCAGCGCAGCCTGGACCTGTTCTGGCTGCCAGACGATATTAGCGCCGCCCCGACCGGATTGGCTTACGACAGCCTTCGCCACGCCCTGCTGGTCACTGACAGCGCCAACGATGCCATCTTCCGTGTACCTGTTGATGCGCCTGATCCTGAGGCCGCGACCGAACTGCTTTTTGCCGACCTCGATGAGCGCGGCTATGGATTCGATGGTATTGATGTCGCTCCTGATGGCGAAGTCTATGTCGCGCTGCTGGGCTGGAATCGGGCGGCGCGTCTGCATCATGGCGAATTGGCGATGCTGGCGCGTGACTTCCGCGGCGCGAGCGATGTGGCGCTGGATGCGGGGCGTGGGCGGCTTTATGTCACAAATTGGAATCAATTCAGCCTGGGCTTTGGCACGCGTCCGCAGTTGCCTTTCGCGCTTGATGTGCTGGAGTTGGCTGGGTGAGCAAGGCGGAACTTCACCACAGAGCTACAGCGGGCAGGGAGTGGCGAATTTGCTGGATACGAAGTCATCGGGCGACCCAATGGCTCGCCTCTGCAGCGCCCGGAATGAGAGGCAGGGGGTAAGCGGACAAGCGCTTCTGCTAGAATGGTGGCGGTTGCCAAGCGACAGACGGCTGAAAGGGGCATCGTATGACGAAAACGCATTTGCGCGGCATCACCTGGAATCATTCGCGCGGCTTTGTTTCGGTGGTGGCAACGGCGCAACGTTTCTGCGAGATGCACCCACAGGTAGAGATCAACTGGGACAAGCGGTCGCTGCAAGAATTCGCCGACGCGCCTATCCAGGGTCTGGCTGAGCGCTACGATCTGCTGGTCATCGACCATCCCTGGGCTGGTTTTGCCGCGCACAGTGGCGTGCTGATGCCGCTGAACGAGCATCTGCCTGCCGACTATCTGCGTGATCAAGCCGCAAACTCGGTCGGGCAGTCGCATCCCAGCTATATCTTTGATGGCAGCCAGTGCGCGCTGGCCATAGACGCCGCGACGCCGGTCGCATCGTATCGTCCGGATTTGCTGGCGCGCTATGACTTGCAGTTGCCGCAAAGTTGGGATGACCTGCTGGCATTGGCGCGCGCTGGGCGGGTGATCATGCCCGGCATCCCGATCGACACATTGATGAACTTCTACATGCTCTGCGCGACGCAGGGCGAGCCGCCATTCGTGGATGACGAGTGGGCCGCCAGCGATGCCATGTGCCTGGACGCGCTGGAGCAACTGCGAGAATTGGCGAATCTTTGCCCGCGCGCTATCTTCGACTGGAATCCCATCGCGGTCTACGAGGCGCTTTCGCGGCGCGATGACTATGTCTATTGCCCTTTCGCCTATGGCTATAGCAATTATTCGCGCGCCGGCTATTCGGACAAGATTTTGGTCTTTGATGACATGGTCGCTATCGGCGGACAGGGGCGCTGCCAGTCGACGCTCGGTGGCACGGGCTTGGCGATATCAGCCGCTTGCAAGAATCTGCAGGTGGCTTGCGATTACGCCATGTACAGCGCCAGTCCGCTCGTCCAGCGCACCATCTTCTTTGAAAATGGCGGGCAGCCTGGGCATCGCAGCGCCTGGCTGGATGACGAGGTCAATCGGCGCAGCAGCAACTACTTTCTTAATACGTTGCCAGCCTTGGATCGCGCCTATCTGCGTCCGCGCTTCCCGGGCTATCTGCACTTCCAGGATCATGCTGGCGCGCCGATCCGCGAATACTTGATGCACGGCGGCGATGCAAGCAAGCTGCTGGCAGACCTGAAGAAGCTCTTCGCCGAAGCCAAAGCGCTGTATCTCTAGGCGTAAGCCCAAAGTTTACCCCCCTCGGTCCCCCCGAAAAGTCGAGGGGAAGCAAATTACGCGCCGATTCTGTCCATAGGGCGAGGATGGGAAAATCCCCATGTACACGGAATTCTCCACTACTGCCTCTTGAGTTGTTGGAAGCTGAGGAGTTGTCTTCCCCACCCCAGCCCTCCCCGAAGAATCGGGTCGCGTAGACGCTGACCACCGAGAGAGTAGCTACGATTGCGCTTTCCCCTGACCTGTCGGGGGGATTGAGGGGGGTTGCAGCGATAGGTACTCGATAAATTCTTCATCCAGCGCGCAGATGAAATGCGCCAACAGGCGTCCGCAACGTTCGATGTCTTTCAGGTCCAGGGTCTCGACAGGCGAGTGCATGTTGCGCAGGGGAATGCTCAGCAGGGCAGTCGGGACGCCCTCGCGCGCGACCTGGATCGCCCAGGCATCGGTGCCGGTGCGCGCCGGCATGATATCGCGCTGCCAGCAGATATCGTGATAGGCGGCGACATCTTGCAGCCGTTTGACCATTTTGGGGTGGAAGTTCGCGCCGATGCCCAGCTGCGGTCCCCCGCCCAGCTTGGCCCCATTGGCTAGTCCCGGCTGATCGGCGAATCCCACATCCAGGGCGATTGCGCAATCGGGCCTGATGTGGTTGGCGGCCGTGGTTGCGCCGCGCAAGCCGACTTCTTCTTGCACCGTGGCTGCAGCGAAGACATCCCACTCGTGCCGCATGCCGCGCAGCAGCTCCAGGCAGGTGGTGATGACAGCGATGCAGGCGCGGTCGTCCATGGCTTTGGATGCCGCCAGCCGCCCATTGAGGTCGATCATGGGCGCGTCCATGGTGACCAGGTCGCCAACGCGCACGATCTGTTCGACCTCGCGCGCCGGCAAGCCCAGATCGACCACCAGCGCATCGATGGGCGGATAGTGTTTTCTATCGCGGGCTGTCAACATGTGCGGCGGCATGGTGGCGACGACGCCGGGCAGAGCGCGCTCGCCATGCACCAAAACCGGCTGCGCCAGCATCACGCGCGGGTCGATACCGCTGATGCGATGCACATAGACGAAGCCATCGACGATCTCGCGCACCATCAAGCCGATCTCGTCCATATGCGCCGCCAGCATGATTTTGCGTCCGCCGTCCTGTCCGCGCTTGATGCCGATCAAACTGCCCAGGCGGTCGCTTTCGTATTCGTCCACAAGCGCCGCCCACTCATCACGCAGCAGTTCAGCCACTGGCCTTTCGTAGCCGCTGGGCGCGTGCGTCTCGACCAGTCGCTTTAGATGTGCCTTGGGATTGTACATGGGATGTCCTTGCGCCACATTTCGCCGCATTTTACCACAGCCCTGCAGCCCCCCGAAAAGTCGGGGGGAGGCACAACCCCCCTCAGTCCCCCCGAAAAGTCAGGGGGAGGCAACCCCCCCCACTCCCCCCCAAAAGACGGGGGGGGGGGAGCCCCCCCCGCCCCCCCCCCAAGACAGGGGGCGGGCCAAGACCCCCCTCAGTCCCCCCGAAAAGTCAGGGGGAGGCAACCCCCCTCAGTCCCCCCGAAAAGTCGGGGGGAGGCAACCCCCCTCAGTCCCCCCGAAAAGTCGGGGGGAGGCACAACCCCCCTCAGTCCCCCCGAAAAGTCGGGGGGAGGCACAACCCCCCTCAGTCCCCCC
>MPMG01000008.1 GCA_002238485.1 Chloroflexi bacterium bin20 | reverse complement strand
CTCCGCAATGTACCGCAATCATCTAGTGGCGATGCTTCCCTTGCGCTTGACCGCGGCTTATGGATAAAAGCCGCTATTCTGTTGGCGCTCTTCCTGCTGCTATTGCCGGCGGGACAGGTCTTCGCCGCTGACATCGAAGTCAATGCAAATTGCAGCCTGGCAAACGCCATCAAAGCCGCCAATGCGGACACCAACGCCCACAACGACCACTGCACAGCCGGCAGCGGCGACGACACCATTACCCTGACCGGGCATGTCCGCTTAACCGTGGACCTGACCGAAATCAACTCGACCATCACCATTGAGGGAGCGGGTCATACCATCGACGGCGACGGCAAGCACGCAATAATTTCAGTCGTAGCGGACACGAACGGCGTCGGCCATGTCACCCTGAATAATTTGACCGTGACCGGCGGCAAACTCTGGGGTCAAACGGGCGGCGGCGGCGCCTCTGTCCGAATACGTGTGAGCGCTGACGCATCCGCCTCTCCCTCGCTCACTATCACAAACAGCAGTATCCATGACAACGAAGCCGCATACTCGGAGGGAGGCGGAAATGGCGGTGGAGTCAGCGCTACGGGCGCTAATAGCACGCTCACAATCAGAAACACCGTCATTTACGACAACAGGGCAACCAGCGGCGCGGGCATTTATATTAAGGGAGCGACCGCAACCATAGAGAACAGCGCCATTTACAGCAACATCGGAGATCTTACCAGCGGGACCGGGGGCATTCATATTGTTGGTGGCAATGCGACCATTATGAACAGCACCATCCACAGCAACAAAGTCGGCGGCGTCTATGTGAATAACGGCTCAGCTACCCTCACCCATGTCACCATTGCCAATCAGATCACTCAAGGGACCCTTGCCTCATACGGCATTAATAAACAAGGCACGGGCAAGCTCAAACTGCGCAACAGCCTCATTAGCGGGAACCCTAAGGGCGATTGCGTCATCAGCGGCGCATTAAGCGAGAATGTCGGCAATTTAATCGGGGACAATAGCTGCGCGTCAACATCGCCGGCGAAGCACTTGAGCGGCAATCCCAGGCTGGGCGCGCTGGCTGGTTCGGGGGCTTATTATCCGCTGCAGTCGGATAGCCCGGCCATCAACGCCGCCACCACCAATTGTCTTGCCACCGATCAGCGGGGTCTGGCTCGCGGGAGTACCTGCGACATCGGCGCTATCGAATATCTGGAGCCGCCCGTGGCCAATTTCACCGCCACTGTTGATACTGATCCCAGCAAGACCCTGCTCTACCACTTTGACGCCAGCGGCTCGACCGGCGTTATCAACAGCTACGAATGGGACTTCGGCGATGGCGGCGCTACGGGCAGCGGAGAAAGCGCTTCCCACAGCTATGCGGAAGGCGGCAACTACCGCGTCACGCTGACCGTGGCCAATAGCGATGGCAGCCACTCCACCTCCCGCGATCTTGCTGTGGAGACACCGCCCGCCCCGCCAAAAGCCGATTTCGAATACGATGTAACCGGCTACCGGGTCGTCTTTACCTCGGCAGCGACCGGCAGCAATCCAGATCACATTTGGGATGTGGACGGGGACGGCGATGAAGACTACCGCGTAGCTAATCCTATGCATGCCTACGCGAGTCCCGGCACCTATGAAGTGATGCTGACCGTCAGCAACATCGTCGGCAAGGATGCCATGATGAAAGAGATCAAGGTGTCCAGCAGCATCGCCGCCCGCCCGCCTGCCCAGTGGAATCCGACCTCGACCCCGACGCCGACACCAACGCCGCGTCCTTTCGTGAACACCTGCTTACACCTGCCCGATAGCATCCTGGTCGCTCCGCCAACCGGTGGCGTGCAGTGCCAGCGGGTGGGCGCTCGCGGCGTCGGCATCGCCTGGGTCATCGAGCGCGGCATCATTGACGCCGTCGATGTCTGGGGCTGGCTGGGCGGCGGCGCGCAAGTCTGCTTCCGACAGAGCGGCGGCTCGCTGCTCTTCCTGGACGCGACGACTACTCCGCGCGTCGTCTCGGAATTGCCGGCTTACAGCGTGGACGGCGGCATGATCTGCGCCTTTATTGACCGTCCTGGCACAGTCGTGCTGGCGCCGGGTCCGCGCCTTCCCACAGCCACGCCGGCTCCGCCGCCCAGCCAGAGCTTGCAAAACTGCATGGTGACGACGGCGCACATACTCAATTTTCGCGCTGGACCGGGCGGCGCTGTCATACAACCACTCATCCCTTACAATGTGACGCTGACGGCAGTCGAGCGGACGGCTGGCTGGTTCAAGGTCGATTATCACGGCGCGAAGGGCTGGATCAGCGCCGCTTTTGTCAAGCCGCAGGGGGCTTGCGGCTAGCAGGACGCGAAATTCCTTGTAAAACTCCCCTTCCCTCCTTGTGGAGGGCTTGTCGCAGCATCAGTGATTCGCCACTCCCGGGCGAGCGATTGCTTGCGAAGCGCCGGCGACTTGCGTTATACTGGCGATAAGTTATGGGGATGGACATGTACGACAACTACCCGCAGCACCATGTGCCGCAGAACAACATCGTGCAACGTTTCTTCGCACAGCCGGCCGGCGCAATCCTGCTGGAGATGGTGATGACAGTGGTCATCACAGTGGCGGCTGGCAGCGCCTTCGACTTGTTCGATCCCTTTGATGGCGCATCCGCTGCTACTGCCAATCAGGCTGCGCAAGTGACTGTGGCGCATAATCCGCTGCTTCCGCTCTGGGATGCCAGTCTGGGGTACTTGTCCCAGCGGCGCTTTGTCGCGGCAGAAGCGGTCGCGGATGTGGCGGCGGCCAGTGACCCGACCGAGCCGCTGAACTTCGCCCTGCTGGGCACGATCAATTTGCAAAGCAGCGATTTTGCCGGGGCGCAGAGCGACTTCACAACGATGCTGTCTCTCGCGCCCGGTTCGTTTGACGGGCACAATGCGCTGTGCTGGACACAGGGTGAGTTGGGCGAATTTACTTCCGCCCTGCAGCATTGTGAGGCGGCCCTGCAAGTGGCGGAATCGCCGGCGCAACGAGCCAGCGCATTGGAAAATCGTTGTTGGCTGCAAGTCGAAATGGCTGCCTATGTTGCCGCGGCCAGCGACTGCCTGTCTGTGCTGGAGTTGCTTACGGACTGCCACAACGAAATTTGCGCGCTGGCACATTACAATCTGGGACGCATAGCCCTGGCGCGAAGCGAGCCAGATGCCGCCCTGCAGCACTTCAACCTGGCGGCGCACATTGGTTCCGCCTATGCGCAGATGTATTTGGATATTGCCCGTGTATACGCTACAATGGGTTATGAAGTTGCAGCAGAACGCAGCTTGACGCGCTATCAGCAGCTCGGCGTCAGTGACTTGGCGGCAAAATGAAGCAATCGCTTGACTCTTGCGCCGTACGATATGGTATACTCAACGTCAAGTTAGTAGGTTCAGTGATATGAAGCTGAAAGGTCGAAGGGGGATCCTTATGCCTAAACCGTACCCGCAATATGATGTCCCGAAACGTTCACTCAAAGATCGCGTCTTTAGCCAGCGGCCAAGCGCTCTGATTATCGAGGGTTTGCTGGTGCTGGTTGCGGTCGTGGTCACCATCGGCTTTCTGACTCCGGCAGCGCCTGTTGTCGACAACAGCGATACGATTGCCGAGTTGGAAGCAGTCATCGCCGCGCAAGAAGCCGCATTGGCAGACGCTGCAGAAGCCGTGGCGCAAGCTGCGGAAGCGGCCGCCATCCCACGTGGTTTCCTCAGCGCATCTGCAGCCAAAGATATGGCTTGGTCCAGCTTGTCCAGCGAAGAATATCGCTCTGCCATCGCGCTCTATACTGTGTTGATCGCCAAGGGCGAAGCCGATATCAACACCATCTTCGCGCGCGGCTATGCCTACAGCATGATCGACGAGCATGCCAAAGCGGCGCAGGATTATACGACTGTCCTGCAAGAACGCCCCACCGATATCAGCGCGCTCAACAACCGCTGCTGGGCGTTCAGCGAGATCGGGCAGTTCGACCGCGCCCTGGCAGATTGCAACGACCTGATCGTCTTCACCGAAGACGAAGCCTATCCGTACCTGAATCGTGGCATCGTCTATGAGATGAAGGGCGAGATGGACAAGGCGCTCGATGATTATGTCGAGTATATGAAGCGCAACAAGAGCCGCGTCGTTCGCAACGACAACCTGGCCTGGGAGGGCAGCCTGGAAGTGCCCATGGAAGAAGGGCTGATCTATGTCTTCCCCTTCAACGCCAGCGCCGGGCAGGATGTAGTCGTCAGCGCCACCAGCATTCAGCGCGACCTGGATGCCGACCCGCTGGTGCTGATCCTCGATCCGCAGGGCGAAGCGCTGATCGCCAATGACGACACGGGCGAATGGTGGGATAGCTTTGTTGAATTCCGCGCGCCGGTCAGTGGCGAATATGCGGTTGTCATGACGCACGCCGGCGGCAGCACCGAGGGCATGATTGATGTGTCCTTTGATATCGCCGGGCAGTTCACCATGGGCAACGATGGCGCGCGCTTCAAAAGCGATGCCTATCGCGCCCTGATGTCGGGCGACTATAGCACCGCGCTGGAAAACTTCCGCCGTGCCTTGAGCATCAACCACCAGGATGCCGAAGCCATGAACTGGCTGGGTGTTACCTACCGCTACATGGGCGATTATGAAGCATCGGTCACGCACATTAGTATGGCCATGCGACTGGACGAGAGCTATTCGCTGCCCTACTTGTCGCGCGGCATCACTTTCGAGACCATGGGCGAATCGGCAGCCAGCGCCGCCGATTACTTCCAGTACGCCATGCGCAACCGCAGCCGCACGCTCTTCCATGCCGAGCTCGAGGGCGACAGCAACTTCCAGCTGCCCATGCGCGATGGCTGGGTTTACAGCATCCCCTTTGACGGGAAGCGCGGGCAAGAACTGGATATCAGCGTCGCGACCAGCGAGCCTGGCTTCGTCGATCCGCTGATCATCTTGATCGGTCCCGATGGCAAGCCGCTGGTTGGCGATGACGATATCTCCGTCAGCGAATACGACTCGACCATCAGCGACTTCCGCCTGCCGAAGAGTGGGCAGTACACGCTGGTCGTCAGCCACGCCGAGGGCGGATCCAATGGCATGATCAATGTCGATGTCGAGGTTACGCAGCCGGCAGCCATGTCAATCCCGCACTATTCGGGTTGCAGCGACCAGTATTAAGCCGCAGCAGCGCAACATCCCCAAGGGCGGGCCAAATGGCTCGCCCTTTTTTCTTGCCTGGGGGCGGTGGCTTATTGCCCGGTCACCGAGTGCACAGAGCGGAAGATGCGTTGCAGGCGCGCGGTATCCTCGGCTGACAAAGGACCTCGCGCGAAGGTCTCCAGGTTCGCCGCCAGATGGCGTGGATTGCCTGTGCCGGACAAGATGACATGCGTGCCCGGCTCGTCGCGACAGAAGCGATAGGCTGCATCGGGAATGGTCGCGGCGCCGTTTTCCATCAAAAATACCAGGGGATTGTCCAGGTCAAAATCGCTTGCATCAAGCTCGCCGCTTTCGACAAGCTGCTGCAAGGTTTCGCGCAGGCGGGCGGGTTTGCTCAGCGCCAGGCGAATGGCGAACATGATCAGCACGCCGATATTGCTCTCAATCGCTGGTTGCAGCACAATTTCGCGCGCGTTTTGATTCAACAGGTTGAAGCCGACCATGATCACATCCCAGACGCCATCAGCCAGAGCGCGCTGCAGCATCGTGTGTTGCAGATCGGCATTCCAATGTTCGGTTACGCCGATGTAGCGGATCTTGCCCTCGCGCTGCAGGTCATGCATGGCTGGCACAATCTCGTTTAGATAATAGTCATATTCCTGCATGCGCAGTCCGTGCAGGTGATACACATCAATGCAGTCGGTGCGCAGGCGGCGCAGGCTCTCGTGCAAGCCATCGCGCAGCTGATTGGGCCTGATCGCTTCCTTGCCGAGTCGCTTCTTGCTGGAGATGACCAGTTGGCTGCGGTCGCGCTGGGCAATTGCCGCGCCGACGATTTCCTCGGTTCCATACGCTTCCGCCGTGTCGATGAAGTTGACCCCGCCATCCAGGGCGCGCAGCAGCAGATCGACCGACTCTTGTTGGGTCAGGTTATCATCGCGCTTGCCCAGTCGGCTGGGTCCGCCAGCGCCAATGCCCATCACCGAAACGCGCAAACCCGTACGGCCCAAGATGCGGGTTTCCATACTAAGTCCCGTCCGTGAATTGTTCAGCATGCGCCTGTCATTGTACGCCAGCAGCGCAGTCTTGTTTAGGGCTAGCCCTCGCGCGACAGCTGGCAGCAAAATCAGGCGCATTGTCTGTTATACTGCCCCTAAGAGAGAAGGGACGTTGGCAATGCGCATCCACACATTCTCCATCGTTGCATACAGCGAGTCTGAAGCATCTTGGGGCGTTGCGGTTGCCAGCAAGTTCCCGGCTGTCGGCGCAGTGGTGCCTTGGGCGCGGGCGGATGTTGGCGCGGTGGCGACCCAATCCTATGCCAAGATGGGCTTTGGACCCGATGGCTTGGCGCTGATGCAGGGTGGCGCAGCAGCTGGCGAGGCTCTGCAAAGCCTGCTGGATGCGGACCCAATGCGCGCAAGCCGACAAGTGGCGCTGGTGGATGCGCAAGGACGCGTGGCAGCGCACACCGGCGCGGATTGCCACAATTGGGCGGGGCACAGGCTTGGCGATGGCTTCAGCGTGCAAGGCAACCTGCTGACGGGCGAAGCGGTGATTGACGCCATGGCCACAGCGTTCATGCGCTCCGAAGGCGAATTGGCGGATCGACTGGTGACTGCGCTGCGCGCCGGCGAATATGCAGGCGGTGACCGGCGCGGCAAACAATCGGCGGCGGTGCAGGTGGTGCGTCCCAATGGCGGCTATGGCCAGGACACCGACCGCTACCTCGACCTGCGAGTCGACGACCATGCCGAGCCGGTCGCTCGCCTCGGCGAACTGGTGCAGATGCATCACCTCTACTTCCAGCCACCCAAGCCCGAAGACGCGGTGCGCATTGATGGCGATATCGCGCGTGAACTTCAAGCGATGATGATCGGGCAAGGCTATATGACGGGCGAAATAAATGGTGTTTGGGACGAAGTCTGTCAGCAAGTCTTCGCCATGCTTATCGGCAATGAAAACCTGGAAATGCGCTGGTCGCTGAAGAAAAACCGCGGCGCTGTCGACCGCGTGGCGCTGGATTACCTGCGCGAGCGCTTTGGCTGAGCGTCTCACCGGGCTGTCTGCGGGCGCGCTGGTCCTCCTCTTCGCCAGCATGCTGCAATTCCAACTGCTCACGCTGGATCAACGATTCCTGCCCGATGAAGCGCACTTCATGACCTTTGCTCGGCGCGCCGCTGTCCAGGGAGAATGGATGCTGCCGGGCGCGCTGGACAAACCGCCGTTGTCAGTCTACCTGAGCGCCATCAGCATGGCATTTGTCGGCAATACCAGCGACGCAGACGGCGTGCTGCACCTGGACGCCCGTGTCGGTGAATTCGCCGGTAAACTGCCCAATTCCTTGCTGGCTGTGCTGGCTGTGGCGCTGATGATGCGCCTGTGCGCTCAAGTCGGTGGCGGAGATCAGGGCGCGCTGCTGGCGGGACTGCTGGCGGCTTGTTCTCCCTACCTGCTGATGTATGGCGCGAGCGCGTATACCGATATGAGCCTGCTCTGTTTCGCGCTGGCTGCCATCAGTTGTGGTCTGGCCGGGCGCTGGGCTTGGTCGGGCACGCTGATGGGATTGGCATTTTGCTGCAAGCCACAAGCGCTCTTCGTGCTGCCCCTTCTGCTGACGCTGCCAGTGTTTCGACGCGCTCCTCGCTTAGCCTGGCTGCGCATGCTGCTGCGCATGCTGCTGGTCTGTGGCTTGCTGCTGCTCTGGGATGCTGCGCGTCCAGAAACGAGCATCTTCCAGCTGGCGGCGGCTAACAATTTGACTGCGGACATCTTGGCCCACCCGGCAACCTGGTGGTCGCGGCTGTTGGACTGGCTGGTCGCGGCTGGATGGCTGCTGGGACCACCCTTGATTTCAGGGATTTTGATCGCAGCGGCGGCAACCAACAGGCGGTACGGGCAGGACCGCCGCTTGGTCTTCGCGCTGTTGGCTTTTGTCGCGGCAATCATCGTCAGCCACACCATCCTGAACCTCAACATGTACGCGCGTTATCTGCTGTTGATTTTGCCGCCGCTGGTCTTGCTGATGGCCCGTTCTATTGCAGGCAGGCATCGCTTGCGCATCCTGATTGCCATTATTGCCGCCTCGGGCGCGTTGTGGACGATTCAACAGGGCAGCCCGCTCGAAGACGATCGTCAGTTGCACGCTGGTATCGACGCGCTGGCTGAATACCTCGACAGCAAGCCTGTCGCCACAGTCATTTATGATCCCTGGTTGGGCTGGCAGCTGGATTATTATCTGGGCGCGTGGCACGACAAGCGGCGCGTACATTATCCCGCTGCACAGGCTTTGGCGGCGGACGCGGCAGCGTTGGACGAGCGCGATATTCGTTATTTTGTCGCGCCTGTCGACAAGCCAACCGAGTCGTGGCTGGTCGCATTGCAAGCGCTGGGCTTCGCTGTCGAGCTGGACTTTCAAAGCGAGAATTATCTGGCTTGGAGGCTAAAGCCAGTGGGCGATTAGCCAGACCACGTCTGTCCGACCGCCTCAAAATATTAGGGGTTGCCACGGTTGACCATCTGTTACCATGGAATAGAGGGAACGATGCTCATTATCGCGCGAGTTGCCAGCGGTCGAAATGCGGGCATATAATGGGTAGGATGATGGAATCGCGCCTGAAGAGGGCTGGGACGGCTGCATGGATATGCTGAGCGACGCGAACTTTGTGTACTTCCTGCTGATGGCTGGCATGTGGGTGAGCGCGACTGGCACCTACATCCCTGGCACCGGCGTAGCTGAGGTCGCCGGCATCGCCTTGATCGTCGGTTCGCTCTATTTGATGAGCTTGTTGGCGGTGAATTGGCTGGCTGTGCTTGCGCTGGTGGCTGGCGCGTCGCTCTTCTTTTTGCTGCCCTTGTTAAAATCGGAGTGGGAGGCCTTCGCCATTGCTGGCTTGGCACTCCAAGCGATTGCCAGCTTCTTCTTGTTCAGCGAAGCCAGCGTATCGCCCCTGTTCATTGCGGTCGGCGTCATTCTGGCCTTTGCCTATCACCGGGGTATCTTGCGCTCCATTTTGCAGCAGCAGCGCGAGTTGTCATCGACGCAGAAGGACGAATTCCTGGTCGGCTCTCGTGGACGGGTGATGGCAGCCATAGACGAGCGCGGCACTGTGCAAGTCAAGGGCGAGCTTTGGACAGCCCGCAGTCGCATGCGCCTCGAGCCCGATACAGAAATTGTCGTTATTCAGCAAGAGGGTTTGGAGCTGCATGTAGAAAAAGCCAAGCGCCAGCAAGCCGACTAGGTTTGCCAAGGCCTGCCGCCCCATTCGATAGCAATCCGAGACAGAGGAGACAGAAATGAATGAGATTGGACAAGCGCTAGGCACGGGCATACAGGGCGTACTACTAGTTGTCGTGGTGCTGGGCGTCATCTGGCTGCTGCGCACATCGATCCGCGCGGTCAAGGAATACGACAGGCTGGTGATCTTCTTCATCGGGCGTTTTCGCACGGTGCGCGGTCCTGGTTTGACCTTCGTGCTGCCTTTCGTCGAGTCGGTCATGCGCGTCGATATGCGCGAGACGATCATCGATATCCCTTCGCAGACTGCCATCACCAGAGACAACGCCTCAATCGGCATCGACTTCCTGGTCTATTACCGCATAACCGATCCGGAATTGTCGGTGACCAAGGTCGAGGATGTCGTCGAGGCGACTGGAAAAATCGCCACAACCACCTTGCGCGCGGTCATCGGCGATATCGTGCTCGATGATGTGCTTTCCCGCCGCGACCAGATCAACGATGTGCTGCGCGTTAAACTGGATGAAACCACTGAGCGCTGGGGCATGAAGATCACGACGGTCGAGATCCGCGAGATCGAGCCGCCGCGCGCTATCTTGGAAGCCATGAACCGCCAAATGAGCGCCGAACGCGACCGCCGCGCCGAAGTTACGCTGGCAGAAGGCGAACGCGAAGCCGCCATTGCCCGCGCCGAAGGCAGCAAGCAGTCTGCCATCCTGGAAGCCGAGGGCCAAAAGCAATCACAAATCTTGCGTGCCGAAGGCGAACGCGAAGCCCAAGAGCTGCGCGCCCAGGGGTATGCCAGCGCCTTGCAAGCCATTTATCAGGAAGCCCGTGGCATCGACAACAACACCATGGCGCTGCAATACATGGATATGCTGCAAAAGGTCGGCAGCAGCCCATCGACCAAATTTGTGCTGCCCATGGAGCTAACGGGAATCGCGCAGAACATCGCTGGCGCGATCAATGGCAATGGCGTGAGCCAGTCGCACAGCAGCAATGGCAAGGGCCAAGATCAGCCGCTGCCGCTGGGCGAAGTGGCCATCGAATAAGGGCGGTGTAGGGGCGAGCAAGTGGGTCGCCCTTTTTATTCGAGTTCCAGTTGCCAGGCAGACACAGCCAGCACTAGGCCATCGGCAGCCACAATCGCCGGCAAGACAGCAACATCCGCGGGCAGGCTTGTCATCGGCTCGCCGACCTGCTGGTCGTTGAAATAGGCGCGGGTCTCGCCGGTTTCGCCATTTCGTTCCAGACGCAGGCGAGCGATCATATTGGGCACGCTGCGCTGGCTGATGGTGTCGGCAAGGCCATCGCGCACTTGAGCCAGGCTGATGATGCCGTTGCCGTCCTGACGGATCTGAATGCCGACGTTCTCGTCGCCCTCTGTTGACTGCAGACGAATGCCAAAGCTGACTTCGCCCTCTGCGACCAGTGCCGCCATGCTGCTGCGCAGGCTCAACTCGGCCAGCAGGCTGGCTATGCGCGCTGTCGGCTGGCTGCCGTACTGCTGTTCTAGCAGATCGACCGGCGGACTCAGCAGGATCGGTTCGCCATCGGCTGTTTCATTGCCCAGAAGCCAGGAATTGTCTTCTTGCTTGAAAAGGTCTGTATCCCAGAATGGCGCGGCAGTTCGGTCGCGGTAGAGCGCCAGCAGGTCTTGCGCGCCAGCCAGCCCGCCAGGCGGCAATATGGGCGTGGGCTGAATGGCGGGCAGCGCTGTGGGTGTTGGCGCAGGTATATTGGCGATGGTGGGCAGAGGCGTCGGCGAAGGCTCGGGAGTGGCTGTGTCGGTTGGCGCTTGGGTCGGCTCGCTGGTTGGCGTATCGGTGGGCGCTGCGGTGGCTGTGGCTGTGTTGCCAGGCGTCAAAGTAGCGGTCGGCTCGGGCTGCAGGATCGCCAGCAGCGACTCAAAGTTGCCATTGCCTGCCAAGCCCCCCAAACCACCGATAACCAGCACGATGCCAATGATGGCTGCCAAGTTGAAAAGCCAGCGACGCGTCGGAGCTCGCTGCTCGGCATCGACAGCTTCGTCGGGGGAATGGTCTGCCTCTATGCTGGTAGATTGCGGCGTGACGGCTTGTGAGGGGCTGAGCGATTCTTCTTCTGGCTCAGGAGGTTCTTCGGGCAGGGCCTCGACCAGTCGATACCAGTGGCGGAAGAGCGGATAAGCTGGATTGCGATCGATGAACATGGCTTTGAAATGCTCATCCATGGCCTCGAGCTTGGCGCCGCGCCGTTTTTCGCCTGTGTAGATGCCCACGAAGGCTTCGTAGGTATCGCGCCAGCCCAGCATCATCTGCGCCTGCTGATAGCCGAGCAGGTCTTCGGTTACATCCGCTTGCATATGAATTGCTTCACGGATATTGGGCTGCGGCTCGTCGGTCTGGCGGTCGATAGCCTGGCTGAGGCTGCGCCGCTTTCGGACCAGCTCGGCCAGCGCAGCCTGCAAGTCCATGATCCAGGCGCGATAGCCGTCCAACTGGAGATCGGCATTGGCTTCGGCCTCGGTGATATAGCGAAGCACCTGCTCCAGCTTGACGCCGGCCGCGCGAAATTCGGCATCTGCCCAATCGGCCAGGGCGGCTTCCAGCGCGCGCAGGCTTTGGACGCCCGATGTCAACTGCTCGGCTTGCGGATTTTCTTCCAGTTGGCGCGCCAGCTCGCCCAGGCTGTCGACAACAGAAGGACCGCGCAGCTCGTCAAAGATAGTTTGCGCCGCCAGCAGGTTCTCGCGCCGCTGGATGAATTCGTCCAATCTGCCGACCGCGCTGTGACCATCGGCGACCCCCGGCAAGCAACGTTCTGCCGCTGCCTGCCAAAAACGCGCATCATCCAGAGCCGCTTCGTGCGCAGCCAGGACGCCATTGAGCGTGTACTGCGTGAAAAGGATGCGCAGCGCCGCCGTATTGCTGGACACGAAGGCATGCACCAGCCCCTGTCCCATCGCCTTGAGGTAGGTTTCGGTGCTCGGCATCTGATTCTCAAATTGCTCGACGGCGCGCGCTTCGGCTTTGCTGAAGAGCAGTTCAATTTCTGTGAGGGCAGCTTCTGTGCGGGCTTCGCTTTCGATGCCGTTGCGCTCCAGCCAGTCTCGCAAGCCACGAGACAGTTTCATCAAGCGTTCGGCGATGAACTGCTCGCTGTCACTGCGGGCGATCTCCAGCGCTTGTTGGCCCAGCCGCTGCGCATCTGCCAATTGCGAATTGTCGAATGCCGCCCAGCCATCCGCCAAGGTCCGCCCTAAATGTCCGGGAACTGCGTGGCGCTCGACATAATTCGCGCCTTCGATCACGCCGCG
Source organism: Chloroflexi bacterium bin20 (assembly GCA_002238485.1). Classification (GTDB taxonomy): domain Bacteria; phylum Chloroflexota; class Anaerolineae; order Aggregatilineales; family Phototrophicaceae; genus UBA6055. The sequence continues at coordinate 134,633 of MPMG01000008.1, read as the reverse complement.
CAACTGGCCGAACCAGCCAGCCAGTCCAGGGCTGAGCGAGCGCAATGACTCTGCGGCGCGTTCCAGAGCGGCAGTCGCTTCGGCTCTGTCACCGACCACCACGACCTGTCGAAAGTGCGCCCAAGCTGCCTGCGCGTTTTCTATGCCAGCCAATATGGCAGCCAGCTGCTCATCAAACAGCTGAGCGGCAAAAGGCTGCAGCTCGGCATGCTTGGCAGTCAGCCAGGCATCCAAGTCGGCGCCGTCCGCGGCAGGAACGAATTGTTGGCTGTCTTGCAAGATTTCGTAAAGCAGGCTGAGGAAGTCTTCGAGTTGGTCCCAAGCCGGGTTGGGGGGGTCGATGGCGCGGCAGACGCCCAGTGCGCTCAATGCCGCGCGTGGATCGCTGGCGGCGCATTGCCCGATAACGCGCATGTTGTCTTCCAGCGCGCGCGCCGCATCCAGCGCCCGAGACAGCGCCAACAAAGGCAGACGCCGTTCTGATAGCGCGAGACGCTGGCTGAGTAGATTTAATCCGCCGTCCAGCGCTGACAAGCTCACGACCATTTCATGACAAGCGTTGTGCAGGCTGTTGGCGCCAGGGATGACTGTGCCGTTCGCAATATCCAACGTTTGCATGACGCTGGCCAGGCCCGCCCGCGCCTCGTCTATCTCGATGCCTTGTATGGCCAACTGACGCAGCGACTCGTCCAGCCGCGCCAGATTGGGTCGCAGCAGCAGCACACCGGGCACATGCGCGCTGATGCGTTCGGCCAGCTGCCATTGCAGGGTTCTGGCGGCCTCGTTGGGCGCGCCCTGTGCCAGCAGCCGGTTGGCAGCTTTGCCGGCTTTGTCTTCAAAGAGCAGCGTCGCCGCCTCGTTGATCCAGCTGGGTATGCTGGCGGATGAGGCATCGGTCAGCAGCAGACACCAGTCGAAGAGCAGATGCACCAGGGCTGCGGTTTTGCTGCCGGCGCGCTCGCGCAAGTCTGCCAGCAAGTCGGCCGCGCCCGACCAGTTTGAGCCGCCCAGCAGTATGCGCACGGCGTCCAGATCGGCAGAGACTTCCAGGTCGCGCAAACGATCGACGATTTCGCTTTGTGCCTTTCGTGTGGCTGGATGCGCCGGGTCTTGACGCAGCGCGCTCTGCAGCGTAGTTTGCAATGCCAGCAGGTCGTTGCGGCTCAAGTCCTTGGCTTTGAGTTTCTCATTGCTGCGCGCTACCAGTTCGTCGCGGCGCTGTTCCAAAGGACGCCGATAACGCAGCATGTCAGTCGTCAGCTCTGCCAGCGCGGCATAGCGATAGCGCAGGTTGGGATGGATAGCGCGCGCCACGATGGCTTGCAGGCGCTGGTCGATCTGGTCGGCGTCTTGATGGAAGTCCACTGCGAAATCGGCATCGGCGATACGCGGCACTTCGACGCGGTGACCGCCCGAAAGCAAAAAATAGAGCAATTCGCCAAGCTGATAGATATCGGTCTGGCGGCTGATTCCTTGTGGTGTTGTCTCGTCACCTTCCAGGAAGACGGCGTTGCCCCAGTCGATCACTTTCAACTGATAGGCATCGCGATTCCAAAACAGATGTTTGGCGTCTACATCGTTATAAACAATGTCCTTGTCGTGCGCCGCTTGCAGCAAGTCGATCAGTTGGCCGACGATCTCCAGCATTTCCAGCTCGGGCAGGCGCTGTTGATTGCCATCCAGACGCGCCACTTCGTCGGCGATGATGAGGCCTTCGGCCCGTTCCATAACGATGTATTGCTGGGGGATGCCGCCGACAAAGAATTGTCCGCTGCCCAAGAGCTCGGTCAACACGGGATGCCCAGCCAGGCGCGTCAAAGCCTCACGTTCGTTGATGATGCTGACTTCTTGCCCGGCGCGGATGGGCGGCGCATCATTGGGATGAGGGCGCTTGATGGCGACCGGTCGGTCGTCGTCCTGCGTATCCACCGCGCGCAGAGTCTCGCCAGATCGTCCGCGCGGATAAATGTAGTTATAGCGATACCGCTTGTCGAACAGGCTGTCCGCCATGACCCTCTGCCTCTGGCGCTGCCCCGGCAGAACCCACTGTGTGAGACGAACAGCGCGGGATTGGAAGAGAAAAACCGCTTCCATTGTAGACCTATCGTCATAGCGCGCAAGCAGGATAGGCTGCGAACCGTGCATTGACGCCTTGTCAGAGCGCACAAAGCGGACAAGCCCTATAAACTTGCAGCGTATGCAGGGACAATATGGCGCATGAATGCTCGGCGAATCGTTCTGCTGCCACGCAATATCTGGCGGTCCTTGTGAATAATCTGGCAAAGATTTCGATGCTGTCTATGCCGCAACCGCTGCGCCGCGCCACGCCAGATATCGCCCTGATTTGTCTGCTGCTGCTGATGCCGCTGCTACTATTTCACCAGCAGACCCTCGGTGGCCGCACACTGTTGCCCACCGAGAATCTGTTTCAATATCCGCCTTACGCCGCCTACCGCGAGGTCGCCAAAGCCCCCGCGCCGCAGAACCATCTGCTGTCGGATATGGTGCTGCAAAACCTGCCGTGGAAGTCTTTCATCCGCGCGCAGGTGACACAGGGCGAAATCCCGCTGTGGAATCCGCATCAGTTTGCTGGCATCCCTTTCTTCGCGGCCGGGCAGCATTCCGCGCTCTATCCATTGAGCGTCGTCTATTACCTGCTGCCGCTGAGCGCCGCTTATGGCTGGTTTATCGTGTTGAATCTGTGGCTGGCAGGCGGTTTCATGGCTGGCTATCTGCGCACATTGGGGGGCAACCGGGCTGGCGCTGCCCTGGCTGGAATTAGTTGGCAGCTTTGCGGTTTTTTGATCGCCAACACAGTCTTCCCCATGATCGTGGCGGCGGCTGTCTGGTTGCCGCTGATTCTATGGATGATCGAAAACATCCTGCGCGAGCGCAATCTGTGGATTTTCCGCGGCACGGCGCTGCTGTGGATGGTCATCGGCGCGGTCGCAGTTGGCTGCTGCATCTTGGCCGGACATGTCGAAATGACTATCTACACGTTGCTGATCGCTGGCTATTACGCTGCGTTTCGCCTGCTGTGGATAGGCGCGCGTCAATGGCGGCAGGCGGGCAATCTCCCTCTGCGCTGGCTGGCGAGCAAATGTCTGTGGCTGCTGCTGCTGGTTGCGCTGGGTGTGGGTTTGGCAGCGCTGCAGTTGATCCCGCTGTACGAATTCGTGCAGAGCAACTGGCGGGCAGAGCGTTCTAGCCTGGAGACAGTGCTGGGTTACGCCCATCCGCCGCGCGACCTGCTGCTTTTTTTCTTGCCCAATGTCTTTGGCAGCCCGGCGCATCATAGCTATGTCGATGTCTTCAGCGGGCAGACCATCACTGCGCTGTTTGATTCCGCTGGCAACAAGATCGAAACGATCTTTTGGGGTGTCAAGAATTATGTCGAAGGCGCGCTGTATGTGGGCCTGCTGCCGCTTTGCCTGGCTGGCTGGGCGCTGCTGACGAGTCTGCGCCGCCGCTTGCCCGAAGCGCAATTCCTGCTGATTTTCGCTCTGCTGGCTTTGATCGCGCTGTCCTTCATGTTTGGCGCGCCGACCTATGGCCTGCTCTATCGGCTGCCGGGCATGAATCAGCTCAATTCGCCTTTTCGCTGGGTCTATGCGCTAAGTTTTGCGCTGGCGGTCATGGCGGGGCTGGGCATGCACCTGCTGGCAGAGCGGCGCTGCAAACCTGTCTGGCTGGGGCGATCGTTGCTGGTCGCTGGTGGCGGGCTGGGGCTTTGCGCGGCAATCGCCTGGCTTGGCTTCGACAGATTCGCAGCGATATTTGAGCGCATTGTGCAGACTGTGGCGCTGGCGGACGGCGCATTCGCGGATGGACGCGCCCTGTTCAGTTATCTGCTGCCGCAAGCGCTGCTGCTGGCGGCGCTTTTGCTGCTCAGCGGCGTCGCGCTTCTTTGGGCATGTCGCGCTCGTGGCAATCGCTGGCAGCTGCTGGCATTGGCGCTGGTGGCGGGCGATCTGCTGCTGGCTTTTGCTGGATTCAACCCGGCCAGCGATCCGGCTTTGCTGGATTTCACGCCGCCGGCCATCGAATTCTTGCGCGGGCAGAGCGGGCATTTTCGCATCACCAGCCTCGAAGACGAGCGCGCTGGCGGTCCGATTATGGTCGCCAACAGCGGCATGCGCTATGGGCTGGACGATGTGCGCGGATACGACAGCATTATCCCGGGCGGCTATGTGGCCACCATGCGCTCGCTGCAGCCGGCGCACAACCTGGACCACAATCGCATCTCGCCGCTGTTCACTGCGCCACACAAGAATCACGCCGGCTATGAAACCGCGCTGGAGTCCGACCTGCTGAATCTACTCAATGTCCGCTATGTGCTGACCGCGCCCGACCTGGTGATCCCGCTGGCGGGCTGGAAGCCAGTCTATCGACAAGAGATCGCTATCTGGGAAAACGAGTCGGTCATGCCACGTGCCTTCACAGTCGACAAAGCCGATTGGGATTCGCGCTGGCTGGCCGAGCATGGCGGCGGCTTCCGTTTTGATGAATTGGGCATCTTGCAAGGCGGCTTGCATATCTCGCGTTATCAACCAGCTGTCATCACGCGGGGCACCGGACGCGAAAAGTTCATCGACATCAGCGTGCCTGCCGATAGCTGGCTGGTCGTCAGCGAGAGTTTCATGCCGGGCTGGCGCGCTTTTGCTCGGCCTTTTGGCACGGGCGAAGCCGAAGAATTTGGGCTGGAAGTGCGGCTGGTGCTGGCGAACCTGCAAGGCGTCGAGCTGCCGGCGGGCGATTGGAATGTGCGCCTGGTTTACAGCCCGGCCAGCGTGCAGCTGGGCATGTTCGCATCTTCCATCAGCGTGGCGTTGATTGGTTTTGTGCTGGGCGGCTGGTTTTGGCGCGCTTATATCGGCTTGAACAGCGCCGACTCCTCTGGACTGGCCAAGGTAGCGCGCAACAGCATCGCGCCCATCATCCTGAATCTGTTCAATCGCGGCATCGACCTGGCTTTCGCCATCGTGATGTATCGCTTGCTGCTGCCCGCCGAGGTGGGGATATACAATTTTGCGGTCGTGCTATTTGTCGCTTTCGACATAGTCACCAATTTCGGACTGGATGTCTTTCTCATCCGCGAAGCAGCGCAGAACAGGCCGCGGGCGGGGCGCCTCTTGTACAACACATCGCTGTTTCGGCTGTGTTTGAGTCTGGCTGGCGCGCCTTTGTTGGCTGGCGTGTTGCTGCTGTGGGGCAGCTCGGGAGCAGAAGCGATCGGCGGCGACGGCTTGCTGGCTATCGGTTTGCTGTATATCGGGCTCTTCCCGGCCAGCTTGTCCAAAGGCATGACATCGCTCTTTTATGCCAACGAACAAGCCGAAAAACCGGCCGCCATCGCCACAATCACCACCATCAACAAAGCTGTGCTGGGCGTGATCGCGCTCTTACTGGGCTACGGTATCGTGGGACTGGCTGCCATCAGCATATTCAACAACCTGCTGACGCTGGCGGTGCTGTTGTGGGCGGGGCGGGCGCTGATCGGTCGGTTCGCGCCGCGGTTGCCCGATCGCCGGCTGGTCCGCGATATGGTCGGCGAATGCTTCCCGCTGATGCTCAATCATTTTTTGGCGACTGTCTTCTTCCAGATTGATATCGTCATCTTGCAGGCATTGAAAGGCGCGGCGACGGTGGCGCAGTACAGCACAGCCTACAAGTGGCTGCTGGCGATCAACATCGTGCCGGCATTCTTGACGCAGGCGCTCTTCCCGGTGCTATCGCGACAAGCCAAAGATGACCGGCGCGCCCTCAGCCAAACCTACCGCTTCGCCATAAAGCTGCTATTCGCCATGACATTGCCGCTGGCGGTGGCATTTACGTTGCTGGCCGAGCCGCTGACACTACTGCTGGGCGGCAATCGCTACCTGCCCGATGGCGCAATCGCCCTGCAGCTGATGATCTGGAGCATTCCTTTTGGCTGGCTCAACAGCGTGACGCAATATGCCTTGATCGCGCTGGGCTTGCAGCGGTTGATCACGCGGGCATTCGCCGGCGCTGTGCTCTTCAATATCGCTGCTAACCTGGTTTTCATCCCGCAGTACGGTTTCCAGGCGGCTGCGCTGGCGACAATCGCCTCGGAGTTGGCCTTGCTGGCGCCTTTCCTGTTTCTGCTGCAACGCGAACTGACAGACCTACGCGTGCGCAGCCTGCTTTGGCGTCCGCTGGCGTCGCTGGCGATGATGGGGCTGGCGCTGCTGGTTTTGGGCAGCTCGCTGTTGGCGCTGCTCGCGTCTGGCGCGGTCTATGCGGTCGTGCTGCTGCTGCTGCGTCCGCTGGATCCTGCGGAGGGCGAAGCGCTGCTGAAACTGCTGCCAGCATCTGCGCGGAGCCTGCCGCTGCTGCGCTGGCTCACCACAACTGTTTGACCAGGTAGAGCACCAGGTCGTCGTCAACCGTGCAGGTTGCGCCTGGTGGCAGCGGCTCGTCAAAATAGTGCAGGCCATGCCCGTCTGGCACATAACCGCGCTGGATATACAACCGCTGCGCCGCGCCATAATCGGCGTACAAACCGAATCCCAGGCCGGCAAAGCGCGACCGCTTGACAATGCGCGCCTCTGCCTCATCCAGCAGATGCGATGCCAGGCCTTGCCGCCGTTGCGACCGTATGACATTGAGATCCTGGATTTCTGGAATGCCTCGCTCGCGGAAGCCCGAGTAGTCAGGCGACCAAACTAGCTTGCAATGCCCCAGATAGTCGTCGGCATCCAGCGCCAAGAGCAGAATCAGCGCGCCAACAGCCTGCTGCTCCCAAACGCGTTCAAAGTAGCCGGCCGGTTTGTGCCAGCCCATCCCAACCGCAAAACAATCGTCCAGCCAGGCGGCATCATCGGGATTGGCGGGGCGGATGCGCACGTTTGATCAGCCGGCGCTGGCGGGACGCGCCCAGCGATTGTTGAAGACCAGGTCGCCCAGATACACGCTATCCACCAAGTCGCTGGAGGGTGGCTCGATGACGTGGAAGTCTATCCGATACAATTGCCCCGCGCTGCTGGTCAACTCGAGTACGAAGTTGTCTCTAAGTTGCAGATCGCCAGTCAGGTTCATCAGCATGAGGTGCAGGCCGCCCGGCGCCAGTTCAATTTCACCCTTGCCCGGCACGATCAACTCCTCCAGGCGCCTCATGGACGCCACGCCGTCTGTCACGCGCGTCTCGTGAAACTCGACTGCTGCCGCCACCGCGCTGGATGCCGAAATCAACACGATATCATCGCTGCCACGGTTGGTGATCTGCAAATAAGCGCTGCTGTTTGTCCCGGCTGTGTCTGTCGCCGCATCTGCCGGGTCGGCATCATCAGCCATGTCCTGATCTTCGCTTGGACTGTCGATATCATAGCGAAATACCTGGCTCGCGACCTCGCCGCCAGGAAGTGACAAGCTGGCTTCGACAGTCCAACTGCCGCCCATCGTCCACTCGAATGGCACGTTGAAGACGCCTTCGACTGCGGTGTCCGCTTCCGCCAATACGGGCGTCATGCCGGCGTGATCCATATCTCCGCGCAGACTCAACGTGCCTAGCTCGGCAAGCGCATTGCCTTGGTTGTCACGCACCCGAATCGTCAGCGTGGTCTCGCCCACCAGCAAATCGCTGACCGCCATATCCAGCACGACATCGCTGGCGGCTAGTTTCTGCTCTTGACGGCAGGCGGCATTAACAAGCAGCAGAGTTGCCAGTAAACACGCCCGCAATAGGTTTGCAACTGTCATTGTACTCTCGCAGCTCAACAAGGATTTTCTTCTATGTTGGCGTGACAGGTGGTCGCATTAGCAGGCTCAAGCCATAGCCAAATGCCCCAGCCATCACTGGAACACCCAGCCACATATGAATCAACCACCACAAACCCCCGGTGCCCCAGACGCTCGCGCCCAGGATCTCGACCACGATGAGCGCGCCCAGACTGTAGGCGAAAGGAATCACGATGCAGAAGAGCCGCGTGCCAGCCGCGCTTTTCAATGCGCCGCGCTGCAGCAGCCAATCGGCCAGCAAGCCAACAGCCACCGCGCTGAGCACAAAGATGAACTCCTCGTTGTGGCGGACGCGCAGCCAGGTCATCAATGCCGCGCTTATGCCGAAGACGACAGTCGCTGTGCCGACTGGCAGCCGCCAACGCATTGTCATCAGCAGCAGCACAGCCAGCAAAATGTTGCTGTGCAGCAGGAAGGCGACAACGCCCAAGCCGTCTATCACCTGGGTATTGCCGGGCCGCGGACCTGTGAGAATGTCGGTGCTGCTGGTTATCGCGGCAAATGCTGTGAAGAAGATGAATATTGATGTGATACAGGTGAAAGATAATATCGCCGGCAGCAGATCGCGCCAGGTCTCGCCGCTCTTGCGTTGCCATGTCGCCCGTATTGGTCCGGTGATGATCAGCAAGCCCGACACCGCCAGGAAAAGATGCGATGGGCTGATCAGCGATTCTGTGCCTTCTTCAAATCCGAATATCTCGTGCCAGACGAGATCGGCGACGCCACCAGCCGCAAACATGAAGAATCCGAGCAGCGAGAGCGTGTAGCCAGCCGGCAGCGCGCCGCGAAAGTGAAAGCCCTTGCCAACATTGCGCATGTGCGTGACGATGAGAATCAAGCCGGACAGCGCCACTGCTCCATACAGCAGGGCATGCCAGGGCGTGAAGAAGCTGTCGTCGACCTGGCCATGGTTGTGCGCCCAACCATCAATGAACAGACCGAATGTGATCAAGCAAGCCGCGAACGCCATCCAGCGGTCGAGTTGGATACTATCGGCTGGGATGACTGCCGTCTGGTCTGTGCCGCGCACAGTCATCCTGTCGCGCAGCAATCCTATGCTCGTCATAAGGCATCCTCCTACTGATCATTTTGACCTTCAGTATAGCCAAAAATATCGTTCCAGCAGAATCGCGGTCCAGCTTGGCACAAGCGGCAAATCCTTGTCCAAGCCCTGTACCTTTGGCTAGCGCGTTTTGCGACTTGCTGTAGAATCAGGGCTGTTATCGAAGTCGATTGTCTTGGCGAGTCATGGCATTTGATTTGGAAGCCCTGGTTGGGCATCTCTATATTGTTGGCGGGCGCGTGATCAATGTCAACCCGCCGGGCGCCTTGGTCGAGGTCGCCCCGACAACCGCCGCGCGTGGACGAGAAGGCGATACCTTCTTCATCCTAATCTTGCCCTCTGGCTCGATCGCCCCGACTACCTTTTACGAGCAGCTGGCGCAGCTGGCAGCCGAGCGCTATTTCAGCATGGGTGGCAGCGTCGCGCTGGCTTTGCGCAGCATGTTCCAACAGATCAACCGCAATCTCTATGAGCACAACCTGGAGCACGCGGCGATCGGCAAACAGCAATTCGAGACCAGCGTGATCGCAGCAGTATTGCACGAAGACGACATGGTGGTGGCGCGCGCAGGCCCTGTGATTTCTGCTTTGCAGACAGCTGGCTTGACATTGACCTTCCCCGATGACCTGAGCGAAGAAGCGCCCCTTTTCAGTGTGCCGCTGGGTTTGCTGCCCGAGCCCGAAGTGGCCATGGTGCGCTATGGCGTCAACGCTGGCAGCCGCCTGGTGCTCTCCGATGCCAGCCTGGCCGATATCCCGGCCGAGCGATTGACGAGCACCTTGCTGGAAAACGACATCGGCAAAGTCTTGGATGGCTTGCGCCGCACCATCCGCTTCCAGTGTCAGTTGATGCTGGTCGAGCTGGTGCCGCCAGAATACGAAGCGCCTGTGCTGGCAGCGCCGGGCGAATCGTCCCACGAGGTGCAAATGCGCCTGGGGGAAGCGCGCATGCAGCTGGAGGCGGATAACCCCAATTGGCAACTGCCACGCCGCAACGACTTCGGCTCTTTGCTCGGCTGGGGCTTGGCGCGTTTGGCGGGCAGGACGGCCGGCTTTTTCCTGTCGCTGGGCGCGCTCTTCCAGCGCTTCTTCCCGCTGCCGGCGACTGCGCCTTCTCGCCGCGCTTCGTCTGGCACGTTGATCCTCACCGTCTTGCTGATTCCGCTGATCATCGTCAGCATCGTGGTCGTCTCGTGGGTGTCCAACCTCGGCGAGACCGAATTTGAGCAGTGTCTGGGCAAGCTGCAAGAGACATCCAATCTGGCGCGTTCGATCGATTCCAGCAACCGCCGCAGCACCGTCTCCGCTTGGAATGCCACGCTGCAAGTCGCCGATGCCTGCGATATCATGCGCCCCGATGACCCTTTCGTGAACAATATGCAGCGCGAAGCCCAGGCGCTTATTGATACGATCAACAAGGTCAAACGGCGCGAAGCCGTGCCGCTCACCAACTTTGAAAATGCCGCTATCAGCCGACTGCGTCTGCAAGGCACCGACTTGTACGCGCTGGATGACCGCAACGACCTTGTCTACCATGTGTCGCTTTCCGACGATGGCAAACAAGCGCTGCGTCAGGACCCGGTCTCGCGCATGCGGCTGGGGGCGACTTACGAAGGCTACACAATCGGGCAGATCGCCGATATCGCCTTCGACCGCTACTCGGGCGATCTGGCAATGCTGGACGCCAATGGCACATTGCTGCGCTGCGAGCCACAGATCATCCTGAATTGCGATGTCCAGCGCGTGCTCAATGCCGATGACTGGCAGAATCCGATCTCGCTGACGATATGGGATCGCAAGCTCTACATCCTGGACAGCGAAGGCGGGCAGATCTGGCGCTATGACCCCTCGGGCAGCAGCTATGTCAGCGCGCCGCGCGAATACTTCTCTGGCACGGCGCGACCCAACCTGCGCAATGTCGTCGACTTCACGATCAGCAGCGATGGCGTGGTCTTTGTGCTCTATGCCGATGGCGTGATGAAAAGTTACATCTCGGGCAGCGAAGCGCCCTTTGCCTTCAGCGGCTTCAACGAAGGCAGCGAACCGCATGTCGTGCGCACCGAGGGCTTCGCGCTAAATGACAGCGCCTTTGCGCCGGGCTTCTTCTTGATCAGCCGTGGCGCGCGCACCATCTACGAAACGACCGTCGCGGGCACTTTCATCGACAGCTACCAAGCCTTTGACCAGAGCAAGCTGGAGCTGATCTCGTCGGTGGTCGCATACCCCGAGCAGAACATCATCTATGTCGCTTCGGGCAATACCATTTTCCACATCGACATGGCTTTTCAATAAGCGGCGCGCCAGCACTGCCAGTTGATTTCTCGCTGCTGATGTTGCAAGACGGGCGCCGCGCAGACTACACTAGCTGAAAATCACAAATTGAGAGGAACAGCCATGAGCAAACATGCATTGATCGTCTATGGGGGCTGGCAGGGACACGACCCGACCGAGACATCCCATTTGTTCGCGGGCTTGCTGGCCGAGGCCGGCTTGCGTGTAACATTATCCGAGACCCTGGACAGCTTTCTGGATGTCGAGTTGATGAACGCGGTCGAACTGGTCGTGCCCGTCTATACCATGAGCAGCATCACGCGCGAGCAAGAGGCTGGCTTGCTGGATGCCGTGCGCGAGCGGGGTGTCAATGTCGGCGGCTGGCACGGCGGGATGGCAGACGCCTTCCGCAACAACACCGAATACCAGTTTATGTGCGGCGGGCAGTGGGTGGCGCATCCCGGTAACATCATCGACTACCGCGTCAATGTTACGGGCCTAGCGCATCCCATTGCGGCTGGAATCGCCGACTTCGACATGCACTCCGAGCAGTATTACATGCACACCGACCCATCCAACCAGGTGCTGGCGACCACCACCTTCAGCGGCGACCACGCGCCCTGGATCGATGGCACGGTCATGCCGGTGGCCTGGACGCGGACTTATGGGGCTGGCAAGGTCTTTTATAGCTCGCTGGGACATGTCATCGGCGACTTTGATGTGCCCGAAGCACGGGAGATCGTGCGCCGTGGTTTGTTGTGGGCGGTGGACAGCCTATAGCACATCGGGGCGCGTGCGGCGGTCGGCGCGAGAAAGCCGGCGGTGACGCCAGCGAATCTGCCAAACCCGCAGTGCTGCCTCAAGTGCGATGCGGCTCGACATCTTGGACTGGCCATGCTGCCGGTCGGGGAAGTGGATGGGCACTTCGCCAATCGTATAACCCAGCCGATGCGCTACATACACCAGCTCGACCAGGAAAACATAGCCATTGGAGCGCACGCGATCGAGGTCGATGCCGGTCAGCGCCGCGCGATGAAAAACGCGAAAACCGCCCGTGGCATCGCGCAGTGGCAAGCCCAGGATGAGCGGCGTATACACGCGGTTCGCCCAAAAGCTCAGCAACTTGCGCCAGGCGCCCCAGTTGCTGTCGACGCTGCCGCCAGGCACATAGCGCGAGCCGATCACAATATCGCAGTCCCTCGCCCGCTGCAGCATGGCCGGAATGCGCTCGGGCTGGTGCGAAAAATCGGCGTCCATACCGATGATGACATCGGCATCCATGGCCAGCGCACGCTTGAAGCCGGCGATATAGGCGGGCCCTAGCCCTTGCTTGTGCGGACGATGCAAGACATTCAGCCGGCCCGCATAGTCGGGCTGCTGCGCCAGTTCATCGGCCAGTTCGCCCGTGCCATCTGGGGAATTGTCATCGACGATCAAAATATGCAGATTGGCGACTGGCAACTGGCAGAGCGCCGGCAGCATGCGCGCGATATTTTCCCGCTCGTTGTATGTCGGCAGGACGACCAACACCTTGGGCGGCTGTTCTCGCGCGGCGTCTTCAATCATCTAGCAGCGAACTGACCGCCTCGGCGAGGTGCCCGGGCGTCAAACCGAATTGTTGATATATCTCTGTATAAGGAGCGCTTGCGCCAAAGCGGTCGACGCCCAGCGCGATGCCGTCTGTGCCGATATATCGTTCCCAACCCAATGTCGCGCCCGCTTCGATGCTGACGCGGCAAGTGACTTCTGGCGGCAAGACAGCGGCTTTGTAGGCCTCGGCCTGCGCCTCAAAAAGCTCCCAGCAGGGCATGGAGACAACGCGCGCGCGGATATCGGCATCTTCCAGCAAACCGGCTGCATCCAGCGCTATCGACACTTCACTGCCGGTGGCGATGATGATGGCGTCCAGCTCGCTCGATTCGTGTTCGGAAAGCACATAAGCGCCGCGCGATACGCCTTCGAATATGCCGGCGTCGTTGCCAGCCAGCACAGGCAGATTTTGGCGGCTGAGCACGATGGCGGCCGGGTGTCGCAGCTCGGCGATGGCAGCCCAGGCGCCGGCAGTTTCGGTGGCATCAGCCGGGCGGAACACATGCAGATTGGGCATGACTCGCAGTGACATCAGATGCTCGACCGGTTGATGGGTTGGTCCGTCTTCGCCCAAGCCAATGCTGTCATGCGTGAATACATACACAGCCGGCAAGTTCATCAGCGCGCCGAGGCGTATGGCCGGGCGCATATAATCGCTGAAGGTGAAGAAGGTCGCGCTATAGGGTTTGACCATGCCGCCGTGCAGCGCCAATCCATTCACGATCGCACCCATGGCATGTTCGCGCACGCCAAAACGCAGGTTGCGCTCGGCAGGTTGTCCGGGTCCGGTGTTCTCTGCGCCTTTGATGAGCGTGCGTGTGCTGCCGGCCAGGTCGGCATCGCCACCGATCATGGTGGGCGCAAATTGTGCCAGCACATTCAGTGCTTCGCCGCCGGCGCTGCGTGTAGCCAGCTGTACGCCAGCATCCCAGCTGGGCAATTCATCGCGCCAGCCCGCCGCGAATTCGCCTGCATGCGCCCGTTCATAGTCTGTCGCTAGTTCGGGGTAAGCCACGCGCCAGGCATCGTACTTGCGCCGCCAGTCGTCTTCGGCAGCCGTCCCCGCGTCGATGCAGCTGCGGAAGTGCTCCAGCGCTTCGCCGGGAATGTAGAAGCTGTCGGTCGTGCTCCAGCCCAGATTCTGCTTGGCGAGCGCGACTTCGTCCACGCCCAGCGGGCTGCCATGCGCGGCGCTGCTGCCTTGTTTGTTGGGGCTGCCATAGCCGATGATGCTGCGCACGGCGATCAGGCTGGGTTTGTCATTTGTTTCTTTGGCCTGGGCGATCGCGCTGGAAATCGCGGCGACATCGTTGCCGTCAGCGACGCGATCTACATGCCAGCCCATCGCCAAGAAGCGCTGCGCCACATCTTCGCTGAATGTCATCTCGGCCGCGCCATCCAGCGTTACTTCGTTGTCGTCGTACAAGAAGATCAGCTTGCCCAAACCCCAGTGCCCGGCCAGCGCGCAGGCTTCCAGACAGACGCCTTCCATCAAATCGCCATCGCTGACCAGCACATAGGTGTGATGATCGACAATTTCGTGCCCGGGACGATTGAAGCAGCTAGCCAGATAGGCTTCTGCAAGCGCCATGCCCACAGCCGTCGCCGCGCCTTGCCCCAGCGGGCCGGTGGTCGTTTCGACGCCCGGCGTATGCCCATATTCGGGGTGTCCCGCTGTCTTGCTGCCCCACTGGCGGAAATTCTTGATCTCGTCCAGCGAAAGATCATAGCCGGTCAAATGCAAAAGCGAGTAGAGCAGCATGGAACCGTGCCCAGCGCTCAGCACAAAGCGGTCTCGATTTGCCCAGCCCGGGTTGCGCGGGTTATGACGCAGATGCCCCAGCCACAATGCGTATGCCATTGGCGCTGCGCCCATGGGCAAGCCCGGATGCCCGCTGTTGGCTTTTTGCACCGCATCCATTGACAGCGTGCGGATCGTATTGATGGCGAGATTCGTCAAATCGGACACAAGTAAACTCCCTGCCGCAACAGAACACAGACCGCGAGCATTATAACAGCGGCGGCAAGCAGGGCTATAGCCTTTTGTGCAACGGGACTTTTGGGGTGCTAGCCGCCGAGCGGGCGCGGCTCGACAAGAAAGCGCAGGGCTGTCCGTTCGTTTCCATCAATATCTACATCAGTGAAGCGGGGCGTGGCAACAATGTCGATTTCATCGCGTTCCAAATAGCCGCGAGCAATTGCCAGGGCTTTGACCGCCTGGTTGACTGCGCCGGCGCCGATGGCTTGCACCTCTGCGATGCCATGCTCGCGCATGACACCGGCAATTGCGCCTGCAACCGCTGTTGAGCGCGAACGTGCCGAGACTTTGATGAGTTCCGGCCCCTCTGCAGCGATCTCGCCCTCTTCGGGTATGACTGCCCCGCTCGGGGTCAAATCGCTATACTCGGACATCGTGTCCTTCTTTCATGCACCAAAGCACCAACATGGCTGCTCACCATGCGCCGGAGAACTTGCAACGATATGAGATTACGATAACTTACATGACTGCGATTTTATCATAAACAATAGAACAGGGCTATAGGGAATGCGATCTCGCGCGTCCTGGCGCTATCACAGCGAGCGCAGACAACCTGTAAAGACTCGCGCAGCTTGGTTACAATCGGGTCCAGAGACCGTGTCGCGCTGCGGCTCTGCCACTTCGTTTAGCGATAGGACAGCCCGATGCAGTTCACAGCGCCAGCTGTAGCGCTTCTGCTGGTCATATTGTTGCCGCTGCTGTGGTTGATCGGCTTCCCGCGTCATGCTTTCCGCCGCCGCCGAGATATCAGCAGTCTGCTGCTGCGCTCGCTTATCGTGGTGCTGCTGGTGCTCGCGCTGGCGGGCTTGCAGCAAGTGGGCGCGGTCGAAAGGCTGGCGGTTGTTTTCCTGGCCGATGCCTCCGACAGCATGGGCAGCGCTGCCGAATCCGCCCAGTTGGACTATTTGAGCCAGGCGCTTGCAAACAAACCGCACGACGATGAATGGGCGCTGCTGGTCTTCGGCGACAATGCCGTGCCAGAGCGAGATTTCAGCGCGCTGGCCGAGATCGACAGCATCGCATCCACGCCGAGCGCCAGTGGCACCGATATTGCCAAAGCCTTGCAAACCGCGCTGGCCATGTTCCCGCCCGATGCCGCCCGCCGCATCGTCATTTTGAGCGACGGTAAAGCGACACGCGGCGATGCCCTGGCTCGTGCGCAACGCGCTGCTGCTGCCGGTGTCGAGGTCAGCTATGTGCCCTATACCCGCGAGCCAGCGCCCGATGTGCGTATCCGCTCTCTCGACGCGCCTGGCAGAGTCGCGCAAGAGCAAGCTTTTGATATTGCCGTCAGCATCGAAGCCGACAGCGATACCCCAGCGACGCTGCTGATATTCTCTGGCGGCGAGCTGATTCACGACGAGCAGCTGGATCTGCAAGTGGGCGAAAATCGCTACAGCTTGACGCAGCACAGCGGCAAGAGCGGCTTTCTCGACTTCACCGCCCAGGTCATCGTGCCGGGCGAAAACGACCATTTTGCGCAAAACAACCAGTTGGGCGCATTCAGCCAGGTGATCGGTCCAGCGCGCATCTTGCTGATCAGCGCCGAACCAAGCGAGACGCAATTCTTGCTGCCGGCGCTGGAGCAGGCGGGCCTGCAGGTCGAGCAGGCGCTGCCGCACAGGCTGCCGGTCAACATGGCCGATCTGGCAGATTACAAGAGCGTCATCGTGGCGAATGTGCCAGCCACCGCGTTGAGCCGCGTCCAGATGAGCCTGTTGGACAAGTATGTCAGCGATATCGGCGGCGGATTGGTCATGATCGGCGGACCACAGAGTTATGCCCCGGGCGGTTATTATCAGACTCCGCTGGAGCGGACGCTGCCGGTGGATATGCAGATCAAAGACCAGCGCCGCCTGCCGCAGTTGACAATCGCCTATTTGATCGACCGCTCGGGCAGCATGGGGCAGGTGGGACGCAGCGGCGTGCCCAACCTGGAATTGGCGAAGCGCGCGATCGTGCTCTCGCTGGAGTTGCTGCAGGCCAGCGACCGTGCTGCCATCGGCACGTTCGACACCGGAGGAGCCTGGGTTGTGCCCTTCCAGCAAGTCAACGATGCCCAAGCCATGATCGCCATGACCAACACCATTCGCTCGGGCGGCGGCACAGACATCCTGGCGGGCTTAAAGCTGGTCGAGCGCGATATAAAAGAAGAGCCATCGCAGCTCAAGCATTTGATCTTGCTGACAGATGGCGGCGCAAACTCGGCTGGACTGGTGGACTTGACTGAATCGCTGCATGCCGAACATGGTGTAACGCTTTCGGCAATCGCCATCGGGCGCAATCCAGGCGCATTCTTGGAGCCCATGGCGGAAGCCGGGCAGGGCAACTATTACCGCGTAGCCAATGTCGAGGAGATCCCGCTCATCTTTGCGCAAGAGACGGTCTTGGCAGCGCGCTCCTACATTGTCGAAGAGACATTTACGCCGCGCGTAACTGGCAGCAGCGCGATTTTGGATGGCATCAGCGCGCCACCACCGCTGCGTGGATATGTCGCATCCACACCCAAGACCGCCGCCCAGCGCCTTCTCAGCGGACCAGAGCCCTACGCCGACCCCATCCTGGCGGCCTGGCAATATGGCTTGGGCAGGGTGGTCGCATGGACTGCCGATGCCAGCGCGCGATGGGCGAACGAATGGGTCGTCTGGGAAGATTTCTCACGCTTTTGGGGACAAGCGGTGGCATGGAGCATCAACGCCGGCGCCAACGAAAACCTGGAAACAAGCATCGTGCTGGAAGATGAACGCGCGCGGATTGTCGTCGATGCGCGAGACAAAGCCGGCGGCTTCCTGGATGGCCTGGCGCTCGAAGGCGCGGTACTGAATCCAAATAGCAACAGCCTGCGCCTGGGTCTGCAGCAGACGGCGCCTGGTCGTTATGAAGCCAGCTTCACGCCCGGCAGCGAAGGCGCCTACTTCCTCAACATCAGTGGCGAGGCGGCCCCGGAGTCTGGCGCTGGGCCACTGGCCGATCTCAAAGGCTGGGTGCGGTCCTATTCACCGGAATACTTGCCACAGGCGGGCGGCGAACGGCTGCTGGCAGAGCTGGCGGAGGTGACGGGCGGACGCAACCTGGCTGATGCGCCAGAAGCGGTCTTCGCGCACAACCTGGGCGAGCGGCAGGCAGCCAACGATATCTGGGAGAGCCTGGTCTGGCTGGCGCTGCTGTTGCTGCCGCTGGATATCGCGCTGCGCCGGCTGATCATCACGCGAGGAGATTTGCAGCGCTTGCGAGCATTTGTAACCGGACGCGGGGCGCAGCAAACACGCTCGCAGCAAATGCAGGCGCTATTTAGCGCGCGCAGCCGCAGCCGAGAGACGACTCGCTATGGCGATGACCTGCCCGAAGGCTTGCGCCCGACAGGTGGAGGTAGCCCGCCAGCGACCCCGCCGCCTATCCCACAGCCAGCCAGCCCACGCAGGTCTGCGCGCGAGCCGGAATTCATGGAAGCGCCAGACGACGAGCAGCCCAATCTGGGCGCGCGCCTGCTGGAACGCAAACAACGGCGGGAGTGATTAGCCAACTGCGCCCGCAACTTCATCCAGAAATATCGGAAAATCTAAATCCCCGGGCGAAGATCCCAAGTCGGTCAGCAGCGCCGCGCACTCCGACCGATGCTGTGTGCCGTGATTCACCACATGCCACAGGCAATGCCAGACCAGCCGCCTGCGCAGCCCCGCATCGCCTTCATAGTCGAATTCTCGCTCAATGTCGCTGTCGTCCAGGCTGCGCAGGTAGCGCCAGAGTTCAGCTTTTTCCCGCTGCCACAACGTTCGCACAGCAGCCAGATTGGCGTAGTCGGCTGGCTGTAGAAAGTCGTCGAATCGGCCCCGTGTCAGCAGCATGCGCCAGGCTCTTTGCGCTTCGCAGATGTGCGCCAGCGTTGCCAAGAGTTCTTGCGGAGGCGCCTCCTCCAAGCGCGCAGCCGCGGCCAGCAGTCGCTCGGTCGCCCAATCGTGATAGTCAAACAGCAGAATGAGTTCGGCGAGCTGCATCAAACGCGCCTAGCTGCTCGGTCGGCTCAAGAAGACGGTGAAATCCATATCCCCCGGCGAATGTCCGAGGTCGGTCAGCAGCGCCGCGCATTCGGCTCGATGCTGCGTGCCATGATTGACCACATGCCAAAGGCAATGCCACAGAATATGGCTGCCGCGATTGCCCTCAATATCGTAGTAAACCAGTCGCAGCATGTCGTCATCGCTCAGATTGTTGACAAAGCGCTGCATTTCGGCATTTTCTTCTTCCCAGCGAGCTTGCACTGCGGGGTAATCGGCGAAGTCGCTCTCGCCCAGCCATTTGACATCGGTGTCGTATTCCAGGAAGTGCCGCCAACCATACTCCGCGTCCAGGATGTGCACCAGCGCGCCGAACATGCTGCCCCAGCCGTGATCATTGGGCTGTCGAAGCTGCTCGGGCGAAAGCAGGACAGCCTGATTGAAGATGCGCGCGTTCGCCCATTCGTTATAGGCGTAGAGCAACCGCATCGCCTCGCTGTTCATCTGTTGGCCTTCGCTATTCGGCTGCTGATCGCCGAGGTAGACGGTCATATCCAGGTTGCCAGGCGAATGTCCAAAACCAGTCAGAATCGCCGCGCATTCCGCACGGTGCTGTGTGCCGTGATTGACCAGGTGCAGCAGCGCCTGCCAATGGCTGACTGTCAATGTCTTGCCAGCGCGCTCGCGAGTAAATACCCGCGCCAGTTCGTCCTCGCTCATGGCATTCAGGTTGCGCGTAAGACGTCCTTGCTCCTGTGCCCAGCGCTCTTGCAACGCCGCCACATCGGCGTAATCTTCCGGCTCTAAGCCGCCCGCCACCGGCTCGTCAAACAAGCGGCTGATCCACAGGCTCTCGGCGACCATGGTATGCACCAGGCCACCAAGAAAGCTGCCCCAGCCCAGCGCATTCTCTGTGCGCAACTCTTCAGGCGTTAGTTTGGCTGCTTGCGTCAATATCCGCTGATTCGCCCAGTCGTTGTATCCATACAGAAACTTGACAGCCGTCAGATTCATGAGGGTTCCTCGCCATTTGCAACAAGAATTGCGCCAGTATAACACAGACGATGCGCGACCTTGGCATGGAGAGGCCACATACAGACTGCGCGGCGCGAATGTCCAGCTCGGTGGTAAAATCTTGCTTGCGGTTTCGCAGGAAAAGGCAAAGGCAGCGCGATGTCCATATTGGCGAGCCTGGCAGCGATAACGGCGGCGGTGATTTCGCTGGCGGTCCTTACGGACCTGTTTTTTATCCCGAGCCTGGACGAAATATCCAGCCGGTTGCAGCTGTCGGACGAAGTCGCGGGCGCGTCGCTGATGGCGATAGGCTCATCCGCGCCAGAGCTGGCGATCGCGCTGTTGGCATTGTTCACAAGCGGTGGCGCCCACAGCGATGTTGGCATCGGCACGATTGTCGGCTCGGCAGTCTTCAACATATTGGTGATAACCGGCTTGTCGGCGGTGGTGGCGGGCGGCTTGCAGATCCATATTTTCGCTGTGCGACGCGATATGATCGCTTATCTGGCGGCTATCGGCTACCTTGCGCTGATCTTCTCCGATGGCCAAGTCGCGCCGCTGGAAGCGCTGGCTGGCTTGGGGCTCTATGGGCTGTATCTGATTGTGCTGATGCGCTTGAAAGACCCGCAGAAGGATGAAGGCTCGGCGAAGCTTGCACAATCCCGCGCCCAGCCAACCTCCGATCATGCCAGACCAAGCGCCTGGCTGTGGGTAGAGGCGCTGCTGGTGTCGCTGCTGCGGCGGATCACGGGCGACCCGCGTCAGAATTACCTATGGGCATTTGGACTGTCCATCTCGTTGATCGTGCTGCTCAGCTACCTGCTGGTCGAAGCCACAATAGCCTTTGCAACGGGCATTGGCATCCCGCCAGTCATCGTGGCGCTGACATTGCTGGCGGCCGGCACATCCGCGCCCGATCTGATGTCATCGCTGGAGGTCGCGCGAGATGGCCGAGGCGGCATGGCCGTGGCAAACGCGGTCGGCTCCAACACCTTCGACCTGCTGGTCGGTCTGGGATTGCCCTGGATCATCGCGCTTGGCTTGCTCGGCGAGTCGAGCATCCATGTCGGCACAGACGACTTGTGGATGTCCATCGGCATGCTGGTGCTTACGACTATCGTGCTTTTCGTCTTTCTGGAGACGCAGCGCCTGCTGAGTCGTCGCGAGGGCTGGCTGCTGCTGCTGCTCTATGGCGGTTTTGTCTTGTACACAGTGCTTGCATGAGGGAAGCATTATGAAAGCAACACAGCGGCAATTCGCGTCGGGACGGGATGTGTTGCGGCTGCCGCAGATCGGGTCTCTGCTGCGCGGGCGACATGGACGGTTGCTGCTGCAGATTCCCTTGACCGTGCTGGCGCTGCTGCTGATGATAGACGGTTTCCTTGGGCCGCAGTCGGCGGCGCGCAATCTGGCAACCGTTGCGCCCTGGGTGCATTATCGGGGACTGGTCGTGCTGGCGCTGCTGCTGGCTGGCAACTTGTTTTGCATGGGCTGTCCTTTCACCTTGCCGCGCAGCTTGGCAAAGCGATTGTCCAGCCGCGGACGCCGCTTCCCCCAGCGTTTGCGCAACAAATGGCTGGCGATCGGCAGCTTGTTCGCGCTCTTCTTCGCCTATGAATACTTGGATATATGGGCAAGCCCGCTGCTGACAGCCTGGCTGATCGTGGCTTATTTCATCGCATCGTTGGTGCTGGAAGCTCTCTTTAGCGAGTCGGCATTTTGCAAATACATTTGTCCGCTTGGTTCCTTCAACATGGTCTATTCGACGCTGTCGCCGACGCAGATTTCGGTGCGCTCCCACGATATCTGCGCGACCTGCGTGGGCAAAGAATGCGTCAATGGCAGTTATGCGGCGCAGCCCATCGTTCGCATCGACGAAATCGCAACAGCCAGCGGCGGTCCCCCCGAATCTGTGCCGGTGACGCATGGGCCGACCGGCGCGCTCGGCTGTGGCACAGAGCTTTTCGCCCCGCAGATGCAAAGTAACATGGATTGCACGATGTGTCTGGATTGCGTCCGCGCCTGCCCACACGACAACGCCGGCTTGTTCCTGCGCGCGCCCGGCAGCGAGTTAAGCCAGCCAGACAGTCTGCCGCGCCGCTGGGATATGTCGCTGCTGTTGATCGCGCTGGCTTTCATGGCTGTGTCCAACGCATTTGGCATGGCGCCGCCATACTATGCGCTGCAAGAGTGGCTGGCGCTGAATCTGAGCATTACCAGCGAGTTCATCGTGCTGCTGCTGATATTCGGCGCGTTCAATCTGGCTCTGCCTGCGCTGGCAACTGTGGGCGCGGCTTATGCGGGAAGACAGCTGGGCGGCGCGGGTATACGCGATTCATTGCGCGATACTGTCGCCGCTTTTGCGCCTTCATTTGTGCCCATCGGCTTTGGCATTTGGTTCGCGCACTACAGCTTTCACTTTCTGGTCGGTCCGGGCTTGATCGTGCCCGTCATTCAGGAATTCCTGGGCGACGCTGGCGATTGGTCGGCCTGGAGTTTCAGCCTCGATGCCAACGTCATTGGCCTGCTGCAAGTTGTCGCGCTGATCGGTGGCTTTCTGTGGAGCTTGCGTCTGGCGCAGAAGACGGCGCTGCGGCTTTATCGGCGCAAAGCCACGTTGGGTATGCTGCCTTGGGCGCTGCTGCACTTGCTGCTGATGCTGGCGGCTTGGCAGATCTTCACGCTGCCTATGGAAATGCGTGGCAGCTTGTCGCTCTTTGGATAGAGGCTTAGGCAGGCGCTGGCATTCGCTGGCCATGCTGCAGCAGCAGTTCGGCGCGGGCATGAAAACCTGTGCCATCACGATTCATGATCGGCTCGGGTGAATACTGCGCCAGGTAGCAGCGCCGATAGTTGTCGGTCAGGTTGGCGCTGCTGCGATGAAAAGTGCGGCTGCTGAACACGACGATGCTGCCAGCCGGCACGATAGCTGGCACGCCGGGGTCGTCGCCATGATAGCCGATTCGGTCGTTCGTACGTTCTTCTGTGTTGTGCTCGGTGATCTGGTCGCTGTCGTCGCGGCCATCTCGTGAGTAGGGCAGGATGAAGACCGTGCCATTGTCTTCGGTCATATCATCCAGCGCGCACCAGCAGGACAGATAAGGCTGGTGATAATGCCCGACATAACCCGAGTCTTGATGCCAGGCGAACCGGGTATCGGCATCAGCCGCCTTGACGACATACTGCTCATTAAACAGATAAGCGGTATCGCCGAGGGTGGCACGGCAGATTTCCGCCATCAGCTGGCTGAACAAGAAGTCGGTCATGATTGGGCTGCTGGCGCTGCGGTTGCTGATGAAGTAGCGCTTCTTGTAATGGTTGATGTTCTGCGATGTCTGGCCTTTGGATTCCATCTCACTTTCAAATTGCTTGACCATGCGCATGCACTCGTCGCGCAGCGCGTCCAGCATTTCGGCAGAGATGACCGATTCCAATATGAAGTAGCCTTCGCTATGATATTGTTCGACTTGCTGGACTGTAATCATCGCCATTCCCTGCGCTCCTGCCTGCCAAAGTTTGCGCTAGTATAGCCGCAGGGACGCAACGCTGTAAATCGGGCACGGACAAGCCCCTAGAGACCAGCGCAGTTTCGCGGCAAACTATTGGCGGCGCTCACAGCAGACAATGGAGGCGCAGGCATGTCCAAGCGCAGAGACAAAGGACCCAATATCCTGCTCTTCCTTACCGATGATCACGGCGCCTGGGCGACAGGCGCTTATGGCAACAAGGAAGTTCAGACGCCAACGTTGGATATGCTGGCACAGTTGGGCGTGCGTTTCACACGCGCGTATACACCCACGCCAGTTTGTTCGCCAGCGCGCGCTTGTCTGTTGACAGGCAAAACCGCCTCACAGGTCGGCATTCACGATTGGCTGGAAGAAGCCGTGCCCGAGATCGGCGGACGCGACTGGCTGGAAGGCACGCGCACGCTTTTCGACTGGCTTTCCGATGCCGGCTATCACACCGGCTTGAGCGGCAAGTGGCACCTGGGGCAGTCGCATTTGCCACCATCCGGCGCCGATTATCACTTCGGGCTACCCGGCTGGCAGGGCGCTCACAATGGAAACTATACCTATGTCCGCAATGGCGACATGGTCGAGTTGGACGGCAATAAAAGCAACCTCATCACCGACCACGCCATCGAGTTTCTGGATTCCGTGCCCGCCGACAAACCTTTTTTCCTGAATATTGGTTATATCGCCACGCACTCGCCTTATCAGCAGAGCGCGCACGACCCCGAGCAGACGGCGCGGTATCAAGATTGTGCATTTGACGAAATTCCGCCCTATCAGCCGCACGCCTGGGTGAAAAACGAGGGCGGCGGAAACGAGTTGAGCGACCAAGACCTGCGCGACCGCTACATAGGCTATTATGCCGCCGCCAGCGAGATCGATACCAACATCGCCCGAATCATCGGCGCGCTCCGTCTGCGCGAAATGTACGAAGACACCCTCATCATCTATACATCCGATCATGGTTGCGCTATCGGGCAGCAGGGTTTCTTTGGCAAAGGCAATAGCACGCGTCCGCTGAATATGTACGATATCTCGCTGCAAGTGCCGCTGATCGTGACTGGCGCGAAGCTGCCCACGCAAACCACGCATTGCAATGTGGACCACTGCGACACATTCCATACAATCTGCGAGCTGGCGGGTGTCGAACTGCCGACGGATGAAGTCTTCGCCGGCAAGTCCTATGGACCTGTGCTGTATGGCAGAGACATGGATTGGGACGATACGCGCTATGGCGAATATGGCGACTTGCGCATGATCCGCGACAAGCGATGGAAGCTGGTTTGGCGCTATCCCGATGGTCCGCACGATCTCTTTGACCTCAGCGCTGACCCCGACGAGCGCCACAATATATTCGCGCAACTGCCAGAAGTGGCTTCGCAGCTCAAAACGCGGCTGGATGCGTACTTCGCCCGGCATGAATCGCCGCAGAAATCGGGTTTGCGCGTCAAGCAACTGCCGGTGCACAACAGCGCCAATGAAGCTTGGCGAGATGGCAGACGCGAGGCGCGGGGCTTGCAGCAATACTAACTAGGGACGTCGTAGGGATACATCCAGCGTGATGCCGTCGTCCACACCGACCTTCTCCAGCGTCAGCAGCACTTGTCCGCTCATGGGCATCACGAAAGGCAGCGGCAGCGCATCTGGCACGCCCATGGTGCTGTGCGACATAACTTCCATGCCTTCGACGCTGGCATGCACAACCAGGTCGGCCACATCGCCGTTGATTTTGACTATATTCAAGATCAGCAATTCGTCCGCCGCCGCATCAAAGACGAAGCGCTCGCGGATAGATTTGTCGTTCAGCGTGACAGCCGCAGCGATTTCATCCAGTTGGCGCACGGGATTGCGTTCCAGCCGCAGGACACCGCCACCAGCCCGCTCATCATAGCTCGCTACCACCAGGATGTAGTCGCCCGACTGCTCTATGGCGAGATTGCTAAGCTCGGCATCCAGTCCGCCGCCGCTGTCATCATCAAAGGCAATTTCGCCACCATCTGGCGCGACCAACTGCAAGAGACTATCCAGAGAGCCGCCCGAGTCGATGCTGATGCTCAACGTGTCGCCAGCTGATAAGGAGAGCCTGTAATGGAGTCTGGGCGATTCTGATGTCAGCGCAAAGGAAGCCTCGCCAGAGCGCAATGGCACAGGGCGCAGTTCTTCAATCTCCACACGGAAATCACCCGTCTCTGCCCCCTGCGCCATCATCAGCGGCGCGCCGGCAACTTCCAGTCGAAAACTCCCGCTGTATGGCAGAACCAGCGGGCCCAGGATGGCGTTCTTGCTGCCGCGGCTATCGTCACTGGCAGTGATCTGCGCCTCGTCCCGCCCGATCAACGCAGCTGCTGGATCGAATTCATCCGACTCTACACGAATCTCGACAGTGCGGCCGGCAGCGCCCTGGAAGCTGACTTGCGCTGCCCCGCTTTGCAAACGACTCTCGATGACCTGGACTGACGACCTTGTGGTCCTTGGAGTTTGGGCGGTCTCCGAGCGTTCGGCAGCGGTAACCACGAAGCTGACGGTCGGCTGTTTGCCCGCTTTGCGCAGCAGTTTGATGCTGTATTCGCCCGGCTGGTCTTCGGCGTCGGTCAAAAGCTCCAGCGTGGCGCGTCCACTAGCATCGGCGCGCTGCGTCGTGGAAAAGACGACTTCGCCAGCCAGGCTGATTTCGAAGCCAAGCGATTCCTCCGCTGATACTCCACTGACAGTAACGCGGTGGCTGGAGCCGATGGGCGCGGACAGCGGCGCAATTGTCATGGTGGCGTCGTCTGCTGGTTCTGAGGAGGCTGGCTGCTCGGCTGTTGCGGGAGTCGTCGGTGTCTCGGCTGTTGGCGCTGTGCCGACAAGCAGACTGGCGTTCACCACTGCGTTGCCATCGACATACAGTGCGATTGTGTAGGCGCCATCGACGATATCTGCGGGCGTGGCGATTAGCAAACTAGCCGCTCCGTCACTGGATGCCCGTGTCGAAAGCGCGTCAATCAGGACGCCCTGCGCCGAAAGCAATTGGGCGCTGACCGCGTCAAATGCCGCCAGTCCGTCTATCTGCAAGACCACCGAGTCACCGGCTTGCACAGACCGCGGACTCAGCTCAAGCCTTACATCGCGCGCCAGTGGCATCTCAATGGTGAAGTCTCCCTGTGCGACTAGGCTGCCGGCTTCGTCATAGACGGCGATGCTGTGAGCGCCCGGCGTATCGCCAGCCTGTGCAAAGATTTCAAAGTCGATGTCGCCTGCCTGGCTGCTCTTGTGCGCGCGCCGATAAGCCAGCTGCCCTGTGTCGTCGGTGATGACCTCAATGGTGTAGGTGGCCTTGGGCAGCAAGTCGCCAATATGAATGGCCTGCGGTCGTCCGAAAATAGCGCGCTGCGGAGTCACAGTGACTTGCGCGCCTGCGCTCTGCTGCGCCGGCGCGGTCAGTTCAAATTCACCTTGCGCCACCACGATGTCGTTGTGCAGCGCTCGCACACGATAGACGCCTGGCTGGTCACCGGCGGTGCTGCTGATCGGGAAGGATATATGCCCGGCGGCATCGCTCACTTTTTCCGCGGCGAAGACGGTCGCGCCAGCAAAGTGAATCTCGATGCGATACGTCGCTTGCGCCTCCAGTCCGTCGATCTCAATCAAGAAGACCGCTTTTTCGACCTCGCCAGCGGCGGGCCTTATCGAAAGCGATGGTGATACCTGTGCCAAGGCGGGCAGCGACAGCCAGCAGATCAGCCAGCACAGCCCGGCAATTGCCGTGTTTTTCATGCCCATCGCTGCATCTCTCTTTATATCGCGAATAGAGCGGCCGACTTCGCGCCACCTGCCATTATAGCATCTTTAGCGCCGAGGCCTATCTGAGCTACAATGCGCGCATGGCAGGCATGATGGATGGCCAGGCGAATTGGCGCGTGATCGGGCACGACTGGGCGGTGGACTTTCTGCGCGGTGGTCTGCTCAAGGGACGCAGCCGACACGCTTACTTGATCAGCGGCAGCGCATCGCTGGGCAAAATGACCTTGGCGCGCAGCTTTGCCATGGCGCTGAATTGCCAGGCTGACGATCCGAATGCCCGTCCCTGCTGGCAGTGCCGCCCCTGCAAGTCCATCGCCAATGAAGCTGACCCCGATCTGCTGCTGGCGGCAGGACCAGATGGCGCTCCGCTGAAGATTGACGCCATCCGCCAGGTAACGCGCATGCTGGCGCTGAAGCCCTACGCCGCTCGCTGCCGTGTCGCCATCTTTCCAGACTTCGGCCAGATCGCGCCGCTGGCGCAAGATGCGCTGTTGAAGACCCTGGAAGAACCCGCGCCGCAGGCCGTGCTCATCTTGCTGGCTGGCCATATCGAGCGTGTTTTGCCTACCATTCGCAGTCGCGCCCAACACATCCCGCTGCGTCCAGTCCCGGCGCATCTGATCGCCGAGCAGTTGATAGCGCGTGGCTGCCCGACCGAGCGAGCCGACTTCATCGCGCGATTGAGCAGCGGTCGCATGGGCTGGGCTTTGGCCGCGCTGGCAGACGACTCTGTGTTGGCATTCCGCGCCGAAATGATCGACCTGCTCTGCGATGTCGTGGCGGGACGGCGCTTGCAGCGGCTAAAAGTGGCGGACGAGCTGGGCAAGCGCATCGGCCGAGACAAAGCCATGCTGCGCCGCATTCTGGAGTATTGGACGACCTTTTGGCGCGATGTGCTGCTGCAATGCTGTGGAGGTATGGGCGCGCCCTGCAACAGCGATCGCAGCGCCGATATTCTTGCGCTGGCAGCACAGCTGGAAAGTCCCGCCGCCCACGCTGCCATCACTGCCACGCGCGCAACCATGAGCGCCCTGGCCACCAATGCCAATCTGCGCTTGCTCTTGGACGCGCTGTTTTTGGATTATCCGGGGTTGGGCAGCCCTAGGTGATAGGCACCCAGTTGTCGGGCTTTTTGGCGGCTTCCAAGACAGAGTCTGGCGCCAGCACGATTTTGCCCAGGCTCGCTGTTTTCTGCATGCGTTGATGCGCCTGCCGCGCTTGACTCAGTGGCAGCACAACGTCGATCAGCGCGCGGTACGAGCCATCTGCCAGGCGCTGCAGCAGCCTTGCCAAATCGTCAACCGCGATCGAGCCTTGCGCGCCATGAATGCTGAGATTCCTGGCAACCAGGTCTCGGGCATTTAGCTTGACCAGTCGCTCGTCAAGCGCGCCAGCGAGCACCAGCCGTCCCCGCGCCGCCAGCATATCCAGCGACTCTGCCAGGTCGAGCTGGGGACCGTTGTGCAAGACGAGGTTTGCGCCAGCGCCATCCGTGGCCACTTTGACCTGTCGCACCAGGTCGTCTCCAGCATCTTCCAGCACAATATCCGCGCCGATGGCTTGCAGTTCTTCGGCCTGCTCCAGCGGGCTGATGGCGATGACGCGCGCGCCGGCCACACTGGCGATTTGTACGGCTGCCGCGCCCAAACTGCACGCTGCGCCGCGAATGACCAACGTTTCCTGCGCCTGCAGATGTCCATTGGTAATCAGCGCCAGGTAGGAGTCGGCGAATGCTGCTCCAGCGCCAACCGCCGCTTGAAATTCGAGCTTCTCGGGCAGGCGCGCCAGCCGCTCAGCCGATATGCAGCAGTATTCGGCGTATGCGCCATCAATCTCGCAGCCCAAGCCGTCAAAGCAAGCGCAGACCCGTTCGCCGACATGCCAGCCCTCCACGCCCGCTCCCAGCTTTTCGATCGTGCCTGCCAGATCCCTGCCGAGGATGTGTGGCAGGGGCTTGCGAATGATGGAGCGCCCGCTGCGCAAGTGAAGATCGCGCGGATTGACAGAGGCGGCCTGCACGTTGATCAGCGCCTCGCCGGCGGCGGGCTGGGGCAGCCATCTGCGCGCATAGTTCAAAACCCTTGGCTTGCCGATATTCTTGATGATGACGGCGCGCATGGTTTCGCGCGGTTGCGCCATACGGCTTCCCCGATATCCCTTGATGATTGTGCGCCAAGTCTAGTGCAAGCGCGGGCGAATGTAAACCGGTCAGGCGCGGGGAAAGCGTGCGGCATTGCGGGCGCGGGCTTTGGCGATTTCTGCTTCGCGGCTGCGGGGCGGGGCAGTGGTTTCCAGCGATTCCAGCAGTCGCGCCGTAGCCTGCGCCACTTCGCAAATGGCTCGTTCAAAAGCCGGCTGGTTGCGCGCGGATGGTTTGCGAAAGCCGCTGACCTTGCGCACATATTGCAGGGCGGCCGCTTCCATATCGGCTGGGCTGCTGGCTGGCTCATAATTGAAGAGCGGGCGGATGTTGCGGCACATGGGCGGCTCCCTTCGGCGCATTCAGTCACGGTGAAGTTGGCTGGTTACATCGCGGTATTCTGGCGGGAGATAGGGGCGGGTATCGGCAACATGCATGAACTCGTCCAGCAGAGCCGGGCTGTCTGGCGCGTGAGGCTTGTGCGTCTGTTTCCACATGATGTAGGGATAAACTTGCAGGCGGGCGCTGCGGAATTCTTCAATGGCGAGCCGGGCGACATTGCCGCCGCGTTCTGCGAATTCCATGCGCGCGAAGGCAGCAAAGATCGGCCGCATGTCATAGTTGATACGGCGATGCTCCAGCAGTTGCCAACTGGCCTCATCGCCCTCAATGATCATGTAACTGGCGCTGCATTCGCCATCCAGCGGCACACCGACCGAACCCGGGTTGAAGATATGCCAGCGCCCCACATGCCGCTCCAGCGCGATATGGCTGTGCGCGCAGACGACCGTGCTCTCTGCCACTGACTCAAGCCAAATCGTGATGATGCTCTCGGCTGTCTGTGGATAGATCGCTTGCCAGGGATTGCCCGGAATGCCGTGCACAATCCGCAGCGGTGGCGCATCGGGGAAGCGCAGGCTCAAAGAATCGGGTTGGCAGGCGAGCAGCCGCATGCCGTCTTCGCCCAGCTGTGCGCGCAGGATCGGCGGCAGTGTGAAACTCGACCAGTGGGCTGGCTCGCGTGGGGTTTCATAATCAAGCGCGTAGAAAGCGTTGTTGCCGCGCACGACCGCCCATCTGCGCTGCGTTACGATCTCCAGCGCTTCCCGCGAGAAGGGTCCCCAGTTGACGCAGTCGCCGGCCACCATCACCTGATGCACGGCGAAGCGCCGCATGTCGGCCATCACGGCTTCCAGCGCAGGCAAATTGCCATGGATATCTGCAAGCACCGCCAGTCGAGTCATTGTGCCCCCTATTTGCTACAGCAGCAGATACAGCGCGCAAAGCCCGATTCACCACTCAGCTTTGGTATCCCTGCGGATGACGGCGGTGCCAGAGCCAGGCGGTGTGGATGATGGTCTGCAAGTCATTGTAATTTGTCTCCCAGCCCAGCTCGCTGCCGATTTTGTCGCTGTCGGCGATCAGCGCGGGCAGGTCTCCCGCTCGGCGTGGCGATTCGATGGTCGGGATGCTGTGTCCGGTAACCTGGCGGGCGGCGGCGATCACTTCGCGCACCGAATATCCGCTGCCACTGCCCAGATTATAGACGCGGCTGTGGCCATCGCGCAGCGCCTCCAGCCCCTGGATATGCGCCCGCGCCAGGTCTTGCACATGCACATAATCGCGGATGCAGGTGCCATCGGGCGTGTCATAATCTGTGCCATAAATCTCGATTGATTCGCGCTGCCCCAAAGCCACTTGCAGCACCAGCGGGATCAGATGCGACTCGGGGTTGTGCGCCTCGCCGATGTGCCCGTCCGGATGCGCGCCGCAAGCATTGAAATAACGCAGGCAGCAGAATGCCATGCCAAAGAGCCGCTCCATCCACAGCAGCAGCCGCTCTGCCATATATTTGGTTTCGCCATAGACACTGCCGGGCAGCAGCGCCTCTTCTTCGCGGATAGGAATGCGGGCAGGCTGATCATATAGATTGGCGGTGGACGACAGAATGAACCGTTTGACGCCATGCTGGCTGGCGCATTCCAGCAGGTTGATGATGGTGTAGAGGTTGTCGCGCAGGTAAGCAAAGGGTTGCTGCATGCTTTCGCCCACCAGGATGCGCGAGGCGAAGTGCATGATGCCATTGAATGGATGCGCCGCGAACAGCGCCCGCAGCGCCGCCCGGTCGTGCAGGTCGCCTTCGACCAAGCGCGCATCGGGGTGCACAGCCGCGCGATGACCCGTGCTCAAGTTGTCGTAGACTACCACGCGATAGCCGCCTTCGACCAGCATCTGCACCACATGGCTGCCGATGTAACCGGCGCCGCCCGTTACCAAAATGGTCATGGTTTCGCTCCTATTCTGCGCCGATTATAGCCCTGCCGCCGCTGCAAACAAGTCGGCGCGTCGGTTGCGGCAAGCGCGCGTATAATAGGGCAGTGCGATTTGGCGATGGACGAGTCCATGCGAGGCGAGAAGCAGAGCGACACAGGCTGGACACAGGCCGAGCGGCGAGCTTTGCGCAAGCTGCTGCGCATGGCGCTGATCTTGCTGCTGGCGATCGTCGTGGCGGGCACCATAGCGGCGCTCTTGGCTTCGGCGCTGGGCACTGTCTAGTTCGACTCGCATGATCGGCAGCGTGAACCGATGTATAATCGGGCTGAGTTGAGGGAGAATGAGCCATGATCAAATCACCTGCGCGCAATGTACTGGATGAAGTAACCGACTTCCTGGCGACTGCCCCAACAGACGAAGAATTGCTCTGCTATCGATTCTCCGATGACCTGCAAGATAGGCTGCATTACCTGCTCGACCTAAATGGCGAGGGCGAACTTAACTTTTGCGAAGAGCGGGAACTGGAGGATTTTCTGCGGGCGAATCGAATGATGGCCAGCCTAAAGATCAAAACTCGCCTTCGGCAAAAAGGAATCGAAGCGTGAGACTCTCAGCAAGGCTGCGCCAAGCCATTTATCTGCGGGCTGGCGGCTGCTGCGAATATTGTCGAATCGGGACTGGCGAACAGTCGGCTGATTTCCATATAGATCATATCATTGCCGTCCGCCACGGCGGTGACAATGTTGAGCAGAATCTTTGCCTGTCTTGCGTGGCTTGCAACAGCTACAAGGGCGCAAATATCGCCGCGCTCGACCAACTCACTGGCGAGGCTACCTTGTTATTCAACCCGCGCCAGCAAAATTGGGACGAGCACTTTCATATAAACCGTGATGCGTCAATATCGGGGCGTACGCCAGAAGGGCGGGCAACAGTAGAAGTTCTGCGGCTTAACGATGAATCCCGACGCCTTCAGCGGTACAGGGAATCACTGGCTGGAGACTACCCGTGCCAGAACAATCCCTCACCCTAAACGCGACCACAGCCAAACTGCGGCTGGACAAATTCCTGCTGGCGCACCTGCCAGGCTACTCGCGCGCGCAAGTCCAGCGTCTCATTCGCGATGGCCATGCCCTGGTCGATGGCGCGCCCCAGAAAACCGGCTACAAATTCAAAGGCGGCGAAGTCGTCACGCTGCATCTGCCCGAGCCGCGAGAAACATCCATCGCGCCAGAAGACATTCCGCTGGAAATCGTGCATGAAGACGCGCACCTGGCTGTTATTGACAAGCCGGCCGGCATGGTCGTACATCCCGGGCCCGGACACGAAACAGGCACGCTCGTCAATGCGCTGCTAGGGCGCTATCCAGAGCTGGCGAATATGCTGGACGACTCCGAGACGCAGGATCGCCTCGGTATCGTGCATCGGCTGGACCGCGGCGCCAGTGGCTTGCTGGTCGTCGCCCGCGACAAAGCGACCCTGCTGGCGCTGATGGGGCAATTCCAGGCGCGCACGGTCGACAAAGTCTATCTGGCGCTGCTGGAGAAACGACCCAAATCCAATGCGGGCTTGATCGACGCGCCAATCGCCCGCGACCAGCGGCAGCGCAAACGCATGGCTGTACAGCGAGGCGGAAAGTCGGCGCAGACCGAATTCGAAGTGCTGGACGACCATTTTCAGGGCGAACGGGCGCTGGTGCGGCTGAATCTGCTGACGGGGCGCACGCATCAAATCCGCGTGCACATGGCTTTCATCGGCTGCCCGGTGCTGGGCGATGCGGTCTATGGCTTTCGCAAGCAGCGGTTGAGGATGAAGCGGCTCTTCCTGCACGCGCGGGAACTGGCTTTTGAGCATCCGGTTACGGGCGAGCGCCTGCGCTTCGAGAGTGAACTGCCGGTGGGCTTGCGGGCGGTGATGGCGAAGCTGCGCTGACTATGCGCCCGCGGCCGGCAGCCTGACAATCGCGGTAAAGATGGCCGTCATAATACTCATGGCGATGACGATGCGCCAAGTCAAGTCCGATTTCAGTTTCTCCATGTCAGCGCGGAGCGATTCAATGTCTGCCTTGGTAGCCATATGCTCCTGGCTAGCCTCGAGTTTTGCGATTTGTTCGACTTGCCTGTTTCCTGTTTCGTGGACAAAGTTGTCTTCGGCGTTGGTTCTCGCTGCCATGCCGCTTCCTCTCTGTGTCATATTTTCCAAATGTTACTGCTCAGTGTCTTTCATCTAGGGAGTGCTGTCAAGCAGTTTCTTCGTGGGGCTGCGGGCAGTGATGGCGAAGCTGCGGTAGGAGTTATCCGCTACAGATTCGCACACTTCAATCTGACAAAATCCGCTGATACAGCGCGTCGTCTCTATTTGTCTTCCAACCTGCCACCAGCCGCAGTATTCGCTCGCTCCCGTCCAGGGGGTCAACGACATGCCAGAACTCCCAACTGTTCATTTTTTCTCTTTTCCAATCTTCTGAATGATATTCTCCCCTGACGCTGCATATCGCGAGCCAGGTTGCATGCGAAGCCGGCATTAGTTCGCCCTGATACCGGACAGCTTTCGACTTGATGTATATTCCAGTTCTGACACTTTCGAGCCGCAACTCTGCCTCGAATCTGTGCCCCTCATAGTAGCCGTAAATAGGGATATATTCGCCTGAAGCAACGGGTGGCGATGGCTCCTCACGGGCGTCGTCAGGGGCTGTGGCGACCTCATCTACTTCGTCATGCCTCTGCAAGCGACTGGCAATATCCATATCAATCAATTCGCGCCAGGCTTCGCGCAAAAGCCCTCGGTATCGCTGCCTGTCGTTGGCTGACATGCGACCGTGATGCAAGGATCTCGCAAAGTGGTCGACCAGCGAATCGGAAGGATTCTCCATTTCTTGTCGCAGCAATTTGTGAATCTCCTGCCGCTGCGCATAAGCCAGGATTCGCTTTGTGTCAAAATGCGACTTCGTGAAGTACTCCAGCGCTGCGACCGACCGATGGTCCAAATCCAGCATGTCGATGGTCAGGAATGGCTGCTTGTCCATGATGTTGCTCTTCTTGAGGTCGGTGTAGAAACGAAACTCAAGCCCGTTTGTGAGAATGCCGCAGCGCGCGTCTCTCGCATTGTAATAATTGTGAAGCTGCTTCCAGTGGCTCTCGTTAAGCGAGATGCTGGCAGCTTTGGCTTCAATGAAGACAACTGGCTCGCCCTCGCGCAGAATCGCATAATCGACCTTTTCGCCGCCTGTTGTCTTGGCATCGGCGGTATATTCCGGACGAACCTCCGCCAGATTCTGTGTATCGTAGCCCAAGGCGCGGATGAATGGCTGAACAGAAACGAGTATCGTCGCCTGCTCCGATGTCATCAACTGACGCTGCTTCTGTATCTGTTCCGAAATCCTGCTCATTGATTCAAACAGGCTCATTTGGACGCTCCCTTGCTCGTCGCGCATATTCCCGACCAGTTTAGCACATCCGCTTCTAAGCCGCTTTCCTCTGTGTCCTCTGCGCCTCTGTGGCGAATTCTGTACCACTCTGCCGCGAGATCCGCTATACTCCAGCCTATGCAAACCACAACAGAACGCCCCACCGCCTTTCACCTGATGACCAAGCCGCGCGGCGCCATCTGCAACCTCGATTGCAAATATTGTTATTTCCTTTCCAAAGAAGCGCTCTACCCCGGCAGCAACTTCCGCATGTCCGACAACCTGCTCGAAGAATACATCCGCCAGTACATCGAAGCGCAGCAGGTGCGCGATATCAACTTCGCCTGGCAAGGTGGCGAACCTACCTTGATGGGCTTGGACTTCTTTCGGCAGGCTGCCCGCTACCAGCAGAAGTACAAGCGCCCGGGCATGCGCATCACCAACGCGCTGCAGACCAACGCCGTCACCCTGGACGACGAATGGTGCGACTTCTTCGCGGACAACGACTTTCTAATCGGCGTCAGCCTCGATGGACCGCAAGACATTCACGACTTCTATCGCGTCGACAAAGGCGGCAATCCGACCTTCGACAAGGTCATGCGCGGCATCCGCTTGCTGCAAGAACGTGGCGCTGAATACAACATTTTGACGACTGTGCACGCCGCCAACGAAGGGCATGGCGCGCGCGTCTACCAATTTCTGCGCGATGAGGTCGGCGCGAATTTCATGCAGTTCATCCCCATCGTCGAGCGCGACAACGATACCGGCTACCAGGAAGGCGATGCCGTAACCGAGCGATCCATATCGGCTGTCGGTTATGGTCAATTTCTCATCGACATGTACGAGGAGTGGGTGCGGCGGGATGTCGGGCGCGTTTTCGTGCAGATCTTTGATATCGCGCTGGCGGCTTGGACGGGCGCGCCACCCGGCCTCTGCGTTTTTGACGAGACCTGCGGCTTGGCGATGGCGATGGAACACAATGGCGATGTCTATTCCTGCGACCACTATGTCGAGCCCGATTACAAGCTGGGCAATATCATGGATGTGCCGCTGAGCGAGATCGTTGTCATGGACGCTCAGCGCGACTTTGGCTTGGCAAAGCGCGACACCTTGCCGCAATATTGCCTGGACTGCGAAGTCAAATTCGTCTGTAATGGCGGCTGCCCCAAGAATCGCTTCATCGAGACGCCGACTGGCGAAGGCGGCTTGAATTACCTCTGCGCTGGCTATCGCGCCTTCTTCAACCATGTGCGCCCGACCATGCAATTCATGGCCGGCGAGTTGTCACAGCGGCGTCCGCCCGCCAATGTCATGCTGCAAATGGCGCGATACGATTCCGAACTGGAAAAAGCCTTCCAGCAAGCGGGCCGCAATGACCTCTGCCCCTGTGGCAGCGGGTTGAAGTTCAAGCGCTGTCATGGCCGGCGGGGGAATTAACGATCGAGAATCCACAGAGCGAATAGAAAGGCTAGGCGGCGGCTCAATACGCATCGCTTATCAACCGCCGGATAACATGGTCTGGGATGTCCGCCTGTTCCGTCTTGGAGTAGATGATTAGCAAGAGGACGAGCGTGCCAGACTGGTCTTCGTAGATGACGCGAAAACCGCCCCTTTTGCCGCGTCTGGCGGAGCGATTTGGCAGGCGGACTTTGTAGATAGCATGACCCAATCCTGTCATCTTTATGCCGGGCCTATTGTCAGATTCAAGTTGGGCGATTAGCTCGTCAACTGCATCGGCGACAGACGGGTACTTCCGTGCCAGGCGACGCAATTCTTTGTTGAACGAAGCGGCGATGTCAACATGCGTCGTCATCGTCAGCCAACATCTCTCGCAGTTCGCGCAATACTTCGCTAGCGGGTCGCGTCCGCCCGGCTTTCACATCCTCGAGAGCCTGGCGAAACATTTCGATGAGCTCTTCCGTAGTCGGTTCGTCATCGTCGTCAATCTCTTCAAGGCGCTCAATGTTTGTGTCGACCAGTTCGGGTTCTGTCTCGCGTGTAATGGGATCCATCCGAATAGCCTCTCCCTTGACAACTACTTCCAATCTATCACAATGCCTGAGCATTTGCCAAAGGACTGCAAGGACAGCTTCTCATGCCTAAACAAGTCATCGCAACCGAAAACGCGCCGGCCGCGGTCGGCGCCTATTCACAAGGCATCATCGCCAACGGTTTCGTCTTCACCGCCGGGCAGATCCCGCTCATCCCCGGCACATCGTCCCTGCGCGAAGGCGGCATTGAAGCGCAGACGCGCCAATCCATGAACAATGTCAAAGGCGTTTTGGAAGCCGCTGGCAGCAGCCTGGATAAGGTCGTAAAGACCACCGTCTTCCTGGCGGATATCAATGACTTTGCCGCCTTCAACGCCGTCTATGCCGAGTTCTTCGCCAACAATCCGCCCGCTCGCTCGACAGTGCAGGCTGGTGGACTGCCCGTGGGCGCACTGGTGGAAATCGAAGCGCTGGCCACGCTGGATTAACGCGCCAGTCGGCTGGTATAATCGCGTCGACCGCCAGCCTGTAACCAGCGCGAGGAACAGTCCCTTATGATCGATGTCAATCAACTGCGCAAAGGCACGACTTTCACGCAGAATAGCAACCTCTACCGCGTGCTGGAATATCGCCATCACAAACCAGGCCGCGGCAAAGCCACCATCCGCGTGACCGTGCGAGACCTGCGCAGCGGCGCTACCTTCGAAATGACCTTTAATTCTGGCGAGCGTGTGGAAGATATCCGCGTGGAAGCCCAGCGCGTCGAATACCTCTTTGCCGATGACGACTTCGTGACTTTCATGAATACGGATACCTATGAACAGCCGCAACTGAATCGCGCCATCTTTGGCGACGACCTCAAGTTCATCAAAGACAGCATGGAAATCAAGCTGTTGAGCTTCGATGGCGAGATCATCGACTACGAGCTGCCCAAGACAATGGAATACGCTGTCATTGAAGTCGAAGCCGCTATCGCCGGCGACACAGCCAACAGCCCCACCAAGAAGATCATGCTGGAAAGCGGCTTTGAGGTCAGCGCGCCCATGTTCATCAATGTCGGCGATGTCGTGAAAATCAACCTGGAAGACCAGGTTTATGTAACGCGCGTGAGCAAATAGGTCCTTGCGCCGACCGCCTAGGGCGACAAGCCCGGCACGATCACCCCAAATAGCAAGTACGCATCCACGATTGCCAAGCAAGCCAAGCCCAGAGCCAGCAGCCAGCGCGCCCATGCCCAGCGCTGCAGCCAGCTATATGCGCCGCATACCACCATCAGCGCCAGGGGGATCAGCGCCGGAAAGAAGTAACGCCCCTGCCACTGCACAAACTCGAGGTTGTAATAGACCGTCTGCAGCACAACCAGCCCGACCGCGCAGAGCAGGATGAACCGCGCCGACCTGGCTATGCGCCTCATCCCTTTGGATGCGCCAGCCACGCCCAGCAGCAGCAGCATGCCATACACACGATAAAGCCAGCCACCCAACAGTCCATCCAGGGGCAGCGCCATCCAGCCGAATTGCCCGAAGGAACTTCTAAACAATGTGCCAGTCATGCCAGTCAGGGTTGCGACCAAGCCATGCTCGGCGATGTAGTCGGCAGTGCGCAGCTGATCCGCCACGACAGCATCGTGCGCGCCCAAAGCCAATATGTCGGGGAAGTTGTATTCATGCGCATTGCGCAGCCACCACAGCCCGCCGATCGTGCCCGCCACCAGCGCAAAAATCGCCAATGAACGCGCCAGCTCGGACAGTTCACGTTTCTCGCCGCGCCAGCGCAGCCAGATCGCCAGCGGGACCAGCAGCGCCAGGTAATAGATTGTGATCTTGGTGACGAAGGCTGCGCCGACCAGCAAACCCGCAGCCCAAGGGGAGTAGCGCATTCCGTGTCCAGCGCGCTTCTCTCCTGCCCTCAAACCCATCCCCGCACTTTCAGCCATGTCCGCGCGAGCTTTGTTCCCCTCCGACTCTTCGGGGGAGGCGAGGGGGGTATTCGCATCCAGATAGCGCAGAATCCACAACAGACACAAGCCCACCAGCAGTTCTGCCAGCGCATCGTTGTTGACGGCTGCCAGCATAGCGACATGCTGAGGAAGAAATGCCACCAGCGACATCACAGCCAGCGCGAACTGTGGCTGTGCCGGCAGCAACTGGCGACTGATGACGAAGCTCAGCGCCACCACCCCCGCGCCCAGCAGCACGCCGAAGAGCCGCAGCGGGATCAAAGCGCCATTGCCCAGATGGTATAGGGGCGATGCCAGCAGATAATAGAGAGGCGGCTGATGGTCTTCGTATTGCAGGCTGGGCAGCATGTGCAGGTGTTCGGACGCGAATCGCGTGCTGGTCATCAGCGACAGCGCGGCGCTGTCCCAGTCGCCAGGCTCGATGCGCGGACAGCAGCCTCGCTCAGCCAGCTGGCGGATGTAGTTGTAATGCGCTGGCTCGTCAGGCGCTTGCCAGGCCGGCGTGTATATGGCATACAGCGCGCCGACCAGTAGATAGCCCGCCAGGATAACCACGAAACCCGCGCGCTCAAGCTGTGCTGCAGCCAAGATTCGTTCACCTTCATTCGTTGCCGAAGTCAGCTTGCATTATGACACAACTGACCACGCGACCAGGCGCAAACTATTGGCAGCATGCCGTCTAACGCGCCTGCCATTTTGCGCTATACTGTGCGCCTGTCGAGCAGAGATATTGAGGCGGCAATGGGAAAATCCGGGCTGAAAGTGGTTTCTATCGGCGGTGGTTTGGGCGCGGTGCAGATCATGCAAGGCATGCAGCGCCACACTGAGGAACTCACGGGCATCATCGCCGTAACCGATACGGGACGCAGCACGGGTATCGTCCGCGAATTCGCCCAGATACCTGCGCCTGGTGATATTCGCA
This sequence comes from Chloroflexi bacterium bin20, assembly GCA_002238485.1. GTDB lineage: Bacteria > Chloroflexota > Anaerolineae > Aggregatilineales > Phototrophicaceae > UBA6055. The sequence goes on along the minus strand of MPMG01000008.1, from coordinate 94,920 downwards.
ACGCCCTGGCAACCCTCGCCCTAGATGACGACTCGCTGCTGACCCGCGTGATGCAGCATCGCATCGCCGCGCCCGGCAACGCCCAGCTGGATGGCATGGCTTTCGGCAATCTGTTCATCGCTGCGCTGACGCAGATGTCTGACAGTTTCACCACCGCTATCGGGCAAATCAGCCGTTTTTTGGATGTGCAGGCGCGCATCTACCCTGTAACCGAAGAGAATACCCACATCTGCGCCGAGTTGATGGACGGCACGATCGTCGAGCAGGAATTCAATGTGCGCCAGCTGGACAAAGCCGCCATCAAGCGCATCTTCGTGCAGAATCCCGAAGCCACTGCCTATGCGCCCTGCCTGGAGGCGCTGCACGATGCCGACTTGATCACCATCGGTCCTGGCAGCCTCTTCACCACCGTGATCGCCTGCCTGGCTTTCAAGGAGATATCGCAAGCCATCCGCGATTCCCGCGCCCTCAAGGTCTATGTCTGCAACACCACCACCCAGCCCGGACAAACCGACGACTATTCGCTGTCCGACCATGTGCAGCAGGTTGTTTCCTATCTGGGTTTGGGCATCCTGGATTATGTCGTGCTCAATTCGACGCGCCCCAGCAGCGAGCTATTGGAATTGTATGCCCGCGAGAAGGTGAATGTGCTGCTGCCGACATCGGACGAGATTCACAAGATCAAGACCATGAATGTCAAACCGGCGCTGGCAGATGTCGCCGATACGCAATCGGGCAAGCGCGCGCTGTGGCAAAAGCAAGACACCATCCGCCACAATCCCGAGCTGATCGCCAATACGTTGCTGCAACTGGCGCAGGAATGTGCGGAGGTCACTCGTTCCTGACGAGCAGCGGTCGATCGTAGCCAGTTTGCAGTTCGTTGCTGTCTATCACGCCGTCAATCTTGTCGAATCGATTGTCCATCGCGCGCTTGCGTCTGCCTGTCAGCAAATCGAAATCATCGTGTACGCGCTTGAAACTTCGTTCAAGTTTGTCCGCCTGGTCCGAATATTTCGTCCACTCTTTGCGGATCTCGTTGACTATGCCAACAATCTCCCTCGACTTTTGCTCCACATTGAAGTTCTGCGCAGCCTGTCGCATCACTGCCAACACAATGTAAAGCGTCAAAGGCGAGCAAAGGATCACTCGCTGCCGCAAAGCCGTGTCTATGATTGAGTGATCCTGTTCGTGAATGAAGCGGTAAACCTGTTCGTTCGGGATGAAAATTAGCACGCAATTCACCGTCTGCGAATCGATGTAGTCGCGCTTGTGGATTTCTGATACACGTTGCTTGACATCTTTGAGGAACTTGTCACTAAAGTCTTTCCTTTCCAGATCGGTTGCCGCTTCGGAATACTTGAGATAGTTGTCCAGTGGAAACTTGGCATCCATGTTGAGAGACAGCTTATTCGGCAGCATAAAGGTGAAATCGGGCCGAGTTCCCGCCTGGGTGGCAGATTGCTTGAAGTAGTTCTGCCCCTCGACGAAGCCCAGCAGCTGCAAGATATCCTCCGCCATCCGCTCTCCCCATTGACCGCGCGCTCGGTTGTCCGCCAGTGCCTGCTGCAGCGAATGCGTCGTGCTCGTCAAGCTCTGCAGTTGCTGCCCCAGCGCGCCATATTGAGCTTTGCGGTCGGTTTGCAGTTCCTGCACCAGCTGCTCGACCTTGCCCAGCTTAACATCCATGTCGGTCAGGCGCTGGTCTATGAGCTCCTTCTTCGATTCCAGCTCCTGGCTATGCTCTTTGGATTGTGTTTCCGCTTTTTCTGTCAGTTGGTTTAAGTAGATTTTGTTTGATTCGGTGATCCGCTCAGTCGATTTGTCCAAGACTTCGCTGACATTCTTCTGATTCCTCTCCAGCTCGGTTGGTACCGTTTTCAGGGTTTCGGACATGTGCTCCAGCGTAGAGTCGATGAGTTGCTTCTTGCCTTTGAGCTCGGTCGCATGCTGCTCGGTCTTCTTGTCCAACTCGCGATCGGCCAGCGACAAGAACTCTTTTTGATTGTTCGTCAGGGCTTCCGAAGACAGGCTTCGAAAAGACGATTTCATGTCATCCGTTACGTTGTCGTAGGACTTCTTCATCTCGTCCGAGAGCCGCTCGAATGTATTGCGAAAGTTTCGGCCATAGAATCGATAGGTCAGCATGGCGAAGACAAAGCCGCAGACCAAGCCCAGGCCCAAACCCAGCGCGACACTGTAGCCATGCAGTCCGTTGAGCAGAGCAGCAAAATCATCCATACGTTCTTCTCCCGCAGACGGCCGCATCCAGTGTACTCTGCTCGAACCGCCTGTCAACACGGGTAAATCCAGCAAAGGAATTGAAAGAAGTTGCTTCGTATGCATCGCCAGCTTGGAATGGGCGACACAAGTATCGCCCCTGCATCATCCACTGCGCTCGCTGTGGCAATCATCTTTTCGCCCTTTTCGCCCTAAGAGTCTTTGTGATTACGATAAGCAGGTCTTACTTGGCATTTCACCACTTGCCGGCTGCAATTGGACAGCGCCCGTCGCTCGTGATACAATCGCTCTGTTGTGCGGGCAGACAATAGAAAGGCATCGGCATGACATCTCTGGTGCTGACGGTCAGAGAGACCCTGCGTTATCGGGGCGCGATCGGTCAATGGAGCTGGGTGCTGCACCGCTTGACTGGCGTGGGCGTGGCGCTTTTCTTGGCGCTGCATGTGATCGACACATCTTGGGCGGTCTTCTACCCGGATCTGTATGTCAAGGCGATCGCCGCCTACCAGTCGCCAATCTTTACCATCGGCGAATTTGGCTTGGTCTTCGCGGTGGTTTATCACGCCTTCAATGGTTTGCGCATCATCATCTTCGACTGGAATCCGCAGTTGTGGCGGCATCAAGCGCGGGCAGCTGTGGCGGTGCTGCTGCTGACCTGCATTCTGCTTGCGCCGGTCTTCCTGGGCATGCTGGGGCATGTCATCGACTTTTATGTGCACGAAAGCGCCATCGCCAGCCACAAGATGCTGGATGTGGTGGTCTTTTCAATACTCGAGCAGTTGCCTTTCATTGTGGGCTTTGTGGCTGTCCTTGCTGCGTCGATTGTGCTGGCGGCGCTCTACAGCCTCGTCCGCGGCGAGCCTGGCGCGCAATCTCGTCAGCTGTCCAGCAGCCCGGTCGAGAAGTTCTGGTGGTCTTTTATGCGCGTCAGCGGCATCGCGATTGTGCCGCTGGTGTTTGGCCACCTGGCGCTGATGCACGTGATTCAAGGCGTTTTTGACATCACAGCCGCCCAGAATGTGGCTGGCACCTTGGCGGTCAATGGCGAGATCGGCGGCGTGCCCAGCGCGGTCGAATTCGTCTTCCACCGCTGGAGCTATGCGGCGGGCGGCGTCTTCGTCTGGCGCGTCTATGACCTGTTTTTGCTGGTGCTGGTGGTGCTGCATGGCTTCAATGGTTTGCGCTACGTGCTGACCGACTACACCAGCGGGCACGAATTCGCGCGGCGCACAGCCGTGGCTTTCTGCACAGTGACGGCGGCGGTCTTGCTGGCTTTGGGCGCGGCGGCGCTCTTTGTGCCACTGGAGAAAAAGATCATCGAAGAAGCCATGTTCGCCACTGCCGAAGTCTATGAACTGCGCGGCGAAGAGATTCCGCCAGAGCTGCAAGCCTATCTGAATAAACACGACGAATAACAGCGATTCGCTTAGTCGTCCGCATTGGGGGTGGAATGCAAATACACAAGCACGATGCGATCATCATCGGCGCGGGCGGCGCGGGTCTCATGGCGGCGCTTTATGCCAGCAAAGGCGGCGCAGATGTCGCTGTGGTCAGCAAACTATACCCGACTCGCAGCCATACCGGCGCGGCACAAGGCGGCATCGGCGCGGCGCTGGGCAACCTGGACGACGACAAGCCGATTTATCACACCTACGACACGATCAAAGGCGGCGACTATCTGACCGACCAGCACGCCGCCAAGATCCTCGCCGAAAACGCAGTCGATGCCGTGATCGAGCTAGAGCACATGGGCTTGCCATTCGACCGCACCTCCGCCATGCGCATCAGCCAGCGCCGCTTCGGTGGACACACGCGCGAATTTGGCAAAGAGCTGGTTCGCCGCGCCTGTCATGCCGCCGATCGCACCGGGCACATGATCTTGCAAACCCTTTATCAGCAGTGCATCAAAAACGAAGTTACCTTCTTCGACGAATTCCAGGTGGTCGACATGATCGTCGTGGATGGCGTCTGCGCTGGCGTGGTGGCAATCGAGCTGGGCAGTGGCGAATTCCACATCTTTCATGGCAAAGCCAATTTCTTCGCCACCGGTGGCTGGGGGCGCTGCTGGTCGGTGACGAGCAACGCGCATGCCCTGACAGGCGATGGAGCGGCCATAGCCCTGCGGCGCGGCGTGCCCATGCAGGATATGGAATTCTTCCAGTTTCATCCCACGGGCATCTACCGCATGGGCATATTGATCACCGAAGGCGTGCGCGGCGAAGGCGGCGTGCTGATCAACGACCGTGGCGAGCGCTTCATGGAACGTTATGCGCCCAGCGCCAAAGACCTGGCATCCCGCGATGTCGTCAGCCGCGCCATTTATCTGGAGACGCGCGCCGGGCGCAGCATCAAAAACCGCGGCTATGTCCACCTCGATATCCGCCCCCAGACAGTCAACCGCTACTTCGCCGAAGAGGGCAAGGACCGCAGCGACTTCATCGATGAGGCGACTGTCGAGCGCAAATTGCCTGATATCCTCGATTTTTGCCGCACTTATCTGGGTGTCGATCCCGTGCACGAACCTATGCCCGTCCAGCCGACAGCGCATTATGCCATGGGCGGCATTCCCACCAATGTCGAGGCAGAAGTGGTGATTGACGCTGCCGGCACGCTCATGCCGGGCGCTTTTGCTGCTGGCGAGACAGCCTGCGTCAGCGTGCATGGCGCAAACCGACTCGGCACCAACTCGCTGGTCGACCTGGTGGTGTTTGGACGGCGCGGCGGCATGCGCATGGCTGATTATGTCAAAGGCGTGGACTGGACGCCCCTGCCCAAAGACGCCGGCGGCGAAATCCATGCCGAATTCGAGCGCATCCGCAATGGGGCTGGCAAATCACGACCTGGCGAGTTGCGCGCCAAAATGCAGCAAACGATGATGGACAATGTCGGCGTCTTCCGCACGCAGGAAACGTTGCAGCAGGGCATCGACGACCTGGCCGAGCTGCGCGAACGTTTCTATACCGACTTGCACATCGACGACAAGTCGCGCGTCTTCAACACCGACCTGATGGAAGCCTGGGAATTCGGCTGCCTGCTCGACCTGGCCGATGTGACTGCTCGCGCGGCTATCGAGCGCAAAGAAAGCCGTGGCGCCCACAGCCGCGAAGATTATCAGCAGCGCGATGACGACAAGTACCTCGTGCATTCGCTGGCGCATCACGATGGCAACTGGGCTGCGCCAGACTATCAAACCAGCTTTGACAAAAAGGTCGACCTGTCGCTGTGGGAAGAAGAGATCGCGCAGGGCATCGCCGATGACCAGCAGAAATTCCGCCCGAAAGAACGGGTCTATTAGCAGGAAACTTACTGGCGCAAAAAAAGGCAGTTGTAGGGGCGACTCACTGAGGCCTCCGCCAATCAGGGAGACTTGACCAACATGGATGTCACTTTCAAAATCAGACGACGCACCCCGGATGTGCCAGACCAGCAGAAACCCTACTGGCAAGAGTTCACGTTGAACGAGGTCGAGCCGACCGACCGCGTGCTGGAGCTGCTGCACCGCATCAAGTGGGAGCAGGATGGCAGCTTGTCGCTGCGGCGTTCTTGCGCGCACGGCGTCTGTGGCTCCGATGCCATGCGCATCAACGGCGTCAACCGCCTGGCCTGCAAGATCCTCGTGCGCGATCTGGGCGAGAAAATCCAGGTCGAGCCGATTTTGGGCTTGCCCGTCATCAAAGACCTGATCGTGGATATGAAGCCTTTCTTCGACCATTACAAGCAGGTGATGCCTTTCTTCGTCAATGACGAGCCGCTGCCCGCCGATGGGCGTGAACGTCTGCAAACCCAGAGCGACCGCGAGCAATTTGACGACAGCACCAAGTGCATTCTCTGCGCTTGCTGCACGACCGCCTGCCCCAGCTTCTGGGCGAACGAGCAGTATGTCGGCCCGGCCGCCATCGTCCAGGCGCATCGCTTCATTTTTGATACGCGCGACCAGGCTGGCGATGAGCGCCTGGATGTGCTGGGCGAGCCCAACGGCGTCTGGCGCTGCCGCACGATCTTCAATTGCACGCCGGCCTGCCCGCGCGATATCGAAGTCACCAAAGCGATCGGCGAGGTCAAGCTGGCGATCCGCAAAGGCAGCACAGATGGCATCATCCAGCCAGATGCGATACACTAAAGGAAGCAGCGCAACTGGCTGGCTTCGTCCGAAGAATTTCCGTCAATAGAATGGTTATGGGGAGGGCAACATGAAGTCTACAGATAATGTTCGTAACAGATCCAGGTTCTGGTCGCGGCTCCTGGGCGTTCTCATCACCTTTGCCATAGTCGCCTTGCTCGTATTCGGCGGCGTGCAAGGCTTGATGAGCGAGCTAACGGACGCCTATGACGCCTTGACAGCGAGCCGAGCGGAAACCGCCTACACCAAGGCGCGTCTCGACAACGCCAGGGTAGCTCTTGTACAAATGCAGTCCGAACTGGACAGCGTGCTACGGGCAAACGAGATTCAGTCGCGCAGAATTCAGGTGGGCGATCAAGCGCTCGCAGACGCGTATGCAATGGTTGCGGATCTCATCGTGGAGCGGGATGACTTGAAGCGCGGCTTGCGCGAAGCGGTACAGCAATTGGCACATACCGACCAGAGCTACAAAGCGGCGGTCGCCAATTATCGTGAAGCCAAAGCCGAACTCGAGCAGATCCAGCAGCAGCCGAAACTCAGCGTGGTGATGACGACTGAGCGTCAGTTTGCGATGAGCCAGCGCGAGCAATTCGCGGCATCGCAGGTGAAGCTGTTTGCCGAGGGCGATGCGGGCACAATCGCCTATGCTTCCGCGGAGGCCTTCGCGTCAAAGGAACAGCATGTAAGCTACTCAGAGCGGTCGCAAGTTGTTTTGACGCAGACGGGCCCGGGCGACGATGTGCTCCGTTGCTTGCGCGATGGCTGCGCCATGGTCCTCGCTGCCCAGCAAAGCCAGATGCGATTTGAGAGCCACGCGTTTCAGTCGCAGTTTGTCAGCAGCGAGATGCTGATGACGGATGGACGGCGCGGGCGTCATCCCGGCCGGCGTCGCTAGACGTCTGCATGCTAACAAGTGATCGCATTGTGATTATGGCGATCGCTTGCAATCAAATAGGAACTGCATGAGGTGGGCGCGCTGTCGCAGGATGGCGCGTCCGCTTTTTGCGTCAAGAAAGTGGGCACATGGACTTCCGCGAGCGAGGGCAACGGCCAAAGTACAACTCTTGACAGCGGATATGCGGCGTCGTAAAATGACGCGCGTTGCCCACGCTTGGGAAACGAACCTTGAACTGCGCGTCGCCGCGTGATAGCATGCTCTGCCCGCCACCATAGCTCAATTGGCAGAGCACCTGTTTTGTAAACAGGTTGTTCCGGGTTCGAGTCCCGGTGGTGGCTCTGGCTTAACAGCCGAAGAACAAATGGGGTCGGTGCCCGAGTGGCTAAAGGGGGCGGACTGTAAATTCGCTGGCGAGAGCCTACACTGGTTCGAATCCAGTCCGGCCCACTTTGATTCGCCTCCGTAGCTCAGGGGTAGAGCGCTCCCTTGGTAAGGGCGAGGTCATGAGTTCAAATCTCATCGGAGGCTCTGCGTCCGCTGCGGCGGACTGCAAAAGAAAGACATAGCGAGGGAAGCACATGGCAAAGCGGGGACAGCGCATCGTCGTCAGAATGCGCAGCACCGAAAGCGGACACATCTACATTACCGAAAAGAGCCGTCGCAACACGCAGAAGCGCCTCGAGTTGCGCAAGTATGATCCTTATCTGCGCCGGCATGTCATCTATCGCGAAGCAAAATAGCCTTGCCAAGCCGATGAGTCTTTTAGTACACTGATGGCAGGGCGAATCAGCGAATAGGGGTATAGCTCAGTTGGTAGAGCGACGGTCTCCAAAACCGTAGGTCGAGAGTTCGAGTCTTTCTGCCCCTGCTAGCAATATCGTGAACACCGTCCGCAGTGGCGGTGTTTATCTATGCGGCGGCAGCGATGCTGCCCATGACAAGAGGAGCGAGTGCCGATGGCGGTAGAACCAGCAGCGAACGGGCAGGCAGGCGGCGCCACAACCGCGAAGAAAGGCAGGGCGACCCCTGGCAAACGTTCGCGCCGTGACAAAGCAGTTGCAACGGCCAGCAACGGTGGCGCGCCAGACAACGAAGAGACGCAAAGCGCGATCACCGAAAAGAAGGGCAAAGCCACGCCGGGCCGGCGCACACGCAAGGTCAAGAGCGCCAAGCCCGAGACGCAGGGCAATGCCATCACGCGCCCGCTCTATACGACGGTCGACTACTTCGGCAATGTGCGTTCGGAGCTGAACAAGGTCGCTTGGCCCAACCGCGAAGACACGCGCCGCTTGACAATCTTGTGCATCAATGTGACGATTGCCTCGGCGATCTTTTTGGGTATTCTGGCTGTCATCTGGTCAGAGTTTATGCGCATCGGCTTGCAGCCCAACATGGCCTGGATGTTGATCGCTGTGATTGCTGCCATGCTGGCCGGCGCATTCTATATGATCCGCCGCGGCTCTATTTAACCAATTTGGCTGCCACGAGGTGGCGCATGAACAACCAACCGCACAACCCATTCATTGACCACGACCCGGACCCGATCGTCCTGGACGAGGCCGATGCCGATGGCTTGAACATCTCGCTGGAAGCGCCCACAGACGAGGATGATCCCACGCGCCTGTGGTATTTCGTCCATTGCTATTCCGGCTATGAGAAGAAGGTGGAGCACGCCCTGCGCCAGCGCATCGACACCATGGGCATGAAAGACAAGATCTATGATGTGCTCATCCCCACCGAAGACGAAATCGAAGTCAAAGATGGCAAGCGCCGAACAGTCGAAAAGCGCGTCTTCCCTGGCTATGTCATGGTGCAGATGACCTTGGACGAAGACAGCTGGTATGTCGTGCGCAATACACCCGGCGTCACCGGCTTCGTTGGCGGCGGCAACGACCCCATCCCCTTGCGGCCCGAAGAAGTCAAGAAAATCATGGATCGCATGGACTCCGAAGACAAGGTCGTCAAGGTAGATTATCGGATCGGCGAGCGAGTGCGCATCGTGGGCGGCCCTTTCAACGACTTCCCGGGCACTGTCGCTTCGCTTGACCCTGGTCGCGAGCAAGTGCGCGTCATGGTCGACTTTTTCGGCCGCGAAACAGCCGTTGTGCTCAGCTTCATGGAAGTCGAGCGGATGTAGCTTATCGAACGACAGTGAACGATAGATGGCGTAGCGAGCGCGGCGCACAACAAGCAGCAAACTAGAAACAGAATGAGGAAGCAGCATGGCAAAGAAAATCAAGGCGGTCGTCAAATTGCAGATCCCGGCCGGCAAAGCCAATCCAGCGCCGCCGATCGGTCCTGCTCTCGCCCAGCACGGCATCAACCTGATGCAATTCTGCAAGGAATACAATGGCCGCACCTCCAGCCGCATGGGCGATATTGTGCCCGCGGAGATCACCATCTTCAGCGATGGCACTTTCAGGTTCGCGCTGAAGAGTCCGCCGACTTCTTTCTTGATCAAACGCGCGGCTGGCATTGCCAAAGCGGCCTCCAACCCGGCCACTGAAATTGTCGCCACCCTCATGCGCGACCAAGTGCGTGAAATCGCCCAGGTCAAGATGAACGACATGAACGCCATTGATATTGAAGGCGCGATGCGGCAGGTCGAGGGCACAGCGCGGCAAATGGGCATCAAGGTCGCCGATTGAGCGCGACCGCATGTAGCATAGTGGGAGGGCGCTCCCGCCCGCATACCACCGAGGAGAACAACGATGGGTAAACGATACAAAGAGGCGCTCGCGCGCTTCGACCGCCAGACCTACTATCCGCTGGACGAGGCGCTGCGGCTGGTGCAAGCCAATGCCACCGCCAAGTTTGACGAAACAATCGAGGCGCACTTCCGCCTGGGCATCGACCCGCGACACAGCGAACAGCAGGTGCGCACGACAGTTATGCTGCCGCATGGCACGGGCAAGCAAGTGCGCATCCTGGCCTTTGTCGATGAGCAGTTGGAAGAATCGACGCTGGCGGCCGGCGCCGACATCATCGGCACAGATGAAGTCATCGCCAAGATCCGCAATGGTTGGCTGGACTTTGATGTGGCCATCGCCATGCCACCCATGATGCGCAAGGTCGGGCAGATCGCGCGCATTCTTGGTCCGCGTGGCCTGATGCCCAATCCCAAAGCCGGCACTGTCGTCCAGCCCGATGATATTGAGCGCGTAATCAGCGAATTGAAAGCCGGGCGCGTGGAATTCCGCAATGACCGCACCGGCAATCTGCATGTGCCAGTCGGCAAAGCCAGCTTCCCCTACGACAGGTTGTCGGAAAACTTGCAAGCAGTGCTCGATACCGTGCGCGCCGCCAAGCCCGATTCGCAAAAAGGCGCTTACATCCGCCGCATGACATTGAGCTCGACCATGGGGCCTGGCGTGCGCGTGGAGGGCATGACCTAGCGAGTAGCCTGTCGGTCCCGCGAATGTGATTGGGGCTGATTGTTGCCGTTGCGCTGGGTTTTACAGACGCTGCTAGTCCGGCGCGCCCCAGCCGCCACCGCCGGGCGTCTCGACAATGACGCGATCTCCCGCCTGCAGTTCTGCGCTGTGCTTGCCACTGACGACCTGGCTGCGTCCGCCTAGAATCACTGTATTGATTCCGCAAGCGCCGTCCGACCCGCCTTGCAGGCCATAGGGCGCTCGCCGACGCCGTTCGGCATTGATGGTGACGGTCACAGGCACAAGCATTTCATATTCGCGCAGGATGCCATCGCCCCCGTTGTGCAGCCCCGCTCCACCACTGCCTTCCCGCAGTTGATAGCGCCACACGCGCATGGGCAGGCTGTACTCCAGCGCCTCGACCGGCGTGTTCAACGTATTGGACATGTGACAATGCCGCCCGGACAATCCCCCGCCCAGGCTCGACGCTCCATGACCGCCGCCCAGCGTCTCGTAATACACAAATTGCCCTGCGCCGTGCAAGCCGCCGACAGTGAAGTTATTCATCGTGCCTTGCGAGGCCGCTGGCAGGCTGTCTGGCAGCGCTTTGCCCAAGGCGCCCAGCACGACATCCACGATGCGCTGGCTGGTTTCTGTATTGCCCAGCACGACCGCCGCGGGAAATTGCGCATCCAGCAGGCTGCCCGCTTCGGTGATAACCTCTACGGGTTGGAAGCAGCCATCATTGACCGGGATATCCTCGTCCGCCAGCAGGCGCGCGCAATACCAGGTGGCTGAGCGCACGATGGCTGGCACGGCGTTGACATTGCCATGCACCTGGAGAGCGCTGCCGCCGAAATCAACGCGCATCGACTCGCCCGCGACCTCTATGCGCACAATAATCGGAATATCAAACTCGGCTTGTCCATCGCCTTCCATGCCATCTTCATAGCAGTAAATGCCATCTGGCAGGCGCGCAATAACGGACTGCATCATGCGCCGCGAATAATCCAGCAAGGCGGCCGCATGTTCGGCAGTCGCCTCCACACCTTGCTCGATCATCATGTCACAGAGCCGACTTTCACCGACTCGCTGCGAAGCCAGCTGCGCTTCGATATCGCCGATGCGCTCGGCCGGGTTGCGACTGTTGGCAACCAGCAGCGCCATCGCGCCTTCGTTCAGCCAGCCGCTCAGCCGCAGCTTCAAAGGCGGGATGATGATGCCTTCCTGATACAGCTCGGTGCTTTGGGGCGAAGAGCCGGGCGTCATCCCGCCGACATCGGCATGGTGCGCGCGGCTGGCAACGAAATAGCAGAGATCGCCGCCGGCAAACACCGGCGAAATCATGGTGATATCGGGCAGGTGCGTGCCGCCGTGATAAGGGTCGTTGAGCACGACGACATCGCCCGGATGGAATTCCTCAAACTCGGCGACGGCCGCGGCTACCGAGGCGGGCATGCTGCCCAGGTGCACAGGGATATGCGCCGCTTGGGCGATCATGCGCGCTTTGGCGTCAAAGACTGCGCAACTGAAATCGAGTCGCTCGCGGATATTGGGGCTGAAGCTGGCGCGCCGCAGGGTCACCCCCATCTCCTCGGCGACAGCCGCAAACAGATTCTTGAACACTTCCAGGCTGATAGCGTCGACGGCCATGCGCGTCCCTCTCTTCGTCACAATCCAACATACTATAGCGATTTCGGCGCGAAGGGGCAGGGGCAGCAGGAATCGGGTTGCCCAGCTGCGCCAGATGCCCCTACCGATTTGTGGCATTCCTGTGGACAATGAAAGGAGTGGCGATCTGCATTGCCAGCACGCGAAAGCCAGAAAGGCGAACACCTGGCATGGACGAAGGCAAACGCGACTCATCTGTGCTGCTCTTTGCCAACGGCAGCTTTCGGCCAGGCGAAGCGGTTCAGCGCGTCCTGGCTGCACATCGCAAGCCAATAATTGTCTGCGCTGATGGCGGCGCGCTGCATGCCCGCGCTCTTGGGTTGCAGCCACAGACCATCATTGGCGATATGGATTCGCTGAGCGTGGCAGATATCAATGCCTTGGCCGCTGCTGGCGCGCAGATCATCCAGCATCCGCCTGAGAAAGATGAAACCGACTTGGAATTGGCGCTGCATTTCTGCCACGAGTTGGGCGCGAAGAAGGTCACGATTCTGGGTAGTTTGGGCTGTCGCTTCGATCAGACTTTGGCGAATATCCTGCTTTTGACTCTGCCGGCGCTGGCGTCCATGCGCATCGAGCTGGTCGATGGCGCACAGACCATCCGCCTGCTGCCAGTGGGCGTTCATCAAATCACTGGCGCGGCAGACGATACGGTCTCGCTCATCCCGCTGCAGGGCGCGGCAACTGGCATCACGACGCGCGGATTGCAATATGCGCTGCGCAACGAGACGCTGCCGCTGGGGCCGGCGCGCGGCATCAGCAATGTCATGCTCGCGGAGAAGGCAGAAGTCGAGCTGGCCGGCGGGCTGCTGCTGCTGGTGCACACCGTCGGCCGGGCTTGATGCGCTTTTTCACCATCATCAAACGCGACGCGGCAAGCCAGGAGACGTTTCGCTACAACGGAGTCCTCCGCCAGCAGACAGCCGATTTCCTATGCATCGACGCCACATTTGAATTGGCAGACCGCGATTTGGGCTATATCCAACTGCGCAGGGGCGACTACTTTCGTGAGTGGTTTTATTTCGGACGTTGGTACAACATCTTTCGCGTGGGTGATGCGCACAGTGGCGCGTTGAAGGGCTGGTATTGCAATATCACCCGCCCACCTATCCTGGATGGCGAACAGATCATGGCTGACGACCTCTGCCTCGACATGTTTGTATATCCCGATGGGCGCGCGCTGCTGCTGGACGAAGACGAATTCGCGCAACTGGAGATCGACCCAGACGAGCAAGCAGCGGCCAGGCGGGCGGTGGCGGAATTGCGGCGGATGATCGCCCGGCGCCAGCCGCCCTTTGACGAAATCAATGCGACTATTCCAGGTCGGGGCGGATCACCAGCACCGGCACATTGACATCGTGCATGACCTTGTTGGCGACGCTGCCAAAGACCAGGCGCACCAAGCCCGAATGTCCATGCGTTGTCATGACGACCAAATCGGCTTCTTCTTCTTCAATATAATCGATGACATGCTGCGCCACGCCCACCGCATCGATGATGTGCAGACGGCAGCCCACACCTTCCGCGCGTATTTCGTTGCGCAGGTTAAGCAAGTGCTGTTTGATCTCTTCGCGGATGCGGTTCGCCAACTCATATTCGCCTGCGATAGCGAGCGAATCGACAAATTCGTGCATGGGTGGCGTGAAAACATGCAAGAGAATCACCTCGCCGCCGCTGATGCGCGCAAAGTCGACGGCGTAGGGCACGGCACGTTCGCTCCAGGCAGAGCCATCCGTGGGCACAACGATTTTTTTGAATGGGCGGTGTTGGAACATTGTATCCTCGCTTTGTGATGAATCGCACTGCATTCAGTATAGCATAGGCGCGAAAGCAAAAGGCAGGCAGAGATTGCAGCTTGACCGCTGTGTTCGCGGCAATTACCACTTGACGCTCTGGGTCGAAAGTCCTACGATTGCCCAATCAGAAAGCCTCTCAAACCGTTCAAACTCGCCGATGACAAGACCCCAACCCCCCCATCTGTCCGTCAGCCGCAACCTGAAGATCGCTCTGTTTCATTTGGGCTCGGGCATGGCGGATGTTTTGACCACCGGCGTCTGGAATCGCGTCATGGTTGCCGACCTGGGCTTCAGCGCGGCGCTGGTCGGCTTATTGACGGGGCTGCGTTATTTCTTGGCGCCTTTGGGCGTGCTGGCGGGGCGCTGGTCAGATACGCATACGGTTGGCGGTTACCGGCGCTTGTTCTGGATATGGCTGGGGCGGGCGATGATGGTGTTGAGCACCTTGGCGCTGGGCTTTGTCACAGCAGAGTTGGTGCGAACGCTGGGAGAGCCGGTCGCTCCCGCGCTATGGCTGGCGCTGGCTGTCGGATTTCTGCTCTTCAGCCTGGGCAACGCGATATCAGGCAGCACTTTCTTGGCATTGATTTATGACCGCGCCGCGCAGCATCAACGAGGGCGCGCTGTCGGTTTGGTATGGACTTTCTTGTTAATTGGCTTCGCCGTCAGCGGCATATTCTTCAGTGTGCTGCTGCCACATCAAGAAGGCGCCGCGCTCGGCTACAGCGCCGATGCTCTGTTGACGCTGTTTCTGGCGGCGGCCGTGGCATTGTGCCTGTTGTGGATCGTATCCATGCTGGGCGAAGAACGGCGAACAACCGATGGTTCTGCCCCCGTGCGTGAAAAGCCGAAGAGCAGCCTGCGCGCCGATCTGTCTGTGGTTTGGCGCAGCCCGCCCTTGCGGCATTTTCTGCTCTATTTGACTTTGTCGATGCTCTTTGCATTCTTCCAAGACTCGGTGCTAGAACCTTTCGCCGGGCAAGTTTTTGGCATCGATGCCAGCCAGACCAATCGCTACTCGGCCTACTGGGGCACAGCTGCTATCCTCAGCTCTTTTGGCACGCTGGCCTTGATGCGCAGCAAGGCGCGTTTTACGAACAGCAATGTTTCGATGCTGGGGCTGGCTGTGTTGGCGGCGGCATATCTGAGCTTGTCTGCGTCTTCGCTGCTAAAAATGCAAGCCTTGGTCATGCCCTCGCTGCTGCTGCTGGGTTTGGGCTTGGGCGCGTGGAACATAGGCACGTTGGGCATGATGATGGACATGAGCCCGAGCGGGCGCGCCGGCACTTTTCTGGGCTTCTGGTCCTTTTGTGTAACCATCGCGCGTGGCGTGGGCGTGGCTGGCGGCGGCGTGATTTACGAAATCGCCAAAGGGTTTTCGGGGCAACATGCTTCTGCGTATGGGACGGTCTTTGTCGTCGGCTTGCTGGGCATCCTGTTTTCCGCCTGGAGTCTGCACCGCGTCAAGCGTGACAGCGTTGGCGCCAAGCTTATTCCCGACGATCAGTTCGCGGCGATGTTCTCGCTGTCCCTGGACTAAGCATCCGCCTGCATCAGCGCATGGACATCGGTATAGCCCATGATGTTGTAGCCGGCATCGACATAAATGACTTCGCCGGTGATGCGCCGTGACAAATCCGACGCCAGGAATAGCGCCAGATCGCCCACATCATCTTGGCTGACCAGTTCGTTCATGGGCGAGGTTGCCTCGGCGTATTTCAAGAGATCGCGGAAGCCAGCAATGCCGCCCGCAGACAGGGTCTTGATTGCGCCGGCGCTGATGGCATTGACGCGGATTTTGCTGCGTCCCACATCCGCCGCCAGATACATGGTAATCGCCTCCAGAGCGGCTTTGGCGATGGCCATGGCGTTGTAGTTGGGGATGACCTTTCGCGAGGCATTATAGGTCAGGCTCATGATGCTGCCGCCTTCGCGCATCAGGGCTTCGGCGCGGCGGGTTAGCTCAATCAGGCTGACGGCGCTGATGTCGATGGCGCTCAGCAGCGCATCTCGTCGCATGTCTACAAAGCGTCCACTGAGGGAATCGCGTTCGGCAAATGCCACCGAGTGCACCAGCACATCCAGCTTGCCATAACGCTCTTCGACCGCGGCAAAGACGGCATCCAGCTCGTCGGCATTGCCTACATTGGCTTGCAGCATCAACTCGCAGCCAAGCGATTCACCCAGCGGCTTGACACGGCGCGCCAGTTTGCCCATGGCATAGCTCAGCGCGATCGTTGCGCCTTCACGATGCAGGGCGCGCGCAATCCCCCAGCCGATCGAATTTTTGTTGGCGACGCCGAAAATCAAGGCGACCTTGCCATCCAGCAGTCCCATGTTGTCCTCACCAAGTTGCTGATTTATTGTTCAGTCGTCTAGCCGATCGCCAGCAATACGGCGAACATTTTTTTCGACCACTAAAATTCGCGTAGCCAGGTTTGCGCGTCCGTCCTGAGCTTCTTTCTCACTTTGATGACGGCGTGTCATTTCACGGTCTAGGCGCTTGTTCACTTCCTTCTCGTGATTGTCGACCTTCGCCTCCAGATTGCCGATCCGCTCGCCTTGATTGGTAAGCTCTCTGTGGATAGCATGCCCGAGCAGCTTGTACGCGGTCCAAACTCCACCCAAGACCGCAAACAGCACGGCAACAAATCCCAAGACCAAGATGAGGTTTTCATCAATCATCTAGTGACGACCGAATGCGTCGAATCCACTGAGATCCACCGGTTCCAGAGTCTCGCGGTACTTTTCATTTGCGTAATCCACCAGCTTTTTGAGATGCTCGGCATCCCACTCATCAAATATCTTGGGACCGCCCCAGACAACCAGATTGTGCTTGTGGATTTCTCCCATCCTGCCCAGCCGGCCAGGCTCAGCAATCATTATGGCATTGCAAATGTCCACCCAGCGCGGTGGGGGTATGTCTGACAGCACAAATACTTGCTTGCTCAACTCACTATCGTCGGCCGTCGGTCTCGTGCTGCGCTTTTCGTCGTGCTGAGCGATTGTGATGTCTTTCCATTCGCTCATGACACCTCCTGCTCGCTGCAAAACTACCATAGTCTACTTTTCAGCATGCTATTGGATTATGTATTTGATGTGAGTATTTTATCGCATTGATATGAGGCCTGCCAGACCACAAACCACATTGACCGCGGGAATGCCGCCTGCTAACCTCGTAAGCAGAAACGAGTGTGTTTAACGGCAAATCAAAGTATGCCGCGCACTCGTTGCCACCGCGACAAATGGAGTTGACCCATGCCCGAATCCGAGCGCATCGTCGTCACAGTTGCCATCGACTTCTCCGATGATATCCTCGTCGAGCTGCGCGATATCTCGCCGCGCCTGCAAGTCGAGCGGCACTTCCCGACTGTCCCGCCCGATGCCATCGCTCGCAGCGAGGTGCTCTATACCACCGGCTATTACCCCGATCCCGAGCAAGCCCCCAAGCTGCGTTGGATCCAGCTCAATTCCGCCGGCGTGAATCATGCGCTGCACAACCCCATCATGCAAGCCGAAGACATCATCGTCACCTCGACCAGCGGCATCCACGCCACCAATATGGCGCACTATTGCCTGATGATGATGTTGATGTTCAACTACAAAATCCGCATGGCGCTCGATCTGCAGACAAAATCCGAGTGGCTGGAGCACTCAGCAGAAGCCTTCATGCCCGTGGATATGGAGCGGCAGACGGTCGGCATCGTCGGTTACGGCAGCATCGGTCGCGAGCTGGCGCGGCTCTGCGCTGCGATGGGCATGACCGTGTTGGCCTCAAAGCGCGACCTGCGCAATACCGCCGAAGACAAAGCCTTCCACCTGCCCAATACCGGCGACCCCAGTGGTGACATTCCCGACCGCATCTATCCCGCCGATACGGTCGCTTCCATGGCAAAAGACTGCGATTATCTGGTGGTCACCGTGCCGCGCACCAAGGAAACCGAGCACTTGATCAATGACGAAGTTTTCGAGGCGATGAAGCCCAGAGGCATCCTGATAAATGTCGCGCGCGGGGCAGTGGTGGACGAGCAGGCGCTGATCACCGCGCTGTCATCGGGGATGATCGGGGGCGCAGCGCTGGATGTCTTTGAGCAAGAACCTTTGCCCAACACCAGTCCGCTATGGGCGCTGGACAATGTCATCATCACGCCGCACATCTCTGGCTTCACCCGCGATTATCACGAGAAAGCCGCCCTGGTCTTCAAAGAGAATCTGCGCCGCTATCTGGACAACCGCCCCTTGCTCAACCAGTTGGATCGCGCAAAAGGCTATTGATCCCCCCGAAAAGCCGAAGGAAGGCACAGCGCGCGGCTTATGCCCGCAGTTCCGCATTAAGGCGATGCCGGGCCGCGCCGATGATCTTTTTGCGGATGCGCGCGGCATTCTTGTCTGTCAACGTGCGCGTCTCGTCTTGATATGTCAGCGCATAAGCCAGGCTCTTCTTGCCAGGCGGGATGGGATCGCCGGTGTAGATATCGAAGAGCGCGACATCTTTCAGCAAAGGTCCGCCCGCTTGTCGAATCACCGCTTCGACCTCGCTGGCGGGCAGATCGGCGCGGACGACCAGGGCGATATCTTCCAGCACAGCCGGCTGCGTCGGCAAGGGCACAATATCGTGCAGACGCCGCGCCTGCTTGATCATGGGAGCGACCGCAATTTCGCCGATGATGACTTTCGCCGCGGTCAATTTCACGCGCTGCGCCACTTGTGGGTGCAGTTCGCCAAAACTGCCGGCGACTTCACCAGCAATCAGCAGATCTGCCGAGCGCCCGGGATGCAAGCTGCTGTGCGTGCCGCGCTGGAAGGCGAAATCGGGGATGTGCAACGCATGCAGCAGGCTTTCCAGCACGCCTTTCATGTCATAGAAATCCATATCGGGCGATTCGCCGCCTTGCCACCAATCGGCATCGCGCGCGCCCGTCAGCAAGATGCCCAGCTGCAGCGGCTCTTCGGGCAGCAAGTCGCCTTTTTGCAGGTAGACATTGCCCAGCTCAAAGACCTGCTGGGCTTTGTTGTAGCGCGCGTTGTTGACGGCGTTTTCCAGCATATTGCCCAGTAACGTATGCCGCAGCACATCTCGTTCGCTGCTGGCGGGATTGGCAATGGTCACATAATTGGCGTCTGGCAGCGAAGAAGCCGCGCCCGCGGGCAGCAATTGCGCTTCGGTTTGCTTGCTCGTGAAGCGGTAATTGATGACCTCGTACAAGCCCTGACCGACCAGGATGTCGCGGATGCGCTCTTCAATGAGCAGGGGCGCATTTTCGCGCTGGGGCGGCATCTCGTCAGCCATGATTGTCTCGGGGATGCGGTCATAGCCGATGACGCGCGCGATCTCTTCCAGCAGGTCGGCTTGCCCAACGACGCTATCAGCGCTGATATCCAGTCGATGATCGGGCGCGGTCGCCTGGATGACCTCGCCGTCGATATGCACAGCAAACTCCAACCGCCGCAGCACATCCGCCGCTTGATCCAAGGAAACTTCCATGCCCAGCAGCTTGTTCACGCGCGCGATCGGCAATTCGACTGTGACCGCTGGTGGTGGTTTGGGGTAGGCATCCAGCAGTCCCTGCGCCACCGTGCCACCGCCCAGCTGCCGCATCAATTCGATGCCGCGGCTGCCGCCCAAAATCGCCTGAGACGGGTGCACGCCACGGCTGAAGCGGGTCGAGGCTTCGGTATGGATGCGCTGCTCGCGGATGGTCTTGCGGATGCTGATGTTGTTCCAGGCCGCCGCTTCCAGCAGCACATTGCGAGTCTTGTCGCTGATTTCAGTTTCGCCGCCGCCCATTACACCGCCCAATGCCAGCGCGCCAGCGGTATCCGCCACCAGGATACTGTCATCGCCCAGCTCGCGCAGCACATCGTCCAGCGTTTCCAGCTTTTCGCCCGGCTGCGGCAGGCGCGTGATAATGGTTGGCAGCCCACCGGCGCGTTTTTGCAGTTCATCGTAGTCGAAAGCGTGCAGGGGCTGCCCCAGCTCGAAAGTGATGTAGTTGGTGATATCGACGATGTTGTTGCGCGGACGCTGGCCGATCAGCTTGAGTCGGTGCTGCAGCCAAAATGGCGATGGCTTTACCTGGCAATCGCGCAGCAACGTCAATGTGAAGCGCGGATTCAGTTCTGGCTCGCGAATATCGAGGGCGACCTGCTCGGAGATAGGCGCGCCTTTGGCAATGAAATCGTATGACGGATAGCGCATTGGCTTGTCTAGCAGCGCCGCGACCTCGCGCGCCACGCCGATCATACTCAAGCAGCGCGCCAGATTGGGCGTAAATTCGATATCCAGCACGACATCGCCCAGCACATCGGCAAATGGCCTGCCCGCTGCAAAGCTATCGTCGTGCTCCAGGACGATTACGCCTTCGTGCTCGTCCGAGATGCCCAGCTCTTTTTCCGAGCAGACCATGCTCTTGTTGTAGATGCCGCGCAGTTCGCGCCCTTTCAATATCATCGTTCGCGGCTTGTCGCTGTGCCCATCCCAGACGGTCGCGCCTTCCTGCGCAAATGCACTCCAGATCGGCGGATTGATGAAGCCCTGGTCTTTGTAGGGGAACAAGTTTGGCGCGCCAGTGACGCACTGCTCAAGCTCGTCCGCGCCATAATCGACCATGGCCAACACCAGCCGGTCGGCATTGGGATGCGCGCGCACCTCGCAGATGCGCCCCAGCAGCAGCTTGTCGCGCTCCCACACCAGATGGTCGGAAGTCGGCTGTCGCAGGTCGGGCAGATGCTGCTGCGGAACGCCGATATAGCGAATCTGCGCTACTTCCAGCCCGGCCAAAGTCAGCCGCTCGGCCAGCAACTCAACCGGAATGTCCATATCTACAAAGTCACGCAGCCAGGAAATGGGTACCAGCATGGTTTGTCTTGTCCTTTCACCTGATTGATCGCTCGGCAATTAATTTTCGGGAATGATGATGGTGGCAAGCTGGCGCATCTTTGATACTTCGCCGCCATCCTGCCAGTCACTGCGCTGCATGGTTTGGCTGTCATAGACGATAGCCATCAGCCGGTATTCGCCGGCCGGGACAGTGCTGATATCAAGCGCCGACTGTCGCAAGCCCGGGCGGGTTTCCAGCGGCAGGTCGAGGCTGGCAAGGCGCTGCGAATCCGAGTCGAGCAATTGCAGCGACAGATTGATAGTAGGCGGCGGGGCGGTCTCACGCGGCAGCCAGCGATCCATCGCCAGCAGTTGTGTCGCGTCTTGCGTCAGCGCCGCGCCATAGAATTCGTAATCGACCAGCGCCGACTGATAGGCAGTTGCTGCCAAGTCTCGGCAAGCCAACGTCTCCCAACTGTATTTGACCAGCACGCCATCTCGCCCGAAAGCCAGGGTCTCGCAGGGGCGATAATTCACCGGCCTCATGACATCGTCCAGCGCCGCAGCCGCCCTTTCATCGACCAGCGACTCGTCATAAACCACCCAGTGCCAGGGTACGCTCAGCGCGAGATGGCGCGCATGCTTTTCAAAACGATCAGGCTTGACGAAGGTCTGAAAGTTGATGCCGCGATCGTTGAAGTAATACTCGCTTTGCGGATAGCCTATATGCCCGCCCCAAACGAGATGCCCTTCGCCAAATCGATACCAACTGATTGTCGGCGCCTCGGCTTCTGCCTGCGCCAAACGGCTGACGACTTGCCAGGGCGGTTCTGCGAATGCCAACTCGCGGCCGTTGAAGAAGGGCTGCCAGTCGGGGATCTGCTGGAAGGAAACTCCTGCCGCCAGCCACAGCAACGTCAGCAAACCCAGCCAGGCTCGCCGCTGCAGCAAGCCAAAATGCGCGGCCGCCAGACATAGCATAATCGGAATCCAGCCGGCCATGGCATAGCGCATATTATTGGGGTACAGAATGCCAGTCAGCTCGGCTATCAAGCCTAGCGCCAGCAGAAAATAAAGCCCGATCAAGCCTATTGAGCGCAGGGCAGGCAGCCGGGCGCGCAGGCAAAGCAGCCATCCCGCCGCAGCAATGAAGAATAGCAGCCAACTGCCATTGAAGGTGACCGTCAGCCAGGCAGCCAGGTTGTCCAGCAGGGAGGCGCGCCCACCCCCCAGATACCAGTAGGCGCGTTCGATGCCAGGACCGAGCAAGATCGTCAGCCAGGGCGCGAAGAGCAGCAGCCCCGCGCCAATCGACAGCGACACTTTTAGCCAGCGCCCGTCTTTGCGCACATGCAGCAAGTGATAGGCTGCCAGCGCCAGAAAGAGCGGCGCGCTGAATACATTCGTGTTTGCCAGCGCATAAGTCGCTGCTGTCAATGCCAGATAGTCGGCGCGCGTGGCGGGTGTCTGCCTCTGCACAAGCCGCAGATACAGCCAAAGCGTGATGCCGCCCAACAGCGCCAGCAGCGGATACATGCGCGCATAGGCGATGTAGAAGTTGTAGAATGTACTGCTCGCCGCCAGAACCAGCGCGATCAGCCCGGCCAGTGGCGCAATGAAGTCGCGCCCCAGCCGGTAGACCATCGCCAGCGAGAGCAGCCCGCAGAAGACAGTCAACATGCGAGCCAGCGCGATCTCGCCCCCGACCAGACGTCCCCACAGATTGAGCAAGATGAAGTAGAGAGGACTGTGGTTGGCGCTGTTGCGCTGCAGCGATTCCAGCACTTGCCCGGGCGAATAGGCGCTTTCGGCCGTGAAGCCGACGTTGATCATGGAGTAGAACTCATCGACGCTGGGCGGGTAGAGGTCGGCTTGGCGGATGCCCAGCCAAGCCACGACTAGCAGCACTGGCAGCGCGCACAGCCAATGCGCCAGTCGCTGCTGCCAATCATGTGAAGATTGCTTGCGCCTGATTAAAGCCAACGATTTTCTCCTGCGCTCGCCCTAGAACTGCCGCAAAAAGCGCAGATCGTTGCCCCAGAAATAACGGATATCCTGGATGCCGTGCTTCAACATGGTGATGCGCTCGGGACCCATGCCAAAGGCGAATCCGCTCCACTCGGCCGGGTCATAACCGCCATTGCGCAGCACATCGGGATGCACCATGCCGCTGCCGGCGATCTCCAGCCAGCCGCTGTACTTGCAGACCCGGCAGCCTTCGCCACCACAGAGGAAGCACTCGACATCGACTTCCATGCTGGGTTCGGTGAAAGGGAAATACGAAGCGCGGAAGCGCACGCGGGCATCGGGCTGATACATGCGCTTGGCGAACTCGGCAATCGTGCCTTTCAAGTCGCTCATGCGGATGTTGCGACCGATCGCCAGGCCTTCGACCTGCGTAAACTGGATTTCACTGCGGGCGGTAACCTGCTCCTGGCGATAGCACATGCCCGGCAAGATGACGCGGATAGGCTTGCTGCCGGCGTCGCCCAGTTCTCGCATGGCGCGGATCTGCCCAGGCGAAGTATGCGTCCGCAGAAGCACGCGCGGATCGCTGGTATAGAAGGTATCTTGCATATCGCGCGCTGGATGATGCGGTGGCAGATTAAGCAGCGTGAAATTGAAGTCGTCTGCTTCTACCTCGCGGCTGCGATAGACCTGGAAGCCCATATCCGCCCAGATTTGCTGGAATTCGCGGTGAGTGCGCGTGGAAGGGTGCAGACCACCGCGGCGACGGGGTTGCGCTGGCAGCGTGATATCGATCTCGTCTGATTCCAGGTCGCGCGCTAGTCGCTGGCTTTCGATCAGCGCTGCTCGTTCGTCAAATGCCCCCTCGAGCTCGCCACGCAAGGCATTGACCTGCTTGCCAAATGCTGCGCGCTCTTCGGCGGGCAAGCTGCCGATATTGCGGAAGAGCATAGCGACCGCGCCGCGCCTGCCCACATATTGACTGCGCCATTCCGCCAGCGCCTCGTTCTCAATGATCGCCGCCAGGCTGTCCAGCGCTTCCCCCCGGATGTCGTCTATCGATTTGTCCATGTCGTCCCCTTTTTTGGCAAGTCGCCACAAAAAAACGCCCTCAATCCCGACCAGGGACGAGAGCGCTTGACTTCCCGCGGTACCACCCTAGTTCAGCGCCCTGCGGCACTGCACTCATATTGCCCGCTAACGCCGGGCGGACGGGGACAGCTAGACTGGCAGCGCCATTTCACCATCCCGGCTCGGAAGGGAATTCCGCAACTGCTGCCATGGGCGCTTGCAGTCCAGGACGCCCACTCCCTGTGGCAACAGACATCCGCCGATGCGTTTGCGGACTGTCTTCGTCATCGCCATTGCTTGTTGCCGTTGATTATGCTGGCTGGCGGCGCCCGCTGTCAAGATGAGGTGGCGGCTTGCTCAGGAATCGTGATCTCTGCCAGTTGCTGCATTTCGGGGATCCAGCTCTCATTGCCCTGCCAGGCCTGACGCTCGCCCGTCTGCGCATGGTAGACGATGGCAAAGAGCGCGTAGTTTCCAGCAGGCAGCTCGGCGATATCCAATTCAAACTGCCGCAATTCGCTCATCTGATTCAAGTTCAGGTCAAGCTGCGCCACATTCCGCCGCTGGTCATCAAGCAGTTGATAGGACAAATTGTAAGCAGCATCGCCGGCTGTCGTGTTTGCCTGCCACGCGCCGCTGATCAACAGACGTCCACCCGTATGGCCCGGAATTGCGCCGTAGGCAAGATACTCGCCGATTGCGGTTGAATGTATAGCTGTCGGCTGAGTTTGACAAGCCAGGCTCGTCCAACGGTAGGTGACAAGCACAGTTGCGTTGGGAAAATGCGTTGTGCCGCAGGGCACATAATTGTGGTCTTGCATGAGAATGTCAATCGCGGCGAGGGTGGCAGGCTCGGTATTGGCGCTTTGATAGAGCGTCCAGTAGCCCGGTTGTTGGACTGCATTTGGCGCAACGAAGTCGGCAATAGCTTCTGGCGCGAGCTTGCTGACCTCGACCCCATATTGCCCGAAGTAGTACGTCAAAAGGTGGGCTGGGACAAAGGTATATTTTCTCAGCGCATTGTGAGAAACGCCGAATGTCATTGCAGGCAGTTTCTCGCCCGACTGCTGCATCCAGCGGGATATCAAATGCCAGGGCGGATGCGTGTATGCCCAGGTGCGCGCTTGGATATAGTCTTCCCAGTCGGCTGTGCGCATGAAGGACAGTCCTGCCACCAGAAACAACAGCGTCAACAGCCCCAGCCAGCGGCGCAACCGGTACAAGGCGTAGAGGCCCGCCGCGATAAAGCCCATGACAATTGGCGTGCCAACCAGCATGTAACGCATTTGTCCTTCGCTGACGACGCCAGTTGCCACGCTCGCCACGCCGATGCTGATCGCCAGCAGCGGAAAGAGCAGCAGAAAGGGATTGCCAGGCAGCAGTTGTTTTCGCAAGCCTATAAGACAGCCACCGACAACTATCACCAGCAGGACAGGGCTACTGTTTGTTACAATTATGATCCAGGTTGTCAGCACGGCGCTCATGTCTGCAGAAGCGCCTCTGTGCATTCCTTGGGCGCGTTCAACGCCGACGCTAAGCAGTATGGCTAACTGAGGCACCGCTAGCAGCAGACCACCTAGTGCAGCTGCAATCAACTCGACCCAGCGCCGATTCTTCTTTACTGCCAGCAGGTGATAAAGAGACAGCACGATATACAGCAAGAAGCTGAACGCATGCGTACTGACCAGCGCGAAGCAAGCCAAGGTCAGCGCCAGGTAGTCGCGTCGCTTCGGCGCGTAGTGCTGATTTGCTAGCCGCAAATAGAGCCACAAGATGAATGTTGTCAGCAGCACTACCAGCGTGTAATAGCGCGCCTGGGCGTAATAGAAAGCGTAAAAGGCATTGCCCAGCAGCAATACAGCAGCGAACAACCCGGCAACAGGAGACACCGTATCGCGCGCCAGGCGGTAGATCATCGCCAAGGAGAGCAAACCACAGAACAGCGATATCAGACGCGTAGCCGCGATTGAATGCCCAGTTAGCTTGCCCCAGAATTGCAGTAGTATGTAAAACAGCGCCGTTTGGTCGGGGATTTCGGAATACAAGTGGCCAAGCATGTCGCTGGTCGTATATGGATCTTCCTGAAGACCAAAGGCAAAAGCGTAGGAGTCGATGGCATCCAGACTCAGTGGATACTTTTCGATTTGCGGGATCGTCAGCGCTGCCGCCACCAGAATCATCGCGGCAACCCAAACCCAGTGACCCAGCAGGTGGTCGACCCAATGCGCCGCGCTGCGAGAACTAAGGCGCGCCATCAGCCAGCTCGTACGGTGTAGTCGCCTTTGACGATCCATTTGTAGGTCGTAAGCTCTTCCAGCGCCATCGGTCCGCGCGCATGCAGCTTTTGCGTACTGATAGCGACTTCTGCGCCCATGCCCATGGCGCTGCCGTCGGTGAAGCGCGTGCTGGCATTCCAGTACACCGCGGCCGAGTCGACTTCGTTGAGGAACTTCTCGGCGCGAGCCGGCGTTTCGGTCAAGATGCTGTCGGAATGCTGCGTGCCATGACGAGCGATATGGGCGATGGCTTCGTCGACATTGTCGACCACCTTCAGGTTGAGCGTCAGGTTGTACCACTCGGTGTCAAAGTCGCCATCCAGCGCCGGCAGCACGCGCGCATCGCCGCCGACGATATCCAGGGCGCGCGAACCGGCATGAAACTCAACGCCTTCCGCGCCCAGTTCGTCCACGACCCGCGGCAGCAGCTCGGCAGCCACCGCTTCGTGTGCCAGCAGCGTCTCCATGGAATTGCATACAGCCGGCCGCTGTGTCTTGGCATTGTTCAGCAGAGGCAGTGCTTTGTCCAAATCGGCGCAGGCATCCACAAAGATGTGACAAACGCCGATGCCGCCGGTGATGACGGGGATGCTGCTGTTTTCGCGGCAGAAGGTGTGCAGGCCATTGCCGCCGCGCGGGATGATCATGTCGATGTACTCGTACAAGCGCAGCATTTCGCTGACATAACGCCGATCGGTGCTGCTGATGTACTGGATGGCGCTGGTCGGGAAATCGTGGCGCGCCAGCACGCCTTGCAGCGCTTCGGTCAGTTTCATATTGCTGTGCAAAACATCGGAGCCGCCGCGCAGAATGACGGCATTGCTGGTCTTCAGCGCCAGCGTAGAGATATCGACCGTCACATTGGGGCGCGACTCATAAATCGTGCCCAGAACGCCCAGGGGCGTGCGCCGTTTCATCAAGCGCAAGCCATTTTCCAGGGTTGAGTCCAACAGCAATTCGCCGACCGGGTCGGGCAATTCCGCCACTTTGCGCACATCGGCGATGATGCCGGGCATGCGCTTCCGCAGGTCGATGCGGTCGCGGATCCAGATGGGGTCAATGCCATTTTCCGCCGCCAGATCGAGGTCGCGCTGGTTGGCTGCGAGGATCTCGTCCGTCCGTGTCTCCAGCGCATCGGCGATCGCCAGCAGGGCAGCATTCTTTTCTTGCGTCGATTTCTGCGCCAGCGCCGCCGCCGCCGTCCGCGCGGACTGCCCCATCGCTTGCAGATCGACGCCTTCCGCAACCATTTCCAGCATGGCCATGCCCCGTTCACAATGCTTCTTCACGAACTGAAACTCTCGCATAGAATAGGCTGCAATGCAAGTATGGATGGCTTTTACAGCAGCGCCAGGTTGTTGCGATGCAGCACGGCGTCGCCATAGCTGTAACCCAGGATGTCGACGATCGCGCTTGATTTCACCCCGCAGATTTTGTGCAGATCGCGGCTGTGATAATTGGTCAAGCCCCGCGCGATCTCTCGCCCATCTGGGGCGCGCACACAGACAGCCGCCCCGCGTTCAAAGTCGCCCTGCACAGCGCGTATCCCCACAGGCAGCAAGCTGGCGCCGCCTTGCATGAGCACAGTCACCGCGCCCTCATCCACCAGCAGGCTGCCTTGCGGGCGGTCGGTCAGCAGCCAACGTTTGCGGCTTTCGCTGCGGTCGTTGGTCGCTTCGATATGCGTGCCGATTTTTTCGCCTGCCACCAGCCGCCGTATGACATCATGTTCGCTGCCGCTGGCGATGATCGTTTTGATGCCGCTGCGACTGGCGACTTGCGCCGCTTGCAATTTGGTGACCATGCCGCCGGTGCCGCTGCTGCTGCCTGCCCCGCCAGCCAGCGCAAATAGATCGTCGGAAATCTGCGCGATATCGGAAATGAGCGCCGCTTGCGGGTCTTTGCGCGGGTCGGCTGTGAAGATGCCCGGCTGGTCGGTGAGGATGATCAGCAGATCGGCATCGACAACGCTGGCGACCAGCGCCGACAGGTTGTCGTTGTCGCCGACGCGGATTTCTTGCGTGGCGATTGTGTCATTTTCATTGACGATCGGGATGATCTTGTGCTCGATCAACGTGCCCAGCGTGTCGCGGGCATTGAGGTAGCGCTCGCGGTTGCTGAGGTCGTCCCAGGTCAGCAGGATTTGCGCTGTCGGCACCGCAAAGATATCGAAGAGGTCGGCATAAACGCGCATCAGTTGTCCCTGCCCGACCGCGCTGAGCATCTGCTTGGCTGGCACCGACTTGCCCAGGTTGGGGAAGCCCAGCCGCTCGCGCCCGGCTGCCTGCGCGCCCGAAGTCACCACGATGGCTTCGTAGCCACAGTCATGCAAATGCGCGATCTGCTGCGCCAGCTCCAGGATGCGCTGCCGATTGAGGCGCAGTGTGCCTTTGGTCAAGACGCTGCTGCCCAGCTTGATGACGATCCGTTTCACTTGACCTCCTCGCCGCGCAGCCCCAGCACATAGCCCAGACGCCGCGCCGCCCTTTGCAGCAGCCCATCGGCATCGTCCAGCGCCGACTCCAGCGACATGGGCGCATCGACGATGGGCAGCGCCGCCGCCAGACCCGCCGCGCGCAATTCCGCTTCGTCAACCGCCAGCCCGCCGCACATGGCGATCGTGGGCACGCCATATTCGCCCGCCAGCCGCGCCACGCCCAGCGGTCCCTTGCCCGAAAGTGTCTGTGAATCCAGCTTGCCTTCGCCCGTGATCACCAGCGCGCAGCCCGGCAGTTGCTCGCGGAAGCCATTGTGCGCCAGGACGAGATCGATACCGCTTTGCATTTCGCAATCGAAAAAGGCCATCAGCCCGGCCGCGAAGGCTCCCGCCGCGCCGCCACCCTTCGCCTGCCGCAGATCCACCCCGCGCTGCTCGGCTATCAACGTGAAGCAGTGGCGCAGATTCTGTTCCAGCAACTCGACTTGCCCCTCATCAGCGCCTTTCTGCGGTCCAAAGATATGCGCCGCGCCATTCTCGCCTAGGGTCGGATTATCCACATCAGAAGCGATGACGATTTGCGCATCCCGCCACCGTTTGTCCAGCCCGCTCGCATCGATTTGCGCGATATCCGCCAGCCCGCCGCCGCCGATTCCCCGCGCAAGTTCCTGTCCGTCTTTGTCCAGCAGCCGGGCGCCCAGCGCCTGCATGCAGCCCATGCCGCCATCTGTTGTCGCGCTGCCGCCCAGCCCGATGACGAAGCGCCGCGCCCCGCCTTCCAGCGCCGCCATCATCAATTCGCCTGTTCCATAACTGCTGGCACGCAGCGCATCCAGCTCGTCCGCCGCCAGCAGCTCCAGCCCGCTGGCCAGCGCCATTTCAATCACGGCAGTGCGCCCGCCATCGATCAGCCCATACTCGGCATGAATGGGACGGAGCAGGGGATCAAGCGCCGGCACGGTCACGCGCTCACCGCCAGTCGCCAGGAAGGCATCCAGTGTGCCATTGCCGCCATCGGCGATTGGCAAGCGAACAGTCTCGGCATGCAAGCCCGATTCGCGCAAGCCGCGTTCTATCGCCTGGCAAGCCTGCGCCGCCGTCAGGCTCTGCTTGAATGCGCCGGCCGCGATCAAGATTTTCACGCTCGCGCCCCTGTCATCATCAATTGGCAAAATGCCCGCCGCCCACTATCATAAGCGCAAGCGACATGACCACGGGCAAGTATACAACAGCCGCCCCCATGACTGGAATCACCAGGAAAGCGAGCGTCCCATGAATGCCGAATCTGCCTTGCAGACCATCACCTCCACGCGCATCGTCGCCGGCATGCGCGGCAACTTCCCGCCCGATGTTGCCCTGCGCGCCAGCCAAGCGCTGATGGGCGAAGGCATTCGCTGCTTCGAGATGCTGATGAATTCGCAGCAGCCAATCGCAGCCATGCAGGCGCTGAAAGCCGAATATGGAGACGAAGCCTGCGTGGGCATGGGCACGGCGCTCAGCGCAGAGGCGGCGCGGCAAGCCCTGGATGCCGGCGCGGATTTCATCGTTTCGCCCGCATTCCAGCCCGAAGTTGTGCAGGCGGCGCTGGACAGCGATGTGCTGGTTGCGCCCGGCGTCGCCACCCCGACCGAAGCGGTTGCGGCTTGGGCGATGGGACCGCCGCTGCTGAAGCTCTTCCCGATCGGCGCGCTGGGGGTCGATTACTTCGCGGCGATATTTGGGCCGCTGGGACATATGCGCTTCATGTGCAATGGCGCGATGAACGACCAAAATGCGCGGGAATTGATCCAGGCAGGGGCGGTGGCCGTGGGCATGGGCGGCTGGCTGGTGGGCGATGGCAGCTGGGGAAAGTCGCGCTTGAGGAGCCGCGCGCGCATCCTGGTGAATGCGGTGGAGAGTGTGGGGAACTGAGCCTTGACGCGGGCTGTGTGCTGTGTCCGGGTAGAATGAGCGCAAAGGCATGGGGACTTCCGAGCTTGCAAAGGAGAACGCGATGAGCGCGCAAAAGCCTGCCGGCGAATCGCAGTTGGCAGACCTTGTTACCATTTATGAATTGCCTTATGCGATAGTGAAGGAAGCGGTCTTCCATCTGTATTTGTGGGGCTTGCAAACGGACAACGACGATGCCATCGACTTATACAAGCGATTTTTAGATGAATTCAGGGAATGGGACGATAAGTTTGTAAGGGCTGAATACAAGAAGCAAGACCATGAGACCGAATCGTAAGTTGCAGTCTTGACGAAAATATGTTCTAATATCTCTTAGCGGAAAGTTCTCAGTTAGGGTATACTCTCGTCATGGCGTTGCATGCACCTTCAGTTCTAAGTCAAACCGATGCGCTTGAGGGGCAGCGACGGTTGCCGCTGTTTCGAGAAGCCGCTTTCGACTTTGACGATGTGCCGATTTCACCGGAATGGGCATTTGCGCACGCCAAGCGAGCGGATACAACTTACATAACCCACGGCTATCATCGTTACCCTGCCAAGTTTATTCCGCAGTTGGCGCGGCGATTGATTGACGAACACTCTGTGCCGGGCGACCTAGTGCTTGATCCCTTTTGCGGCTGTGGCACGACGCTTGTAGAGGCAATGGTGACTGACAGACGATCCTTCGGTGTCGATATAAATCCCATAGCTGTGCAAATCAGCAAAGCGAAGATCCAGCACATCGACCCTGACGAGCTTGACAAAGTGCAAAGCGACTTAGAATGTCGATTTAATTCGATTACCGCCGAGCCGCCCGACAACGCAAGAATCGCGTACTGGTTCAAAGAAGAACAAATGCGCGACCTGGCGAAGCTGCTAGTGGCGATTGAAGAATTCCCACGAGTTGAATTGCGCCTTTTCTTCTTGTGTGCATTTTCCAACATTCTCAAGAACTGTTCAATCTGGCATCAGAAGAGCAACAAGCCGACTCGCGATTTCAAAAAGCAGCCTGCTGATGTTATGAAGGCATTTGCGCGGCAGGTGAGAATGATGAAGCGGGGCAACACGGCTTTTCGTGAGATAATGCATGGACGAAATCTCAAAGCTATTGCTTGGTGCGGTGATTCGCGCAAGCTGCCGCTTGCCAACGAGTCTGTTGATCTGATGATAACTTCGCCACCTTATGTAACTTCATACGAATATGCCGACCTTCACCAACTGTCGATGCTTTGGTTTGAGAACTTGCAGGATTTGAAAGCCTTCCGCAAAGAGTTCATTGGCTCGACGCTGAATGAAGTGAGATCGGTCAATAGCAAGCGGCCTTACGAACCGCGCAACACTCTCGCTGGTGATATCGTATCGCTGCTTGAAGAAAGACACGCAAGAACAGCATCTAGTGTAAACAGCTACTTCCATGCGATGTATCAGATATGGTTTGAACTAGAGCGTGTGCTAAAGCCTGGCGCGAAAGCCTGCATCGTGATTGGCAATACCAGCCTCAAGGGCGTCGAGATTCGTAATGCAGAGGTATTTGCAGAACAACTTGACGACTTGGGCTTTCGTATCTGTGATGTAATCAAGCGCGAAATACCGTCCAAGAATCTGCCGTCTACACGCGATAAACGGACAGGCAGGTTTGCAAAGGTCGTGAATGCAGACAGCTGGGCTTATCCGACTGAACTAATACTGGTGGCAGAGAAATGGTCTTAAAGGCAAAGGA
The DNA here is from genome assembly GCA_002238485.1 of Chloroflexi bacterium bin20. Lineage (GTDB taxonomy): Bacteria > Chloroflexota > Anaerolineae > Aggregatilineales > Phototrophicaceae > UBA6055. The sequence continues at coordinate 62,605 of MPMG01000008.1, read as the reverse complement.
CTTTGTACCTCTCCTCAAGGAATTGGGTGGAACAGAATTCACCGATATTCCAAAGCTGCTTTCGGTTGCGCGCGACCGTCATGACTATAAGTTTCCTCACGAAACAAAGGATTTTGAACAGTCATGGAGGTCAGTTAAAGGCAAAGGTCTGGAACGAGTTGTTGGGTATGTATTGGAGCGCGAAATTGCCGGATTGGATCTTGAGCTTCTTCCACTAAGCGCGCTTGACGAGTACATTGAGATAGATTTTGCGGAATATGGCCGTCATCTGCCCGACGTTGACTTGGCCATTTACCAGCCAAGCAAAGATAGGATTCTTGCCATACTCTCAATCAAGTCGTCTCTCAGAGAGCGTGCAACTCAGACTGCCTTTTGGCGACTTAAAATGCATGGCTTTGCGAAGACTCGTGATGTACAGGTCTATCTGGTTACGCCCAATAGTGATGACATTCTACGTAGTGACAAACCATCAAAGAAACAGCGTGCAGTATTGGAAAATGACATAGACGGAACATATATTGTCAACTCACCAGGAGTTTCTATTGAAGAGTACTTGTACCCCGAAACTCAATCACGCTTAAAGCTCATTGGGGAGCTTGTACCCGATCTTCAAAATCTAGCTCTCAGATAGGGAGTTGCAAGCGGGCCGCGATTCTATGGATTCGACCTACGCTTCTGCCTCTTCCCTCCCTCCCCGCCGCTACCCGCGCGCCACATGCTGGCTCATCGCGATGGCCACGCTGCTCATCGCTGGCGGACTCATCGGGCTCGCCCTCTTCCTGCCACCGATCAGCCTGCCCGAGCGACTGCTGGCTTTGTCCTATACGCCACTAAGCACTGACGCGCCCGCAATCGCGCTGGACGAGCGACTCACAGTTGCCTTGCCCGCCGACCACGCTACAAGCGACTTCGCCATCAAGCTCGAAAGCAGCCAGCCCGACCGACTCGCCAGCGCCTTGCAGCAGTTGCCCGCCCATTTGAACGCTATTGAAGCCCCGCAGTTGCTGGATACGCGCGGCACTGCCCCCGCCGCCTTGCACATCGACCTGTCGCTGCCCGCCGATGCGCCGCCGCATGTGGCGCTCTATGGCTGGGATGGCGAAACCTGGCGCTTCATCCCGTCCCAGCCCTCCGAGCGCGGCTTGCAGGGCAGGGCAGACTTCCTGCCGCTGGCGCTGGGGGGCTTTGCGCAGGTGGAATCCGCGCCCCTCGTGTTGATTTCGCAGGAGGTTCGTCAAGACCTCGACCCCGCAATCGCCGCTATTGCCGACATACTCAGCCCGGCTGGATTGCGCCCGACCGCGGACGGCGGCTTGATTGGCAGCCTTGCGCCAGGTGGCAGCGCGAATGCCGACTACCTCTTCATGCCGCTCATCCGCAACTTTGTCGATCCCGCGGCCATCGACAGCGCGACAGTCGCCGCCCTGCTTGCCGACCCGACTCTGCGCGCGGCGCATATACGCCATTTGAGCGATGTCGCCAGTTTCAACGAATTTGCAGGTCTCTTCATCGACTATCGCGGCTTGCTTGTCGAGTTGCGCGCGGCCTTTGCGGGCTTTGTTCTCGCCCTGGCTGATGAATTCTCGGCGCAGGGACTGCGGCTGGGCCTGGTGATTCCCGCGAGCGGCGATCCAGACGCTGCTTATGACTGGGCTGCTGTCGGCGCGGCAGCCGATTATGTGCAGCTGCGTCCGCTGGATGAACCGCGCGCCTACGCCGAACTCGATTCTCTGTTGAGCCAGTTGACCGCGTCTATCCCGCGCCACAAGCTTTTGCTGGGCATCAGCGTTCGTCCCGCGCGCGAAGTGGCTGGCAAGCTGCGACCTGTCGGCTGGCATGACGCATTTGCCGGCTTGGGCGATCTCGTCCTGGAGTCGGCTGACACGCGCCGGGATGGCTCGCTTGCGCCGGGCGCTGTCTTCCATGCCGCGCTGGATGGCTACCGGGCGCGCTTCAACTATGACACACAGAGCGGCGTCACCGCGCTGGACTATGTGGATGACACAGCTGCGATAAGCTCGCGCATCTGGCTGACCGACGCCGCCACGTTGCGGCATCATTTCGCGCGCATAGAAACGCGAGCGATCGGCGGCATCGCTTTTGACGACCTGCATGCTGTGCCCAACGGCAAGAGCTTGCTGCGTTCCATCCGCGACTATGTCGCCGGGCGGACGAGTGTCGTTGCGCCCAGCCAGTTTTCGGCGCGTTGGACGATCGCAGGCGAAGACGGCCTTGTGGACGAAGTCGTATCGCGTCCCGATGCCGATCTGGTCGCCACGCTGGATGCGCCCGATGGCCACTACGCAATCAACTGGTCGCTGGTCGATGAGCTCGGCAATGCCAGCGCGCGTGGTGGCGCTGTGATTCCGCTCTTCCGCGCGACTGCCACGCCAAGTCCAAGTCCGACGCCGATCCCCACGCCGGCGCCGATCGTCTCCGCGCCTATCGTGACCACCAATCCCGCGCCCATCGTGTCTGCGCCGGCGCCAGTCGGCAACATCCATGTCGAGCTGGGCGGGCAAGTTACATCGGTGAGCAGTTCACGCGCCATCAACGCCATGCGCCAGGCGGGCATGACCTGGATGAAGATTCAAGTGAAATACAGCCGCGGCAGTCCGCCCGATATGCACAGCAAAATTCAGGAAGTGCATGGTAACGGCTTCAAGATCCTCATCAGCGCAGTCGGCTATCCCGATGAGTTGAGTCAGGGAGGCGCTGGCTATGTGAGCGACTTCGCCCATTGGCTGGGGCGCGTGGCATCTTGGGGCGCGGATGCAATCGAAGTGTGGAACGAGCCTAACCTCGACCGCGAATGGCCCCAAGGGCAGATCAGCGGCACTGCCTATGCGAACATGCTGCGTTCGGCTTATCAGCAGATCAAAAACGCCAACCCCAATGTGCTGGTGATCAGCGCGGCGCCCGCCCCCACCGGCGCGGCTATTCCAGGGCGAGTCGTGCCCGACAATACCTGGCTGCGCGAGGTGGTGGCGGCTGGCGGCGTCGAGTATATGGATTGCGTTGGCGTCCATTATAACGAAGGTATCGTGCCGCCCAGCCAAGAGACCGGCGACCCACGCGGCGACAACTATTATACGCGCTACTTTTACAGCGGCATGCTGGTCGGCTACCTCAGCATTATTCCCGACCGACCGCTCTGTTTTACCGAGATGGGTTATGTTACATCACAGGGATATGGCTCTTTGCCTTCGGGATTCGCCTGGGGCGCAAAGACGACCGTCCAGCAGCAAGCCGACTGGCTGGCGCAAGCAGCCATCATCGCCTCCAACAGCGGCGCGGTGCGTTTGTTCATCGTCTGGAATATCGACTTTACGCGCTACGACAGCGATCCCCAGGGCGGCTATGCCATAATCCGTCCAGACGGATCGTGCCCGGCCTGTCATACGCTGGCGGCGGCGCGCTGACCCGGCACAGGAGCGGTCATGGTAAGCAATCCCGTGCACAAGCAGATTCGCAGCTTTGTCTTGATTTGGCTGACTGTCACCATCATCATGGTTCTGGCGACATTCCTCGCCATCTATTTCACATACAATCCGTCTGAACTGCGCCTGGAAGCCGCCAAACCGCTGCCATTGAGCTCGCCGTCGCCGCAGGATGAGTCGGTTCTGCCAGTTCTCGTCTTGCCCAGCCCCTCGCCCCAGCCCACATTCACGCCCACGGCTTTTGTGCCCAGCCCGACACCGCCCTACCTGGAAGCCGCAGCCACGGCAGTTCCCTCTCCGACCGCAACACCCACCATCACGCCTCAGCCGACTTTGCTGCCGGTCGACGACCAGGCGCTCCAGGTCGGCATTCATGTCCAGCAAGCGCCCGATATCACAGATGAAAGCCAGGAAAATTTCTACAGTCCCGTTGCCACCGATCTGCGCTTGCCCTGGGTCAAGCATCTGGCGGATTGGAGTCGAATGGAAGCTGCGCCCGCTGAATACGACTGGAGAGAGCTGGACAGCGTCACCAGCAGCGCCGCCCGCTATGGCTTGAAGCTGCTGCTGACTATCGTTGCTGCGCCGGATTGGGCGCGTGAAGAAGGCGCAGACCTCAGCCGCAACGGTCCGCCTGCCGACCCACAGACCTATGCCAAATTCGCCGCCGAGATCGTCACTCGCTATCCGGGCAAGGTGCACGCTATCGAAGTGTGGCACCAGCAGAATCTCGACCGCGGCTGGACATCCCCGCAGGGCTTGAGCGCGGACAACTACCTGGCGCTGCTGCAGCTGACGTACCAGACGATCAAAGTCATCGATCCCGGCATCATTATCATCAGCGGCGCGCTGACACCCACGGGCGTCAACGATGGCATCGCTGCTTTCGATGACATCTCATATATGCGCCAGCTGATTGAAGGTGGTTTGTTGCAATGGGCGGATTGTGTCGGCGCGCATCACAATGGCTACAATGTCAGCCCCGACTACCGCTACAACGAAATTCCCGACGACAGTAATGCGAATTTTCGCGGTCCATTTAATCGTGAATCAGAACACCCCAGTTTCAGCTTCCGCAGCACACTGGAGGGTTATGCCAATCGCATCCGCGCCGAAGGAACAGAGACAAAAATCTGCGTAACCGCGTTTGGCTGGGCGTCTGCCGAAGATCTGGGTGGCGCGCCGCAAGGCTTTGAATTCGCGCTGGACAACACCTTGGCCGAGCAGGCGGACTGGACGTCCAAAGCCTTGAGCGCCATGGACGAATGGGGCTGGGTGTGGCTGGCACTCGTATGGAACTACGACTACGGTCCCTTCGCCGACTATGCCATCACCAACGACAATGTGCTCTACTCGTTGATCGGCCCAGGCGAGACCCTGCGCCCCGCTTATCACAGCCTCCGCGAATGGCAGCGCGATTATCTGGCGCGCACGAACAACTAGCATGCGCTGGCGACTTGGGTTGCTTTGCCTGCTGCTGGCTGTTGCTGCGCTGGCTGGACTGGCTGTCTGGCGCAATCAGGAAGCGCAGCGCGATCCATTCCGTGCCAGCGCGATCACAGACGCGCCTTTCGCATCGCTGACCTATGGCGTGCAGGCATTCTTGTGGTGGGATGAAAACCAGGCCAACAAGAGCCTCGACCTGGTGCGACTGATGTCTTTCAGCCATATCAAGCAGGTCTTCGCCTGGCGCGATCTGGAGCCCAAGCCTGGTGAATGGCACTGGTCAGAAGCCGACCGCATCCTGGACGAAGCCGAAGTCCGCGGGTTGCGACTGGTCGCTCGGTTGGGACAAGTCCCCGCCTGGGCAAGGGCTGAATCTCATGACCCGGCGACGGATGGTCCGCCGCTAGATCTGGCGTTATGGGCGCATTACTGCGAAATGGTGGCGCAGCGCTATCAAGGCAGAATCGCCGCTTTCCAGATTTGGAACGAGCCCAACCTCAGCCGCGAATGGGGTGGCGATATGCCCGACCCCGCCGCGTTTGTCGAGCTGCTAGCTGTATGCAGCAGCGCTATCCGTCGCGCCGATCCGCAGGCCATCCTGATTTCCGCTGGCTTGGCGCCCACCGGCACGAACGATGCTTCCGCCACACCCGACGACATCTATTTCGACCACATGTACCGCAACGGCTTCCAACAGCACATCGATGTCGTCGGCGTGCACGCGCCCGGTTTCGCCGCGCCAGAGATCGGGCCAGACGATCCGCAAGCGCTGCACCGCTGGTTCACCTTCCGCCGCGTGGAAGACCTGCGCAAGATCATGCTGCGCCACGACGATGCCGCCCGCCAAATGGCAATCCTGGAATTTGGCTATACCACCGACACCGCCAATGCCGATTATGCCTGGTTCAGCGTGTCGGAAGACGAGCAAGCCGAGTTGATCCTGCGCGCCTACGACTATGTCATCGCCAACTGGCGGCCCTGGGTCGGTCTGATGATTTTGATCTACTTGCCCGATCCCGCCTGGCAGCCCGTCAATGAAGAATACTGGTGGTCTGTCATGGAGCCGGATACGGGCGATCCGCGCCGCGCCTATATCGATGTGGCGAATATGCGCAAAGTCTGTGGCGAGTTTGTCATTCCAGCGCGCGAGCCAGATAGTCCTGCTGCCTTGGGCTTGGCAACAGCGCCTATCTGTCCCTGAGCGCAAGCGATTTTTCGCCGCAATCTGTTGTATACTGCGCAGTATTATGACTGACGATGCCAGTTTCTTCGCCAAAGCCGGATACAACCTGTCGCTGACGAGCCGGCAGAGCTTTGTGCTTGCGCTGGCTTTGATGCTGCTGGCGGCGTTTTTGCGCTTTACCTACCTGGTCGGCCTGCCGAATGGCTTCAGCGAAAACGAGATCATCAACATCCGCTTGGTTGACAATGTGCGCCAGGGCGATATTTATGTTTTCTTCCCGGGCGAGGATGGGGGGCGCGAGGGTGGATATCATGTCATTGCTGCCTTTGCCACAGCCCTGGTGGGCGATGGTCCGATCGGCTTTCGCATCCTCTCTTCGTGGCTGAGCTTGCTTTCGGTCGCCATCATTTTCACGCTGGGCAACCACCTGTTCAATCCACTTGTGGGCCTCATGGCGGCAACGTTGGTGACCGTCAATATGAGCAGCATTTTGCTGGCGCGCACGGTGTCCAGCGATGTCATGGTGGCATTTCTGGTATCGGCAGCCATGTTGACATTGGCACGCTCGCTGCCCGTGTATCGCCGCACCCGCGTTGTTACTTCCAATGTGGTGTCTTTCACCGCGCTGGGAACTGTGCTGGGACTTGGTTTGTACCTGCACCCCTCGAGTCTGTTTATCGCGGCTGGCGCGCTGGCTTATATCGCCCATCTGGTCTTCATCCGCAATCAGATGTTTCGCCAGCGCCGCAGTTATACTGGCTTCGCTATGCTGCTGCTGCTGATAATCAGCATGCCGTACCTGATTTCAACCATCAACCTGCCGCAATTTTCTGCTTTGCAGCGCATCCTGACTTCCTATGGCAAGGACTTGCCAGGCGCGATCATAGCTGGTTTGCAGGGCATTGTGTTGGTCGGCGACCTCGACCCATTGCATAACCTGCCCGGACGTCCGCTGGTAGACATCATCAGTGCCGCTGCCATCGTTCGCGGTTTCGTGGCTTGCGTGCTGCGCCGTCACCGGCCTCGCTTCATGCTGCTGCTGATCATGTTTTTGCTGGCGCTGCCGGCTGCGCTGGTCGTGCCAGAGAGCCCAAACTTCGCTCGTATGGCGGTCATCCTGCCGCAACTGGCGCTGTTTTTTGGCATGGGTATTTATGCCTTTCTGCGATTGCCGATCTTTTCCGACCGCTTCTTCCGTCGTATGGCGCTGGCCGGCACAGTGGCTCTGCTGGCGCTGAACCTGATCTGGACCTGGCAAGACTTGGTCGCCGATTGGCGCGAAAACGAGCAAGTCATGCAACTGGTGAATGGCGAACTGGGGCAGATCGCCCATTACCTTGACCATGTTGGAGATGAAGTACCGGTCGTATTTTGCAACCCGGACTGGGATTACGCGCAGCCTTCGCCAAAGCTGAATGACGCCGAAAAAGTGCTGCTCATGATGAATCGCGATTCGCTGCGCTATCACGAAGCCAATTGTGCCAATACACTGTTGTTGACAAATGGCGGTGAACTGCAGCGTCTTGTTTTCTTTGATACCGAAGCGCGCACAGCTGCTAGTCCACATTTGCAGGCATGGCTCGAGCTGGGCGAAAGCGTCGTCGCCGATCTGCCGCGAAATTCAGTCATAGAGCTGGAAACTGTCGAGAAGCTGGCTGGTAAAGCGGGCGTGCTAACCACCACCGCGCCGGTGTCCTATGCGCGCGAAGTGGCTGTGCCCGAGCCGATCTCGCCAGCCATACGCTTTGGCGGAAACCTGACCCTGCTGGGTTATGAACCCGATGTGTCGCGCAGCTTTTTGCCAGGCGAGACCGTCGACATCATCACGTATTGGCGCGTCGATGGCGAGTTGCCGCCCGATGTAACCCTGTTCACGCAAATCCTCGCCGACCCGGTGACGCCGATAGTAACGCGACACTACATCGGCGTAAACCCGACTCGCATGCGCGAGCGCGATATCTTCATCCAGGTTATCCAGCTGCAGTTGCCGGCTTTCGCGCTGCCAGGGGAATATGCCATCTCCATTGGCTTGTATCGAGAGCGCTTCGACCAGCGGCTGCCCGTGCTGAAAGACGGCCAAGCGCATGGCGACCGACTATTTCTGTATACCATTGATGTCGTCCCCGCAGAAGAAACCGAAACGAGCGACGCCTAGTGTTTGAGCTGGTCTTTCTCGGCACATCCGCCTCAGCTCCGTCAATCTATCGCGGCCTGCCGGCTGTGGCGGTTCTGGCTGGCGAACAGCGCTTCCTGGTCGATTGCGGCGAAGGCACGCAGCGCCAAATTCTGCGCAGTGGCATCGGCTTCAAGCGGCTCAACCGAATCTTTTTGACGCACGCGCATCTTGATCATATTCTCGGCTTGGGCGGCTTGCTTTCGACCTTTTGCCGCTGGGAAGCCATGGACGAGATTCATATCTGGGGCGGGCTGCCAGCCATCCAACGAGTGCAGGCGCTCGTCTACCAGGTCATCTTCCGCCGCGAAGCCCCGCCCGTGCCCATCTATTTCAATCGTGTTCTGCCCGGCAAGTTCTTGTTTCGCGGCCGCAAGTTCAGCGTGCGAGCCTTTCCGGTCAGCCACCGCGGACGCGAATGCTATGGTTATATTTTCGAGGAAGATTCGCGCCGCCCCTTCCTGGCCGACAAAGCCGCCGCGCTGGGCGTGCCGCATGGTCCCGAGCGCACGCAACTGGTGGCCGGACAGCCGATCGTGCTGGACAACGGGCGCGTGGTCGACCCCGACGAGGTGCTGGGCGATCTCATCCGCGGGGCGAAAGTGGTCATCACCGGCGATCTTGGACGCACGGACAATATTTCCGCCGCTGTTCGCGATGCCGATGCCTTGGTGATAGAAGCTACATACCTCGATGCCGACCGCGAAATCGCCAGCCAGGTCGGACATATCACCGCGAGGCAGGCTGCTGAACTGGCACAAGCCTGCAATGTCAAGCAACTGTTCCTGACGCATATTTCACGGCGCTACCGTGAATATGAAGTAGTCCGTGAGGCGCGGCGCTATTTTCCGCAGTCCTATGTCGTGCGCGATCTGGACCAATTTGCCATATTCCGCGACCGACTCCCGCAAAAGCTGGGATCACAGCGCAAACCGGTCGAAGAGCTGCCGCCAGGCTTGGATTGAGCGCAAAGGCCTAGCTCAACATCCCTTCGGCGTAGACTTTGCCGGCTTCAATCACAACGGGCGCGCCGATATCCACAGTGCCAATGAGATCGTAAGTGGTTGCGCCAGAAATGCGCACAGGCACAATCTCGCCCGCGGGCAGCTCGCCTTCCACCAGCACATAGCCATCGATCTCGGGCGCATCGCGGTAGCTGCGACCCAGGCTGATGATGCCGCCTGCCTCTTCGCCATGCTCGTCTTCGCCCTGGCCATGCCCTTCGACCAGGATGTCCAGGGTCTTCCCCACCAGCGCTTGATTTTTCTGCAAGCTGATCGTGCTTTGCAGCGCCATCAGCTGTTCATAACGATCTTGCTTGACATCGTCATCGACCTGGTTGGGCAGGCTCGCGCTGGGCGTGCCCGGTTCGTAGCTGTAGGTGAATGCGCCGACGCGGTCGAATTGCAAATCGCGCACCATGTTCAGCAGCGCCTCGAATTCCTGCTCGGTTTCGCCGGGATAACCGACGATGAAGGTTGTGCGCAATGCCAACTGGGGCATCAACTCGCGCAGCCTGCCGACCGTCTCGTAGACCCATTCGACTTTGGCGGGACGGCGCATGCGTTTCAATACTTCGCGATGGCCATGCTGCAGCGGGATATCCAGGTAGGGCAGCACCTGCTCGTGTCTTGCCATAGTTTGCATCAGCCGCGGCGTCACATAACCCGGATAGGCGTACATGATGCGCAGCCAGGGGATGCCCGGCGCAGACTCCACTATGGCATCCAGCAAACGCGCCAAGCCATCTTTCATGCCCAGGTCATAGCCATAATCGGTGCTGTCTTGCGCGATCAGCATGACTTCGCGCAGGCCCATATTTTGCAGGCGCACCGCCTCGGCCACGATGGACTCCAGCGGGCGGCTCACGGCAGTGCCCTTGATGGCGGGGATGGCACAGAATGCGCAGGGACGGCGGCAGCCATCAGCGATCTTCAGGTAGGCGCTGGCGCCTTGCACGCTGGCACGCAGCACGCCACGTTCATCCAGCCCCACGACCTGCGCATCATCCGGCAGGTGATAGAGCGGCTGGGGATGTCTGCGCGCGCGCAGTCGCATGATCAAATCGAAGATGTCCATCCACCTGCGCGTGCCGATGACGCCATCCAGCCCGGGCACTTCTTGGGCCAGCGCCTGGCCATAGCGTTGCGACAAACAGCCCGCCGCGATCACCAACTGATCGGGGCGCTTGGCTTCGGCAAGTTCGCGCAGGGCGTCGATAGATTCTTGTTTGGCGCTGTTGATGAATCCGCAAGTATTGACGATCAGCACTGCGGCATCGTCGGGGTTCGCGCAGCCATTCATGCCCTGTCGATGCAGCAGTTGCGCCATGCTCTCGCTGTCGACGCTGTTCTTGGAACAGCCCAGGCTGAGCAGGAAATAGTTGTCTTTGTTCGGGCTTTTTGTCATCAGCATCCCTTGTCTATCGATCGTTTGGTCAACTCTTCATTGGTGTTCGTCGTTGTTGGCAGCTGGCGCATCGGTTTATGTTCCCGGCTTGGTGGGCGGCAAGCCCACTTGTGTTATGTGCGGCGGTAGGATAGCAGTCGGCGGCGAAGTTTGTGTGATGGTTGGCGTCGCGCTGGGCGGTGACGTGCTGCTGGGTGAAACGATGGTCGCGGTCGGCGGATCGACTAGGCGTGGCACAGCTGTTTGGGTTGGCTGCGGGCTGGCTTTGGGACGAATGGCTGCGGCGGGCGCCGATTCTGTTGCACCAGTCGGCTCAGCCACGATCTGCGCTTTGGTCGCTGCTGGCGGGTTGATTGGCATGGCTGAAGGCTCGACGCCAGGTCCCAACGTTACCGCTACATCCTGGCTCGTAAAACGAATATCTACCCGCTGTCCGCGCAGGCCAATTGGCGGCTGCTGTTCGCCATTCCAGATTACATCCAGCGCCAGGGCATTGCCCGCCGTCAGGTTGATTTCGTCGAGCGCGCTGTATTCCAGCAGGGTCCCCGCAGCCGTCAGCCCATTGTGTTGTTCTGCGCCATCGACGCTGATTTGCAACCAGCTGCGCTGCCCAAGCAACAAGCTGACCAAGATGCCACTGCCTGAATACTGCGCGCGGTTTGATGACGTCGGGCTGGGCGAAAAGGCGGTCGGTGTGGGCAGGGGTGTGGCAGTCGCGGGTGGAGGGGTGGGGGAAGCCACCACGACTGGCGCGCCGCCCTCAAAATCGACTATCTGCAGCGTAACAAAGACGATGACGGCCAGCGCCGCCACTGACAGCAAGATGATCAGCAGCGACTGCACAACGCGCCGACAGCCTGCCGAGCGCTGGTCAGCCAGTTGAATCTCTTGCAGGGGCTGTGTGCCAGGGCGCGCTTGTTTCTCTGGCGCAGCTCTTCGCTGCAAACGCCGCTTCTTTCCCTTCTGCTGGGCGATGCGCATCTGGTCGTACAGGTTCAACATTTCCTCTTCGTCAAGCGCCAGGTAGCGAGCATAAATGCGCAGCATGCCGCGGACTTGCACCTCGGGCACGCCAGCCAGTTCAAACTCGCCTTTTTCAAAGTCTTCAAGGACCGCTCGCCGTATGCGCAGCTGTATAACTGCGTGGGCGATCTCTAACTCTTTGGCTTCGCGGGCTTCGCGCAGCATCAAGCCGAGTGAAAAGCTATCCATCAGCGGCACGCTCCCATCAGACAGCCCCGTCTGCTCGACGCAGGCGGCGACAATTTGGGCTGGCTGTGTGAAAGCCCGCGGCGGAATGCGCGGTCATCTGGGGGACTGTCGACTATCCAGCGACCGCTTCAACGACCAGTTCTTCTGCGTTTGGCATCGGCGCTTCGTCGGCGGCTTCGCTTGGCTCTTCTGGCGGGTCGGGATAACGGAATCCATCGATCATGATCTCTTCCGCGGTGACCTTGAAGCCCCGTTCGCGCGCTGTCATAAACTCTGGCAGTTCGTCCTCGGGCACGATAGAGATAATCAGCGTGGGCGAAAGTTCGTTGCCCAGCCGTACGGGCACTTCGTGCGTGCCGACTTCGCGCAGGGCTTGCTGGCTGATGCGCCGCCGGTTGATGTCCACGCTGGTAACGCGGTCCAACTCGTCGGCGATCTCTTGCGTGGTAACCGAGCCGAAGAGTTTGCCCGTGGATGCCGCGCGCCGCCCAAAAATCAGCTCTACGCCATCAATCTGACGCGCCAGGTCGTTGAGCATATCGTTGTACTGCGCTCGCCGCGCCTCGACATTTTTGCGTACGGCTTCTGTCCGGCGCATGGCAGAGGGCGTGGCCTGGATCGCCATCTTGCGCGGGATCAGATAATTGCGCGCGAAACCATCGGCAACTTTCACCACCTCGCCCGCGACCCCGTGCTTGTATAGGTCTTGCAGCAAAATCACTTGCATATCTCGATCCTCGTCCCTTGCAACTGCCAACAGCGGCGCATTTTGTTCTGACTAAAGGCGTATATTATAGGGAATGTGGCTGTAATGCCAAGTGGCAATCCTGCGCCGCGACTCCACCGACCCTTTGCGAAAGGCGCGCATGAGCAAAGCGCTAGACAACCGCCAAATCGCGCACAAGGCATTGATCGTGCTGGTGGGCTTCTTTACCAGTGGCGCGCTTGGTTTGCTGCGCATCGGCGTGGTCGGCTCGCAATTCGGCACTGGCGCCGCGCTGGATGTCTTCTCTGCAGCCCAGCAGCTGCCCGAGACGGTCTTTGTGCTGGTGGCAGGCGGGGCGCTGGGCTCGTCGTTCATCCCTGTATATGCGCGCATCCGCGAAGCCGACGAGGCATCTGCCTGGCGACTGGCCAGCGCCGTTTTGACATTGTCAGCCAGCGCCGCAGCGATATTCAGCATTCTGGTGGCTCTGTTCGCGCCGCAGTTGGTCAGCCTGGTGCTGTGGGCAGAGCGCCCCGCAGACCAGCAGCAATTGATGGTCGACATGATCCGCCTGATGATGCTGACGCCGGCGATATTCAGCGTCAGCGGCTTGGTCATGGCGATTTTGCAGGCGCATCACGCTTTTTGGCTGCCCGCTCTGGCCATCAGTATGAACAACATCGGCATCATCCTCGGCGCGCTGGTGATTGCGCCCAACCTGCCCGCACACCCCGATGTGGGTCAAGTCGGCGAACTGAATGTGATGGGCTTGGCTATCGGCGCCGTGCTCAGCGCTGCGCTGCATCTGCTGGTTCAGCTGCCTGGCTTGTTGACGATTCGCTCGCGGCTGCGCTTGTCCTTTGCGGCGCGCCTGCCGGGTGTGGCGGATGTGCTGCGCCTGATGGGACCGCGCGTGCTGGGGCTGGCGGTGGTGCAGATCAACTTTTATGTCAATATCGTGCTGTCAAACAGCATGGTCGAGGGCAGCTTTGTGGCGCTGCGCTATGCTTTTATGCTGTGTTTCTTTGTGCTGGGCATGATCGGGCAGAGCCAGGCATCGGCGGTCTTCCCATCGCTGGCGGCGCTGCGGGCGGCTGGCGACTACGCTGGATTCAAAGACCGTCTTTCGCAAGCTATGCGTAATGTGCTCTTCTTGTCCTTCCCGGCGGCGGCGCTGTTGATCGTGCTGGGCGAACCACTGGTAAGCGTCTTGCAGCGTGGCGAATGGACGGCGGAAAGCACGCAGGCGGTTGCTTGGGCCTTGAGCTTTTACGCGCTGGGATTGGCTGGATTCGCGCTGTTGGAAGTGCTTTCGCGGGCTTTTTACGCGCTGGAAGATACCTGGACACCGGTGCTGGCGGGTCTTGCAGCCATGCTCAGCAATATCGCGCTCAGCCTGGTCTTCGTCCAGCTGATTGGCGATCCAGAGAAATTGGCGGGTGGAGCGTTTGCGGGTTTGGCGCTGGCGAATGCGCTGACTACCTTGGTCGAGGCGCTGGCGTTGTGGTGGTTGATGCGGCGGCGGCTGGCGGAAGAAGGCAGCAACCCCGACATACACGACCGAGCAATCATTTGCAGCGCAGCGGGCAGTCTGCTGCTTTCGCTGGCAATGGCTCTCACAGTACTCGTGCTGACGCATGCGCTGTCGCTGGACGGCATCCTCATGGCGCTGGTTGGCTGCGGTCTGGGGGCGCTGGTCTTCTTGGGCATCGGCGCTTGGCTGGATGTCAGCGAGACGCGCGCTCTGTTGCGTTCTGTCATCGGCTATCTGAGTCGACGCCGCAAAGAATGATGAGCAATTGGAGAAGGGACTCTGCAAATGAATGAGTTGCTGGCGGGCAAAGTCGCCGTCATCACCGGCGCGAGTCGGGGTATCGGGCGCGGGCTGGCGATCGGATTCGCGGCACAGGGCGCTCGTGTCGTCTGCGCAGCCCGCAGTCAAGATCAGCTAGAAGATACCGTAATGCAGATCCAGGCTGCTGGCGGAGAAGCAGTTGCCGTTCGCTGTGATGTAACCGAGGCCGCGGATCTGCAAAGCCTCTATGACCAGACCCGCGCTCACTATGGACCTGTCGATATCGTGATCGCCAATGCAGGCGGCAATTTCACCCGCGATTCGGTCGAATACAGCGATATCGGCGACTGGGAAACTACCTTGCGCGTCAATCTGCTGGGCGTGTATTACACCTGCAAATATGCCATCGTCGACCTCAAGCGCCAGGGCGGTCATATCATCGTGATTGGCTCGGGCATGGGGCATCGCGTAGGCGGTTCTGGCAGCGCCTACAGCGTGTCCAAAGCCGGCGCCTGGATGCTGGTGCGCTCGCTGGCTGCCGAATTGCGCCCCCACGGCATCTGCGTCAACGAATTGATACCGGGCTTGGTCAATACCGATATCTTGTCCGCGGACGAAGTACCAGACGAATCGCCGCTGACCCTCGAGTGGTTCAAACAACCAGCCGATGTACTGCCGCTGGCGCTTTTTCTGGCGACACAGCCGCGCACAGGTCCCACTGGACAAAGCTTCAGCCTGATGCGCCGCGACTCGCAGTAGGCATCGGTTAGCTGCTGAGCCGGCAGAACAGCGCCTTCAGATAAGCGGCCTCGGGGAAGCCGACGGGATGATCCAGCCCGTGAGTGGAGCTGTCGAAGACGTCCAAGTCGTGCCCGGCCACCGTTGCCGCGCGCGTAACCAGTTGCTGGAACCGGTCGGGACCGATGCGGCTGGAGCAGGATGACATCACCAGGATGCCGTCTTCCGCAAGCACTTGCAGCGCCAGCTCGACCAGCCGCCGATAAGCCAGCACGGCATTGCCCAAATTGGCGCGACGATTGGCGAAGGCTGGCGGATCGACCACGACCAGCCCAAACTTGCGCCGCGCTTCAATCAAGCCCCGCAGACCAGCAAAAGCATCCCCCTGCAGCACATCAACTCGCGTTCGTTCAAAGCCGTTCAGCGTCACATTTCGCTGCAGGTCGTCCAGCGCCGGTTGGCTGGCATCCACAGCCGTGACCGAGCGCGCGCCGCCAGCCAGCGCATAAACCGAGAATCCGCCCGTGTACGAAAAGACATCCAGGACGCGCCGCCCCTCTGCCAGTTCCCGCACGCGCTGACGATTTTCGCGTTGGTCGAAGAAAAAACCCGTCTTGTGACCGCGCTGCACATCCGCTGCAAAGAGCAAACCATTTTCGACAAACTGCACCGACCCGCTTGCTTCGCCGATCAGCTGCTGGCCATCGCGCAGGCCAAAGAGCGAAGCCACATTCAGTCGGTCCGATTGCAGGGCGCGGCTGAGGCGCAACACAAGCGAGTCAAATTCCAGCGCCTCTTGCAGCGCCGCGACCAATTCTTGCAAGTGGACGATCCAGGCGGTCGAGTAGAGCTTTAGGACCAACGTCTCGCCATAGCAGTCGATAACCAGCGCGGGGAAGCCGTCACTCTCGCCATACACCAGCCGATAGCCAGTTGTGCCCTGGCTGATGAGCGGATTGCGCTGTTCTTGCGCTGCCGCCAGCTTGTCAATGAAGAACTGGCGGTTGATTTTGCGCGGCTGCCGGGCTTGCAGCACCTTGACGCGGATGGGCGAAAGCGGGTCGTATAATCCCACTGCCAGGAAGTTGTTCTTGTCGCGGTCATAGATCACCGCCAAATCGCCGGCGCTGCCCAAATGACTTTGTTTGACAATCGACTCCGCAAACACCCAGGGGTGCCCTTGACGCAGGGCGCGCTCGGCAGCCGTTTTCACACGAACCGACATATTTTTTTGTGATGGCGCTGGCAGCTTGCTGAAATCAAACATGATAGTCGCCAATTAGTCGTGTAGAGCTGCTTCGTCCACTTGTCGGACGCTCAACTGGGCGGCTTCCAGCAGGCTCTGGCAATGCGCGGAAAGCTGCTGGCCACGCTCGTACAGCGCAACCGACTCCGCCAGCGACTTTTCGCCGCTCTCCAGTTGCGCCACCAGGTCTTCCAGCTGTTGATAAGCTGCTTCGTAGTCGAGCTTCTTGATATCGTCCGTCATTCGTCCACCTTGACTTTGATTTTGTCTTCTGCCAATTGGATATCCAGCCGCTGCCCCGCGCTGACCTGCGCCGCCCGCCGGATGATGTCGCCGCGCTCGTCGATGACCAAGGCGTAGCCGCGACCCAGAATCTGCGCCGGATTGGCTGTGTTCAAAGCGCGTTCACGGCTGGTCAGGCGCTCGTGCAGACGGGTCAGAAAAGTCGAAATA
Source organism: Chloroflexi bacterium bin20 (assembly GCA_002238485.1). Lineage (GTDB taxonomy): Bacteria > Chloroflexota > Anaerolineae > Aggregatilineales > Phototrophicaceae > UBA6055. Next base: position 45,804 of record MPMG01000008.1, on the reverse strand, counting down.
GCTCGATTCTGCCGCCCCCGCAATTCAAAAAGAACCCGACTGTCAGCTTCAATGCGCTTCAATGGTGTCCACCAGCGCAGCCACTCTTTCTTATTTGCCAATTCGCGTGAATGCAGGTCGAGACTATCGCCAAGCTGTTCTGTCAGGCGCATGCGCAGGCGGTCGATATCCAGCAGCAGGTCGTCGCGGTTGGGCGTGGCCAGCTCGGCAGCGGCAGATGGCGTCGGCGCACGCAAGTCGGCAACGAAGTCCACAATGGTGAAGTCGATTTCGTGGCCCACGCCGCTGATGACCGGGATCGGGCTGGCTGCCACTGCCCTCGCCACAAGCTCATCGTTGAAACACCACAGGTCTTCCAGCGAGCCGCCACCCCGCGCCAGCAGGATGACATCCACATCCATCCGATAAAGTCGCTGCAGCCCCCTGACGATCTGCGCCGGCGCATCTGTGCCTTGCACCAGGCTCGGGCTGAGGATGACCTCCACCAGTGGCATGCGCCGGCTGAGCACAGTCTGGATGTCGTGCCAGGCTGCGGCAGTGGGCGAGGTTACTACGCCGATGCGCGCTGGAAATGTCGGGATGGCTCGCTTGCGCGCCTGGTCAAACAAGCCTTCTTCGGCCAATTTGCGCTTGAGCTCTTCGTACTGCCGATGCAAATCGCCGATGCCGCCAACCGCCTCGATCATATCGGCGACCAGCTGATATTCGCCGCGCGCCACATACACGCCGATCTTGCCGTGCACCAGGATCTCTGCACCGGGCGAAACATCAATGGACACGCGGTTGGCAGCGCTGCGGAACATCACACAGCTCAGTTGGGCATGCGAGTCCTTAATGGTGAAATACCAGTGACCAGAGCGTGCCCGGGTTAACCGTGATACCTCGCCCTGCACCCAGACACTGCCCAGATTGCGGTCGGCATCAAACAGGTCTTTGATATATTCGGTGATGTCGCCTACAGAGTATGTTTGCATGACGCTCCAACACAACGCCGCTTGAAGCCAGCCCCTCGCAGAGCTACAATTATCGCAGATTTGTGCCAATTACGCGAACGAGGAAGCAGCATGGCCACATTCAGCCAAGCCCAGCGGCAAGCGCTTTTGGACGAGCTAAGCGGCATGAAATTCGGTCGCGCCAAGGGCAAGTTGGCTCGCATGGACCCCAGGGGGCGCCTAGTTTACTACCGCAATGTACAACAGTCCGGCGAGTGGCACACAAAATTCTTGCTCGAGGGCAAAGGCATCGCGGTAACGCTGGTCGAGGTCAGCCACGCCGGCAACGACCAGGCGCGCAACGAGCAGAACTTTCAATTTGTCAATGTCATTATAGAAGCCCTGGACGCCTAGCTGGTCGACCTAGCGCTCGCCATGTTCGTGCAAGGGCGTATGCTGATGGTAGATGCCCTGTCGATGCATGAGTTGGTGCAGGCGGTTGTGCGCCGCCGCTACTGAGGCGCGGACCCGCTTGTATTGCTGTGCCTCGCTGCGTGTGGCCAACGTGTCGATGTAAGCCAGAGCGCCTTCGATTTGCTCCAGCACAGCCATGGCATCTGCGCGTTTGAACGGTCGCGCGCCAGCCACTCGCACCTGAACACTGCTGCTGTGCGCCGCGATTTCACCGATACGCCCGGCGTGACTGCCACGCACGCGCAGCGCAACCCAGGTCGACTCGCTGATGGAGATCTCACAGCTGCCCTCTGCCTTCAATTCGCCACCTATGCTGGTTTCTTCTGCGCAAAAGCCACCCACCACCACTTCGACCTTGTCGATCGGCAGCGCCGCCGACTCGACCCGCCAGGACAGATTTACTGTCCCACCACCGACGGGTAGGTCGAGCCGGCTGCCCGGCGACAAGCCCTCGACAGCCAGCTCCAGCAGCGGTCCAACAGTGACAAAGGTGTTGCCGGCCTTGACTGCCTCCATCCAGTTTTCGTAGGTGAATTCGCGTCCTCCCAAATGCGCGTACGTGCGGATGCCGCCCAGCAGCGCGTCTGCGCCCATCTTATCCGAGCCGCCAACCACCGGAATCTGATAGCCCAGGTTCAGATAACGATACCAATCCAGCAGCCCATAGGGCGTTATCTGCGCGTTGAATGGGTTGAACGTCATCATCTCGATGGCATGCACCAATCCCAGCACGATGTCGGCGGCGCGTTCGGCTTGGGGGTTGGGCGCATGCGGCAGCACAACCAAACCATTCTGGTCGATGCAGCGCTGTGCCCACTGCGCCATGCTGACTTCCAGCGCATCGCCGATGGCTGATTCCGATGGTCCGCCGCTGCACAAGGGATGGATCATCGCGCCCGAATAGCCCAGCAGCGAAATATGCCCCAGCACTTGCATGCGGTTTTCTGTGCCGACGCGCACCAGGAATTCGCCATCGCCGCCGAAGTCCTTTGCGCCAAAGGTACTGCGCCCGTCGAAGTCGCTGACATTGCTGAACATCTCGCCCCATTGACTGGCCAGCAGATTGACGACATTGATGCCTTCGGCCGCGCCTTCCAGCCAGGCTGTCTGCGGGCTGAGAAAGTGCACATGCGTATCGGCAGAAACCCAACCGCGCTCGCCCCAATCCAGCAGCTTGTCCAGCGTAAAAGTGATCTCGTCCGTCTCGGGACGAACGCGGAAGCTCGTCCGAATCGGCTTGATTTCATAGCCGCGCGTGATCTCTACAAAGACTTCGCCCAGCGGCGCATCCAGCTCGCAACTGCCCAGAATATAGGCATATTGATTCGCGCCATTGACGAATTCGCCGTAGTTGTCTTCGAACCAGTTGCCGTTGACGCGGCGATGATTGCCCCGCGGCGGCAGATATTCCCCCGACTCGCCATGAAAGTGGATGCGCGCCGCCACCTCGCGTCCTTGTGAATCGACCACCCTGACGCGCAGCAAACGCCGCGATTCCAGCGTTTCGATCCTTCCCTCGCGCTCCAGTTGCGCCAGGTCGTGGGCTAGAAGGTCGCCATTTGCTGCGCGCAGATAAAGCTTTGCGTTGGGGTGCGCTGCGAATTCAATGAATGCGCGGGCAGGGGCAGATTGCGGCTGCACATTCGTGGCCTCGCCAAACCAGGCATCGCGGTCGTAGGCTTGCATAGCTCGCGCCGAGATCACGCTGCCCAGATCAATATCGACATCGTCCAATTCGCCCAGCGCATTGAACTTGACGCCCGCGGGCAGCCACAAGGCCAACTTTTGTCGCGCGCGGGATCGCAGCGGATGCGCCGAAACTTGCGTGCTGCTGATGCCATAGATCAGCGCGCGCTCGTCTTTGGCGATGCAGCGGATTTCGCGGATAGGTTTGTCTGGCTGGGGGTTGGGCAGCGCATAGAGCCAGATGTGCTCGGGGAAGGCATCGCGCGCGGCATTTTGTCGTGTTTCACCGCGGCCATAGCCAGTCTCGGGCATGCGCCCCAGTTGCAGCGCATCGGCGACTGTGCTCGCCACGATGTCGTCCTGATGCGGCAAGGCGGCAAACGCGCTGGCGCCCCATTCAATATGCGCCTGTTGAATGGCAAAGCGCCGACGGATGGGAATCGATGTTGAGCTGCCATCAGAAAAATGCAGCTGATATTCTGCCACCAGATCACCCAGATCGTTGCCAGGTGTTGCACCCGCGGCGTGCTGCGTTCCGCAGAAATCTGTCAGGTCATCGGGCAACCGCAGCGCCCGATCTTCCACGATATGCGCGAATACCAGATAGCTCGCCAGTCGGTCGCCAGCTGGAATGCTGATTCGGTTGCCATCCAGCAATATCGCGTTGCTTGTAGCTTGTCTGCCGAAGACAAACGGGATGCCACGGAAGGCGCAGCTGCCAAAAACATCGTCATTGTGCAGGCGCAGGGCCAGGTCCAGCCCAGCGCGGTCGCAGTTGTAGACATCGTCAAGAGGCAAGGGACTAAAGAGCTGGGAAGGCAGGGCGAACATGAGAGGCGCTCCGACGATTGAATTTCGCCGAGTCTAAACCGCTCGCTAGTCCATCACAAGTTCAAAGTCCGCGCCGCCCAGGCAGGCCCCGTTGACCTGGATTTCCAGCCGCTGCCGCCCGGCATAATATTTGCGCGTGGAGATGGGGCGGATCGCCATTTTCTTTTGCACGCAGATTTTCTCGCCGGCGGGCAGGCTCAACTTCTTCAGCTTGAAGACCTTGGGCGCGGTCGAGCCATTCGCCTTGACAAAATGCATCACAAAATCGACCATCAACTTCTGCGTCTCGCCGCCACAATTCTGCAACACAAACGAGAATTCAAGTTGCTTCCCGAACTGCAACACAGTCGGAGTGACCGTCAGATGGCTCAGTTCGACCTCGGCTGGAGCATAGCCCAAAATTGCCAGTGCGGACTTGTCTCCCCGTTTGACCAATGTGCGCAGCGCGTGATTGATGAGCCATTGCCGCTCGTTGCTTGCGCCTTCGCTCCAGGCTGCCATGCGCTCGAGCGCCAGCCGTGGGTGATCTTTGCTGATGTCGTTGAGGTTGTTGGCCACCGAGCGCCGGACATAGAGAGACGGGTCGTCTTTCAAGCATTCCAGCAGCGCCAGGACGGGCGCGGGATCGGCAATGAATTCACGCAAGGGCGACCACCAGGGCAGGCGCGGGCGCGTGCCTTCGCTGACGAGGCGGCGAACATGCTCGTTGTCGTGGCGCGCCCATTTGTGCAACCTTGCCAGTGTGGCTGTCGGGTAACGGCGTATGAAGGGACGGATCGCCCCTTCGCATGTGGCGTGGCGCGTGATGATGGGTATGGCATCCAGCGAAACATCGGGATGCTCGAGCCCGTGGCGAAACACAAATGTCGGGATGGGCATCAGGCGAAATTCGGGCATGTCCAGCGTCGCGAATCTGCCGTTCTCGATGTCCAGGATGCGCAGCAAGATATTGAGCGCGGTCGGATAATCGGCTGGCAAGGTCGCGCGCAACTGGTCGGCGATCCAGTCGAAGCGCCCTTTCAACTCCAGATTCTGCAATTCGCCGCTGGCTGCCGCGACAAAGGCATCGCTTGCAAATTGCGGATGCGCGACCGTGATGCGCTCGGCAAGCTGAGTCACAAGCTGCCCGTCTATGTAGTCCTTGAGCAGCGGGAAGTCTGCCATATCGAGCCCTATCGAATAGCTGAAATGTAGGGGCAACCGATCCAGCCGCCCGTTTTTCCTCAACAATCCTTGCCTAGCCCTGCTCGGGGTTGGCGCTTTGCCAGAAGGCCACCCGGTTGCCGGTGGGGTCTTTGAAGATGCCCAGCGAGCCGAAGCCGGGAATATCCTGCCGTGGCAAGAGGACCTCGCCGCCCAGTTCGCTGGCCCGCGCTATATCCGCATCCAGGTCATCGCTATGGAAATACAGGATAACATCGCCGGGACCAATGTTGTCGTCTTCGCTGACTGGCGATAGCGCCGCACCCATGCTGTTCCCGAGATCAAACATGGTATATGTGAAGTCAGGCCCCATGGGAATATCCGTCGCTTGCCAACCCAGCAGCGACCCGTAAAATGCCTTCTGCGCGTCGTTGTCGGCAGAAGGGATCTCAATATGTACGATCGGACGCATGAGCAGTTCTCCTTCGTTAAGCGAATATGTGTTCGTTGCGCCGATATTAGATTGTTTGTTCTGTCTTGTCAAGGACTATTTTCCGGGGCGAGTGGTGATTGCTGTGGCTGCGCATAAATGCATAGCCATGCAGGGGTGTCTTGGTAGTCGCCCATCATCTACAGCCCGCCGCTGCGATTGTGGCGCTACTTTCGCAGGGACCGCGCGTATACTGCTGTGAGACTTGACAAGCGTAGACAGAAGGCAGCAGGTGGCTTTATGCGCGTGATTGTGCACACTGGCAAAGGTGGAGTCGGCAAGACCAGCATTTCGGCGGCGACAGCGCTGCGCTGTGCCGAGCTGGGGCTGAAAACCATAGTCGTCAGCACCGATACTGCGCACAGCCTGGGCGACGCCCTCGATGTGGAGGTTGGTCCCGAGCCTGTGCAGGTCGCCGACAACTTGTGGGCGCAAGAAATCGACACGCGCTATTCCATGCAGAAATACTGGGGCAGGATCCAAGAATACCTGGGCGCTTTTTTCAACCGCGAGGGCATCGCCAAGGTCAATGCTGCCGAAGTAACCATCATCCCCGGTTTAGAAGAAGGCGCGCAGCTGCTGTGGATCAGCGAATACTTTCAGGCGGGTGACTATGATGTGCTGATTGTCGATGCTGCGCCAACTGCCGAGACCATCCGCCTGCTCAGCCTGCCCGATGTAACGCGCTGGTGGGTCGAGCGGCTGATGCGCATCGCTCGCGGGCTGGACAGCGTCATCCGCCCCGTGCAGCGCCTTTTCAATCGCGGCAAGAAAAACGACCTGGGCATTGATATCGCCGAAAATGCCTGGGACCAGGTGCAGTTGCTTTTTGATACCTTGGATGGCGTGCGCGAGCTGCTGACCGACCCCGAGCATGCCAGCATCCGCTTAGTCACCAATGCCGAGCGCATGGTCATCCGCGAGACCCAGCGCACGTATACCTATCTCAACCTCTACGACTACGCCACCGATGCCATCCTGGTCAACCGCGTTTTCCCGGACGAAATCCGCGATCCCTTCTTTGATGTCTGGAAGCAGCGCCAAGCCAAAAATATCGAATTTGTGGGCGAGGCATTTGGCAGCCTGCCCTTGCTGACTGCGCCGCTATTTGGCGAAGAAATGGGCGGGCTGGAGATGCTGCGCCGCCTGGCAGACGAGCTCTATGGCGACCGAAACCCGGCCGAGCGTCTGTTCGATGGCGTCGTGCACAAGCTGGAGCGGCTGGATAGCGATGCGAGCTGGCTGCTGCGCGTGCCGATCGGCTTCGCCCGCAAAGAGCAGCTGGATTTGTTCCGGTCGCGGGACGAGATCACTTTGAGCGTAGGTCCCTACCGCCGCAATATCGTGCTGCCCGATGAACTGCAAGAACTGGAAATCACCAGCGCTAAGTTTGAAGACAAGTTCCTCAACATCCGCTTTGAGCAGCGGGCTTCGTAATTCGCTGCCCCTCAGTCCTTTCGAAAAGTCGGGGGGAGGCAAAGCGTGCGTAGATTCCTGTGGTGGCGAGGCGGTGACACGCCGTCCGAAAATCTCGCTATTTTCAGTCGTCCAGCTCAACGCGGATCTTGCGGCTGGTCGCGCCGGTTGCGCCTTCTGCATCTTCGTCAGAAGCCAGATTGGCGTGCGCCTGACGTTCGTGTTCGGCAGTGCTGCGGGCATCGGGGTCTTCCATCTCGCTGGCTTTCTTGATTTCGTCGATGGCGGCATCAATCAGTACGCGGAAGCCCGTCGCGAATTCGTTGCCAGCCGCTTGGGTGTGCTCGCGGAAGCCAGGCGGCAGCAGCGACTCCATCGCCTTGCCAAATTCTTCCAGGCCGCGCCGCTGGTGATATATGAATTGCTCCAGCGGAGTTGTTTCCGCTTCATCCACCGGCTCGTCTGGCAGGGGATTCTGTTCTTCGCTCATCACGCCGCTCCTGATCCGCGCTGTCTGATTATCATTTTATACGCCTGCATCGCGCGATAGTTGCGCGGCGACACAGCTTGCCTCGGATGCGCGAACTGCCGGCTGTGCTGCCATAGCTAGTTGGAGTCGGCGCTTTGCAACTGCTCGATCATCGCCAGGTCTTTCTGCAGCGCGCGCGCGCGCCACACAAAGCTGCCCGCCAGTGCCGCCAATATCAGCAGGCTGACCGCGATACCCAGCCACAGATAGGGGGAATTGTCGGGCGTGATGAAGAATCCCAGCAACGTGCCTTGCCAGGCATCCGCCAGCGCCCTTAGATCGCCCGGCGCTCCTTCTTGCAGCGCAATGTAGCTGTCGTTGCCGAAGACGCTGCCAGCTGCCAGCGCCGATTCGCCTTGGAAGACCAGCCAGTCGCCGCCGGGCAGCGCGGAAGTGCCAACCGCTGCCAGGTCGTCCAGCCGCAGCTGCGTCAATTGCTGCAGCGCGCTGTCTATTTCGGGCTCGGGTGTATCCAGCGTATCGTCCGCCTGCGCAATAGTCAGCATCCGCGTGCGGGAAGCGGGATCGCTTTCCAGGAAGGTGATGACGATGAAGCGGTCGCCGGCTTGTCGCGCCATCACCGATACCGATTGCCCGGCGTCGATGTCGTAGACCAGCGAATGCCAGGTGCCATCCGCCAGGTTGACCTTGCCGCTGTAGACCGGCGCATCTAGCCCCGTCAAACCCAGCCAGCCTGCCAGGTCGGCAGCCGCGGCCGATTGGGCATCCCTGCCCGCTGCCATGGTTGTGCGGATGGTTGCCTGTGCCGAGGGATTATAGAATTGCGCCACGCCCTCCGCGCTCTGGTTTTGCCAGCCGGCCAATATCGGTATATTGAAGTCGGTCGACTGATAATAGGGCGTTTCGTTTTGGGCTTGAGTCCAGCCTGCCCATGCCAGCGCCAGCAGCAGCGCCAGAAAAAATAGTGTCCTTTGCTTGGCTCTGCGCATCATCCACCCAGCAGTTTCAGTTTGAGCGCATCGACTGCTTCTTGTCGCAGCGCCAGCCGGTAGCGATGCCACATCAGCGTGATCGGCATCAGTGTCAGCCACAGCAGCAAGCTGGGCAGCAGCGCCAGCACCACGCCGCTGGTCGCCTCGAAACTGCCTTGCGCGTTTTGTGGGCTTGCGCCGACGATGACCGGGTGGATGGTATCGGGCACGATGCGGATGATGAACAGCGTCAGCAGCACGCTGACAAAGGCGAAGATGCCATAAACCGACATCAGACGGCGTCGCCGCTGCGGATTTTCGATGCCAGCGCGCAGCATCAGATAGGCCGCATAAGTCAGGCACATCACTGCCGCCGAGGTCAGGCGTGGATCCCAGGTCCACCAGGTATTCCAGATTGGTCGTGCCCAGATCGCGCCTGTCAGCAGGTTGATCAGCGCGAATGCCAAGCCGACTTCGACGCCTGCCAGCGCGATGCGATCCCAGGCTTCACTGCCGCGCCAAAGGTAGATGAGACCGCCCAGCACAGTCGCGCCAAAAGCCGTGAACGCGCCAAAAAAAGCCGGCATGTGAATGTAGAAAATGCGCTGCACCGGCCCCTGCTGGATGTCTGTGCCGGCAACAAAAAGCCCCAAGACCAACGTGCTGGCGAATCCCAGCGTGGCCAAGATCGTCAGTGCGCGCAGCAGTCGCGGCTGTGGGCTGGCTGCCAACGAAGCATGTATCCTGCGCTGCGTCATGATGGCTCGCCTTACACTAAATGGGCTGCGAAGAATTGTAGTAGCGCTGGCTCATTCTTCAAGCACGAATCTATACAGCAACAGGCACAATACCAGGTAAATGATGGTGATGGCAGCCAGCAACTGCAGCCAGACTTGCCACTCGCTTTGTGGCGCGCCGCTCACTATGCCTTTGGTTGCGCGCACCGCCGTCAGCAAAAAAGGCAGGCAGACCGGCAGCAGCGCAATGGGCAGCAGCGCTTCTCGGGATCGCGTTTGCACAGCCAGGGTGGCCAGCAGGGTGCCAATGGCGCTAAAACCGAAGACGCCCACAATCGTCGTCAGCAGCGCCCAGCTATCCAGCAGCTGCACGCCATACAGCGCTGTCATCAGTGGCAGCAGCACCAGCGCGACAAGCAGCGTGAACATGAAATTGCCCAGCAGCTTGCCAAGGAATATCGCCGAGCGAGACACCGGCGTCAGCAGCAGCGCGTCCAGGCTGCCTTGGTCGTGCTCCAAGGACAGACTGCGATTGAAGCCCAGTAGACTGGCGAAAATCAAGCTCACCCACAGCACGCCGCTGATCGCCTCTTCGCGCGCGTTCTTGTCCAGCTCCAGCGCAAAGCTGAAGACCAGCACGCTCAACAGGGCGAAGAGTGCCATCGCGCTGACCAGCTCCCGCGAGCGCCATTCTGCCCGCAAGTCTTTGCTGACGATGGCGCGTACGGCGGCTGCGAAAGGCGATTTCATGCGCTAGCGGTTGCTTGCCGAAAGAGGGCGGCGAGATCGCCATTGACCTGCCCATCATAGACCATCGATCCATCGGCGAGAACCAGGGCACGGTCGATATGGGCTGGCTTTCGCTCCAGCTGATGCGTGCTCATGATGATGGTGCAGCCGCTATTGGACGCGGCCGTCAGCAGCTCATCGAGCATGGCGCAGCCGGCGTTGTCCAGGCCCGTATAGGGTTCGTCCAGCAAGAGCAGGTCGGGCTGATGCAATAGGGCGCGCGCCAGGCTGAGGCGTTGCTGCATACCCCGCGAGAATCCACGCACCAGTCCATCAGCGCGGTCAGCCAAACCTACCTGCTGCAGCAAGTTGTCGCGACGGCGCGCTCGCTCGGCTGCTGCGATGTCATAGAGCGCGGCGAAGAAGTCCAGGTTCTCGCGTGCCGTCAAATTCTCATAAAGAAGCGGACGATGCGCCAGCAGACCGATCTGCGCGCGCACAGCCTGTGCCTCCTCGGGCAGCGACCAGCCACCGATGCGAATGACCCCGCTGGTCGCGCGGCTCAAGCCACACAGCAGACGCAGCAAGGTCGATTTGCCGCTGCCATTCGCGCCCAGCAGCAGCACAAACTCTCCGCGCTGTACAAGAAGATCCAGTCCGCGCAAGACCGGCAGCCAGCCGAAATTCTTGCTCAGCCGCTGGACTTCGATCAGCCTGCGCCCGCTCATGACGGGTCATCCTGCAGGGCAGACAGCTGCGCCTGGATCTCGCGCCGCCGCTGATGGTAGAGGTCGTGATTGATGCCTCCCTGGTCGTGTTCGCGCTCCAGCTGTGCAAGTTCCTGTGTCAGTTTGTCAATCTCGGTGCTGGTGATAAGGGGTCTCCGCAGCACAATTGCCAGCCAGCCTGCCAATGCCAAGGCAACTGCCGCGACCATAAGCAAGGGTATCAACGCCTCGCTAGTGATGACTTGCGCATCATCGCTGCTGGTGGCGAAAGGATCGCCATTGATCGTGAAGCTGAGCGCGGGATCGACTTGCATCGTCAGCTGCCCGACATATTGATTGCTTGCGTCCGCCTCGGCCAGCTCGAATGCGCCGTCTATTCGTAGCGAGCGTGGCAGCAGCATGCGCACATGGGCATCCAGCAGGTTGTTGAAATCTTGCACGAATTCCAGCGCGCTGGCATAGGGCAAAAAGTAAGCCAGAGCGATCTCGTGCCGGTCGCCGGGCGGCACTGGCAACGTGTCAATCAGCGAATTGGGCAATCCAGCCATGTTCTCTATCACGACATAACGGCCTGTGTCGAAGCCACCCAGCCATTCTGCGCCCTGTGGCAGCTGCACGAGCAAGCTGGCTTCGCGCCCATCGTCAAAGCCGCGTCCGCTGGTGTAGATGCGGTCGGACTCGTTGTGGAAGCCGATGACTTGCTCGACGACCAGCCCAGCGCCCCGGTCTTCCAGCCGCGCCGCATCGACGCGCATGTCAATGCGCGAAACCGTGAGGACAGTCGGATCGCTGCCGGCAGCATAGATATGGAGCGTCTGCTCATTCGCCAACGATTCGACAGGCATGCGCAAGCTGAAAAGACGCCCATCGTAGACCGCGCCCAGGGCATAGCTGAGGTCGTCCGCGCGCCGCACCTGGTCAAAGCGAAATCGCCCATCGGCATCAATGGTGGTTTCTGTCGCGCTGTATCCCCGCTGGAGGCTGCCAACTTGCAGTTGCACGATCGTATCGCTGGGCACGAGTCCACCCGCCGTGCCGTTCTGCACTGTGCCAGTTATCGTCACAGTTGCCGCTTGCAGGCTTTGCGCGCGCAGGAAAGCCGCTATCGCCGCATAGTCAATGTCCGAGAGCGCTTCTGCCAAACCCAGCTGCCGTCCATAGGCCACATCGCTGAAGACAGGCGGGATCGTCTTTGGCAACTTGCAATCCGCGCACAGCCTATGCCACAGCGACTCACCCTTCGCCAGCAGCGCATCGTCATAGCGCAGCGTGTAGGCATAGAGCGCCACATTCCAGCGCTGTGACTCGCTCAAGGCATCTTGCCAGGGCGGCATCAGGTTATCGAGCTTTCCCAATGTGATGATATCGAAGAATTCAAGCGGCGATTCGACCGCAACAAGCGTCTGGTCGGTCAAGTCGAGTGGCTGGTCGACGCTGCCCGCCAATACCAATGTTCCTTTGCCATCGCCCGTTTCGCCATGACAATCCGTACAATGCTCGGCGAAGAGTCTCGCGCCAATGCCAATATCCGGCTGCCAACGGCTATTCGCGGTTTCGGGCGGCAGCGTGGCAGCGATTTCTGGCTCGCCACTCAGATTCGTGCAGGCGGTCAGGCAGCAAGCCAGCAGCAGCCATAGCGCGCGGGTTATCATGCGTCGCTCGTCCTTGTCTGCTCGTCGATCTGGCGCAGCAGTTCGATCCCGCGCCCCACCCAGGTTTCGCGCTCGTCGTGATAGCTCTGCGCATCCAGCTTGCCCGTGGCGAAATCTTCGTCAAGGTCGCGGATGTTGATCAGCACGCGCTGATAGCGACTGTCCACGTCGTGGGGCGAGCTGAGCCGGGCGCTAGTTGACTCCTGCCGCCGCAGCAGGGGATATGCCACGATTGCCAGCGCGAGCAACGTCAAAAGCAGCGTGGCAAGCAGTCCAGCCAGGCTCATGCGGCCTCCGCCAGCAGCGACTGGATTACCCCGCTGATCATGCCATAGCTGATGCTGCCGATATAGACTTTGCGCACTTGCCCACGCCGGTCGACAAGATAACTTTCTGGCGGCGCTTCGACGCGATACAGCCGGGCCACACGTTGCTCTATATCTTCGCCATTGGCATAGCTGAGCCCCAGCTCGTCAATGAAGGCTTGGGCTTTGGCGGGCGAGCTTTCCAGCATGTTCACGCCGATCACGCGCAGTCCGCTGCGGGCAAAGTCTTCGTGCAGCGCTTGCAGGTCGGGCGCTTCGGCACGGCAAGGCGGGCACCAACTTGCCCAGAAGTTGAGCAGCAGGACTTGTCCGCGCAGCTCGCTCAGCTTGACGGACTCGCCACTGAATAACTGCAGCTGAAAGTCGGGCGCGGGTCCGCTGGCTGGGCGTCCACGATTGCGTTCTGCCAGCTGCGCGCCCAGGATGAAGGTCGCCACAATGACTCCGAGCAGCAGCGCCGGGCAGCCCCAACGGGTAGCGATCCGTGGTGTGGCTCGCTCGAGTCCCGTCATGGCAGGTCAGCGCCTCGCTCGCACATCGGCTTCCAACTGCTGGCGATAGGCTGCTTCGGAACGTGCGCGGTCGGCGGATGGGGCTGTCTGCGTCTTGCCGGCGGCAAAGCGGCGAAATGTCAAGGCGCCGACGCCCAATGCCAGCGCCGTGGCCAACAGCGGCATGATGATCGTCAGGGCGCGCAGCAGCGGGTCGACCGGCACGCCGACGACATGATCGCCAAAACGCGCTACAAAGCTGTCGATGATGGCTTGGTCAGTTTTTCCAGCCGCAAGTTGGGAGCGAATCTCTTCCTTCCATTCCTGACAGGCGGCCGTCAAACATTCGTCCAGCGGGATATTCTCGCAGACGGGGCAGTACATGCGCTGCGCCACCTGGTTGACCGCGTTGTCCGATGCCTGTGCCGATGCCAGCAATGCGCAGGCCAGCGCCAGAATCAGGCTGACCAGCGGGCGAGCAATTGTGGCGCGCCGGCACATGGCAAGAACCGCGCGCGGCGGACAAGCTCTCATCAGCGCCTGCCTTTCGGATAAGCGGCGATGGCTGTGCCCAATATCAGCAGCAAGCCTCCCCACCACACCAGATTCACCAGCGGATTAATATAGATTCGGAAGGTAGCGCGCTGGCGGTCGCCACGGATCAGCAAGACATAAAAGTCATTTTCCAGCGTGCTGTGCGCGCCGGCGATGCTCATAGGCAGCTGCGGATATTCATCAATGCGCGGACGCATGTGCGCCACCTCGTCGCCATGGCGCAGCAGAACCAGCGAGGCGATATTCATCAGCCGCCCATCAACTGCTTGCGCGCGCAGGAAGTCTTCATAACGCAGCGCGTAGTCCTGAATGGCGATCGTCTCGCCACGATCCAACGTGTGCTGTACTTCGGTTTGGAAGATTGTGCTGCCGATGACGCCGATGCCGATGACCGTCACGCCCAGGTGCACGATATAGCCGCCATATCGCCGCTGATTGCGCCCGAAGAGCGCCACAAATGCGCGCAAGGAATCTTCGCCCAGCGTTCGCCGCCGCGCCGCCACTCCGCGCGCAATCTCGAAGAGCGCAACAATCGCCGCAAACAGGACGACTCCATATCCCAGCGCCGCCACCAGCAGGTCTGTTCCGCCGATTGCCAATCCCAGCACGACCAGCACAGTCAGCAGCAGGGGCAAACGCAGCACACCGCCCAGCCTCGCGACCGTCATGCCACCCCAGGCAGCGAGTGGCGCAATGCCCATCAAGATGTACATGGCGACGAACAGAGGCACGACATAGAACTCGAAGGTCTGCGCGCCGATGGTTACTTCTTTGCCCAGAAACAACTCCGATGTGATCGGCAAGCCGAAGCTGCCCCAAAATATCGCCACGAAGAGCGCGATGAAGATGACATTGTTGAGCACAAAGAGCGATTCGCGGCTTAACAAGGAAGCGAATTGCCGCTCGTCTCGCAGCTCGCCAGCCCGCCAACGCCAGGCCAGCAGCACCAGCGCCAGCAGGGTCATCGCCGCCCAAAATGCCAGCATGGGGAAACCGACCTCGCTGCGAGCGAAGCTGTGCACGCTGTCGATGACGCCGCTGCGGGTGGCGAATGTGCCGAACATCACCGCCGAGAATGCCGCGATGACCAGCAGCATATTCCACAATTTCAGCATGCCGCGCTTTTCTTGGATCATCACGCTGTGAATGAAAGCCGTGCCCACCAGCCAGGGCAGGAACGCTGCATTTTCGACCGGGTCCCAGCCCCAATAGCCGCCCCATCCCAGCACATCGTATGCCCAGCGCCCACCCAAAATCAGCCCCAGACTCAAGAAGAGCCAGGCGATCAGCGACCAGCGCCGCGTCGCGCTGATCCAGCTGTTGGACAGGTCGCCGGCTGCCAGCGCGGCGACGGCAAAGGCGAAGGGAATCGTGAAGCCTACAAAGCCCAAATAGAGCATGGGCGGGTGGATCACCATGCCGAAATGACGCAGCAAAGGATTCATGCCCTCTGCGCCAGCCCGCAAATTGGCTTCGGTCGGTGGCACAGCCCGCGGCGGGATCAGCGCGCTGGAAAGGACTTGCTGTTCCACAGGCGCGTCAATCAAGACCCACCAACGGTCGAATGGATTTTCGATGAAGAGCGACATGCCGATGAAGAAAGCCAACGAAGCCATCATGATGGGGATGGCATAGGGCATCAGCCGGCTTTCGCCCCGCCAGTTCAGCGCGATCGCCCCGCAGGTGAAGCAACTCATCAGCAGCGACCAAAAGAGCAGCGAGCCTCTCTGCGCGCCCCACAGCGCTGTGAAGCGATAGAGTGGCGGCGTGCCCGGATTCGTTACCTCGTAGACATAACTAAGCTGATATTGCTCGGTCAACAAAGCGACAACCAAGGCGCCTGTCGCCAGCAGCAGGGCGGGGCAGGTCAACAGCGCGGCATTGCGCCCGCTTTGCAGCCAGCGTCGTTCGCCGGTGCGGGCGCCGTACAGACAGGCAACTATGGCATAGAGCGCGCCAGCCAATGCCAGAGTTAGTGCCGCCAGCCCCAGCTCGGCCAGCATCAGTTGTGTTCCGGGATCTGCCCCAGGGCTTCGGGTGGGCTGCTTTCTTCAAAGCGGCTCGGGCATTTCAGCAGCAGCTCGGTGGCGTGGAAGAGGCCATCGCGTTCCAGAGCGCCAGTCAAGATAGCTTGCGCTTCGTGCTGCAGCAGGTCGGGGATGGCGGCGTCTTCGACGATGATTTTCATGCGCTGTGACTTGTCGTCTGCCAGGGCATCGTGCAGCGCCTGGGCCAGGTCGTCATACTGGCTGGGGATATGGACAATTTCGAAACGTATGACAGCATTTTCGCTGTCATAGTCGATGCTTTCGCCATCGACCGCGCCAGAAACCCGCAACGTGCGTCCGCGATGCGCCGGGTCGTCCAGGACTTCTGCCACGGTGATGAAGTAGCGCGCGCCCTGCAAGGTGCCCGAGACCAGCAGATAGAGCAGCGAAACCAAGATCACCACGCCAGCGGTGATGAATTTCACTCGCTGCGACCGCTTGCGCTTGGGCGGATGTTTTGGCTTTTCCCAGCCGACTTCCGTCATTTGCAGCCTCGGATTTGCGTCCAACAAACTATACTCAATTACATCCGCTTTGTGAAGTTTGTAACGAAATAATTGGCGGTCAGTTCAACGTCAACCTTCCCGTGGATCCAGCAGCGTCACTAAGCCCATCAAGCCGACATTGCAGAACAACAGAGGCGCCAGTACAGGTGATCCGCGGAGGAATCTCTCCACGACGATCTGGCCAGAAGTGGTCAAGCTTGCCTCTGTGTGCAAGATCAGCCCAATCACGCCAACAACAATAAGCATCAGCATCGTGACAGCATGCGCCATCACATCGCCAGCATTCGGTTCCTTGATAAGGCCCAGGAACAAGGAGGTCGTTAATCCAAACAGCGCGACCGCTACCGGCAACCATACCCACACGCTGTCAAATCGGAAACGCGCATGGTCCAGAACGCTGCTGATCAAGGTCGCCAAGATGAATATTGCCGTGATCAACATATATGCGCGTGTCTTGCTATAGGGCATCTGTACCCGGCGCTCGCCGATTAGTTGCAGCCTCCCGCTATCCGGCGGCGTCTCTATCCAGGCGGCGCTGATGCCCAATACGCCAATCAAAACGAAAAACATCGGACCGATCACAGGTGGCGACCAGACCAAAATATGAACGGCTTCTAGGCTGACCAAGCCTATATCCAGCAGGACTGTACGGTTAAGGTGTAAATATGCCCCCGACACACCGATTACAATTGTGACGATGAACACCAGATTCGCCAACACAGTAGCGGCCGGGCGATTGCGATTTGCCATCACTCCCGCCAACAGCAACAACGATCCCGCCCCCAAACCGAAAACGATCGGGATCTGCTCCGCCGCTTTCATTCCCCCGGAAATGCTATGCGCCAGATAAATATCAGCCGCGATGAATATATGATTGAAGGCAACCAGCAACAGAAAGATCTGGTCTCGACTCATAGGCAGCCGTATATGCCGCCAACGCGGTATGATCATCGCCAGGTAGGCCACGGTAGCTACTCGCTCTCCGCAGCACTCAGGCCGGATTTCTCCAAAAGCTCCGTTACGATCTGCTCAAGCTCCGCTTGGTCGCGCAAGATCTCGTAGGCTCCATGCCACTGCACATAATCGGGACCACCCATCCATGCGCCGAATTTCGCCGTCCGCCCCCAGTGATGCCACAAGTCAAAGTGGACGAAATCAATCGGCTGATCAAAGGGCGCTTCTGTCAGCAAGCCCGCATCACGCGCCGGCGCGATTGTTTCATCGCTGAGGGCGACGCGCCGGTTGATCTCTTCAACCAAGGCATCGGCGTCCTGGTAAAACTCGTCGACAAATGACTGGCTATGGCATTCTGTGCAGACCGCCTGCATCTGCGTCATGTTTTCTTCCCAATTGGGGCGGCGCGCGCTCTGTGGCGCAAACAGATACCAGGTCAAGCGGTCGCCTACATCATGCGTTGTCGGCGCTCCGCCAAAGCCGCTGATGTGGCAGGTCGCGCAAGTCGGCGCCGGAAAATCCTGCACCGTCAATGTGCCGGGCTCGGCATCCCAGTTCCAGTCTTCGCCGCCGGTCAAATAGGCGATGCCGTGGTAGGACTCAATATAGATCTCGTATTGTGGATGATCCGGCCCGATATGACAGTGATTGCAGGTCTCTGGCTTGCGCGCTTGCTCCAAGCTGAATTCATGTCGTAGATGACATTCCTGGCATTGCCCGACCGATCCATCAGCCGCCGGCGCGCCAATATCATGACAGCCGGCGCAAGCGAACTTGGTGATGGCTGGCCCCTCAATTTCGAACAAGGCATTGCGCATGCGATCTGGATTGAAACTGCCCTCTGGGATCGATTGGTAGAGCGCCAGATGCGCCTCGCTCAAGCCTTCAGCGCCCCACATCGCAATATAAGCCGGCAATCCATGACGGCTGCTGTTAAATTGCGTCGCCTCATTCTGATGGCAAGTGGCGCATTTGGCTGTCGTCGGCACCGTCAACACATAACCGCCATGATGCTCCTTCGCTCCGGGATAACCCGCCTCGACTTCATGACAATTTTGACAGGTCACGTTGGCCGCCGCCATCGTACTCTTGCTGTATTGCTCAACAATTCCCGGCGTCGTACGCTGATGACAAGTAACGCATTTGTTGCTGCTATCCAGGACAACCCTCTGCGCCTCGCTGGATTCGCCCGAAACGCTCTGGCCGATCGCAGCGATAAGGAAGGCCAGCGCCGGCACCACCAGCACCACCAGAAGGCCGATGATCAGCAAACGCGACGAAGCCAGAAATCCTCTGAGGTTCTGATCCGATTCTGCCATTGTTAGACAGCTCCCAAGCCTTCGAGAGAAACGTTCGTCTATATTCTCGATACACCCAATTGGGCGGAATTGTCAAGAGATTCGGCAAGATGTACAAAGGAACGGGTCGCGACGCTGGCAACTGCGCGCGGGGACGGCGTCTTTAGAGCGGGGCTACTCTTCTTCGTCGTCGCCGGTCGATTGACTCCAGCGGATGGCAAACACGCCCACAATGCCAGCGATGCCCAAAAACAGCACCAGCATGGACAAGCCCGCGGGCGAAGATTGTGCCGCCGCGTCTTGTGCCGATGCCGTGCCCAGCGCGCACAAAAGCAGCGAGGCGGACAAGATGCTGCGGATGCGGATCATTCTCATCTGTCAGACTCCGATCTAGGCTGCCTGTCGCGCCATTCTAGCGACAAAGCGAGGGCGGATACAGGGTTGGCTATGCCCCGCTCAGCTGCATGATATCGTAGGCAGTGAAGGCAACCAGCAGAACCAGCGCTGTTGCCGCCACGACCAGATAGCGCCAGCGGTGAGCATAGCCGATCGTCCAAAAGCGCCGCAAGCTGAAGAATATCGAGACCATCGCCAGCAGGTTGATCAGCAGCAGGATGGGCACGGCGACATCTGCGGCCAAGCCAAGCAGCGGCAGCAAAAAAGGCAGCAGCACATATTGCAGCAGGCAGCGTATGCCCGAAAACATCAGCGACAAGGTCAGCGCGTTTTCTGCCCGGCGAGCTGACGACTGGTGAGCAGCTGCATCGGCGCTCACCATCAGCAGCCTCGCCATAATTGTGTCTGCTCGGTTCAACTGTGCGTTCACGCACTCGCACCCCACTGCGCCATCATCGCATCCAGCATACCACAACTAGGCATCATCCAGCAGTTGATCCTGGCTTTCCAGGTAGGCCACCAGGTCGGCCAGTTGCTGCAATGTCAGCTGCCCGGCGTAGAACTCGGGCATGACATCAAGAAACTCGGGCACGACATAGGCTCTTGGCTGGACGATACTTTCAACCAGGTAGCGGCGTTCATCGTAGTCGGCAAATTGCGGCAGCTGCAAGCGGATCTCGTTAGCGCGCGTCCAGGCGCCGGCGGTCAGGGGAGCGGATTCCTCATTAGTGTGGCAGCCCGAACAGCCCAGCATGACACCGCCCAAGGCCGGCTGCTCGCCATTATAAAGCTGCTGGCCAGCCAGCGGATCGCCATAAACTTCGTCCAGCTCCATGATAATCTCTGCGATATCGCGCCCGACCGACTGCGCCGCGATCAGTTCGTCCAGCGAGGCGTATTCCAGGGCCCGCTCGAGCATGGCGTTGATTTCAATGGCATTGGGCTGATAATTGCAGTAGAGCGCCATGGATTGATAAAGCGCGCCGAGGCGGTACAAATTGGCGATAGCCTGCGCGCGGTCATTGGCGAAGTCCAGGGGCAAGAACTCGGCGACCGTCTGCTGCTGGCGTGATAATTCTTCGGCAGTGCAGCCTGCTGACGGCTCGTCTTGCCCACTGGATGGCAGGACCAGTTGCGATAACACAAGCGCGATGAACAGCCATAGAATCGGCAGCAACTCTCGTTGTGATCGGATTGGCCGGGCTTGTAGCTGCATGGCGATGGCTCTGCGAAAAATAAAAAGCCCCCGTCGCCGAGGGCTTGCGTGCATCAGGCGTTGGACCTATTCCTGCGTCAGCAAGTAGGACACGATATCGGCCAGCTGCTGGTCGGTCATGCGCGCGCCAAAGTTGGCGGGCATCAAACCCGAGCTGTAGCCATCGACAACGAAGTCGCCCGATCGCGTGATGCTTTCGACGATGTATTCTTCGACCGAATAACCGGCGAATTGCGGCATGGTGAGCCGTTCGCTGCGGATGCGCGTGACCGTGCCGACCGTGTCTGGCGCAGAAGAGCCATTGCGGTGGCAGTCGGTGCAGCCAAACTCGGCGTCGTAAAGCAGTTCGCCGGTGGCCGGGCTGCCGACGATTTCCATCTCTGTCCAGCGCGCCAGGATGCCCGAGACATTGTCGCCGGCCGGTGGTGGTGGCGGTTCGCTGGGCAAGGAGCCATCAGCCAGGGGCTTGCCATATTGGGCGACGGCAAGGAAGTCTTCGCTTGTCCAGTTCGCGCCTTTGTCCCAGTTGATGATGTAGGCAGCCAGGTCTTCGATTTGGTCTTGGCGCAGGGGACCGCCAGCCGTCTGCGACCAGGCGGCCATACCCGTGCTGTTGGGATAAACGCGCGCGCTGCCGGGTCGGCCATGGATGAGCGTGGTAACGACATAACCGTGCAGGTCGCCCGCCCAGCCGACTTGCGCCAGACGCGTGCCGTTGCTGTTGAAGAAGACTTCGACTTCGTCATCGCCGGTCGTTTCGATATCGACGACGCTTTCCCAAAGCGGGAACAAGCCGTTGTCCACAGCCCTATCCAGGGTCTCCAGGATGGCGACGCGTTCGGCGACAGCAGCATCAATCAGCGCTTGCTGTTCGGCGATTCGGGCTTCCAACTCTTCCAGCGCCGCCAGGATTTCGTCTTGGCGGTCTGCGCTGGGTGGGTTTTCGGCATCGGTGAACTCTGCGAGCAGGTTCTCGGTGCCTTCGGTCAGGCGCACGAGGGTGCGATTGGCAGTGGTGATGGCGGCTGTCTGCTCGCCGACCGGGTCGAAGCCGAAGAGATGCGGATTGTTCAAGCCGGGCGCGCGATCGCCTGCGCCATAGCCTTCTTCGCCATGGCATTCAGAGCAAAGCGAGGCGAAGAGTTCTGCGCCGCGTTCGATGGAGCGGCCCGTATGCTGGCGCACAAATGCTTGCATGCGCGCTTCTTCGTTGATTGCCACCCAGCCTACCAGGATCATCATGCCGACAAACATCGTAATGCCCGCCAGAATGCGCGCTTCGATAGACCTGATCACCAAAAGATTCATCGTGGTATCCTGTGTCTGCCTCGCTCAGTTAGGCGCTTTCCGCCTAGTCGAAGTAAGCCGATTCCTGGTGAATGAAGAGGTGGTCGCTGAAGATGCGGCGCACTGGGATGGGATCGCCCGCGTCGTCCAGCATCGGCATATCCTGCATCATGGGCGCGCCTGCGTCATCCAGCATGGCTTCGCCAGCGTCGTCCAGCATGGGCATTTGCTCGCTGGCATAGATGATTCTGGGTTCGCCAGCATCGTCCATCACGACCTCGCCACCTTCAATCAGCACGCTGTTCCAGCTGACGACCCAGTCGAGCCGCTTTAAGCCAGCCTGGTTGTCGGTGATGACCAGCGCGCCCCAAACATCGGGCAGTTCGGCCGGCTCTTGCGCCAGGTGATGTTCGAATTCTTTCATCACTTGCATCAATTTAGGCGCTTCGTCTTCGGGAATGGTGCGGAAGCGCAGCGGCAGCTGATTCGCGCCGACATGCTGATTCTTGAGTTCATCCAGCATCTGCGCGAATTGACCGTTGGCTTGCGTTTCGGCATTGAATTCGGCGATGATTTCGGTCCCCGACATGCCCTCGTGGCCATGCAACTGGGCGGTCGTATAGGCGCCGACAATCATCTGGTCGAAAGGAATGGTGCGCCCTGTGCCGACCTTGCTGTGCGCTGGCTCGAATGTCAGCTCGTGCACAATCTCGGTTTCTGCCGAGGTCTGCACGGCGAACTTTGCCAGACCCATGTAGCTGAGGATGGTGCTTGCCGAGACCAGCAGCATGGCGAGAGTCAGCATGAAGCGACGATGGGCATAGCGCCGGCTGGGCGTAAGATCCAGGTAGGGCAGCAGCGCCAAAGCGCCCAGCGCGATGCTGGGGAAGGCAACGCCCCAAACGAACTTGTCGCCGAGCTTGAGCGCGCCTTGAATCCACAAGAAGTACCATGGCGCTGTTGTGCCCAGCGGCGTGACCTGCGGGTCGGCGTGGTTTTCCAGCGGCGCATGATAGAACCAGATGCACAGCACGGTGATGATGAAGGTGGTCGCCCCCAGCCACAACATTTCGTAAGTCAGCACATCGGGGATGAAGTAGACGCGCTTGTCCAAGGGCACGCGCTTGGCAGAATCTTCGCCGATGTTCTCTTTCTGCGGCGGCAGGCTGTGCCCGTGGATGATGACTTTATAATAGTGCACGCCGAAGAAAACGAAGAGCAGGGCGGGCAGCGCCAAAACATGCAGCAGATAAAAACGCAGAAGACCGTTCGCACCCAGTTCTGGCGCGCCACGCAGCAGCAAATTGACCTGATCGCCGACCACCGGCGTCGCTTCGGCCATGGATGCGCCGATGGTAACCGCCCACAGCGACAGCTGGTCCCAGGGCAGCAGATAACCGGAAAAACTCAAAAAGCCGGTGATCACCAGCAATAACAAGCCGGTGAACCAGGTGAACTGACGCGGCTTCTTGTAACTGCCTGTGATCCAGGTGCGCATCATGTGCAGCGCCACCACAGCGACCATGAACTCCGCGCCCAGGCGGTGCATATCGCGCATCAGCTGGCCCAGCGGCACATTGCTGAGTATCGTCAGCATGTCGCCATAAGCGATCTCGGGCGATGGCGTATACCACAGCATCAAGAGGATGCCCGTGATGGTCTCGAAGAAGACAAAATAGGACGAGAGCCAGCCCAGGCGGAAGCTGGGATACATGCCGGTTACATCGCGATTGAAATAAGACGGGCGCATGTGCAGCCAAAAGCCATCGGCATGCGGGGTCAGGCGCGGGTTGGGGCGGCGGCTGGGATTTTCGCCACGGAATGCCTCGCGCAGGTCTTGCACATTCAAGCCGGCTGTCAAACGCTCTACCGAATCGTCAATGCCCTCGAAGACGGCTTTCTTGAAGCCTTTTTCTTTGACATCATCCAAGAAGGAGGGGAAGGGGAGGATGCTCATTTTGCGCCTCGTGTCTCGTCAGGCTAGGTGTGCCAGCTTAGTGCAGCGCCCCGATGATGCGCGCGCCGGTGTCGATTTGGATGCTGGTGATCTGTCGGTTGAGGTCCAGCGGGATCGCGCCACCATCAACCGGCGTCTCCAGCGTCGTGCCATCGGCATAGGTCACCGTGGCGATGAAGCGGTCGAGGTTGCGCGGGGCCGGCCCTTCGATCCAGTCTCCGCTCAGATGGAACTTGGAGCCATGGCAGGGACATTCGAAGCGGTTGTTGGTGGGCACCCACTTGGGCAGGCAGCCGAGATGCGTGCAGACGCCATAAAGCGCGCGCAAGCCATCGCTGGTGAGAGTCACATGGAAGCGCCCGGCCGGCACCGATGTCGGCGCTGCGCCAACACTCGGCAGCTCTTCGGGATTGAAAGCGAAGGTGCCGCCGAATTCGCCCTCTTTGAAGCGCGGGAAGGCGAACCAGATCAAGCCGGCGCTGGCCTCGCCCAGCAGCAGCGCAATCGAAGCGCCCCAGATGTAATAGAGGAATTCGCGCCGGCTGGGCGCCGCAACTTGTATGCCGGGCGCAGCGGTTTGCCGTGCCGCCGCCGCGCTCATCATCCGCGGACTGGTGGATTCTGCTGTTGCCATAGGCTTTGGATGTCCTTCCTTTGCGCCAGCGTGGGGCGCTGCAATCACGCCCTGACCTGCGTTCGTTCAATATATCACAAACCACAAAAGCAATACAAGGTTTATCCGTCGTCCTTTCGCGCGAGAATTCTGCAATAGGCAGTCCCGGCTTCTGCGCCTAGCTGATGCCGTTGGCAACTTGCAGCTCGCGGATGAAGCGGATGATCTTGGTCACATCGTCAGGCGAAACCTGCGGCTGGGCTGGCATATCGCCATAGGGCCAATGATGCTGGCGCACGCCAGTCGCCACAGCTAGGTAGAAGGCTTTGTCGGAATGATGCCGCGGCTCGTAGATGATGTGCACGAGGGGCGGTCCTTGCATGGTGCCGCTGCCATTCTCGCCGTGACATTCCATGCAAGTGGCTCGAAAAAGCGCTTCTCCCTGCTTTCCCAGGTCGGAAAGCGCCGTGGTTTTCACGGTCACTGTGCCTTCACTGCGCGCGGATTCATGCAGAACGAAGGCCAGCGCGCCCACTGCCGCCAGCGCCACAACCGCCAGCATAGCCAGAATCAGCATCCGCCGCCGCTTTTTCTCCGCCTGTTTGTCGTCTGACATGGTCAATTCTCCTTATGCTCATAGCGCCTCTGTGCACTGCGCAATCGGGATGCGGACAGACCCGCGTCTACGCAGTAGAATAGCGCAAATGACCGCATGTGGCGAAAGCGAATCGGGTGGTGAGGATTGCGAAGCACAGGTGGCTTCAGCCGGCTTTCGCTGTTACCGTCAGCCTAAAGACGCTGGATGTGGTGGATGGGCTGGATTTTCGGTAGGGCGGGGCTGAACATAGAGGGCGCAGAGAGTTGGACGCTGCGCGGTAGGGGCGATACTTGTGTCGCCCATTACAATGTGACGGAGAAGCGAGGGGGCGGCATGCGGATTACGAAAGTGAAGTTGAATAACTATGTGTGTTTCTATGACGCGCCAGAATTTGAGTTGGGACCTGGCATCAATTTTGTGGTTGGGAAGAATAATTCGGGAAAGACTGCATTTCTGGATGCGCTGACGCCGGGGATTGCCCGCGAGGTACATCGGAGCACAGAGACCGTGCCCTCGCGTGGCGCAAAACTAACGACCAGCAATTACACCGAATATGCGATTGTATATAAGTATAGCGCCGCTGAAGTCCATGAATACCTTTATGAACGGACTGGCAGACAGGGAACTCAAGTTCCTGTGCTGAAGACATTCTCATTTCTTGAAAGAGGGGCAGCAAGAAATCCATCCTCCAAGTCCGACTCATCTGAAGACACCAAACCCATTACGAATTATGTAGAAGAATTGTTTCGATGCGGCCTCGTATTTGAAGCACAATATCGAGCCGCAGAAGTCGTGACTTGCAACGGAGATTGGTTGCGACTTACGGAGAAATCTGCGACTTTACCGAAAAAAATTATGACCTTGCAGGTTTCTTTTGACCGAGACGGCGAGTACTCCTGGTATTTAGGCAGGAGTAGCTACGGCAGTTTGGAAGGTATTTCCTATGAGTGGATGGATCTCGTAGGAGTTGGTCATGAGAAAGTATTCCGTTTCGACAGCGATCGTCGTATTGCAGCTAGATTGCCACTGGATCCTGAAGTGGTACTCAAGGCAGATGCGTCCAACTTGGTACAGGTCGTAAACGTTCTGCAAAGTGTGAGGCCGGGCCGTTTCGACATATATCTAACTGCTGTCAAAAGGGTGCTGCCAAACATTCATTACCTGAGAACTGTGTCGGACGGTGAACAACATATCACAATGTACGTAGATTATCTCGATAAGGTTTGTGAGCGAGATGACCTGGGGCATTCGCTGGATAAATGTGGAACGGGTGTTGCGCAGATTCTGGCAATCCTCTATGTCGTGATAGTCTACGGCGAAGACGAGCCCAAGGTCATTATCATAGACGAGCCGCATTCATTCCTCCATTCAAGCGCGGTTCGCGAACTTTTCCGCATTATTGAAGAAAACAACCACCATCAGTATATTATCGCTACGCACTCGCCTACCGCGATTATGTCCGTGCAGAAGAAGCGCATCCTGCTAGTCCAGCGTGAAGACATGGTAAGCACAGTCAACAGCGTAGCCGTTGACAAGAACGAAGCTCTTGAAGACGCGCTGTGCGAGATAGGCGCAAAACGCTCTGACATCTTCGGCATGGACTCCGTCGTCTGGGTCGAGGGCAAAACGGACGAAAATTGTTTCAACTTGATAATGAAGCAGGCAATGGGTGGCAGCCTGCCCTTTGGCACGAACATCATGGGGCTTGTGAATACGGGCGACCTTGAAAGCAGAAAGCACGCGAAACTAGCCGTACAGGTCTACCAGAAATTGTCAGGCGGCGCTGGCTTGCTGCCGTCCGCGCTTGGATTCGTATTTGATGGCGATAAAGAGGGCGTACACGATGACATAGATGGGGAAGTTTCGTACCTGCCTCGCCAAACTTACGAAAACTATCTGCTTGAACTTCCAGCTGTCATTGCCGACCTGCTAAATGAGAAAGACGACCGAAAAGAGCAAGAGTATACGGTGTCTCAAGTGTCGGATTGGATCAAGGAAAACAAGGCGAATGACAAGTATTACAGGGACGGAGTCGAGCACAATGAAAATACTTGGCTGCAAGAAATCAACGGCGCAAACTTCATAAAGGCGCTTTTTCGTGCGTTGACTTTCAAGCGCCGACCATACAACAAGGCGAAGTTCGGTCCGATTCTCACCAAGCGCATCCTCAAGCAGAAGCCCGACCACTTCAAAGAAATCGTCGACATCCTGAAGCCGCTGCTTTCACAGGACTAATGCGGGCGAGTCACCCCGCACTTACTCTCTGTGCTCCACGTCTCCGCCCCAAACGCCCTTACGCTCTTCCTTTGTGCCCTTCGTATCTTTGCGGTTAAAATCAACCCATGACCACCCGCGCGCTCCAACACGGCTCCACCACCTGGATCGACCTCGTCTCGCCGACTGAAGCCGATGTCGCTCACCTGCATGCCCGCTTCCCGCATTTTCACCCGCTCAACCTGGAAGACATCCGCAGCCCCATCGAACGCCCCAAGCTCGACCAGGACGATGACTACCTCTTCCTCGTCATGCACTTCCCGCAGTGGGATGCCCAGGGCGAGGTATCCCGCGCCAGCGAAGTCGATTTCTTTGTCGGGCGGGAGTATGTCGTGACCGTGCACAATGGCACGCTCAAGCCGTTGATGAGCACCTTCCAGCGCTGCCAGGCCGATGACGGGGCCCGCGCCGAACTGCTGGAGCATGGCGGCGCCTATGCCTTTTACATGCTGCTCGACCAGCTTGTCGATTACATCTTCCCGATATTGCGCAAGGTGGATGCGCGGGTGGCGGCGATCGGCGATGCCCTCTTCGAATCCAAGGCCAAGGGCGCCATCCGCGAGATCGCCCTGCTGCGCCGCGACATCATCTCTCTGCGCCGCATCATCCGCGCGCAAATCCCCATCGTGCAGCAGCTGGAAATGGTCGAGCACGCCATCCTGCACGAGGATATGGAAGAATACTTCGGGGATGTCGCCGACCACCTCTTCAAGCTGCGCGATATCGCCGATGAGAACTTTGAGGTCATCAACAGCTTCGCCGAAGCCGCCGACACCCTGGCCAGCTATCGCATCAACGAGGTCATGCGCATCTTGACGGTCATATCGGTGATCATGCTGCCTTTGACGTTGATTTCCAGCATTTATGGCATGAATATCGATTTGCCCTTTGCCGATGACCCCAACGCCTTTATGCTAACCGCCGTCATCATGATCCTGGTTGCCCTGCTGATGCTGCTGATCTTCCGCCTGCGCCACTGGTTATAAGCGCCTGTATGCTCAAGCCCGCCACATATATAGAAGACCGCCAGTCGCTGGACGGCGCTGTGGGGCGTTTGGCTGCTCAGTCGCGCCTGGCTGTCGATACCGAATCCAACAGCATGTACGCCTATCGTGGGCGCACCTGCCTCGTGCAGATATCGACCGCCGATGAAGACTTGCTCATCGACCCGCTGGCGATAGACGACATCGGCGCGCTGGGCGGCATCCTGGCGGACCCGGCAATCGAAAAAGTCTTTCATGCTGCTGAATATGACTTGATCTGCCTCAAGCGCGACTTCGACTTTGATGTCTGCGGCATCTTTGATACCATGGCGGCGGCGCGAGTCTGTGGTTATACGCGCATCGGCCTGGGCAATATGCTCAGCGACCTGCTGGATGTGCCGCACAGCAAAAAGCACCAGACCGACGACTGGGCGCGACGTCCCCTGCCAGCCAGCTATCGGCGTTATGCCCAGATGGACACGCATTATCTGTTGCGCCTGCGCGATTGCCTGTATGCGGAGTTGGCTGCCGCCGACAAGCTGGACGAAGCCCGCGAATATTTTGACGATGTGACGCGATTCGAGCTGAAATCGCTGGACTTCGACCCCGATGGCTTCTGGACGCTCAGCCGCCCGGGCGCGCTGGACAAGCGGCAGATGGCTGCCCTGCGCGAGCTCTACATTCTGCGCGACGAGCTGGCGCAGGCGCGGGATGAACCGCCGGGGCGCATGATGTCCAACAAAGCGCTGCTGCAAATCGCCAAATCGCTGCCACGCCGCCCGTCCGAGCTGGAAGGCATGCGCGGTTTGCCACGCTGGCTGGTGCGCCGCCACGGCCACGAAGTCATCGAAGCGGTCAAACATGGCGCGGAAAGTCGGCTGCCGCTTGCGCCACCACGCCAGCCTCGCATCCCCAACCATATCGCCGAACGTTATAACGCTCTGATGACCTGGCGTCGCCAGACAGCCCAGGCGCGCGGAGTCGAATCCGATGTCATCATCAGCAAGGACGCGCTGTGGCAGATCGCCCGCCGCAAGCCCGGCACAGTCGACGACCTGCGCGGCATTGATGGTTTGGGTCCTTGGCGGCGCGGGGAATATGGAAAGGCGCTGCTGCGCGTGATCAATGGGCGCGGCTGAAAACGGCGATTTGCCCGGGCGCCTGGCAGCCATCCTGCGCATCTTGGCTAGGCACTCGCCAGCCGACCACAAAGAAGCGCGCGATATCCAGCTCATCAAGCAGCTTGTCTGCAAGCACGGCGACATATTGAGTCCACGCTGCCAGGTCGGGCACATCACCGCTTCGGCGCTGGTCATCGACTGCACAAGCGGGCGCGTCTTGCTGCATTTTCATCGGAAGCTGCGTTGCTGGCTGCAAGTGGGTGGTCACATGGAAAACGAGACCGATGTCGCCCAGGCGGCTCTGCGAGAAGCGCGCGAAGAAACGGGCCTGCCCGACCTGGTATTCTTCCCGCCTGCTGCTGGGCCGGTCGACCTTGATGTGCATACGATCCCAGCGCAGCCCGATATGCCAGCCCATCTGCACCTGGATTTTCGCTACTTGATGGTGACCCGGCAGCCTCGCGCATTGGCGCCAGAGCAGGGCGAATCGGCGCGCTTCCGCTGGCTGAGCGTGGCCGAGGCGCTGGCAATGGGCGAGGCGCTGGACTCTTCATTGCGGCGTCTGCTGCGCAAGGCTGGGGCTATCCTCGCAGATCTTGCTTGAATGCGCGCGCTATGTGCTAGACTCGCTGCAAAGCCTGCAATAGCGAGCCAACACCGCCATGTCCAGCGACCGCACCGAACAACTCCGCGTCATCAAAGAAGAAATCGTCCATCTGACTGAGTCGCCGCTCTACGACTACCGCAGTCGCAACAAGTACTGGCCCGTCATTGGCGAAGGCAATCATCATGCTGAGATCATGTTCATTGGCGAAGCGCCCGGCAAGAACGAAGCCGAAACCGGGCGGCCTTTCTGCGGGGCGTCGGG
Source organism: Chloroflexi bacterium bin20 (assembly GCA_002238485.1). Classification (GTDB taxonomy): domain Bacteria; phylum Chloroflexota; class Anaerolineae; order Aggregatilineales; family Phototrophicaceae; genus UBA6055. The sequence goes on along the minus strand of MPMG01000008.1, from coordinate 16,034 downwards.
GCGCGTGCTCGACCAGCTGCTGGCTTCCATCGGCGTCCCGCGCGAAGATGTGTATGTAACCAATATCGTCAAAGATCGTCCGCCCAACAACCGCGACCCGCTGAAGACCGAAATCGACCTCTACGCGCCTTTCCTGGAGCGGCAAATTGACATCATCCAGCCCAAGGTGCTGGCGACGCTGGGACGTTTTTCGATGGAATTCATCTTGCGGCGTTTTGGCGCGTATCGGTCCGGCGCGCGCATCAGCCAGTTGCACGGCACGGTCATCTCCGTACGCGTCTCCTACGGGACGGCTTCCGTTGTGCCGCTGTATCATCCTGCCGCCGCCCTCTATAACGCCAGCCAGCGCGGCACGCTCGAAGACGACTTTCAGGTATTGACGCAATTCCTGTCAAGTCGCTGAGGAGCATAAGTATTATCGTAGTGTCACCAGAGGAGATTTGAAGCTATGGATGCCATCCGCGCCGCGCCAGCGCCAACATTGACTGCTCCCGACAAGTACATCAGCGCCGACGAATTCCTGGAAATTGCCAATTCGCCGTTGTATGCCGATTGTCTTGTCGAGCTTATTGAGGGAGAGATAGTTGCCGTGCCATATACGAATCGCCAGCACAGCGAAACTTTGTCTCTGCTGGCGGCTCGTCTGGTTACATTTGTTTATGGCAACAGTCTTGGCCGTGTGTATGCCGGTGACGGCGGCTTCGTGCTTGAGCGGGCAAGCAGCGGCAGGGATTCAGTGCGTGGCGTCGATATCGCCTTTGTCAATTCGGCGAATGCGCCTGACCCTAACGTGCCATCGGTGATAGAAGGCGCGCCCGACCTGGCAATTGAGATCATCTCGCCAAGCAATACGGCCGCGGATATGCAGTTGAAGCTCTTTCAATTGTTCGGTGCAGGCGCTAAACTGGTTTGGGTGGTCTATCCTAAGACGCGCACGGTACAAGTTCACACATCCGCAGGTATCCGCCAATTGCGCGAAAACGACATATTGACCGGCGGCGATGTCTTGCCCGGTTTCTCGGTCAAAGTCGCTGACATCTTCCCCGCTTAGATTCCTCGGCTTCTCACCGCAGCGGATGCTCATGCCGCGGCGCGTTTACCTCATCGGGTATCGGACAAACATAAGGCTTGCGCTCAATCGCAGCCTGGAATTCGGCTTGTGCATTCGCCAGCCTATCCGGCGACAGCACCAATTCCCCCGCTGCCAGCGCCATGACCTTGGCAGCGAACATCATGCCCTTGTGCCCTATGGATGTCCGCCCGGTCGCCACGACACCCCAGGAATGCGCCGCGGCTCGGCTCGCCCAGGTGGCGGTTTGTAGCATGCTGCAAGGCGCATACCAACTCATATCGCCCATGTCCGTCGAGCCAGGCGAGACATAGCCTTTGTCCCGGCTGGGCAGCACATCGCCGATCAGCCCTTGTCTGGCAGCGTCCGCGTCCACGCCGTAGCGGTCGACTAGGCTGCGTACATTGGCATCGCCAAAATGCTCGTTGATGGCGGCAGCGTAGGCTTGTTCTTCGTCGCTGAAGTCGATCCCGCCCAGCTCGCGCATCATCTCATATTGCAAATCCGCCAGCACTTCGTTGGACAGCACGCGCGTCGAGCCCGATTTGTAGACCACTTCGACCTGGGTATCGGTCATCATTGCCGCGCCATGAGCGATGCGGATGACACGCTGGCTGACATCATCGAGCGTCTGCGCTTCATTGGCGCGCACATAATAGTAGCTTTCTGCAAAGTCTGGCACGACATTTGGCGCCAGTCCACCGCTGAGGATGGCATAGTGCAAGCGCACATCGTCGGTCACATGCTCGCGCAGGTAATTGACGCCGATATTCATCAATTCCAGAGCATCCAGCGCCGACCGTCCGGAATGTGGATCGGCGGCAGCATGGGCGGTTTTGCCATGAAAGCGGAAATAATAGCGGTTTACGCTGAGCATACTGCCCTTCATCGCCGTGTTGATATACCAGGGATGCCAGTTGAAGGTGGCGTCCAGGTCGTCAAATGCGCCCGCTCGTCCCATGAATACCTTGCCACTGCCGCCTTCTTCGGCTGGGCAGCCATAATAGCGCACAGTACCGGCGCGTCCCGTGCTTTTCAGCCATTCCTTGAAAGCCAATGCCGCCGCCAGGCAGCCCGTCCCCAACAGATTGTGCCCGCAGCCGTGACCAGGTCCCCCAGCCTCCAAAGGATCGGGCGAATTTTGGTCGCGCTGTGACAAGCCGGGCAGGGCATCATATTCGCCAGCGAAGGCGATGACGGGCTTGCCATTGCCCCATTCGGCCGCGAATGCTGTGCTCAGCCCGCCGATATCCCATTCAATGCGGAATCCCTCCGCCGCCAGGAAATCTGCCTGCAGCTTGGACGCCTTGAATTCGACAAATTGCAACTCGGGATTATCCCAGATTTCGTCCGACATCGCAGTGAAGCGCGCTTGATGTTCATCCAGCCAATCGGCGATATCCTGCCTGGTTTGCATGCTTTTCTCCCTGAATAGGTTGTGTTGGCATTTTGACTTATGAAGTCGAATGGGTTGCGCGTTCAGACATCCACCGTGGCGACAACCTGCTGATTCGGCTCGGAGCTGGAATCGGCTGGCAACATCCCCACCGACGACTCGGGCAGCGCCAGACTCAATGTACGAAAGCCCAGACGATGTCCCATATCACGGATGGCCACCAGCAACTGCGTGCTCAGATCGCGCGGCGACCAACAATACACATCGGCTTTGCGCGCGTTGTAGAGCTGCTGATGAAAGCATACCAGCGCTTCGTGCCCAGAAGCATTGACATAGCGACGATGTTTGGCGCGCTCGGCGATCTGGGGAATGCTGTCCCAGTGAGCTTTCCATTCTTTTTCCCAAAGCGCGCGAGGACTGCCCCAACGACCGGCCGCCATCGTCCAACTGTCGATCAATGCCGGGTCACGCTTGTCAAACTCCTGACTCTTGTAAAAGCTCTGCCCAACCTGCGCCGGAACATCGTGCCGCCGCGTACGCATGAGCTCGTTCGTGCCGAAGTATTTGCGAAAGTAGGTGGCTAGCTCTTTGTCATAATCGGGATAAGTTACCGAAACTCTGCCCACCGCTCGCGCATCGGCCAAGATTGTCTCTGCCAGCGCGTGATGAACCTCATCGGGCCAGCCAGCTGCGACCAGCATATCCGCCAGGTGCAGGTGCTCGTTCATGGGCGTCAGCTCATCGTTGACGAAGGCTTCGGCATAAGCCAGGATCTCGCCGGCATGTTCGAGCACATAAGCGCCGCCATTGCCGCCCAGCAAGTGACTCAACCAGATCGCGCCTGTCTCCAGCGACATCCAGGCGCCGCCATGCAGCCAACGTTCATAGATCGTCAGCGACTCGTAGGGCAGGTCTTCCACCTCGCCACGAGCATTCAGCCGCTGCCACAGAGCCACACGCTCTGTGAAGAGCCGCACGATTTTGCCGCTGTCGTCCAGTGTCGCCTGCCGCACCTGCATGCGCCGATCTTTGCTCCATCCCCGATTTCAACCTGCTATAGTATAGCGCAGACGCGAGCCTGTACAGCAAGTGGAGCCTGCCATGCTGCTGGCATTTGATATAGGCAATACCAACATTCATCTCGGACTTTGGGATGGCGGCAGCTGGCGGCTTTCCTGGCGCGCGCGCACGGTCACGGGCAAGACGACAGACGAATATGCCGTGCTGGTGCGCAACTTCCTGGCTGTTGCCCAGGTCCAAATCGACGACATACATTCTGCCTGTATGAGTTGCGTCGTGCCGGCATTGACGCCCACTTTTCACGAGCTGGCGCGCCGTGATTTGCAGCTGGAGCCACTCATCGTCAGCAGCCGCATTGAGCTGGGCATTGGCATCGCCATCGACAGTCCCGAGCAAGCCGGCGCAGACCGTCTCTGCAACGCTGCGGCGCTTTCGAAGCTGCATGGAGCGCCGGCTATCAGCGTTGACTTTGGCACATCGACCAATTTTGATGTGCTTTCGGCAGACAGATCGTATGTTGGCGGGGTGATCGCGCCGGGGATCCGCCTGGCGCACGACGCCCTGGTCAGCCGCGCCGCCCAGCTGCACAAGGTCGATCTGCTGCCGCCGCCAATGCCAGTGGGCACCAACACCGTGCACGCCATGCAGTCGGGCATCTTTTGGGGTTATGTCGGCATGATTGAAGCGCTGCTGGGACGCATCCTGGCGCAGCTGGATTCGCCGGATGCGCGCGTTGTCGCCACCGGTGGGCTGGCAGACCTCTTCATGCAGCACATCCCGCGCATTGATGAGATCGCGCCCGAATTGACGCTGGATGGCTTGCGACTGATCTATGAAATGAATGCGGGAAACAAAAATGCCCCGCAACCGGGGCAATAATCCGTCTCCGTAGCTAGGACTTGAACCTAGAACCTATCGGTTAACAGCCGACCGCTCTGCCAATTGAGCTACTACGGAATAGGCTGCCGCAAGGTTAGCAGGGCAGCGGCCGCCTGTCAAGGTTTCTGTCCGCCCATTTTCCTTGGGAAGGCGCTCGGCTTGAGCGCTTCTCTCGGCGGCGTTACAATCGGATGGCGCAGGCTAAGGAAACCAGCGAGGTGAACGCGTGCAAGAGGTGCGACCGATCGTCAGCAACAGCGAATTCCGAGCATTCTTCCGCTTCCCGTGGTTGCATTATGCCAAGGACCCGAACTGGGCGCCGCCCTTGCTTTCGATGCGCCGGCAGTTGCTGGACAAGTCGCGCCACCCCGCCTGGGGATATATGGATGGCGAATACTTCGCTGCCTGGCGTGGCGATACCATGCTTGGCACGATAGCCGCCTTCGTTAATCACGAACACAATCGCTATCACAACGAGAATATCGGCTTCTTTGGCTTGTTTGAAGTCGTTGACGATGCCGAAGTCGCGCATGCCCTGCTGGGCACGGCTGCCGATTGGCTTGGCAAACAAGGCGTAGACGCCCTGCGCGGTCCGGCCAGCTTCACCACCAACGAAGAATGCGGTCTGTTGGTCGACAATTTCAGCCCCGCCGTCATCATGATGCCCTACAACCCGCCCTATTATCAGACGTTGATTGAAAGCGCCGGCTTTGAAAAAGTGATGGATGTGCATTGCATTTATCAAGACCGCGAGACTATCGAAGAAAGCGGCTCGCTGGATCGGCTGGGGCGCCTGGTGACACGCGCGTCGCAACGCAGCGGAATCAGCGTGCGCAAGATGAATGCGCGCGACAAGAAAGGCGACTTCCAGCGCTTCCGAGAAATCTACAACGCTGCCTGGGAGAAAAACTGGGGCTTTATCCCCATGAATGACGCCGAACTGGAGGCCTTGGTCGCCGATCTGGGCATGTTGGTCGAGTCCGACCTGGCCTTCTTTGCCGAAATTGGTGGAGAGCCGGTCGGGTTCGCGCTGACTATCCCCAACTTCAACGAAGCGCTGCGCCTTGCCTATCCAAAACCTGGCGTGCCCGAGCCCTGGACGATGTTGCAAGTGGGCTGGCACTGGAAGGTGCGCAAGTTGATCAAAGGTGTGCGCATGCCGCTGATGGGCGTCAAGCAAGCCTGCCGCAACAAAGGCGTCGAGCTGGCGATGCTGCATGCAATGATGAAAGCGTTGCTGCCTTCACAATATGACTACCTGGATTCGGGCTGGGTGCTGGAAACGAATCCGCTCATCAAGATCAGCCTCAGCCTGGGCGGCAAGGTATACAAGACACACCGCTTCTATCAGAAAGCTTTGCCCGTCTAGCGCGCGGCGAATTGGGCAAGGGCCTCTCGTGTGGCGGCTGCGGCGGTCGCTTCACTTTGCAGCACGCGCGCCAGCGCCTCTTGCATCAGTCTCGATGCCGCGCCGCCCTCACCTTCTGGCAGGGGCAGAGTCGCGCTAGCCAACAGATCGGCGAAGAATTGTCGGTCGACCGCCTCGGGCAGGCTGTCGGTCAAAGCTGCTGTCTGCGTCGGCAAGTGATGCAGCGTCAATGACAGATTGGCATGGAAAACCGGCTCCATCATCCATTCCAAGAAGCGCGCCGCCAGCGACTGCCGGCTCAAATCGGGCGTAACGATGACCCAAAGCCAGCCATCCAGCGCCGATGCCCCCAGTCCACCCGCCGTCGGGATGCTGGCAACCTGCAGCGCCGGGTTTTGTTCCAGCAGGCTGAGGTAATCGCTGGCATTGGCAATGGCGAGTTGTGGCGCTTCGGCGCGACTTGTAAGATCCGACAGATAAGCGGTTGCCGACTGAATGCCCAGTACATCGGGCGTAACCTGTTCTGCCTCGACCAACGCTTGATAGAACGCCAGCACCATGCGCAGCGCCATCTCATTGATCGTGCTGACGACTTCGTCTTGCCGCGAGCCACCAGCGGACAAGTACTGCAAGTAGGTGGTCTGGTTTAAGCCGTTCGTGCGCGCAGCCGGAAAGTGAAAGGAGACTCCGCTGGCAAGCACATCATCGAAGGTGGGCGCATTGCCCAGCTCGCCGGCATCGGGCGTGTATATCGCCAGTAGCGCGTCAAAGAGGTAGGGCAAGCCATAGAGCGCAATCGCGTCATCCAAAGGGATATGCCCAAAACTCAGCGCGCTGCCCAGCTCGTTGATCAGCGAAGATGAAAACAGAGTTTCCAAGGATTGAAAGTATTGACGCGCTTGTGTCGGCGTGAAATCGCGGCGGCGGATCAACGTGAGATCGGGCAGGGCGCCTGGCGCCACATCGCTACCCGCGCGGATGGTCGACATGATGCCACCTACCGTGCCCACTTCTTTGATGCGAAATTGCGCGCCAATGCCAGTGCGCTCGCTAAAGATGTTGGTGTGCTCGCTCAGCAATTGGTAGGCCGCGCCCGATTCGTCTGCGATCAACGGCGCAGGCAGCCAAACTTTCAAAGGCGGCGGCGCATCTTCGCCAAGACCAGCGTCTTGCGCCCTGGCCAGTGATATCGAAAAAACGAGCATGATGATGACAGCCAGCGCCAGTCGATGCGGCATGAACAAGCTCCCTATGATCCTGCTCATCATTGTACACCAGTCGCTGCAACAAACTCGCTGTGCGCAGACTTCGCGCCAGGTCGAATCAACGCAGGCAGCAGAATCATCAGTCGACATCCGGCGGCGCATCCAGCTTCATGCGCTGCCGCCAGTTGCATAGCAGGTCGAGGGCATCGGCCGGTTGCATCGCCCACGTGACATACCGTTCGTCAAAGCCACCGGGAACAAAGCGCGTTGCTTGCAGCTCGCTAATCAGCATCGTCCACATTTCGCCATACACGACGAAGGGACGCCGCGGCAGCACGTCGATGCGCAGCAGCTCCCAGGTTTCAGCGATTTCGTGCAAGGTGCCGACGCCACCGGGCATGGCCAAATAGCCATCGGCCCGCTCTACCATGTGCAGCAGGCGGTCGCGCAGAAAGGCATAATTGTGTATCTCAGTCAACCAGGTGTTGGGCTGAATAGCAAAAGTCGAGCCGATCTGGTCAGTGGTAACGCCGATGACATGTCCGCCAGCTTCCCGCGCGCCCTTGCTGACAGCTTCCATCACGCCCTTGTAGCCGCCACTCATTACGGCATAACCCGCCTGTGCCAAACCGCGACCGATCGTCTCGGCATCCTCGTATACCATGTCGCCTGGACGCACTTGCGAACTGCCAAACACGGTAATTATCTTCAATGCCACCTCGCTCGCTCCACATCGACCAGCCGCCAGTATAGCAGAGGCAGGCCGCGCCTGTGCCGCCGAATTCGACTACGCCACCCCCCATATTTGGGGGCATTGGGGCGTTGAATCTGCGCTACACTATGGCAATACGAACCGAAACGAGGAGCCTGATTATGTTCAAGCGAATGTCGATACTCTTGGCGATGCTGTTTATCGGCGTGCTAGCGGTCGCGGCGGATAGCGTTCATTGCGGCGATCTGACCGAAGCTGATTGCCAAATCCTCATCGACAACAGCGCGCGCATGCACGAATTGAGCGCTTTTCACTTTGAGGCGGAGTTTGATCTGGAAATGCGGGGCGACGCCAGCCAGGACAATGTCAAGCTGGGCATGATTGGCAGCGGCGATCTGGCCATGGATGCGGCTGCCGCAGAGGGCATAGACGGCATGGCTGAGCAGGCAGAAGCCCTGATTGCCAGCTTGGTCGGGCAAATGCAATTTGTCTTGAGCCTGGAAGAGGCCGGCGAAGCAGAAACCATCGAGATGGATATGCTGATGCGCGATGGCATCTTCATGCTCAGCGGCAGCTTGATGGAAGACCTGATGGGCACGGCGATGGACGACGTGGACTGGTTTGGTCTGGACTTGAACGGCGCGATGGATGGTTTGCTCAAGCAAACGGGCATCAGCGATGATGATTTGCTTGACATGCCTGACAATGCCGATCACATATCTACGATCACGCGCCTGGACGATGCCGTCCTGAATGGTGTGCCGGTGGCGGTCTTCGAGTCGGTAATCGATTTGGATATGCTCATGGCTGATGGCGCAGAATCCATGGACGAAACCATGGTCTCGCTCGGCGTAGACGGCACGATCAGTTCTGGCGAATTGACCGACAGGCACTATATCGGGTTGAACGATGGCTATACTTATCGCAACGAGATATCCGGCGCCATAAACGTGGATGGATTCACCATTGAGGGCACGACAGGCTATCTGGATGTCGCGATCAGCATGAGCATGGATCTGTCGGCCTTCAACGAGCCTGTTGAGGTCGAGCTGCCCGAAGATGTGCCCGCCTTCCCGCTGGCGATGATGCTGGCGATGGGCAGTCAATAGGTCTGAAAAAGAAGAGGGCGAGCGCTTGTCTGCTCGCCCTTATCCAACTGCTGCGGAGAGGGTGGGATTCGAACCCACGGTACCCCGGAGGGTACAACTGTTTTCGAGACAGTCCCGATCGTCCACTCTGGCACCTCTCCTGTGGCCGAGCCAATCCTAAACCAGCGCGCGCGAAAAAGGAATGCTGCCTTGCTGGACTGCGCGACGCACTGGCTCGCAGATTTGCTTTCGACAGGCGACCGCGAGAACGCTTCACTGTTGTCCTTCAGCGCGCAGCTTGCGAAAAAACCCCCGGATTAGCTCTGCCGATTCATCTGCCAACAGGCCACCTTTCACTCGCACCTGATGGTTAAGCTGGGGGTGTCGGGTGATGTTCATGATGCTGCCTGCCGCGCCAGCTTTGGGGTCGGCCGCCGCATAGACCAGTCGTGGCAGCCGCGCCAGCACCAGCGCTCCGGCACACATCGCGCAGGGCTCCAAGGTGCAATACAGCGTAACATCATCCAGCCGCCAACTGCCGATTTCCAGCGCCGCCTCGCGCAGGGCGATTATTTCGGCATGGGCGGTTGGGTCATGGTCGGCTTCGCGCCGATTCCAGCCACGCCCGATGATCTTGTCTTGAAATACCGCGATCGCTCCGACAGGCACATCATCCGTCTCCAGCGCGCGTTCAGCCGCGTTCAGCGCCAAGCGCATCCAGGCTTTGTCGTCAGCCGCGCCAGCCATGATCAGAACAAGCTGCTCTGTTGTGGCGCATCCGGGTCGTCAAGCGGCGCCATTTCGTCTGTGCCCGCCACTTCTTCGTCATCGTCCTCTGGCGCAGGCACTTCATGATCGACAATCGACTGCAGATCCAGACTATCTGCGAAGGTAACTGGCTCGGCTTCGTCAGACTCGTTCGACTCGATCGCAGCTGCGGGATAAACCGGATCGCTTTTTTTCGCTGCGGCATCGGGATCGGGCGGCAGGGGCTGTCCATCGTCGTCAAACTGGCTCTCGTCGATCGACGCGCAATCGGGGCACAGGCATTCGGCCGGGTGCGCAGCCATGGATGGCGCGTCTTCCAGGATCGCCAGATCGGGCACAAAGTCGTCAGGGACATCGTCCATATGCAGCGTCGCGTCCAGCCGCAGCTGCCGCAGTTCGTCCTCGCCAAATCCAACTTGCTGCATAACAGCCGTAAGTGAGGGCAGGGTAACCTTGTCGCCAGTGCGCAGGACATGTTGGTACTGCGCGCGCAAGCTGCTCAGCCATTCGTCAAAAAAGACGCTGCTTTGACCCATGCTCAAGACTCCACGCGCAAGAAGAGCGCTTGGCCATGCGCCAGGTCCGCCAGTTGCAGCGCCCCGTCGGCCGCCACATATCGGTCGCCAGTCAACAGGTCGGTCATGGTACTGCCATCAGCTACATCAGCTTTGCGCATATCCAGCGCAGTCGCGGGCATATCATCTTCGCCGCGCCAGGCCGCCACGATCATCTGCTCTTGTCGAGAACGCCGCTGAAATGCCACCAGGTCGCCCGAAGCATGCAGCAGCTGGAAGCCGCCCTGCTGCAAGGCCTGCGAGCTGCGGCGTATGGCGATGACGCGCTGATGAAAGTCGCGCAAGTCCTTGTCCCAGGCGCTTTCGTCCCAGGGCATGCAGCGCCGGTTGTCTGGGTCCTGCCCGCCATCCATGCCGATCTCGTCGGCGTAATAGATGCAGGGCGTGCCAGGAAAGCCCAGCAGCAGCGCCGTGCCCGCTTTGACCAAAGCCTTGTCGCCCCCACAAACCCGCAGCGGACGGCTGATATCGTGGCTGCCGATCTGGTTGAATTGCTGCAGCGCGATCACATAGGGGATGGCCGCCATGTATTGCTGCCACTGCAATCCCAGCGACTCACTGGGAAAATTGTTGCGGTCGGCGTAGGCATAGTTGCTGGAAGCGCCCAGATCGCCCAATCCCAGCCAGCGACGCAGCGGCGTGTTGAAGCCTTGGTAATTCATCGAGGCGTCCAGTTCGTCGCCTTGCAAGTGATCGCTGCTGTCCTGGAAGTACTCGCCCATCATATAGGCTTGCGGATTCTCCGCTTTGATTGCGGCGCGCATCTCCTGCCAGACCTCGCGCGCCCCCTGTGTTCGCCAATAATTGCCGGTCATATTGGCAACATCCAGTCGCCAGCCATCCAGGCTGTAGGGCGGGCGCAGCCACTTGCGGATGGGGCTTTCGGGGGCGCGGTACATCTTGTCGCGCAGCGGCTGGCTGTTGTAATTCAGCTTGACGAGGACCGGCACGCCCAGCCAGTGTTCGATTTCACCTGTGTCGGGATGGCGATAGAAGTAGCCCGCTTCTTCACTGTCGGGGTCGGCTTTGGCAGTGACATACCAGGGATGATTAAAGCCGATGTGGTTGGGCGTGATATCGAGGATGAGCCGCATGCCACGCGCTGTCATCGCCTGACGCAGCTCGAGCAAGGCTTCGTCACCGCCCAAGGCCGGCGCGATATGGTCAAAGTTGCGGATGACATAATAGTGATTCGTTTCGGCGTCAAAGCTGGGATTGATGTAAATGGCGGTAATGCCCAGATCGACCAGGTAGTCCAGGTTCTGGGTGATGCCTTGCAGGTCGCCGCCAAAAAAGTCGACATTGCGCGAGACCGGGAATGGCTCGGGCAGCTCGCCCCAGTCGCGCGCGCTGGCAGGTTTTCCCATCAACGTGGCATCGCCATCCGGGCGGTCGTTGCTGGGGTCGCCATTGGCAAAACGCTCTGGGAAAATCTGATAAAAGACTTGCTCGCGCACCCAGGCCGGCGCATTGTAATCGCCGAGCACGCTGAAATTGAACCAGTCGGGACTGTCGACCGGGCTGGGTCCCAATTGATTCAGATAGAAAGAGCCGGTTTCGGTCAAAAAGTGAAAACAATAGTTGTTGTGGTGCATGGTGATGGCCAGGTCAGCCGCCCACCAATCGAATCCGTTGGCGGCGCTGGACCTCGTCATGGGGATGCGTTGCCATTCGCCATCGGGACGGCTGCGCAAGAGCAAGTGGCGAATGTCGGCTTCGGCTGGCACGCGGATGCGCAGCTCAATAGAAGCGCCGATTCGCGGCGTGATATCGCTGAGGAATAGCTCGGAACTATCGTGGTGGATGGTTTGCGTCCAGGCTGGCAATAGAGACATGGCAGTCCTCCCGCGCTCAGCTGCCAGTAGCTGCGTCGCCATAGAATTCAGTCTGCTGGTCGGGATGCCGCTGATACAGGCGCGTCATCTGGCGCAGCTTGTCTTTGACCGGGTCGTCCAGGTCGGTGTCCATGATGCGCCACGACCAATTGCCGGCTGGCAGGCCCGGCTTGTTCATGCGCGCCGACTCGCCCAGCCCCAGCACATCTTGCATGGGCAAGATGCAGGCGCGTGCAGGCGAGCGCATGCCGACTCGAGCCAATGTCCAAACGATGTCATGCACCTCGTGCCCCAGGTAGGCCTCGACAAATGCCCGTGTTTCGGCAGCGACTTCGCTTTCCCACCAGCCGCGCGTGGTGTTGTTGTCGTGCGTGCCAGTATAGACGATACAATTGGTCTTGTGGTTGTGCGGCAAGAAGGGATTGGCGGAGTCGCTCCAGGCAAATTGCAGCACCTTCATGCCCGGCAAGCCAAAGTCGTCGCGCAGCTTCTCGACGCCCGGCGTGATAACACCTAGATCTTCGGCGATGATGGGCAGCTCACCCAGCTCGGACAAGATTGTCTTAAAAAATCTGTGGCTTGGTCCGGGCATCCAGGCGCCCTTCACCGCAGTCGGCTCTGTCGCCGGGATGCGCCAGTAGGCTTCGAACCCGCGGAAATGGTCGATACGCACCGAGTCGACCAGCCGCAGCAAAAACCGCAGTCGCTGCAGCCACCAGTTGTAGCCATCGGCGGCCATGACATCCCAGCGATAGAGCGGGTTGCCCCAGCGTTGACCAGTCGGACTGAAATAATCGGGCGGCACACCAGCCACCGCTGTCGGTTGACCGTCCGTGTCTAGCAAGTAGTCGTCCTGGCGCGCCCAGACATCGGCGCTGTCATGCGCGACAAAAATGGGCAGGTCGCCAAAGAGTCGGATGCCACGCCCATTGGCATAGGCTTTTATTGCCGACCACTGCCGATGGAAGAGCCATTGGCGGAAGTGCTCAAGATCGATATTCTGCGCGTATTCGCCTGCTGCCCATTTCAGTGCAGCTGGATCGCGCCGTCGCAGCTTGACTTCCCATTCGACCCAGGGGCGCAGCTGATGAGCTTGCTTCAAGGCGATAAATAGCGCGAAGTCTTCCAGCCAATAGCGATTGCGCGCCACGAATTGCTCAAAAGCCGCTTGCAGCAATGTGTCCGGGCGGTCGCGGAAGCGGCGATGCGCCTTCGCCAACATGCGATCATGAAAGGGGATGACCCAGCCATAATCGACGCGCTCGGCGGGGAAGGGTGGGGCATCAGCCAGGTCGCGCGCGCTGAGCAGCCCATCATCGACCAGGCGATCCAGGCTGATCAGGTTGCAATTGCCAGCGAAAGCGGAAAGCGTCTGATAAGGCGAATCGCCATAGCTGGTCGGTCCCAGTGGCAGCGCTTGCCAGATCGACTGGCCTTGCTCTGCCAGCCAATCCACAAAGCGGTAGGCGCCAGCGCCGAGATCCCCAATGCCATATTGGCCCGGCAGCGAGGTTGGGTGCAGCAAAATGCCGCTGGCGCGCCCCTGCAAGTGCATATCAGCTGTCCATCAGCAGCGCATGCGCCGCCTCGCCGATATCTTCCAGCTTGACGCTCTGCTCGCGTCTGTCGGCCAGCCGCCGCAATTTGACAAGGCCCAGGCTGATTTCTTCCGAGCCGGCGATTGCCACCAGGGGGATGCCTTTGCGATCGGCATAAGCAATCTGCCGACCCAGCTTGCGCGATTCCAGGTGCAACTCGGCATTGATGCCAGCCCTGCGCAGCGCCTCGGCGATTCGCAGCGATTCGCGCCGGGTGTCCGCGCCGAACACAGTGACCAGCGCTTGCACCAAGGTCCCGCCCAGCCCGGCCGGATACAAATCCAGCGCGTCCAGCAGGTCGATGATGCGCTCAATGCCAAAGGATGTGCCGGTGGTGGGCAAGCTCTGGCGGCGAAACATGCCGATCAGGTTGTCATAGCGCCCGCCGCCGGTGATGCTGCCCAGGTTGGGCTGCGAGATGATTGTTTCGAATATCGGTCCGGTGTAATAGCCTAATCCGCGCGCCATGGTGAAGTCGAAGTCATAATGCTCGGCGGGCACATCGGCTGCTGCCAGCAAGTCGGCCAGTTCGCGCAGTTCTTCCAGCCCATTTTCGCCCTTGCCCAGCGCTTGCTCGACCAGGTCGAGGCTGGAGGCGCCCGGCGCATTGGCTTGCAGCAGGTCCATCATACGGCCGATTGCTTCCTCGGCGATGCCCCGCTCTGCCAGCTCGGCGCGAACGCCATCCGCGCCCAGCTTGTCGTATTTGTCGACGCTGCGATACAGGTCGGGCAGTTGGTCGGCGGGCAAACCCGAAAAAGCGCCAATGGCAGTCAACAAACGCCGGTGATTGATCTTGATGACAAATTGTGGAAAGCCCAGTCGGCTCAGAATCCGCTGCATCATGATGACGATTTCGGCGTCGGCCATCACCCCCGCCACGCCCACGATATCGGCATCGCACTGGTAGAACTCCCGGTAGCGTCCGCGCTGGGGTCGTTCGCCACGAAAAACCGGCGCGATGTGATACCGTTTGAAGGGCAGATTTAGATGGCTTTCGTGCTGCGCCACCACGCGCGCCAAGGGCACAGTCAAATCGTAGCGCATGGCTAGCGGTTCGCTGGCGCTGCGTCCATGCTGCGCGCTGAATATCAGCTGCTCGGCTTCTTCGCCATATTTGCCAAAGAGCGTCTCGCGCAGCTCCAGGATGGGCGTATCCAGCGGCTCAAATCCAAAGCGCTCGAAGATTTCGGTGATGCAGCCGATGACAAAACGCCGCCGCAACATCGCCCGCGGCAGAAAATCCCGAAAGCCTCTGGGCGCGCGCGGCTTGATAAACTCGCTCATTTGCGCTCCGTGGCTCAGCTGGCCCGTGTTGCCAGCGCTTGCCGGCGAACCTCTTCAATCTGCGCATAATGCCCGACTTCGTGCGACAGACCAAAGAGAAAAGCGGCCGGCGCATTCATGTGCCCAAAGCGCGCCGTGAATCGCTCGGATATGTCGCGCAAGGTATCCAGCAGCGGCGCTTGGGGCCAAGTTTCCAGGTAGGCATTGCGCATGCGCCGGCTTTCTTCCAGGCGCTGCCGCACATGCGCCACTGTCTGTATGTCGCGCCAGGGCGTCTCGTAACGCGGACGTTCTGAGGCGGGCACGCCACGCGCCAATAGCGAGCTTAGCGCCGCGCCTTCTTCGCTGCTGGCGGTCACATGCGCGATCAAATGTCCGAAATTCCAGCCGATCTCTTCTTCGCCTTCGACAGCAAAGGGGTCGCTGGCGCCGGGGTCTTCGGGCTCAAAGACGATATCCGCATCGGTCAAGCCGTCCAGCTGGCTGAGCAGGAAGTCAAGACTCTCGTCGCTGAGTGCGCGCAGATCAGCCGGTCCGATATTCTCGCGCGCCGCGTAATCCATGAAGCTTAGCTCGCCTTCGCGCATGGGGCTAAAGTCGATCATAAGATGTCTCCTGCGCTTGCAGATGATTGAGCTTTCATTCTACCGATGCTGGCCGATAAGACAAGCTGGCATACTGCAGGGGAGTGTCTATTTCCGTGTATGCCGTTGCCTCCCCCCGACTTTTCGGGGGGACTGAGGGGGGTTGTGCTTCCCCCCGACTTTTCGGGGGGACTGAGGGGGGTTGTGCCTCCCCCCGACTTTTCGGGGGGACTGAGGGGGGTGCAGGCTCAGCCGCAAGTCCCGATCGGCTCGACGAAGTCGGCGCTGATCCAGCCCTTGACGCCGTGAAAGTCCACCTTGAACCAATCTGCCGTACGCGCGACCGCCGTCAATGTCGCGTTGAAGGGGATGGCTCGGATGACATCGCCGCCGGGACTGGCGCGGAAGTTCAGGATGTATTGCGTTCTCACCATGCAGCCGCTCAGGCTCGTCTCTTGCGGGGCGGGCGCTTGCATTTGCGCAGCGGGCGGACGGGCGCCGGGCAGCAGGATCAAATTGCCAGGGCGGTCGATTATGCCGCAGGTCAAGCCGTTCTCGTTGGTGGCTGGCAGATCATAGACGACGCGAGGGAGCGCCGTGGTGTCGATGAACTTGAAGGCGCTGCCCTCCGCTTCAAAGCAGATTTTTG
>MPMG01000022.1 GCA_002238485.1 Chloroflexi bacterium bin20 | reverse complement strand
CCAAGAACTTGCCAGCCGCAAGAATATGGATTTTTGCAGCAACATAAACTTGTGTCAAGTGTCACTTTGGCGAATTTTCAACAGATTGATGCCAAGCGGCAGGAAGCGAGCTATTGCGCGCAGGTGATTATCCCAACGTTGCATTCACCAGAGCGAGGCCCGCGTCCAGCCTGCTCTTCCAATCGTGCTTAGGATGCCGAATGACATTGGTGCAGATCCGAAACAGGCAGACGGCTTCTCGTAACGCCAGGCTGCGCGCGTCCCAGCCAAGTCTTTCCAGCGCGGCGCGGCGCAAATCGTCATGAAATGCCTGGCAGTATTCGGCTCGATCGCTAGACCTGGACTGCGCAGACCAGCGAAGATGCGCGAGGAAATTGCCCACATCGAGCAAGGGATCGCCTGGTCCGATATCCTCCAAATCCACGAGCGCGATCTTCCCACCCTCCATAATCAGCAATTGATCATCATAAAAGTCGTTGTGCGCCATGCTGGACGGACGCCAAGACCTGACAAATGGGTCGAGCGCATCTGCAACGCCGTTCAACTGATAGAGCGAATCCGCATAGTCGCGCAAGTTGTGCCGAAAATGGTTCTTGGCGCGGACATAGGCGCGCCTGAGGCTGAACGGGCGGATGCCAGAGCTTTCAAGCGGCACTCTCCACAACGATTCCAAGCCGTCAAGCAGCCGCATCGGGTCCGGGAATCTACCCTGGCGAATGCGCCGGCGAAGGTCTCGGCCGCGGATTTCCGTCAGCCAAACGATTCCCCCATCCTGCCAGCAGCCAGCCAATCCAGGCACAACGAAGGCCGAGTTCGTCGCGACTTGATGAGCAGCCACGAAGGACTCTGCATCTTCCGGGCGCATCACCCTGGCGTATAGCCGCACGCGACCCATGCGCTGGCGCAAGACCGCGCGGTATTCGGGTCGATATCGGATCATCTGTACGCGAGCGCGCCGCGCAGGCATCGTCAATACATGCCTGTTCACAAGTTCCAAGGCGCTGCCTGGACGCGCCGCTTGCATCAAGCCAGGCAGTCGCACGTCTAGCGGATAGCGCGCAAGCTCAAAAGCGCCCTTGGCACTGGCTTTCGCCACGAAGTATTCGGGCGGCAGATAACGGTCTTTGCGCCAAGTTACTTCGTAGCTGACGAGCGCGCGTTTGCCGATACTGTGGATAAAGTGGCGAATACGCACGCTGGCGGGCTCACCATGGGACTCAGGCAATTGCTCTTGAAATGCCCGGCAAATCCAGTCGGACTGGAACAGACGGGGCAAGTGGGGCAGCGCCGGATCCTCTGGGAAGTGGACATCCGCGAAATACTTGTCGACCGCGGGAGCAACAGGCGGCTGCGCCATTAGCTGTCATCGCTGTCGTCACTGTCGGCAGTATCGGGACTGTCGGGCGTGGCGGGAGTGTCCGTGCCATCGTTGTCGGTGAGTTGCGAGGTCGCAACGCCGTCGCTGTCCGTGCCATCGTTGTCCGTCAACTGCGAAGTGGCAATGCCGTCGCTGTCCGTGCCATCGTTGTCGGTGAATTGCCCGGTAGTATCGATCCCGTCGCTGTCTGTGCCGTCATTGTCGGTATATGGATCATCTTGCTGGCGATTCTGCTGTTGATTAGCTTGTTGTTGTTGGACCTGTTGCTGCTGTTGTTGACCACTATTTTCGTATGGCGTGTCGATGCCATCGCTGTCGGTGCCATCGTTGTCGGTAAATTGCCCTGTAGTATCGATCCCGTCACTGTCCGTGCCGTCATCATCCGTGAAAAGCGGCGGCGTATCCACGCGGCGCTCACTGACATAATAGAACTTCTTGCCCGGCAAGATATAAGACGGATTCTGGGTCTGATACGCCAGCATCTCCAGCGGAACATTCAGGTGCGCAGCTATCTGGGACAAGGTGTCGCCAGGTCGCACTATGAATTCATAGGTTTGCAGACCGTCTGTCCTGGCATTGTTCGGTGGCGGCGGGCTATCGTAGCCATCGCTATCCGTGCCGTCATTGTCGGTCGGCGGCGGTGGCGTGTCGAAACCATCGTTGTCCGTGGTCGGCGGTGGCGTATCGTAACCATCGCTGTCCGTGCCATCATTGTCAGTCGGCGGGGGTGTGAGGAATCCATCGCTGTCCGTGCCGTCATTGTCGGTCGGCGGCGGTGGCGTATCGAACCCATCGTTGTCCGTGGGAGGCGGAGGCGTATCGTAGCCATCGCTGTCCGTGCCATCGTTATCGGTTGGCGGATCGGCGTCACCATCGCCAGCATCGTCATCGTCTTCCGTTTCTGACACCTCAAAATTTCGCGGAACGAGCGCAACCTGATCGGCTTTCGGCGCGTCAGCCTGTGCGAAGACCAGGTCGGTTCTGTAGAGAACGACGCCGAACATCAACGCTACACTTGTCATGCTGAGAAGCACAGATACAAATCTCTTTCGTCTGTTGCCCATCGCAAGTTACCCCGCCTCTATCCGTGCTCGAGTGCTTGAACTTAACTCAGTCCTTTGTCATTGTCAAGGACTTTATTCCATTGCGCAAGCACAGTAAGCGCATATAGCAATTTCAGTTTTAACCAATGTGAATTTGAGCGCACAATAGAGTTGGCAAATGCACGCCAAAAAGCCCGTGCCGGGGCACAGGCTTGCGCCAGTTTATGAACTTGTTTTTTGACGATGTAAACGAAGTGAGGTTTGTGGCGGATCGCCCTGTGGGGCTGGCAAGACTTGAACTTGCGACCTCACGCTTATCAGGCGTGCGCTCTAACCAACTGAGCTACAGCCCCAAATCCATCTCCACGACGCCTTACGATTAACAGCACAGCAGCAGGCTAAAACTTCGCGCTTCTCTCCCCTGGCGGGCAACTCAACGAGCCGCCCCTTACTACTTCACACTCT
>MPMG01000002.1 GCA_002238485.1 Chloroflexi bacterium bin20 | reverse complement strand
CCCGTAATATCTAGCAATAATAGCGCTTCACTTCATTTTCGCTGCACCCCTCTAATCAAATCCCGTTCTCAAAGCTCACTGACCGGCATGCCGCCTGCTTCGCCTGCGGAGCCTTGGCGCTGGTCCCGGGTCGGCTGTGGGAGCGGCTTTGAAAATCGTCAATCGGCATAGTTGAATCGAAGGAGATCGAACATGTACGGAAGGATTAGGAAGGGGCGGATCATGAAACGTAGAATACTGGGCGTGGTTCTGCTGTTGCTGGCGCTGGCTGGCGTGGCGACTGCCGAGGATACCGAGGGGGCTTCCGACAAGCTGGCCGGGAAGGCCAAAATTTACTCGTTACTATTTGACGGAGAAATCTCGGCAAATGATGCGCGGGACTTCAAAGGGTTCAGCACGACGCTCGATTTGTCTGTTTACTTGGAGGCGGGGTTGACGCTTGAGAAGCCTGTCAAATATCGCGTTTCTTGGACTTCGGGCCAGAAGTGGTTGAGCTACAAGAAGCCTAACCCAGATCATCTGCGGCGCGGCAATCTGTTTTTTGACGCGGGTACATATGGCGGGCTAGATGTGTCATTTAAGGTGGCCGTCCCTGCGGGAGTCCAAACCGGAGACAAGACCTTTCGTGTTCGCGTGCGGGCCATTTACGCTGATACAAGCCGTGACGCCTGCGTAAAGTCATCGTCTATCTTTTACGCCCACGATGGGACCATGCTTCACTCAGAGCCCGGGTTATGCCGATAGCCACCCAATGCGCTTGTCAAGCAGAGATTGAGACTTCATGCCGCTCGAGAAATCGGGCGGTTCTCTTTTCCCCCATCGAGCGTCGCGCTGAAAGCAAAAGCAAAAAGCCCCTGGCGAACAGCCGGGGGCTTCGTTTGCGTAGACGAGCCGCGACACGATAACTGACGTCAATCGTACGTCATCGTAAGCTCGCTCCAGGGTCCCTTCACGCCGCAGCAGAACCGAGCGCGAGTGCGGATGTACAGCGTTTCTCCTGCCTTTATCTTCACCGCTGGGAGGGTCACGAAGTTCGAAGTGCTGCCCGCCTGAACAATCATATTGCCGCGACGAGCTGTATTGCTCTTGCCAAGGCCACGCCAATTGCGACCGACAGACCAGCTTACCCGGTAACTGGTCACATCTTGGCTGGCTTTCGGAGCTACCCACGATATTTGGGGCAAGAAGTAAAACTCGTCTCTGCATGTTTCCCTACAGAGAGTAGGCGTCACACGGCTATAGAACTGCAAGGCTTTCTCGTCGGTCGTTAAGTTTTTGACCGACTGGATGTATGCAGCAGAACGCTTGGGGGTCTCTGGGACGGTCTCAGGCTGTTGTATTGGGTCACCAATATCGCCTGAGCCGCCTGGCCCCTGCGCTTGAGCCGCTGTCGCAAATACCAGCAGCAGTATCGCAATCAGTAATCTAGCCTTCATGATGATCCCCTTTCGTGGGTGAGAGATGCCCAACAGTGAATTACATTACCCCTGCCCGCCGGCAGCAAAAGCAAGACCAGCGCGGCGAGTATTACCTTGAATGCGAACGCGGATTGGAAATGAAACGAAGCGGAATTACGCGATATTACAGGGGGGGGGGGGGGGGGGGGGTGGCGGGTGAGGGGGGGTCGGAGGGGGGGGGGGGGGTGGGCTTGCCAGCATTCATCTTTCGATACTCCATTCTTGCCTGGTCGACGCCATATGGATAAGAGGTTGTTCTGAAACGCATAGATAAAATACCTAGCTTATCGCATATTTTTCCATTGTAATGCCATTTCCTGGCTTGTCAAGGAATTGAGGGTGGGGGAGTGTCTATTTTCGTGTATGTGGGGCCGTTCCCCATCCCCCGACATGCGTAGAAATCCGCGCGCGCCGTTGCCTCCCCCCGACTTTTCGGGGGGACTGAGGGGGGTCTTAATCCAGCATGGACGCGCCGCAATGCCGTGTGAAGCGTTTCTAGCAGCAAGCCACGCGCCTCGTAGCCGCTTTCGCCCAGCTCGCTGTAGCCCAGATAGACAGCCTGACGACAGCGCCGCGTCAATGCCAGCGCCAGCCGCCGCAGGGTTTGGCGTTCCAGCTCTTGCTCGTCGGCTTCGCTCCAGACTGCGCCAGCCTGCCAGCCCCGGCTGAGCACATGCGGATGCGTCAGCGGCTGAAACAATCGGCTCGACCAGCCTTCGCTGCTGATATTCAGCCAGAATTGCACATCGACAGCGCGATTGCCCAGCAGGAAGGTATAGGCAGGCGCGATGTAGATGCTGTCTTCGGCTTCTTCTATCCAGTCGCGCAGGTAAAAATTGGCGATGAGGCCGCGCTCGACCATCTGCACATAATCGCGCGCCAGGTCGATGTCATCGTCATAACGCCGCAGGAAGTCCAGCGCCCAGCGAAAACCCCGCGCCGAATCGACCAGGTTGCGGCTGATGTTGCTGGCGTTGACATCGGCATGAAAGCCAAAACCGCGCCGCGCCAAGACTTCGCTGTACAAACGGCGGAAGAAGATATCCAGCGCCGCGATCGGCTCGCCCTCGCTGTATGCCGCAATCCAGTCGCGCAGGTGGTCATAGCGCTTGCCGATGTCAAAGGTGATGCGGTCTTGCATGGCTGCGTTGGTGATGCCGCTGAATGGATGCAGGCTGCCATCGCGATACAGCACATCGCAGAGCAACTTGGCGCGAACCAGGTCGAGCCCGGCAATTGTCTGAGTCAAAGCAAATGCCAGGTCGAACTGGACCGGCGCCGCGCCCCAGCCCGGATGCGCCAGTCGCGCCAGGGTCAGCAAGGTACGCGCGGCCGGTTCATCGCGCAGCGCCCGCGAGGGACGGTGCGACCGCGCCGAAAGTCCGCGCCTCCGCAAGCTTTCGAAGAGCGAAAATCGCAGCGCATCGGACATGAATGGCGCCAGAACAGCGATCTCTTGCGGCTTGATGCCCTTTTCAAATACCAGCTTGCCGATTTCCTCCGAAACCCACTCGATCATCTGCGGATGATAGCGGTGAGCTTCGGTGATCAGCGCCGGGCGGAAGTCCGTCTCTGCGGCGGCTTCTTCGCCAAGCAGCGGCGCAGACAGATGCGCGCCCAAAGCGGCGATTGGGGCGCTCATAACGAAAGAGTCTTCGAGCGTGGCGTGGCTGTCGCAGGCTTGGCGCAGGCGGTCGGCGCTTTCGGGATCGGCGCCGAGGAAACGTCTGAAGCCGGCATCGCGGTCGCAGATCAAAAGCGCCGACTTGCAGTTCGGCAACAGGCTCATCAAGAAGCGATGGGCGGCCGGGTTATCTTCTTCGACATTGTCGGCGATCAGATGCTGGAAGCGCCCACGCAAGTTGTCGCGAGCCACGGGCAGCGCCAGCACCTGTTGACTGAACAACTCGACAGTTAAGGAAAAGTCCAGCAGGTTGCGCTGCAGGCAGTATTCGCGGAAGGCAATGGCGCAGGTTTGGGCATCGTCATAGATATGCGCCTGCTCGACGCCACCGCCCAGGGCTGTTTTCAAACGCGTGCCGATCTCGCTGATAGGAAAGCCGACCAACGCCGCCTTGTTCATATTGTCGACGATCTGGCTGTAGAGGCGAGCGCGATCAATGCGCACACTTTTGAAATAATCGCGCTGCGCCACCAACGTTTCGATAGCGCGAGTCATGAAATACTGCACCATCTCCAGGCTGAGGAAGTTGGGCAAGTCGTGCGGGTGAGCGAAGCCAGTTCGCTCGGCGATGAGAAACCAGAATGTCTCGACCAGGTCTTTCGAGAGGCTGCCGATGGTGTGTACAGCCAATTGTCCGCCGCTGTAGCCGGGGTAGCCGCGCAAGACTTCACGGTAGGGATTCGCCAGGGAACGCTGGGGCACAAATAACAAGATGGTCTCGGCGGGTACGCCTTGCTCCAGCAGACGTAGAACGCGCGCGATGCCGCTGCTGGTTTTGCCGCTGCCAGCAATACCCTCCAGCCAGAGTTTGCGTTCCAGCGGCGCATCGACCAAGGCGCGCTGTGCCGTTGTGAGCTTGGGGAGCGAGGTTGTCATGCAGCGGACGATATCAGTATCGCCCCAATTTCACCTTTTCTGCGACTGTGATTCATGTTCCGCTTAACTCGGAAAGATATCCGCGACTGCGATTTCGAAGCCGGGCAGGATGCCGGGCGCGGCGAGCGTGTCGCCTTCGCGGTAGATGCGCATTCCGTCCATATTGTGCACATCGACGCGGCACAGATCGGGATGCACGATCCACACTTGCGCGCAACCAGCCTGCAGCAGCTGCTCGATCTTCAGGTTGGTGTCGCTGACCGTGTTGGACGGCGACATGACTTCGATGGCCAGGTCGGGCGCGATTTCAAGCAAGCCTCGTGGAAAGCTGCCAGGTATCTTGTCGCGGCTGATGAAAGTAATATCCATGCCGCGCACCGTGTCGCCATGTATCTCGTCTCGATCCAGCAAGAAGCCGGCGTCTCCAGCAGTCGCATATCCAAGACTGCGCGCCTCTACAAATGCAAACAGCCGGGCGAATAACCTACCCAGAACGACACCGTGAAATGCTTGAGGCGGGGGCATGGTGACGATTTCTCCTTCCACGAGCTCGACCCGGCAATCGGCATATTCGGGCCGGCTGGCGATTTTCAGGTATTCTTCGACGCTGAGGCGTGTTTCTGCTGGAGAGCGTGTCAAGAGAGCCATGGTCATGCGTCCTCTGTTGTGTGATCTGATTGTAACATAGGCGCTGTGAAACGCAGAGAAACCAGAGGGCGTAGAGGTCGCTGGATACGCTGGGGGCTATCCAGCTACGCGGGGAAGATGTCCGCGACTGCGATTTCGAAACCGGGCAGGATATCGGGCGCGGCGAGCGTGTCGCTTTCGCCATACGTCTTGATGCCATCGGAGCTGTGCACATCGACTTCGCGGAGCTTGGGATAGACGATCCACACTTGCGCGCAGCCGGCCTGAAGCAACTGGCGCACTTTCAAGCGGGTATCATCAGCTGTGTTGCTGGGCGAGATCACTTCAATCACCAGGTCGGGCGCGATTTCGATTAGTCCCGGCGGAAGACGGCGAGGCGCTTTTTCGGCACTCAGGAAGACGAAATCCAGCCCGCGCACGGTGTCTCTGCCGTCAGGATTGCGCTCGACGATTACACCAGCGTTACCTGAGTAGGTGCGTCCCAGTTTGTGCAGCATGACATAATAGCCAATCAATGTTGACAAGCGGCTTTCAATCTCTGAGTGATCGTTGTTTGTAACGGGCATCTCGCAGAGTTCTCCTTCTACCAACTCAATGCTGCGGTCGGCATATTCAGGCAGGTTGGCGACTTCCAGGAAGTTGTCGGCAGTAACCTGTCGCGTCAATGTAGCCATAGCGCCTTCGTCCCTATCTCGAATGCCTCACTCAGATTATAGCGCAAATGTAATGTGGAAATGGTTCGGCCGCTATAACAGAAACATCGCGCCGATCATCAGAAATCTGCTAAAATGCAGGTTACGGTAAGCGAACCCATCTGTCTATGCACCCGACGAGGAGAATTGCACCATGAGACGCAGCAGACGATTCTTGCTAATCTGCCCATTGCTTGCATTTGCCCTGCTAATTATAAGCGTGCCGGCGCTGGCGCAAGATCTCGGCAGCGGCGGCGCGATCATCGAGCCCAACTTCGGCGATGACCCCACTACTTTCAACCCCATCATCTCCAACGATGGCACATCCAACGATGTCATCGCCCGCATGTATCCCGACTTCATCGGTGTAGACTCGGCAACTGTGCAATATATGCCTGGCGCCAAAGGCGCGTTGGTGGCCGCCTGGGATATCGGCGAAGATGGCATGACCTATACCTTCCACCTGCGCGATGACATGGTGTGGAGCGATGGCGTGCCTATCACCGCAGTTGATGTCGCCTGGTTCCTGGATGCTGTGCTGAGTGGCGAAACGTCTTCGCCGCGCCAGGAGTTGATCGACCGCGTAGAAAGCTACGAAGTCATCGACGAGCACACGCTGTCCATCACCTTTGACGAAGCCAACTGCACGCTCATCAATACGCTGGAGCCGGTGACTCCGGTGCCCGCGCATGTGTTTGAAGAAGTCTACGGCGACGACTACGCCGGCATGGACGAGAACGAATACAACCTCAACCCGACTGTGACAGGCGGCGAGACTTTTGTCTTCGCCAACTTCCGACCGGGCGAACAGACCACCCTGCTGGCAAACCCCGACTACACCGATGCTGAGATGGGCGCGGTCATCCCCGAAGGCTGGGTCTACAAGGTCGTCACCGACCAAGTCGTGCAGATGGAGCAATTCTTCGCTGGCGAGTTGACCTGGGTAGACAGCGTGCCGCAAGCCAACCGCGCAGATGTCAAAGAACGCGGCGCTGCGGGCGAATTCCAGACTTACGAGACGCCAGCCGGCACCATCCGCTTCTTGTCGCTGAACATTGCCGACCCGACCAACCCGCAAGATGGGCTGGATGAAGATGGCAACCCGATTGACCAGGGGCATCATCCGATATTGGGCGATGCGCGCGTGCGCCAGGCGCTCAACTATGGCATGAACTTCGATGAGGTCAACGATGGCGCATTCTTCGGCACCGGCATCCCGGTCGCCTCGCATGTGCGTCCGACCGACTGGAGCTTCCCTGCGGGGCTCGAGCCTTATCCTTTCGACGCCGACAAAGCCATGCAGCTGCTGGACGAAGCCGGCTTCAGCGACAGCGATGGCGATGGCGTGCGCGAATGCAATGGTTGCCTGTATGCCGAAGAGGGCGCGCCGCTGGCCTTCACCGCCAAGACCAACGCCGGCAACACCAGCCAGGAAGCGCTCTACACCATCCTGCAAGACCAGTGGAACGAGCTGGGCTTTGATGTGACGGTCGAATTTGTCGAGTTTGGCACCTTGGTCAGCGAGTTCACGGCGCAGACCTACGATGCCATCGGCGTGTTCTGGGGCTTGGCGACACCTGCCGACCCCAACGGCATCGCCAGCATCTTTTTGCCCGAAGCCGATGTCGTGGGCGCTGGCTACAACACGCAGTCTTTCAACAACCCGCGCTTGAATGAGCTGATCGAAGGCGCGCGTTTGGTGCCGGGCTGCGATGTCGATGTGCGCAAAGAGATGTACGGCGAGGCTTACCAGATTCTGCGCGATGAATCGCCCTGGATTTGGATCAGCACCGGCGATGTGCTGCTGGCAGCACAGACCACAGTAGAAAACTGGTCGCCGCGTCCCGGTGGCTCGCGCTGGAATATCGACGCCTGGATGGTCTCTGAGCAATAGCAGGCGGCGGGGCAACACGGCCCAAAGAAGCAAGTTGCGGGGGCGGCTCGAGTTGGGTCGCCCCCTTTTATCACAAGCGCGTCGGCGGGAGCTAGCGAGCAACGATGACCAAATACATCATCCGCCGTTTGCTGCAAGCCATTCCAACGGTCTTTGGCATCACGCTCTTTGTATTCATCTTGATCTCGCTGGCGCCGGGCGGTCCGGTCGAGATACTGGCGTTCAATAACCGAATGAAGCCACGCGAGAAAGAAGAGCTAAAATACATTCTTGGCTACAACGATCCTTTGCTCGTGCAGTACCTGCGCTGGCTGACCGGCGATGACTGGATGCGCTGGGACGAAGATGGCGATGGCTTGGCCGACGGCTCGGTCTTCTTCATCGACCATTACGCCCCCTCCCTGGACGAGCACGGCAAACCCATGATTGATGAAGCCAGCGGCGAACCTGTGCTGAAACAGCTGCCGCCGGGCAATAAATACGGCATCCTCCGTGGCGACTGGGGCAATTCTGTCTACTACAAACGCGCGGCTTTGAGCGTGCTGGTCGAGCGCTTGCCCGCAACGTTGGAGCTCGGTCTCACTTCGCTCATCACCGGCTTCACCATTGGCATTGCCATTGGTATCGTCGCGGCGGTTTACCACAGTGGCGCATTCGACCAAGTCAGTCGGGTCGGCGCGGTCATCGTCGACTCGGTGCCGAGCTTTGGGCTGGGTTTGTTGTTGATCTTGATCTTCGCCGCCCTGCTGGGCATCTTGCCGTTTGGCGGCCGCTGCAAAACCACCCTTGACGATTCCTGCCCGCCCGTAACCAGCCGGCTAGAATACCTCATCCTGCCCACCATCGTGTTGGCGGCCGGTGGCGTCTCCGGCTATTCGCGTTATATGCGGGCGTCCATGTTGGATGTGGTCAGCCAGGATTATATTCGCACGGCATGCGCCAAAGGCTTGCGCGAGCGGGCAATCTGGCTGCGGCACGGCTTGCGCAACGCCTTCATCCCCATCGCGACCTTTCTTGGTCCCTCGATCACATTTCTCTTGGTTGGCGCCGCCATTACCGAACAGATATTCTCTTGGCCTGGCGTGGGGCGGCTACTGGTGCAGGCGCCCGGCCGGCGCGACCATCCCATTGTCATGATCGTCGCTGTCTACGGCGCCCTCGCCAACATCCTGGGGTATCTGCTGTCGGATATCCTCTACGCGCTGATCGATCCGCGCATTCGTTTCGATTGAGTCCGGTGTAAGCCCAGCATTGGGACTGGGACAAAGGTTGGCGGCGGCATGATGCACTTCAAACGCCAAGCGGCACAAAAGCAGAAAGTAGGCGATAAGCGCCTCGCCAGCCAGTCCCTGACGCAGAAGGCGCTGCGCTCGATCTGGCGCGACAAGCTCACTTTGGTGGCGCTGGCCTACCTGGCGGTCATCACTATTATCGCCTTGCTGGCGCCTTTCATCACCGACAGCATCATGCAGGTCAACCCTAACAAGCCCATAACCGTTAACAAATTCACACCGCCGCTGACAAACGGTTACATCCTAGGCGCAGATGATATTGGGCGCGATCAGCTGGCGCGTCTGCTGCATGCCGGCGGCGTATCCATGGGTATCGGTTTTTTCGGCGCCCTGTTAGCACTCTGCATCGGCGTCACCCTCGGCATGGTCGCCGGTTTCCGAGGCGGCACCATCGACGACTTGCTAAATTGGTTCGTGACCACGCTCGACTCCATCCCCCTGCTCTTTATTCTAATTATCATCGCATCTTTCACCTCCTTTAACTCAACCTTACTCATCCTCGTCTTCGGGCTTTTCGGCTGGTTCGGCACCTACCGCCTTATCCGCGGGCAAGCCATCTCCTTGCGTCCGCGCGAGTACATCATCGCTGCAGCTGCCCTGGGCGCCGGAACCTGGCGAATCATCTTCGCCCACATCTTGCCCAACCTGGTGTCCATCACCGCCATCGTACTCATGCGCAGCATTGCGGGTCTCATTCTCACCGAATCAGCCCTTAGCTATCTCGGTTTTGGCGTGCAGCCGCCGCAAGCCACATGGGGCAATATGCTGACTAAATCGTTGCAGTTCTTCCGGCTCGGACCGCATCTCATCATCTTCCCGATTCTGATGATTACGGTGACGGTGCTCTGCTTCTACATCATCGGCGATGGCATACGCGATGCCTTCGACCCGACCCTGCAGCGGTAATAGGCGAGAATCGCTGGAAAGCCCGCAGTGGAACATGTGGGCGCAGAGCCGACCAAGAGCGGGCGCATCTGCGGATAAACCTTGTGGGGCCTCTCGTTGCCAGGGTCGTTCATGACATCGCCATCCTGAATCTGGGACATTTGTTCTTTTTTACGAATTATTACGACAGTTATGAATATCTTAACATTGCCTGGATTGCCCAAGAACCGCTTGCAAGGTGCGACAAAATGCGCTAGAGTCGCCTGTGTATCTATACAGTGCAATCTGGGAGCCGCGATATTCATGCCACAGGATCACCGTCCGCGAACAGAGACCCGCCAGATGATGATCGACATCGTGGAGCAAAGCGAGCGTCCGCTGACCCGCACCGAGATCGTGAATCGCCTCAACCGCAAGAAGACCCCGCATCTAATTGACATGATGGACCGCCTGGTTGCCGATGGCATCTTTGCCCGCAGCATCGTCACATTCAACAACGGCGTAACCGGCTATGTGTACAGCGCAGCTCACGCCCATGTCCTAGAGTAGGTAAATCGACATGAAGATCATCACACTGCTCAACGAAAAAGGGGGCGTTGGCAAGACGACCCTCGCCACCCATCTCGCCGCCGGTTTGGCCATTCGTGGCAAGCGCGTCATCCTGGTCGATGCCGACCCGCAAGGACACGCCACCATCGCATTTGGCCTGGCGAAGGAACCTGGCTTCTATGACCTGATCGTCCGCAGCGCGCCTTTTCAACGGGTGCTACGGCCTGTGCCGCCCGAGCGCTTCAATGTGCCCGACGAAGCCGGCAACACCACCGGACAGCTGCTGGTCGTGCCCTCCAATATCGAGACACGCAGCATCGCCGGCAATATCAGCGATGCCTTCACCGTGTTAAAGCGCTTCAACCAGTTGCGCAACGCCATTGATTTCGTTTTTTTTGATACATCGCCCACGCCATCCTTGCTGCATTCCTCCATTTATATGGCTACCGATGGCATCATTTATCCAACCAAATGCGAAGCCTGGAGCTTTGATGGACTGCGCGAAAGTTTGACGCACAAAGACCAGTTCAGCCCCATTCGCCAGCAATACAATCTGAACGACATCAAGGTGTTGGGCGTGGTGCCAACCATGTACCGCGGTCGCACGCTGGAGCATCAGGACAACCTGCGCCGCCTGCAAGATACGTTTGGCGGACTGGTGTGGAAGCCGCTGCCAGTGCGCACGATCTGGACAGAAGTCGCCAGCGCTCGCCGCACTGTCTTCTCGCTCGCCCCGACCAGTGGCACTGCCGAAGACGCCTGGCATCTGGTCGATCAGCTGGAGGAGCGCGTCTATGAGCAGTCGTGAGCGCCGCCGCAAAATCCGCGACGAAGATAATCTGCTCTTCGCCAATCCCAACTCGCTCGACCCCAAGACTGCCGATGCAATCGGTTTTGGATTGGGCGATCTGGCGCTGGAAATCGCCGCAGCCGACAGCGATTTTCAAGCTATTGAAGCCGTCAGCATACACGAGGTTTATCCCAACCCGATCCAGCCGCGTTACAGCATTCCACACGACCTGACCGATATTTTCTCGCTGCAGCCATCGAGCATTGTGGATATCCTGGAGCGCTGGATATTGGAGATCCAGCTGGAGCCGGGCAGGCAGACATTCGATATCGTCAATTACCTGCGCGGGCAAGCCACCGACCGCGGTGCGCTGGTCGAGACAGACGGGAGCCCAGCCGTCGATGATGATCTGCCAGCATCCACCAAGTACGCCGCGCTGATGAAGCTCATCGATCTAGCAGCCAGCATACGGCGGGATGGTTTGTCCAACCCCATCAGCCTGGTGCACCATGGCGACCGCTACGAGATTGAAACAGGCGAGCGGCGTTGGCTGGCTTACCATATCTTGTATTGGAAGTTTGGCGATGGCGACAAACGACCCGACGGCAGCATCGTCAATTGGTCGCGCATTCCGGCGCGCATCGTCAACCGCGTGGATGTGTGGCGGCAAGCCAGCGAAAACAACGCCCGCGACAACCTCAATGCCATCAGCCGGGCGCGTCAGCTCTCGCTGCTACTCATGGACCTGCATGGCTGGCAAAACTTCGCAATGCTTTCCGATTGCGAGACCGAGCAAGCCTTTTATGCGCAAGTGGCCGATGGCAGCAGCTGGCGCATTCCGCGTGGACAAGGTGAACGGCTGCTGAATGCCATGGGACTGTCCACCGCCAGCCAGCTGCGTCAGTATCGGGCGCTGCTGCGTTTGCCGGCCGATCTGTGGCGGCGTGGCGATGACGAAGATTTGACCGAAGGCGAGCTACGCAAGATCAAAGCCGCCCTCGATAGCGTTACACGAGTAACGGTAGAGCGCCGCAAAAAACGCCGCAAAGATGCCCTGGCGCGTCTGGCTGCCGATGCCAGCCAATGGCGGAACCGCTTGCGCAAAGAGATCAATGCGGTCGATTCGGATTCGCGCCCGCATATCCGCAAGCTGATCGAAACCGAGATCCGCCAGCTGATGCGCCTCATTGAAGACATCGACGACTCAACTGCCTGACCACAGTCCCCCCGCCTCCTCCCCCACCCAATCGGGATGGGGGACGTCTAGTACGACATGACATCTGCAATCGTCTATCGCTAGGGTCGTGATTGTGACGCGCCCGCAATGATCATGCCGGCAACACCTATTTCGCCCATAGCCGTTTCTGCGATCGCAAGCGCATCTCCGCCGCCCGACCAAATTTCCCCCCATAGTGAAAGGGGCGGAGACCATCTCCACATACAATTTCGGCCTCAACAGCCCCACACAGCGCCGCAGCCACCGAAGCCAAACATTTTGTCTCAAGTTAGGAATTGTGGGAGCGGATCTTGTATCGCCAGAAAAGGAGAGCAGACAGCGATTGCCACTTCCTGCGACCGGAATAGGATACAGAGGCGCCCAGTTGAAAGGCCTGCGGTTTCGTTCCCGGATCGACCCAGATGATGCCAGACCATAAATCGGATGGCGCGCTATGTCGCAACACATGACG
Organism: Chloroflexi bacterium bin20; assembly: GCA_002238485.1. Taxonomy (GTDB): domain Bacteria; phylum Chloroflexota; class Anaerolineae; order Aggregatilineales; family Phototrophicaceae; genus UBA6055. The sequence continues at coordinate 470,053 of MPMG01000002.1, read as the reverse complement.
ACAAGCGGCAATCCCGCGAACGAAACCTGTCTCTCCCCGACAGCGGTCAGACCAACATCACAGGCAAGGTAGGAAACCATCTCCTCAACTTGACGGGGAGCCGGAACGTGGAATGTTGCGAGAGAGGAATCGAGGGCGCTTGGGCTGCGGAGACAACTGGGGGTTTCACAAGCGTTACACCTGTAACGGTATAGCGCATCGGCTTAGCTCGTCGACTGCGCCGGCAGACCCATCTCTCCATCCAGCACCGCAGCGCGTTCTGCACCGCGCGCCAGGGAAGCCAGCACGTCATCCGCCGTATCACGCAGCGCCAGGAAGACATTGCCCTCGCCGAACTGCTTCAACATGCGATAGGCGATGCCCCGCCGAGCCGGCCGCCGCACTTGCTGACCATGTTCGTCCAGGGCATACAAGTAGCCGCTGATGGTCTCGGCGATTTTGTCTTCGGCGATCCTCTCCGCCACTGTGTCGAAGAAGAGTTGGAGCTTCTGATAACGGGTTGTCGCCACGCGTTCCTTGACCCGGCGCAACAATCCCAGGGCACGGTCGCGCAGGCTGAGCTTTTCGACCGTCTCCCCCCGCCAGGCGCGCAGTTGCAGGAATTCCTCTGCGCTGATCGCCGCAATTGCCACGGCCGGCGCCGGCTCTGCGTCAAGGCTGTAGCGCGAAGGTCGGCGAATGCACAGCCAGATGGCCTGGTCCGCTTCTTTCAGCAGTTTCGCGCCGATGTGCCGCCAAGCCGGGTAACGCGCTCCGCCTGCTGTCTCCAGCCAATAGCCCGCCGTGGCATTGTTCTCGACATCACCCGTGCGCTTGGGCAGGCAGCTCAACGTTCGCTCCGCCATCCGCAAGCGCCCGATGCAAGTGGTGACTTGCACGCGCAGATCGCGGTTATAACGCCGGATGGTGCGGGCAGATGCGCCAATCCGCTCTCCTAGCTTGCGCATGGGCAGCTGCGGATTTAGCCGTTGGATATACGCCCGATGCAGTGCCTGCCGATAGGTCTTGGCTGTGCGCAGGTCGCTTTCACATACAACATCGGAGGGCGTCCAAGCCACATTCAACAGCGCCAACAGCCGCCCCACACTGGGCACTTGAAACAGCAACTGCAGGGGTCGACCGCGCTTCTTCTCATTAAGTCCCCTCTTGTCCAGGTATTCAGCATATCTTCTACTGATAATATGCCGCCCATTAAAAATTGAACGATCGCCAGTCAGCGCTTGCAATACGGACTTGCGACTGATGCCGACGCGCCTCGCGACGACGACCGCGTCGCTCAGCGTGAAACTAGCGTCGTCTTTCCAGCCCGCCAAAGAGATGGCATCCAAGAGCCGAGGCACGATGCTAGAGGCCTGAGCAGTCAACAAACGTTCACGCACCGAATTCGGGAGGCCCACTCCATCATCCTGCGAGAAGGAGCCGCCACGAAAAGCCGATGCGATGCTGCGTTGCGCCTCCAGCAGACGTTCGACTGGCTTTTCGCGCCGATGAGCGGGTTTGGCAGGTTGCGCCAGGTGCAAAGGCGCTAAGCGCTGCTCGACCTCTGCCGCCGACATCCCCTGGTCGCGGGCGATGGAAGCTGCACGGTAGAGCGCGTTGTTGCGACCGATCTGCCCAGCCAGCCGCTCGTACAGCCGCGCAAAGTCGATATCGTTGCGCTCACGAATGATTCTCCCTGGCAGCACATGCATTGCAGAGCTCACATGAAAGTAGTTCAGCAGCTTGTCGATATCCCCGCGCTGCAGTTGAATCGCGGGCAGGTCGTTCATGGCGCGGTATGCGAAGCCGCCAATTCGCGAAGGCGGGGCGATCACATAAGAGCGTTCGCCTTTGATATCGCCACCATCGAATTGATGACTGGGCACAAGCTCATCGCTGCGGAAATACAGATGGCAGCCGCGCCGCGTCTTCACGCTGAAGGTGTCGGCATATTGAGGCAGGTGCATACAGAATCGCCGGTAACGCCGATGGTCGTCAAAGTCGATGACCAGCAGACGCGAAACCTGTCCACAGACGATGCCCAGCGCCGTAAACTGTTCGTCAAAAGCGGCATCGATCTCGGCGGTCGAGGCAATGCGCTTCTGGTATTGACGCCATTTGATGGCTGGCTTCTTGGGTTCATCGGGCGCATTGTCTCCATGCACCGGGATGATAGAATAGCCAGACTTCGCCAATTCATTGGCTTCGCGCAGCAGTGATTTGTGTCGAAGGTTGAGGAAAGATTTCATGATTTTTTCTCGCTTTTGCGCGCGAATGGCAGTCGCTCTGTGCCCGCAGGACAGAGACGGGAAGATGCCCCGTCATGGCAGGACCGAGGCCTGTTGTATGCGCGCTGTACTTGCTAACGGCGCTTGCAGAAGCTGGGGCGCTGCCGCGAAGCCCGAAAATGGTCTCAGAAAGTTGTCGGCAGCAGCGACCAAATGTCACCAGAAGAGCGGCAGATTTCGTGCTGGATAATGCAGAGAATAAGCGCGAAAAAATGCCCGCATTTAGACTGTATAGATGATCGCTGCTATCGCGCCGCCAGCTAGAATCGCTAGGCAGCAACGCTATATGTATACTGTATAAATGATTTGGCGAGGGATGTCAAGGAAGTGACGCGAATCGGTGGGGGAAATGGAAGATAGAATGAGTGTTCTAGTCATTGAGGATGTCGTCAAGGACGGACAAAGGAGTGGCTGCTAGCAAACCGGCATCGATGGGCAGCACGACGCCAGAGATCCAGCGCGCTTCATCACTGGCCAAAAAGACCGCCGCCCAGGCCACATCCCAAGCGGTGCCTTCTGTGCCCAGGGGGCCAGCTTTTCGACGTAGATCACGGGTATCGGCAGCGAGCGTACGCACAAATGCGCCATGAATATGCCCGGGCGCGATGGCGTTGACGCGGATATTGTCGCGGCCGTGGTGCACTGCCATGACACGCGACAGCTGTACGAGACCGGCTTTGGTGACGGCATAGGGCACATTGCGTTTGAAGCCGGCGCGCAAGCCGTCTATTGAAGCGATATTGATGATAGAACCGCCACCGCTGGCTGTCATGAGCGGTACAACGTGTTTGCAGGTGAGCAAGGCGCTTTTCAGGTTGACCGCCAGCGTACTGTCGAGCTCCTGTTCATCAATCTCTGTCACCATGCCCAAACCGCTGTTGGCGACATTGTTATAAAGGATGTGCAAGCCGCCAAATTCGTGTTGACAAGCGGCGATCATGGCGCGGATGTCATCTTCGTTGGTGACATCGGCTTGCACGATTTTGGCTGTGCCGCCGGCTGCGATGATGTGGCGATGCGTAACTTCGGCGCGATCCAGGTCATAATCGGCGATCACAACGTTGGCGCCCTCTTTGGCGAATAGAAGGGCTGTTGCGTAGCCGGTGCCTGCGGGTTCGCCACGGCTGCCTGCGCCTACCACCAAAGCGATCTTGCCTGCCAGTCGCCTTTGTGTCATGGGTGTCGCTCCTCGTCTCTTTTTTTATAGATAGCGCTTTTGCGATCGTCAGTCCAGCGAAACGCCGCCATCAATCGACAGCGACTTGCCGGTGATGAAACTTGCTTCATCGCTGGCCAGGAAAGCCGCGACATTGGCGATATCGCTGGGTTCTGCCATGCGTCCCAAGGGGATGGTCTGCAGCGCAGCATCGATCATCTGCTGCCGATAGTCGGCTGCGGACATATCGGCTGGTCGCAGCGCCGCTGCCATATCATCGATGCGCTCGCTGGCGATCAAGCCCGGGCAGATGGCATTGACGGTGATGTTCTGCGTCGCCAATTCCAGCGCCATAGACTGCGTAAGGCCGCGGATGGCGAACTTTGACGCGCAATAGGCGGCATATCGCGCGACCCCTCGCTTGCCAGCTGTTGACGCAATGTTGATGATGCGGCCGCCTTCTGTTTGATCGATCATCAGTCGGGCGGCGGCGCGGCTGCACAGGAAGGTCCCGCGCACATTCACGCGCTGCACCAGGTCAAATGCGTCTTCGTGCAACTCGACAACCGGCACGCGATCGGCGCCTGCGGGCGCGCCAGCATTGTTGACCAGGATATCCAACCTGCCAAATTGCGCGATAATTCGCGCGAACATCCGCTCGACCTGCGCAGAATCAGCCACATCGCCATAGATTGCCAGCCCGCGCGCTCCCAGCGCTTTGATCTCCGCGACTGCAGCGGGCAAACCAGGTCGGCCCGCCTGTGCTGGGCGCAGGTCATTGACAGCCACGCTGGCGCCACCCTCCGCGAGCCGCAGGGCGATGGCTCGTCCAATGCCGCCAGCCCCTGCCGCGCCAGTGACGAAGGCGACTTTTCCGCTCAACCCGTTCATGCCTTTATCCTCTAGTTTTGTTTCCGCTCGGTGTCGGGCTTGGAAGCCTGAGTCGATTTCAGCGCAGGATGACTGTATCACGCAGGTCTTTGCCGCCGATGGTCTTGGTCAGACTGGCGCTGCGAATCTCGTGTACAGGCAGGTCAGCCAGCGCGTTGACGATAGTAACCTGCGTTGGCATATCTTCCCAGCGAGGGCGCGTGAATGCAAAGCTGCCCGTGCCGATGGCCTGCTCTATTATGCGGCGGTTGGGCGCTTCGGCGGGGGTCATGGTCGCATAGGCGATATCGGCAGCGCCCCATTCGCCCGTTCGCGGCATATATTTGTAATGCAGGCTGGGCAGGTTTTTGGCGGGAGGCTGGGGCGGCGCCGGCTGCAAGTCGCCGATGCGCATGTCCAGGAAGCGGAATCCCAGCCAGCTGGCGGTGATATGATGCTCGCCACGCAGCACAGATGGGCTTGGCAGTTCGCAATAAATCTTGGCGTAACCCAACTCTTCGCGCCCGGTGATGATGGGGTCAGCCAGATTCTCCCACAGCACGGTCAGAAAGTGACCGGCGACATCATCGACCTGTCCCTGGTAACGCGCGGGAAAGGTCAAACCCAACGTGTTGTAGCCGCGCCCAGCCAGCCATTCGATCTCGCTCATATAATTGGCGCTCAGCGTAGCGACAGGTTCGCCATGCAGCGAGAAGCCGGGTGGCAGCAGGGCAGCCAGGCTGTCGCTGTCGCTGAGAAAGCTGATGGCATATATCGTGCTGCGCGGATTGTCTTGGCAGGCGAAGCGCTCGCCCGAGGGACCACGTCGCGGACCCGTGCGCGGACCGAAGTGCGTGGGCATGCGATACATGGCGGATGGATCAAGTTTATACGGCATAGTGAGCTCCTTAAAACATGAATGGTCAGGCATCGTCATTTGCAGGTTGGGCAGGCGCATGCAGCTGGATGAGCACATAGCCAGCCAGTCCATAGATCGCGGCGGCGAATAGCTGGAAGCCGTGCAGCAAGAAGCCAGTCGCTGTCGCATCCGACTCGTCCCAGCCAGCCAGCTGCATCAAACCGAAGCTCCAGGCCACTTCCACTACGCCGAAGCCGCTCACGGTGAAAGGGAAAGCCGACGCAAACATGCCGATGCTGATGATGGCGATTGCGCCGGGCAGATCGACAGACAAGCCCAAGGCGCGCAGCAGCACATAATTGGTCAGGAATGAACAAGTGTAGGTGAAGCAGGAGATGAAGAGCGCCGAAAAAAACAGGCGCGGCTGGCGAATGCGGCTCAGCTCGTCTGCTAGCTGGTCGAGGCGCGTTTGCAATAGGCGAGTGAGTCTGCTGTCGTGGCGAATCAGCAGCGGTCGCAGCAGGTTGTGCAGACGCCGCAGCAATGCGCCGCCATAATAGAGCGCCAGCACACTGCCCACGAAGGTAAGCGCCACTGCAATCAACAACTCGTCTCGCTGTGCCGCCAGTTGTTCGGCGCTGCTCAATATGCTGGCAGCGAAGACCATGACGATGATCAGCAATTCCAGCAGGCGCGCGCCAAACAAGCTGCTCAAGCCCGCTTCCATCGAGTAATTCAGTCGGGAACGCAGCAAGGCGATATAGGACAACTCGCCCAGTTTGAAAGGCAGGGCGCGCACCAAAAAATTGTGATAAAGGGTGATGGGCAGCAGCAGACGCCAAGGCGACTTTTCGCCTCCCAGCAAGATGCGAAAACGCAGCGCTCGCAGCAAGTTCAGCGCCAGGTATGCCAGCAGCGCCCCGCACCAGCCGAGCAGCGACACGCGCGCCAGCAACTCGTCAAATTCGCCCCATTCGACTCGGCCTACGAGCACGACGAGCAAGCCGGCGGTTACCGCAATGCTGAGCAGGCGGACGAGGACTTGACGGGTCTTGGCTTTCATGCTGGTGTCATTCCACACCATACCAATGCGAGAGGTCGCGGTGCAGCAGCTGGCTGAGCGCGTCGATATCGCTGGCGAATTCGCGCCGCAAGCTTTGGCGCAGCTCTGGCGTCAAGGGCGAGCGCTGTTCAAAACGCGTATAAGCGGCAATGACGCCCTCCACTGCGCGTGTGCGATAGCGGTAGGGCACAAGGGTGTGTGTGGTCGCCAGGTAGCTCAGGCGGTCTTTCAGCAGCATGAGCGAAAAACCGCTGCCTACGATGAGCTGCTGCAGCCAGGCCAGGCGCGTTTCTTTGTTGGGATTGCGGATATCAAAGCGCATGGGCAGGCCGCTGTCGATATCCAGGAACTCGCAAACGCTTCGGAAGACGCCGGCGGTGTCGCTGCGGAAGTCGTCAAAGATGATGACCAGCACATTTTCGCGCCCAAAGGCATCGAAGTAACGCGGCACCTGCTGGCTGAAGCGCGCCATCTGCCGATATTGCAAGCCAGTGATGCAATGCGCGGCGCGGCGGATGCGCTTACCGGCGCAGCGGTCGCTTTCGGCTGCCAGCGCCTCGGCAAAGCTGCCGATCTGTTCGTTGCCGCTGTATCGAAATTGCGACCACATCGAATACATCATGTCGACCGGGCTGCGCAGCATGATGATGATTTTGGCGGCGGGATCGTAGCGGTGGATTTCGGATGCGGCGCGCTGGCTGACCAGATACCAGGGCGACGATTCGCCTATGCGGGATTGTCCGCGCGCGTCTCGGAAGAGTTTGAGGTATCGCTCGGGCTTGTCACGAAATTGTCGAAAACGCGAGCCATCCAGGTCGCTACCGAAGAAGTGCGGCTCTTTGTAATAGGGCATGAAGACATCGGGATGGCGCTGCAGGTATTCGTGCAGCGAGGTCGTGCCGCATTTTGGCGCGCCAACAATGAAGAAATTGGGTTTGGGCACGGCGTTCAGCTCGGCAGCGCGCAGCATCGGCAGTCCTTTTGATTCGCCGCATTATAGTACAAGCGCGAAAAGGTGTTGTAGGGCTTGTCAGATGAATCTGCCCCATCCCAAAGCCCTCCCCGACGGTCAGTGTCTATGCAACCCACAGGTTGGGAGGGGGCTGCCTTTTGCGCTATACTCGAAGCAAGGCAATACAGATGAGGGACGATGACTCAATGGCTGTGCTGGAGCGACAGATAACTGCCGACAACTTCCTGGAAGCGGCAAGCTTGCCCGAATATGTCGACTGCCTGGTCGAATTGGTGGAGGGAGAGATTGTAACGATGCCCGTTACGAATGCTATGCATTCCGCGATTGTGGGGCGACTGGCGGCGATATTGGGTTATTTCATTGTCCAACACGATCTGGGGCGTTTCCATTCTGGCGACGCAGGACTTGTCGTCGAACGCTCCCACATTGGCAGGGACACAGTTCGCGGAATTGATCTCGTATTTATCAGCTGGGCTCGGGCAACCGAAGCGCTCGGCGAGCATCTCCTGGAAACCGCGCCCGACCTGGCTGTTGAAGTCATGTCGCCCAGCAACACGGTTGCGGATCTTCGCTTGAAAGTGCGTCAGTTGCTGGACGCTGGCACGCAGCAAGTTTGGGTTGTCCATCCCAACACCCGTGAAGTCGATGTGCATACGCGCCGCTCGACGATCACTTTCGGGGAGGGTGACACGCTCACTGGCGGCGATATCCTGCCCGGCTTCAAGTTGGATGTTGCCGATATTTTCCCGCGATAGCTTTCGCCCGACCCCCCTTTACTCGTCCGCCGCCCCTCATGGCCGCCCCCGTTCCCTTATATCAATGGGAGAAGCTTGCTGTGGCGCCGCTTCGTCCCTACACCTACACTCTGTGCCTCTGAAGGTCAATGCGGATAGAATTAATTTGCGCAGCGACTCCATTCGCGATATAGTTTGCCGCGATTCTCTATGGAAAAGAGGCAACATGAGCGCGCGCGCACACAAGCTGATCAACCGCCCCGACACCATCGTCGATGAAATGCTGGAGGGCTTTTGCGCCGCCTACAGCGACATTGTGCAGTTGACAGACGACGGGCTGATAACGCGCGCGCAGTCCAAAGCACAGGGCAAGGTCGCTCTGGTCATCGGCAACGGCAGCGGGCACGAACCCGCCATGGTCGGCTGGGTGGGGCAGGGTCTGTTTGATGTCAACATCGCTGGCGAGATATTCACCGCGCCCGGACCGCAGCGTATTGTCGATGGCATCCGTGCGGCTGATTGCGGGGGCGGCGTGCTGGTCTGCGTATCGCATCATGCCGGCGACCGTCTCAATGCCGAGCTGGCGCTGGAACTTTGCGAAGCCGAGGGCATCGACCATGTCGAACTGGTCATCCTCTACGATGACATTTCCAGCGCCCCAAAAGGACAAGAAGCCGAGCGCCGTGGCACAGCCGGACTCTTCTTCGTCTGGAAGATGCTGGGCGCTTTCTGTGAAGACGAAGGTGACCTGGCGGCGGCAAAAGCGCTGGCAGAAAAAGTCCGCGACAACACACGCAGCCTGGCCATGTCGCTTAGTTCTTGCGCTAGCCCCATCACAGGCGAAGTCATGTTCGAGATGGCAGACGACGAAATGGAAATCGGCATGGGCTTGCATGGCGAGGTGGGCATGGGACGCCAGAAAGCCCTGAGCGCCGATGAAACCATCGACCTGATGCTGCCGCCCATCCTGGAAGACCTGCCTTTTGCGGAAGGCGATGAAGTGCTGGTGCTGCTGAACAACAGTGGCAGCCTGACCCTGATGGAACTCTTCATATTGTATCGGCGGGTGGCGCAGCGGCTGGACGAAGCCGGCATCAAGGTCTACAGATCCTGGCTGGATGCCTATGCCACCACGCAGGAGATGGCGGGATTCGCATTATCGCTTTGCCGCGTCGACGAGCAGCTAAAAGCGCTGTGGGACGCCCCTGCCAATGGCGCCTATATGAAGCAAATATGACCGCCGACCAGCTTGCCGATTTGATCGAACGCATGGCTGCGCGCCTGCTTGCCGAGCGAGCGGTGCTCAATCGCCTGGATGCCGCGACCGGCGATGGCGACCACGGCAGCAGCATCAGCGGGGCGCTGGCTTTGGCAGTGCAGGAGATCGACGCCCTGGAAGAGCCCAGCCCCCAGGCCATCTGGCTGACGACAGCCCAGGCGCTGTTGAATGGCATGGGCGGAGCATCGGGCGCAATCTTCGGCACATTTTTCCTGAAAGGCGCGGCGAGACTGCAAGATGCCCAGCGCATCAGCCAGGTGGATATGGCGGCGCTGCTGGAGGCGGGATTGGCGGGGGTGCAGGCGCGGGGCAGAGCGCAAGTGGGCGACAAGACCATGGTCGATGCGCTGGCGCCGGCTGTGGCGGCATTTGCGGCTGCGGCGGATTTTCCGTCTGCCTGGCGGGCTGCGGCGGATGCGGCGGCAGCAGGCGCAGAATCGACGCGAGATATGCTGGCGCGGCAGGGCAGAGCCAAATACCTGGGCGAACGCGCCATTGGCCATGTCGACCCCGGCGCAACCACCATCGCGCTGATGTTCGCGGCTGCGGCGGATACCCACACTGCGGAATAGATGCAGGGGCGAGGCGGTGATTCGCCTCAACAGATTGCATGTTGATGGAGAGATCGCGCATTGTTGCCCCCATTGATGCGGGGAATCGAGGGGGCAACAATGGCAGGTATACAACCAGGAAAAGAGGCAACCATGAAAAAATACAAATTGCGCGTCGGTTACATCGGCACATCCATCTCGTCTTATTTCGCGGGCGAATACAACCAACGTCCCCGCGCTATCGCCGGGCTGGAAAAACTGGCTGCCGAGCTGGACTTTGAGCTGATCGCCATACCCGACGAGATGATGACCGAAGCGGGTTCCGTCCGCGCCGCCGAAACTTTCCAGGCGCAGCATATCGACTTCCTGCTGCTGCAAACCGCCGCGTGCAGCATGGGCGAGCAGCTGCTGCCTCTGGTCAAAGCTGCGCCGCGTATCGGCTTGTGGGGCACGCCTGACCCCGAGCAAGAAGGCGAAATCAAAATCCATTCCCTGGTTTCCATGAGTCACTTCGCCGCTATCCTCAAGCGCTACCTCAAGCACGAAAACATCCCGTTCAAGTGGTTCTTCGGGCATGTAGAAACAGACGAATTTCGTGATCGCTTTGCAGTAACCATCCGCGCGCTGACAGCGGTGAAAAATATCGAACGGTCGCGCATCGGCTGGATCGGCAATTTGTCGCCCGGCTTCAACGATATGATCTTCGACGAACGTTTGCTGCGCAGCCGGCTGGGCATCGCTGTTCTGCCGCATGAACTGGGAGATCTGGTGCGGCGCGCCCAGGGCTACGATCAAGAGCCGGTCAACGCGACCATCCGCGACATCAAGCGGGCAGCCAGCGACATCACCGTCAGCGAAGAAGCGGCCTTCGACCGTGTAACCCGCCTGTACCTGGCTTTGCGGGATCTGGCGGCCGAGCATGACTACGCGGCGCTGGCAGTGCAGTGCTGGCCCAGCATCCAGTCTTATTATCGCGTCGCGCCTTGCATGGCCTATAGCTGGCTGGGCAGCGAAGATGGCATGGCGGTCAGCTGCGAAGGCGATGTGCTGGGCGCGGCCAGCATGTACTTGCTCAACTTGCTGACCGGCCGGCAAGGCTCATCTACGCTGCTGGATATGACGGCGCTGGACCCGCAGACCCAAGCCATGCTGATGTGGCATTGTGGCGTTTCGCCACGGCACTTCGCCAACGACGATGGCATCAAATGGGTCGATCATGTGACGCTGGGGCGCAAGGCTGACGACGGACCGTATGGCGTGGCCGGCGACCAGGTTTTCGCCGCCCAGGAAACGACAGTCAGCTACATCGGCGATGACGGCAGCAGCCTGCTGGTCATCCGCGCCGATATCATTGAGCACGAAAAGAAAGGCTTTGATGGCACCCGCGGCTGGTTTGCCCAGTTCGAACTAAACAAGCAGCCCGTCTCGCTGATGGACCTCATTAACACCCTGACGGTGCGCGGGCATGAGCATCATTTCGCGGTCGGGCAGGGCGATGTAACCGACGAGCTGATGGAATTCGCCGCCTGGAAGAACCTGCGCCTCATCGAGCATGTGCCGCTAGCCAACTATCTGCAAGTGGACGATTCTGCGTTATAATCTCTGCTGCGCGCCTGCCGGTTCGTGGGCGCTGCGCCTTTCCATTCAACTAGTTCAAGCAAAGGACACACTATGTACAGAAAAAAAATGCTGCTGGTTCTGCTCTTGCTGCTTGCGCTGCCTTTGAGCCTTGTCGGCGCGCAGGACATGATGGACCCGCCCCCGGGCTTTGACAACTGGGATGCCGTGGTCGCCGCCGCCGAAGGCGCGACTGTCAACTGGTATATGTGGGGTGGTTCCGACTCCATCAATGGCTTTGTCGACACCGTCTATGGCGGTCCGCTGGCGGAGGAATACAATATCACGCTCAACCGCGTGCCGGCGAATACCATAGACATCGTGAACCAAGTCTTGAGTGAGGCTGAAGCGGGCGTCGAAGGCGATGACGGAACAGTTGATCTCATCTGGATCAATGGCGAAAACTTCTTCACCCTCAAGCAAGCCGAGCTGCTCTATGGTCCCTGGTCGGAAAATATCCCGAACAGCGTGTATGTGAATTGGGACAACCCGGCGCTGAACCTGGACTTCGGGCGTCCGGTCGAAGGCTTGGAGAGCCCCTGGTCTGGCGCGCAATTCCATTTCATCTATGACTCGGCGCGCATGTCCGCTGACGATCTGCCGCGCAGCTATGCCGAACTGAGCGACTGGGTCGGCATGAATCCCGGGCGCTTCACCTACATCGCTCCTGGCCCTGGCGCATTCCAGGGCACGCGCTTTGTCAAGCAGGCGCTCTTTGAAATCAGCGGCGGCCAAGGCCAGTGGGTCGGCGATTTCAACCAAGAACTCTATGACGAGCACGCGCCGGCGCTCTGGGGCCTGCTCAACAGCTGGGAAGAGAATCTGTGGCGCGGTGGCGAGACCTACCCCGCCAACATCGGCGAATTGCACGAGCTCTTTGCCAATGGCGAGATCGACTTTACCTTGACGCAGAGGATCACGGGCGCTGCGGTAGATATCGCCTCTGGGTTGATCCCGCCCACCAGCCGCGCCTTTAGCTTCGACGACAACATGATCGGCGACTTCAACTATGTGGCCATCCCCTACAATGCGCCCAATAAAGCCGCCGCGCTCGTGCTGGCGAATCTGATCTTGCGGCCCGACCGGCAGGCGCTGCAAGTGGTGCCAGAGAACGGCTTTGGCTTGGCTTATGGCATTGATGTCAGCCGCGTTACCGACGAAGCAGATGTGGCAGCGCTGCAGGCAGCCTCTGAAAGCCTCGGCGATGCCGCTGCCGATCCGTCTCGTCTGGCTGGCGCGCTGGTCTCCGACATTGCCGCCGAATATCAGGTGCTCATCGAAGCCGACTGGGAAGCCAATGTGCTGCAGGGCTAGCACAGACTAACCCGCCAGCTTCATTTGCCTCCAACCCCACCCCCGTCCCCTCCCCGAAGAGTCGGAGAGGGGCGCGCAGGGTATCGCCTCTCCCCGGCTTTTCGCGGGGATTGAGGGCTGTTATTGAAGGGGCTCGCTTGACGCGCGTTACGCTCGATTCCATCTGCAAGACCTATCCCGGTGGCGATGAACCAGCTGTGGACAATTTCTCGCTGGAGATCGACAGCGGGCGACTGGTGGCGTTTTTGGGTCCATCGGGCTGTGGCAAGACGACCACGTTGAAGATGATCGCTGGCTTGATCCAACCCAGCAGCGGGCGCATCCACTTTGATGACGAAGATATCTTGCCTATCCCGGCCGAGCGGCGTGGCGCAGTCATGGTCTTCCAGAATTATCTGCTTTTCCCCTACATGTCGGTCGGCGCAAATGTCGGCTTTGGCTTGAAGATGCGCGGTGTGCCCAAGCGCGAAATCCAAAAGCGTGTAGCCGACATGCTGGCGCTGGTCAAATTGCCCGATATCGCCAAACGCCGCCCCTCGCAGCTTTCTGGCGGGCAGCAGCAGCGCGTGGCATTGGCGCGCGCCTTGATCACCGAGCCGCGTGTCTTGCTGCTGGACGAGCCACTGAGCAACTTGGACGCCCACCTGCGCGACGAAATGCGCGAATTGATTCTGTCTATTCAGCGCGAGCTGGCGGTTACTACCGTCTTCGTAACGCACGACCAAGAAGAAGCTGTCTTGCTGGCCGACCAGATCGCCCTAATGTTTGATGGTCTGCTGCGTCAATTTGCCTCGCCAGCCGAATTTTATCAACGCCCGATATCGCAGCGTGCGGCACGTTTCTTCGGCGGTGTCAATTTTATCGCCGGCAGCCGCCACGATGGCGCAGTGCAGACCAGCGTCGGCGACTTTCAATTCGCATCTGCCGGCAAGGATGGCGCCCCTAGCGGGCGGGTCGTCATGACCATCCGTCCCGAGCAGATCGGGCTGAACGACCAAGCCAGCGACAACACGGTGACAGGGCGCATCCGCGAGCGCATCTATGTGGGCAGGTACACGCGCTACAAGATCGCGCTGGGCGAGCACGAGGTCGAAGCCGTGCGCAGCGCCGATTTGCCGGGCGCGCTGGATGCTGGCGATGTGGTGCAGGTGCGCTTCCCGCCCGAGCGTATCTGGGTGGTGCCGGCGGACTAACCCTGTGTCTCTGTGTCATTTTCAGCACAGCTGGTACAATCCGCCTGATGCACGTCACTCCCGCACAGTCCCTCTCCAGCAGCATCAGTCGCAATTTGGCTGGCATAGGGCGCGCGCTGCGGGCGCTCTTCAGCGGTCCACAATCGGCGCTGGGCACGGCGCTGGTGGCTTTCTTCTTCATTTTGGCGCTCTTTGGCGGGCAGCTGGCGCCCTATCCCAAAGCCAACGACCAAAGCCACGACGCCCGCGTCTCGCCCACGCTGGACATTGGATCGCTGCAGTTGGGCGCTCATCCTTTTGGCACCGACCGGCTGGGGCGCGATGTCTACAGCCGCGTCATCCTGGGCGCGAGCAGCATCTTCCGCATCGCCGGGCTGGGCACGCTCATCAGCGTCGTGTTGGGCAGCGCGCTGGGTATGACCATGGGGTATCGTGGCGGCTGGTTGGACGAGCTGCTGGGGCGCGTCATTGATGCGCTGCTGGCGATTCCGGCGCTGTTGTTGGCGCTGGTCATGGTCGGCATCATCCGCAACCTGGACTTTGAAATCAACAGCTGGCAGGCGGCGCTGGCCGACGAAGTAACCTTGCTGGTCATCGCCATTCTCTACATTCCGGTCGTGGCGCGGGTGGCTCGCAGCGCGGCGCTGGATATCAAAACGCGCGAATTTGTCGCTGCCGCAGAGATTCGTGGCGAAAGCAGCGCCTATATCGTCTTTCGAGAGATCCTGCCCTCGGCCATACCGGCGCTGGTGGTCGAGGCATCGCTGCGCTTCTCCTACGCCATCTTTCTGGTGGCCTCGCTGGGATTTTTGGGTTTTGGCTCGCCTCCGCCCTCGCCCGACTGGGGGCTGATGGTCAACGAAAATCGCGGCGGCTTTTATCGGCTGACTCCCTGGGCGCTGGAGTTCCCCGCGCTGGCGATTGCGCTGCTGGTCATTGGCGTCAATCTGATGTCGGATGGCATCCGCCGGGCAGTGCAGAAAGGCGGCGCATGACACAGCTCTTGGATGTGCGCGGATTGGGCGTCAGCTACCGGATGGGTCGGACCTGGCTGCGAGCCTTGCGCGAATTCACCTTGCAGGTAGACGCGGGGCAGATCGTCGGCATCGTCGGCGAGAGCGGCAGCGGCAAATCGACGGCGGCGCTGGCTTTGATGCATTATCTGAGCGCCAATGGACGCATCGATGGCGGCGACCTGCGCTTCTTGGGCGAGGACATGTTGGCGATGGACGCGGCCGACTTGCGGCGGCTGTGGGCGCGGCACATCAAGCTGGTGCCACAGAATGCCGGCGCGGCGCTCAATCCGTCCATCAAGGTCGGGCGTCAGGTGGCAGAAGCCTTGAAAGCCGCTGAGGGCATCGCGGACGAGAGAGCCGACCAGCAGGTCATTGAGAGCTTCCGCGATGTGAACCTGGTCGATCCGGCGCAGGTGGCAAAACGCTATCCGCACGAGCTCAGCGGCGGCATGCAGCAGCGAGTCGCCATTGCTATGGCGCTGATGTGCCAGCCCGATCTGCTCATCCTGGACGAGCCCACCACGGGTCTGGATGTGACCACCGAAGCCGTCATCCTCGATCTTCTGCGGGCGCTCATCAGCGGGCGGGGCGCGGGTGTGCTGTATATCACGCACAATCTGGGTGTGGTGGCGCAGCTCTGCCAACGCGTCGTCGTGCTCTATGCCGGCGAAATCATGGAAGAAGCGCCAGTTGCCCAACTCTTTGCCAGTCCGCGCCATCCCTACACGCTGGGATTGCTTTCCAGCTTGCCCAAAGCGGGTCAGCGCAAGGCTCGTTCGCGATTGCAGACCATCCACGGCAACCCGCCCGATCTGCGCAGTGTGGGGGCCGGCTGTGTTTATGCCGACCGCTGCCCGCTCACAATCGAGATCTGCCGCAGGCAAAAGCCACCGCTGGAAGAGGTCGAGCCGGGCCGGCTGGCGCGCTGTTTCCGCTGGGCTGACGTGGAGTTTCCTGCCGCCCGTCTCGCGCCAATCCATGAGGCAGCGCAGGCAGAGGCTGGAGTTGCTGGGCAGATGGTCATGCAGACCAGCCAGCTCGCCAGGCATTTCTCCGTCCCGCGCGACCTGGTCGACATGCTGCGCGGCAGAAGTCCCAAGCCGATCCGCGCGGTGGATGGCGTAAACCTGCGCCTGCGCCATGGGCAGACTCTGGGCTTGGTCGGCGAAAGCGGCAGCGGCAAGACCACGCTCGCTCGAATTGTCATCGGCTTGGAAGCGCGCAGCGGCGGCAAGCTCGAGCTATTTGGCGCGGATATTCCGGGTGACCTGCGCTCGCGACAGCAAGACCTGCTTTCGCAAGTGCAGATGGTCTTCCAAAATCCCCAGAATTCGCTGAATCCCTATCGGTCGGTGCGGCAGACTTTGTGCAGGCCGCTGGTCAAGCTGCGCGGTTTATCGGCGAAGGCGGCTGAGCATCAAGCCATGCAGCTGCTGGAAGCGGTCAATCTGCGCGCCGATTATGCCGATCGCTACCCCGACGAACTGAGCGGCGGCGAAAAACAGCGAGTCGCCATTGCCCGAGCCTTTGCCTCGCAGCCCAGCCTGGTCATCTGCGATGAGCCGGTATCGGCGCTGGATGTGTCGGTGCAGTCGGCGGTGTTGAATCTGCTGGCCGACCTGCAAGACGAGCATGGCAGCGCCTGCCTCTTCATCTCGCATAACCTGTCGGTGGTTGGCTATCTGGCCGATGTCATCGCGGTCATGTACCTGGGACAGATTGTCGAGGTCGCGTCTGTCGATGCGCTCTTCCGCGCGCCCAGCCACCCCTATACCGAAGCGCTTCTGGCAGCCATCCCCGCGCCCGACCCGAGCCAGCACAGCGAGCGAATCTTGCTTTCCGACGACCTGCCCAGTGCGCAGGATCTGCCCAGTGGCTGCCGCTTCCACACCCGCTGCCCGCGCAACATCGGCGAAATCTGCGGGCGCGACGAACCTCCCTGGCGCGAAACCGGCTCGGGGCAGGGCATCCGCTGCCATATCCCACTGGACGAGCTGGCGGTTTTGCAGGCTGGCGCGCCATGATCCTGTTTCTGCGGCGCCGTTTTGTCTTTTTCTTCTTCACCTACCTGCTCAGTTCGCTGATGATTTTCTTCTTGCTGCGCGTGCTGCCGGGCGATCCAGCGCGTGTCATCGCGGGCGGCCGAGAAGCCACCGCCGAGCAAGTGGAACAGATCCGCAGCGAGCTGAGGCTGGATGCGCCTTTGCCACAGCAATATCTGAGCTGGCTGGGCGACTTTGCGCGCGGCGACTGGGGCACGAGCATCGCCTTCCGCGGGGCAGACAACCGCGCCCTGATCAGCGAGCGCAGCATCAATTCGGGTCGGCTGGCCTTGGTGGCGCTGCTGCTCTCAGTGCCCTTGTCACTGGCGCTGGGGGTGATCGCTGGCTTGTCCGAGAACAAGTTGCCCGATGTCATCATCTCGTTGCTGACCTTGTCGGTGGTCAGCTTGCCAGAATTTGTAACTGGCTTGTTTCTCATCAATATTGTGGCGTTGGGCTGGTCGGGCAATCCATTGGCAGAAGCGCTGGGCTGGTGGTTTCCCGCCAGCTCGGCTGTGCCGGCCAATGCCAGTTTTGGCGAGATGCTGCCGGCTTTGTGGTTGCCGGCTTTCGCGGCGACACTGGTGATGCTTGCCTACATCTCGCGGCTGACTCGGGCCGGCGTTATTGAAGAGCTCAAACGCGATTATGTGCGGACGGCGGCATTAAAAGGCATCGCCTGGCGGACGGTTGTGTTGCGCCATGTGCTGCGCAATGCCTTGCTGCCGACCATCACCGTCATCGCCATCAGCATCAGCTGGCTGGTCAGCGGGCTGGTCGTGATCGAGTTTGTCTTTGGTTTCCCGGGCTTGGGCAGTTTGTTGATCGCCGCCATCGAGCGCCGCGATCTGCCTCTGGTGCAAGCCATCGTCATGGTGACGGTCAGCGTGATTTTGCTGGCGAATTTGCTTGCGGACTGGGCTTATGCAGCGCTGAACCCGCGCATCAAACTGGGCTAGGCCCCCACAGTCCGGGCCAGAGATTTGCCTTGCGCCGGATAATTCTGGGGCAAAAGTTTGCACAGCATGGCGTTTGTGGATAAGATCGCCTTAGAAAAATTCCTGTCATCAATAAGTGCACAAGAAGGAGATTGGATACGATGAATACCTCGCATTTTCGATCAATATTTCAGTTTTTGACGGTCGCTGCACTAGCGATTCTCTTGGCCGGCGCTTTGAGCCTGAGCCCCGCCCTCGCGCAGGACAGCACCGACATACTCGTCTGGGGTTTGGGATATGCCAGCAACTACGACGAACTTTTGGTCGAGCGATTCAACGAAGCCCACGATGATGTCAACATCGTCTTTGAAGATGTCTTGACCGGCGAAATCTCCGAGAACAATCAGAAGTTGCGCGTCGCTATGCAAAATGAAGCGGGTCCCGATGTGCTTGGCGGCCTCGATGTTGGCGCGAACTTGCGGGCGCTGGTAGCGACCGGACAAGTCAGAGACTTGACGGAATTCTATCGCGAAAGCGGCCTGATTGAGCGAATTCCGGACAACTTGCTGTCGCAAGTCACGATTGAAGGACGCATCTACGCTATCCCGCAGAATCTGGAATCCGTCGGCATCTTCTACAACAAGGACGCTTTCGCCGAGCTTGAGCTGGAGACGCCCGCCACCTTCGAGGAATACATTGATGTTTTGGAGGCGGTCAAAGACGCGGGCCATTATGGCTATACCATGGGTCTGGCTGGTGGCTGGCCTTCCGCGCTGATGGCGTCCATGTTTATGTACAGCAGCGCCGGCTCGGAGTACATCGATGTACTCAGCGGCACGCAGCCCTGGCCCGATTGTGACAACTGCCTGGACGGGCTGGATGCCTTTCAGGGCATGGTCGCCAATGGCTATGCCAATCCCGACCCGCTGGGCATTGACTACGATCAGTCGCTTGACCTGTTCTATCAAGGCCAATCGATCATGGTGCTCAACGGCCCTTGGTTCATCAACGATGCGAACTTGGCGGAGCCCGATTTCGAAATTGGCTTCTTCTACTTGCCGGCGGTAAATCCGGCGACCGATATCAAGACCTTGGGCGGCATCGGCGGATCGATCATCATTGCCGAATACGCGCCAGTAGACGCCGCTTTCAAGGTCGTCGAGTGGCTGACTTCGGAAGAAATAGCGGTGCAGGCGCTCCGCGATATCGCCGTTCTGCCGGCTTTTTCGATTGATGTGCCTGAGGATATCCCGCCGCTCTACTACCAGATCGCTTCGGAAACAGCCGCCAATGTCGACAAGATCGGTTTTTGGCCCGTCACCTATCTTGCGCCAAAAGTTTTCGGAGACATGAACCAGATCGTGCAGGGTATGATCGGCGGAATGCTCACGCCCGAAGAATTCCTGGACGAAATGCAGGCTACGCACAGCGCCTATCTGGCGGAAAGCTAAGCCACTCCGCCAGGAATAGACGAAAAACGGGCGCGACGGTTCGTTTAGCGAGCGTCGCGCCTTTTGCATTGATGATGTCAGCCTCTACACGGACGCGTTCTGCATGATGCGAAAGGACGCCTGCTAATGGCGCAAGCGCTCAGCAGTCCGGGGCAACGAAGACCCGGCCCTCGTTTCCGCCTTGACCCGATGCCCTATCTCTTCATCCTGCCCGCCGTCCTTATCTATGTGGTCTTCAATCTGGGTCCGGTGGTGGCGTCATTCTTTTTCAGTTTCTTCAAGTGGGACTTGCTCTCGCCGACCACCGAATTCACCGGCTTTGACCATTACACCTTCATCCTCAACGATGACCGCTTCTGGAACGCGCTCGGGCACAATTTCATCTTCTTGGGGCTGGCAGTGGTCATTCCGGTATCGATGGGATTGTTTCTCGCCGTATTTATCTATGAAATCCGCCGTGGGCGCGTCGTATTCCGCGCCGCGCTCTTCTTGCCGGCGATCTTCTCCGGGGTTGTGATCGCCTATGTCTGGAAGTGGATCTATCATTCTTTTGCCGGCGTGCTCAACGCGGTACTGGAGGCGGTTGGGCTCGGGGCGTTCACGCAATTGTGGCTGGGCGACCCGAATCTCGCGCTTTATTCGACCTTTGTTGCCTATACCTGGGCGAGCTTCGGCTACTCTATGGTCATCTTTCTGGCGGGATTGCAGGATATCTCGACCGATATTTTTGACGCGGCGCGGGTCGATGGCGCCAACTTCTGGCAAAAGCTCTTCTATATCACGATCCCCTGCCTCTACGATGTTTTCACGTTTGTCATCACGCTGCGCATATTCACTGCCATGGGCGTCTTTGGCGTCATCTACATTCTCACAGGCGGCGGCCCCTTTTACGCTTCCGATGTGATAGACATCTATGTATTCCGCATGATCGGCAACTTCGAGATGGGCTGGGCGACAGCGGCGGCGACAGTGAATGCGGTCATTGTCGTCATTCTCTCGACCGGATTCATCAAGTATCGGGAATGGCGCTCGTGGAGTTCCTAAGCGGAAACACACAGCGCCGGCTGCGCAGCCTGCCTTTCTATCTCGTGCTCATCGTGACGACGGTGATTACGCTGGTTCCAATCGTCTGGGTCTTCGCCAGCGCGCTCAAGTCGAACAAAGAAATCCGTGAGAATCCCTTGGCGCTGCCCAGCGAATGGCACTTTCAGAATTATGTTGAGGCCTGGTTCGGCGCCAGCTTCGATCAATACTTTTTCAACAGCATCTTCATCACGGTGACGAGCGTTGCCATCGTGCTGTTTCTGAGTTCGCTAGCAGCCTATGCCTTTGCCAAGATGCGCTTCCCTGGCAACCAGATGATCTTCTTTGTCTTTCTCATTGGCATGGCATTCCCGCTTTCGGCAAAGCTGGGTCCGCTGCTCTCGCTCATGTATGAACTGAACCTGGCCAATAGCCGCTTTGGCTTGATCCTGGTGTATGTGGCCGGCAGCCTGCCCTTTGCCATTCTGATGCTGCGCGCTTTTTTCCAAGGCTTTCCGCAAGAGTTGGAAGATTCTGCCGCGCTGGACGGCTGCAACCGCTTTCAATTCTATTGGCGCATTCTGCTGCCGCTCTCCAAGCCTTCCCTGATGGCGCTGGGCATATTCGTTTTCATGGGCACCTGGAACGAGTTCTTCCAGGCGCTGCTGCTAATCAACGAAGACAGCAAGCGAACCTTGCCGCTCGGCTTGACGGCATTCCAGGACGAATACTTCACCGACTTCGCGCTGTCCTTCGCTGGCATCAATATCACGGCGGTGCCGGTGATCATCGTCTACATCATGTTTCAGCGCAACCTGATTGAAGGCATCACTGTCGGCTCACTAAAATGAGTTCTTTCATTTCGCAGCCGCATTTGGATTAGGGAAAAGATCAGCATGGCAAACTCACAGCCCAATATCGTCTTCATCATCACCGATCATCAAGCCTTTTATGGGCACGATCGCGAAGGCGAATACGAATACAAATGGGAGAACTACGAAGGCTTCGCATCGCAAGGCATGCGCTTCGACCGCGCCTACTCTGTCTGCCCGCTCTGTTCGCCGGCGCGCAGCAGCATGATGACGGGACTTTATCCCAGCTCGCACGGCATCATCATGAACACCGAGGCGCCGGGCCTCGGGAATCAAGCCGATCTCGACTCGGGTCAATTGCTCTACAGCCATTTTCTGTCGCAGGCGGGCTATCGCAATGGTTACGTCGGCAAATGGCACTGTGGCCGCCAGCGACTCCCCATTGATTACGGCATTGAAGGCTGGGGCCTGCCGGATTATGGCAAGATTTATATGTCCGATGCCTACAAGCGCTATGCCGAAGAACGAGGTTTTGGTGATGCGCGTGCCCTGATTGAGCACAACATCAATTATCCTGAGTGGCAGGGACAAGAAATCGTCTTGCACGACCCATCGCCTTGGAAGTTCATGAACGGTTCTGGCATCCTCGCGGGTCCCCCAGAAGCGCATGAAGAGCAATTCGTCGCCCATCTCGCCTGCGAAAAGCTGCGCGAGTTCGCCGCGGACGATCAGCCCTTCAGCCTGGTTGTCAGCCTTTGGGGGCCGCACCAACCTTATTACCCATCACAGGAATACGCCGACATGGTCGATCCCGCGGCGATCCCGGAGTATCCCAGTTTTCGCGACGATCTGGCCGGGCGTCCCTTCCGCCACATCTTCCACCGGGAAATCTCCCATCGCAGCGCAGCCTCTTTTCCCGAATGGTCCACCTGGCAAGAAATCCTCGCCCGCTGCTATGCGCAAGGTCACCAGACCGACGCCGCCGTCGGCGATGTGCTCGATACGTTGGACGAGCTGTCACTCGCAGACAACACGATCGTGATCTGGCTGGCGGATCATGGCGATGCGGTGGCCAGTCACGGTGGCTTGTGGGACAAATCATCCACATTCATCGAAGAAGTCGTGCGCGTACCGATGGCGATTCGCTGGCCCGCAGGCATAGAAGCGGGCAAACGAACGGATCACTTGGTGTCGAATATGGACGCGACCGCCACCATGCTGGACGCCGCTGGCATCGCCGTACCCGACTACATGCACAGTCGCAGCGTGCTGCCGCTATGCCAGGGGCCGGATGCTGCCGATTGGCCTGACGAGTTGATCTGTGAGCACATGGGGCATAGCCACATGTTCCCCCAACGGTTGATTCTGCACGACCGCTACAAATATGTCTTCTCGGTTCACGATATGAACGAGCTGTATGATCTGCAGGACGACCCCTTTGAAATGAACAATCTGGTTCACGATCCGCAGTATGCCGACATCATTGCTGAACTGCGGGGGCGCCTGGCCCAGCATATTGAGGGATCCAGCATGCGTAATCAGAGAATGAAGCGACTCTTCTTGCTCGCCCTGGAACATGATGTGTGAAAAAAGCGACCGCGGAAAGCGCGCTGAATGTCCTCAGATCTTTGCAGGATGCGCCAGGCCTCAGGCAGCCATCTCGACAAACTGGCGCTGATACAATTCGTGATAAAGGCCGCGCCGAGTCAGCAACTCTTGGTGCGCGCCCATTTCGCAGATGCGCCCTTCATCGACCACGCAGATAATGTCGGCGGTGGTGATGGTGCTCAGGCGATGGGCGATGACGATGGAAGTGCGCTGTGCCAGCAGCCTGCGCAGGGCATCCTGGATCAGCGCCTCGGTAACCATATCGACGCTGGATGTCGCCTCGTCCATGATCAAGATGCGCGGGTCGGCCAATATGGCGCGCGCGATCGAGATCAACTGCCGCTGCCCAACGCTCAGGTTGGCGCCGTCTTCGAAGATTTCTGTGTTGTAGCCCAAGGGAAGTTCGTTCACGAATTCGCCGACATTGGCCAGGTCGCCCGCGGCGATGACCTCGTCCAGGCTGGCATCGGGCTTGCCAAAGCGGATGTTATCGGCGATTGAGCCCGCGAAGATGAAAGGGTCTTGCGAAACCAGCCCCATCTGGGCGCGCAGAGACCGCTGCCGCACATCGCGCACATCCAGTCCATCGATCTGCAGGCTGCCGCCGCCCACATCGTAAAAACGCGCCACCAGGTTGGCCAGCGAAGTCTTGCCAGCGCCAGTCGGTCCCACCAGCGCCACCATCGTGCCGGCCGCGATGCTCAGGTTGATATCGCGCAGCACCGGCTCGCCCTGTCGATAGCTGAATTGCACCTGCTGGAAGTCGATGCGCCCCTCGATCGGTGGCATCTGCCTGGCATCGGCTTTGTCGCTGATGTCCGGCTCGGTATGCAGCAGATTGATGACGCGCTCGCCGCCGGCCATGGCTGTCTGCATGGTGGCATAGAGCTGGCTCAACTCTTGCACAGGCAAAAAGAAGCGATTGACATAAGCCAGAAAAGCGATGACCGTGCCCAGCGTCAAGCTGCCTTGCACCACGCCCAGCCCGCCAAAGAGCAGCACGATCGCTGTTGCCGCCACGCTCAGAAATTCGACTGTTGGCAAGAAAACGAAAGACAGCGACATGGCTTCAATGTGCGCGTCGCGGTTGGCTTGGTTGACCTCGTCGAACTTCTCGGAGGTGATGTCTTCGTTGGCAAAAGCTTGGATGACGCGGATGCCGCTGAGGTTCTCGGCAAGATCGCCGATCATGTGGGCGTTGCGGGCGCGAGTCTTGCGGAAGGCGCGTTTTGCCCGCCGCGCGAACAGGGCGGTTACCAGCACGATCAGCGGAATGATGGCGAAAGTGATCAACGCCAGCTGCCAATTCAGCGACAGCATGACCAGCACGATGCCCGCCAGCAGCAGGCTATCGCCCGTCAGCGTGATCAGCCCTTGCGAAAGCAGCTGATTGATGACGCCGACATCGCTGATGACGCGGGATATCGTCACGCCGATAATGTGCTGGTCGTGGTAGGCCAGCGGCAAGTCCTGGATGTGCCGGAAGAGCGCCGTCCGCAGATCGGCCAAGACGCGCTGGCCCACCCAGCTGAGCAGATAGCGCTGCGCCATGGAAGCCGCGTACAAGCTGACGAAGGCGCCCAGCATCAGAAGCGCCACTTCGTCCAGCGCGGCATAGTTGCCATTGGCGATGGGGCCATCAATGGCGAGCTTGACCAGGTAGGGTGTGGCCAAAGTCAAACCAGAGGCCAGCAGCATGGCAAGAAATGCGCCGAGCATGCGCCAGGAGTAGGGACGGATGAAAACCAGCAACTGCCAGACGACGCGCAGGTTGAAGCTGCGTCCCTCGACCTTGTCGGCATAAGCGTTCAAAGCGCCGCGCGGACCGCCCGAGCGGATGCCAGCCGTGCCAATCGAAAAGCCCATTCAACCGCCCGTTTTATCTCGTCTCATGCGCGCAGGTTGCGATGATAAATCTCCGCATACAAGCCGCTGCTGTGCAATAATTCTTCGTGCGTGCCAGCCGCCGCCACACGACCGCCCTGCAAAACCAGCACTTTGTCTGCCAGCCGCACTGTGCTCAGTCGCTGGGCGATGATGAAGGATGTGCGCCCTTTCATGAGTCGCTCCAGCGCCAGTTGGATCAAGCGCTCGGTTTCGGTATCCACGCTGGAAGTGGCATCGTCCAGCAGCAGGATGCGCGGGTCTTTCAACAAGGCGCGGGCGATGGCAATGCGCTGCTTTTGCCCGCCAGACAAGGTTACGCCACGCTCGCCGACTTCGGTGTCATAGGCTTTTGGCATCTGCATGATGAAGTCATGGGCTTGGGCGGCCTTGGCGGCATCCGTCACATCGGCATCCGATACGCCGTCCAAGCCAAAGGCGATATTCTCGCGGATGCTGGCGGCGAAGAGCACCGACTCTTGCAGCACAATGCCGATCTGGTCGCGCAGCGAGTTCAAGGTAACGCCGCGCAGATCGTGCCCGTCGACCAATATGCGCCCGCCTGTTACATCATAGAAGCGCGGGATCAGGTTGATGATGGTGGACTTGCCACTGCCAGTCGCGCCCAGCAGCGCCACCACCTCGCCGACCTGCGCGCTAAAGCTGAGCCCGCCCAGCACCTGCCGATGGTCAAAGTAGGAAAAAGAGACATCTTCGAAGCGCACATGCCCGTCAATGGGCGGCAGTGGCATGGCGTCCGGCGCATCGACCACTTCCGACTGCGCGTCCAGGATGGTGTAGATGCGTTCGCCCGCAGCCGATGCCATCGCCACGGCCGGCACAATGATGCCCAGCCGTCGCACCGGCGAAATCAACTGGCCCAGATAGGTGGTGAATGCCACCAGTTCGCCCAGGCTCAAGCCGCCTTCGATGACCAGCCGTCCGCCCAACCAGATGATGACGACCGTGCTCAAGCTGGCGATGAAGTCCAGCAGCGGGATATGCTGGGTCGCCACGCGGACTTGCTGCGTCGCCAGGTCTGCCCAATGCTGATTTTGGGCATTAAAGCGCGCGATCTCTGCGTCTTCCTGGGCGAAGGCTTTGACGATCTTTGCGCCGCGCAGATTTTGCTCCAGCACCGTGGTCATCTCGGCCAGTTGATGCTGCAGATCCAGCGACAGCGGGCGATAAATGCGCCCAAAGCGAAAAGCCACATAGCCCATCAGCGGCATCAGCAGCATCGACAGCAGCGCTAGCAGCGGATTCATCAGCAGCAGCGCGGCGAATGTCAGCAGCATGAGCATGGATGACTGGAAGAGGCGCAGGATCGCCCGCCCGGTCAAAAAGCGGACGCGTTCTACATCAGAAATGGAACGGGCCAGCAGTTGCCCGGTCTGGGCGCGGTCGTGGTAGGCGAAGGACAGCGAGCTTAATTTGTCAAAGATGGCGTTGCGGATGTCGTAGGCGACTCCCTGCGAAGCCACCTCAGTCCAGCGCCCCAGCACAAAGTCGACGCCGCCCTTACACAAGCTCAGCAACAGCAGGCCCGCCAGCGCAGCCAGCAGGATCTGCATATCGCGCTGCACGATGCCGGCATCGACGATCCAGCGGATGGTCTGCGGGATCAGCACGGCCAGCCCGTTGGTCAAGAGCGCCAGGCCATAGACGCCGAGGGCGATACCGCGATATTTCTTGAGGAATGTGAAGCTGCGCAACAGGGAGCTGTTGGACGCGTTGTGTGCAGAAAGAGGTTTTCTTATCGCAATTTTTGCCATAACAAAGCGGGCGGACGCGGGACGATCCTTTCTGCTGGCTGGGCGATTGTTTCAGATAGCATAACAAGCTTGGCGCGGGGCATACAGGCTGGATTTGCTGAAGCCACCGCGCGTTATGCCGGACACAGAGGATTTTTTGTGCGCTGCAGGGGCGACTCTGTGCGTCACCCCAAATATACATCTTTGTGCGCTATGTGTCTTTGTGGTTGAGCGTGGCGGAGTTTAAACGCCGGCGCTCAATACCGCCGTGGCAGCCACACTGTCATCTCGTGCACGCCGCGGTTGTTCCAGGCATAATAGGGGATGAGCGTGATATCCAGCGCCTCGACTTCTTCGCCGCCAGCTTCCCTGTACAGCCCGCCATTGCCGCCCTCATCGACGCGCAGCCCACGCCCGCGCAGGACGGTGACTCCGCCCAGCATGTCCGCCACGTCCGCCTGGAGAGCCATGTCGTCCGGCGCATAGACATCCAATATCGACACATCATCGGGCAGGTCGACGCCCTCCAGGCAATAGACCAGCGGTCCGTGCATGACCGCGACATGATTGCGGATCTCTTCGGCTTTTGGGTGCGCCTTGACCAGTCGCGGGCGCATGGGCAGATGCAACTCCAGCGCGTCGCCAGCCTGCCAGACCCGTTCGACAGCCGCATAAGTTCCCGGTGTCAGCGGCAATTCCAGCGCCTCGCCATTAACGCGCAAGGAGGCCTCGCTTGCCCAGCCGGGGATTCGCAGCATTAGAGCCAATATGCTGTCTGGCGCTTCGTCAATCGTGATGCGCACAACATCGTCCCAGGGATAGTCGGTCTGCTGGGTCAGCGCGAACGGGGCGCCAGCAGGCAGGGTCGTCTTCAGGCTGCTGCTGCCATAGAGGTGGATCCACAAGCCCTCGTCCGACAAGCTATAGAACCAGTTGTGCAGCAGGGCGATTGTGCGGGCGGTGTTGGTGGGGCAGCAATAACAAAAGAGCGTGTACCAGCGCTGATAGCGGTCCTGGCTGAGCAGCGGATGCTCTGCGCCATACCAGCGCAGTGGATTGGTATAGCAGAAGTTGATGCCATCCAGACTCATGGACGAGAGCATGCTGTTGTAGAGCACCAGCTCGACGATGTCGCTGTATTTGGCATCGCCGGAGAGGTTGAGCATGCGCCAGTTCCACATGGCATTGGCGATATTGGCGCAGGTTTCGTTGTAGGCGGTGGCGTTGGGCAGGGAGTATTCGTATCCCCAGGCTTCGTGCACTTCGGTGGCCGCGCCGCCAAACTCCGGTCGCTGCGATGCGCCATGATGCTGCGCCGATGTGCCGCCGGTGATGTACATTTTGCTGTGGATGGCGTTTTCCCAGATGCGCTGCAAACCAGCCAGCAATTCCTGGTCGCCCGTCTCTGCCACGACATCGGCCGCGCCACAATACAAATAGCCAGCTGTCACCGCATGCCCGACAGCGCGCGTCTCTTCGCGCAGCGATACCAGGGTCTGGTTGAGGTCGCCACCGCCAGGCTGCGATCCACGCATGTCCACGAAAGTCTGCGCCAGCTGCAAATAGCGTTCATCGCCAGTCGCGCGGTACAGGTCGACCGCGCCCATGGTATTGGAGGGGTTGAAGCCAAAATGCGCCAATTCTGGCGGGCAGGGCAGAAAAGTTTCGCACAGGTGGTCAGCCAGATTGATGGCGACTTGCAGAAAGTTGCGCTGTCCGGTGATGCGGTGATGCACGCTGGCGGCTGTCAGCAGATGCCCCATGTTGTAGAGCTCGTGCCAGCGCAGGTTCTGCCAGGGCTGCTTGTCATCGCTCAGCTGGATATTGGTGCTGATGTAGCCGTTTGCCTGCTGCGCCTGGGCGATGACATTGATGAGCGTGTCCAGCTCGGCGAGGATGGCTGGGTCTTTTGTCGCGCCATAAAGATGCGACATGGCTTCCATCCATTTGTAGCAGTCGCCATCGCTCCAGTTGGTGCCGATGCTCTCGCCAGTTTTCAAGCCCGCCGCCAGGTAAAAGTTGATGAAATGCGCGCCGTTGCTGTCGTCGTTCAGGGCATCGCGCATGCTGGGCAAGATGGTATCGCGGCAAAGCGCATGCAGATTGC
This sequence comes from Chloroflexi bacterium bin20, assembly GCA_002238485.1. Lineage (GTDB taxonomy): Bacteria > Chloroflexota > Anaerolineae > Aggregatilineales > Phototrophicaceae > UBA6055. The sequence goes on along the minus strand of MPMG01000002.1, from coordinate 441,542 downwards.
CCCAGAAGCCCTCGCGCCAGCGCACAGCGTCATGCGCCAGCGGGAATAATTTTTGGTGTCTGCCGAATGATTCCATAGGACCCCCTCGGGTTACTTGTAGCCTGTGAACACGACGCCCTGGATAAAATACTTCTGCGTGAAGAAGAAAACCACGATAAGCGGCAGCATCACCACCAGCGACACCGCCATCAGCGAGTTCCATTCGGTGCCGAAGGTGCCCTGGAAGAAGCGCAGGCCCAGCGCCAATGTGTACATGTCATCGCTGAACAAGAAGATCAGCGGGCGGAAGAAGTCGTTCCAATGGAACTGGAAGGAAAAGATCGCCACAGCCGCCAGCACCGGTTTGGACATGGGCAGGGTGATGCGCCAAAACACGCCAAAGCGAGAACAGCCATCGATCACCGCCGCCTGGTCGAGCTCGCGCGAGTGTGTCAAAAAGTATTGCCGCAGCAAAAATATGTAAAAAGGATTGCCAAAAAATGACGGCAAAATCAGCGGACCGAAGGTGTCGATCATGCCCAGTTCGCGGAAGATCAAAAACTCGGGGATGAGCGTCACCTGGCGGGGCAGCATCATGGTCGCCAGCACGATGATGAAGAGCGTGTTGCGTCCGCGCCAACGCAATCGCGCAAAGGCATAGGCCACCACCGACGACACCAGCACCTCGCCGATCAGGCACAGAATCACGATCACAAGCGTGTTGCGGAAGTAGAGATCAAATGGCAGTTGCGTCAAGGCGTCGGGATAATTCTGCCAGATGACTTGCTGTGGAAAGAACTCGGGCGGAAAGCGAAATACATGGCTCAGCGGCTTCAGCGATGTGCTGATCATCCATTGCAGGGGCAGCAAAATCACGATGGAGCCGATGCCCAAAATGGCATAGACGATGATCTTGCTGACGATCTGCCGCGCGCTCAAGCTTACGCCTGTGCTGCTCATCCGTTCTCCTCTGCCGATTCAGCTTCGTAATATACCCAGAAGCGGGCGGTGGCGAACAGAATCAGCGTCAGCAGCAGCACCGCCACAAAAAAGACCCAGGCCAGCGCCGAGGCATAACCCATCTTGAAGTTTTGGAAAGCCTGCCGGTAGAGGTAGAGCAGGTAAAAAAGCGAGGCGTTGGCCGGTCCGCCATCGGTCATGATGAAGGTTTCGGTGAAGATCTGCATGGAAAAAATGACGCCGGTGATCAGCTGGAAGAAGATGGTCGGGCTGAGCATGGGCAAGGTGATGCGGAAGACGCGCTGCCACCAGTTCGCGCCATCGATCTCGGCGGCTTCGTAGAGGTCGGTGGGGATGGCTTGCAAGCCGGCCAGATAAATGACCATGCCGCCGCCCACGCTCCACAAGCGCATGATCACAAAGGCCGGCAAGACCCATATCTTGCTGCCCAGCCAGGCAGGACCTTCGATGCCAAAGACGCGCAGCGCCGTATTCAACAAGCCGAAGTCGCTGCTGAAGATCCACTGCCACAATATCGCCACCGCCACGCCCGACAAGATAGCCGGCAGATAATAGATGGTGCGAAAGACCGCCAGTCCGCGGATATTCGTGTTCAGCAACATGGCGATCGCCAGGCCAAAGACGATATTCAACGGGATAGACGCCAGCGAGAAGAGGACAGTAATCTTCAGCGAGTGCATGGGCAGCGGGTCGATGAAGAAGAGCTTGTGATAATGCGCCAGGCCGATGAACTCGGGCGGCGATAACAGATTCCACTCGAAGAAGCTGATCACCAATGATGCGATCATGGGGAAAGCCGTCAGCAGCAGGAAGCCGACCAGCCAAGGCGAAACCATCGCCCAGGCCAGCACGACCTCGCCGCGCTGATAACTGACACGGAATCTGCTAAATGCCAGGCTCATCTCAGTTCAATGACATTTTGCGGCAGAGACACGGAAGTAGAACCACTACGTCTTGCGAGTGGAATCGGTAGGGGCGAGCCATTGGGTTGCCCACCAATACAAGCGAAATGTTGGGCGAGACAAATCTCGCCTCTACATAGATCTGACGAGAAGTTTCGTATGACGAACTTGGACTTACTGAGGTGTTTCGCTATATGCAATTGCGAATCTCCGATAAAAACGAGACAGGCAGGGGCGACATTTGTATCGCCCACACCTGGAATGAACCGTTACAGACGGGCGACCCAAAGAATCGCCCCAAATACAAGCGTCTCCGCGGCTCGTGAAAGAAAGCGTGACGCGCGGTGAGCAGGCATCAACCTGTGCGCCACTGTCCTTCCTTGATGAGCGGATTGACCTGGCGAACGATCTCGTCGCAGACGACTTTGGCATCGCGCTCTTCGCCGATCAGCAGCAGGTCGATTTGCGCCTGCATGATCTGCGAGATTTCGCCAAAGTTGGTCAGCACGGGGTCGGGCGCGACGAAGTGCCGCGCGGCATCGAGCATGACATGCTTGTTGGCTGGCGGCAGCGGGTCGGTGATGAACCACTTCTCCTGCTCCGCAAACGACGTGCCCTGCAAGCCGCCCTCGCGGATGATGGTCTCCATGGCTGGGCCATTGAAGAATTTCAGCAGATTCCAGGCGCATTCGGGCGCTTGCGTCGTCTTGGGAACGACCAGCGGATAGTAGTAGACATAGTTGGCGCGTCCACCCGGTCCGGATGGGTAGTGACCAAGCGCCACATTAAAATCAACCTCGCGGAAGTTCGGGAATGCCCAACTGCCGCTGTAAAACATGGCGAGTTGCCCAGTCTGCAGCAGCGCGGTTGTGCCCATTGCCATCGCTTCTGGGCGCGGGGCGAAGCCATGTTCCCAGCGCAGGTCGGCATAGAATTGCAAGCCCTCGACAGCGCCCGCCTCGTTCAACACGCACTCGGTGGGGAAGAAGGGATCATCGACGAGCTGCCCGCCAAAGATGCGCACCCAGGTCTGCCAGACTTTGTCCCAGCCCGTTACATCGCAGGCGTATTGCGTGGTGCGGTTGCCTTCGCGCTTGGTCAGCTTCTCGCAGCTGCTGAAGAAGTCGTCGACTGTCCAGCCCTCGTCATCCCACTGGGCGGTGGGCAGCATGGCGCCGGCTTCTTCGAACAGATCCTGGTTGTAAAAGATGGCGATAGACGCGACATTGTCGGGCATGCCATAGATGCCGCCCTCATGCGTATAGGCTTCGATCGCCAGGTCGGGGAAGTTGGACAGGTCATAATCATCGGCGTCGACATAGGGCTTGAGGTCGAGCAGCAGGTCATCGGCCAGGAATTGGGGCAGCAAGCCGATCTCGATGATGAAGACATCGGGCGGGATGCCAGCCGCCAAACTGGTGAAGAGCTTGTCGTTGTAGCCCGAGTTGGGGCCGCCAGGCACCGAGGTGAAATTGAGCGTGCAGCCCGGATACGCCTCGTCAAAGGGCGCAAGGGCTTTTTCGCGGATTCCGATCAATGGGGGACCATCCCAGAAAAAGATGGTGACTTCCTGGTCGTCCTGGGCCATCACCGCGCCGAGGCCGGGGATCACGGTTGTGCCGGCCGCCAGCGAGCCGATCCCGCTGATGCGCAGGAAGTCGCGGCGGCTCATGTTAATTTTGCGTGTCATTTTCTTTCCTCCTAACAAGTCATGGTTCTTTGCGTTGCCTTGCCATTCTTGCCGAACAAATTGATTCGATATCGCGGCTCCTTTCGCCTCTTCGGGAAGCGGCTGCCTAATGCTAACAAAAGTTGTCGCAGATTGCGCAATATCATTTAACTTGACAGGCTGCTGGCGTCATTTGCGCTCCTTTCCCGCAGTCATTCCGGCGATTGATCCCAAGCGCGCAATGTGCGCTGCAGTGTGTTTTGCAGATGCTTGCGCAGCACGATTTGGGTTTTGGCGACATCCCGCTCTAGCAAGACATCCAGGATTTCCAGATGTTCTGGCAGGGCGTCGAATTTGCCCTGCGGCTGCAGCCTGGCCACGATATGGTGCGCCCAGCCGATCAAGTCTTGCAACTGCCCCATAATGCTGATCAGCAGCGGATTTTGCGAATGACTGACGATCAACTCGTGCAGCAGGTTGTCGCATTCGACGAGCCTGGACAGGTCGCCAGTCTCGATAAAGTGCTGCCCGCCACGCACATAAGCCTCGCGTGCCGCCAGGATCTGCTCTTCGGGGATGCGCGGTGCAGCCAACTCGACCGCCAAGGATTCCAGGGCGATGCGCACTTCCATGGTGTGTCGAAAGCGCGTTTGGTCAAAGTCTTCGACAAAGACGCCTCGTCGCGGGGCGACCTTGAGGAAACCCAAATCGTCCAGCCGCCGCACGGCATCCCGCACAGGCATGGCGCTGACTTGCAGGCGCTCAGCGATGTCGTCAATGGTCAGACGTTGCCCGGGCATGAGGTCGCCAGAGAGGATCTCTTGTTTGAGATGGCTCTCAATCTTGTCGCTCAGCGAAGTGGTATCGAGCATGCTTTTACGCTTCTGGTTGCTGAACATGGCCAGCCACTAAAAAATATCTAATATCTAAAATATCAGATATGCAGTCAATAGGCAAGCCTTTTATCCAGATCGCCCAAAATTGCCAGGCAGCACCCGCCAGGCTGTCTATCCTGCTTTACCGACCATCTGCGCTACAATCCACGCAATCACAATAGTCCTTGGCGGAACGAGGTCTGGCATGCCCGAAGTCATCGTCATCGGCAGTGGCATCATCGGCTTGAGCAGCGCGCTTGAATTGCAGGCGGCTGGCTGCGAGGTGCGCATCGTCACGCGTGAAATGCCGCTGGATGCCACATCGGTCGCGGCGGGCGCAGTATGGTCGGCATCCGACCTGGATGGCAGGCAGCGGACTTGTGCGGAATTGACGCTCAAACGTTTCTTGCCCTTGACGCAAACACCTGACAGCGGCGTAACTTTGCAGCGAATGCGCGAAGTCTTTGCCGAGCCGATGCCCGAGCCATGGTATCGGGATCAGCTGCCCTATTTCGCGCGTATGAAAAAAGACGATCTGCCGCCGGGCATGGCAGATGGCTACCTGCTGGATGTGCCGATTGTTGCGCCGCCCCTATACCTGCGCAGCTTGCAGGCTCAATTCCTGGCTGCTGGCGGCACGATAGAAAAGCGGCACGTGTCGACGCTGCGCGAACTGGCGGACGAAGCGACTCTGCTTGTCAATTGCAGCGGGGTGGGCGCGCGCGATCTGGCGCAGGATGAAAATGTGTATCCCATCCGTGGGCAGACCCTCTTGGTCGATGCGCCGCAGATCCAAAACGGCTACATGGACAACAGCCAGGTCGTGCACATTTTCCCGCGAGCAGATGGCGTGCTGCTGGGAGGCATCAAGCGCTATCATGACTGGCGGCGGCAGGTTGACCCGGCGATCACAGACTCGATCGTGGCGGACTGCGCGAAGATCGAGCCGTCGCTACAGAATGCGCAGGCGCTGCGCCACTTCGCTGGGCTGCGACCGGGCAGGCGCGAAGCGCGGCTGGAAATCGAGAAGATCGCGCCAGCCTGCCAGGTGATCCACAATTATGGGCATGGCGCTATCGGCTACACCTTGTCCTGGGGCTGCGCCGCGGATGTCCTGCGCTTGGTGGGGAAAGTGCTTTGACTCCCCTGGTCTCTTTTTCTGCGTTGTGGGCGGGGCGAGCCATTGAGTTGTCCCTTTGCGACAAATCGCAGGGTATGCGGGCTTGTCAGCGTCTCGCCCCTACACAGCACAAGAATCTTGGTATCTCCGCGCCTCTGTGGCAATAGGCCTTTTTGTACTTTGCGTATTTGTGGTTACGATTCGCATGACTTCGGTTGTTCTGCTTCTGTTTGTTGTCCGCTGTACAAGGAGCCCCCACATGACTCGACAGCTCATTTCATCTGGCACGGATTATGAGCGCATCGCTGGCTATTCGCGGGCGCTGCGGCTGGGCAATATCGTGCATGTATCGGGCACGACTGCCACTGAAGGCGCAGATACGATCGTCGGCATCGGTGACAGCGCAGCCCAGACGGCCTTCATCCTCAAAAAGATCGAAGGCGCCCTCCACGAAGCCGGCGCAAGGCTGCAGGATGTCGTGCGCACGCGCGTCTACCTGGCGCCGGCTGCCGATTGGGAAGCGGTCGCCCGCGTGCATGGAGACGTATTCGGCGAGATCCGCCCGGCCAATACCTTACTCTATGTGGGGGCGCTGGTCGGTCCCGACTACCTGGTCGAGATCGAAGCCGAAGCCATCATCGCCGATGAAGCGCCATGATCTTCAGTCTGCGCTTCAACAACGACTTGCCCGTGCGCGATTATGTGCGCTATGCGCGCGCGGCAGAAGCGGCTGGCTTCGACCAATTCTGGGTGAGCAACGATCTCTTCCTGCGCAGCGCGCCAGTCATCCTGACAGCGGTGGCCGCGGCGACCAAAGTCATCGAAATCGGCAGTTGCATCCTGAATCCCTACACCCTGCACACCGCCGAGATCGCCATGTTTGCCGCCACGCTGGATGAGTATTGCGATGGACGTTTTCTGCTGGGGCTTTCTGCGGGCGCGGCTGACTTTCTGCGCTGGCTGGGCATGCAACAGAATCTGCCCCGCACCACGGTGGTCGAGGCTGTCGCAGCAATCAACAAGCTGACAGCAGGCGAAAATGCGCGTATGCAGGGCAAAGCGCTGCAATGGACGGACGAAGCCTGGCTGCGTTTTCAATCTCGGCGGCGCGTACCCATCTATCTGGGCGCAATGAGTCCGCGTATGTTGGAAGAGATCGGCGCAGTGGCCGATGGCGGTTTGCCGCTGCTCTTCCCGCCCGAGCATTACGCCGGCGTGTTGCCGCATATCCAGCGCGGCTTGGCGCGGACAGGTCGCAGGCAGGCGGATATCGACCTGGCGGCTTGCATCTGGTGCTCGGTTTCGGACGATCGGCGGGCGGCAGAAGACACGTTGGCGGACAAAGTCGCCTATTATGGACACGCCATGAGTCCGCTGATCCTGACGCAGCTAGGCTTGTCCCGCGCCGACTTCGAGCCAATTCGCCGCGCCTGTCATGTAGAAGGCGATGTGGCGGCGGCGAGAGCCATGGTAAGCCCAGACATGTTGCGCATCGGCATTGCTGGCAGGGCAGGCGATCTGATCGAGCGGCTGGAAGGGCTGGTGGCTATGGGCGCGCGGCATATCAGCTTCGGTCCGCCGCTGGGACCGCATATTCTGGACGCCATCAATACCCTGGGCAGGCAGGTGCTGCCGCATTTTCGCCAAAGCAAAGCATAAAAAACACATATCCAACCTGCTCGCTGGCTATGCTAAAATCCACTTGATTGTGAGCTTCTCGTAGCGAAAGATGCGCCATGCGCCGCAGTTCTGTTGCCATCCTCGTCGTCCTTTGTTTGTTGATCGCTTTGCCAATCGCTCGCGCTCAGGACGAGCTGCCCATCTGCACGCGCGCAGAATTCCTGCGCATTTTCGACCTGGTTGTCGATTATCAGGCGCGCTTTGCCGAGCCCCCGGCCGATTTCACCGCGCTGATGACATACAGTCAGCAGCATGCCAGCGACCGCCTGACTGTCCTGGCGCAGTTGCCGCAGTGTGTCGAAGCGCTTGAATTTGGCGCGCTGCTCGTCCAACTGGGAGGCGACTTCGCCGCCCGCGCCGCGCTGGAGCTGGCTGGCACGCCGGCTGCCGATAATCCCTACTTGACGTTGCCCGATCACGACCAGCAGATCAACGATCGCCTGGCTGCCACTTTCGTCAATGACCGCTCGCTGGCACAAGCGCCCGAGCAACGACAGCTGCCCACCTGCGCAACGCAGCAACTTGACGCCTATGCCGCAGCCGCAGCCGACTTGCTCGGACTCTTGTCGACAGCCGACAATCTGGATAGCCGCGACGCCTTTTCTGCCGTGCTGAATGAGCGATTGACCTGGCGCGCCAACAGGCTGCCCGCCTTGCCCCTTTGCGCCGAGACGATCGCACTGGCGCAGGCGCTAAACGCCGCCCTTACCGACAGCGCGACCAGCCTCAGCTTCGCCTTTGTGGGCGTCCCAGCGGCGCAGAATCCCTTCATCGCGCTGGCAGAAGTCGGCATGGAGCGCATCGCATCCTGGCAAGCGCCCTCTGCCCCGGGCACAGCAGCCGCAGCCCTGCGGTCCGCCGAAAAGCGCCATTTACCCGCTTGCAGCCGCGACCAACTGGACAGCGCGCTTGCTGCTATCGACAGCGACTTTTTGCCCGCTTTCAAAGAGACGGGCGACGCCTTGCAGCGCAGCCAGCTGCATCTTGATTATCGCGGCAACGTGCTGTCTCCTTTGCCGGTGTGCGACGAAGTCTTCGCGCTCCGCTGGTGGCTGGACGAATGGCTGGGCGCGCCTGAATCGGAGAATCGTGCCCGCCTGGATGATGCCCTGCTGCGCTTGGAGGCTGCCCGCGCCAGCGCCCCGCTCTCCAGCCAGATCGCCGCCTGCAGCGATGCCGACCTGCGTTTTGTCACAGTCTATATCACGCCCGTCTTTCACAGCTTGATGCGCGCCTCTTTGTCCACAACCGACTTTGCTCAGCAGCAATCGCTGGAGCAGGAATCGCTGGCTTTCCGCGCCTTGCTTTGGGCGCATTTGCCACGTTGTGATGATGCTGTCCGGCTGGGCATGCAGATGCGGGACATCGCTGCCGACTTTGTGGCTGCTATCAAGCTGGAAAGCGACGGCGCATTCGCTGTCGAGATTCCCTACACGCTGGCTTTGCCCAATGCCATTGTTCAGCTGGGCGAGCGCCTGAACGCCATCGAGGCGGTTCTAGGTATCGGCGAAACGCAGACCTGGTTTGTGGATGTCGAGGGTTTCGCCAATGTGCGCAGCTGTGGCTCTACAGCTTGCGGGGTGGTGGCTGTCGTACAAGGTGGCGACCCGCTGGATGTGCTGGACGACAGCGGCGATTGGTTCGAGCTGCGCTTGCCCAGTGGCGGCACGGGGTATATCGCTGCTTTCCTGGTCAGCGAGACGCCTGTGAATTGATTGGCATCTCTCCGCCCAAAAACTAGGCCAGCATCTCGCGCATTTTCTCCAGCCCGGCGCGCAGCTCGATCGTGCGGTTCGTGCCGGTGCCGCCACCGATATGCGGACACAAAATGACATTGTCCAACGCGGTTAAGGGGCTTTCGGCTGGCAGCGGCTCGAAAGTGAAGACATCCAAGCCGGCGCCGGCGATGCGATTTTCTGCCAGCGCGTCGATCAGGGCGTCTTCGTCTATGATGCCGCCGCGCGCGATATTCACCAGAAAGGCGCTGGGTTTCATCAAATCCAGCTGCTGCGCGCCGATCATGCGCTCGGTTTCGGGTGTATGCGGCACAGCCACACAGACATAATCGCTCTGTTGCAGCACATCGTTCAGCGGGGCATAGCTGGCGTCAAATGCCGCTTCCAGTTCGGGCGAAAGCGGGCTGCGCTTGTAATAGATGTTGCGCATGCCCAGGACGCTGGCGCGCCGAGCGAGCTCGCAGCTGATCTCGCCCATGCCGATGATGCCCAGAGTCTTGCCGCCGACTTCGTGTACGCGCTCGTTCTTCATCCAGTGGAAAGCGATTTTGCGCTGGGAGGTCAGCTCTGGGACCATGCCACGATACCGATAGGCGCCCATGGCGACCGCCTCGTGTCCGCTCACGATGTCTTTGCTCAGCGCCAGGATGAGCGTCAGCGCCAGCTCGGCCACGCAGTTGGGTCCTTTGCGCGGCACGGCGGCGAAGCTGATATCGCGCCGGCGCAGGGCAGGCATGTCAAAGTTGGTATAACTGCGCCCCAGTTTCAGCGCAGTGCGTAGGTCGGGCATTTCGTCCAGCAGGGCATCATCCACCTGTGCTGTCTGCGCGACGAGCCCGCGAATCTTGCCGGTCGGCTGTGTGACGAGTTGCAACGCGGGAAAATCGTCCGCCAGTGATGCCGCCGCGTCTTCGTAGCCTTCGTCCAAAATCAGCACCGTTTGCCGCTCGCCGTTTGTGTTCGTCATGATAGGGACTCCTAGATTGATTGGCAGCTTGCCTGCCGAGTATAGATTTTTGCGTCTGTCGCGTCAATTTGAACCACAAAGGTACTATGGGCGCAGTCGCAGATTCGTTGCCCTCGCCCCCCAAAGCTGTTACAGTCCGCGCGATGCCCGAACAAGCAACTATTCATACAAGGAGATTTCTATGGCATTAGCCACCAACGCCGCGCAGCTGGTCGAAATGGCGGTCGTCGGTTTTGTCAGCCAGCCGACAGTGCGCGGCTATATCCCCCAAGCCGATGGACAAGCCACTATCTTGCCCGGCATGTCCGGCTTCATTTACAACGCGCGCGTCGGCGATGCCGCTTTTGGCTGGGCAGCCGACCACCTCGAGCCAGGCGCGTCTATCGCTCATCCCGACCTCGATGCCGACTATGCCATGCACTACCTCACTTGCATGGGCAATCGCGCTTTTTTGATGAGCGGCTTGGCCAAAGGCACAGAAGGCATTGTAACCGGCGAGCACGCCCGCCTGCTGGTCGACTTTCCGCCAGAAGCCGCCGACCTGATCGCAGTGGGCGATGCTGTGCAGATCCGCACGCTGGGGCAGGGCTTGCAGCTGGTCGACTATCCGCATATCACGCTCAAAAAATGCAGCCCGCGCTTGATCGAAAGCTTGCCCATCGAAGCGGTAGACGAGCGCAAAATCCGCATCCCCGTCACCATGGAGCTGCCTATCCGCATCATGGGCAGCGGCGCAGAACTGAATCCCGACTTTGTCGACCAGGATTTGATGTCGGGCGACCGCGCGCTGATGGCCGAGCTGGGCATCGACCAAATGCGCCTGGGCGACCTGGTCGTGGTCAATCACGCCGACCATCGCTATGGACGCGGCTACAAACCCGGCGCCGTAACCATCGGCTTGTGCATTCATGGCGATTCGGTGATGACGGGGCATGGTCCCGGCATCCTGACGCTGATGACCTGTGCCGAGCCATGCATCGAGTGGGGCATCGACCCCGCAGCCAATATCGCCAATTATATGAATATCCGAGAGGCAGCATGAGCGCAAAAAACAACGCAAACCAGGTGATCAGCCTATCGGTGCAGGGCATCATCACACCGCCGCGCATGCCCCCCTTGCCGGCCATGCCCTACTCGCTGGCGGCTGATGGCAGACCCTTCCTGTTGCCCGCCTATGGCAGCATCGTCTACAATGTCTCGGTGGGCGACAGCGCTTATGGCTGGCTGGCCGACTGCGTGCATCCGGGCGTCAGCGTCAAGCTGGACGACGCCACTGGCAACCGTGGGCTGAATGTGCTGTCCTGCGTGGGCAACACCGCGATCGTCATGACCGGCAATGCCAGCAAAGCGCGCGGCACGGTCACTGGCAAGACCGGGCGCTTCAGCGAACATGTCATCATCCACTTTGATCAAGCTGTGCGCGAAGAGCTGGCTATCGGCGATAAAATCGTCATCAAAGCCAAAGGCACGGGCCTCAAGTTCGACGACCATCCCGATATCATGCTCAAAGGCTGCTCGCCAGAATTGGTCGATGCGCTAGAAGTCGCCACGACAGACGATGGCAAACTGGCGGTGCCGGTGGTGGCGCAGGCGCCGCCGCATTTGCTGGGCGCAGGCGCGGGCTTGGTCAGCGATGGCGGCTCGATCCATATTCAGACGGCCGACCGCGCTGCCCTGCAAGAGGCTGGCCTGCACGAGCTGCGGCTGGGCGATGTCGTCGCGCTGACCGACTATGACAGCAGCTGGAATCATGGTTATCTGCGCAATGCGGTGGGCATCGGCGTGGTCGCGCAAGGCGATAGCCCCCGCGCCGGCTATGGCCCGGGCATCACGTTGATCATGACATCGGCGGGCGGGAATATCGCGCCTATGCTTGCGCCAGGCGTCAACCTGAGCGACCTGCTGCTGTGATACCGCATCGGTATCGCGGGAAGCCGACAACGTGCGTGTGTTGCAACGGGAATCGTGTAGGGGCGAGGTGGTGATTCGCCCAATGACTCACAAGCGCGGCAGCCATCCCGCATCCTGATGAGGCGACCGGGGTCATTGCATCTGAGGACATATAAATGAGCATCCAAATGATCCGCGTGGATGTCAACCGCCTGGATGCCTTTGTGCGGCGGGCTTTCCGCGCTATGGGCTTGTCCGAAAGCGAAATCCAACACTGCGCCAACGGGCTGATGCAGAGCGAGTTGCGCTGTCTGCCCGGGCAAGGGCAGGGCGTCGCCCGCTTGACTGGTTACTACGAGCGCATCCGCAAGGGTTTGTACCAGCCGGGCACAACGATCGAGGTCGTCAAAGAATCGCCGGCGCTGGCGCTGATCGACGCGCGCATGACGATGGGCTCGGTGGTCGGGCAAGAAGCCATGGCGCTGGCGGCCCAGAAAGCCCGCGTCTGTGGCATCGGCGCGGCATTCGTGCACAACAGCACGCATTTCGGCAGTTCTGGCTTTCATGCGCGGCGCGCCCTGAACGATGATTGCATCGGCATCGCCATCACCAATGCCGGCGCAGAAATGGCGCCCTGGGGAGGACGAGAAGCGCGCGTCGGCACCAATCCCTGGGGCTTGGCAGCGCCCAGCGGCGGCTTCCCGGTCGTGCTGGATATCGCGCTGACCACCGCTGGCAAAGGCATGATGCGCTGGCGCGAACGCCAGGGCCAAACGATGCCGCGTGACTGGGCGCTGACGCCAGACGGACAGGAAACCGACCAGCCCACCGCAGCCATGGCGGGCGCGTTGTTGGGCATCGGCGAGTACAAGGGTTATGGCTTGTCGCTGTTTACCGATGTGTTGACGGGCGTCATCACGGGCGGCGGCTTTGGCTTGACGCCTTACCACGATCGCAACATTGCCAAGCTGGATGTGGCGCATACCTTCATCGCTATTCACATCGACTTTTTTATGCCTCTCGACCTTTTCAAAGCGCGCATGGATGCCTTTATCGCCGAGATCAAGAGCAGCGCCCTGCGGCCTGGTTTTGACGAGATCCTGGTGCCCGGCGAGATCGACCACCGGCGCGAGCAAAGCTATCGCCGCGATGGCGCCCTGCTCGATGCCCAGGTTTTTGACCGCCTGCGAGCGCTGGCGGATACGCTGGGCGTGGAATTTGCCTTGTGACCGGCGCGCGTTTTTTTTCGACAAGCGCAACAATGACCAGCTAGTGCAAAGGCGAGCCGCCATGAACCCACCACAAACTTTGAGCCGGCCGCTGGCTAAGCGCTTCGCCACATTGGCTGCGCTGCGCCCGCCGCCAGAAACTCCGCCAACGCCGCTGCATGTCATTGATGCAGCCGCCGCCGCCCTGGCGCGCGGAGAAACGCATTACACCGACCGCCCCGGCATCCCCGAGTTGCGCGCCTGGGTGGCCAATCACCTGCGCGAACGCTGGGCTGTGCGCGTGGATGCCAGCGAAGTTACCATAACCTGTGGCAGCACCGAAGCGCGATATGTGGCCTTGACTCTGCTGACAGAGCCGGGTGGCGCGGCGCTCTGCCTGGGCGATGACACGTTGATCCGCGGTCCGCTGCAGCTGCTGGGCGGGCATGTCGTCCAGGCGTCAGACGCTGCCCTGCGCCTGCTCTACCTGCGACCCGATGATGACCGCCCCGCTGTTTTGAACTGGCTGCGGCTGGCACAAGCTGCCGACTGGTGGATCATCTGGGACAAAAGTTTTTGCGCGACCGATGACTTCCATCCGGCCCAAGATGAGCAGCTTGCGGAGCGAGTCGTGACGATCGATTCGCTTTCGCATGGGCTGGCGGGCTGGCGGCTGGGCTGGATGGCTGGCTCGGCGGCGGCATTGCGTCTGCGGGCGGGCAAGCAAGCCATCACGATTTGCACAACGGCTGTTTCGCAATGGGCGGGCTTGGCTTGGCTGGAAGCTGGAGGCGGCGCATGAAACACAATCCCAAGATCCCGCAGAGCATACGCGAGCTGGCGGCTGATGGCACACAGCTGCGTTATGCCTTGATGGAAATGGCGCGCGAACTGGACGGCGTGATTGCGCTGGGACGCGGCGATCCCGACCTGCCTACCCCGCCGCATATCGTGGCCGCTGCCGAACGTGCCCTGCGCGATGGACACAGTGGCGCGACCACAGTCGCGGGCATGCCGGCTCTGCGCGAAGCAATCGCCGACCACCTGCGCCAGCACAATGGTCTGCCAGTTGGTCCTGAAAATTGTATGGTGACCACGGGCGGGCAGGAGGGACTCTTCCTGGCTGTGCAGGCTGTCATCAATCCCGGCGACCACATCCTGGCGCCCGACCCGCGCTACAGTTCCTACGATGACGCTATCAAACGCGCCGGCGGCGTCATGCAGCTGGTGCCGACCACGCGCGAAGATGCCTTCAACTTGTCTGCCCAGGCGCTGGAAGCCGCCATCACGCCAGAAAGCAAAGCCTTGCTCATCGTAACGCCCAGCAATCCGACAGCCGGCATCGTCACCGAAGACCGTCTGCGCGCTATCGCCGAGCTGGCCATCCGCCACAATCTGATCGTCATTGTCGATGAGATTTATGGCAAGATCGTCTATCCGCCCTGGCGTCATTTCAGCATCGGCTCGCTGCCCGGCATGGCGTCTCGCACCATCACGCTCGATGCCTTCTCCAAAGCCTACGCCATGACCGGCTGGCGTTGTGGCTATGTGGCGGCGCCGGCCGATGTCATCGCTGCCATGGCGCGCATCAAACAGCTGACCACCGGTCCTGTCGCCACTGTGTCGCAGTGGGCGGGCTTGGCTGCCATCACGGGACCCCAAGATTGCGTGGCGGAATATCTGGACATTTATACACAACGGCGGGCGACGCTTCTGGAGGGATTGCGGCAGATGCAATTCGCCTTCGGAGAGCCGCGGGGCGGGCTTTTTGTGTGGGCGGATTGTTCGACCACGGGTATTCACGCCGCCGAGCTTTCTTATTTGCTGTTGAAAGAAGCGCGCGTGTTGATCTTCCCGGGCACGGCTTTTGGCGAAAAGTGGCGCGATTATGTGCGCATTACCATGCTGGAAGATATCGAGACCCTGCGCGAAGCGGTCGGGCGCATGCTGCCGGTGGTGGCGAATTATAGCGTCGCATAAGCGTGGGTAATTCACCACGGAGACACAGAGGGCACAGAGGCATAATCATGGACACATCGCTTGTCGCCGCGCAGTTGTACACCATCCGCCAACACACGCAGACAGTCGACGATTTCGCGCGCAGCATGAGCAAAATCCGCGAGATCGGCTATCGCGTCGTGCAGGTCTCCGCTATCGGCAATATCCCCGATGCGGATGTCAAGCAGATCGTCAATGACAATGGCTTGCGCATCTGCAACACGCATATCCCTTTCGACCGCTTGCAGAAGGACCTGGATGCCGTCATCGCCCAGCATCAGTTATGGGACTGTCGCCATATCGCCATCGGCAGCATGCCCGCGCCTTTCCGCGAATCGGCAGATGGCTACAAGCGCTTCGCGGCGCTGGGCAGTCAAATCGGCGAGCGGCTGGCGGATGCCGACATGACGTTCAGTTATCACAATCACCGCTTCGAGTTCGTGAAATTTGACGGGCGCGCCGGGCTGGAGATTCTCTTTGACGAGAGCGACCCGCGCTATCTGCAAGCCGAGTTGGACACCTACTGGATTCAACATGGCGGCGGAGACCCGGTCGCGTGGATTGAGCGGCTGGCCGGGCGCATGCCGGTGGTGCATCTAAAAGATATGGTCATGCTGCCGGGCGTAGCAGGCGAACGACCGCAGCAGGCGATGGCCGAGGTGGGCGAGGGCAATATGAACTTCCCAGGCATTCTCGCAGCCTGCCAACGTGCTGGCGTGGAATGGTACGCGGTCGAGCAAGACATTTGCCAGCGCGACCCCTTTGAGAGCCTGGCGATCAGCTTCGCGAACCTGGCAGCGATGGGCTAGACGCTCAGCCGCCATTCAACTCCGCCGCGACATTGGCGCTGACCCACAGATTCTCCAGCGTTAGCGTATTCTTGATGCGCACGACGCGCGCATGGGCGGCCTGGCTGGGGTCGGCGCGGAAAGCATCAAAGAGCGCCGCCTGGATGGTCTCTTCGTCGCTTTCGAAGACCAGTGGCATGCGTCCGCGCAGCAGGAATCCGCTCGTATACAGATTCTTGGTGGTGACAGGGAAGTCGATTTTGTCGAAGAGCTTGCGCGACATAAAGTCCGCCAGCCCATAAGCCGTGGCATTGCCATGCGAGGCGGGCGTCAGGTCGAGGATGACGATGCGTTTGACGCGCGGCGCTTCGGGATCGGGCTCGCCATCGATCATCCAGCGACCGATGATGTTGGTGTCCAGCCCGGCGCCGCTGATATCCTTGCCGATCTCGTCGATGATCAGCACATCAATATCATCGACAGGCAGGCGCGGCATTAACTCGCGTGAGCGCTGCAGCAAGCGCTGGTCGCCCGCCGCCACGCTGTCGCTGCCAAAGCCTTCCAGATGCGCCACGGCGTGATAGCCGTCCTCGACGATGCCGAAGCCAGCCAGGAAGGGGCTGTTTGCCAGCAGTTGTTTTGCCACCACGGGCATGTAATCGCGCAAGCCGACCACGCCATGCTGATGGATCGCGCGCGCGCCGACCTCCTTGCCCAAGCCGATCGCCAGCATCTTCAGCAAGCCGCTTTCGTGCGGACCATGAAAATCGGTGTGGACCTTGGTGCGGTTGGTGATGATCAGCCCGTCTGCGCCGGCGACATTTTTGTCCAGATAGGCGCGGACGCCGACGCTGGTGAGGCCCTTGTCCACCACTTCCATGGTGGCATGAATGGGACAGCCCATGCTCGCTTCATTGATGCCGAGTCCGTCCAACACCTCGATTTGGCCTGCGGGACTGCCGCCGCCATGACTGCCCATGGCTGGCACGATGAAGGGGTCTCCGCCGCTGGACTTGACCAAGCCGACCAGTTCTGCGGCGATTGTGTCGATGTTGGCGATGCCGCGGCTGCCAAAGCCCAGGGCGATGCGCTTGCCCCGCACTTGCCGCGCCAGCCCCAGCCGCGCCCATTCGGCTCGCAACGTAGCGGGAATATCAAGAGGCTGCGCTTTGGGCAGCGCCTGCGTGATTGGAAACAGGTCGGGGATGTGGATGTCTTCCATTTTCGCGCTCTTTTCGCTTCGCTATCGGGGCGTATTCTAGCACAGATGCGGCGCTGCGACCCAGCCTCCCCATCAAGGTGAGTGTCGAAGTAACTGGATTAAGACCCCCCTCAGTCCCCCCGAAAAGTCGGAGGGAGGCAACGGCGCGCGCGGATTTCTACGTCAGATTGGAGGCTGGTACGATCTGTCATACTTTCTAGCCGCAAGCCCCGACCGGCTCGACGAAGTTGGCGCTGATCCAGCCGACCGCGCGTTCCTAAGCTGTCAGGGTCGCGTTATGCGCTAAGCCGTCCGTGATTTCGCCGGCTGGCGCATCGGGCATGGCGCGAGTTTGCTAGTTGATTGGCCCTGTCGATAGCGTGCCAGAGGTCCCGTCTCTCACTGTTTTGACGTTATTCGCATAGTCGAACGTTATGCTTGTCCCGTCTTCCGGCAAGATGACGATGTGAACGTTGTCGGACTTGACGATTATTTTCATGCCGTCAGGGAAAGCGGTTGTTATGCCGGCGCTCGACTTGGTCACTGGGAGTGGCTTGTTGCTTTTTGCCGCGGTGCCTCGCGGGGGGTGGACAACTTCCCGTTTTGTTAGGCTTACCGTTTTGTTGAGAGAGGCTTGTAGCCATGCCCGATTGTCCCAGGTCCATGTCCAGCCGTAGCGGTATACATACCAGCCAGCTGTCCAATCGTTGTCGTTGACGCAGGCGGCAAGCCAGCCACCTTCCGATTCGGGCAACTGGCACATGTTGTCGATATGGTAATCGGCGTTGGCAAGGGAAGCCGCGAGGGAGAGCAGCAAACAGATGGTAAGAAAGATGCGCAGCTTGAACGCGAATTGGAAATGAAACGAAGCGGAATTGTTACGCGATATTACGGGGGGGGGGGGGGGGGGGGGTGGTGTTGATTTGTCCTAATGCGGGCGGATAAGTCGGCAGTTTCTCCACCGCGCGCAAAATTGCTGGCTTGCTTCATCGCAGCCTTCCTTATGGTCATGATCGCATTAATCTCCATTGCGTTTCGCCTGCCTGTATCTTAGAGAAACTCTATCACAGATTTATGATTTGTCAAAGGACTCGCCCCGATGGGAGTGTCGAACTTGCTGGATTAAGACCCCCCCCAGCCCCCCCCCCCACCCCCCCACCCCCCCACCCACCACACACCCCCCCCCCCCCAAAAAGTCGGGGAGAAGCACAATCTGCGGGATTGGGATTTAGCCGAAAGCGCAGTTAATCACGAGATAGAGCATAGAACACAAGGATTTTCCTCTGAGTCTCAGTGCCTCTGTGGCAAAGAATCTTAAATGCCTTTGTGCCCTTTGTGTCTTTGTGGTTAAGATTTGCATGATTTACTTTGCTCTACTTCTGTGTAATCGTTTGAGAAAATAATTTGATGCGATTGCCCTGTCAGGCTGGGTGGAAGGTCTTTTGCTACAGAGACGCAGAGGCACTGAGATTTTGATGTCGTGTAGGGGCGATACTTGTGTCCCCGTTCAGGCGGAGAGGCAATCGACAACTTTTACCTCGAGTCCAGCAGACAAAAGCCGCTGGCGGGCGATCTCAATGTACTCCGTCGAAACATCGATGCCGATGAAGTCGCGGTCATTGAGCAGCGCCATTTTGCCGGTCGTGCCGCTGCCGCACATCGGATCCAGCACCAGGTCGCCGGGATTGCTCCAGGACAAAATATGATCTAGCGCCAGTTTCTCGGGAAAGACGGCGGGATGCTGGAAGGCGATTCTGTCGCGTGTGGTGCCGCCCAGCCCGACCGCGTAAGACCAGATATTCGTGCGGGTCTTTTCCTTCTTGAGTTCGCCGCGCTTTTTCTTGTTGATGCCGTCCGGCAGCTTGTTGTGCGTCAGCAGCTCCATGCCATGCCGCGCGGTCGGGACTTTCAAGGGATTGAATGCCGCGGGTTTGCCCTTGCTCAGCACGAACATGAATTCGTAGGCGTTGGTATAGGCGTTGCTGCGCATGAAGGGCGTGTTCTTCTTCTGATAGATCATGACATCGTGCGCGGAGAAACCGATCTCCTGGAAGAATAGCGCTTGGCGGAAAGAAGTCAGGCTGCGTCCGCCACGGATGCGATCTCCCACCACCCAGACGACCACGCCCCCGCTCGCCGTAACGCGGTATAGCTCTTGCGCAATGTCTTCAAAAGGAAAGCTGTAGCCATTGTAATCGCGCAGCTCGTCGTAGGGCGGCGAGGTTACTGTCAGGTTGATGATGCCCTCGTCCCAACTGCGCATGATGTCGACGCAATCACCTGCGATCAGTTTGCCTGTGCGCTCTTTCGTTTTGCCGATGACATCCCCGCGGACTGTGTTGCGGACGCCCTTGACGCGCTGTTCCTGGGTGAGCTCCAATTCTATTTGTTCCACGATCGCTCCGTGCAGATAAGCATTTCGCAAGCATAGCATAGCCAATCGCCATCTGCTTTCGCAAGCCGCTGACGCCCTTTTGCAACGGGCTCTGCCGGGACTCGGGTGGCAAAACGCGCGTTGTGTCCAACAGGCTGGCAAGCTAGAATCGGCGGGAATGCAAAGGAGCGCAGATCATGACAAATCCACAACTGCTGGACGGTGGCATGGGGCAGGAAATCGTCAATCGCGGCGGCAAAGGCCTGTACGGCGAATGGGCCAGCGGCGCCCTCTACGAAGCGCCCGAGCTCGTCAGTGAGATTCACCGCGACTACATCCAGGCCGGCGCCGACATCATCACCACCAACACCTACGGCACGACGCGCACCCGCCTGCGCTACATCGGCA
The DNA here is from genome assembly GCA_002238485.1 of Chloroflexi bacterium bin20. Taxonomy (GTDB): domain Bacteria; phylum Chloroflexota; class Anaerolineae; order Aggregatilineales; family Phototrophicaceae; genus UBA6055. The sequence goes on along the minus strand of MPMG01000002.1, from coordinate 421,766 downwards.
AGGAAGACCAGCTCGCGCCTTTGCTGCAGATCGCCAGCGACCTGGCCAATGCCGCTCGCGACCAATGCCGCCGCGACATCCAAATCGCCGCCAGCCTGCCGCCGCTGGAAGCCAGTTATGTCAATACGTTTGACCTGTCATTTGACGAGACCGCCGCCGAATTCTCCGAAATGATGGACCTGTTGGCGCCGGGCGTGGATATCTACCTGGGCGAGACGCTTTCGACCAGCTTCGAAGCGCGGGCATTCCTGCAAGCCGCCCAGGGACGGAGCAAACCGGTCTGGCTGGCGCTGACTCTGGATGACCGGCAGCCCCTGCAGCTGCGTGGCGGCGAGAAATTGGCGGATGTCATCAATGCGCTGGAAGCCATACCCGATGCCCTGCTGTTGAATTGCTGCAAACCAGCCACCATCAGCCAGGCGCTGCCCATTTTGCAAGCCAGCGGACTGCCCTTCGGCGCATACGCCAACGGCTTCACTGGCATCCCTGACGACTGGGTGGATCGCGGCGGGGTGGCGCAACTGTCGGCGCGCGAAGATATGTCGCCAGAAGCTTATGCGCGGGATGTGGCGGGCTGGATCGATGCGGGCGCATCTATCGTGGGCGGCTGCTGCGAGACGGGTCCGGCGCATATCGCCCGCCTGCGCGAGTTGATTGACGCGGGCAAGGGATCGGTGGAGGCAAGCCAATGACTCAACGGAGCGCAATCATCACCGGCGCGGGCAGTGGCATGGGACGGGCGATCGCGCTGCGGCTGGCTGCGGCTGGCATGCAGGTGCGGCTGGCGGGACGAACGGAGAGCAAGTTGCGCGTTGTCGCGGAGGAAATCGTGGCGCTGGGCGGCTCTGCGCAGGTTCATGCGCTCGATCTGGAAGACGATAATGCGCTGGCTGGGCTGGCAAACGAGCTCGCAGGGGCGCGGCTGGATGCAATGGTCCATTGCGCCGGCGACTGGCTGATCGCCATGCTCGAAGACACCAGCGATGCCCAGCTCGACCACCTGTTGCGCTTGAATCTGCGCGCGCCTTATGTGCTGACGAGGCGACTGCTGCCCAATCTGCGCCGCAGCGACAACGCCAGCGTCATCCATATCGGCTCCATCGTGACGGCGCTGTCTGTCCCCGGCGTCAGCGCCTACACAGCGTCCAAAGTCGGCTTGAAAGGCCTCACGGGCGCGTTGGCTGCCGAATTGCGCGAAGAACTGATCCGCGTGGTGATGATATCGCCGGGTCCTGCCGATACACCCATGCGCGATGCCGCCTCGCCGGGCATAGACAAGTCGCTGCTGGTCGAGCCGCAGACGATCGCCGAACTGGTGCATGTGGTCCTGTCACTGCCGCGCGGCATCACCACCAGCGACTTCACCCTGCATTCCCTGCGCTGGGGATAGCACCCCCCTCGGTCCCCCCGAAAAGTCGGGGGGAGGCAACGGCGCGCGCGGATTTCAGCCTCTCGCATTTTTCCAGCGCGCATGCACGGCATCCCATACTTCGGGGTTGATCAGGTGCGGCGGTCGTTCGCCACGCAGCGTTTGCAGGACCTGCTCCAGCGCGTGCAGAACCAGGCGGCGCTTGCCAACCAGGGTGGCGCTGGCGACATGCGGCGTGATCACCACATTGTGGCGCCCCAGCAGCGGATTGCCCGCCAGCGGTGGTTCCGGGTCGGTCACATCCAGCCCTGCGCCGAAGAGTTTGCCGCTGTCCAGCGCATCCGCGAGCGCCGCTTCATCGACATGCCCGCCGCGCGATACATTGATGAAGACCGCGCCTTCTTTCATCTGCGCAAATCGCTGCGCATTCATCAGCTTGTGCGTCTGATCGTTCAGCGGCAGGTGCAGCGAGACAACATCGGACTCGCCCAGCAGCGCCTCCAGCGATTCGGCGCGTTGCACGCCCAGCGACTCAAAGCGATCGTTGCCGACATAGGGGTCGTAAGCCGCTACCTGCATGCCGATGGCTCGGGCAATCCCGCTGACATGCCCGCCGATGCGCCCCAAGCCTACCAGCCCCAGCCGCTTGTTCTGCAATTCCAGCGCGCGATAATCGCCCCAGACATTGCCGGGTTCGCCGCTTGCCAGCCTGTGATTCAGCGCGTTTTCTACACTTTTGAGGCGGCGCGCCACGCTGAACATCAGGGCGAGGGCTTGCTCGGCAGTGGAGACGGTGGGGGCGTCTGGCGCATTGACCACGGCGATATGGCGGGGGGGGGGGAGGCCGGCGCATTGACCACGGCGATAGGGGGGGCGCTTGCCGCAGCGATATCGACCTTGTCATAGCCGATGCCCGTGCGCGCGATGATCAGCAGGCGCGGCGCGCGATCCATGCACTCGGCATCATAGCTATTCCCGCCAGCCATGACCGCGTCCGCTTCTTCCAAATTGTGCCAGCGGTCTGGCTGGTCGGCAGGACAGATGCCATCCGCCACATTTTCAAAGAGGGGACGATAATCGTCGGGCACCGTTTTTTCGAACCAGATCTTGTACATGGTCGCTTCCGTTTCCTAGTGAGCTTTGCGCGGATGGCTAAAAATGCACATCTTCGTCGACAATATCGCCGACATCATCGGTGGCCGCGCGGATCTGCTTGAATTCGGCGGTCAAGGCGCGGTTAAATGCCGAAATGTCGGAGCTGTGCATGACCAGATTGGCGCCGGCTTTGACCCACTCGATCTCGTGATGGGCGAAGTTATGGTGGATGCCCACGCCCACATTGGCTGCCCGCGACTTGCTGATTATCGTGCGGATGGCGGCTTGAAAGTCGGGATGGTCATACTGCTCGGGGATCCCCAGGCTGCATGACAGATCGTGCGGACCGACCAGCACGCAGTCGACATAAGGCAGGCGCAGGATGTCATCGAGATTTTCCAGCGCCGGCACGCTTTCGATATTGATGAAGAGCGCTTTGTGAGCATTGCGCCGCGAGAGATAGTCGGTCAGCTCTGGCTCGAGCTCACTTTCGCCAGCCAGCGCCGCGCGCAGCTTCTCGCCTTTCAGCGGGGCAAATTTGACTGCGCCGCCCAGTTCTATGACTTGTGCGGGCGATTCCACATAGGGCGCGATGATGCCGTGCGCGCCGCCATCCAGGGTCATCTGCGCCAGGTAGGGGTCGGGCTCGGGGATGCGCACGACGGGCGCCAGGTCGAGCGCGGCATAACATTGGCAGAGCCACGAGATGGCGCTGCGGTCTTGCGGTGTATGTTCGGTATCAATAAAGACCATATCCAAATCGAGATTTTGCACCACGCGCGCCCAGATCGGCGAGGGCGAATACATGGCGCTGCCATAAACGCGCTGCCCGCTGCGCAGTGCCTGTATTAGCTGTTGTCCATTCATGCGCATTGACCGCCTGTGTTGTGTATACCCATTGGCGAATGGTAGCCGCGCCCAAGCGATAACGCAACAGGCGTGGCGCTCTCACTGTCGCCCACTGTGGCCTGTGGTATAAATTTTGGAGACACAAAGGACAGCCTCATGACCACCCTTATCACTGGCGGCGCTGGCTTTATCGGCAGCCATGTTGCCGAAGCCCTGCTGCAGCGCGGCGAGACCGTGCTCGTCATCGACAATTTCAACGATTATTACGAGCCAGCCATAAAACGCGCCAATGCCGAAAAACTGCGGGTATATGCCAATTTCCAGTTGGTCGAGGGCGATATCCGCGATGTTGAGCTGGTGGAGGGATTGTTTCGGGGGCAGAACATACGCCGCGTGGCGCACCTGGCAGCCATGGCCGGCGTGCGCGCCAGCGTATCCCAGCCGCGCCTGTACATGGATGTCAACCTGGGCGGCACATTGAACCTGCTGGAAGGCGCAAAGCTGGGCGGTTGTGGGCAATTTGTGCTGGCATCGACCTCGTCGGTCTATGGCAAGACGCAGCGCCTGCCTTTCATCGAAAGCGACCACGCCGATCGTCCGCTGGCTGCCTACCCGGCCAGCAAACGCGCCGCCGAGATGCTGGCGCACAGCTATCACAATCTGGTCGGCATGCAGGTTACAGCGCTGCGTTTCTTCAATGTCTATGGACCGGCGGGCAGACCCGACATGATGCCCTGGCGGCTGATGGAAGCCACCCAAAGCGGCGAGCAGATGCGCTTGTTCAATGGCGGCGACATCCAGCGCGACTGGACTTATATCGCCGATACGGTGGCTGGCGTGATCGCTGCGCTGGAAAAGCCGCTGGGCAGCGAAGTCATCAATCTGGGCTGTGGCGCGCCCATTTCGCTGAGCGAGTTCCTGCGCATCATCGAAGAGCTGGCCGGCGTGAAAATCAATTGGATGTCTGTGCCCACGCCCTCCAGCGACCCGCCAATCACCTTTTGCGACAACAGCAAGGCGCGGCGTCTGCTGGGCTTCGCGCCGACAGTCGACACGCGCGAGGGTCTGCGCCGAACTTGGGAATGGTATTGCCGGTATCGCGGACTGTAATGCCCCTCGGTCCCGCGTCAGGAGGCGGTAGATCAATTTTGGGGGAGGCTTCAGACCACCATTGCGCCGCGCGGGAAGGTTGTCAGCGACTCTGCGCCGGTCTCGGTGATGAGGATGTCGTCTTCGATGCGCACGCCGATCTCGCCCATGCGATAGATGCCGGGTTCGATCGTGAAGACCATACCCGCTTGCAGCCTCTGCTGGTTGCCACGCACGATGTAGGGCGCTTCATGCGCTTGCAAGCCGATGCCGTGCCCGGTGCGATGCCGAATCAAGTCGCCATAACCGGCCGCGATGATGACTTGCCGCGCCGCCACATCGACCGTTTCTGCGCTGACGCCGGGTCTTGCAACTGCCCGCGCCGCCGCATTCGCCGCTTCGACCACGGCATAGAAGTCGCGCTGTGCCGCTGTGACCGCGCCCACAAAGACTGTCCGCGTGATATCGGCGCAATAACCGGCCGCGCGCGCGCCAAAATCAATGAGCAGCGGGTCGCCCGGCTGGATGCGATAGGCGAGCGGAGCGGTATGCGGCAGGGCGGTGTTTGCGCCGGCATGCAGCAGCGTCTCGAATGCCAGACCATCCGCGCCCAGCTCGATCATGCGACTGTCCAGGCGGGCCGCCAGCTCGCGTTCGCTGATGCCAATGCGCGCGCTTGCCAACGTGTCCCGCAGGGCCGCCTCGGACATGGCGATGGCGTGGCGGATTGCGGCGATTTCCCCCGCGTCTTTGATCATGCGCAAGTCCGCCAGCTCCGCGCTGAAATCAAGCAGATGCGAATCGGGGGCGCACTGGCTGATCAGGCGCGCTTCGGCATAGCGCAGGCGGTTCGCCTCCACGCCGATTGCCCTGTTGCGAGCAGCCAGCGATTCCAGCGCATGTTCCAGCGCAGGTTGCGGCGACTCGGCATCGCTGTAGGCGAAACGGGGCGACTCGCCCATAAGCGCCGGACAGACGAGAGCGGGTTCGCCAGCCAGCGGGAAGAGCGCCAGCAGCGGTCGGTCGCCAGTCTGCCAGCCCCGCTCGCTGAGATAGCGCAGGGTCGGTCCGGGCGTCAAAGCGGCGATATCCACGCCAGCCGCGCGCATGGCAGCCCGCAATTTGGCACGGCGGTCGGGCAGTATGCGCATCAGGCGTAGAAAGCGGGGCGGTCTATGGCGCGAGTTAGTTCGGGCAAACCGCTGTCGGCGCTGCGCAGGCAGGCATCGGCGATCACCAGCGACATATAACCATCCCAGGCGCTGGGACCGGTCGGCGCGCCCTGGCGTATCGAATCGACCCAGTCTTGCGTTTCAATGCGATAGGCTTCGGCGAAGCGGTCTTGCCAATCGGGACTTACAGCTTGCGACAGCCCCCCGCCGCGGCGAATGGTCGGGCTGCTGTGGCTGTGCGTCTGCGCTGTGCCCAGCTCGCCAACGATCTCCACACCAACTTCATAGCCATACCCACTGTCGCCGCTCCATTCCAGCGTGGCCAAGCCGCCATTGTCCAGCGTCAAATGCGCCAGGGCAAAGCGGGCGCTGCGGGGCATATCGGCGCGGTCGGGCAGCCATTGCACAAGGGCGTTCTGCACCTCGGCGCTCATCAGCCAGCGCAGGGAGTGCATGTCATGAATGAGCGAATTGACGATCGCGCCCTCGATGCGGATGATCGTGTCGCCGCGGCGGGGATTGAAATGTGTGCCACGGAAACGCAGCGGCGCGCCCAGCTGTCCGCTCGCTAGCAGCGCCTGCAGATCAGAGTGGGCGGGGTCGACCTGGCGCATGAAGCCGACTCGCACGAGGCGTTCTCCTGCGGCCAGCTCGGCATTCACGATGCGTTCGGCGTCAGCCAGGCTGGTGGCCAGCGGTTTTTCGCAGAGCACGGGTTTTCCAGCGGCTATGGCAGCCAGGCACAGCTCGGCGTGGCTGGCATCGGGCGAGGCGATCAATATGGCGTCAACCGCTGGGTCGGCGATGAGGTCTGCGGCATCTGTCACAGCGCGCGCGCCGCAGGCTTGTGCGACGGCATCTGCCCGTTCGCGGTCGATATCCATGACGGCCGATACGCGCGCTCCCTTTGTGTGCAGCGCCAGGTTCGTCGCGTGCAAGCTGCCGATTGCGCCCGTACCGATGACAGCAACCTGCAGGCTGTTCGCGCTCATGCCCTGTCCTTTCTGCGCAGCTGAAAAAGCGCCGCTCGCATTGTTTTGTTGATTTTCCTTCGCTATCATACCACCATCCTGAGCGGCGCTGGCAGCGAGGCGGAGTATGACTTTGGGACTAGGCATCATTGGCGCGGGACGCATCGGGCGCGTGCACGCCGACACATTGACGACGCGCGTGGCTGGCGCAAAGGTTTGGATAATCGCCGATATTCATGCGCCATCCGCGCAAGCTGCCGCCAGCGAATTCGGCATTCCAGCGCACAGTGACGATCCCGCCGCGCTCTTTGAACTGCCCGAGCTGGATGCAATTGTCATCTGCAGCTCCACCGATACCCACACGCGCTTCATCAAAGAGGCTGCGCGAGCTGGCAAGCACATCTTCTGCGAGAAACCAATCGCTCACGACCTGGCGGAAATCGACGCGGCGCTGGCGGCTGTGGACAAGGCGGGCGTGCAGCTGCAGATCGGCTTCAACCGCCGTTTTGACGCCAATCACATTCGTTTGAAGCAGGCTCTCGAAAATGGCGAGATCGGCGCGCCACATCTGCTGCACATCGTCAGCCGCGATCCCGCACCGCCACCCATCGAATACATCAAAGTGTCTGGCGGCTTGATGATGGACATGATGATTCACGACTTTGACATGTGCCGCTTTCTGCTGGGCGAAGTGGTCGAGGTCTTCGCCATGGGCGGTGTCATGGTCGATCCTGCCATCGGCGCGGCGGACGATATTGACACCGCCAAGGTCATGCTTCGCTTCGAAAATGGGGTCATCGGCAGCATCGAAAACAGCCGCCAAGCTGTCTATGGCTATGACCAGCGCGTGGAAGTCTTTGGCAGCCATGGCGCCGCCAGCAGTGGAAACCTGCACGCCAACGCCGTCACATTCAGCGATGGCAACAGCGTCCGCCGCGACTTGCCGATGAACTTTTTCATGGACCGCTATATGGATAGTTACGCCGCCGAGATGGCTGCATTTGTGGAAGCCATCGTCACAGACCAGCCAGTGCCGGTCAACGGCGAGGATGGGCGCGCGCCGGTGGTGATGGCAAAAGCGGGTATGCGCTCGCTACACGAAAATCGGCCGGTGCGCCTGGACGAAATTGACGGGGCAAAAGGATGAGCAAAACCTGGGACTCGCTGCACATGGGGCGCAGCTCCATTGATCTGTATTCGAACGACATAGGCGCGCCTTTCACCGAGATCGACAGCTTCGCGGCGTATGTCGGCGGTTCGCCGACCAATATCAGCGTGGGCGCGCGGCGGCTGGGATTGAAGACGGCGCTGTTGACCGCAGTCGGCGAAGACCCGGTAGGCGACTTTATTTTGCACTTTCTGCAAAAAGAAGGTGTCGAGACGGGCTTCATCCCGCGCAAGCCAGAACAGCGCACATCGGCCGTTGTGCTAGGCATCGAGCCGCCAGCCAAGTTCCCGCTAGTTTATTATCGCGAGAATTGCGCTGACATCAATTTGACCATAGATGATGCCCTGGCCGCTCCGCTGACCGATTGCCGCGTCTTCCAGTTCGCTGGCACCAACCTCTGCCTGGAGCCCAGCCGCAGCGCGACCATGCTGGCTGCCGAGGTTGCGCGGTCGGCGGGGGCGCAGGTTGTCTTCGACATCGATTTTCGCCCCGACCAATGGCACGATCTGCGCGCATTTGGCGTGGTGGCGCGCTCGGTCTTGCCCCAGGTCGATGTGGTCATCGGCACAGCGGACGAGATCAACGCGGCGGTGCTGCGCGACGAGTCGCAGATGCAGCTGACAGATTCGCAGATCTCCGATGCCAAGGTGGCTGGCGATACCAGCGCTGCCATTGCGACCATGCTGGCTTTGGGTCCGGGCGCTGTGGTGGAGAAAGTCGGCGCGCAAGGGGCAAGAATCCACCTGCAGGATGGCGCTGTGATTGATGCGCCGGGTTTCCCGGTCGAGGTGACAAATATTCTGGGCGCGGGCGATGCCTTTGGCGGCGGCTTCATCTATGGCTTGGTGCGCGGCTGGGGCTGGTACAAGGCGGCGCGTCTGGGCAATGCCTGCGGCGCGATCGTGGTAACCGAGCATGGCTGCGCCAACTTCATGCCGACCATGCCCGAGATCGAGGCTTTCGCAGAAGCCTATGGCGGGTTGGATTAGGGGCACTCTGGCGGCGCGCATCGGCTATACTCGCCAGCAGGTGCACAACTCCGCGAGAACACCATGCTCACCACAGCCGAGTTGATCGTCATCGGCATCATCTGCGCGCTTTTTGGCTTGATCGCCTTGACGCGTCTGAAAACCGAGCTGATCGCTGTCATCGTGCTGCTGCTGGTGGCATTCAGCGGCTTGCTGCCCGCCACAGAAGTCTTGGCTGGCTTCAGCAGTTCGGTAGTCATCACGTTGATCGGCTTGTTCATCATCACGCGCGGGCTAGAGCAAACGGGCGTCATCCAGTTCATCGCCAGCGCCTTGCACGATTATGGACGCGGCAGCGAAGCCAAGCTGATCGCCTTGTTCATGGCGGCGGGGGCGGCGCTTTCGCTGATTATGAATAATGTGGCGGCGGGGGCGGTGCTGCTGCCAGCGGCTGTGCGGGTGGCGCGCATCTCGGGCATTTCTGTTTCCAAGCTGCTGATGCCCATGTCTTTCGGCACGCTGGTCGGTGGCATGGCGACTTATTTGACCACCGCCAACATCCTCATGAGCGAACTGCTGCTGTCGCGCGGCATAGACGGGCTGGGCATGCTGGACTTTTTGCCGGTGGGCGGCTTGATCGTGTTTGCGAGCCTGGTGTATATGCTGCTGTTGGGACGGCGTCTGCTGCCCGAACGCGCCTCCATGACACAGGCATTCAGCCAGCCCGACCTGCACAATACCTACCAGTTGGCAGAGCGCATGTGGCAGGTGCGCGTGCTGAGCGGCTCGCGATTGGCGGGGCGCAGCGTCGGAGAAAGCGCCATCAATAGCGAGCTGGGCTTGACGGTGGCGGCTGTGCAGCGTGGCGGCGATACGATCTCCGTGCCCAAATCCAGCCAGCTGATCGTGCCAGGCGACGAGTTGCTCATCGTCGGGCGCGAAGAACGACTGGCGCAGCTGCTGGGCTGGGGCAACGAGCTCGTTTCTGTTGGCAATGGCGCGCTGCCCATGGAACCCATCGAAATCATGATCGCGCCGCGCTCGGATGCCATTGGCAAAACCCTGTCGCAATTGAAACTCAATCGCGATGCTGGCTTGCTGGCTGTGGCGCTGTGGCGAGATGGACGCAGCCAGCACACCGATGTGCGCAAATTGCCGCTGCGCGTGGGCGATGCCGTGCTGGTGGTAGGGCAAGGCGAAGATATCGAGCGGCTCTCGCACAATCGAAATTACATCCTGCCGGCTGGCGCGTATTCGGCGCATTCGGTGGACAGGCGGCGCGCGCCCGTTGCGATTGCCATAACGGCGCTGGCATTGGCGCTATCCATCTTGAATCTCGTGCCCCTGCCCATCGCCATGCTAGGTGGCGCGGCGCTTATGGTGATCAGCGGCTGCTTGGCGATGGACGACTTCTATGCCGCAGTCGAGTGGCGGGTCATCTTCCTGGTGGCGGGCATGCTGCCATTGAGCCTGGCTATCACCGATTCTGGTTTGGCGGATCGGCTAGGCGCGCTGTTGGTGAACGGCTTGTCGGGCGCGGGCGGGTTGGTCGTGGTGGCGGGCCTGGTGCTGCTGACGATGCTGGTGGTGCAGATCATCGGTGGGCAGGTGACGGCGCTGCTGGTGGGGCCGCTGGCGATCAATGCGGCGCTGCAGATGGGCGTGGACGCGCGGGCGATGTCGGTGGCGGTGGCGATGGCTTGCTCCATGGCTTTCCTCACACCGATTGCGCATCCGGTCAATATCCTGATGATGGGACCAGGTGGCTACAAGTTCAGCGATTTTTCCAAGGTCGGCATCGGCATGACAGTGGTAACGCTGGCGGCGCTGCTGCTGGGGCTGGACCTGCTTTGGGGGGTTTAGGTGGCGGACAGAGCAGTCAGCTTGTCCAGCCACTCGGAGAACAGCGGGCAGGATTGCCGAATGGCGCAGGGTCCGATTTCCAGGGCGGCAGAAGTGCCCATGGTCACTTTCTCATATTCTTTGACAATGCTAATTACCTGTTTGCTTGGGGCGGTATTGGGATTGTCGTTGATATGTTCGGGAGTTTCGAAGCGGTTGCGGATTGCTAGCAGCTCATCGGCAATCTTTGGTTTGTCAATAGCGCGAGCGAAAGCTTTTGGGTCGCTGAACAGCAAGCCTTCAAATTCGTGCATTTGTACATAGGGAACGAAGCGCCGCAGCATATATTCATCCATCTGGTTTTCAGTTGCAAGTTGCTCGTGCAGCGCAGTGTAGATGCAGTCTGCCTTGTCCGAAAGGGAAGTAGCTTTTGTCGCTGCCCGCTTGCCGGGGAAGCCTGCGGGCAAGCCATAATAGTCGATGAATGTTGTGCAATAGGGCGATTGGCCGGCCAGCAGCAAGGGCTTCAGGCTGGCGAGCAATCGCGTATAGGTTACATTCCCTCCTTTTCCTATCAATCTTGGTTTCAAATAGAGTTGCCGACCCTCAAAGTAGCTTGCCAGCGCTTCCGTCACAAATGACATCTCCGTCTGTCCCTCGCAAACGACAAACACTTGCGTCATGCTGGCATTCTCCCGCCCAGCACATTTTGCGCCCACAAGTCGCCAACCGAGTATTCTTCCAGCCACAAGTTGTATTCATCGGCATTTGGACGGCAGAAGACGGTTTCGCCATTCTCGCGCTCGACGATGAGCAGGTTGTCAATCGAGAACTCGTCGACCAGTGGCACCGATTGCGTCGCCACGATAATCTGCATGCGCTTGGACGCCGAGCGCAGCAGCGCCCCCAGCAAGACGATGGCATGGGGATGCAAGCCCAGTTCGGGCTCGTCGATGATGATGGTGGCGGGCGGATTGGGCTGCAGCAGCGCCGTGACCAGGCAGATGAAGCGCAGCGATCCATCCGATAGCTGACTCGGCGTGAAGGGATAGTCGCTGTCTTTTTGCCGCCAGAGCAGCATGATATCGTATTCATCGGGTCGCAATGGCTCTGGTCGCAGGTCGAAGTCGTCAAAGAAGGGAATCGCCAGGCGCACCGTCTTCACGATCTGGCTGTATGTCTCGGCGTATTGATGCCGCAGCATGTGCAGGTAGGCAGCCAGGTTAGAAGCATCTTCGCGCAGGTAGACGTTGTCGTGCAGCGCGCCCTTTCGCTTGACTCCGGCGCTGTCGCTGGTGTCGTGAAAATGATAAACGCGCCAGCTAGATATCGCCGCGTAGATATAGTCGGCCCTGCGAAGTGGGTCGGAGCCGGTCTGATCCTTGAGCTTGGACTCAGTATGACCGGGATAAATCGGGAATTTGTCGTCCCCATACCACAGCGCTTCTTTAGTAAAGTACAACGTGTCAATTTTGGACGGCACAAGGCTGAATTCATATTCGTTATTGCCAAAGGCAATGCGCGTATGAATCTCTGTGGTCTCTTTGGTGCCGAAGTGCAAGATGCGGTTGCTGCCGCCTTGATTGCTCACCCAGCTACCCAGGCGTCCTTCCACCAGTTCGCGTAAAAATCCGAAGAAAGCCACGAAATTGGATTTGCCCGCGCCATTCTGCCCGATGAGCACATTCAGCGCGCCAAGCTCGAGGTTTTCCAGCTTGCGAATCGACATAAAGCCGTCGATGGAAAGGTGTTCAATCGGTTTTTCCAAACCCACAACAGCAACCCTGCGCTGACGATAATTGCCTTGTCCGCCAAGCTTACCACATTGTTTTACCGCTAGAACTGATTGCGGTATCATAAAGTATATGGGCTGGCAAACTTGTCTGGCAGTTGGCGCGGCGATCTATTTTCTGGATTTGACCTTCTTGCGCGGCCATGCTCTACGATCTTCGCGGAGGTGTCGCGCGCAATAGTTGTCAGCGTGAATCTACAGCCGGGAGCGCAAACCCATGACATCACGAGCAAGCACTGAGAGACGAGGCTCGGAATCCATAACCAGCCGCCACGGCTTCTTGCTGCGCGGGCTGCTGCTGGTCGTAGTGGTTGGCGTGGTGATGTCGCTGGGCAATGTCAACATTGGCGCGATTGGGCAGGGCTTGGGCTATGCGCTGGCGGGCGTCTGCGTCTTTCTCACCTACCGCATCCTGGGCTTCGTTGATCTGACTGTGGACGGCGCCTTCCCTATCGGTGGCGCAGTCTGTGCCATTTTGATCGTCAATGGCGCCAGCCCAGAGGTGGCTCTGCTGGTGGCATTCGTCTTCGGCGCATTGGCCGGGCTGGCAACCGCGCTGGTGGATATCATCTTCAAGATTGAAGGCTTGCTGGCCAGCATCATCGTCATCACCGGCGCCTATACAGTGACCCTGCGCATCATGGGCGGGCGCAGCAACATTCCGCTGCTCGGGCAAGAGACTCTCATCAGCCGGCATTCGCGCCCCTTCCGCGCTTGGCTGGTCGAGCAATTTGGCGACAGTATGAAGCGTCAATCGACGAATCTGTTGGAAATCATGCTTTTTGGCGGCATTGTCATTGTTGTATTGGCGATTCTGTACTGGTTTATGCGCAGCGAAGTCGGCTTGGCGGTGCGCGCGACAGGCAAAAACGCGCAGATGGTGCGCGCCACCGGCATCAACCATTACCTGATGGTGGCGCTGGGCTTGATGGTTGCCAACGGCATGGCGGGTTTGAGCGGCTCGCTGGTGGTGCAGCAATTTGGCTTTGCCGATGTCAGCCTGGGCTTTGGTTTGATCATCCGCGGCCTGGCGGCGGTTATTATCGGCGAGGTGCTGCTGCGCCCCAAGAGCACGGGCCAATTGCTGATCGCGGCGGTGGCAGGCATGCTGGTCTTTGATATATCACGCGCCTGGATCTTCAGCGCGCTCGATTTGCCCACTACGGATATCCAATTGGTCAGCGCGCTGGTGGTACTGGCAGCCTTGGGCACGCCGCGGCTCTACGACCGCTACAAAGCTTACCGTCAGCGCTTTGTCAACACGAGGTGAGATCATGCTGGAACTCGATAAGGTCTCGGTAACATTCAACGCAGGCACAAACAACGAAGTGCGCGCCTTGAACGAAGTGTCGCTGTCTGTCGAAGAGGGCGATTTCGTGACTGTCATCGGCAGCAACGGCGCGGGCAAAAGCACGCTCTTTGGGGCCATCGCCGGCGCGGTCACAGCTGACTCCGGGCAGATCCGCCTGGACGGGCATACCATCACGCACTGGCCCGAATACAAACGATCGCAAGTCATCGGGCGCGTCTTCCAAGATCCGCGTCTGGGCACCTGCCCGGGGCTGACCATCCGCGAGAATCTGTCGCTTGCGGCGGTGCATGGGCGGCGTCTGAGTTTGCGGCGCGATGTCAAAAAAGACCAGGAACAGTGGTTCCGCGACGAGCTGGAGCATGGACACCTGGGCTTGGAAGAGCGACTGGATACCGATGTGGCGCTGCTCAGTGGCGGGCAGCGGCAATCGATCACCCTGGTCATGGCCACGCTGATCAAACCCAAGCTGCTGCTGTTGGACGAGCATACTGCCGCGCTGGACCCCAACGCCGCCGAACAAATCATCAGCCTCACGCGCAATATGGCCGACCGCCACGAAATGTCGACGGTCATGATCACGCACAGCATGCAGCAAGCCTGCGACCTGGGCAACCGCGTCATCATGATGCACCAGGGCGAAATTGTCTTCGAAATCAGCGGCAAAGAACGTTACATGCTGACGCCCGCCGACTTGATCGACCGCTTCCATTCGCTGGAAAATGCCGAGCTATCCGATGCCCAGATGCTGGGGCAGACAGGCACTTTCTCGCAGCAAGACTTGGTCGCCCTCACTCCCACATCAAGCCGTAATCGCTAGGGGGCAGGCAATCAGGGTCTTTCCAAAAATGCGTTGGCCGCCGCACAGGCATGAGTGGGCTATCGGCAGTTGCTCAAGGGCTGTCGTTTGCCGCGGACAGGGTCAGCAGATAGGCGACGATGTGCCCGATTTCGACTTGGGACAGGCGATTGGCGAAGTTGCCCGGCATGGCATTGGCATATCCCCCGACCAGGTAGCCGGCTGCACAATCGACTCGAACAGGTATTGGCCAGCGGACAAGGGAGGTCGTCTGCTACCGGCGCGGTCGTCGGGCTTGTGCGCGAGTGTGTTACTTGTAGGTTCTTGTCGATGTCTCGCCAGTGATCCCGTTTACCTCTGTTCGCGTGCCAGCCTTGTGGTCGAACTTTATGATTGACCCGTCTTCCGGGAGGTGACGATGCTGACGGTGGGAGACCGGGCGATTACTACCATCCCATGCGGGTAAGTGGTTGTTATGCTGTTGCCCGCCTTGGTTGTTGGGAGCGGCTCGGTAATTCTTGGCGTCGTGCCTCGCGGCGGGTGGGCAACTTCCCGTTTTGTTTCGGCACCTGTTGTATATACATGTACTAGTAGTCAGATCCGATTAGCCAGAGTCCAAGTTTCGCCATAGCGGTATACATACCATCCCGCTTGCCAATCGCCTGTTTCTGCGCATAAGCCAGTCCAGCCGCCTTCCGATAGCGGTATCTGGCACATGTTGTCGATATGGTCATCGGCCTTGGCCTGGGCAGCGGGGATCAGCAGCAAGACCAAGGCGGCAAGGATTAACTTGAGCGAGAAGGCGGAGTAAAAATCAAGTAAGGCAGTGTTATTACTAGATATTACGAGGGGAGGGGGTATTAATCCAGTAACTTCGACACTCCCGAAAAGAATGGGGAGTGTCTATATTCCTGGATATAACTTTTTCGTCATGCTTGACACAAGGTCAATTCACCACAGAGAGCACAGAGAATCTCTGTGTCCCAAATCCATGCTAATCGCCCCGGGAGTGGCGAATTCCGTGTATATGGCGTTTCCCCATCCCCGACCTGCCGACAGAATCCGCGTGTGCCGTTGCTTCCCCCCGACCTGTCGGGGACCGAGGGGGTGCCTGTATCCAGGAATATAGACACTCCCTGCCACGCGACTGCGAGAATCCCCACCCGCAAGTCGCGCAGATAGCGACTGCCGGGCAGGGGACTGCTGAAGGCGGACAGACGGGAGCGATTCTCGCGATGTCTATCCTTTGGCAGCGCTGATAGCACGCTTCAGGAATACGCCGGCCATGGCGCTGCGGTAGGCTTCGGGGTAGGCCACATCGCCCGTCAGCCATTCGCCTATGTCATCGCTCAGCGCAGCCACAGCCGCAGACAGCGCAGCATCATCCAGCGAGCTGCCGGCCAGGGCCGCTTCTGCCCCAGCGCACTTGACCGCCTTGACGGTCGCGCCGCCAACGCCGACATGCGCATGCCCGCAGGTATCGCCGTCCATCATCAGCGCCACGCAGACGCCTACGATGGCATAACGCGAGGCGGGATGCGGCAGCTTGACATAAGCCATCTGGTGATCGCTCAGATCGGGCACATTGATGCTGGTGATCAGCTCGCCATCGTCCAGCGCCGTTTCGAAGAGGTCGACGAAGAAGTCTTCTGCGCCGACCGTGCGTTCGCCATCCGCGCTGGCGATAGTGACCGACGCGCCAACCGCCACCAGCACGGAGGGTGGGTCGGAAGCGGGGTCGGCGTGGGCGATATTGCCACCCAGCGTGCCAAAGTTGCGCACCGCCTGGTCGCCCACCATGCCGCAAGCCTGCGCCAAGGCCGGACAAGCAGCGCCAACCGCAGCCGACGCGGCGATATCGGCATGGGTCGCTGCGCCGCCGATCGACAGGCTGCCGTTGCCATTAGCGATGCCACGCAGCGCATCAATGCGGCTGATATCCACCAACTGGTCGGGCGTGGACAAGCGCAGCTTCATGGCTGGCAGCAGCGAATGCCCGCCGGCCAGGAACTTGCCGTCTGCGCCGATGGCAGCCAGTGCGCCTGCTATGCTATCGGCGCGCTGATAGTCAAATTGTTGTGGCCACATTTAGTTGCCTCCGTTTGCATTTTGTATGGCTTGCCAGACTTTTGCCGCTGTCAATGGCATGTCGATCTGCGCGACGCCCAGCGGCGCCAGCGCATCCAGCACGGCATTATACACCGTCGGCGTGCTGGCGATGGTGCCGGTTTCGCCAACGCCCTTGACGCCCACCGGGTGATGCGGCGACGGTGTCACAGTCTCGCCCAGCTCGAAGTTGGGGAACATATCGGCTTTGGGCAGGCAATAGTCCAGCATCGTGCCCGTCAGCAGCTGGCCGCTGTCATCATAGATGACGCCCTCGCACAGCGCCTGCGCCACGCCTTGCACGACCCCGCCATGAATCTGCCCGGCCACGATCTCCGGGTTGATCTGCGGTCCACAATCGTCAACGGCGATATAGCGCTGCAAGTCGATGCTACCTGTAACTGGGTCGACCTCGACGATGGCGATATGCGTGCCAAAGGGATAGACGAAATTGGGTGGGTCATAAAATTGCGATTCCTCAAAGCCGGGGTCCATGCCTTCGGGCATATTCCAAGCCAGATGCGCCATCAGCGCGACCTCCTGGATGCTCTGCGCCTGGTCGGGCGATCCCTTGACGCTGAAGCTGCCATCGGCGTATTCAATGTCGTCGGGGTTGGCTTCCATCAGATGCGCCGCCAGCGCGCGCGCCTTTTCTTTCAGCTTGCGCGAGGCTTGCGCCAGGGCCGCCCCGGTGACCGGCGTCGTGCGGCTGCCATAGGTGCCCCAGCCCATGGGCGTCTCGGTGGTGTCGCCGTGAATCACTTCGATATCATCGACCGGGAAGCCCAACTCGGACGAGATGAGCTGCGCCAGGGTGGTTTCGCTGCCCTGGCCATGTGGCGATGCGCCGATGAGCGCCTGCACCTTGCCAGTCGGCGTTACGCGCACAGTCGCGCTTTCCCACAAGCCGCCCTGAAAGCCGACTGCGCCCGCCACCTGGCTGGGACCCAAGCCGCACATTTCGGTGTATGTCGTGACGCCGATGCCCAGGTAGCGACCAGCTTGCAGCGCCTGTGCCTGTTGGGCGCGGAAGTCGTCATAGCCCGCCATAGCCAGCGCCTTGTCGAATGCCGCTTCGTAGTCCCCGCTGTCATAGATGAGCGTGGTGGCGACTTCGTGGCCATCTGCAAAGGGCGGGATGAGGTTCTGGCGGCGCAGCGCGACCGGGTCCATATCCAGCGCGCCAGCCACTTTGTCCACCATGCGCTCCAGCAAGAATGTGGCTTCGGGACGACCAGCGCCGCGATAGGCATCGGTTGGCGTGGCATTGGTCATCACGCCGATCGACTCGCAGAAGACGTTGTCGATTGTGTAAGGACCGACATAAAGCAAGCCATGCAGGATGGTCGGAATGCCCGGCGCCGCTGTAGACAGATAGGCGCCCATGCCTGCGTAGACGGTCGCGCGCACGCCCAGGATCTTGCCGTCATTGCTGGCGGCCATGTCCACGAATTGCACATGGTCGCGCCCGTGAATGGTGGTGAGGTAATTTTCGCTGCGGGTTTCTGCCCAGCGGATGGGCGCGCCCAGCTTTTTGGCTGCCCAGCTGACCAGCGCTTCGTCTGGATAGCAGGGGATCTTGCTGCCAAAACCGCCGCCCACCTCTGGCGCGATGACGCGAACCTTGTTCTCGGGCAGGCCCGTAACGGCGCTGATGATGAAGCGGTGGATGTGCGGGTTCTGTGTAGTGCACCACAATGTCAATTCGCTGGTGGCGGCGTTGTACTGTGCGCTGGCTGCCCGCGGCTCCATGGCTGTCGGCAGCAGGCGCTGCTGCAAGATGCGCTCGCTGACCACCACATCGGCGGCTTCGAAGACAGCATCGGCGGCTTCACGGTCGCCCATGACCCAGCGGAAGGCGATATTGCCTTCTACATCGTCGTGCAACTGGGGCGCGCCGGCTTGAGCCGCCTCGTGCGGGTCGACCACAACGGGCAACTCTTCATAATCGACCATGACGGCATCGGCGGCATCCTGCGCCTGATAACGGCTGTCCGCCAGCACGATCGCCACGCCATCGCCGACATAGCGCGCGACATCGCTCGCCAAAGCCGGGTGTTCGGGCGTTTTCAAGTCGCTGTCGGGGATGAGCCAGGCGGTGGGCAAGCCAGCCAGGTCGCCGATGTCTGCGCCGGTGAAGATGGCGCGCACGCCGGGCATGCCAGCCGCGGCCGAAGAATCGATAGAAAGGATTTTGGCGTGGGCATAGGGGCTGCGCACGACTGCCATGTGCAGCGCGCCCTGCAATTTGATGTCGTCGGTATAGCGCGCCTCGCCAGTTATCAGGCGCGGGTCTTCGCGCCGTTTGATGCCACTGCCGAAGATCCGCGTGCTCATCAGGCTCCTCCTGCGGCGGCGTCAGCCACCTGTTTGACCGCCTTCACGATATTGTGATAGCCGGTGCAGCGGCAGATATTGCCTTCCAGGTAGTGGCGGATATCGCCTTCGGACGCGCCGGGATTGTCGCGCACAAAGGCGGCGGAAGCCATGATCATGCCCGGCGTGCAATAGCCGCATTGCAGCCCGTGATTCTCCCAGAAAGCGGTTTGCATGGGGTGGTGTTCGCCATTTTCTGCCAGTCCCTCGATGGTGGTGATGTCCGCGCCATCGGCTTGGGCGGCCAGCAAGGTGCAGGCTTTGGCGATCTTGCCATTGACATGGATCGTGCAAGCGCCGCACTGGCTGGTGTCACAGCCGATCTTGGTGCCCGTCAGATCAAGGTCTTCGCGGATAAAATGGACCAGCAAGGTGCGCGCCTCCACTTCGCGCGAGACAGCCTCGCCGTTTATGGTCATCGATACATGCATATGGTTGTCCTCCGCTAATCAGTCATGTGCTTCGCGTCGTGCAATAGCGATTCGAATTTGCGCCAGCAACGTAGGCCAGCTTGCCGCCAGTATATCGCGTTCTGTGTCGCGCCGCAAAAAGCTGCCGAAGAGAGGGGGCAGTTTTCTTGGATACGCGCTGCTTTGCCCCCGGCGGGCCAATGTCTACGCGACCCCAAAATGAGGGCGGGGCTTCGACACCTACAGAATCGCTGGAAAAACTCCCCTACCCTCGTTCTGGGGGAAGGAGCCGGGGTTGGGGGCATGGTTGGCCTATCCACACAACTAGACACTCCCCCGACGCGGCGCTTGTAATAACTGCGCCAGGTGATGCTTCCACAGCGCAGCCAGCGTATGCGTGCCGTGTCCGCGTGTCTGGTCGTTGATGGGCAGCAGCACATAGCGCGCGTTAGGCAGTCTTTGCATTGCCGCTTCCATGATGCCCAGCTCGGGCGGATTAACCTGGTCATCGGCGGAGTTGATCGCCAGCAGCGGCGCGCGGATCGTCTCCAGCCCGGGCGCAGGATCATAATCTTCGCTGGCGGCGAAGGCGTAGAGCATGTCGTTGGCGTCCAGAGCGGCGGCAAGCTGGCGAATGCGCTGCGCCAAAAAAGCATCGGCGGCAGGGCGAGTCGGCGCTTCCTTCTGCCAGTGCAGCGGGCAACTGGTCATCATGATCAGCAGATGCACGGCGTTGATGAGCCCGGGCGGCTGCCCTGCGTAATCGCCATTTTGCCAGGCGGGGTCGCTGCAGATGCAATCCATGATCATCTTGCGTATCATGCGGTTGCGCCCGGCGATCTGCGCCGGCAGCGATGCCAGCGGCAGCAGGCAATCCATGAAGCCGGGCTGCTGCATGCCCCACAGCCAGCTGTGCATCCCGCCCATGGACGTGCCCATGACGAGACGCAGGTGATCGATGCCCAGGCATTCCGTCAGCAGGCGATATTGGGCGCGGATCATGTCGTGATAGCCATATTTTGGGAAGCGCAGGCGCAATCCATCGCTGGGCTTGCTGGACTTGCCGTGACCGATGCCATCGGGCAGGATGATGAAATGCTCGCGCGCGTCCAGGGGCTGTCCCGGACCAAAAAGCTCGGGGGCGAAGGTCGGCTGCATGAACTGCGCGCCGCTGCCGGTCGTGCCATGCAAGAGCAAAACGGCATTGCTCCTGCGTCCGTCCGAGTCGCGGCCTGCTTCGCCAAGGGTGCGGGCGTGAATGCGCAACTGCGGGAAGACCTCGCCGCAATCAAAGGCGAAATCGCGCAGATAATAGTCGCGAGCCAGCACTTTCATGCGTCCGTGGCGGGCAGGGCACAGCGCCTCGCGAAGAGCCGTCCGCCGCGCAGCATCAGCAGGTTATAGCCCGGTGCGCAGTGCGTGTCGGGCGCATTGGCAGCCATGCCGGGATGCGCCGCATGGTTGTTCCAGGTCGAGGGGCAGCTGATGTAGCTGATGCCATCGGCGCAGCAAATGGTCGGCTGGTGGATGTGCCCATACAGGACGCCAGCGATGCGATCGCTGTGCTGCGCCAAAATGGCATGCGCCGCCGCTCCGTTCTGCACGCGCATGTTCTCGTCCAGCCAGGCCACGCCAGTTTCCAGCAGCGGATGATGCGCCGCCACGATGATGCGCCCGTCCTTGCAAGAGCCCAGCGCCGACTCTAGCCAGTCCAGTTGTTGTGGGCGCAGACTGGGCGCATGCTCGCCGCCGCCACTGGTATCCAGCGCGATTACATGCACATCGTCCAGGCGCAGCTGGGCATCGCGCAGGACATGCCGCCGTTCGCCATCGTGCAGGGTCGCAGCCAGCAGATCGCCCGAATCGTGATTGCCCGGCAGCAGGATGATGGGCGCGGGCAAATCGTCCAGCAGATCGCGGGCGCAGTGGCAATCGTCCACCAGTGGCTCGGCGCAGACATCGCCAGTATGCAAGATGAAATCGACCGCGTAGGGCAACTGCTTGATGGCGCGCAGCAGATTCTTTGCGCCGGGGTTGGGGTGGCTGCTGCCGGCTCGCAGCCAGTGCGGATGATAAGCTGGGTCGCCGCTGATGTGTGTGTCGCTGATATGCAGGATAGTAGTCATGGCTTCCTCAGGCGATGGCCAGCGGATTGACCCAGGAGCCGGTCGCGCCGGTCAGTTTCAGTGGCGCGATGATCAGCAGAAATTCGTAACAGCGCGCGGCCGCCAGCTCGTCCAGGTTGAGGTTCTCGATATGGGTGATGCCGCTGTGCACCAACAGAAAGCGATGCACCGAGTGGTCATAGGGTGGCATAGCTTCGACAGCCATATTGTCCGCCCCCACCAAGGTCATGCCCTGCTCGACCAGGCATTGCGCCGCCGACAAATCCAGCCCGGTCTGGGCATCGCGATAAGCGGGGTCGCCCGCCTGCAAACGCGCTATGCTGCCTGTGCGCACTAGCACCGCCGTGTCCGCGCCGATCTCTGTGCCCTGCCGCGCTTGCGCCGCCAGGATGTCGTCCGCGTTGACGACAGTCGCTGGCGGCAGCATGTCCACGCCTTTCAAGGCAGCTACATCCAGCAGCACGCCGCGCGTTACGATAGGCGGCATCTGCTCAATGCTGAGGTGGCGCTGCCCGGCCGAGCTTGCGCTTTGGCTGGATGGGATGGTCTCGCCGGCCGCGGCATAGATGCGTGGTTCGCCATTGGGGTCGGGGTTGCCAGAGGCGTCTTGTTTTTCGGCGATGTGACAGAGCGCGTCGATGTGCGTGCCGACATGGATGGACATGCGGATAACTTCGGCGGCGGGAGCAGCCGGGTCGATTGTGGACGGATCGCTGTGGCGCAAGTGTGGCGCGATCGAATACGACTTCATGACTGCGCCGGGCGTCAGCATGCCCTCGTGAAAATCGACGCCCAGGCTGTAGACCTCGCCGGTTTTGACTAGGCTCAGCAGCTGCGGCGTCAAACGCGGGATAGGCAGTTGTCCATAGGTGCTGTGGGGCATGGCGATTCTCGTTCCCATTGGTTTCGCAGTCTAGTGTAGCAGGTCGGATTTGTGGCGGCTATTGGCAGGGGGATAAGCGCCAGGGCAATCGCATCAACGAAATAATCAACACAGAGAGCGCAGAGGACACAGAGAGCACAGAGAAAAGCCACGAAAAGGGGATAATTTGGACTATACACCCGCATGGGGATTCAGCGACGAGAACAATTCTCATAGCTATGAAAATACGAAGAAGTATTCCCAGCAGACATAAAGCCTCTGTGGACTCTCTGAACTCTGTATTCTCTGTGTAATCAATTGAGAACATTATTTGATGCGATTGCCCTGGACGCTCTTGATATGCGGCGCTAGGGCAGGGCGTCTACGGGCAAGCCGCTGGGCACGGTTTCGGGCGTGATATGCGACAGATCTTGGGCGGCGGGATCGGTCAAAGCTTGCAAGAAGCGCACCAGGTCGGCTACATCGGCATCACTCATGGACATGCCAGCGAGCAGCGGTCGCGCCACGGAATGCGCCTGCCTGTCGAAGTCGTAGGGCAGCACTTGGTCTTGCAGCTGTGGCGGCAGGTGTTGGCTCGGCGCATAGGTGATATTGGCGCGCCACGGATTGGCATGATGCCAGATCACCGACTCCAACGTTTGATAAGCGCCGCTGTGCAAGTAAGGGCTGGTCAGCGACGCATTGCGCAGACTGGGCGTTCTGAAGCGGTATTGGTCGCGATAATCGAAGCTGGCATTGGCGCGGCCAAGGTCATCGCGGCCGTCTTCGCCATTGTCCTTGCCGGGTCCCAGCTGTGGCGCGAGCAGGTTGTGAAACTCCTGGTCGGTGAACAAGTCGCCGCTATGACAGCCGGCGCAGTTGATGCCCGCATTCATTTCCCCAAAAAATAGCAGCGCGCCGCGTTTTTGCGCCTGGCTCAGCGCAGCTTCATCGCCAGCCACATAGTCGTCCCAAGGCGCGGCGGTGAAGATGAGCTGGCGCTCAAAGGCCGCGACAGCTTCCGCCAGTTGCCGCAAGCTGATTTCCCCGCTGCCAAAGACATCGGCAAAACGCGCGGCGTATTCAACGTTGTCGCCGAGCCGCCCCAGCAGCGCCTGCCGTATGACCATGGGCGGAAGCGAGCCAAAGGTTATGCCAGCCATCTCGTGCTGCGAAATGATCGGGAAGAGCGCCTGCGCCACCAGCGAGTCGCTCAGGTCGAGGTCGTTGATGGCATCTTCGGGCGTACGCACACCGGCGCTCGCCTCGACGCGCCCATCCCAAAATTGCCGCGAAAGCAAGGCGCTGTTGATGATGGTCGGGCTGTTGCGCGGAATGAACACATCAATGAAAGGGTTGGCGACTGTGCCTTCGCCGTCCAACTGCAGCAATTTGCGAAAGGCGCGCTGTTCGCCCAAACCCGCTCCGCCAGCGCCGATGGGCAGTGCGCGCGCGTCGGCCATGGCAAAAGCGGGATGATGACAAGTGGCGCAGGCGATATTCTGGTCGCCCGACAAAATGGGATCAAAAAACAGGTCGCGTCCCAGGCGCGTCAGCTCGCTGTCGACTTCGATCAACTCGCGGCCCGGATAGGCGCTCAAGCCCTGCTGAACGATAACGCGGCGCAGAGCCTCGTCCAGGTCGCTGATTTGCGCATGGGCGGCTGGCGGCGCATCGGCTGGTGGATAGCGGCGCGGCTGGGGCGGCCGGGCATCAAAGCTGATTTGCAACAGGCGGCCGCGATAGACTTCGCTGATATAGAGACTGCCATCGGGCATCGGCAGCAGGGCGCTGGGGAAGTGCAGATTGTCGACGATCGTCCGCAGCAGGCCATCAGCATCCAGGCGGCTGAGGCGTCCGCTGGCGGGCAGCTCGTCCAAATCGGTGAAGCAAGGGCTGCGCGGCGGCAATGCGCCAAACTCCAATATCCACAGCGCGCCGTCACCTGCCTGCGCCACATCGATGGGCATATTCAACCCATCGACCAGGCTGCGCAGCCCTCCGTTGTCATCGAGCGCCACCAGCTCGCCGCTGTTCTGCACATGCGGGCAGCCGCCCAGCAGCGCAAGCACACTGGCGGTCGCTTGCCGCGTTATCCCAGTGGGCAGCGCATCCAGCCGTCCGCCGGGCAGGCGTGGATTGTCCAGACGGGCAAAATGATGCACATAGCGCAGGGCTCTGTCCTCGCCCTCGCTGACCAGTCCATTGCCAGCGGCATCGCTGATTAGTGGCGCGCCAGCCGCGTCAAAAGCGATGTCAAAAGGATGCAGCAAAAAGACATTGCCGCGCTCGGTTTGGCGGGGCTGCAGATCCTGCAGCGTAAACGGCTCGTCTGGCAGCCGGGCGGCCTGCGCAACCGGCAGGCTGTAGAGACCGGCGCTGGGGAAAGCCACGATGATGTCCGCGCCATCCGGCGTTACCGCCACGACAGGCGCGCTAAAGAGCCCGCCATTGACGCGTCCGCTGGGCGCAAGCGAAAGCAGCCGTCCCAAGACGCCATCGCTTTGCAGCAGGCTGAGGCCCGCGCTGCGTTCGCCATGTCCGCCGGCTTCGGCGATCAGCAGGCCGCCATCGGGCAGCGCCGCCAAGCCAGCCGGATAATACAAACCTTCGGCGATAACCTGGACGCGCGGCGCTTGTGCCTGAACGGACAAAGCCAGCAGACAATGTGCAAGAGCCAAAATCGCGAGCATGCGGCGCATAGCATAGATTATATCAGCTAGTTGGGGCGAAATTCGCAGCGCAAGTCAACCGCCTCGCCCCTACACCACCGGCAGCTGCATCAGGTTCGCGGTGTAATTGTCTTTCAACCAGGCATAATCTGGATCATCAACCGGCGGCGTCGCGCGGGCATCATCCAGCAGTTCGCCAGCCAGGTAATTCAGAAAATAAAGATTGCTGCCTGGCGCGGCGCTGGTCGAATGGAAGCCCTGTGTAACCAGGACCAGGTCGCGGTCGTGCACGGCGAAGATTTCCTCAAAGTCGCTGTCAACTCGATAATTGCGGTGCAAGGCCACGCCATTGCCCGGCTGCGTGCGGAAGTAGTAGGTTTCGTCCAACAAGGGCGATCCCAGATAGCCATCGTGGCAGTGCGGCGGATAGCCCGACCAGTCGCCGCCCGGCACATAGACTTCGTAGAGAATCAGCCGCTCGGCCGGCAGAGGATGCGCCAAGATGTGATTGACCTGCCGCCGAGCTGCCCCGCCACCACGCACTTCCGAGCGAATCTCGTCGGGCGTGAAGAGCCGCGGCGGATACTTGCCGGTGGCTGGCGCAGCCCCCAGCGCAAACTCAAAATGCGAATCGCTGCGCACGCCGAATTCTTGCCCGGGCGGCAGGTAGAGCACAGACGGCTTCTCGGCAAAGACGCCCGCGCGCCGCATAGGGAAGCTGCCCGCCCCCGTTTCGATGTTGCCCGCACCCGTCAGCGGCACCAACGCCAGCTCGGTGTCTTCGGTCTTGTGCAGATACACTTGTCCAGCCGCCAAGTTGACCACACGATATGACAAGTACTGCCAACCAGCCGATTGCGGCGTCACATCCAGCGCGATCATGGCATCGGCAGTCGATTTGAGGTGATTGCTCATGTGGAATCTCCATTTTTTGGGCGAGGCGATGACTCGCCCCTACAATGAATGTCTGTGCTTCAAGCATTTCGCGCGAGAAAATCCTCGACTTCGCGCAGGGTTGGCAGCGCCCTGGCACAGCCCTGCCGCGAGACGACCAGCGCGCCGCAAGCATTGCCAAAACGCGCCGCCCGCTGCCAATCCCAGCCACGCGCCCAGCCGCAGATCAACCCGCTGGCGAATCCATCGCCCGCGCCGACTGTATTAACGATCTCCACCGGGAAGCCCGGCACATCAAGCCGCGATTGTCGCTGCACGATGCTGACGCCAGCCGCGCCACGTTTGACGATCAGCGCCGCGGCATGATTCCTGGCGCTTTCACCCAGCAGGTCTTCCAGTTTCTGTTTGTCGGGCACTGCGCCCCCCGCCATGACCGCGCTCGGGTCGGGCGACAGGGCGGCATAGCATTCTTCTTCGGTGCCGATGACGACATCGCACAGGGGCAGCAGCCGGCGCATTCGCAAGCCATAAGCCAGCGCGTGCGTCCATTGGTCGGGGCGCAGGTCGAGGTCGAGGAAGGTGGTCAGCCCCAGCTTTCGCGCTTGTTCCGCCAGGTAGAGCGTTGCATCCCCCGCGCTGCCGCGGCTCATCGCGGTGCCAGAAAGCTGCAGCGCCCGCGCAGCGTCCAGTGGCAGCGCTTGCGCATCGTCAAGGTTGAGGTGAATGTCGGCGGGGTTTTCACGGTAGAAAAGCAGGGGGAATTTGTCCGGCGGCTGCACGCCCACCACCGCCATGCCCGTCCGTCGCCCCGCTCTGACCGCGATATGCGCTGTGTCGACGCCCTCACGCGCCAGATAGCGCCGCACAAATCGCCCCACTTCGTCATCGCCGACCGCCGTGAAAGCCAGCGAACGCATGCCCAGCCGACTCGCGCCGATGGCGATATTGACGGGGCTGCCGCCAACACTGGTTTCGAAGCTGTTGATCTGCGGGAAAGGCGCGCCAATATCACGCGAGAACAAATCCAGCGACACCCGCCCGACCGTGATGAGATCGGGCATCAGCCGTCCGCCCGCATCAGCAACTCTTCCAGCCGCCCGGCTTCGATTGCGTCCAGCGCCTCGGCGACTGATTCGATCAGACCGGGCAGCGCGCTCAAATCGGCATCCCAAAGTGGCTCGTGGCGCAAAAAGGCTTTTGCCAATGCCTCATGCGTTTCGGCGGCTTTCCATTGCTGGGCAAACCAATCCAGCACAACCGGGTCATCGTTGAGCTGGCAGATGTCGCCGCGGTACAAGCGCATAAAGCCCGCCAGCGCCAAGACCAGCCGCCTTGGCAACTTGCCTTTCATGGCATGATAACCCAGCAGCGATGGCACGATGCGCTCTTTGACCTTGCTCGCGCTGTTGAGCGAAATGGTTTGCAGGCGATGATGGATGCGCGGATTGCGGAAGCGGTCGAAGACATGCCGCGCGAATGCCTGCAACTCGTCGCGCGGCAGCTCGCTGACCGACGGAATGACTTCTTGAAAGATGAGTTCCTGAATACATGTCCCCAGCGCCGGATGCCCTATGGCGTCGCGCACCGATTCAATGCCCAGCAGCAGACCCAGCGGCACCATGGCGGTGTGCGCGCCATTCAGCAGGCGGACTTTGATGGTGCGGTAGGGCGCGGCATCCGCCACGATTTTGACATTCAGCGGCGTCGTTGCTCGACCCAGCGGCAGCTCGTCCAGCAGGCTCTGCGGCGCTTCGATGATGAAGCTGTGATACATCTCGCCAGCCACCAGCAGACGGTCTTGATAGCCCAGCTGCTTGAAGAGGCGCTCGGCCTCTGTGGCGGGATAGCCGGGGATGATGCGGTCGACCAGGGTGTTGCAAAATTGATTGCAATTCGCCAGCCAGTCGCAGAAGTCTTGCGGCAAAGTCCATTGCGCGGCGTATTGCAGGGCGATTTCTCGCAGGCGCGTCGCGTTGTCGGTGATCAGTTCGGTCGGGATGATGATGCAGCCAGCCTCGCATTCCCCGCCGAAATGCCGCCAACGTTCATACAGAAAGCGCGTCAGCTTGGCGGGAAAAGTTGCCGCTGGCGCATCGTCCAGCTGGTCGTCTGCTGAATGCACAATGCCCGATTCGGTGGTGTTGGAAACGATGAAACGGATGCCTTCCTGACGCGCCAATGCCAGGTAGGACTCAAAGTCGTCATAGGGATAGACAGTGCGGTTGACGCAGTTGATCAGCCGTGTCTGTTCGTTGAATTCGCCAGCCTGCACCCCATGCAGCCAGGTCGTGAACAGGTAATCCTGGGCATCCAGCGCCTTGTAGCTGCCTGGCGTGGCTTTGACCAGCGCGATGCCCGCGCCGAAGTCTGCTTCGTCATTCAACACATCCACCAGCCAATCGACGAAGCCACGCAGAAAGTTGCCGCCGCCGAATTGCACGATGCGCTCGGGTTGGCGTGGCTCTTTGCGGTTGCCTTTGCTCAGGAATTGTGTCATCTGCCCGTCCCGTTCCTTACAAACGATAGGTGTCTTTCGCCAGATCATAGGCCAGCGCGCGCATCATGTCATGGGCGTCTTCGTCGTCAATGAAGCCGCGAACCAACTGTCCCGCCAGCCAATGCGCGCAAGCCCGCCGCCAGACATCATGACGCGTGGGAATGCTGGGATAAGCGCGCGTATCATCGTTGAAGCCCGCCAGATTGTAGATGCCTGCCGTTTCGACCACTGCATCCAAATAGCGAATGATGCCCAGCCAGCTGTCATAAAACCACCAGGGCGGTCCCAGGCGCAGGATGGGATAGTGCCCGGCCAGCGGCGCAAGCTCTCGGCTGAGCGTGGTTTCGTCCAGGTTGAAGAGTACGAGCCGCAGGTTGCTGTGATTGCCGAAGCGGTCGAGCAGCGGCTTCAGATTGCGCGTGAATTCGCTGCCTGTGGGCATGTCCGCGCCCATATCCCGCCCATGCCGCGCGAACAGGGCTGGATTGTGGTTGCGCCACGAGCCGATGTGCAGCTGCATCACCAACCCGTCTTCGCTGCTCATGCGCGCCATTTCCAGCAGCATGTGCCCGGTGAAGCGCGCGGCATCGTGGTGGCTGGCGTCTCCTGTCAGCGCCCGCTGGAAGATGGTCTCGGCTGCCGCAGCATCCAACTGTTCGGTATAGGCGGTCAAGGCGGCGTGATCGGTGGCTGTTGCGCCCAAGGACTGGAAGAAGGCTCTGCGTTCTTCGAGCGCCTGGATATAGCTGGCGTAATCATGCACGGTTATGCCAGACACCTCGCCCAGCAGCTCGATATTGTCGCGCCAGTTTTCGTCGATATTGACCACGGCATCGGGGCGAAAAGTGGGGATGATGCGCCCGCCCCAGCCCGATTCTCGGATGGCAATATGCTGCTCCAAGCTGTCGGTGGCGGCATCGGTGGTGGCCAAGACCTCGATATGGAAGCGCTCGTACAAGGCGCGCGGCCGGAATGCGTCGCTCCCCAGCTGCGCAGCGATTTCTTCATAGATCGCCATGGCGTTGGCGCTGTCCAGCTTGCGCGTGATGCCAAAGACATCCGCCAGCTCATCGCGTATCCAGATACCGGTCGGCGTGGCGCGGAAGAGATGCCAGTTGTCGCAGACCAACTGCCAGATGGCGCGGTGGTTTTTTTCTATTGGCGCGCCGGTCAGGGTGGGGATGCCCAGCCTGTCCAGCGAAATCCCCTGCGAATAGAGCATGCGAAAGATGTAGTGGTCGGGGATGATCAGCAGGTCGACCGGGCTGCCAAAATGGTAGTCGGGGTCGGCGAATAGACGCGGATCGACATGGCCATGCGGGCAGACCAGCGGCAAGTCTTTGGCGCACTCGTAGAGCTGCGCGGCGGCGCGCTGGGTATCTGGCTGGGCAGAAAAGTAGCGGTTGCGCATGGGCGAGTCTCACGCTGGCGGTCAGCAATGTGGCGCTATTGTACACGATGCCCCAAGCGCATTTAAGCACACAGAACGCAGAGGGGCAGGGGGTGGTGTAGAGGCGGGGCCTGGCCGCGCTCGCATACAGAATTCACCGCCGCAAACGGGTGGTCTATGGGATAGCCTCGACAAGAGACCGCTTGGGAGCTTGCCTGCCGAGGCGGTTCGCGCTAGGCAGGGTTGCCGTTTTCCTTGTACAGGTAGCAAGCCACCGACTGCCCATAGGCCGCCCGGGAATTGCTCTGGCGTCGTATGGTTGCACTCTGGCATGGCGTGGGGGCAGCGGTGACGGAAGAGACAGCCGCCGCGATCTCCACCCGGCGACAATTCCACCAGCGGGATCTCGACCGTGCCTTGCCAGCGCCTGTCGGGGTCGGGCCGCGGGATCGAGCTCACCAGCAGCTGCGTATACGGATGCTGCGGATGGCGGATGACGCTGGTGGCATCCCCGACTTCCACCACACGTCCGCGATAGAGGATGAAGATCTGGTCGCTGATTTGGTGCGCTGTGGCCAAATCGTGCGTGATATACAGCAGCGAGATGCCGAATTCGTCGCGCAGTTCTTTGAGTTTTGTCAGGATATTGGCGCGCAGGGAGGCGTCTATCATCGAGACCGGCTCATCGGCGACGATCAGCTTCGGCTGCAGCAGCAGACTGCGCGCGACCACGATGCGCTGCCTTTGCCCACCGCTGAGCTGATGTGGATAGCGCCCCAGCACCTCGTCCGGGCGCAAGCCAACTTTTTGCAGCGCGTCCGCGATCATCAGACGCGCCTGCGCCCGATTCTTCGTCAGCTTGAAGGTGCGTATCGGCGTCTGCAACAGGCGGTCGATGGTATAGAAGGGATTGAAGACGGCGAACGGGTCCTGGAAGATCGCCTGCACCTCGCGCCGGTAATCGCGCCGTTCGTCTTTAGACATCGCCCAGAGATCGCGCCCTTTGTAAATGACGCGTCCGCCAGTCGGCTTGACCATGCCCAAGCCCAGCCGCGCCAGTGTCGTCTTGCCGCTGCCGCTTTCGCCAGCGATGGCGATGATCGAGGGTTTGTCGGCGCGGATGACCAGGTCCAGCGCTTCCAGGGCGACGACGCCATCTGGGTTGCGCCGGTTGCCGCCAAAAGCCATGGTCACATCGTTGAATTCCAGCAGGTTCTTTGCCTTCATGAGGCTTGGTCTTCCACCAGGTCGCAAGCAACCCGCCGGTCGCTGCGGATATGTCGCAAGGGCGGGATCGCCTGCTGGCACTGCTCGATGGCGATTGGGCAGCGCGGGTGAAAGGCGCAGCCACTTGGCAGCTCCAGCAAGCTGGGCTGGCTGCCGGGGATGCCCGCCAGATCGCGCTTTTCTTCCGGCGAAGGCAGTGAACTAATCAACAGTTTGCTGTAGGGATGCTGCGGATCGTGAAAGAAGGACTTGATGGGCGAGACTTCGACCATTTTGCCGGCATACATCACAGCCAGGCGGTCGGCGGATTGCGCCATCAAGCCCATATCGTGCCCGATGATGATCATGGCCGCGTTGAGCTCTTCCTGCACATCGTTCAGCGTCTGCATGACGACGCGCTGCACGACCACATCCAGGGCGCTGGTTGGCTCGTCAGCGATGATTACGCTGGGTTCTAGGATGATGGCGAGGGCGATGCAGACGCGCTGTTTCATGCCGCCGCTGAGTTCGTGCGGGTACATCTCGGCGACGCTTTCGGGCAAGCCCACCCTGCCCAGCAATTCGCCGATGCGTTTGCCGATCTGGCTGCGCGTCCAGCCGCTTTCGTGCGCTTCGATCGCGTCGGCCATCTGATGTTTGATTTTGACCACGGGGTTCAGCGAGTTCATCGACCCCTGCGGTATCAGCGACAATTTGCTCCAGCGCGTCTGCCGCATTTCTTCGCGCTCCAGCGCCAGGAGGTCTCTGCCATTCAGGATCGCTTCGCCCCCCATGATGTAGGCTGGCGGTTTGTGCAGGCGCATCAAGGCCAGCGCCAGGGTCGTCTTGCCGGAGCCGGATTCGCCAACGATGCCCAGCCGCTCGCCAGCATAGAGCGAGAAGGAGACATCATCAACCGCTTTGACTTCCCGGTTGCCTGTCATGTAGGAGACGCGCAGGTTGTTGACCTGCAGGGCGATGTCCTGGTTCATCCCGTTTTCCTCAGGCGCGGATTGACGAATTCATCCATGGCGGCGCTCACCAGGAAGAGGCCCACGAACAAGACAATTAGCACGATAATCGGCGGCAGCCACCACCACCACAAGCCGCGAATCAGCGCCGAATAGAGCTGCGCCCAATAGATGGTCATGCCCAGGGTCGGCGTGCGCTGCAGACCCATGCCCAGCACTTCCAGCCCGATGCCAGCCAGGATAGCGCTTGATGTCGCGCCGACGAAGCTGGCTGCCGCCAGCGACAGTATATTCGGCATGATTTCTTCAAAGATAATGCGGATGTCGCTCAAGCCCGCCAGCCGCGCCATGTGCACATAAGGCTGTTCGCGCAAGGAAAGCACCTGCGCCCGTATCGTCCGCGCCGTGAACATCCAGGAAAGCAGGGCGATAACCAACGCCATATTCTCAATGCTCATGGTGCGAACGGAAGCCGCAACCACCAGCAAGACGGCCAATGGCGGAATGGTCAATATGGTATCGGTGATGGTGCTGATGACCATGTCGATTCTGCCGCCGAAGTAGCCGGCGATCAATCCCAGGCTGGCGCCCAGGCTGACGCCGATCAGGCCGGCCAATACTCCCATCTTCAAGGTTTGCGGCGTGCCGACAATGATGACCGCCAAGACATCGCGACCGCCGCTGTCAGTCCCTAGCGGGTATTCTGCTGAAGGCGGTTGACTGGGTTTCACGCTGATCGGGCGCGCTTTTTCGACATCGACAAACGCTGGGCCGAGCAGCCCTAGCAACAGCAGCGACGTGAGCAGAACAAGACCCAGAAGCAGTTTTGGGTTCCGCAGGATGTAGCTGCCGGCCGCTTTGCCGCGGCGCAAGAATGTATTGATCATAGACGACTCACTTCGGTATCGCTCTAGCGCTCAATGCGCGGGTCCAGCAGCGGATATATCAGATCGACAATCAGCACGGAAACCGCCACCGTCAGAACCAGGAAGAACGTGACGCCTTGAACCATATAATAATCCGAACTGCGCAGGGCGTTATAGAGCAGCCAGCCGATGCCGGGATAATTGAAGACCACCTCGACCAATACTGCCCCAGAAGCCACCGTCCCCCAATGCAATCGCCAAGGACGTAACCTGCGGCAAAAGCGCGTTGCGCATGGCGTAGGCGAAAAAGATCCGCCGATCTGGCAAGCCCTTGGCCTCCGCCAGCGTCAGATAATCTTCGCCCAGCACGGTTACCATCACGCTGCGCATGCTCAAAGCCCAGCAGCCAACGCTGGTCAGCACAATGGAAAGGGCGGGCAAGATGCCATGGCGGATCACATCCAGCAGGAAATCCAGATCCAGCCGCGGGATCGTGCCGGAAGAATAAGCGCCGCCCAGCGGCAATAATCGCATGACAAAGGCGAAGATGTAGACCAGGATCAAGCCCAACAGATAATAAGGCACAGCCGAAAGCACCATGAACATAGGCACGAAACGCCGCATGAAAGCGGGCGCGCGCGGCCAAGCCATCATGGCGCCAAAAAATGAGCCAGCGGCGAAGGACATCACGGTGGAGATGGCCAACAAGCCGGCCGTCCAGGGCAAGGAGCGCAGCAGCGCCGCCTCGACTTTCTGTGGGTAATACGAGATGGAATGGCCTAAATCAAAGCGCAAGGTGTTAAAGAGAAAACGGAAGTATTGAATGTGGATCGGCTGGTCGAGGCCAAAGCGCGCGCGATAAGCGGCCACAATTTCGTCTTCGGCATCGCCCCCGGTGGAGGCGCCGCGGGCGCGCAACTCTTCCAGCACGGCGCCGATCGGGTCGCCAGGCGAAAGCCGCGGGATGATGAAGTTCAAGGTCGCCGCCAAAACGATCACGACGAAGAACATGATGAGCCGGCGGATGAAGTAGGCTTGTTTCACATCCAATACCCTTCAAATTGTGCGTAGGGGCGAGCCAAAACATCATCGCGCGTAGGGGCGAGCCCAAATATCATCGCCCCTACAAATCCGCTTAACCAAGCAAAGCGCCCGGAACAGATGTCCCGGGCGCGTCTGTTACC
Source organism: Chloroflexi bacterium bin20 (assembly GCA_002238485.1). Classification (GTDB taxonomy): domain Bacteria; phylum Chloroflexota; class Anaerolineae; order Aggregatilineales; family Phototrophicaceae; genus UBA6055. The sequence goes on along the minus strand of MPMG01000002.1, from coordinate 387,783 downwards.
GAGTCTTACATCGCTGGTTCGATCTCGGTGATCATCAGCAAAGCGGTCTGCCACCAGAAGCCGGGGTGGACGTAGTTGTTGTCCGCCGTTGGCCAGTTCGTCCAATTAGGAGTCAAACGAGCGAGCGTCGCGGACATAGCGGCGGCGCTAAAGCCGCGTCGCTGTCTGATGCTTCACAGAATCATGACGAGGGCTTACAATCTAGGCGCAGACGCAAAGACGGGAGACAGATTAGCAATGCAGAAACGACAACTGGGCAATTCTTCGTTGATGGTATCGCCGATCGGCGTCGGCTTCTGGGGGATCGTCGGCGGCGATTATTGGGGAGCGCAAGACGAAAGCGACACCATCAATGCCGTGCACGCGGCGCTGGACGCTGGCATCAACTTCTTCGATACCGCCGAGGGTTATGGCAGCGGCTATTCCGAAGAGATGCTGGGCAAGGCGCTGGGAAGTCGTCGTGCCGAAGCAATCATCGCCACCAAGGTCAGCACAGTCAACCTGGCGGCGTCGGATATCCGCGCTGCTTGCGAGCGCAGCCTCAAGCGCCTGGCTACCGATGTCATCGACCTCTACCAAGTCCATTGGCCCAGCCGTTCTGTGCCCTTTGAAGAGAGCATGTCGACTTTGCTCGATCTGCAACGCGAGGGGAAAATTCGTGTTATCGGCGTCAGCAACTTCGGCAATTTAGACATGCCCGATATGCTCCAATGCGGCCGCTACGATGCCAATCAACTGCCCTATAGCCTGCTCTGGCGCGCCATCGAATTCGACATTCAGCCGCAGTGCGTCGAGCGCAATATCGGCATCCTGCCCTACAGTCCGCTCAACCAGGCGCTGCTCACAGGTCGCTACCAAAGCGCCGACGCCATGCCCCATTCGCGCACGCGCACACGGCATTTCCGCCCCGACCGGCCCGACTCTCGCCACTATACGCCTGGCTTTGAAGACGAGACCTTCGCCACACTCGCCGCCATCCGCGAAATCTGCGCCGACATCGGCAAACCGATGGTGCAGGTGGCATTGGCCTGGCTGCTGCACAAGCCCGCCGTTGCCTCAGTCCTGGCTGGCGCGCGCAATCCGCAACAAGTCGAGGGCAATATACTGGCTGGAACGCTTTCGCTTTCGCCGCAGACGATGCAGCGGCTCGATGAAGCGACTGCCGATCTCAAAGCCAAATTCGGCAGCGACCCCGATATGTGGGGCACAGGCGAACGTTCGCGCTATCGGTAAGGTCGCTTTCGGGACGTTGTACGGGGCGAGGGTGGACGCGTTAGCTGGCGAAGATATCCGCGATTGAAACCTGGAAGCCGGGCAGTACATCGCCGCCGGTGAGGGTATCGCCAAGGCCGAGCCTCGTCATGCCATCCAGCGTGTGTACATCGACTCGCTTCTGGCGGGGATGCACGATCCAAACCAGCTTTGCGCCGGCGTCCAGCAACTGGCTTATTTTCAACTCCATATCTTCAACGGTGTTGCCAGGTGAAAGCACTTCAACAGCCAGGTCTGGCGCGAAGTCAATAAAGTTGGTCGGCAGCGGTTCTGGCGCTTTTGCTCTGCTGATAAATGCGATGTCCAAGCCACGAATCGTATCCCTGCCAAATGGATTGCGCTCCAGCACGAAGCCGGCATCTGCGCCGGTCAGTTGCCCAAGTTGGCGCGGCTTCACATAATTTCGCAGCAGCGCGCCCAATTCCATCACGATTTGACCGTGCCGCGCATTTGTAAGAGGCATGGTTACGATCTCCCCCTCTACAAGCTCAACAAGGCAGTCCGCGTATTTGGGCAGGCTGGCGACTTCCAGGAAGTTGTCGACAGTAACCGGTTGGGCAACGCCTACCATGAGTGTCTGTCCTTTTCTTTGCTGCCACATAGCCAGTATAGCGCAATCTGCGGCTTGGTATCCCCATCCCGATGGCGGGACCGACGCAGCTCACAAGGCAAACAGCTCGCGGATGTCGACCATGCGCCCGGTTTCAATGGACAGGTTGGCGGCGATGCCCACCAGCACCGAGGCCGCGCCATCGATATGCGTTGCGGCGCGCTGCAGGGGGTCGGGCTGGCCATCGGGCGCGAAGATCGCTGCCAGCATGCGCGGGTCGGCGCCGCCATGACCGCCTTCCGCTTTGGGCGTTTCAGTCCGATAGGGCTCGCCAAACATGGGGAATACGCGAATCTCGGTCCGCTTGAATGCGCCTTTGCTGGCAGAGGCGGCGGCATTCTCGGCGCGCAGATGCGTGACATTTTCCACGATATCCATTTCCAGCCGTCCGCGCGTCCCCGTCACCGCCACGCGCAAACCCTCCCAGGGCGCATAAGCCACCAGGCAATAGGACAGCAGCGCGCCATTGCTGTAGCGCGCTGTGACAGCCATGGTGTCTTCGGCGGTGATGGGCGCGCCAAAGACATTTTGGTCGCGGATGTAACCGGTCTCGGCTTCGGCAGCCAGGTATAGCCCGCGGAAGGCATCTTTCTTGTCCAGCTGCAAGGCGAAAGGGTCCTTGTCCGCCGCTGGCACGCCGGTATAGCGCGCATAATCGTAGCTTTCGCCGCGTCTTGCCGCATTGTCCGCGCCATAGAAGAGCAGATCGCCCAGGGCAAAGACTTGCTGTGGGCGAGCATCGATCCACCAGTTGACCAGGTCGAAGTGATGCGTGGCTTTGTGCACCAGCAAGCCGCCGCTATTGGCTTTTTCGCGATGCCAGCGCCGGAAGTAATCCGCGCCGTGACTGGTATCGAGCAGCCAACTGAAATCGACCAGCAGTGGACGCCCGACCACGCCAGCGCGCAGCAGCTCTCGGAAACGGGCATAAGCCGGCGCATAGCGATAATTGAACGTTACCCGCAGCGATTTGCTCGTGCGCTGCAAGGCCGCGAAGATGCCTTGCAGACGATCCAGCGTGGTGGTCAGCGGTTTTTCGCAGATGACATCACAGCCGGCTTCCAGCGCCGCGATGATGTAATGATGATGCCAGGCATCGACTGTGGTTACGATGACCGTGTCGGGCTGCGTTTCTGTCAGCATGCGCGCAAAGTCGTCAGCGTGATAGGCGGGCACGGGCGTCGGCAGTTGCGCCTTGTGCCAGTTCATGCGACTGTGGCTGAGGTCGCAGAGTGCGACAAGCTGGGCGCGATCGGCAAATTGACTGGCGATGGCAGTGATAAACATGCCGGCGCGGGAACCTGTGCCGACGATAGCATAGCGTTTTCTGTCGCTGGACATGGCGCTCCCTGTGGCTGCTGGCATCGGGCAAATATGACACAAGCGAAAAGGATAAACAAAAAAGATGGACAGGGATTCTTTGTGCCCTTTGTGTCTTTGAGGTTACATTCACTGTGTTTCTGTGACTATGTGTTTAAGGCTCTCACCAATACGACCAGCAAAGGATATTTCCATGACTCATCAGCGCATCCTCACCAAGTCCAGCAAAGATGGCGATATCTTCCCTGGTATCGATTATCGCACCAGCAAAGCTGTCCGCGCCGGCAACATGGTCTTCGTCGAAGGGCAGACGGGATTGACCATGGACGGCAGCGGCTTCGTGGGCGAAGGCGACCCAGCTGCCCAAGCCGACAATGCCATGAAAAATATCAAGATCATCCTGGAAGCGGCTGGCGCGCGCATGCAAGACATCTGCAAGATCACCACCTATGTGACCGATGCCAGCTACCGCGATCTGGTATATCCGGTGTTGGCGCGGCACATGCCGGCTGTCTATCCCTGCTCGACCGGCGTGGTCGTTTCGGCGCTGGGCAAACCGTATGCCGATTTTGAAATAGATGTCTTCGCGGTGATACCCGATGACCGGGCAGCGGGATAGAAATAGTTATGCAACGAAAGCAGTTGGAGAGACTCACAGTTCCCACCAGGCGCGCGCGTCGGGGCTTGATTCTACCTGTCGCAGCACGGCTTGCGCTTCGTCTGGCGTGGCGCGCAGCTGGGGCAGATCCGCCAGATGCGCATACACCGAGCCACGAGTTGGCAAGAGCGCTTCCACCGGCAAAATGCTGGCATGGCGGCAGCGCAGCAGATGCAGGTAGACGGCGGCATAGGTCTCTGGGCTGTAGGCATGGTCGAGGGGCTGCTCTGCCAGATCGAGCGTTTGCGCCAGCGTTTGCAGGTCTCGCCACAGCGCGCGCAGGATATTCGGTGGCGCGTCATCGGCCTCGCTGGCATGCTGGGGCGCGGCGATGGTTTGGGCGCGTCTGGCTTCAATCACTGCCCGCACTTCACGCGAGGGCACGGGCACGACAAATTGACTGCGCGCATCCCGCAGCAGTGGTTCGGCGGCATCGTCCAACGGCCGAGCCAGCTCGATCAAGCGTCCGCCGATCAGGGGCAATTCGCCGATGAGCAAGTCGCCAGCGAATTTTGGCAACTCTGAACGCAGCCAGTTGCCGGCCGCGCGAATAACCAGCGGATGCGTCGCGCCATCTTGCAGAGGGTAACGCGGCGTTTCAAAAGGCTGGCGTAGCACATCCCATTGCAACAAGGTCACTGCGCGCCCAGCATCGGCAGCCATCAGCGCCAATTGCTGCAGCAGCAGGCTCTTGCCCACACCCGGCAGCCCAGCGAAGAAGACGCGATCCGCCTCTGCCGTCAATTCCAGCAGGCGCGAATGCAGCGGTGAACCGGGCGGCAATATCGAGTCAGGCATTTTGCGGCGGGCGAACCCGGCCCTGGTCATAAATGCTGTCGAAGCTTGGCGTATCGCCCATTGGCACTTCAATCAGGGTTGGCAAGTTGCTTTTGAAGCCATAGCGCATCGCCTGGCGCAGTTGGCTCTCTGTCTCGGCGCGGAAGGCGTTTGCGCCAAAAGCTTCGCCCAGCTTGACAAAATCCGGATTGACAAGATCGCTGGCGATGACCCGTTCGTCATAATCGCGGATCTGCATCTTGCGGACATTGCCATAGGCATCGTTGTTGAATACGATCGTGACCAAAGGAATGCCATGCTGGACGGCTGCAGCCAGCTCGCCTGCACAGTACATATAGCCGCCATCGCCGCAAATCGCGATCACAGGCGCGTCGGGTCTGGCGACTTTTGCGCCCAGACCGGTTGGAAAGGCAAAGCCGAGCGTGCCCTGATAGCCGCTGCTGATGCAGGTGCGCGGCTTGTAAACGGGGAAGTTGACTCGTGCGGCATAGGCCACCTGGGTCATGCCCATGATCGCGATGCCGTCTTCGCCAAGTTCTTCGCGCAAGATCCGCGAATAGGTATTCTGCGGCTCCAGGAAAGCCATTTTCTTGGCGGAAGCGGCTCGCAATTCCCGCATCTCTTCGCTTCGGGATTCGCGCTTGCGATTATACCGTTCGACCGCGGCGATCAGGGGCGGCAAGGCATCTTCCGCCCGCGCCGTGATGACCAGATCGGGGCCCTGGATGCGGGGGATGGCATCGTTGTCGACATCAATGCGAATGACGGTCATCTGCTCGTCAGTGCCCCAACGTTGCAGAGGCAGGCGCATCGTGCTGCCGATGCCGAGTACCAGGTCGGTTGTTCGGTAGTAGACATGCGCCTCTGGCGATTTCAGGCTTAGCGGATTCCTGCTGTCCAGCACGCCGTTGCCCGTGCGATAGGCGAAGACCGGCGCTTGCAGCATTTCCGCCAGCTGCGTGACTTCTGCGCTGACGCCCAGAGCGCCACTGCCGACGCATATCATCGGGCGCTTGGATTTGCCCAGCTGCTCCCCGACGGTTTCTATCGCGCCGGCATCCACCGGTGGCGCGTATGGCTGCAGGGGCGACGGCGTTTCTGGCACTTCTGTGCGCAGCTTCAGCACATCGGGCGGGATCTCCAGCGCAACCGGGCGCGGACGACCAGAACGCATCTCTTGAAAAGCCTGCGCCACCATGCGCCCAGCCTCGGCTGGATGCAGCACAAGGTCGCTCCATTTTGTAAGCCCGCGCAAGACCTCGGACTGGTGCGGGATTTCATGCAGATCGCCCAGGGCTTTTCCGATGCGCGCGCTATGGATTTGCCCGGCGATGCAAAAGACTTGTGCGTTCACAGCATAAGCGCTGGCCAAGCCCGCGCCGGCATTGAGCAAGCCGGGACCCGGCACGACATTGAAGACGGCCGGCTGCCCGGTTGCAGCGGCTGCGCCAAAGGCCATATAGGCTGCGCCCTCTTCGTGACGAGTATGGAGTACCTTGATGCGGTCGCGCCGGTCGAATAGCGCGTTGTAGAGCCAGTCGTTTTGCACGCCGGGCAAGCCGAAAAGTGCCTGGACGCCGTGGGCGATGAGGGCTTCTACGGTTGCTTCGCCGCCAGTTTTGATTGGCACAGATCACGCTCCTTGTTTGCATGCAAGCCGAAGCGATTTTAGCATAAACGGCGTTTCAACAGGCGCCAGTGTCGTGAATGCTCCTGCTGAAACACAGTGGGCGCAAGGAATCGGGAGGCGCCCCGCGATTTGACAGCGCCTGGCGTGCTGGGTAGGCTTGTCTGCATGGGGCGATTGTTGCGGCATCTTCCGTGCCTGGACAATTTCCTGATAGGTATAGAGAGGAATAAGACGATGAGTTTGCAAAAGGAGCAAGTGCACGATTTTGTCAAAAAGTACCGGGAACAGCGCATTTCGCGGCGTCAGTTTCTACAGGCGGTCACCACGGTTGGTGGTCTGTCTTTGGCGCAAAACTTGCTGCCGGGCGCGCGGCTGGCGACAGCTTTTGCACAAGGCGCTCCGAGCATGGGTGGCACTTTGACAGCCGCCACAATCGACAAGCCCGTCAATATGGACCCCGCCTTCGCCGAGCTGTATTCGTCCATGCAAGTGTATCAAAATGTGTTTTCCAAGCTGGTCAATCTCGACCGCGACAACAATGTCATGCCGGGCCTGGCACATGCTTGGCAGCAGCTTGATGACGCCACCTGGGAATTCCAGCTGGTGGATAATGCCGTCTTTCACAACGACGAGCCTTGTACAGCTGCGGATGTCAAATACACCTTCGAACGCCTCTTCGATCCCGATCTGGGCGCTGCCAATGCTGTTTTCTTCACACCGCTGGAAGGCGTCGAGGTGGTCGATGACTACACTTGCCGCATCATCACAAAACCCAACTGGGGCGGCTTGCTCGAAGCGCTGGGCGCATTTGCCGAGATCGTCAATCGGCGCGGCATAGAAGAAAATGACCCGCGTTTGCTGCCCATCGGCACCGGACCATTCAAGTTTGTGCAATGGGTCAAAGACGACTTCGTCGAATTGCAGCGCTGGGACAAGTACTTTAAGCCCGGCCAGCCCTATCTCGACCGCGTCATCTTCCGCGCCATCTCTGACGACACGGTGCGCCTGACCGGCTTGCAAACGGGCGAGCTCAATTGGGTCGAGCAGGTGCCGCTGCATCGCGTCGACGAACTGCGCGCCAATCCCGATGTGAAAGCAAACCCGGATGGCGCATTCTTCCCCGACATGTTTCTCATCAACACCTCGAAACCGCCTTTCGACCGCGTTGAGGTGCGCCAGGCGCTGCAATGGGCGCTGCATCGCGACTCGATCGCCCAGCTAGTCTGGTTTGGGCAGGCTGAGCCTTCGGCAGAACCAGTCTCGCCCAGCAATCCCTGGTATTCGGGTGTCAATGTATACGATGGCGGGCCCGATATCGAGCGGGCGCGGGCGCTGCTGGCACAAGCTGGCTATGAAGATGGCTTGACCATCCGTTACGCCGCCCAGCCACAAGTGCCGACCCAGCCGCTGGTCGGGCAATTGCTGGAACAGCAACTGGCGCCAGCTGGCTTCCGCGTCGAAGTCGAATCGTTCGAATCGGCGCGCTGGTTTGAAGAGCTCTTCACGCTCAACTATGAAATAACCGGCACCTACTGGAGCGCCACAGCCGACCCCGGCGAGCATTGCCTGTATCCGCTGTCGCATTCGGCATCGCCCTGGAACTTCGCCGCCTTTGACGACTCGCCCGAGCTGGACAAGGCGCTGGAAGACTTCCGCTTCACGCTGGACCCCGAAGCGCGTCAGAATGCCTACAACCATGTCGTGCGCCTGCATCAGGAATTTTCGCCCGAGGTCTTCCAGGTCAATTTCAAGCGCACCTATTGGACGCAGCCCAATGTGCATGGCGCGCAGACTCTGCCCACGCTGGAGCTGCGCATGGAGGATGTTTGGATCGAGGGCTGAGTCGGTTGGCAGCGAGGGGCGCTTGCCATGCAACTCGCGCGATACATCGCCGGACGCCTGCTGCTCTTGCTGCCGGTGCTCTTTGGCACATCGGTTTTGATCTTTTTGCTGCTGCGGTTGATCCCGGGCGATCCCGCGCAGGTTATCCTGGGTTTGCGCGCCACGCCCGAGCGGCTGGTGATTGTACGCAGCGAGCTGGGCTTGGACCTGCCCATCCACCAGCAGTATGCGCAATGGCTGGGCAAGCTGCTGGCGGGCGACCTGGGCAAAGATTTCCGCAGCAACGAAGCCGTATCTGAATTGCTGCGCGTGCGCCTGCCCGTCACCATCGAGCTGACGCTGTTTGCGCTGGCGCTGGCCATCGTGGTTGCTGTGCCGCTGGGCATCCGCGCCGCCATCCGACCGGGCGGACTTGCCGACCGCGCCGCCATGTTGCTGGGCTTGTTGGGCATCTCCATCCCCGACTTTTGGCTGGGCATCATGCTGATCCTGCTATTTTCGCTGGGGCTGCGCATGTTCCCGTCATCGGGCTATGTGCGGTTGGAAAGCGACCTGGTGGGCAACCTGCGCTCTTTCTTTTTGCCGGCGCTGACGCTGGCGGTGGGCTTGGCAGCCGTGCTGGTGCGCATGACGCGCGCGGCCCTGCTAGAAGTGCTAGAACGCGACTTCGTCAAATTTCTGCGCGCCAAAGGTCTCCGCGAGCGGCTCATTATCTATCAGCATGTGCTGCGCAACGCCAGCATCCCTATCGTCACCGTCATCGGCTTGCAGTTTGGCTACCTGCTGGGCGGCGCGGTCATCGTCGAAGAAGTCTTCAGCTTGCCCGGCGTGGGACGACTCATCGTCAGCGCCACGCTGGAACGTAATTATCCGGTCGTGCAGGCGGGCATGCTGGTGGTGGCGCTGCTCTTCATATTGGTCAATCTGGCCACCGATGTGCTCTATGGCTTGCTGAATCCGAAGATCCGCGGGGACGGCGCATGATCGCGCGACTGCGAGCCAGTTATGCCGCCAGTCCGTCTGCCAGTGTGGGCGCGAGCATCATCATTGCGCTGGTGATATTGACGGCGGCCGCGCCACTCTATTCGCCCTACAAACCCGAGACCATGGACTTCATGGCGCCATTGAGCGGTCCCAGCCGAGCGCATCTGCTGGGCACAGACAATTTTGGCCGCGACATTTTGACGCGCGTGCTCTATGGCTATCAGATATCGCTGGCAGTGGCGCTGGGTTCGGTGGGTTTTGGAATGGCGGCCGGGGTGACGCTGGGCTTGCTGGCGGGCTACTTCGGCGGCGCGCTGGACAACATCATCATGCGGCCCATGGATGTGCTGATGGCTTTCCCGGCTATTGTGCTGGTGGTGGCGCTGACGGGTTTTGTCGGGCGCGAGATCGCTGTGATGATGCTGGCGGTGGCGGTGGTCTATGTGCCCATCTTCGCCCGGGTCATGCGTGGCGCGGCGCTGGAATGCGTCAACGAGCTGTATGTCGAAGGGGCGCGGGCGCGGGGAGCCAGTCATCTGCGGCTGATGCTGCGGCATATCTTGCCCAACGCCATCCCGCCTGTGCTCATCCAGGCTTCGATATTGATGGGCATCGCCATTTTGCTGGAATCGGCGCTCAGTTTCATCGGCTTGGGCACACAGCCGCCCGACCCGTCGCTGGGACTGATGCTGTCCGAGGGCCGCTCTTTCATGCAGCAAGCGCCCTGGATGGTGCTGGTGCCGGGCCTGGCGATTTCGCTGGCCGTGCTCGGCTTCAATTTGCTGGGCAATGGCTTGCAAGCGCTGCTGAATCCGGCGCGGATGGCGCGATGAGCCTGCTTTCGCTGCGCGGATTGTCTACCGAATTCTACAGCGGTGGACGCTGGCTGGAGGCGGTCTCTGATGTCAGCTTTGATTTGCGCCCGGGCGAGATCCTCGGGCTGGTGGGTGAATCGGGCTGCGGAAAGTCGACCATTGCCTACAGCGTGATGCAGTTGCTGGCGCACAATGCCCGCATCAGCCGCGGTCAGGTCCTGCTGGGCGAAACCGACCTGCTGCGTCTGGAAGAAGCCGATCTGCAGGCGCTGCGTGGCAGCCGCGTCTCCATGATCTTCCAAAATCCGATGACGGCGCTCGACCCGCTCTTCACCATCGGGCATCAGCTGGTAGAAACGCTGCAGGCGCATCTGGATATCAACATGCACGAAGCGCGGCGGCGAGCCTTGTCTTTGCTGCGCCAGGTGGGCATCCCGGCGGCGGAAGAACGGCTGCGCGCCTACCCGCATCAATTCAGCGGCGGCATGTCCCAGCGCATCGCCTTGGCCATCGCTATCGCCTGCCAGCCACAGGTGCTCATCGCCGACGAGCCGACCACCGCCTTGGATGTGACGATCCAGGCGCAGATCTTGCAGTTGATCCGCCGTCTGCTGGTGGACGAGCGCGGCAGTGGCGTCTTGTTGATCACGCACGATCTGGGCGTGGTCGCGCAGGTTTGCGACCGCGTTGCCGTCATGTACGCTGGCAGCATCGTCGAATGTGGCGAGGTCGCCGCGCTCTTCGCCGCGCCGCAGCATCCCTATACTCAGGCTTTGCTCAATTCACTGCCCAGCCATCGCAAGGCTCGTGGCAGGCTGGAGACTATCGCCGGGCGCGTACCGAGCTTGGGCGACCGCCCCGCTGGCTGTCCTTTTGCGCCTCGCTGCCCGCATACAAAGGAGCGCTGCGAAAATGGTCGTCCGCCGCTGATCAAGGTCGAAACGGGGCAAGAGGTGGCCTGTGTCCTCTACGACTGAAACGCCTTTGTTGCGCGCCGAGGGGCTCAGCAAATTCTTCACGCTAGAGCAGGGTGTGCTGGCCGGCTTGCGAGGGACGCGGAGAGCGCTGCGGGCGGTGGATTCTGTCTCGCTGCAGGTGCACGCTGGGCAAACCTTGGCCATCGTCGGCGAATCGGGCAGTGGCAAGAGCACCCTGGGACGTCTGCTTCTGCGTCTGCTGCTGCCCAGCGCCGGGCGCGTCTTCTTCCAGGACTCCGACATCTTCGCTATGAAGCGCGCCCAGCTGCGAGCTTTTCGCCGTCAAGCGCAGATCATCTTGCAAGATCCCAGCGCTTCGTTGAATCCGCGCATGCGCATCGGCGAAATCGTCCGCGAACCACTGGATATCTACCGCGAAGGCAGCAAAAGCGAGCGCAGGAAACGCGTGCAGGCGCTGCTGGAACGGGTCGGCTTGACCAGCGCCCACGCCCGCGCATACCCCCGCGAACTCAGCGGCGGCCAGCGTCAGCGAGTGGGCATCGCGGCGGCATTGGCGCTCTCGCCTCGCTTGATCATCGCCGATGAGCCGACATCATCGCTGGATGTTTCGGTGCAAGCGCAGACACTCAATCTGCTGGCAGAGTTGCAGCAAGACTTTCAGCTGACTTATGTATTCATCACGCACGATCTGGGCGTGGTGCGCCACTTTGCCGATCGCGTGGCTGTGATGTACTTGGGCAAGATCGTCGAAGAAGCACCGGCAGAAGCGCTATTCGCCGCGCCTCAACATCCCTACACGCAAGCGCTCTTTTCCGCGATCCCGCCGCCCGATCCGACGCAGCGGGTGAGCTGGACGCCGCCACAAGGCGAGCCGCCTTCGCCGCTGGCGCCACCGCCAGGCTGCCACTTTCATCCGCGCTGCCCCCTTGCCATGCCGCAGTGCTCGCGCGTTACGCCCCCGTTGGTATCAAGAGAAGCGGGACACAGCGTGGCCTGTTTGCTCTATGAGTGAGCCCAACAGCACCCTCGGCAACTACACAGGTTTACACTGCGCAATGGGGGCTCGAGAACAGAACAGGGGCGCAGATAGTGACCGCTTCCGCCGCGCTGTGTTAGAATCGCCGCCATCTGCGCCGAACGTATATTTTGCAGGAGAATCTATTTGATGAAGTCGCTGCTGCTGGTTGATTCCCGCGAAGACAACTGGCAGGGTGCATGTCGGCTGATCAATTTTCTGCTGGCAACTGGCGCAGAAGTGCGCTGGGCGACTGAGCCATTCACAGCCATCGCTCCTGACGGCGCAGAACGCAACATGCCCGCTGGCAGCTGCTTGATCACCGACACAACTCTTCACGCCGAGCTTGCTATGCCCGCGGCCGAAGCGCGTTATGGCGTGGATGTCCAGCAACTCGCCGGCGTAGACGGATTCGTCGGGCATGCGCTGCGGCGGCTGCGCATCGCGCTCTATGGCGGCGGTGGTGCGCCTTTCAATCACGCGCGCATCTTCACCGAGCTGGGCTTCGCTGTCGAGTTTCTCAGTCCGCAGGCGATCTGCGCTGGCGAACTGGACGACTATGACCTGCTGGTGGCGCCTGGCGGCGGCGGGCTCGCGATGGCGGGGCAGCTCCAGCCATTGGGTTCTGAGGGCTGCACGCGCATCACAAACTGGGTGCGGCGCGGCGGGATGTACATTGGCAGCTGTGCTGGCGCATTCAACGCGGCGGTGACGCCGGAGCCATTTTCGTTGACTTGCCCGGTCCAGCGCGATCTGCAGATGGTCAACGCGGGGATATGGAATCGTGGCGACAGCCAATGGATGGGCTTGCAATCGCCCGGCATTGGCGTCATCGAATGCCGCAACCAACAGCCCGATCACCCCGTCATGTTTGGCATGCCCGAACATTTCCTCATGACACACTACAATGGGCCGCTCTTTGATATCGAAACGCGCGAGCTAGAGGATGCGTCGGCTGCAACCGCGCTGACATCTGTCCGGGGAAGGCATGCCGATTTCACGCCTGCGGAGCGTTTTTTGAGTTTCAGCCAGCCCGCTGCTGATCCTTTGATCGACAAGGCTGCCAAATATGGCGTACCCAATACCATCAGCGGCTTTGTCGGCTTGGGACGAACCGTGCTGTTTGGCTCGCATCCAGAATTCGGCTTCAATCTGACCATGGATGATTGGGGCATCCCCGCGCGTATGCTGGCGAATGCGGCATTCTGGCAATCCAGCCAACTGAGAGCATCGCGCAGCCCAACTGTGCGGCGAGAACCTGGCGCGCCCCATGCCTATCCGGCTGGCAGTGGTCTTGCGCGGGTCGCGGCGGCTTGCCAGGAAATTGGCGACCTGGTCGAAGATCTGCAGAGCGTGGCGGCGGACGAGGTGGCCTGGCTGAACGAAGACCATGCCATGTCAGTCTTCGGCTTGGTCGGGTGCGAAATCTGGCGGCGCGGGCTGGGCGACTTCGCGGATATCGCGGCGCGTATGCAAGAAACGTTGGACTGTGCCGAGACCGTGCTGGCGCGGGCGCAGAAGCAAATAGATGGACCTGCCCTGGCCGACGAGGGCATAAGGCATCTGCGCGAACTGACGTTGGCAGTGGAAGATGCCTTGCATCACCGCTGGCCGGACGAATGGCAACAAGACTTCGGTTATGAGGGCTTGCTGCAAATGCTGGAACGGGCTCAGACCATGCTGCGGCGCGCGCTGGACAATGCCGGCCGAGAATTCGAGCAGTCGGATAATGCCTACCAGCACTTTGACAGCAGTCCCTATCAACTGGTGGTCGGCTCGTACCTGGCGGCCAACGGCGTGGTTTTGAATGCCTGGCAGCTGCTGCGTATGCATGTGCTGCGGCTGGAAGAAGCGATTTTTGTTCGAGAAGCGGGCGCGTCTGTCTCTGATGCGCTGCTGGGAGGCGAAAAATGAGTTATGGCAGGGCGCGCGGCGCAGAAAGCAAATTCGACAGCCAGCTGGTGCAGGCGCTGGCGGCGCAGCTGGGCTTGCAGATACATCCCGACGAAGCGGAGTTGCTGACGGCGCTGCTGGCCAATCAACGGGCGGCGCAGGCAACGCTGGACGCAAGCGACTTGCAGGATATCGTGCCAGACACCTTGTTCAGCCTGGAGGCGCGCGATGACTGAGCTATGCGAACATTCCCTGGGCGAAGTCAGCGATCTGCTGGGCGCGGGCGAGATCTCGTCGCTAGAGTTGGTCGAAGCCAACCTGCGCGCAATCGACCGCAGCGAGCCGCTTGTGCATGCCTATGCCCATGTGCTGGCGGACGAAGCGCTGGCGGCGGCGCGCGCAGCTGATGCAGAGATGGCGGCTGGCGGACGGCGCAGTCCTTTGCATGGCCTGCCCATCGGCGTAAAAGACAATATCTACACGCAGGGCAGCCCCAGCGAATGCGGGTCGCGCGTGATGGCGGGCTTCGTGCCAGATTTTGACGCCAGCTGCGTGGCGAGGCTGCGGGCGGGCGGCGCAATCATCATCGGCAAGACGCACTGCCACGAATTCGCGTATGGCGTCAACAGTCCACCCAGCCGCAGTCCCTGGGCGCTGGATCGTTATGCCGGCGGTTCCAGCATCGGCAGCGGCGTGGCCGTGACGAGTCGTTCGTCATTTGGCGCCTTGGGCAGCGACACGGGCGGTTCGATCCGCGTGCCCGCTTCCATAAACAACCTGGTCGGGATGAAAGCGACATATGGACGGGTGAGCATACACGGCGTTGTGCCCGTGGCCTGGGCGCTGGATCATGTGGGACCGATGACGCGGACGGTGCGCGACAATGCGCTGTTGTTGGCTGGCATGGCTGGTCATGAGACGCGCGATCCGACCAGCGCGCGGCAGCCCGTTCCCGATTTCTGCGCCGGGCTGGAAGCAGGCGTGAAAGGTCTGCGCATCGGCATCGAACGCAACTATTTCTTCTATGCCGGGCTGGATGCCGAGATCCGCGCGGGCGTCGAAGCGGTCATCGCGCATTATCAAAAGGCCGGCGCCCAGTTCATCGAAATCAGCCTGCCCGAGCTGGACATGACGCAGGACGCGCTGTTTACGATTGTGCTCTGCGAGGGCAGCAGCTGGCATCGCAAGCTGATCCGCCAGCACGCCGACAAATATGACCCCGCCACCCGCGCCATGATCCAGCTGGGCGAATTGCTGCCAGCCACGCAATACATCGCGGCGCAGCAAGCTCGGCGAGTTTATCGGGAAGCGCTGCTGCGGGCATTCGCCGACGCAAAGCTGGACGCCATGCTCAACCCGACCATGCCGGTGACGACTGTGCCGCAGGACCAGCTGAATGCGCCGCGCGCCGATGGCTTCGCGGATACGACTGTCGGCTCGATGTGCCACCACACCTTCAACGCGAATCTGGCCGGACTGCCAGCCATGTCCGTGCCCTGCGGGATAACGGCGGCCGGTCTGCCCTATGGCTTCCAGTTGACGGGGCGCGCATTTGACGAGGCGACGCTCTATCGCATCGCGCGGGCATACGAACGCGACCACGACTGGCATACACGGCGAGCGGAGGCGCTGGCTGGGGGCTTCTAGCGGACTTGCCCTATCTCAGTCCCCCCGATAAGTCGAGGGGAGGCACGAGCGCGCGCGGATTACGTTACAGGCTTGGGGGAGGTAGATTCCCATGTACACGGAGTTCGACACTCCTGAGGCGCAGAGTCTCGCAGCCCGGGCTGCATCGAGACGAATGCACAGAAACGCTATACTACAGGCTCGGACTTTGTAAGCGAGAGCCTGCCATGAACAACCGACTTTACTACGGCGACAACCTCGAGATTCTGCGCAGCCGCGAATACTTCCCAGACGAATGCGTCGACCTCATCTACCTCGACCCGCCCTTCAACAGCAACCGCAATTACAATGTGCTGTTTCGCTCGGAAAGCGGCGCGGACAGCCAGGCGCAAATCACCGCCTTTGAAGACACCTGGCACTGGGGCGAAATTGCCGAAGAGACCTACCGCGACCTGATACTCAACGCGCCCGAAAAAGTATCGACCGCCATTGAAGCGCTGCTCAACCTGATCGACCGCAACCAGATGATGGCTTACCTGGTCATGATGACGGCGCGGCTGGTCGAATTGCGGCGCGTCTTAAAACCGACCGGGAGCTTGTACCTGCACTGCGATCCGACCGCGAGTCATTATTTGAAGATTGTGCTGGACGCGATCTTTGGTAGCGAGAATTTTCGCAGTGAAATTGTTTGGCAAAGAACGAGAGCGCATGATCTGGGTGCAAAACAGTTCCCAGCTATACATGATGTAATACTTTTCTATAGCAAAACCGAATCTTGGAACTGGAAACCGACATATGAAGAATATGATGAAGAATATAAGCAAAAAAACTATTCAATGAGAGATGAGAGAGGTGCTTACACTACACAGCCGATTACAGGAGGTAAATCAGGTGGCCCAGAAGCCTACAAAAAATGGCGAGGGAGGCTCCCTAGCAGAGGCCGTGCATGGGCGATCCCAGCCGGATACAAGCGTTTTCCTGATTGGCTTAGAGAACTCTTGCCACCGGAAGAAGAGTGGAAACAGCTTGGAATTCATTCCAAACTTGATTTAATGGATAAGCATGGAATGATACACTGGCCTAAGAAATCTGGGGGAGCACCAAGATATAAGTATTATCTGAAAGATGCGCCAGGGAAAATATCTTCAGATTCATGGACAGACATAAAGCCCATCAGCGCCCACGCCAAAGAACGACTCGGCTACCCCACACAAAAACCAGTCGCCCTGCTGGAACGCATCATCCGCGCTTCGTCCAACGAAGGCGATATCGTGCTGGATCCATTCTGCGGCTGTGGCACGGCGATTGCGGCGGCGCACAAACTCGGGCGCAAATGGATCGGCATTGACATCACGCATCTATCAATCGCCCTGCAGAAGTATCGCCTGCTGGATATGTTCGAGCTGGAGTCGGGGGTGGACTACGAAGTCATCGGCGAGCCAAGGACCGAAGATGGCGCGCGCGACCTGGCGCAGGACTCCGCCAACGAAGGCCGCTATCAGTTTGAATGGTGGGCGCTGTCGCTGGTGGGCGCGAAACCGGTTGGCGGGCAGTCTGGCAGTCGCAAGGGCAAAAAAGGCGCGGACAAGGGCATTGATGGCATCATCAACTTCTTTGAGCGGGACGCGAAAGGCAAGGCGAGGGCGAGAAAAGTCATCGTGCAGGTGAAGTCGGGCAAGGTGGGCGCAAAAGATATTCACGAATTGCGCGGCGTCATCGAGCGGGAAGAGGCGGCCATCGGCGTCTTTCTCACGCTGGAACAACCGACGCAGCCCATGTTGAAAGATGCGCTGGCGACGGGTTATTACGAATCGCCATTTTGGCAAAAGCGGTATCGCCGGCTGCAGATTCTGTCGATTCGCGATTTGCTGGGCGGAGACGGAGTCGATATGCCGCCGCAGCATGGGACTTTCAGGCAGGCTGCGCGGGCGAGGACTGGCGATGGGAAGCAGCAGCAGGATATGATTTAGCTGTGTCCAGAAGCAGCCAATAGCAACAACAGTGGGGGCTTCATGCGCTGAGGAATGCTGAGGCGGCGATTCAATTTCTTGTGGATCTGGGGGGGAGAGTCGTTGGAGTAACGTGCTCATTGAGGTGGTCAAACAAAGACTGTTCGGCGTTGGTGATTGCGTCTATATGCATGCTAAGCCGTTCGCTTCCCAGTTTATGGACACTAATTTCCCAGTTTCTGTCGGCTTTTTCCAAGATACCGATTGATGGTTGGCCACCTACTCCGAGCGCTGAATTTCTTGCTATCACATATTGCAGTGTCCACAAAACGCCAGCTATCCCCTGTTTGACCGTAGCCGGCTGCTTATCGTTCCATGCTACTCGCTTGACAAATGCCAAGAAGGGATCTGCCTGTACTTGACCGCTTCCAACAGTTACTATCGGAAGCTCGGATCTATACTCTTCAGGGTTGCCGTGCTGATCAAACAGAAAAAGATGGTGTTCGTCAGCAATCGGAACCGCCAACACACATGCAATTCCAACCTCTGTAACGAAAGAGTTGTTGCGGCCTGGCGTAACCAGCGTTTCTTCCTTTCGTCTTGCATAGTGCTTGATCTGACCAGAAATTGTATCAGATAGCTCTTTCTTGACGGTATGATACTTTGGTCTCCTGCTAATCTTTGTCCAGTTGGATTCGAGCGCACTTAATATGTCCTGGCTCGGACCAACCTCTCCTGCTGAAGCGTAAAGCGCATTGTTGTTGATTATTCGAACCTTGGTGTCAATCTCTTGCTCGATTGTCGGTTGGCCGCTAAAGGAAGAGTACGTCGTCACACTATCGCTGCCGATGACGATTCCGTCACCGCATCGAACGCCAATGATAAGCGTCATTATCTTCTATCCGTTATAGATGCTGTTTGTCGCGTATGCGGGGTACACTTGATAGATAGCGCTTACTAACTCTCCAAACGATAAGGGCTTTGCCCACTCAACTGCCTTTGCTATGTATTCTGCAACTGGTGCAGGCATATGGCTGAACTCAATATCCCTGCTGCGAAATGTAGCGCGATATTCCTTGCGTGTTCCAAGCGCACTTGGAGATATTGATATGTGTCCGCGCCGTTCTAATTCTTCGACGTCTTGGTATATGTCTTTGCAGAACGGTCCATAGTCATATGGCACAAACTCATAATAGTCGGAAGGGACATCATTTGGGCATTCCTGTCCAACCAGGAAAGCCACCTTCTGCAACTGTACAGGAGAAACCGCGTCCCCCTGTGCGGCGACAATGATACGCAATAGGATGTCGATTCGCTCCAGTTCTCTGCTCATTTGTGATGCCCTCCAGTAAATCTATCTGAATTGTATCACAACTTGTGCATGGTATGATCGGAAATTCATTAGACTAACCCACACCGTGCGATGCCACCCGCCTACTCCCCCACAACCACCAAGCCAGCGCCAACACGCCGCCCCCAGGGGCTCGGGCTCGCCTCGGCAGCGACCTGCGTAATCGCGCATTTCGCCAGCATGTCCTCGTCGAACAGTATGCCATTGCCCGGCGAATCGCCCAGCACGATATGCCCGTCTTCCACGCGGCTGTCATGCGCAAAGACGACATCGCGCCCGGCATCCACCACTTCCATCCAGATGTGATTGGGCAGGGCGGCGGCAAAATGCGCCATGAAATTGCCCGGGCAATTCATCACCGAAACCGGCAGGTCGAATCCATCCGCCATCTGCGCGACCCGCCATGCGCCGGTGATGCCGCCTGTGCCCAGTCCGATCTGCAGAATGTCGGCGGCGCGAGCTGCGATCAACGGGCGAAAGTCGGCGGCATCGTCCAGGTTTTCGCCAGTCGCAACCGCCGCGCTCACCGCATCCGACACCTTGCGCAAGCCCGCCGCATCCCAACGCCGCGCCGGCTCTTCCGCCCAAAACAGCTCGTAATGCCGCTCGAAATAACGAATATGCTGGATGGCTTGCTTGGGCGACCAGTATTCGTTGGAGTCGATCAGCAGCGCGGGCGTCTTGCCAGAGCTGGCCAGGGCGTCGTGCATGATGCCGATTCGCCGCAAATCGCTTTCGCGGTCCAGGCCGACCTTGAGCTTGCCGGCCCTTATGCCACGCGCCGCCTGTTTGCGATAGAATTCGCCGATTTCCTCATCGCTCAGGCACAGGTCAATGCCGCTGGCATAGGCGCGCACACGCGGGCTGGATGCGCCCAGGCACTGCCAGAGGGGCTGCTGGCTGGCTTTGGCTTTGAGATCCCACAGCGCGACATCCAGGGTCCCGATGACATCGGTGATTGCGCCGCGGTTGCCGCCTTTGAAAGCGAAATCCGCCATGCGCTGCCACAAGCCGATGACTCCGCGCGGGTCTTGCCCAAAAAGTAGATCCCTCGCCATGCTTGCGATTGCCCCCGCCTGCCCGGGATTGCCCAGCGCCACGCCCGTCAAGCCGGCGTCGGTGTCCAAAAAGACCGCCAACCCGGCATAAAGCGAACGTCCGCGCGGGTTGTTGGCATCGCCGATAGCGCGCGCCATCTCGTGCTGGAAGGCGCTTGTGCGGATGTCAGTGATTTTCATGTTGTTTCTGCTCCCGACTTGAGGTTCTCAGTAAGTGCAAATAAGCAATGATACGAATTGCCGCGTTCACAACTCCACTTTGAAGCGAGCGACCCAATGGCGCGCCCCTACACCGCCTCTGTGTCTTTGTGCTCACGATTTGCATGACTTACTTGCACCTATTTCTGCGGTCAATCTTTACCCCAACTCGCCAGACGCGACCATCGTCCGCAGCGCTTTCTTGTCCATTTTGCCCACGCTGGTTTTGGGAATCTCGTCAACAAGCACATAGCGGTCTGGCAGCCAGAATTTGGGAAACGTTTGCAGCAGGCATTCATTCAGCTCGGCGTGATTGCAGCCGTCACCCAGCGGCACGAGCACTGCCAGCGGTCGTTCGCCCCAGCGCGCATCGGGCACGGCGATGACGGCGGCTTCCAGCACGGAGTCCTGCGACATCAGCGCATTTTCCAGGTCGACAGAGGAAATCCATTCCCCGCCGCTCTTGACCAGATCCTTGGTGCGGTCGGTGATGGTCATATAGCCATTGGCGTCGATGGTGCAGACATCGCCGGTGCGAAACCAGCCATCGGGACTGAAGTGTTCTTCATCGTGCTCGATGCGAAAGTACCGTCCAGCCACCCAGTATCCGCGCACTTGCAGCTCGCCCATGGTATCGCCATCCCAGGGCAAGGCAGCGCCGGCATCGTCCACGATTCGCGCTTCGACGCCGGGCACGAAGTAACCTTGCTTGGCTTTGACATCCCAGCGGGCCCCCTCATCCAGTTCGGCATGGCGCGATTGCAGCTTGGATACGCTGCCGATCGGCGAAAGCTCGGTCATGCCCCAGGCGTGCACGACATTGACGCCCAGTTCGCGTTCGTAGGCTGCGATCAAGCCGCGCGGCATGGCAGAACCACCCACGACCAGCTGTGTGATGCAGGAGATGTCGCGCGGATTAGCCCGCAATTCGTGATAGAGCCCGTTCCAAATGGTGGGCACGCCAGCCGCGATCGTCACCCGTTCATTCTCGATCATCTCGGCCAGGGGCGCGGGCTGCAGATGTGGGCCTGGCATGATCAGGGTTGCGCCAGCCCAAGCGCAAGCATAGGGCAAGCCCCAGGCCATGGCGTGGAATTGTGGCACGACTGGCAGCACAACATCGGCTTCAGTTGGTCCGATCGCCGCCGCTGCCAGGACGCCCAACGTATGCAGCATCATGGAGCGGTGGCTGTAGAGCACGCCCTTGGGCATGCCTGTGGTGCCGCTGGTATAACACAAACCCATCGCCATATTCTCGTCTGTGCAGCGAGGGGCGAAGTCGTCGCTCGCCTCTGCCATCAGGTCTTCGTAGAGCGCTGCGCGAGGCAGGCGCTCTGTGGCGCTTGCATCGCAGTTGAAAAGCAGAAAATGCTCGACCATGTCCAACTGGTGGGCGATTGGCTCCAGCAGGGGCAGCAACGTGCCATCGACGATGATGACCTTGTCGCCGGCATGCTCGATAATGAAGCGCAGCTGTTCGGCGGACAAGCGGATATTGAGCGTATGACAAACTGCGCCTGCCGCCGGGATGCCGAAATAGCATTCGAGGTGCTGATAATTGTTCCAGGCGAATGTGCCGACCCGGTCGCCTGCCCCCAGTCCCAAACCCAGCAGCAAGTTGCCCAGCTTCTTGACGCGCGCCGCGAAATCGGCATAGCTGTAGGTATGCCAACCGCCATCGGGCAATTTCGTTTTGATGAGCTTCTGCGGTGTCATGCGGCTGGCGTGTTCGACAATTTTGTCCAGCGTCAGCGGGTAGTCCATCATGAGTCCGGGCAGCATGGCGCGCCTCCTGCTGTGGGTTCACGCGGTGGATTCCTGTCGATGATTTGACCACATCGGCTGGGCGAATGCGAATGCTGTTGAAGACAGGAGTTTAACCGCTTGCCCCCTTGGCCCCCCGAATGGGCGGCGAGCGCAATCTGCGGGATCGGGCTTCGACAGGCGACCCAATGGCTCGCCCCTACGTCATCCTCTGGGTGAATGTAGTCCGTTTATCACTCAGGCGTCACATAGGCAGCGGTGATGCCGCCATCGACAACGAAGCTGCTGCCAGTGACAAACGAAGACTCGTCCGATGCCAGGTAGAGCGCGGCTTTGGCGATTTCCTGCGCCTCGCCGAAGCGCCCCATGGGGATGTGCACCAGCCGCCGCCGTTTCTTTTCGTCCGTGTTCAGGTATTTCATCAGCAGCTCGGTGCGCAGCGGACCGGGGCAAAGCGCATTGACGCGGATATTTTCCTGCGCATGCACCACCGCCAGTTCCCGCGACAAGGCCAGCACAGCGCCCTTGCTCGCCGTGTATGCCAGCTGTGGCGTGGCCGCGCCCAGCAGCGCCACGAATGACGCCGTGTTGATGATGCTGCCGCCGCCAGCCCGCCGCAGCGCTGGAATGCCATATTTGCAGCCCAGAAACACACTTTTGACATTCACTTCAAAGGTCACATCCCAGACGGCTTCGCTGGTCTGCACGGCATCGTCATCATCGGCGTGGCTGATGCCGGCGTTGTTGAAGAGGATGTCCAGCTTGCCATACGTCGCTTCGGCAGCCGCGATCATCTGCTGGCAGTCGGACGCGCGGGCGACATCGGCGTAGACATAGGTAGCGTTTCCGCCGCTTTGCACGATCTCGTCGGCGCATTGACGACCGCTCTGCTCGTTGATATCAACAGCGACAACCGTTGCGCCTTCCTGGGCAAAGAGCTGCGCCGATTGCCAGCCGATGCCGCTGCCTGCGCCGGTGATGAGCGCTGTCTTGCCCGCCAGTCGCATGCTTCCCGCCTTTCCTAGATCCGCTCGAAGTACCGTTGGCGCTCCCAATCGGTTACGGCGCTGCGAAAACTCTCGATCTCATTGCGAAAGAAATGGCTGTAATGCGCCACGACTTCTGCGCCGAAAACCGCTTTGGCGAAGTCGCTGCGCTCGAAGTTGTCGGTCGCTTCTTCCAATGTCGCTGGCACGCGCGGCAGGTGTCGCGCCGCATACATATCGCCTGCAAAGACAGCTGGCGCTTCGATTCTGTTGCGGATGCCGTCCAAGCCCGATGCCAGCGCCGCCGCATACGCCAGGTAGGGATTGCAGTCTGCGCCGGGCACGCGGCATTCGATGCGCAGGCTTTCTGCCGCGCCCACCACTCGGAAGCCAGCCGTGCGGTTGTCATAGCTCCAGGCGATGCGCGTCGGCGCCCACGAGCCATCTTCATACCGCTTGTAGGCATTGATGGTCGGCGCATAGCACACCATCATTTCCGACAGATGCGCCATCCAGCCGCCCAAAAACCAGCCGAATATCTCCGCGCCGCTGACGGGTCCGAATGGCAGATCGCCTACGAAGGCATTTTGCTCGCCATCGGCTAAACTGAGATGAATGTGACAGCTGGATCCGGCCTGCCCGCTGTGGGGTTTGGCCATGAAAGTCAGGCTGCAGCCGGCGGCATCGGCGATTTCTTTGAGGCAATGTTTCATCAGCGCGTGGCGGTCAGCCATCGTCAGCAGGTCGGCATAACGGATGTTGATCTCGTGCTGCCCCAAGCCCCATTCGCCCTTGCTGCTTTCGACCGGGATGCCCGACAACTTGAGATGTCGGCGGGCGGCGGCGGTGAAAACTTCTTCGCGCGTGCTTTGCAAGAGATGATAATCTTCCAGATACCAGCCCATGGGCTGCAAGTCGGCATGGCCTTTTTCTTGCGCCTGGCGATACGAATCGCGAAAGATATAGTATTCCAGTTCGGACGCGGCATTGACTGCATAGCCCATGTCGTCGGCTGCGCGAATCTGTCGGCGCAGGATCGAGCGCGGCGCAATGGAAACGGGCTGATGCGCGAGTTCATCATCCAGATCGCAGAGCGTTATGGCTGTTTTTTCCAGCCAGCTGGCCACGCGCAAGGTGTCCAGGTCGGGCGCGAGGTGAAAGTCGCCATAACCCAGTTGCCAGTTGGCGAAGTCATAGCCGGGCACGGGTTCCATTTCCATATCGGTGGTCAGCAGATAATCGCAGGCGTGGCTGCCCTGCTGCGCGGCTTGCTCGACGAAGTATTCGGCATCCAGCCGTTTGCCCAGCAGACGTCCATAATGGTCGCTGAAGGCGATGATGACCGTGTCGATGTCGCCGACGCTGACTCGCTCTGTCAAGTCGCTCAACGACAGCATGCCGCGATTTTCGCTCATCTTTTGCGCAGCCCGAACAATCCCGCCGCCACAGTCTTGCTATCCTGCCAGGCATCCAGCTCGAAGATGCCTTCCACGCCCCGGCTGTAGAGCGGACTCGAGGCATCCAGCGGCAGTTTGACAGCGCGCCCGGTCACAGCCGATTCATAGGCGCCCAGCACGATCTCCAATGCGCGTGCGCCAGCGGCGGCCGGGGCAATCGGCTCGCGATTCTTGAATATGGCTGCGGCGAAATCTGCCCATAAGTCGCTGAAAGAGCGGGCGATATTGGCTTCGTGCGTAGGCAGGTTGGCTAGTGCATGGTCATGGCGATTCCAGTCGCTGTCCACGCTGTAGAGTTCAATGGGCTGGTTGAAGCCGCCGGAATGATGCTGCTTGTAGCGCATGCGCAGGTGTCCGTCCGCGCCACTGATATCGACGCCGCCAACGCCCTCGCCCCAGCCCATGTGAATGGCGGCATAGGCGCGCGGGAAGGCGATCTGCAGCAGCGCCAGGTCTTCGATGACGGGACTGCGCTCGGCATATTCGGGCGCGTCGACGAATGCCATGACTTGCTGGGCGGGCGCTCCCAGCAACCACTCCGCCAGATACACGGCGTGAATCATATCCATCAGCACGCCGCCGCCCGCCGCCAGGGTGTGTCGCCAATCCGATTGATATTCTGCCGCGCCGGGATAATCAATGACGCCCAGGAAGTGCAGCATCGCCACGCGCAGGTCGCCGATTTCGCCCGCATCGAGCAATTGCTTGATCAGCCTGTATTCGGGCAGAAAATGATAGTTGTGCACCATGGCCAGCACGCGCCCGGCGTCTGCGGCAGCGCCCACCAGCCGCTGAGCCAGGGCCGGCGTATTGGCGATCGGCTTTTCGCTGAGCACATGCACCCCGGCGGCCAGCGCATCCAGCACGATAGCTGGGCGGAACTGTTGCGGCACGGCGACTGCCACGGCGTCTAGGGCGTCGATAGCCAGCAAGTCGCGGTAGTCGGCGTAGAGCTGGTCTTCGCGCAGACCAAACCAGTCCGCGCCCAGCTTTCGGCGCTGTGGCGTGATATCTGCCAGCGCGATGAGCTGCAGTTGGGGCAGGCTGGTCAGCGCTGGACGATGCCCATAAACGACGACATTGCCACAGCCGATGAGCCCAATGTTCAGGTGTTTGCTCATGACCGCTTCTCCCGCAGCAGCCTTGCATAGAGGTGTCCGCGCGCAAGTGTAGCACAGATGGCAGCCGCTATGTTGCCAGCCTGCGAGGGCTGGGGTAACCTGTAAGCGAAATCTCTAATCAACAGAAATTGCCATGATTGGATCCACGCCCAAATTGAGTCGTCTGCACAATGTGTCCACGCCCAGCGCTTGGACAGGTATCGCCAGCTTGATTGATATTTGCGGTATATTGAGCGACTATCAGACTGCGCCTTCTGGTCCGAGGGTGGATCGTGAAGCGCTGTACTCGGACTGGTTGGCGGTTGGCGATTATATCACCGACGCAGTCAAAAACTATCAGGCGGAATGGTCTGGAGAGACCGCAGGTGAGCGATAGTGGCGAGGGAAAAGATCTGGCTGCGCGTCCGTCCCATCCTCATTGGCGCTGGTTCTCATGGCATTGAGTGAAACCCTTGCGCCCTAAGCGTACCAGTTTTCGCGCACTTTGTTGGCTTCGTAGTCTTCGCGGGCGGCTTGCACGGCGTCCATCTCGCTGACTTCGGCCACCGGCACATCCCACCACGCGCCATAGCCGGGCACACGTTGTCTGCGGTCGACTTCGGTGACGATGCAGACGGGACCGCCTTGTATGGTCTTGGCTTTTTCGATTGCCGCTGCCAGTTCGGCGCGGTCGCGGACGCGGATGACATGCGCGCCCAGGCTCTCGCAGTTTTTGGCGAAGTCGATGGGCAGGGTCTCGCCATCCAGTTGCCCGCTTTCGCTGCGATAACGAAACTTCGTGCCGAAGCCATCGCTGCCGACCGCCTTGGAAAGCGCGCCGATGCTGGCATGTCCATGGTTGTCCAGCACGAGGATGTTGACCTTGATGCCCTCTTGCACCATGGTCACGATCTCGGTGTGCATCATCAGAAAGCTGCCATCGCCGACCATCACCCAGACTTCGCGGTCGGGGTCGGCCAGTTTGACGCCCAGCCCGCCAGCGATCTCGTAGCCCATGGTCGAATAGCCATATTCCAGGTGATAGCCCTTGCTGTTGCGCGTTCGCCAGAGCTTGTGCAGGTCGCCGGGCATGCTGCCAGCTGCGCAGAGCACCGTATCGCCAGCCGCCGACAAGGTGTTGACCATGCCGATGACCTCGCCCTGGCTGAGCATGGGTTCGTGCTCCAGGTTGTAGATGCGATGGACTTCGGCATCCCAAGCCTGGTTGAGGCTGTGGGCGCGGGCGCGATAATCGGCAGCGACGCTGTAGCCGTCCAGCAGCGGCAGCAGCTCTTCCAGCGTCGCGCGAGCATCGCCCACCAGAGGCAGGGCGTTGTGCTTGTAGGCGTCAAATTCGGCGACATTGATGTTGATGAAGCGCAGATTCTCGTTGGCAAAAGCTGTCTTGGAGGCGTTGGTGAAGTCGCTGTAGCGCGTGCCAATGCCGATGACGAGGTCGGCTTCTTGGGCGATTTGGATAGCGCCTTCTGTGCCGGTTACGCCAGTCGCGCCCAGGTTGAGCGGATTGTCATACATCAGCGCGCCCTTGCCAGCCTGCGTCTCGGCGACGGGGATGCCGGTGCGGTCGATGAAGGCTTCCAGCGCGGCGTGGGCATCGCTGTAATGCACACCCCCGCCGGCGATGATGATGGGCTGCTGGCTGCTGCGGATCCAATCGGCGGCTCGCAATAGCGCCCCCCTGTCGGGACGGTTGCGCGGGATATGCCAGACGCGCTTCTCGAAGAGGCTGCTGGGATAAGCGTAGGCTTCGGCTTGCACATCTTGCGGCAGACTGAGCGTCACCGCGCCCGTATCGGCAGGCGAGGTCAGCACGCGCATGGCTGCGGGCAGGGACGCGATCAACTGCTCGGGGCGGTTGATGCGATCCCAATAGCGCGACACGGGTTTGAAGCAGTCGTTGACGCTGATGTCTTGGCTGTGCTCGCTTTCGATCTGCTGCAAAACGGGCGCCTGGATGCGCTCGGCGAAGATGTCGCCGGGCAGAATCAGCACGGGAATGCGGTTGACAGTGGCGACAGCCGCGCCTGTGAGCATGTTGGATGCGCCCGGACCGATCGACGATGCGCAGGCGAAAGTGGCCAGGCGGTTGCGGTGCTTGGCAAAAGCCACCGACGCGAGCACCTGCGCTTGCTCGTTGCGCGATTGGTAATAGCGGAAATCGGGCGCGTATTGCTCGAGCGCCTGCCCGACTCCCGCGACATTGCCATGCCCAAAGATGCCCCACATGCCAGCGAAGAAGGGGTTCTGCGCGCCATCGCGTTCGACATGCTGGCAGGCGAGGTAACGGACGAGGGCTTGCGCCATGGTGAGGCGGGTGGTTTTCATGCGGGTGTCCTTTCAAGTTGCTGTCTTGAGGATCTTGTATGGGCTGTTGGTGGATTCCCATGCGCGGATGCAATCGAATAATGATGTTTCCTGGAAGTAGATGTATTCGTAGGCTTTGCGCAATTCTTTCGCGAGTTGCCCGTCACGCAAGAGGCTATGCGTGTTGACGGGTAACGCATCACCAAAGCGCGATTCATACAGACGCGGTAATATAAACGCCATGATAGCCAATATATCCTTGCCGCGGCAAAGCTGGATTGTTTCTGGAAGACACTCTGCCCGCAGCTCGGCCACCTCATTCAGCAACTGCTCGCTGGTGATTGCATTGCTAGCTTCCGCCAGTCGTTTCGCCACCCATTGGCAATCCAGTTGGAGCGTGGCGTTATCAATAACTTCATCAAATCGGATTGAATTGCAGGGCAAGCCATGATCCTGGCAATCATTGAGCCAGCGGAAATAGCCGAATTCCATCGCCAGGCGCAGCGACTCTTGCGTAAGTTCGTCGGTGAAGTCATGGATTTCGCCAATCTCAATATCATCAAAGGTATGGCGAAAGACTTTCTTCAGTGCTGGCGAACTGAGCAAAATAGATTCCATATCTGGGCAGCAATCGTCGTAGAGTAGATTCTCTATGTCGAGTTCGTCAGCGTCCGTGATGAGCCAGTAGTCTGCGTCCACGATACCTGCGATGCCGCTTATGCCACGAAGCACCGGTATTTTGAGCGCATCAACTATGTCGTCTTTGCCGTCTGCATAAACAAGATAGCAGTGGTTCGTTGGCATATATTCCGTCCACAATGCGCGGTCGGTCTTGCCTTCCAACATAACGAACGATTTGCCCTTGATGCTGCCGCGCGCCAGACGGTACTCATTGACCATTTCATTCCATAGGATGCCCTGCATAGTCAGTCATCCACCTTTGCGCCCAGCGGCACCATCCAGTCCCACTTGTCGTGAATGATCTGCGGCGAGTGAGTCGCGATGAGAACATCGAACTTGCGTAACTCGGTGATGCGCTGCAAGTCTTTCAAGAAATTGCGCTGCCAGACGACGTTCATTGACAGTTCGGGTTCGTCGATCATGACGAGGGTGTCGGGCTCGATTTCGAAGAGGAGTTTGTAATACAGCATCAGTAGATGCTGTTCTCCTGATGACAAAGTCCAGATAGGTACTTCCTGGCCGCCATCCGAGAGAAAGACGATTCCCTCATGCGTGTAAGTCATTCGCTTGAACAAGATACGTTCATTGATAAAATTAAAGAAATCAAACATTCCAATAAACTTAAGGAACGGCGAGGGCTCGTCATCGGACCCAAAATGACCATTTAGAACCATCTCGCGCAGACCATTTATTTTTTCTTTTCTTTCGGATAGCCACTGATCTAGATCTGTGAGAACCATATCCATATGGTCAACCCCTTCCCATAAATTAAGTAAGGATAAAGGTACGAAAACTTCATCTACTACATTGCTAAACTTATCATTTATCTTTGAAAGGATCGGGATAATTGAAACACTATTTGCGTCCCAAGCACTAAGTTGGGGATCTATTCTACTTCCATCATCATCACTAAAAAGTCGAAGAATGCCAACATTCTCAACTTCACTACTCATAATCACTTTGAAAAACCATCCTGGTTCTCCTGGTTCATCTGGAATTAGTTCTAGAGATTTATTGGAAGCAGTTTCATGGTCGCCCAGTAAGTCCACAGAATATTCATACTCTTCATCCATAAAATTCCGATGTCTTACCGTTAAAATCTCGTCGCTACTGCTTTTGTCAATGCAGATCCATTCTCTAGGGCCAAAATCATCTCTAGCGCCAAAGCCAAAGTCGATTTCATATTCCTCAAAATAGGTTGAAAAATAGGTTGCCTCTGGACCAAAGTCAACTTCAAATTGTTCGAAAGGAGTCTCTTGAAATATCTTTCTTCTGTTGTCCAACAAACCGCTAAGCATATGCATGATGACCGACTTCCCCACCCCATTCGGGCCATGCACAATCGTAATCCGAGACTCCTGATTCAGCGGAATCTCGTGGTCGAACATCCCGAACAAGCCCTTTACCGAAATCTTGGTAATCCGCATCGCCCTACCCCTCCATCCCATGATGCACAATCGGCAGCCGCGGATCCATAAACGTCCAAGTTCCCTTTACCCAGGCATACGCAGGGTCATCGCTGTTGGCCAGTGACTGCGCGCTGCCCGCCAGGAAGTTCAGGTAATAGGTCGTGTAGCCATGCGCGCTGACCACCGGATGATAACCCTCGGGCACGAGCACGGTGTCATGCTGCTGCGCCATCATCAAGCCGTCGATGCTGCGGTCGTCATTGTAGACGCGCTGATAAGCATAGCCGCCGGGATGATCGATTTTGTAGAAATAGATCTCTTCCAGGTCGGCTTCCAGCAGGTTGCCCGCGTCATCTTCAACATGCACATCGTGTTTGTGCGGCGGATAGCTCGACCAGTTGCCGCTGGGCGTGTAGACCTCGACCGCCACGATGCGATGACAATTGAAGCCGGGCGGCAAGATGCCATTGATCTGCCGCGAGGCATTGCCGCCGCCGCGCAGTTCGATCTCGCTCATATCCGGCGTCACCAACTGCGTGGGAAAGTCGCGGTCGGTGGGCGCCCAGCAGGAAGCGAACTCAAGCGTGTCGCTGAGCGCCGTGATTTCGAATTGCTTGCGCCGCGACATATACAGCGCCCAGGGCATGCCAGCAAAGACATCGCGCCGCCGTCCCACGTTTTTGAATTCGCCATCGCTGCTGACGATATCGCAGACGCCGCCCAGGATGACGGTGGCATTTTCGTGCTCGCGCGTGTCGACCTGGTAGCTCTCGCCGCGCCGCAGACGCATGGCCGCCATGTTGAGATAATCCCAGCCGGCTTGCCCAGCGCTGACCTCGGCGAATATCCCGCTGTCGCCGCTGTCTTTGGATTTGATTAGCATGGTCTTTGCTGTGTAGTTCATGGCCTGCCTCCTTCTTCCTCGCGCGCGCGCCGGGCATAATCCTGCAACTGGTCAACATGATCGGCGTAATGCGCGAATGTATTGCCCACCAAGAAATAGAGCAAGGGCATGTCGCGGATATTGCAGACCTCGACATCGTTGATCTCTTCGTCGGTCAAGCGCAGCAGCAGCTCTTCCAGCGGCTTCCAACTGGCTTCGAACATCTCCAGCACGGTCTCCAGCGGCAGGTCGCGGTTGTCGGCGAAGATGCGCGCATTCAGTTCATCGGGACTTTCGGTGCGCGTGAGCATCTCGCCCGTGAGCGCGCGCGACACCCAGTTGGCCGCCGTCTGCTCCCACCAAGTGATATGGGCGATCAGGTCTTTGACCGACCAGCCAGGCTGCGGGCCGGGCCGGCGCGTCATCTGCTCGTGATTCAGCCCCTGCCACAAGGCGGCCAGGTCGGCGCGTTCTGTCCTTGCGCGAGCCAGCAGGTCCTCCGCTGTCATATAGGTGATCCAGTCCTCGGACATAGCAACCTCTTGCCACAATGAAGATGCGCTGATTTTAGCACAGGAGGGCGCAGACGCAGGAGTGTGGCGGACTGCCTTCTCGTGCCGATGCGGGACCGAAGGAGTTAGCTGCCGACTTGCAAGATGACCTTGTTGATGCCCGGCTCATAGGCGGCGTTGCTAGCATAGGCAGATGCCGCCTGCGCCAGCGGAAAGCGGTGCGAAACCAGTTCGTCCAGCGCGACCTTGTCCGATGCCGCCAATTGAATTGCGCGTGGATAGGTGTGCTTCATGCGCCGCGACATCATGATGGTCAGTCCCTTGCGCCGCGCCGCCGAATGCTTGATGCGCAGCTTGTCATCCGGCGGGATGCCCACCAGCACCAGCCGCCCGCCATTGCGCGCCATTTCGGTCGCTTGCTGCAGCGAGTGATCTGCCCAGGCTGCTTCGATCGCCACATCAACGCCTCGTCCGCGCGTCAGCTCGGCCAGCGCTGCAACCGGATTGACCTTGTCGACATTGAGCGTATGCGCAGCGCCCCAGTCGCGCGCCTTTTGCAAGCGCCAGTCGAACTTGTCGCTGACGATGACGGGGTCTGCGCCAGCCAACACAGCCAGGCGGGCGATCAACAAACCGACCGGTCCCGCGCCCAGCACGGCTACAGTGTGCCCGATGCGCAGATTCGCCAAGTCTAGCGCGTGAATGGCAACGCCCAGGGTCTCCAGCAGCGGGCCGCTCTCGTTGCTAATGCCGTCGGGTATAGGGAAACAATTGCGCGCGCTGACGATCATGTGTTCGCGCAAGGCGCCATCTTCGGGATAAAGCCCATAAAAAATGTGATTGGGACACAAGTTGGGATGCCCTTGCTCGCAGAGCTCGCAGCGCCAGCAGGGCACAGCGGGGTCGACTGCTACGCGCTGCCCGACCTGCAGCGGCTCGTGCAAGCCATCCAGCGCATCATCGCCCAGCGCATCGACCACGCCCATGAATTCGTGCCCGAGGACGAAAGGCGAGTTAGCATTGGTATAGCCGAGGCGGCCTGTCTCATAGAGGTGCAGGTCGCTACCGCAAAGCCCGACCGTGCCGACATGCAAGAGCACCTCGCCCTGGGCTGGGCTGGGCGGCGACGGCTCGTCTGCCAGGCGGATGTCCGTTGGTCCGTGCAGGCGCGCAACTTGCATGGAGCGTCCTTCCCGATTGTGTTCTCCATGCCAGTCTAGCCGCATCGCGCGCGCAATTCAATGCGCATGGGCGCTGCGCCCGGGCAATCGCATCGAATTATTTTCACCACAGAGACACTGAGAGCACAGAGGCGCAGAAGTAATCCCAAGTTAGTTATGCAAAAATATCGCAAAGAAAAGCGAGGCGCAAAAAACTCGAAATCATTGTGCGGGCGAGCCGGCGGCTCGTTACAGGGGCGAACCTTGTCTCGCCCAGCCTATGTGCAGCCACAGACTGAGTGACTTACTGGGTCAGGCCGGCAAGGTGAGGTATTATCGGGGCGTAGACGGTCGAAAGCGCTGGCGATGCTGGATGAAATGGGCATGTCCCCGGCTCAATTCTTGCCATGGGTCACTGTGGTAGTCGGGGTTTCCGTGATTGCGCTCATTCTGGTATTGCGCCACGAGAAAAACGGATTGGCGCGTCTATTGTGGCTGGCGCTGCTCATAGGCATCCCCATACTCGCACCCTTCGCGGCATTGCTCTACTACATGCTTTGGCAACCCAGGCAAAGCAAAGAGGAACAGCAACCGAAATAGAATTTGCCCAGACTCTCAACGGATCTCTGCCACCGCCCAGTGATCGCCCATGGCGCGCCGACCAGCCGCCAGCCCAGCTCCTTCGCTTACTTCGCGCATCATATCATCGCGCTGCAAGGCTTCTTCAAGCAGCTTTATGCCCAGCCCCGCTCCTGCCGGCACATCCAGACAGCCGGCGCGGACGCTGGGCGACAGGTCGGTCAAGGCGGGGAAGATTTCTTTGTAGAAGGCTCGCGACGATTCGACATAATACAGGTTGGGGATATGCGCGCCCAAGTGCATGCAAGCCGCGTGACAGATCGGCCCCGCCACATTGTGCAGCGCCAGCGGCAGCCCGAAAGTCTCGGCCAGCGCGGCGATCTTGCGCGTCTCGGCAATGCCGCCATTCCATACCGCATCGGTCATCACGATCTGCGACACATGTTTTTCCAGCCATTCGCGCAGCTGCCAGCGTGTCATCAGCAGCTCCGAGCCGACGATGGGGATGCTGGTTTTGTCGGACAGCGCCTTGATCTCGTCGGGATAAACCGGCGGCATGACATCTTCCAGGAAGAGGATGTCGTATGGCTCCAGCGCGCGGGCGATGCGCTCCATGCAAGCGCGATTCCAGCGAAAATGAAACTCTATGCCAATTTCCATGTCTGCGCCGACCGCCTCGCGGATTTGTTTGATAGGCAACAGACCGCGTTCGATCTCGGCGCTGCTGATGCGCTGCCCAAAGCTGCCTTCGCTGAATTGGTCGAAGGGCCAGATCTTCATGGCGTTGATCTCGTCCGCCAGCAGGCTCTTCGCCAGCGCGCCGGCATCGTCGTGCCAGGCTTCATAATCGCGCAGCCCGCCGAAGCTGAGGCACGTGTTGTAGGTGGGGATTCGCTCGCGAGTCTTGCCGCCCAACAGATGAAAGAGCGGCGCGCCATAATGCAGCCCCATGATGTCCCACAGCGCCACTTCAAAGGCGGAAAGCGCGCGCGTCTCTGCCCCCGCATAGCCGTGATACATGATGTTGTCCATGATGAAGCGCCACAGACCTTCGATATCCAGCGGGTCTTGCCCCAGCGCGAGCGGCGCGATCGTGCCGTGCAAAGCGGCTTTGGCGGCGGGGATCTTGTCGACTGTCTCGCCCAGGCCGATGATGCCGCTGTCGGTATGCACGCGCAGGACCAGCAAACGCGGATATTCGCGCCATTGCAGGCTCTCAATGCGGGTGATCTTCATGTACCCCCCTAAGTCCCCCCGACAGGTCAGGGGGAAGCTCGATCTGCCAGACAGGAATTCAAGTGTTTGCGCAGCTACCCATGATAAAGAAATATCGGACACAAGAATTTCCTCTGTGCCTCTGTGTCTCTGTGTCTCTTGCAGCAAAAAGCCTTTCAACTGCTCGCAGTCATCGCCAGGCGCGGATTGAGCCAAAATGGCGGTAGATAAGCTGGCAAGTTGGAGAAGGGCAGCACCTCCGGACGCAGGCGGATGCCCAATTGCTGGCGCATGAAGTTGCGGCGCTGCTGGATACGATTCCAGGCGGCCGGATAGTTGCGCCAAAATGCCATGCGCAGCTCTCGGTCTGCCAGCGCGATGCCATCTTCGATATTGCTGCTGTGGTAAGGGCCGTGCGTGGCGGGAATGACATCGACTTGCAGCGCCATGCCCGAACGCAGCCGCATGTCCGAGCCTGCGAAGATCGGCGAATGCAGCCATTCGTCCAGATGAATCAAATGCCCGGGATTCAGCCCGATGCCGAAGAAGGGATCGCCCAGATGCGCCTGGATGATGCTGTACAGTTCGCCGCCCGTCACGCCGATTGCCAGCGCTTCGTACCATTCAACAATGGCGCGGAAGTAGGGCGCGACCAGCCGCTCCACATAATCACGGACGCCGGCGGGCAGGTCATTGTGGTCGCTGGCCAGCCAGCCAGCCCGCGCATTCAATGCGCCCCAAATGCCGTAAGCCAGGAAGACCGGATCGCCAAGCCGCAGCCTCCGCAGCGAGGGACTCGTCAAACCCAGCCCGGCGCGCGCTCCGCTGGAAAACATCAGATGGCAGCTCTGCGGGAAGCCGCGCAAGCCCATCAGCTGGACGGCGTCGATTTCGCGAAGGCCCGCTTTGATGCCAAAAATGAGATCGCGCACAGCCTGCGAGCTAAATGTGGCGGCGAATTCAAAAGCAGCTAGCTGGTCGACATCGTTGATCGTCCGCATGCCATGCGCCGGGTGAATGAACAGGTCTGTCGAATTGACAAGCAGCCCGAGGTGGCCAGAAGCATCTGCCAGCGCAGCGGCGATGAATGCCGGGATATCCAGCGTGTGCGGCGGATCGTCGGCTTCGCGCTCGTCAAATGATTTCCAGCCGACCACACCCAGCCGCTGCCCAGCGCACAATCCACATTCGCGCAAGAGATCGCCCAGGCGCGGGCTGTCCCCACGCGGCTGACCGGGCAAGCTGAAGGTCTGATAGAGGCGGGGCAGCAGCGGAATCGGCGCGATTTGGCTGTAATTCAGGCCTTCGTTGCCGACCAGCAATTGTGGCAAGCGTCCCGGCAGCAGAATCAGCAGCGCTTCTTCAAAGCGCGGATCATAGCCGGTCAGGTAGGCGAGGTTGGCGAAGTGTTCGCGATCGCCGTAGACGATCAGCGCATCCAGCTGGTTTTGGGCTGCGCGCGCCAGGGCTGCGTCAACACGCGCCTGGTAGGTGGCGGGCGGGATGTTTGGCTGGTGGGTGGGCCTGCCAAAATGTGGCAGCCGCAGCGTCGCCAGTTCCACGCGCCGCGCCACGCTAGACCTCGATGACGCGGTTTTGCAGGCTGCCGATGCCGTCAATGCCGATGCGCACTTCATCGCCGGGCAGCAACGTAAACTCGGCTGGCGGCACGATGCCCGTGCCTGTCAGCAGAAAGACGCCATGCGCATAGCTGTTGCTGCGCCCCAGATAGTCGATCAGCTCGGCCATGCTGCGTTTGATCTGGTCGGTGCTTATTGCGCCCGCGAACACTTCCTCGCCCACTCGCACAATGGACAGGCGAATGGTCGTGTCCAGCCAGACTTCTGACGGCGCAAGCAAAATGCCCGGACCCAAGGCGCAGGAGGCGGTATACAACTTGGCTTGCGGCAGATATAGCGGGTTTGCGCCTTCGATA
Source organism: Chloroflexi bacterium bin20 (assembly GCA_002238485.1). Taxonomy (GTDB): domain Bacteria; phylum Chloroflexota; class Anaerolineae; order Aggregatilineales; family Phototrophicaceae; genus UBA6055. The sequence continues at coordinate 351,819 of MPMG01000002.1, read as the reverse complement.
TCGCGGCTGCTCATATCGTTGCCGATTGTGAAGCCCAGCAATTGCATGGCGGGATTGATGACCAATCCCAATTCCGGCTCGGGCACATTCCAGGCCGAATCGCTGCGGATGCCGACATTGCCGAAGTGTCCGACTGTGTTTTTGGCGTTGGCTTTGTAGAAGATTTCCGGGCGCGGCGCATCATAAACGCGGGCATAGACATCGCCGCCATCGCTGGCTTCTTCTTGACGGGCTTCACGGCTGCGCGTGTAGGTGACGCCGGCCGCCCACACTTCCTGCTCGTCCAGCGGCGGCAGCCAGTGCGGGGCAGCGGGCGAGGGCGGGTTGTCTAGATCGCTGGCGGAGAAGCGGCGCAGGGAATCAGCGGCGGCGCGTTCTGCTGCGGCGATCACGCCAGCGACATCATTGACCGAATCGCGAAAAAAGCCCGCCAGGCTTGGGAAGCAGTGGCTGATATCGTGCACGGTCTCTCCGCGCAATATGCCCAAGCCTGCGCCCGTGCCCGGCTGGTGATAGCGAATGAGGATGGGGGCTGTGCTCATACGATTCTCCCGTATGTGTTGGCTATGTTAGTGTACCTGTTGCGGGCAGAGATTAAAACTTGAACTACAGAGGACGCAGAGAGCGCGGAGAGTGCTGTAGAGGCGACACAAGTATCGCCCCTACATAAAACCTCTGTGCGCTCTGTGTCTCTGTGGTGAATTTAATCCTGCGGCTGCTCGCCTTTGACGCTGAGGCCGCCATCGACTGTATAATTTGCGCCCGTTACAAAGCTGGCTTCGTCCGATGCCAGGAACAAGCAGACATTTGCCACTTCGGCGATTGTGCCGACGCGACCAATCGGGTGCATGCCATCGAATTCCTGGCGCAGCGAGTCGGGATCGCTCTGCGCAGCCAGAAAGTCGTGCAGCATGGGCGAGTCGATGGTGCCCGGCGCGATGCTGTTGGTGCGGATGCCGCGCGCCGCATAATCGGTGGACATCGCTCGCGTCAGCGCGATCAATGCGCCTTTGGTCATGCTATAGGCGGCGATGCCCGGCAAGCCCAGCAGGCCTGTTACGCTGGCGATGTGGATGATGCTGCCCTCGCCCAGCGCCAGCATGCCAGGAATGACGCCGCGGCTGACGAGAACAGTCCCGCGCAGATTGACAGCCACGCAGCGGTCGAAGTCGTCCAGGCTGGTTTCATGGATTGCGCCGGCCGGCATCACAGCGGCATTATTGACCAGCACATTGACGGCTCCAAAGCGCGCGTTCAGTTGCTCCAATGCCGAATTCACCTGCGCCGGTTGGCTGATATCGGCGGCCAGGGCGATTGCTTCGCCACCTGTGGACAGCATTTCATCGACCAGCGTCTGACAGGCAGTCTCGTCCAGATCCAAGACGCCGACACAGGCGCCTTCTTCGGCGAAGCGCATGGCAATGCCCCGCCCAATGCCCCGCGCCGCGCCAGTGACCAGCGCTGTTTTGCCTTCAAATCGCAAGTCTCTGCGCCCTCTGTGCGTCCAAGTTAGTAATGTGACAAATTCCCGTGTCGCCACTCCACTTTGATGCGGGCGATACTTGTATCGTCCCTACGTCGCCCTCTGCGTCCTCAGTAAGTCCAAGTTAGCAATGAGACGATATTGCGACGGGCGTCACAAGTGTTGTCCCTACAAGGAATCTCTGTGTCTCTGTGATACGGTGTGCCTAGGCAATGCTGGCTACCTCGATTCGCCTGCCCGCTTCGTGGCTTCGCTCAGCCGCCTCCAGCAGCCGCTGAATGCGCGCGCCATCGGCCAAGTCTGGTTTCAGCGGCACATCGTGCAAGATGCTGTTGATGAAACCGCGGATCATGAAATCTTCGCTGCGGAACATATCGCGGTAGGTGTTGTGCACCGTGTCGCGCCGCGCATCGCCCCAAATGCGCTCGGGTATCGGCATGTCGCGCACGGGTCCCTCGCCGACCCGCGCGCCTTTGACCTGCTGCACGGTGTCCCAGTCGGTGTAGCTGTAGAGCGTGCCGCCCGCGCCATGAAACTCCATGTGGTGCGTCTGTCCGAAAGGCGTGTCTTCGTAACACAGCGCTGTGCAGTGGATCATGCCCATCGCGCCGTTGGCGAATTCGAGAGTCAGCGTGCAGCTGTCATCGCCAACCGGATAGACATCGCCATCTGGATCGGTTTCTGGACGCGGCACGATATGGCTGAGGCGGCAGGTCAATGCCCGCACTTCGCCATAGAGCCACTCGGCGATATACAAAAAATGCGAGCCCAGGTCGCCCAAAACGCCGCTGCCGGCGATGCGTTTGTCGAAGCGCCACCGGTAGTCGCCATCCCGTGCGAAGCCGGTGTAATAGCGCATGTTCAGGTGATAGGGACTGCCGATATAGCCGCCATCGATCAACTCTTTGAGGTAGCGGGCGGTGGGCATGAAGCTGTAAGTGAAAGGCACGAGCGATTTTAGATTGGCATTGTCGGCTGTCTGCGCCATTTCACGCGCCTGGGCATAAGTCAGGGCGATGGGTTTTTCGCAGAGCACATGCAAGCCCCGTCGCAGCGCGCGCATGGTGATCGGGTAGTGACTGTTGTTGGGCGTGGCGATGACGATGGCGTCCAGACCGGCCTGGTCAATCATATCGGCATAATCGGTATAGACCTGCGGGATGCCCCAGGTTGCCGCCCTATCTTCGGCGCGTTGGCGGCTGCGTCCACAGATGGCGGTTGTGCGGGCATGGGGATGGCTGGCCAGCGCGGGCAGGTGCATGGCGTCCGCCCACCAACTGCTGCCCACCATACCCACAGAAAGGCTGTTGCGAGTCATCAACAGAATCCGTACAATGCGTGAACCTTCACCTATTGTAGAGAATCGCGGCGCGAGCGGCAAACCACGCGCCACACGGGAAAAAGCCATGGACAGATTCAAAGCCGGCGCGCTCATTGACAAGCTGTTCTTCAGCGCGATGCTGGTTGGTGTCTTGCTGGCGGCATTTGGAACGCTGCGTTATGTCGACCTGTCCAATCAGCTGACGGGCAATCCGGCGGCGCAAATCCGCGAAAGTGGCGGAGCGGTGCAAGTCGAAAACGCCAACGAAGGCTATAGTTTGATGTCGGCGGATATCGCGCGGAGACGACTGGTGGACGAGCAGTACAGCATGATGATCATCGGCGGGCTGGGGCTGGCGCTGCTGGGGCTGGGCTGGCTGGGCGGTGATATCGTCAGGTCGCGCCGAAGAAGAAAATCACCACAGAAGTAAGTGCAAGTATGCCATGCAAGAGATTCACCATAGAGACGCAGAGGGCGGTGTAGGGACGGCACTTGTGTCGTCCGCCTCAAAGTGAAGTAGCAAATGCAGCAAGTTCGTCTCGTTACTATCTTGCGATTACTGAGCCTCAGAGCGCACTGAGATTCAAAGTGGCGGCGCAAGGAGCATCCATGTCCATGACACCCGTCAACATCGGCATAGTCGGCATCGGCAATATGGGGGTGGCGCATGTGCGGCATGTGCTGGAATTGCCCAATACGCGCCTGAGCGCCATCTGCGACCACCGCGCGCAACGGCTGGAAGATTGCGAAGCGCCTGACGATGTCGCCCGTCACAGCGACTTCGCGCGCATGCTGGACGAATGCCAACTGGACGGCGTCATCATCGCCACGCCGCATTATGACCACCTGCCCATGAGTCTGGCGGCTTTTCAGCGCGGCATCCATGTGCTGGTAGAAAAGCCCATCGCCGTGCATGTGCAAGATGCCCAGCGCATGATAGACGGCTGGCTGGCAGCCAGGCAGCAGCATCCCGATCTGGTCTTCGCCGCCATGTTCATGCAGCGCACCTGGGGCTATTGGCGCAAGATCAAAGCCATGCTTGAGGGCGGCGAGCTGGGCGCGCTCATCCGCACCAGCTGGATCGTGACCGACTGGTTTCGCACGCAGCACTATTATGATAGCGGTGGCTGGCGGGCGACATGGCAGGGCGAAGGCGGCGGCGTGCTGATGAACCAGTGCCCGCATAACCTGGACTTGTACCAGTGGATGGTCGGTTTGCCTGCGCGCGTGCAGGGCTTCGTCAGCTTTGGCAAGCATCATCGCATCGAAGTCGAAGACGAAGTCACGGCATACTTCGAGCACGACAATGGCATGGTCGGGCATTTCATCACCACCACGGGCGAATCGCCGGGCAGCAACCGGCTGGAGATCGTCGGCGAAAATGGCAAGCTGATTTATGAAAATGGCGAGCTGGCGTTTTTTCGCAATGCCTGGTCATCGCGCAAGCAGATCGCAGAAGCGCAGGCCGGCTTTGAGCGAGTGCCCATGACGCGCGAGATTGTCGACTTTGACCATCATGGCACGCACGGGCACGAAATTGTCATCAAGAACTTTGCAGACGCGATATTGCGCGATGAGCGGTTGATCGCGCCGGCTCGCGAGGGGCTGAACTCGGTCGCGTTGAACAACGCCATCATTTTGTCTGCGCACAAAGGCGCGCCGGTGGAGCTGCCGCTGGATGGCGCGGAGTTTGTGGCGCTGCTGCAGCAATACATCGCCCAGCCGCCCAACTAAAGCTGGCTGCTGGATCAATTCCCTGCTTGCTTCCTCTTTTTTTAGTCGCTCATCGGGGACAAGAGTGGCGAAAGCCATAGATGCGCTGCATCGCATGGCAATGTCGTGGCGACTTTATTGAGTCGCCCAAAAACTATTCCTGCAAACGCGGACGGCCTGGTAGGCATCCCCTGCAAATGACTCAATATCCAGCCAACTCAGCGCTCCCTCGCGGCAGATTTTGCTATGCGCAACCTGCTGCGTTATAGTTGACCACAAGTGTTTCTTTGGGCGAAAGGAGTTTGCCATCGAGAATAGGCAACACCATCGTCAGGCAAAAAACTAGGTATGGAGAATCGAAAATGTATGTCAAACTTTCTGTAAGATTCGCATTCGTCCTCATCATGGTGTTGGCTGTGTCGGCCTTCATCAGCAGCGCGCAGACCGTGCCGACGCCGGATGACGACACCCTCGTCATCGCGATTAACGGCGAACCGGGCTCCTTGGATCCGTCCCAAGTTGGCGGCTCGACCGGCGGCAGCAACTTCCGCATCATGATGCACACCTTCGCCACGCTCTACGAACTGGGGCAGGCTAGCGGCGCCATTGACCCCTACCTCGCGCACAGCTTCACTGTCTCCGACGACGGCACCGAGTGGACCTTCCACATGCACGAAGGCTTGACCTGCGACGACGGCGAGCCCTTGACGGCGGAAGACGCCGCCTACAGCTTCAACCGCATGGCGGACCCAGCCAACGGCTTCACCGGTAATTCGGCCGGCTTCGTTGTCGCCTCGACCGGTTTTATCGAAGCCCGCGCCGATAGCGAGCTGGATGTCACCATCGTCGCCCAAAAGCCGCAGAACCGCGCCATGCGCCTCGGCCTTTACTCCGAAGTCCTGGTGCATTGCAAGGATTCCTACGAAGCGATGACGCTGGAAGAAGCGGCGCGCAACGTAGTCGGCAGCGGTCCCTACTCCTTGACCGAGTGGGTGCCGGGCGAATACATCAGCATGCACGCGGTCGAAGGGTTTGATTTGCGGCCTCAGGGCTTTGACGAGATCGTCTGGCGCTTCATCCCCGAACCGTCAACGGCGGTAGCGGAAGTCATCACCGGCAATGTCGATATCTACAAGGAATTCCCAGCCAACCAAGCCGATGCCATCAGCAACTCGGGCATGGCGGAAGCGCGTTTCTTCGCCGGTACGACTCGCACCTACATCGGCTTCAACTTGAATCCCGATGCCCCATTCCGCGTCGATACGCCGAGCCTGGGCGCCGACGCCATCATGGAAACCGATGTGCGCGTCGCCTTGCAATACGCCATAGACACGGATGCCATCTGCGAGAATCTGCTGCTTACCACCTGCGAGCGCGCCACCAGCCTGGTCAACGCGCCCAACAATCACCCGACCTTGGAGCCCTATCCCTATGACCCGGCTAAAGCCGAAGAACTGCTGGACGCGGCCGGCTATCCGCGTGGCGATGATGGCGTGCGCTTCTCGCTGGAGATGAAGTCGCGGCGGCTTTCAGGAGCGATGGCGCCCGAAGTCGTCTTGGCGACGGCGCAAATGCTGACTGATATCGGCGTGCAAACCGAAGCCATCTTCCAGGAATCGGGCGATTGGGTCGCTGAGCTGATCACCCATGACCTTGGTCCCCTCTACTTTGGCCGCACCGGCGGCAGTGAGTGGAGCGCGCAATACGACATGGCGGATATCCCGGGACATGCCGCTGGCTGCGAAGAGGCGGAGACCAACTATACGCACTGGAAGAACGATTTCTGGTGTGAAGGCTGGGACACGCTGCCCTCGCTCACTGCCGATCCCGAAGCCGAGCGGGCGCTGGAAATCGCCATGCTGGAAGAGTTCTACCGTGACCCGCCCTGGCTGATGCTCTTTGCTGGTCCGCGCACCGAAGCGGTCAGCAACCGCATCGAATACCAGTCGCGCGCGGATTACTTCATCACTGGCTACGCCGCCACATTGAAGGATATGTAGGCAAACGCCCACCCTATATCCCTCCCACATAAAGAGGGAGGGACTTTTTTCTCTCCTTCCCTCGCCCCTGGGGGAAGGGGTCGGGGGATGGGGAGAGAGCTGCCACCCATGCACAAATACATCATCCGCCGGCTGCTTCTGACCGTAGTCGTGATCCTTGGGGTCACGCTATTGACCTTTCTGTCCATCCACCTGGCCGGCGATCCCACCTTCTTTTATGTCAGCGAACGCGCCAGCGCGGAAGAGCGCCAGGCAGCGCGCGAGCGCCTCGGCTTTGATCGTCCGCTGCACGTCCAGTATTTTGATTTTCTCATCAATTTGGCGCGTGGCGATACCGGCAATTCGCTGGCGCATCGGGTACCGGCCTTCGACGTGGTCATGGAGCGCATGCCGGCCACGTTGGAGCTGACCATCGGCGGCTTCCTTTTGTCGACGATAGTGGCTTTCCCCATTGGCGTGCTGGCGGCGACGCGGCGCGGCACAATGACCGATGGCACCTTGATGCTGGGCGCGATGCTGGGGCAGTCGATGCCCAGTTTTTGGCTGGGCTTGATGTTCATCCTTTTCTTCGGCGTCACGCTACGCTGGATGCCGGTGTCGGGGCATGTGCCCTTTATCAAGCCGCTGTTGGAGGGCAGAGTCGACGAAGCCCTGCTAAACTTGCCCAACGCCATCCGTTACTTGCTCATGCCGATGGTGGCGGTTTCGGTGTATTCCATCTCGCGAAACTCCCGCCTTATTCGTTCCGCCGTGCTGGAAGTCTTGCGCCAGGATTATGTCGTCACAGCGCGCGCCAAAGGTTTGAATGAGCGCACTGTCATGATCCGTCACGCCATCCGCAACGCCCTCATTCCCATCGTGACGGTGCTGGCGCTGCAGTTCGCTTTTCTATTGAATGGCGTGATCGTTGTTGAGACTGTCTTTTCCTGGCCCGGGGTCGGGCGTCTGGTTTTTGATGCGGTCAATCAGCGCGATGTGCCGCTGGTCATGACGGCGGTCGTCTTGCTTTCCTTCTTATTTGTCGGCGCCAACCTGATTGCCGACTTGCTCTATGGCTTCCTCGATCCGCGTATCCGGCTGGAATGAGTGACAGAAGATGAGCGCCTCACAAGAGCCTAATCCGGCGTTGTCCAAGAGCCGCATCTCGGCCCTCGATCACCAGATGGACGAGATGTACATTCCGCCGTCCTTCCTGCAGCGGGCGGCTTCCAGCATGGTTCAGGCGCGTTATCCGGTGGTCGCCATCATCTTCCTGGCGCTGATTGCGCTCTGCGCCGTGCTTGCCTCGCAGTTGGCGCCCAAAGACCCCAACCGCGTCGAGATCTTTGACACCCTCAAACCGCCGCTCTCCTACGATCGTGAAGGCGAGTTGGAGTATATTCTTGGCACCGATTCCTCTGGCCGCGATGTGCTTTCGCGGGTGATTTATGGCGCGCGGATTTCCTTTTTCGTCGGCTTGGCGGCGGTCGGGCTAGGGGGCGGCGCTGGTACGATTCTCGGGCTGACTGCTGGTTACCTCGGCGGCCGCGTCGATGATATCATCATGCGTCTCGCCGACATCCAACTAGCTTACCCATTCATCCTGTTCGCCATCATGATGCTGACGATTCTGGGAGAAGGCGTCCTGAACCTGGTCCTGGTGCTGGGGATCGGACAGTGGGTCACATACGCGCGCATCGCCCGCGCCGAGACCTTGGTGCAGCGCGAACGCGAATTTGTCGAAGCGGTGCGCGCTTTGGGCGCCACCGAATGGCGCATCATGTTCCGCACTATTCTGCCCAATATCCTGACTCCGCTCATCGTCATCGCCTCCTTCAACGTCGCCGGCGTTATCCTGTCCGAAGCGTCACTTTCGTTCCTCGGTCTTGGCGTGCCAGAAAGCGTACCCACCTGGGGCGCCATGTTGGCCAACAGCCGCAATCAACTGCTCAGCGGCTCCTGGTGGCTGGCGGTCTTCCCCGGCTTGGCGATCATGTTCACCGTCGTATCGCTCAACATCCTCGGCGACTGGATGCGCGACTTTTTGGATCCGCGTTTGCGTGGCTCTGGTGGGGGCTTGTGATCATAAACCGCGACGAGGCAGCGTATGACCGAGATTGAAGACTTGCGCGGGCAGACGGCTGTCATCACTGGGGCGGCGCAGGGCTTGGGTTATGCCATCGCCAAAGCCTATGCTCGTGAAGGCATGAACCTGGCGCTGCTGGATATCCGCGGCGAATTACTGGCGGGCGTCTGTGACGAACTGGCGGGGCTGGGCGCAGAAACACTGGCATTGCCCTGCGACTTGTCCCAAGCCGAGCAGACTCAAGCCGCCATGGATGCCGCGCTCAAGCGATTTGCCGCGCCACGCGTATTGGTGCATAACGCCGCTTTGCTCATCACGCGCAGCATGCAGCAGATCACATTTGCGCAGTGGCAACGCGAAATCAACATCATCTTGCAAGCGGCATTCATCCTGAGCAAAGCCTGCTGGCAGCCCATGATCAACGCGGGGGCGGGCAGCATCGTCTACCTGTCATCTGGCTCGGGCTATCGCGGCTTCGTGGAAGAGGTGGCCTACAACCCCGGCAAGCATGGCATCGAAGGCTTGACGAAGTGCCTGGCGCTGGAAGGGGCGGAATTCAATATCGCCGTCAACGCGGCCACGCCGGGTGCGCCGATCAACACGCCCATGTCGGACGCCAATTACACGGAAGACCTGAAGAGCCGCTGGGTCGATCCCGCACTGCTTGCGCCGGCCTTCGTTTTCCTGGCGCGGCAGACTGGCAGCGGGCTGACCGGGCATCGAGTCGCAGCGCGTGCCGACGGCAGTTGGGATGCGCTAGACTTGCTCGAGGACTAGCAAACATTGCCACAGAAGTTAAGCAAAGAAGGTCATGCAAAAGATTCACCACAGAGACACAGAGCGCACAGAGGGTAATGTAGGGGCTACACTTGTGTCGCCCGCCTCAAAGTGGCGTAGCAAACGCGACAAGTTCGTCTCATTACTTACTTGGACTTATTTCTGTGCCTCTGCGGCAATTCCAGCAAGGAGCTTGACATGACCGAACACTATCTTGACGACAGCATCACCCAGCCATTCTGGGACAATTCCGTCGCGCCGCGGCTGACCATCGCGCCCGGCGACACGGTCGTCATTGAATGCGCCGAACCCGTCGGGCAGCTTTCTCCCGATTCCAATGACGACGACCTGGCGAACATCGACTTCAGCCTGGTGCACGCGTTGACTGGCTCGATCGCCATCGACGGCGCGAAAGTCGGCGACACGCTGGAAGTCGAGATCCTGGATATGCAGCACAAAGGCTGGGGCTGGACGGGGCATATCCCTGGCTTCGGTTTGCTGCAAGATGACTTTGACTTCGCCTACATCCATCACTGGCAGTTGGTGGGCGAGCATTGCCACTTTGGCCTGGGCGATATCGTATTGCCTTTTGAGCCATTCCCCGGCTGTGTTGGCGTTGCGCCGGCTGAACCTGGACGTCTGAACACCGTCCCGCCGCGTATCAATGGCGGCAATGTCGATATCCGTGATCTGGTCGTGGGCAGTGTCTTCTGGCTGCCGGTGCTGGCGGATGGCGCGCTCTTTTCCACGGGCGATTGTCATGCGGCGCAGGGACAGGGCGAGGTCAGCGGCACCGGCATCGAATCGCCTATGACCATGACCATGCGCTTCAACTTGCGGCGCGGGCTGGCTCTGCGAGAACTGCAGCTGCGGCGTCCCAGCCCCATGACCAAAACCGACAGCGACGGTTGGCACATCACCACCGCGCATGGGCCCGACCTGATGCAAAATGCCAAGAATGCCCTGCGCTACATGATTGAGTGGCTGGTGAAAAACCGCAGCCTGACCGAAAGCCAAGCCTATTGCCTGTGCAGCGTGGCCGGCGACCTCAAAATCAGCGAGATTGTCGATGCGCCCAACTGGATCGTCAGCTTTCACATGCCGCTGAGCATCTTTGCATAGCGCGGATCTGCCGAGAACCCATGCCCCAGCGCGAAATCTCGATAGCTTTCCAAACTGACAAGCGCGCAGCCGACTATATTGCGCTGGCAAAGCTGGTCAATGACTACGCCTTCGACGCTGTCACCGTCTATTGCGATGCGCCCTACCATCCCAGTTTTGGTCCGCTGCTGCTGATGGCGCCGCATATCGAGCGGGCGCGCATCGGTCCGGCTGGCATCCCACCATCGCGCATGCACCCGCTGGATATCGCGGCCGGGGCGGCGCTGCTGGCGGATGTGGCGCGGGCGGGCACGTATCTGGGACTGGTGCGTGGCGGCTGGCTGGCAGACCATGGCATCAGCGAGCGAAAACCCCCGCTGCTTGCCATGCGCGAAAGCATCCGCATCATCCGCAAGCTGCTGGCGGGCGAAGTGGCCGGGATGGACGGTCGCATTTTCCAAATCGCCGAGCATGTGCGCGCGCCTTATCCCCTGCCCGACCAGCGCATCCCGCTGCAGATCGGCACCTGGGGGGTGAAGCTGGCGGCGCTGGCTGGCGAACTGGCGGACGAGGTCAAAATCGGCGGTTCGGCGAATCCGGCGCTGATTTCCTGGATGGCGGAGCAGATCTCCCGTGGCGAGGCGCGTGCAAACCGGGTGCGGGGCACAGTCAAGATTGTCATCGGCGCAGTATCGGTGGTGGACGACGACCGTGACGCAGCGCGATTCGCCGCCAGAAAAGCGGTGGCGCTCTACATGCCCATCGTGTCGAAGCTAGACCCCACAACAGAAATCGAGCCGACGCTGATGCAGCGGGTGGCAGGGCTGGTGGCGGCGGGCGATTCAGAGGGCGCGGCGCGGCTGGTGCCTGACGAGATCCTGGATCGTTTCGCTTTTGCTGGCGATGCGGCGGATATCATCAAGCAGTGCGAGCGGCTTTTTGATGCGGGCGCGAAACGGATCGAGCTGGGCACGCCGCACGGAGTCGCGGAATCTGCGCTCGGCATTCGGCTCATCGGCGGGCAGGTGCTGCCGGGCTTGCGGAGTTGGCTGAGGCCCTAAGCACAGCGGCACCCCTACACCAATGCGCTGAGTTTCTGTGGTGAAAGAAAAGGGCGACTCAGTGACTCCCCCTACACGAACCCGCCTATCCCGATGGGGCTTAGCCCTTCACTGCGCCGAAGGTCAAGCCGCGCACGATGAATCGCTGCACCATCAGCGACAGGATGACCGGCACAGTCACGGCGATGAGCATGCGCGTCGTCACGAAGCCGAAGTCGATGCCGCGTACCGTGTCACTGCCGGCCACCAGCATCGGATAGGGCTTCCAGTCGCGGTTGGCGAGCACGCTGGCGAACAAGAATTCGTTCCATGAAAAGGCGAAACAGATCAGCGTCGAGGCGACCAGAGCCGGGCGCGCCAATGGCAAGGCGATGCGCATGAAGGTTGTGAATTCGCCCGCGCCATCCACCAGTGCCGCTTCGCGCATTTCTGGCGGCAGATCGGCGAAGTAATCGCGCATGATCAGCACGGCGAATGGCAATGTGAAGGTGGCGTTGACGATGACCATGCCCGGCAAGGTATCCAGCAACTTCAAGTCGCGGAACATCAAGACAAAGGGAATCAGGGTCGCGACAGGCGGCAAAAAGCGCTGCGACAAAAACCACGAGACCAGGTTGCGATTTCCCACGCCATATTTGAAGCGCGCCAGCCCATAACCAGCCAGGGTGCCCAACGTGGTTGCCACCAGCGTCGCGCCCAGCGAGATCAAGCTGCTGTTGCGCAAGGCTTTCATCGTTTCCGCGCCGCCACTGCCGAACTCCTGCTGCCAGTTGAGCAGGTCGGGCTCGAATTGCAGGAATGGGATGATATCGCCGCTCTTCCACTCCGACTTCAGCGAGGTCAGGATGGCGTAACCAAAGGGCGAAAAGGCGATGAAGGTGCAGATGAGCGCCAGCCCGATGATGATTCTGTCGCCGAAAGTCCGACGCCGTGGGATGCTTTTGACGATTGGGGCTTGCAGTGCTGCGCTGTTGTCTTGCATGCCGGTCTCCGTGGTTCTATGCGAAGCGCTCACGCACGCGGTAGAAATAAATGGATGAAATCACAATCGCCACGATCACCAGCAGATAAGCCAGCGCCGCCGCCTCGCCCAGTTGGAAGCTGCCGACCAAGCCTTTCTCGTAGGCATAATACACATAAGTCTGCGTGACCGAGCCAGGACCGCCGCGCGTCAGGCTGTACGGGATATCGATGATCTTTAGCGATTCCACCATGCGCAGCAGCATAACTGTGCCCAATGCCGGCGCGATCATGGGAAACGTGATGGACTTGAACAACTGCCAGTTGGACTTGGTATCCAGGCGCGCCGATTCATAGAGATCATCCGGGATGGCTTGCATGGAAGCGAGGATGATGATGAAGACGAAGGGCGTCCACTGCCAGACATCGGTGAACATGACAGCCAGGCGCGCCGGCATGGGTTCGATAAACCAGTTGACGCGCCCCAGGCCAAGACCCTCCAGCACATTGTTGATCGGTCCGGACTGCTCATTGAAGATCACCACGCCCAGCCAGCCGACGGCGATAGGCGCGGCGAACAGCGGCATGGTGACGATGGCTCGCATTTGTCGTAAAAATGGCAAACTGTGGTTGAAGACCCAGGCTACAAAGGTGCCAAAAATCAACGTGGAGGCTGTGCTGCCTAAAAACAGAAAGGCGCTGAAGCTGGCGGTGCTGACGGCTTTCTTATCTACTTTTTCATCGCCGATGCCCAGGATCTCCGCATAATTCTCGAAGCCGATGTACTTGGGATCGCGCCCCAGCCGATAATTCGTCAGGCTCAATCCGAAAGAATAAATCAGCGGGAAGAGCGTAAAGGCCAGAATCCAAATGACGCCGGGCATCAGGAACAGGTATTTGGCTCGATTGTTGGTCATGGTTTATCCCATAGGCTGCCATCAATGTAGGGGCGACCAGGTGTTGGCCGCCCCTGCCATTCTGCTGATCAGCGGGCTTTACATGCCGCTGTAGCCAATAGCCTGCTGATAGATCTCCAGCTGGCTGTCAATATCGAGATCGTCGGTGATTTCTTCCCAATCTTCGGCGGTGTTGTCCAGGGCTTCCTGCGCCGATGATTGGCCGGTCATGGCCTCGGACAAGCGGATGTCCAAGGTCTCCTGGATGTATTCCAAGGTGCCCGGAATGCGCAGGTAGGTTACCGAAGTCGGTTTGTCATAGACATTGGCGCCATAGGCATTGATGTAGCGCTCCATATCGTCCGCGTTGAAGCCGACAGCGGTGTAATCTTCCGAAGTGGCAGAACCGCGCGGCTCATACAGCTGATAGGTGCAGCAGGGGTCGATGCCCTGCCAGCCGGTGGTGGCGTTGTAGAAGTTGATGGCCGGGTTGGCGATCAGCGCCATATAGAAGTAGGTCAGCTCGGGGTTTTCGCTGAATGTCGACATGGTCGGATGCCAGCTGCCGCCAGTGGTATTGCCAACGCAGTTGGGGTTCTCGGTGTCGGTGACGAATTCGCCTATTTCGCGGTCGTACCATTCGCTGGAGCAGGGTATCGCCGAAGCGCCCAGGTTGCCCTTGATGGTGGAACGCGCTTCGTTCTGCGAAATCGAGCCGACATCACCCCAGCTGAAGGTCGCGATGGCGTTGCCGGTGAGGAAGTTGTCCCAAGCCTCGCCCAGTTGCCAGCCGAATTGCGCTTCTTGACCGGTCGCCGCCAGTTCTTGCAAGAATTCCAGCGCGCGCACATGACCCGGCTCGTTGATCAGCGGCGTCATGTCATCGGGATCGAACCAGAATACATTGTCGTACTTGCTGACGGCACGCGGATCATCGCCATCGGCCGGCGTTACGGCGAAGGAAGCCGCCAAAGTAGCGTAGTGGAAATGCCCCTGTCCGCCCGGCGCAAGGTGCAAGCTGATGCCGTCATCGGGATCGCCATCGCCATTCCAGTCCTTGCCATTGAAGAAGCTGGTGATGGCCAGCAGATCTTGCCAGGTCTGGATGGGATAGGGCATGGGTTCGCCGACTTCGTCTGCATAAGCGGCTTGCCACTCGGGGTCGTTGAGGATGTCGTGGCGATAGTAGAAGAGCTGGGCATCGCCGTCCATCTGCGTGCCATAAGTCTGGCCTTCCCACTGCAGCAGCGCGCGGAAAGCCGGCGCCGTGTCTTCGGGCGACCAATGGGCAAAGCGCTCGTCGCCGATCCATTGGTCGATCGGTTGGATCCAGCCATTGCTGATCCAGTCGCCATACTGCCAGGCCGCGCCCACGAAGACATCATAGGTGTATTGCTGCGTCAAGAAATCGGCGGGGATAGTCGTGCCCAACTGGTTGTAGGGAATCTCGACGATTTCCAGGTTTGCGCCGGTAGCCGCCTCGAAGGCGTTGCGCCAGAAATAAATGGTGCCGCTGATGCCGCCGCGCGAACCCTGACCCAGCACACCGAAGGTGATCGTCTTGCCTTCGCCCAGCGCGTGGCCATCGGGGATATTCGCCGCCAGCAGCGCCTCAAATGCCAGAGTCTGCTCCAGCTCGGTCTCGGCGACTTCGGGGATGGGAAATATCTCGTCAGCCGTCTTGCCAAAGAATGTGTCTTGCGCCGCGACGCCAAACACGCCGGTAAGGAGAACAAGGATGGATATGAGAATGCCGAATTTCACTTTCATGGAAGACTCCTGTCGTATTGGAAGCGGGTTGCATATCAACGCCTCGCACGATGGCAGGCGCACGCCGCCAGTATAACAAGTCTGGCTGGCAATGCAAAAAATGACGCGCCTGCGACCCGCCCAACGTTTCATTTTGGATGTGTGAGTTGGCGGCAATCCACCATCAGCTTGCCTTTGAGCCGGTTGCACGCGCCGCAGAGCAACTGCAAATTTTCCAGCGCCGAACGTCCACCCCGCGCGATAGGCAGAACATGATCCAGCGCCAGCGATTCGACTGAGCCACAGTTTGCGCAGCGCTCGCCATACTTTGCGATCAGCGCTGTCTGCCAGGCCGCGTAGTTGGCGCGCAGCACAGCTCGTTCGCGCCGTTTCAACTGTGGCGGCACCGCCCAGCGCGTCCGTTCCTGTATTTGTTGAGGTGAATACTCGCGTCCGCCACGCGCCAGGAATCGCCGCAGGTCGCTGTCTGGCGCGGCACAGCGGCAGCGATGCGCCAGCCGACCGCAATAGGCGCAGCTCACAGCGCTCGATGCAGGACTTCGCCGCCCAGCACGGTCGCCTTTATGCCAGCGCTCTCGTCCCACAGCGCGATATCGGCATCTGCGCCGACTCGCAGCGAGCCCTTGCGCGGGTAAAGGCCGATGCTGCGCGCCGGCACTCGCGTCAACATGGGCAGCGCCTGCTCCAGCGTCAGGTTGCAGAAGCGCATCAGGTTGCGCAGCGCATCCGGCATGGTCAGTGTGCTGCCTGCCAAGCCGCCATCCGCCGCCCGCGCCACGCCATCTCGCACCGCCACCGCCACATCGCCCAGCCCATAGTCGCCATCCGCCAGCCCGGTCGCGCGCATGGCATCGCTGATGGCCAGCACTCGTTCGCGCCCTGCCAGCCGCAGCAGCAAGCGCAGCACGGCCGGATGCACATGCACGCCATCGGCAATGATCTGAAAGCTAACTTGCGGATTTTCGACAGCGGCTGCCAAGATGCCTGGCGCTCGGTGATGAAGGCCCGCCATGCCATTGAAAGTATGCGTGATCTGGCTGATGCCCGCGCGGAAGAAATGGCAAGCCGCTTCATAATCGGCGGCGCTGTGCCCGATTGATACAGTGATGCCGCGCGCCACCGCCTCAGCCAGCAAGTCCGCGCCACCGTCCAGCTCGGGCGCCATGGTAATCAGCTTGATGATGCCGCTGTCCAGCCAGGGACGATATTGGGCGGGGGTGGGCGAGCGCAAGTGCTTGGCGGGCTGGCTGCCACGAAAAGCCGCATTGAGGTAGGGACCTTCCAGATGCACGCCGACAAAGGGGCCGCCCCCCGCTCGCATGTGCTCATGCATGGTATCCAGCGCTCGGCTGATACGCGCGGGTGTATCGGCCATGGTCGTGCCCAGGCAGCTGGTAACGCCCTGCCGCAGCAAAAACGCGCCCAGCTTGCTCAGCGACTCGGGCTTTGCGTCCATAACATCGCAATCGTCGCTGCCATGCAGATGCAGGTCGACGAAGCCAGGCATGGCATAGCAGCCGTCCGCATCCAGCAGGCTGTCTCCCTTAGCTGCTCGGGTTTCGTCAGCGCGGAGGATGGCGCGGATGCTGCCGCCCTCAATGAGCAGGCTGTGCCCGTCCAGGAAGCGGTCCCCTTGCCAGATGCGGCTGTTGATGATGAGCAAGCGCGACATGGCGCAAGTCTACCACCACTGCGAGCGGAGTCTCGACCTTTTTTGGCACAGCGGCAGCTTCCTTTCTGCTACAATGCGACTATGCCCAGCGGACAGCACACCCTGCCGGAAATCCTCAGCCAGCCCGCGGCCTGGTTGGCGGCTCTGCGCGCCTTTGAACAGCGCCAGGACGAAGCGCTAGACTTGTGGTCGGCTGCCGACTTCGACCAGGTCATCGTGACGGGCTGCGGCTCGACCTATTATCTGTCGTTGGCAGCGGCACAACTGCTGCGACAGAGCGGCGTGGATGCCCGAGCCGTGCCAGCCAGTGAATTGCTGCTGCGCCCAGCGGCGGTCTGTCTGCCGAAGCTGCGCTATCTGCTGCTGACCATCTCGCGCAGCGGCACGACCACCGAAACCCTGCGTGCCCAGCAGAAGTTCGCAGTGGATGGCGGAGCGGTCATCTGTATCACTTGCGACAGCAGCAGCCCTCTGGCGCAATCAGCCGACCTGGCGATTGCCATTGATGCCGCGCAAGAACGCAGCGTCGCCCAGACGCGCTCTTTCAGCAGTATGTTGGTGCTCGCGCAGCTCTTGGCGGGCGCATTGGGCGGACAATCTGTCAGCGCTGGATTGCCCGAGGCTTGCGGCGTTCTGTTGGATTCCTGCGCCGATCTGATGCGCCTGCTTGGGGAAGAAGACAAGCTGCGCAAATTCTTCTTTCTGGGCGCGGGCGCGCTCTATGGCATCGCCTGTGAAGCCATGCTGAAAATGAAAGAGATGTCGCTAGCCCACAGCGAGGCTTTTCATCCGCTGGAATTTCGGCACGGACCCATGTCGCTGGTGGGCGCGGATAGCCTGGTCATTGGCTTGGTTTCACCGGATGCGGCTGCGCAGGAATTGCGCGTCTTGCGAGAGATGCAAGACATGGGCGCGACTGTGCTGGTGATCAGCCAATGCCACAGCGAGTTCGAGCATCACATCTCGCTGCCAGCTGACCTGCCCGCTGCGGTTGCGCCGGCGCTGCACCTGCCGCCCTTGCAGCTCCTGGCTTATTGGCGCGCGCTGAAAAATGGCTGTGACCCCGACCAGCCCCAGCACCTGAGCGCGGTGATTTCGCTGGACGATATCTGATTTCAACAAACGCAAAGGAACAGGCGCTATGACCGATATCACACTTTTTCCACAGCCAGCCCGGCTCGAACACAGAGGCAGGATCTTTTCGCTTGCGCCCGACGCGCTCATCATCGCTCAGGACCGCGCATTGGGCGAGCTCTTGGCAAGTTATCTGCGCCCCGCCACAGGATTCGCTCTGCCCGTGCAAGCTGCCGACAGCGGCGAATCCAGCGCAGACACAAACGCCATCATCCTCGAATCGGCGGCGGAATCGGACTCGCCAGAAGCCTATTCGCTCATGGCTGGCGGGACGACGCTGCGCTTGCGAGCGGCACATCGGCGCGGCTTTCTGCATGGCTTCCAGACCATCCGTCAACTGCTGCCGAGGCAGATCCTCTCGCGCGAAGTTGTGCCTGGGGTGGATTGGCGCATACCTGGGCTGGAACTGGACGATGAACCGGCTTTTGGCTGGCGCGGTCTGCACCTGGATGTCGGGCGGCACTTCTTCCCGATGGATTTCATCAAAAAATTCATCGACCTGCTGGCATTCTACAAATTCAATACCTTTCATTGGCATCTCACCGAAGACCAGGGCTGGCGCATCGAGATCAAAAAGCATCCGCGCCTGACCGAAATTGGCGGCTTCCGCGCCGAGACGGTCATCGGCCTCAACAGTCCCGAATATGACGGGCAGCCACATGGCGGTTTCTATACGCAGGACGAGATCCGCGAGGCGGTCGCCTATGCCGGGGCGCGCGGCATCACTATCGTGCCAGAAATCGAATTGCCCGGGCATGCGGTGGCGGCGCTGACGGCCTATCCGCAGCTGGGCTGTCGTGGCGAAGGCTATGAAGTGCGCAAAAACTGGGGCATCGCCGAAGACATCTTCTGCGCGGGCAAAGACGAAGTGTTCGACTTCCTGGAAGATGTGCTGGGCGAGGTCTTGGATCTCTTCCCGTCAGAATACATCCATATCGGCGGCGACGAAGCGCCCAAAGCCCGCTGGGAAGCCTGCCCGGCCTGCCAGGCGCGCATCCAGGCAGAAGGGCTGGCTGACGAGCACGAGTTGCAAAGCTGGTTCATCCGCCGCATCGAAGGCTGGCTGAACGCGCGTGGGCGCAAGCTACTGGGCTGGGACGAAATCTTGGAAGGCGGCCTCGCGCCCAATGCCACCGTCATGAGTTGGCGCGGCAGTGATGGCGGCATCGCGGCTGCCAATGCCGGGCACGATGTCGTCATGACGCCCAACACGTATTGCTATCTCGACTATTATCAGTCGGTCGATACGGACAGCGAACCGCTGGCTATCCCAGCCATCCTGCCCTTGCAGCAGGTTTGGGATTATGTCGTTATTCCAGCGCAGATCGCCAAAGAAAAGCGGCATCATATCCTGGGCGGGCAAGGCAATATCTGGACGGAATTCATGCCCAGCAGCGACCATGTCGAATACATGATGTTTCCGCGCGCCATCGCCATCGCCGATGTGCTGTGGCGCCACCCGCAAGAGCGCGATTATGCGGCGCTGGTCGAGCGGCTGCGGCGGCACCTGCCCTGCCTGGATGCGCTGGGCGTCAACTACCGTCTGCTGGACGAGCCAGATAACGCATGAGCCAGCTGCAAAAGGAAATCGCTGAACAGCCAGCCGTCATCGCGCGTCTGCTGGACGAAAGCTGGGCAGAAACCGAGCGAGTCGCGGCTGCTATCCGCGCTTTCAACCCGTCTTTTGTCTGCATCGCCGCCCGTGGCACATCCGATAATGCCGCCCGCTATGCGCAATATGTCTTCGGGCATGCGCTGGGGCTGCCGGTCATGCTGGCCACGCCATCGCTGCACACGCTCTATCACCAGCCCGCTGATTTGTCGCGGGCCCTGGTCATCGGCATATCACAATCGGGCGCGGCCCAAGATGTGCGGCAGGTGCTGGCAGACGCGCGCCAACAAGGCGCATTGACGCTCGCCATCAGCAATGTCGCCGACTCGCCGCTGGCGAACACAGCCGAATACTTGCTGCCCTTGCGCGCGGGCAGGGAGCTTTCGGTGGCGGCCAGCAAGACGTATACCGCCCAGCTGACAGTCCTGGCCATGCTGACTGCGGCGCTGGCGGATGACCCGGCAATGCGCGGCGAGCTGGCGCTGCTGCCCAGCCTGGCGGCGAAAACGCTGGAGCTGTCAGGGGCCATCAGCGTCTGGGCGGGGCGCTATCAAAAGATTGCGCGGTTGGTTGCGCTTGGGCGCGGCTTCAACTATGCGACAGCCTGCGAGATCGCGCTCAAGATCAAAGAGCTGATTTACATCGCCAGCGAAGGCTACAGCGAAGCCGACTTCTGGCATGGACCCATCGCCGCTATTGATGCGCTGCACCCGGTTGTGCTGGTCGCTCCCAGTGGGGCAACGCTGGATTCCATGCGTGTCATGCAAGCCGACCTGGCAAAGCGCGACGCCGATCTGCTCGTCATCAGCGATGACCCGCAAACCCTGGAAAGCGCTGCGAATCCTCTGCCCGTGCCAGCAGCGCCCGAGTGGCTCAGCCCGATCACCTGCGTGATGCCGGGGCAGATTTTCGCCATGCAGCAGGCGCTTGTGCGGGGTTACGCCGTCGACAAGCCGCGCGGACTATCCAAAGTGACAGTGACCGAATGAAGCGAGCAAACCGGGGCAATCGCGTCAAAATCATTATGCGTTGAAGCATCACGGGCGATTTGCGCTGGTTTTCATTTTTTGGTCTCTCTGTGGCTACACTATCTCGCACGACAAGTTGCCCAAAACCAAGGAGCCAGCCCATGTCCAGCGACCGCTTGCAGCAATTCCAGCCTATCCTGGGCCAGCACGCCGACCTCGCCTTCTTCCCGATTTCCTCCGATTTGCAGTATCTGACCGGCGTGCCGCGCGACTTCCCAAATTATGGGCACACCATCCACCCCGGCGATTGGCTGCAGGGCGCCTGGATCACGCCGACTCGTCCGCCCGTCTTGCCTCTGCCGCGCATGACAGCCGAATTTGGCGGACTAAGCCGCTTGCAGGGCATCGATATCCGCGTGCTGGGCGATTGGGACGAGCCATCCAATATGCTGCGGAGCATCCTGGACGACTTCGACCTGCCCGACAATCCGCGCGTTGCCATCAGCGACTTCGCCACTGGCGAGACAGTATCCCAGTTGCAGCCGCTTTTGCCCGGGGCAAATTGGCTTTCGGCCACGGCGCTGCTGCGTCCCCTGCGCGTGATCAAATCGCAAGCCGATATCGAGTTGATGAAGCAGGCCGGGCGCATCACAGAAGCCGCTTTTGCCGATACGCTGGCACAAATGCGGCACGGCATGACCGAGCTGCAAATCGTCGAAGAAGTCAATTATCAGCTGCGCAAGCACGGTTCGCTGGGGCAGTCCTTCACCACATCGCTCTACAATTCCGCGCCGAGACTGCCTCTGATCTTTGGCGACCGCATGAAAAGCTGGCCGCGCGCGCTGGAGCCACCGGTGTCGATCCTGTTTGACTTTGGCGGCATCTATGAAGGCTGGTGTTACGACTTTGGCAGGACGGTCTTCTTTGGCGAGCCACCTGCCGAAGCCCAGCGCGTCTATGATCTGGTGATGGCCTCGCAGGCGGCCGGCATCGCAGCCCTGAAAGCGGACGAAGCCACCACCAGCGATGCCGATCGCGCCGCGCGGGATGTCATCGCAGCGGCTGGCTATGGCGAGGCATTCCGACACCGCCTCGGGCATGGCATTGGCATGGATGTGCACGAGCCGCCATTCCTCACGCGCGGGGACGAAACGCCGCTGCAAGAGGGCATGCTCTTCACAATCGAGCCGAGCATCATGCAGTTCAACGGCTATTCGGCGCGAGTGGAAGATGTGGTGGTGGCGCGTCCAGGTGGCGGCGAGAAACTGACGAACGGCTGGCAAGAACTGGTGGTGATCGAATAACTGACTAGCGCAAAGCTGCAGCAGAGGATAGGGCAGCGGTCAGGCGGGCAAGCGGCTAATGATATAAATGATCAGAGGCGCAAGCACAGCCACAAAGATCGTCATCATCGCCAGCCAGGTGCCGATGATCCACTTGATCAACGAGCTTTGCAGCCTTTCAATATCCGCTTTTGTAGCGAGATATGGCAATATCGCTTCAATATGAGTCAAGCGTTCGCTGTTTCGTTGGGGGCTAGCTTCAATTGCCGCCACAATTGACCTCCTGGTTACCATCAGTATCCTATCACATTTTGTCGCTGCTTGCCAACGGCGGAGACGGATAGGGAGCGGGCGCTGCCACGGCACTCGCCTGCATCAATTCAATAAGCCCAGAGCCGCCGCCTGCTTTCGCACTTGCTTGCCATAGGCCGACTGGGCATGCAAGCGGCGCAAGCGCGCGAATGCCGAATCCACATCCACGCACAACTCCGCGACCCGATCCAAAAAGCGCCAGTCGCAATCATCCAGTTGCTCCTGCGGCTTTTCTATGAGCGCGCCCCAGGCGTCATTGCCGCAAACTTCAAATCCATTGAGCGCGTCAAAGTCGTGCAGCAGGGCATAACGAATCGGCGCCAAACCCTTGTCCGCTGGACTGTCGCCGTATCGCTCGGCGTCGATGGCGCCACGACGCGCAGCCAGCCATACTGCTCCGGCGCAACTGAAATCGGCAGGCGTCAAATCCAGCGGATCGAACTGCCGCTGCAGCGATGCGTGCAAGGTGGGATCGACATAGGCATCAGCCAGAAGCCATCTGCCTTGCTTTTCGTCCCAGTATTCCGCAATGCGATGTTCAAAGTGGATCGGACCGTCGAGATAGCGCTCGAAGCCGATGCGGACGCGGGCGGGCAGGCCCTGATGCCGCAGCAGCGATACCAGCAGGACGGCGAAGTTGCGGCAATTCACGCCCAGGCGAAGTCGTGGCGGACGGGCTTCATGCAAGGGCGCGGACTGCAGTCGCATCACTTCGTCAAGCAGGGTGTCGACATAACGATAGCCGAAGGCAGCATCGACGATGTCGGCGTAGGCTGTGTTGTGCAGCTGCAAAATGCCGACATAGGGCGGGATGATAAGCCCTTGCACGATCGCTGCCAGGCGGGACGGGTGGGCGGGCAAGCGGTCAAAGTCTCGCGCGTACTTTCCCGGGTCGGTGAAGCGGCTCTGCTGGCGATACAAGTCGCGCGCGCTGGTCTGCATTGGCTTCAGGCCACGATGGTATGCGATTGCTCGCGCATGTATTGCTGCAAGTAATACCGGCTGCCGGCTGCCTTGCCGCTGCCTGTGCTGCCTTTCCAGCCGCCGAATGACTGATAGCCGGGCCAGGCGCCTGTGGTCGCCCCGGTCGCGCGATTGACATAAAGCACGCCGGCCTCGATATTGTCCAAAAACCACTGCACTTCGCCTTCGTCTTCGCTGTACATGCCGGCCGTCAAGCCCAGCGCGACATCATTCGCCAGACGCATGGCTTCGTCTTTGTCTTCCACAGCGCGCACAGCCACGATTGGCGCGAACATCTCGTGCTGCCACAAGCGGTGCTCATCGGGCAGGTTTGCCACGACTGTCGGCGCGACGAAGTAACCCTTGCCCAGCGGCAACGTGCGCCCACCCGCCAAGACCTGCCCCGCGCCCAACTCGTCCACATACTGCTGATAGGCGTCATAGGCGCGCTGGCTGATGATGGGACCCATGTAGGTATCGGCATTGGTGGGGTCGCCCACAGCAACTTCACCCGCCAGATCGACCAGCTTTTGCAAGAAGTCGTCATGCACAGCCGCATCGACATAGACCCGCGAGCAAGCCGAACACTTTTGCCCGGTCAAGCCAAATGCCGAGCGCATCACGCCCAGCGCCGCTTTGTCGAGGTCGGCTTTTTCGGTGATGATGGTCGGGTTTTTGCCACCCATCTCGGCGATGACGGGACGATAATAACCAGCCGCGGTGGTGAAGGACTGAATGATGCGCATCCCCACATCATAGCTGCCGGTGAAGGTCAATCCGCCCAGCGCGGGATTGGCGACCAGCGCTTTGCCGGGCTCGTCGCCCCCATAGACCAGATTAAAAACGCCCGCTGGCGCCCCCGCGTCTTCCAGGCACTTGGCGATGTGCCAGGCGGTCAGCGAGCCCTCGGCGGCCGGTTTCAGCACGACCGTGTTGCCGGCGACCAAGGCCGCGCCGCTCGGCCCACCGGTCAGCGCCGCCGGAAAGTTGAAGGGGCCGATCACGCCCCAAACGCCGTAGGGCTTGAGCACGCTACGGTTGTGATGCCGCGCCGATTCGCTGAGCAGCTTGCGGTCGAAGCCTGCATTTTCGCGCATGGCATCCACGCAATAGCGGATGAGGTCGGCGGTTTCTTCTACCTCGCCGATGGCTTCCAGGCGATTCTTGCCGATCTCCATGCTGACTGCCGCCGAGATCTCGAACAAGCGCTGGCTGATGAGATCGGCGGCGTGGTTGAGGATGTCGACGCGCTCTTGCCAGGGACTATCTCGCCAGGCCGGATAGGCTGCCTGCGCGGCGGCCACTGCTGCATCCACCTGCTCGTCGGCTGCCTGCGCGAAGTTGCCCAGCAGCCAGTCGCTGTTGATTGGCGAGCGCGCTTCAAAGCTATCCGCCCCCGCCTGCCATTCGCCGTTGATCAGCAGCGGATAATCGCGCCCGAGGTTCTGCTTCAGTTCGGCGACATCTTCGTCAAAGTATTCATGCAGCAATGGATCGGGGCTGCCGAGCGTGGAGTAGGTTACCTTGATGTGCTTGCGCTGCTTCGTCATGAGCTCGTCTCCTATTTTTGATGCCGATTTTTCTGGCAATGGGCGAGTCCCCGCCTCGCCCCTACATCTCGCTAACCTCTCCCCAACAAGTCAGGGAAGGGAGATTGCCGTAACTGCGTCCACCATCCCCCTATCTCCATGGCGGGACCGAGACGACAGAAGGCTTACCTTATTTGTATCACAATTGGGGCGCAGGTGCGGCAGCTCAAGTCAAGTCGTCGCTGTCCATAACCCGTTTGTTTATCCGTTCGATGCGCATAATCAGGCGCTCGTCGACATCTGGGCAGGCGGCGATAGTATCGCGCGTCATCCAGTCGTTTTCGCTGAGCGCGCGCTGCTTGGCCGCCAGCAGGGGCAACACCGCCGAAAGCGCATAGATGCAGAAGTGCTTGCCGGCTGGGATGCGCAATTTGGCGCTTTCTGTCAGATCAAAATAATCGCCGACTTGCAAGCCACAGACGCTGCGTCCCTCGATACGCTCGACCGTCACGCGCAGGTCATACAGCTCAAAAGGGCGCTGCATGGTCAGCTGCCACCCAGCACGCGCAGGCAGGCATCGCGCACGATGATTTCTTCGCCACGATTCAACGTCATGGGATTGAGGTGGAACTGCCTGTCGCTCAATGGCGAGACAGCGATGGCTGGTTCCTGCGCCAGGAAAGCCCCCACAGCCTCGTCAGCCGACATGCCCAGCGCAGCGGCATCGATCGTCACGCGGCACCAGGCCAGCGGTTGATTGGCTTCGTTGGGGAAGGCGCGTTCCGCTGATACACCCGCCAGCGGATTCAGCGCCGCCAGCCACAGCGCCACACAATCTTCGCAATAGTTTGCGCGGGCCGCATGGTCCAGCCCCAGATAGCGCTCCACCGCCGCCAGCAGGCCCATCAACTCTTCCTTGCCGACTTTCAGCGGGCGCCCCAGCCCGTGATTTGGGCTGCTAATCGGGCGAATGCACTCGATCAGTTCGCGACGCCCCAGCATCAGTCCGCTCGGCTGTGGACCGCGCAGGTCTTTGCCACCGCTGAACAGCGCCAGAGCAGCGCCCATCTGCGTATAGCGCCACAAGTTCTCGACAGGCGGCAGCTGGGCGGCGGCATCCACGATAACGGGCAGGTCCTGCGCCGCGGCGATTTCAATCAACTGCGGCAGCGGGATTTCGTCTGGCCTGTTCATCGTGCCGGCGAACCAGAAGATGCAAGCGGTACGTTCGTTGATCGCTGCGCGCAGACTGTCCAGGCAAGGGTCGATTTCGATGAAGCGCATGCCGATGGCTTGCACGCCGAAGTCGTAACCATTGCGGTGGTGGCGCTGCACGATCGCTTCGTGCGGCATGCCGTCCAACTGCGGGAAGGTCTTGGCGGCCTCGGGGCATTTGCGCAGCACACTGGCTGCCGCCGCCAGCAAAACGCCAGCCGCCGCCCCCGATGTTACATAAGCCGCTTCGTTGCGCGTCAGCTCGGCGATTCGCGCGCCCACCGCCCGCTGCAATGCCGCCAGGTCGATAAAGCTGTCTGCCGCCGCAGTCATGGCGGCCAAGACCTCGGGAGGCATCAACGACCCGCCATACTTGGTCACAGTGGCATAGGCATTGATGACCGGGCGCAGACCCAGTTTTTTATAGGTTGTCATGGCGCATAGCTGCCTGTCGGTAAGCGGATTTTCCAGTAGGACTCGGGCGCAGCTTGCCAGTCGGGTGCGGCGCGTCCATTCAGATCGTAGACGATCTCGCCGGCGCGGATGGTCATCTCGCAGCAGAGCCGTTGCCTGCCAGCCATGCGAGCGCCACCGCAATCGACATAGCCGAAGCTGCCTTCGTCCAGCCGCAGCAGCGCCACATCCGCCTCTGCGCCAATGCTCAGCGTGCCCAGCTCGGCATGCCCAATTTCGCGGGCGGGCGTCACGGTCGAGCGGCAGATGACTTCGCCCAGCGGCATGCCCATGCACAGCAGCTTGGACATGGTGTGCAGCATGTCGTGCACGACGCCGTTGACATTGCCGATGTGCAGGTCGGTGCTGATGCTGTCGGGGCCGAAACCGCCCTGGAAAGCCGGGATAGCCTGGCGGAACCAAAAGCTGCCTGCGCCGTGCCCCAGGTCGAAGATGATGCCGCGTTCGCGCGCCTCGAACATAAAATCGGCGGGCTGATTTTCGGCGTTCAATATGGGGAACTGCTGCGCATAGACATGCGTGTGGATGTCGCCCGGCTGCATCTTTTGCAAGAGTTCCTGATAGCTGCGCCCTTCGCGATGCCAAAAGTCGACCATCAGCGGCTTGCCACAGATGGCGGATGCTTCCAGCGCGCGGTCGACAGCCGCCCAGGGCGGATGCGCCTCGTCAAATGGCTCGCTGACCCAGTAATGCGCCGTTTTGATGCCTACGCAATCTTCAGGATAGGCCAGGACAATAGACGCCGCCAGTTGGGCATCCATCTCATTGATGTCCTGCTCGAATGGACCTGTCATGCCCGACTTGACGATGTTGATATAGGCGAAGATGCGGGTGCGGGCCCGGTCGATGACAGTGCGCTTGAAATGCAAAAAGTGTTTTGCGCCCGCCGTGCCCGTGTCCACGACCGTCGTCACGCCCGAGCGGAAGCTGTGGTGGTCGGCGATGATGCTCAACGTTTCTGGCTCGCGACTGTGATAGACATGCACATGGATGTCAATGAGCCCGGGCGTGATGATCAAGCCGCTGGCGTCGATGGTCGCTGCGGCCTCGGCGCTGGCGATATCGGTCGCGACAGCAGCGATTTTTCCGTCCGCGATGGCCAGATCCATGGGCGCGTCGACGCTGTTTGCCGGGTCGATTGTGTGGCCGTTTTTCAATAGCAGGTCGTATGTTGGCATCGTGCCGCCCGTTTCATTATTTGACTGTGTGCGAGAAGCGCCTTATGTCATCTTCGGCGTCCAGCCCAGCATCAGCCGCGCTTTGTGCATGTTTAGCACAGTGTGGCGCGCATCGCCACTAATCATAAAAGTCTGAAATCGTCCTTGGAAACGCAGTGCGGCCGCCAGCGCCGCAGCTACATCGCTGGCTGCTGTGGCCAGACTGCGCTGCTCGGGCTTGATCTGTGCCAGCTTGTCATCGGGCGTGGGGAAGCACAAGCGCAGCGCATTGATGTGCATGTCCCAGTTGCGCGCGGCATTTTGGCAGACCTGCTCGCCCAGATACTTGGTGAAGCCATATAGTCCATGCGCATCGGGAGCAGCATGCTCATCGGCGAAAGTGCGCCCATCCAGATTCTCGTAGACCGACATGCTGCTGGTATAGACCGCCTGATTGATGCCAACTGCCTGCGCCGCGTACAACGCCAGATGCAGCCCCTTGATATTGATGTCGTAAGCGCTGTGTATGCCGGCCAGGCTGTCCCAATCTTCGCTGCCCATCGCCATATAGATCAGCGCTTGTTGACCCGACATGACATGGGACAGCGCTTCATAATCGCAGATGTCGCCCTGGACGCTGGGCAAGCTGCTGTCCGCCGCTGGACGCTGGTCGAAGATAGTCAGGCTGTGCTCGGGCTTGAGGTAGGGCGCTGTCATGCTGCCGACTCTGCCCGCGCCGCCGATAATCACTACGCGCATGCTTCCTCCCCTTAATCGTTTTACGACAGCCACTCGCACAGGCATGATAAACCAGCGCGCTCGGTTGCCCAAATTCACGTGCCAGGCAGGCATGCGAATTGACGAGTCGCCGCCTTGCCGCTACAGCCATTCGGGCTTGTCGTTTTGTCCGCGATTGTATGCTAGGCTGTGGCTAGAATCATGAGGAAAGCAGGACCATGACAGAATTCGCAGGAAAAGTAGCGCTGATCACCGGCGCATCAGGATTGCTGGCTTCGGGCGTGATTCCTGTTTTTCGCGCGGGCGG
Source organism: Chloroflexi bacterium bin20 (assembly GCA_002238485.1). Lineage (GTDB taxonomy): Bacteria > Chloroflexota > Anaerolineae > Aggregatilineales > Phototrophicaceae > UBA6055. The sequence goes on along the minus strand of MPMG01000002.1, from coordinate 323,308 downwards.
CGCAAAGCTGGCGCTAACTTGCGGCGATGACCGACTCTACCAGCGCTTCCCCGACCTGCGCGATGATGCCGACCACATCTGCCTGCAATCGGCCGATCTGTCTGACGAGTCTGAGGTCGAAGAGCTTTTGCGACGCGTCCTGGCTGCTTTCGGACGCATCGACATTCTGGTGAATATCGTGGGCGGCTGGGATGCCGGGCAGCCTGTGCATGAAATGTCGCTGGAAACCTGGCTAACCATGCTGCGGCTGAACGCCACCATCACCTTTTTGATGAGCCGCGCGGTTCTGCCCGCCATGCTCGCCCAGGGGGGTGGCGTTATCGTCAATATCGGCGCGAGGCCTGGCTTACGCTCCAGTGGGCATGACGCTGCCTATGCTGCTTCCAAAGCCGCCGTCCTGCGCCTGACCGAGAGCCTGTCCGCAGAATACAAACGCCAGGGCATCCGCGTGAACGCCGTGCTGCCCTCTGCCATCGCCAGGCCCGAACAAGCCGCCGATCCCGACGCCGGCGTTACCCCGCAGCAGCTGGGGCGCGTCATCGCTTTCCTGGCATCCGATGCCGGCGCGATCATCCATGGCGCGATCATTCCCGCGTATGGCACGAAGTTCTAGCGCCGCAGCAGGATCTCGTCCAGGCGCTTCTTGCTGATGACCGGCACTTGCGCATCATCGGCCGGGTATCCCACCGGGATCAGCACGAAAGCGCGCTCGTTGGCGGGTCGTCCTACGATCTCCGCCAGGAACTTCATCGGGCTGGGCGTATGGGTCAGCGTGGCCAGCCCCGACAAATGCAGCGCCGCCAGCAGCAAACCCACCGCGATGCCCACCGACTCTTCGCTGTAATAATGCTTGATGCGCCGTCCATCGGCTGCTATGCCATAGGCTTGGCGGAAGACGACGATGACATAGGGCGCGTCTTCAATGTGCGGTTTGCGCCAATCGGTGCCCAGTGGCGCCAGCGCGTCTAGCCACTCCTGGCTCATGCGCCGTTCATAGCTCTCTTTTTCTTCGGCTTCGGCGGCGGCGCGCATTTGCTTTTTCAGCGCCGGGTCGCTGACCACCACGAAGGTCCAGGGCTGCTGATTTGCGCCGGAGGGAGCCGTGCCAGCTGCGCGGATGGCATTCTCGATCAATTCTATTGGCACAGGTTGTGGTGAAAAATCACGCACGCTGCGCCGCTGGGCTATGCGCCGCACAAACTCCCGCGAACGTCGCAGCTGTTCGGCTTCGTCCAGCATCTCGAATTGCAGCGCCTGGAAGACTGCCTCCTGGCTCATGCTCTGCCCCTTTTTCTACCCTCTCGGTCCCCCTGAAAAGTCGGGGGGCAAAGTACGCGCGAGGATTCTGTCAAGCATTCCTGCCTACAGCGCATACACATCCAGATCGCTGGCGCTGATGACCTCGCCGTCATAAGCGCGCTGCAGCTCGGCCACCAGGTCGGCGGGTGTCTGCCCCCAAAACAGCTGATGCACCAGCACGAGCCGCTTGGGACGCAAAGCAGTCGCCAGCGCCGCCAGCTCGTCGCTCGAGGTGTGCGTGCGCGCATGATAGGCTTGCCATGCTGGCGGACGAAAGGCGAATTGCCGAGCCGAATAGACTTCGTGCAGCAGCAGGTCGCAGCCGCGCGCCCACTCTGCGAAGCGCGCCACCGGCTTGGTATCGCCGGAGATGACAATCGTGCCATCAGGCGTTTCGAACTTATAGCTGAGCGCCGCCAGGTCGCCATGATCAGCAGCCAGCGCCTGCACAGTCACCTGTTCATCGGCATAGACGCAGCCGCCGGCAACCTCGCGCACGTCTATTTTGTAGCCGTCTTTGCTGCTGGGATGGGCACTGAGATGCTCGCGGATATTTTCGCTGTAAGCCAGCTCGATATGCCGCGCCATATCCGCCAGCCCGAGCGGGCCGATGGCTTGCAAGCCAGATTTGCGCTCATGGATCCAGGGCGTATACAGCAGATCGGGCAAGCCGACAGTGTGATCGGCATGCAGGTGCGTGACGAAGAGTCGCGTCAGGGCAGTTGTATCCCAGTCGATTTTGCCTGTCGCCCGCGCCTCGACCACCCGCTGCACCGCGCCATGTCCGCAATCGACCAGGTAGGGCTGTCCAGCGACCACCACAGCCAGGCTCGAACTCACGCGGTCGGGATCGGCGTTGGGCGTGCCGCTGCCCAAAATGACAACCTGCGTCCGGCTCATGCCAGCCACAATTCTCTCAGTATGCGGATTTTCTCCAGCAGATGTTGTGCGCCGCCACCTTCATGATTGTTGTAGTGATATTCCACGATGCGCTTTTGGCTGCGTACCTGGTTGTACGAGGCATAGACCGTTGAGGGTGGGCAAACTGTGTCCATGATGCCCACGGAATAAAATGCCCCCGCCTGCATGCGCGCGGCAAAATTGACGCCATCAAAATAAGCCAGCGTGTTGAAGACGACATCGATCTTGTCGCGGTGCGTGGCCAGGTAACGGGCGATTTCTTGGTAGGGGTTGTTGGGCGTGATATCGACTGCGCGCCGAAAATGCGACAAAAATGGCACATCGGGCAGGCAGTAAGCCACATCATCGCGCAAGCCAGCCGCAGCAATGCACAAGCCGCCACCCTGGCTGCCGCCAGTCACCGCGATGCGCTTTTGGTCGATTTCGCTGCGAGTGACGATGGCATCAACTGCGCGCACGGCATCGGTATACAGACGGCGGTAATAATAAGTGCGCGGGTCGAGGATACCCTGCGTCATATAGCCGGGCACGGCTGGGTTGACGCCATTGGGCATGTCGGCGGTGTCGCTGCCTTGTCCGCGACTGTCCATCACCAGGTGGGCGAAACCGGCCGAGGGGAATTCCAGCCACTCCAGCGGATAGCCTCGTCCACCGCCATAGCCGATGTAATGCACGACAGCCGGCAGTGGGGCAGGCAGATGCCTCGGCACGAGATACCAGCCTTTGATAGGCGCTCCGCCAAAACCCGCAAAGGTCACATCATAGACATTGATCGTTTCCAGCCCGCTGTCGATCGGCTCAAATGTGGCAGCCAGGTCGTGCTGGCGAGCCTCGGACAAGGTCTCGCGCCAGAAGTCGTCGAAGTCGGCTGGTTCCTTGCGCTGCGGTTTGTAGACGCGCAGTTCTTCCAGGGGCATATCAAAAAGTGGCAAGGCGAATCTCCTTTTCCTAGGCTGACACTGGGCGGAGTATAGCGTAAAGGCAAGCCCGCAGATGACCATGCCCATGTTCGTGGTATTCTAGTTCGGGCAGAAGCATCTGATCAGCGGCGTCGTGGCACAGGGCAGCTTTTACGGGGTCCCTGCGCATTGATGCCGACTGAGGAGAAAGGAAACAGCATGCAAGCGCTGGTATGGCGGGCGGCGCGGCAAATGCAACTGCAAAGTGAACCCGCGCCCACAGCAGCCGGCGACGAAATTGTGATTCGCGTCCGGCAGGCCGGCATCTGCGGCAGCGAGCTAAGCGGCTATCTGGGACACAATGCGCTGCGCATGCCACCGTTGATCATGGGGCACGAATTCGCTGGCGAGATCGTCGAGCTTGGTCCGCTCGTGCCACAGCTGCGCCCCGACTTGCAAGTTGGCGCGCTGGTGACGGTCAATCCGCTCTGGTATTGCGGCGATTGCCCGGTTTGTCTGGCGGGCGTCAATCAGCTTTGCGCCAACCGCCGTCTGCTGGGCGCGCATCGTCCGGGCGCATTCGCCGAATTCGTCAGCGCCCCAGCTAAGTTGGCGCTGCAGCTGCCCGCGGGCATGGATACACGGATTGGCGCGCTGACCGAACCGGCTGGCTGTGCTGTGCGCATTGCCGAGCTGGCGGGCACAGTCGCGGACGAAGACTGCCTGGTCATCGGCGCGGGACCCATCGGTTTGCTGAGCTTGCAGATGCTGCGCTATCAGGGGGCGGCGCGCGTCTTCATCGCCGAGCTGGATGCGGCGCGTCTGAACATGGGCGCAGAGCTGGGCGGCATTCCCCTGCAGCCCCGAGAAAGCGACCCGGTCGCGGCTGTGCTTGATGCTACCTCTGGCGCTGGCGTGACAGTCGCTGTCGATGCGGTCGGCACAGCCCAAACACGCGAACAATGCGTGGCGGCGGCACGGGCGAGCGGCACAATCATCCTCAGCGGCTTGCACGAAGAAACCAGCGCCATGCCGGTCGCCAACATGATCCGCAGCGAAATCGTGGCGCGCGGCTCCTTCGCCTATACGCCTGCCAATTTCGCGCGTGGGCTGGAGCTGCTGGCGGAAGGTGCGCTGCGCCTCGACCCGTGGATTCACGAAGCGCCGCTGGGCGAAGGCGGCTCGTGGTTCGAGCGGCTCATTGAAGCGCCGGGCGATGTCGCCAAGGTGCTGCTGCGACCGTCATAATCCCCGTATGAAATAGGGACAAAATGGATGGGTAAATTTGATCACCCCTGCGGGTGATTCGGTCCTACCCAAGTGGTTTCCGATACTTCGGCCGGCTCGATATCCAGGTTGACGACGACCGCTTCCTGGTCGCTGCGCACGAGGATGCACAGCAGCGCTTCATCGGGCTTGGCGTTGATCTCCTGGTGGGGCACGAAGGGCGGCACATAGATAAAATCGCCCGCTTCGGCTTCGGCGACATATTCCAGCCGTTCGCCCCAGCGCATGCGGGCGCGTCCACTGACAACATAGATGACGCTTTCCAGATCGCCATGATGGTGGGCGCCGGTTTTGGCATCGGGCTGGATGTTGACGGTGCCCGCCCACAATTTGTTTGCGCCGGCTTTGGCGTGGTTGATGGCGGCTGCGCGCGTCATGCCGGGCGTCTGGGGCGTGTTGCTGTCGAGCTCGTCACTGCGCACAATGCGCACGCCATGCTCGCGCCAGTCGGGGGGTTGAGACATCGGGCGGCTCCTGATTTTCGAGCGGTGATTGTAGCACAGATGGCAACCTCCTGAGTCCTCCATCAGGCTGGGGGAAGGCTTCCACCAAGCGGCATCGCCACCGAAAGTGGTAAAATACAAGCGCACTTGCCCACAGCGGAGACATGGCATGCCACCGGAATTTGACGCCAGGCTCGCAGAATACTTAAGCATCATTGCGAACGCGCACGCAACCGACAAGCCTGAACGGCAGATTAGCCATGCCTTCCTCACTTTCATCCACAGCGCCTTTGGCGTGAGATCCGAAGATATTGAGCTTGAGCATCACATCACCATGTCGAAAGTGAAAAAGCATGGCTATGTCGATGCTTTGTTTGGCGACCTGGTGATCGAATTCAAGCGCAACATCGACACAAAGCTTGGAGAAAACATAGAACAGCTACGCGATTACATGCGCGAAATGCCCGAGTTGAATCGTTATGTCGGAATGCTGACCGACGGCATCCGCTTCCGCACTTACATCCTGGATGAAGAGCTTGAAGCGCAAGAAGTCAGCCATTTCAATATCGCCGAAGTAGACTCGCGCGCCACCTATCTGTGGCTGGATGCTTACCTGTTCAGCAAAAAGCAGATCGAGCCGACAGCCGATGACATCGTACAGCGCTTTGGCATCGACAGTCCCGCATTTCGGCTCGCCCGGCAGAGGCTGGCGCGGCTGCTGGACAAAGCGCAAAGCAAGACTGAGCTGGATGTCTGGCGCGGGCAGTGGCGCGGTTTGCTGAGCAAGGTCTACGGCTCGGATATTGCCGATGACGAACTGTTCTTGCGGCACAGCTTTCTGTCGCAGTTCGCCAAGATTCTGTTATTCGCGGCGCTGGAAGGTCGTCCGCCGCGCACTGACATTTACCGGATTGTCACGGGTTCGGCTTTTCAAAAGTTCGGCATCAGCAATGTCGGCGAGAACGATTTCTTCGCCTGGCTGCTGATGGACGATATTCAGCAAGAATCGATTGATCTCTTATACGAACTGTCAGGCGAATTGCTGGTTTATGATCTGCACGTCATCCAGCAGGACTTGTTGAAGCAACTGTATCAAAATCTGGTCGACCCAGAAACGCGGCACGATCTGGGCGAATATTACACGCCCGACTGGCTGGCGCAACTGGTCTTGCAGGAAATCGACTACAACGCGCCACAGAGCCTGCTTGACCCCGCTTGCGGCTCTGGCAGCTTCCTTTTCAATGCCATACGCCACCTTGCGGACAAAGGCTTGCAAGGGCGCGATCTGGTTGACTTCGCATTGAACAACATCGTCGGCATTGATATCCATCCGCTGGCGGTGACGATTGCGCGAATCAATTATCTGTTGGCATTGCGCGAGCATCTGGAAATCGGCGAAAGCAATGGCGATGACCATGTAGCGCCCTTGCCGGTCTTCATGGCGGACGCGCTGATCCGACCGCTGGAGAACCGTAGCGAGGATGCCGTCACGATTGCAGTCGACTGGGAGAACGATGAGCTATTCCGCATCCCTGTAGAATCGGCTGTGGACGCCGACAAGCTCACGCGTACGATAGACATCATGGACGAAATGGCGAAGCTTGTCGCTGATCCGGCACAGACCTCACAGCTGGCAAATGTATTCAGACGCTGGGTACAAGATATCTACGGCGACTTGGGCAATCCAACCTTCCGCAATCTGTGGGCTGGCAACTTCCATTTGCTTGCCACCTTGATCATTGAGGGGCGCAACAGGATTTGGGCATACATCTTGAAGAATCTTTCGCGTCCGCTGGTTCTGGCGGAAAAGCAATTTGATGTCGTCATCGGCAATCCGCCCTGGCTATCTTATCGCTACATCAACAGCGCAGTCTGGCAGGACGAAGTGAAAGACCTGTCTATCTACTATCAGCTTATCGACTCGAGCGATGTCAAGCTCTTCACCCAAATGGATTTGAGCACGCTGTTTTTCGCCCATGCCAAAGACCGTTATTTGAAAGATACGGGCACGCTGGCTTTTGTCATGCCTCGAAGCGTACTCACTGGCGCAAAGCAGCACCGTCCCTTCCAACGACAAGGCATGACGCGGATCCTCGATGTGGGCGATGTCAGTCCCTTGTTCAATGTGCCGTCTGCTGTGTTGATTCTGTCCAATGACGAAATCGTAAAACAGAACATCCCTACCCGGACATACCAGGCGCGCTTCGACAAACACGAATTGCCGCTGGCAGAAGCCGAACCGCTGCTAAGCGTCGGAGAAACGGTCACCAGCTTCGTCGATCCGAAAATCCGCAGCATCTACTATTACGAGCTGTTTTCCCAAGGCGCGTCGCTCGTCCCGCGCAATTTGTGTTTCGTGCGCCCGGCCGGCGCGCCACATTTTCCCATCGTAGAGACCGATCCAGAACTGAACAAAGATGCCAAACTGCCCTGGAAAGGCTTCAAACTGGAAGGCCGAGCCAGTTCTCCATATATATACGCCACCCTGTTGAGCAAGCACCTGCTGCCTTTTGGTTATCAGAAGTTAAACATGGTCGCGCTGCCCGCCCGGCTGAACGACGAAGGCAAGCTGGAAATGCTGCACGATGTTTTGGCATTCGCCGTGAAAGGACATATTGAGGATTTCACTTCCTGGTTTGACATCATGAACAAGACCTGGGAGGAACATAGGAATAGCACAACTACGGCGTCATGGCCCAACTGGTTAAACTATCGCGGCAAATTGACCAGGCAAAGTGTTAGAGATCAATATCGAGTGATCTATGGTGGAAGCGGCACCAACATAGCAAGCTGCGTTTTGGATATCGACGCAGACAACTTGCGAGTTTATCGTCGCAGGGTGCGAGGATTCGTGGTAGACACAAAAACATACTACTTATCAACCGAAACGCTTCAGGAAGCGCACTACCTCTCCGCGATTCTGAATTCACCAACTGTAAATGAATCCATAAAGGCACATCAATCTCAAGGCTTATGGGGGCATCGCGATATCCACCGCACGCCATTTGAAGCCTGCGCCATCCCCATATATGAAAAAGACACTCCCGATCATCAAGAACTGGCGCGATTAAGCATGCAGGCACACGAAAGAATCGAAGAAATGAAGGGCATGGACGAAAACCAATTGCTCAATGGCGGTCCGGGCAGGGCGCGCGGCCGGGCGCGCGAAATCCTTGCCGACAAGATCGCCGTGATTGACGGAATCGTTGCCCGGCTGCTAGACGTCTAGCCGGTGAACGACTTCGCGGCAGCAGGCGCTTCCCGCTCCATCCCGAGCATGCCTCGTAAACATGCCAGCGCGCCGGGCAGATCCAGGTGGTCGGACGCGTAACTTTCGCGCAGCAGCTCTGGCGGCACAAAGCGGTCATATTTCTCGCGGTGGAGCGCTTCAGGTGGCTGCTGACTTGCCAGTTGGGCGGCGCTGGGCGGATTCGCGCAAATGCCAGCCAGCGCATTCACCAATTCGGCAAGGTTGTTGCAGCCGCCAAGAACCGCATAGTAGGGTGTGTAGGGTTCACGCACTTCCATGCCCGCGTGTCGCAGCAACGTCATCAAGGTGTCGAATTGACGGGTGCCGCACCAGGGCAGCAGCAGCCAGCGACCATTCGCCAGCGGCAAGAGCGCCTTATCCAGCAAGCCCGCTCGTTTCGCTGCCCCGCGTGCCAGCCCGAGGCGCATTTTTGCCCGTTCATAAAGATAATTGGGCTCGCTTTCGGTTTGCAGCAACTGGCGCATGCGCTGCAAGACGCGGCTGTGAATGTCAGGTCCGCCGCCGTGCCAGGCTTGCCCTTTCCTGCCCTGCGCGCGCACGACCTCGATGATGCGCTGTTGATAGTCGACATGCAGCACGCGCCAAATATAGCCCGCCAGCACCAGGGTGTCATCGACTGCCGGCGGCGATTGAACCGTGCCGATCTCGCGGCTTTTGTCGCGCACGCGAAACAAAGTCTCATCGGAAAATACCGCAAAAAAGCTGTAATGATTGACGATCTTCTCGGCGCTGAAGCCGATGATCAGCCCGCCGCCTGGCGCCTGCTGCAAATGGTCGATGACCAGCAGATGCCGCAGCAGCGCGCGAAAATGATCTTGCGTAACCTGTGCAAATGGCGCTAAACCCAGCACGCGCTCGGCCAATTGCGGCGGTGTCAGCTCGGTATGCGCATAGACGGTGCTCATCGTTTGGTGATAAAGCAGGCTGTTGGGCAAGCGGGCGATATGCGGCGGCTCGATCCAGCGCTCTTCCGCGTAAAGCTGGATGATGGCGATCGTCTGCAAGAGATTCCAGGGCATTTCTTCGCCGATATGAGCGGCATCGCGGTCGTCTTCGCTGCAATAGAAAAACATCTTCGAGGCGCTGCCGCCGCGCCGGCCCGACCGCCCCAAGCGCTGCACGAAGCTGCTGACTGTGTGCGTGGCGTTGACCTGAATGACCTGGTCGAGCTGCCCGAGGTCAATGCCCAGTTCCAGCGTGACAGTGGCGGCGACGCAAGCCAGCGCATCGGGCGCGCGCATGGCTGCTTCGGCGCTTTCTCGCAGCGGCGCAGATACATTGCCATGATGCACGTGGTAAAAGCTGGGCAATTTCTCGCGCTGGGAAATCTTGCGCAGCGCCAGGCCGATCTGCTCGACACCATCGCGGCTGTTGGCGAAGATGAGCGTCTTGGCGGCGCGCTGCGTCAAGCTGTGCATATGCGCGTAATAGAGGGCGGGGTCGACATTGAGTTGTGTCAGGCTTGCCGAATCCGCATCCAGGGGCAGTTGCGTCAGCGTGGGCTCGTCTTCGCTTATGGGTTTGGGAAAGCGGAAATACTCCAGCGCCAGCTTGATGGGTGGGCGCGCAGTTGAGTCGATCTTGCGCGTGGGCAGCGGACTATTACCCTGCAGCCAGCGCATCGCCAGCTTGGGCTCGCCTACTGTTGCTGAAAGCCCGATGCGGCGGAAAGGCTGCTGGCTGACCCGCGAAAGCCGCTCCAGCTGGCAGATCACCTGGCGGCCGCGGTCAGAAGCGAGGAAGGCGTGCACCTCGTCTATGACCACAAAGCGCAGATCGCCGAAGAGCCGCGTCAATTCGTGATGGCGGCGCATCAGCATGGCTTCCAGCGATTCGGGCGTGATCTGCAAGATGCCGCGTGCCCGCCGCAAAAAGCCCGTTTTTTTGGATTGCGGCACATCGCCATGCCAGCTTTGCACGGGGATGCCGCTGTCGTCCAGCAGATCGTTCAGTCGCAAGAACTGGTCGTTAATCAGCGCTTTCAAGGGACCGATATAGAGCGCGCCGATAGACTGGGGCGGGTCTTCATGCAGCCGGGTGATGATGGGCAGCAGGGCAGCTTCGGTCTTGCCGCTGGCGGTGGCGCTGCAGATCAACACATGCTGTGGCGCGCCCAGGATGGCGGCGATCGCCTCGCTCTGGAAGGGGCGCAACTCGTCCCAGCGATGGCGATAAATGAACTCCTGTACGAATGGCGCAAGCTGGTAAAAGGCGCTGTCGCTCATCAGATGGCGAAGTCAGCGAAAAGCGGATCGACCGCCTCTTCAGTGGGCGGCGCGCCAGTCGCATAGTCGACCCTGTCCAGCAGCGACTCGAAGCTCTGGCGGCGATGTTGACGCAACAGATTGAGCAGGGAGACGAAGTCGAGCAGCACTTCGCGCGGTGTCAGCAAGCTGTCTGCGCCCACCCGTCCCTGCACTTCATTGAGGAACAGGTTGGTAGCGCGGTCGTCGACGCGGCTTTCATAGCGGTGATGCCAGGCGTGGATATCCCGCACCGTCTGTAGCAGCTGGAGCAGTTCATCTTCATGCAGCACATCCAGACGGAGCAACGGTCCCGAGAGATCGCGCAGCCCCTCCGCGCTGAAGCGGCTTTCACGCAGGCGCGTTTCCAGCGCTTCGTTGCTGAAAAAGCCGCGGCGCTGGTCTTCCACGGATTCTGGCGTCGCGCCGATGTAGATGCCCAGATGTTCGGCATTGCCCTGCAACGTGTCGTTGACCATGGCCAGCAGGCGCAGATAATTATTGTCCCGAGCCGCCCGGTTGCTGAGCTTGGACAGGTTGACGGCTTCGTCGAGGAAGATGACCAAACCGCGATAGCCGACCTGCCGCGCGAAATAGGCGATCAGCTTGAGATTGTCGTACCAGGTGGCATCGTCGATCATCACGCGCACATCGCCACGCAGCCCGCGCCGCGCTTCCGTCTTGCTGTGATATTCGCCACGCAACCAGCGCAGCGCCGCCGCCTTGAGCTCGTCATCACCCTGTCGGTGCCCGCGCGTGTAGGCATTCAGCACATTGGCGAAATCGTAGCCATGGATCATCGTCTCGATTTCGCCAAGCACCTGATGCACGAGCCCGTTGAGTTTGCGGTCAAATTCGTCCGAGTCCGCTGCGATGCCATCCCGCGCCAGCCGTGATTGCAGGTTGCTAATCCACTTTTCGATCAGCGCGCCCAAGGCATTGCCATCCGGTCGCGTCTTCGTGGACAAATTGCCCAGCAGCTCGCGGTAGAGCGCCAGCCCTTCGCCCTTGGAGCCGGTCAAACGTCGCTGCGGGCTGAAGTCGGCATCTGCCACCACGAATCGTTGGTTGAGCGCATGATTGCGCAGCAACTGCAGCATAAAACTTTTGCCCGCGCCATACCGTCCGACAATCAGGCGAAAAGCCGCGCCACCGTCGAAAATGATATCCAGGTCATTCTGCAGTTCGGCCATTTCTGCCTGGCGGCCGACAGCGATGTGCTCGACGCCTTTGCGCGGCACGAGTCCACTGCCGAGCGACTGCAAAATGGCTTGCGAAACCTTGCGGCGTTTGGGGATTCTGTCCATCATTCCGCTCCGTCTTCTGCTGCCGCTGCGCCGCCAGATTCACCGTTCATCTGCAGCGCCTCTGTAGTAGGCTCGCCCTGCAGGCAGTTCAAAAGCGCCGGACGATAGTCTGCTTCGATCGTCCAGATTCCGTTCTCGTCGGTGATGAGGTTGTCGCCGATCTCGTCTTGCGCCCGCTCGTTGATTTCGTCGATGATGACATTGACGAACTGGCTGCGCGGGAAGGCATTTTGCAGGTCGGATTCTGTGGCTGCCCAGCCACGCCCCATCAGCAACGTTATCAGCTTGGCCGTGTCGCTGCCTTGCGCGCCGACCAAGGAATCCAGCGGCGGGATCTCGTCCTCGTCGGCCAAGGGATCAAATATGACCGGCTCGACCGGCGCATCGTGCGGCGCTGCCAGCTCTTCGTCTGCAAGGGCGGGCAAGGGCTGGGTATCGGCGTCGTATGGCTGCGACGCGTCATCGGGCAGGGTGGCTTGTTCGAACCACTTGCGCCCGGTCGGCGTCGGTCGCAGCTTGTAGGGATGGAATTTGTGCCGTTCGAGCTTTTCTTGCTCTTCCAGGCGATTGACCTGCGCTTTGGGCAAGTCTTCGCCAATGTAATCGACAAAGCGGTCGCCAGCGTCAATGAAGGCGCGCATGACTTTGAGCTGCCGGTCAACTGGTTCGCGCGGCGGGATCGGACTGCCAGGCGCAGGCGGGTCATCGGCTTTCACCGCGACTGGCGCATAGACCGCCTCCAGGTCAGCGGCTTTGGCGGGGGGCGCGGGCTCAACAGCAGGCGGCGGCGCGAACTCTTCCTGAATGACCTGGATGGGCTCTGTATCGGCCTGCTGCTCGGACAAGCCCTGCAGCGACTCGCTCAATTGTGTCAGCAAATCATTCTGATGCTGGACGACTGTGCCGACAACCCGTTGGATGTAGCCATACAACTGCTGCTTGTCGGCGCTTCGCTCGAGCCGAGCCTGGATCTGCGCGTCTTGCCGCTGCACTTGGTCATTCAGCGCTTTGATATGCGCCTGCTGTGTCTGGCTGGCGGACTCCAGGGCGGCGATCCGCGCTTTCTGCGCCTGGATTTGGGCATGCTGCACCGACACGGTCTCTTGCAACTGTGCCAGCGCCAACTTGGTTGCCTCGTCTGTGCTGGAACGAAATCGAATCGCCACGCCACGCCACCTTCACATAAACCGAAGACTTACGGACTATAGCGCAGGAATCGCGCACCATGCCAGGCTGCAATACGGGGGGTCAACAAGCGCGTCAGGCCTCCGACCGTCTGGGTGATAGCGAAATGCTCAGGGCTCTGCGCGCAGAACGCGGATGCCGGCTGCGCCCGCCACGACAACCTGCCGCGCCATGCCGATGAACAATCCGTGCTCGACAAGGCCAGCGCGAGCATTCAGCATTGATGCCAGCTCCTGCACATCCTCGATAGGTCCAAAGTTGCAATCCAGGATGAGATTACCCTGGTCGGTGCGATACAGTTCGCCGCCATTTCGGCGCATGATGACATTCGCGCCCAGCGATTCCAAGAAGCGAGCCTGCGCCTGCCAGCCAAACTCCACCACCTCGACGGGCACAGCGAAGAGACTGCCCAGCCGCGGCGACAGCTTGGATTCATCGACCACGATGACGAATCGATCAGTGGATTGCGCCACGATCTTCTCGCGCAGCAAGGCGCCACCCCCGCCCTTGATCAAGTTCAGCGCTGGGTCGACCTCGTCCGCGCCGTCTATGGTCATGTCGATACGCTGGCAGTCAGCAAAGCTCACCAGCGGGATGCGCAGTTCGATTGCTGCGGCTTCGGTAGCGCGCGAAGTGGGAATAGCGCGGATCTTGCGCAGCTCGCCACTCGTCAAGCGCTGGGCGATGCGTCTGGTGGCGTGAATGGCTGTGCTGCCGGTGCCCAGCCCGATGCGCATGCCCGACTGCACGAGATCGGCGGCATAGGCGCCAGCTTGCTGTTTGAGTGTGTCTGTGGCGAGCATGGGGCAATTCTAGCGCAAACTGAACTGCATTGGGCGATCTTGCCGCGCCCCTGCACAGCACAAGAATCACAGTGTCTCCATGCTTCTGTGGCAAGGCTTGTGTGTTACTATCCCGCTATCCAACGAAGGCACAGGCGGAAAGGCGAATTTCATGTACAAGACACTAAGCCCGGGCGCGATCGGCATACGCGGCTTGTCGCTGGCAGACAGCATCGCATTGGCGGCGCGTACAGACTTTGGCGGGTTGGACTTCAGCATCGTGCAGGCGGCGCAGCTGGCGGAGGAAATTGGCGTGGAGGGTGTCAAGGCGCTTTTTGACGAGGCCGGCATACGCTTTGGCGCCTGGGGCTTGCCGGTCAGGTGGCAAAGCGACGACTGGGAAGCCGACCTGGCGCAACTGCCGCGTTATGCCGCCCTGGCAGCCGAGCTGGGCGCGAACCGCACATCCACCTGGTGCCCGCCTTCGTCCGACCAGCGCGACTTTGACGCGAACTTCGCCTGGCATGTCGCGCGCTTCCAGCCCATTGCCGCGGCGCTGGCAGAGCATGGCATCCGCTTTGGCATTGAATTCATCGGCCCGCAGACTCTGCGCCCGCCGCAGAAACACGGCTTCATCTATGATATGGCAGGCATGTTGGAGTTGGCGGCGGCGCTGGGCACGGGCAATGTCGGCTTGCTGCTGGATGCCTGGCACTTGTACACATCGGGCGGGGCAGTGGGCGACCTGGACAAGATCAGCAAGTCCGATATCGTCAATGTGCATGTCAACGATGCGCCGCTGGATCTGCAAATGCGCGAATACATCGACAACGACCGCCGCTTGCCTTTGGAAACGGGCGTGCTGCCCCTGCGCGACTTCATGCAGAAGCTGGCAGAATTGGAATACGATGGGCCTGTCACGCCAGAGCCATTCAGCGCGCGCCTCAATGCCCTGGATGATGCCCTGCAAGCCGCGCAAATCACTGCCGAGTCGATGAATCAACTGTGGCGGGTGGCCGGGCTGGCGTAAAGTCTATCTTCCTGGATACAACTTTTTCGTCATGCTTGACACAAGGTCAATTCACCACAGAGACACAGAGAGCACAGAGAATCTCTTGTGTCCCAAATCCACGTTAATCGCCCCGGGAGTGGCGACTTCCGTGTATATGGCGTTTCCCCATCCCTGACCTGCCGACAGAATCCGCGTGTGCCGTTGCCTCCCCCTGACCTGTCGGGGGGACCGAGGGGGGCGCCTGTATCCAGCAAATTAGCCACTCCCCCGCATACAGCATCTTGACACGGTGGCAATCGTCTGTTTTAATGCCCGCGCTCTCGTATGGAAAAATAGCTGCAGGACCTGCCTGGCGGGCTTGTAAAAACTTATGACACTGAAAATCGCTATGATCGGCGCTGGCTCTGTCGGCTTTACTCGCCGGCTGATGACCGACCTGCTTGCCGTGCCCGAATTTTCCGATACGCACTTCGCATTGATGGATATTTCCAAGCGCAATCTGGGTATGGTGGCGCAGCTCTGCCAGCGTGACATCGCCGCCAATAACTTGCCCGCCACGGTCAGCTCTACGCTCGACCAGCGCGAAGCCATTGCCGATGCCGATTATGTCATCAGCATGATCCGTCAAGGCGGTTTGGCAGCATTTCAGATGGATATAGACATCCCGCTGCGCTACGGCGTCGACCAGTGCGTTGGCGATACCATCTGCGCCGGCGGCATCATGTATGGGCAGCGCACCATTCCCGCCCTGCTGGATATCTGCCGCGACATCCGCGAAGTCGCTATGCCAGACGCGCTCTTTTTGAATTATTCCAACCCCATGGCCATGAACACCTGGGCTTGCAATCAATACGGCGGCGTGCGCACCATCGGTTTGTGTCATGGCGTGCAGCATGGCCACCAGCAGATTGCGGACTGCATTGAGTTGTGGGCCCGCGAGCAGGGCCATATCGGCGCGGAGGAAACGATAACCCGCGATGATGTCGATATCATCTGCGCTGGCATCAACCACCAAACCTGGTACATCAACGTGCGTTGGCGCGGGATGGATATGCTGCCGGACCTGCTGGCATTGTTTGAAGCGCATCCCGAATACAGCGTCGAAGAAAAAGTGCGCATTGATGTGCTGCGGCGCTTTGGTTATTTCTCCACCGAATCCAACGGACACCTGAGCGAATACCTGCCCTGGTATCGCAAGCGCGCCGACGAAATCGGCGACTGGATCAGCCTCAATCGCTGGATCCATGGCGAAACCGGCGGCTATCTGCGCGTCTGCACCGAAGGGCGCAACTGGTTCGAAACCGACTTCCCCAACTGGCTGGAAGCAGACCCGCCCCAGATCAGTCCCGAGCGGCGCAGCCTCGAACACGGCAGTTACATCATCGAAGGGCTGGAGACGGGGCGGCTGTATCGCGGGCATTTCAATGTGCCCAACCGCGGTCATATCAGCAACCTGCCTGATGGCTGCGTGGTCGAGATTCCGGGCTATGTAGACGCCAACGGCATCAACATGCCGGTCGTGGGCGACTTGCCCTTGGCTTGCGCGGCCACCTGTTCAGCCAGCGTGCGCGTGCAGCAGATGGCGATGGAAGCGGCTGTGCATGGCGATGTAGACCTGTTGAAGCAAGCTATGCTGCACGACCCGCTGGTGGGCGCGGTTTGCAATACAGAAGAAGTCTGGCAGATGACCGACGAAATGCTGGTGGCGCAGGCGCAATGGCTGCTCAATTATGACCAGGCAGAGATCGCCGCGGCCCAGCAGCGCCTGGACCAGCACGAAGCGGCTGGCACACGCGTGCAGTTGCAAGAAACGCAGGGTGCGGCAAGGCTGCATACGCGCAGTGTAGAAGAATTGCGGGCTGCGGGCTAAGGATAGTTAGCAGCGAACGAATGGACAGATTTTGACGAATAACGGCGCCGAACCGATCCTCGAGGTCAAAAACCTCAAAACGCATTTCTTCACCGACAAAGGTGTCGTGCAGGCGGTCAAGGGCGTCAGCTTTTCGCTTGCCAACGGGCAGACTCTGGGCATCGTCGGCGAAAGCGGCTGTGGCAAAAGCGTAACCGCCAGCTCCATCATGCAGTTGATCAAATCGCCGCCGGGCAAGATCGTCGATGGCGAGATCATCTTCCGCCGACAGAAGCGCCGTGCCGAGACCATTGATATCGCCCAGATCGACCCCAAGGGCATCGAAATGCGCAGCATCCGCGGCGGCGAAATCTCCATGATCTTCCAAGAGCCCATGACCTCGCTCAACCCGCTGCACACTGTCGGGCGTCAAATCGCCGAAGTGGTGGAATTGCATCAGGGGCTGGGGCGCAAGGAATCGATCAAAGTCGCTATCGATATGTTAGACCGCGTGCGCATCGCCGACCCCGAAGACCGCGTCAATCAATATCCACATCAGCTCAGCGGCGGCATGCGCCAGCGAGTCATGATCGCGCTGGCTTTGTCTTGCAACCCGTCCATTTTGATCGCCGATGAGCCGACCACCGCCCTGGATGTGACCATTCAGGCGCAGATCATCGACCTGATGGAAAAGCTGCAAGAAGATTTCGGCTCGTCCATCATCATCATCACGCACAATCTGGGCGTGGTCTCGCAGATGGCCGATTATGTGGCGGTGATGTACTTCGGGCGCATCGTCGAATATGGCACGGTCATCGATATATTCCGCAACCCCCAGCACCCGTATACGGTGGGCTTGCTGGAATCCATCCCCGTGCTTGGGCGGCGCAAAGAGATCCTGGCGCCGATCGAAGGCATCGTGCCCAATGCCACGACAGAAATCGCTGGCTGCGCATTTGCCGACCGCTGCCCGCATGTGATGGCAAAATGCCGCGAGCATCTGCCCATGCCCACCAGCGTCGATGGCGCGCACACAGTCGCTTGCTGGCTGCACAATGACGAAGAAGCTGAGGTGAATTAACCCGCTGGCGAGTCCGCTGGCGGGATAATTTGTAGTCAACCAATTTCGGAGGAAGTTAGATGAAACGCAATACGCTAGTTCGGATGCTGCTGGCGACAGCAGTCATGTTCACCATTTTCGGGGGAGGCTTCGCCCAGACCAGCGAAGTTGTTGACCCGATCCCCTATCCCGAAGGCGTGCAAATCGGTGACAACCCGATTGTGACCTTCTCATTGGACGAGATGCTCGTCTACAAGGCGCTGGACTCCTACAGCGAGCCGGCCTATATGACCGCGATGGTCGAAGCTGGCGAGCTGCCGCCGGTCGAAGAACGGCTGCCAGAGAACCCGCAGGTTATCCTGGAAAGCGGCATGAGCACCGGCCCGGGCGTCTATGGCGGCGTCTGGCGCGACTTCTCGGCTGTGCCCACGGCTGGCTGGAATCTCTGCGCGCGTCAAACGCAGGGCTGGTTCGGCATCAACTACATCTATGGCGAATCGCTGGTTAAGTCCGGTCCCATGTTCCTGCGCCACGACAACCTCGAGCCCCTGCCCAACCTGGCGACAGACTGGGAATGGAGCGAGGATGGCACGCAGCTGACGATGAACATCATTCGCGGCGCCAAGTGGTCTGATGGCCATCCCTTCGGCGTTCACGACATCATGTTCACCTGGAACCACATCATCCTGGACGAGAATGTCAACTCGTGGACGAACCGCAGCACCTGGCAGATCGATGGCGAAGACATCAGCCTCGAAGCGGTCAATGACGACACCATCGTGTGGACATTCCCCGTGGCCTACCCCGTGCAGCTGCTGTACAAGATGGATTTCCTGGACTTCAACATCTGCGCCGAGCACGCCTACGCGCCCATGCACCCGGCCATAAACGCCGAGTCCGACTATGACGCCTTCGAGACCTTCCAAGTACAGGATGAACTGCCCGTGCCGACCATGGGTCCCTGGGTAGCTGTCGACTACCAGATCGACGAGTTCATGGTACACCGCCGGAATCCCTACTACTGGAAGGTTGACGAAGCCGGCAACCAACTGCCCTACCTGGAAGAAGTAACTTTCGAGAAGGGTCCCAGCGGCATCGGCCGTACCCTGGGTACGCTGGCTGGTTCGATTGACCACACCAACCTCGAAAACCCCAGCACCTATGTAGAAGCCATCACGCGTTCGCAAGAAGATGACGCGCACTTCTATATTGAGTGGGGTCCCGAAACCCTCGCCTTCGACATTCAGTTCAACCTGTCGGCGACCCTGGGCGTGCAAGACGAACGCGACGAGGCGCTGCGAGCGCTCTTCCGCAATGCTCGTTTCCGCCGGGCCGTCCAGCATGCGGTGGATGGCGACGGCATCGGGCAAGCGATCATCCGCGGTCCCTTCATGCGCGCCTTCGCCGGTGGCATCACGCCAGGCTCGCCCTACTTCGATATCGACAGCGTCGTCCACTACCCCTACTCATCCGAATCGGCCCGCGCGCTGCTGGCAGAGCTGGGCTTTGAGGACACGGATGGTGACGGCATTTTGAACTGGACCGATGGTTCCCTGGCTGGCGACAACCTGGTCGTCGTGCTGGATACCAGCGTAGCTGCCGAGGCCACCGGGCAGATCGGCGAAGCCTTTGTGCTGCTGATGCAGGATGTTGGCATTCAGGTGAACCTGCGCCCGCTGCAGGGACCGGCAGCCAATGACGCCATCACCACAGGCACCTGGGAAATGCGCGTTGACCGCATCGGGCAGGAATTCACCACTTCCTTCACCCGCTGCCAGGATTTGGGTCCCGTAACCGACATCACGCCCGACTTCCACCGCGCCGATGGCGGCTCGCGCGAATTGCTGGACTTCGAAGCGGAGATCGTTGATGTCATCAACGCCTTCTGCCTGGAGCCGGACTTTGGCGCCCGCGTCGACCTGCTCTCGCGCTACAACCAGCTGTATACCGAGAATTCCTACACGGTTGGCGGCGTTGTGGGTCGTTATGGCTTGGGCTTGGCGAAGCGCTTCAACAACATCCCTGTTGGCGCGCCGCCCTATTTCTACCAGTGGACCTGGGGCAATGTGATTCCGGAAGCCGTTTGGGTCAACCCGGATGAGCAGATCGCCGAGATCTTCCCCGGTACCCTGCCCGACTATGGCATGGACGATATGTAATCCGAAGTCAATTCTGGGGGGATGAGCCTGCGCTCTTCTCCCCATATTGGCTTAGCGACGGGGCGTGAGCATCGCGTCCCGGTTGTGGCTTTTGCAAAAGATGATTTATACTCGACAGGCTTACTTGCCAACAGCATTCGCTGACTGAAGGGTCGCCCGCCTATGCTCCGCTTTATCGCGCAGCGGCTGATATCATCAATTCTCATTTTGATCGTCATCACGATCGTGGCTTTCGTCATCATTCAGATACCGCCTGGTGATTTCGCCGATGTCTACAAACAAGAGTTGGTCGGGCTGGGCGGCGCATCGGAAGAAGAAGCGCAAGAAGCAGCCGACCGATTGCGCGACAAGTATGGCTTGCTCGATCCCCTGCCCATCCAGTATCTCAAGTGGCTGGGCGCAATCGTGTTTGAGGGCGATTTTGGCTGGTCATTCTCGCAGCGCGTGGATGTCAGCCAGTTGCTGGCGCAGCGCCTGCCGCGTACGCTGGGCATTGCTTTGGCGGCGCACGCCATTTCGTCAATTGTCGGCATTCTGCTGGGCATTTATGTCGCCAATCGCCAATATAGCGTGGCCGACAATGTGGCGGCGACATTCGCCTTCTTCGCGACATCTTTCCCGCGCTTTTCCCTGGCGCTGATAATCATGTACTTTTTGGCCTTTAGTCTGGGCTGGGAGCATGTCTCGGCGCTGCATTCGCCAGAGTTCCGTTACGCCGACTGGTCGATAGCTAAAGCCATTGATCTGCTCAAGCATGTGGGGCCGGTGATCCTCATCGCGGGATTGGGCGGCGTGGCGCGGAATATGCGCGTGATGCGCGGCAATCTTCTCGATGTGCTGAATCAGCAATATGTGACGACAGCGCGCAGCAAGGGACTGGAAGAACGAAAGGTGATCAATCGACATGCGGTGCCGAACGCGCTACATCCGATCATCGCCTACCAGGGTACGGTGCTGCCCTATATGTTTCAGGGCGAGCTGGAAGCGGCCATCGTCTTTGGCATCCCGACGATGGCGCCGATGTTTGTTGAAGCGCTGCTTAAGCAGGATGTATATCTTTCCGGCAGCATCATGCTGCTGTACGGCATTCTGTTAATTGCGGGCAATTTCATCGCCGATATGGTGCTTGCTGTGCTCGACCCGCGCATTTCCTTCAGTTGACCGCGGACAGGTGAAACGTGCAGGAATTGGAAATCAACGAAGAACGCATTGAAGAGGAGATGGAAGAGAGCAGCGACTCTTATCTGCATCTCGTCTGGCAGCGATTTAGCCGCAGCAAGGCGGCCATCGTCGGCGGTCTGATGGTCGTCATGCTCATTGTGCTGGCGATGTTTCCCGAGTTCTTCTCGCCCTACGACTTGTATGCGACCACGCTGGGCGATTCGTACACGCCGCCCACGCAGATCCGCTTTTTTGATGTCGATGGCGCCTTCCAGTTCCGTCCCTTTGTCTACAAACAGACCTTGGAAATCGACCCAGTCACCTATCAGGCGCGCCCCAAGATCGATACCGAAAGCCCCTTCCATGTGCAGTTCTTTGTGCGCAGCTGGGAGTACAAGCTCTTCGGCATCATCACAACCGACCTGCACCTTTTTGGCATCGACACGGACGGAGTGAAGCTGCATCTGCTGGGCACAGACCGCTTCGGGCGCGACCTCTGGGGGCGCATCTGCCTGGCGGGGCGCGTTTCGCTGTCGCTGAGCATCCTGGCGGCTGTGATTGCCATCGTTGTCGGGTCGTCTGTTGGCGTGATTTCGGGTTATTATGGCGGCGCCATCGACAATGTCATTCAACGATTAGTAGAAGTGATCATGTCTTTCCCAGAGTTGCCGCTTTGGTTGGCGCTGGTGGCGGTGATACCGAAGACTTGGTCCGGCGAGCAGCGCTTTCTGATGATGGTATTCATTTTCCCCTTCTTGCGCTGGGCGGTGCTGGCGCGCGAGGTGCGCGGCAAGGTGCTTTCCCTGCGCGAAACCGACTTCATCCTGGCGGCGAAGGAGCAGGGCGCAGGCGACTTCCGGATTATCTTCAAGCATCTGTATCCCAACACGTTGAGCCATGTCATCGTGGTTTTGACGCTGATGATCCCGCAGATTATTTTGGCGGAGGCTTTCCTCAGCTTTCTGGGCATC
This sequence comes from Chloroflexi bacterium bin20, assembly GCA_002238485.1. GTDB lineage: Bacteria > Chloroflexota > Anaerolineae > Aggregatilineales > Phototrophicaceae > UBA6055. The sequence goes on along the minus strand of MPMG01000002.1, from coordinate 301,459 downwards.
GGCATACAGGAGCCGCTGACGAGCTGGGGCTTCTTGATGAAGAGCGCGCAAAGCCTGGAGACCCTGGGCCAGAATACCTGGATCCTCACGCCGGTCATCTTCATCGTGGTGGCGGTGCTGGGGCTGAACTTCCTGGGCGATGGCTTGCGCGATGCAGCCGACCCCTATTCGAATTTGTAATCCGCAGTCCGCAGGGGCGAGTCAGTGGGTCGTCCGCGCCCAGCCCAATTCTAAGGAAGCGACGGATCGACTATGGAACGAGACATCATCCTCAAGGTCAATGACCTGAAGATGCACTTCCCCCTGCGGCAGGGCCTGCTGCAGCGCCAGGTCGGCACCATCAAGGCGGTCGATGGCGTCAGCTTCGAGTTGGTCGAGCGCGAAGTGATGGGGCTGGTCGGCGAAAGCGGCTGTGGCAAGACGACGGTCGGGCGCGCGCTGCTGCGGCTCTATGACCCCACGGGCGGCGAAGTGCTTTTTCATCGCGCCGATGGCAGCTGGGTGGATGTCGCGAAGCTGAGCAAGCGCGAAATGAAAGACCTGCGCAAAGAGATGCGCATGATCTTCCAAGACCCCTTCAGTTCACTCAATCCGCGCTTGACCGTGCGCGATATCATCGCCGAGCCCATCGTGATTCACGGCACAGCCAGTGGCGACGAGATCACAGCGCGAGTCGCCGAATTGATGGAGTCGGTGGGATTGAAACCCGCCTATATGGGACGTTATCCGCACGAATTCAGCGGCGGGCAGCGGCAGCGGATCGGCGTGGCGCGCACCCTGGCGCTCAATCCGCGGCTGATCGTCGCCGATGAGCCCGTGTCGGCGCTGGATGTTTCGGTGCAGGCGCAGGTGCTCAATCTGCTTCAATCGCTAAAAGACGAGATGCGGCTGACTTTCATCTTCATCTCGCACGATTTGTCTGTGGTCGAGCACATCTGCGACCGCATCGCCGTGATGTATGTGGGCAAGCTGGTGGAGCTGGCGCCGACCGACGAGCTGCTGCACAATCCGCGGCATCCCTACACCGAAGCGCTGGTATCGGCCGTGCCGCCGGCTGATCCGCTGATCAAAATGGAGCGCGTCATCCTGGAAGGCGATGTGCCCAGCCCGGCCAATCCACCGGCGGGTTGCGTATTCCATCCGCGCTGCCGTTATGCGCAGGATATCTGTCGCGAGCAGGCGCCGCCGCTGGTGGAGATCGGTCCCGGGCATGTGGCGCGCTGTCACTTCGCCGATGAGCTGGAACTGCAGGGGGTGATCGATGTCGCAGAAGCCTAAAGAGGGGTCTCGTCTCTTGGCGGCGCTGGCCTATGTGCTGCCTTTGCTGGGCGGCCTGCTTGGCTTGGCGCTGGACCGTGGCAATCCCTTGACCCGCCTGCATGCGGCGCAGAGCATCGGCGCGCTCTTGACTTTGGCGCTGAGCCTGGTGGCCTGGGCGGTGGCAGGATTTGTGCTGGCGCAGGTGCCAGTGATCGGACCCATATTTTCGATTTCGCTGTTTTCGCTGGTGATTGCCATGGCTATCTTCTTGGCGGTGAACTGGATCGTCAGCCTTTGGTTTGCTTTGCGTGGCGAAGAGCGGACGATCCCTCTCGCCAATCGGGTTAAGTTGCGCGTGTTTGAGCGGGGTGGCGCATAATCCACAGCGGTCATGAGCAAAGACTACGCAGAGCGAAGCTATTTGTCGGTCGTGGAAGTCGCGTCGCTGACGGGGCTGGATGTCAAGCGACTGTATGAGATGGTTCGCTGCAAAACAGCCTAGGCCACACCCATGCTCCTCCCCCAGCTCCGCCACGAAGTCTGCCGCTTGCACGCCGAGCTGCCGCGCAACAACCTGGTCGCTTGGACCAGCGGCAATATCTCCGCCCGCGACCCCGCCAGCAACCTGGTCGTTATCAAACCCAGCGGCGTCCTTTTTGACGAGCTGAGGCCCGAGAACATGGTCGTGGTCGACTTGCAGGGGCGCGTCGTCCAGGGCGATCACGCGCCGTCATCGGACACCGCCTCGCACTGCGCCATCTACCGCCACATGTCCGCGGTCCATGGCGTGGCGCACACCCATTCGCGTTATGCCACCGCCTTTGCTGTGGTCGGCCAGCCCATCCCCTGCATCACCACCGCCATGGCCGACGAATTCGGCGGCGAAATACCCTGCGCCGGCTTCGCATTGATCGGCGGCGAAGACATCGGCGAGCTGGTCGTGCATGCCTTGCGCGGGCATCGCAGTCCCGCCACGCTGCTGCAAAATCATGGCGTGTTCACGGTTGGCAAGAGCGCGCGAGATGCCGTCAAAGCAGCGGTGATGACCGAAGACAACGCGGCCATCGTCTGGACAGCGCGGCAACTAGGCGAGGTCATCCCAATCGCGCAAAGCGACATCGACAGCCTGCACGAGCGCTATCAGAATGTGTATGGACAGCGCTGATTATGTTTTGACACAGAGGCACAGGGGATGATGTAGGGGCGAGCCATTGGGTCGCCCGCCACAAATTCGTTTCAATTCTTACTTGGACTTGCTGAGGGCGCAGCGAGTGCGCAAACAGACAGGAAAACTCGCACATTCATGACGCGATGAGGATTAGAACATGCCACTAAGCACTTACGAAATCTGGTTCCTCACTGGCAGCCAGCACCTCTATGGACCCGAAGCCATCGAGCAGGTCGGGCAGCATTCGCGGGAGATCGCCGCCCACCTGGACAACTGCGACGCCATCCCGCTGAACATCGTCTACAAACCGGTGCTGACGACGCCCGAAGAGATCTACAGCCTATGCAGCGCCGCCAACAGTACAGCCAATTGCGTCGGCGTCATCGCCTGGATGCACACCTTCTCCCCCGCCAAGAACTGGATCGCTGGCTTGTCGGCTTTGCAGAAGCCGCTGCTGCACCTGCACAGTCAATACAACCGCGACATCCCCTGGTCAGAGATCGACATGGACTTCATGAACCTCAATCAGGCGGCGCATGGAGACCGCGAATTCGGCTTCATGATGAGTCGGCTGCGTTTGCGGCGCAAAGTGGTGGTCGGGCATTGGCAGGACGCGGCAGTGCAGGCGCAGGTTGGCGTGTGGGCGCGGGCGGCGGGGGCCTGGCAGGCTACGCAGGGCATGAAAGTGGCGCGTTTCGGCGATAATATGCGTCATGTCGCCGTCACCGAAGGCGATAAGGTCGCGGCACAGGCGCAATTCGGCTACTCCGTCAATGGCTATGGCTTGGGCGATCTGGTGGATGTCGTCAATCAAGCCAGCGATGCCGAGATCGACGCGCTGACAGACGAATATGAAGCCAGCTATCACATGAGCGCTGAGTTGTGCAAAGGCGGCGAGCGGCATGCTGCCATCCGTGAAGCGGCGCGCATCGAGCTGGGCTTGGGCGCTTTCCTGCGCGAGGGCGGTTTTGAGGCCTTCACCACCACATTCGAGAATCTGCATGGCTTGGCGCAGCTGCCGGGCCTGGCGGTGCAGCGGCTGATGGCGGCGGGTTATGGCTTTGGCGCAGAAGGCGACTGGAAGACGGCGGCGCTGCTGCGCTCGCTGAAGGTGATGGCGCAGGGATTGCCCGGCGGCACATCCTTCATGGAAGATTACACCTACCACTTCGCCCCGGGGCGGCAGGCGGTGCTGGGCGCGCACATGCTGGAAGTCTGCCCGTCGATCGCGGCGCAGACGCCCTCCCTAGAAGTGCATCCGCTGGGCATCGGCGGCAAGGCGGATCCAGCCCGGCTGGTATTTGATACGGCGGCTGGCGCGGCTTTGAATGCTTCGCTGGTGGATATGGGCGACCGCTTCCGCATGATCGTCAACACAGTCACTTGTATAGACCCGGAACAGCCCCTGCCCAAGCTGCCGGTGGCGCGCGCCCTTTGGCAGCCACATCCCAGCCTGTCGATCGGGGCGGCCGCCTGGATATACGCTGGCGGCGCGCATCACACCGTCTTCAGCCAATCCCTGAGGACCGAGCACCTCTACGACTTCTGCGAGATGGCGGGTGTGGACTATGTGCAGATCGATGAACGCACCGAACTGCGCGCTTTCAAAGACGCCCTGCGCTGGAACGAAGCAGCCTGGAAGCTGGGACTGTGAGATAACCGCGCTCGGTCCGCCGCATCAGGCAAATGCCGAAGCACAGAGGACAGCGTTGAGGCGAGGGGGTTATCCCTTGACCGCGCCGGCCGTCAGACCGCGCGTGATGAAGCGCTCCAGCAACAAGCCCATGATGATGACGGGCACCACGGCCATCAGAGTCAGCGCGCTGATGAACCACCATTCGATGCCGCGTGTATTGTTTTGCCCGGCGATGAGCACCGGCATGGTGATGGCTTGATAATTCGTCAGCATCAGCGCAAACAGGTATTCATTCCAGGCGAAAATGAACGAGAAAATCGCCACGGCCACCAAGCCCGGCGCGCTGAGCGGCAGCACGATGCGCATGAATGCCTGCCAGCGGGTCGCGCCATCCACGCGCGCGCTCTCTTCTAGGTCGACCGGCAGCCCGTCAAAAAAGTCGCGCATGATCCACACCGCGAATGGGATATTGAACATCGTATAGGCGAGGATCAGCCCCGGGTAGGTATCGACCAAGCCGAAGAAATTGTAGAGCAGCAGGAAGGGCACGATGAAAATAGCCGGCGGCAGAAAACGCTGCGATATGATCCAAAAGGCGATATTGTCATTGTCCCAGCCCAGACGTCCCCAGAAATAACGAAAGCGCGACAAGCCATAGCCGGCCATCGCGCCGATGATGACCGACAAAATCGTGCTGCCGATCGCTGATACCAGGCTGTTGCGGAAGTGGCGCTCGGTCGACTCGCGTTGGCTGCCGAACATTTCATCCCAGTGGTCGGGGATAGGCTGGAAGTCGCGGTAGGGGATGTATTTGGGTCCGCGGCTGACATCAATGGGGCGCTTCACCGAGGTCGTGCCCAGCCAATAGAAGGGGAAGAGCACGATAAAGCACCACAAGACCACGATGGCATAGAGCAGCGCCGATTGCCACAGCGGTCGCCGGCTGCTGCGCCAGTTGCGCCTTTTGCTTTTCGCTTTCTTGGCCATCAGTCTGCCCTCAGCCCGCCTAGTCGCCGTCCAGTCGCCAGGAAGATGGTGGCGAAGATGATCACCAGAACCAGCAAAACATAGGCGATGGCGCTGGCATAACCATAATTGCCGTTGCTCAGCGCTTGCTCGAAGATGTAGAGCGTCAGCGACTCGGTGGCGCTGCCCGGTCCGCCGCCGGTCGTCACCACGATGACATCGATGATTTTGAAGATCTCCAGCCCGCGAATGAGGATGACCGTCAGCGAGATGGGCAGCAGGATGGGCAGGGTGACGCGCGCGAAAATCTGCATGACATTCGCCCCATCCACCCGCGCCGCTTCGTATATGTCTTCGGGGATGGCTTGCATGCCCGCCAGCAGAATCAAGGTCATGAAGGGAATCCATTGCCAGGCATCAATGATCAGGATGGCCACCGGCGCCCAGCTCAAGTCGGTGAACCAAGGCACGGAGATGCCACGTTCCAGCCCGATCGCTTTGCCAGCCTCTCGCAAGAAGTGCGCCAGGGGCGAACGCAGCGGATTGGAGTCGAAGAACATGCGCCCGGTATAAGCGGCTGCCACCGGCGTCATCATCATGGGCATCAAAAAGATGACGCGCACGATATTGCGCCCGCGGAAGGGCTGGTTGAGCACGGTCGCCAAGCCCAAGCCGATGATGTACTGGATGCATACGCCGAAGAATACATAAATCATCGTGTTGCGCACGGTGCTGTGCAGGCGCGTATCGCCCAGCAGACGTTCGTAGTTGCGCCCCGTCAGCTCGAAGCCCAATCCCAGGAAACCGACGCCGCTTTCTATGCCTTCGGCTGCCGCCTGGCGAGCGATGGTGCTGCCGCCGCGCTGCATATCGGTGAAGCTGATGCCCAGCGACCACAAAAGCGGGAAGATCGACAAAGCCAGCAGAATCACCACAGCGGGACTGAGGAAGACGCGCTTCATGATGCGGTCTTCGCGCACGGTGCTCATGCTGCTGGCAGATGCTGCCACGTGATCCCTTAGCTACCTTTTGTGGTAGTCGTCGATGAGCTAACGAAGTTTACCGAAGATCAAGAATAAGTGGGTCAACCAACGGTTGACCCTACAATAGCACATCAGATGAGGGGCGACCTATCAGGTCGCCCGCTATATTGGGACTTGGCTAATGCAAGCTACATATCGCCCATGTAGCCAACAGCGGCTTTGTACTGCGCCAGCTGGCCTTCGCGTCCCAGACGATCGGTGATGCCGTCCCACAGTACAGCGACATTGTCCAGCGCTTCTTGCGCGCTGATCTCGCCGGCTACCGCGCGGGCGATCTCTGCATCCAGCGACGACAGATATTCTGCCGAGCCAGTGATGCGCAGGTCGAGCACGGCGTTGGGATGGTTGATGGTGTTCTGGATGGCGTCGAGGTAGTCGGCGGCGCTTTCTTCGTCAAAGCCTGCCGCGACCCAGGGCGCTGTGTCTTCCAACTGGCTGAAGCGCGACGGGTTGATGCCCGTGCCGCCCGTGACCGCCAGCTCGTTGACCACTTCTTTGCTCGCCAAGAAGGCGGCGAAGTCCAGCGCGGCTTCGGTTACATCGCTGTCCGAGGCAATCGAAATGATCCAGCCGCCGAAAGCGATGAAGGGCGCGGGATTCTCTTCCATGACCCATTCGCCCGCTTCGTAATCCCAGTAGCTATCGCCGCCGGGCAGCACGCCAAAGCCGACCGCGCCTTTGACGATCGAGACATTCTCGTCAACCGAAATCGTGCCGACATCGCCCCAGTCGAGGTTGAGGACGGCTGTGCCAGTCGCCATCAACGTGCGTGTATCGGCGACATCGTAGTTGATCATCTCGGGATCGCCCACTTCGCGGATGCTGACATATTCTTCCAGCGCGCGCACCCAGCCAGGGTTGTTGACCTGCGGCGTCATGTCATCGCAGCTGAAGAAGAAGCAGGGATTGCCCGGCATCTTGCCGTATCCAGCTGCCCGCGACAGGTAGACCCAGTAAGACTGGGCGTTGCGGCGTTGGGCTTCCAGCGCGCCATAGATGGGCGCCATCGAGCCAGCCGTAGCCACTTCCATGCCGTTGAAAAACTCGGCGATGTCGTGATACTGCGACCAGGTGCTCGGCTCGCCCAGCGCATAGCCATACTGCGCTTCGAAGTCGGCCGCGTACATGTCGCTGTCGACCAGGTCTTTGCGGTAATAGAGCATGTGGGCATCGCCGTCATAAGGCAGAGCATAGGGCACGCCGCCCCAGGTGGTGATGCGGTCGGCATAGAGCGGGATGACATCATCGGCTTCGATGGCGTCCAACGTCTCTTGGGGGATCTCCATGACTTTGTCGCCAGCCATGATGTCGCCAGCCCAGTCGGCCGCATAGATCAGCACATCATAATCGCCGCTGCCCGTATCCAGCGCGGTTACGATCTTCTCGTAAAGCTCGCCAAAGGCGAAGGTCTGCAGCTCGATGTTGCCGCCGGTGGCTTCTTCCCAGATGGGACCTTTGTCGAGCACGGGACCGCCAATAGCCGAGCCGGTCTGGGTGACGACGATGACCGTCTGCCCGCTGAAATCTTGGGCGCTAAGTGGCGCGGCAAAGGCAGCCGTCAGCAGCGCCAGCAAAATGAATAAGGTGAACTTGCGCATGGGTTTGCTCCTGTTGTGTAGTGATAGATGAAGGGTGCGATCGCTCGCAGAGCCAGATTGTAGCGTGAATCGGCTGTTTTTGAAACACAGGGGGCGACTAGCGATAATCCTGAAAAACATCCCGCGTCTGCACAGCGCTTTCGATGCGCCAGTCCAGCAGCGCATCCAGCAGGTCGCGCTTTGTGTCCGCCAGCGACTCGTCATCCCAGCGGTTGTCGACTTCCCAGGGATCGGCTTGCAAGTCGAAGAGTTGCCCGTAAGACTGCCCGGCGAAGTGCACGAGCTTGTAGCGCTTGCCGCGGACCATGGTCATGAAGGGTCCTTCATAGACGCCATCGGCTGGATGCTCGGCGAAGACCAATTCGCGCCCTTGCCACGCTTCGCCCTTCAGCGCCGGCAGCAGCGACTGCGCCTGCATGTTGGGCGGCTGCACGCCCGCCAGCTCCAGCACGGTCGGTCCTATATCCATCCACTGGCACAGATCGCCGATTCGCGCGCCGGCCTGGAAGCGACCAGGCGCCCAAAACAGCGCTGGCACACGCGTGATGATGTCGTACATCGTCCACTTTTGGATATGCCCGTGGTCGCCCAGGCAATCGCCATGATCGCTAGTGAAGATGACAACGCTGTTTTCCAGGTAGCCCTGCTCGTCCAGCGCGTCCATGATCTGCCCGACCTGCTGGTCGATCATGCTGACATTGGCGGCGTAATAGGCGCGCAGTCGCTGCAGCTGCAAGCGCGTCGGCTTCTCGAGGTGGACGATGGAGTCGTGGTCGATCTCGGTGTTGTGCTGGCGCAGGCGCTGGAAAGGCGGCGGCTGCGAATCCAGCTCGGCTTGTGTAACGCTGGGCAGGGGCAGCTCGCGGTCGATATATTCGATAGCGGCGTCGGGCGTGGGGTCATAAGGCGGATGCGGACCGGGGAAGCCGATCTGCAAGAAGAGCGGCTGCGTCTGCGGATGACTGCGCAGCCACCATTGCGCCAGCCCGCCCACAAAATTGTCCGACTGCAAGTGCGGCGGCAAGTCCCAGCTGAACGCGCCCATTCGCTCGCGGTAATCAGTGCGCTGCCGATAACTTTCGCGCTGCTGCTTGACCAGTCCTTGCGCAGCCAGCGCCTTGTCCCATTCATCGAAGTAATAACGCCCTTCCAGGTAGCGGTCTTTGTTTTCCACGACATAACGCTCATGAAAGCCCAGCGGCGTTTCAAAAGGATTGCTGTGCATTTTGCCGATGTTGACGCAGTGAAAGCCAACGCTTGCTAGATCTTCGACCCAACTGCGCCGCCAGCGGTCGCCATTGCGCATGATGCCGGTGACATGCGGATAATAGCCGGTGAACAAGCTGGCGCGGGCTGGCGCGCAGGATGGCGCAGTGATGTGGCAATTGTCGAAGCTGACTCCCTCGCGCGCCAGACGGTCGAGGTTGGGCGTATCCATGTAGGGGAAACCCAGCGCGTTGATGGTGTCGTACCGTTGCTGGTCGGTGATGATGAGGATGATATTGGGCTTGTCCATGGGCCTGCCCCGCTTTCTTCAGGCGGATTTCGGGTTGTCGATGATGGCCGGCTGCCCATCTCGCAGGACAATCAGCTTGCGAAAGCCGTCGCGCTCAATGGTGGCGTAATCGTGCCCGGCTTCGGCGGTCCACACGCAAAAAAAGACGAAGTCCTCAGCGCCGATATTGACCGTGCGGTGCGCCCAGTATGGCGGCACATAGGCGGCTGTTCCCGCTTGCATGGGCTGAGCGCTGGTTGCGCCGTCTGCGGTCTGCAGCAGCAGCATGCCCTGCCCAGACAAGCCGAAATAGACTTCGCCTTGTTCGCGGCGGGCGTGAAAATGCCCCTTGGTCATGTGAAATTCAGCGCCGATGCGCCCAGGCAAAATGCGCGTCGTGCAATGCGGCAACTGGCCTTCATCGGCCGGCAGCGTGATGCTCTGCACTTCATAGATCAAGCGGTCGCCTTCGTCAGCCAGGATGCGCTCGACAGCGGCTCGTTCGGCATAATAGCCAGGCATGTCGCTGAGACGGCGCTGATAGATGTTGCGAGCAGGCGAAAGGACTCCGCTGGCAAAGTCGATTTCGGTTATAAAGGGCTGGGTTCGATTCATAGGCGATCACCGATGGACGCTACGGTACAGACAATGCGCGAATTGTAACCGCAAAGAAAAGATCCAACCACAGAGGACAAGGGGGATGCAGGGGCTTAAGCAGCCGCAGCAGCCAGCCGCGCGAAGAGCGCATCGTCCAGCGCCAGGCCAAACACCTCGGCGACCACTTCCGTCCAGCCATGCAAGAAGTAAGCCCAGCCATCTTCAATGTGCAGTTGCTTTTGGTCTGCCTGCGCCCTTGCCTGGCGCATAAAATCCCGCTCGCCGCGATAATTCAGCTCCCACACCAATCCGTCTTGCGGGAAGCGCGCGTCATCGGTCAGGGGCGAGCCAGGCGCGTCTTTGCCCAGCCCGGTCGCATTGATGACCAGCGAACCCGGCGGCAGACCGCGCAGCAGGGCGTCATTGTCGGTCGCGCTGTGGCAGAGCGGATACGAGAATTGCACGGATGTATCGAGCCGCGCATGCACCTGGCGGATCGAGTCCAGGCGCTCTGGCAAGATATCCGTCAGCACAAAGCGGCGTGGCCCGCCCTGTTCTTCCGCGCGCTGTGCCAGGCAGACGCTGATGGCGATCGCTGCCCCGCCAGCGCCCAAACACAGCACATCGCGCTCGCTAGTCCAGTGCTGTTCGGGCAGGAATCGCTGCAATGCCAGCGCCGATGACAGCGGGTCTTTGGCATAGCCCAGCAGCCGCCCAGCGCGCTTGACCAGGCAAGACACTTCCGCGCAGATCTCGGCGTAGGGATCGAGCCAGTCAAGCAGATCGTGACAAGCGCGCAGAAAGTCGATTTTGTGTGCGGTGATCAACGCGCCTTTGATGCGCCGATCTTCGATGATGCGCGCAGCGATTTCACGATAAGTCGCGGCTGGCGCGCGCAATGGCAGATCTAGGCCTACCAGCTCGGCATCCAAGCCCAGCAACTGCATCCAGCGCGGGAAGATGCGTCGGATAGACGAGGCGCCCGTGCTGACGCCGATGAAGAGGAATTGCGCGGTCACGGTCTTTCCCTCTCGGTCCCTCGTTTTAACATCTATCTTCTTCTGCGCTGAACGCTCTATAGCTCGGCAATCTCGTCAAATACAGGCGCAAACGACGCATAGAGGCGGTCGAAGAGGGGCAGCATCTTTTCGTAGAGCGCCTGGTTGGAAGGTTCGGGCGGGATGGTGGCAGCCACCCGATTCATCTGCTCGCTCATCTCGAAGCCGGCGTACATGCCAACGCCCACGCCACCCACCAGCGCCGCGCCCATGGATGTCGCTTCTTCCAGGATGCTCAAGCGCTTCACGGGCAGGCCATAGATATCGGCCATGATCTGATTCCAGACTCGTCCGCTGGCGCCGCCGCCAATGAGCCGCATGGCATCGATCTGTGTGCCTTGCGCGCGGAAGGCGTCCAATATCACACGCAGATTCAAGGTAACGCCTTCCAGCACCGCCCGCAGCATATGCGCGCGCGTATGCCGGATCGTCAGCCCGATGAATGCGCCGCGGGCATGCGGATTCCAGCGCGGACTGCGTTCGCCCAGCAGGTAGGGCAAGAAGAAGAGCCCTTCTGCGCCGGGCAGAATTTTCTCGATCTGCAAGTTCATCAGCTCATAAACGTTGATGCCCAGGCGCTCGGCTGTTTCGGCTTCCAGGCTTGCCAGCTGGTCGCGCGTCCATTGGTAGCTCGCGCCGGCCGCCTGCATGGTGCCAGTGGGCATGAACATATCGGGGATGACATGCCCAAATGTGAAGGTGCGGTGGGCAGGATCATAGATTGGCGCTGGCGTGCTGATGGCGATCCACGAAGATGAACCGACATAATTGTAGGCGCTGCCTTCGCTGACGACGCCGGCCCCGGCCGCCGCGCAAGCCCCATCGCCGCCGCCGATGACAACCGGCGTGCCAGCCAATACGCCGACTTCGTCCGCCACATCGGCACGCACCGCGCCAACCACATCGGTCGACTGGCGCAACTGCGGCAGTTTGTCCGCATCCAGCTGCACAGCATCAATGATCTGCGCCGACCACTCGCCGCGCCGCAAGTCATAGAGGTTCGTGCTGGAGGCGTCGGAGGGCTCGGTGACGAATTCGCCGGTCAAGCGCGCTACGATGGCATCTTTGGCCTGCATGAATTTGTGCGTTTGGGCATAGATATCGGGTTGGTTGTCGCGCAGCCAGAGTATCTTCGCCAGCGAATAGGATGCGCTGAGGCGATGCCCGCTGATCTGGTACATGTCATCAAAACTGACGACTCCGCCGATTGCCCGTTCTTGTGCAAGGGCGCGTTGATCCGCCCAGATAATGGCGTTGCGCAGTGGGCGCGCTTGCTTGTCCAGCGGGACTGCGCCCATCATCTGCCCGCTGAAAGTGATGCAGGCGATGTCGTCCGCGGGCACCCGCGTTTCAGCCAGCAACTGGCGCGTGGACGAGCAGACGGCCCGCCACCAGTCCTGCGGGTTCTGTTCTGCCCAGCCAGTGTGGGCATATTCGGTGTCGTAGGCATGGAATGCCGCGCCTGCCAGCCTTCCTTCGCGGTCGTAGAGCGTGGCTTTGTTGCCAGTCGTGCCGAGGTCGTGGGCGATGATGAAGTTGGGCATGCGCGCCAGCATAGTCAATCTGCGCGGGGAGTTCAAGCGCGATTTGACCCCCCTCGGTCCCCCCGAAAAGTCGGGGGGAGGCGCAACCTGCGGGATTCAGCACGGTGCTAAGAGCACAACAATTTACGAGCAGAGACAACGAACACCAGGGATTTCCTCTGTGCCCTCAGTGCCTCTGTGGTGAAAAAAATGCGTTTAGCTCGCTTGCAGCTAGACCGCGCATCAGCCCAGCGTGGGATTCAAATGCGATGCCGCCAGTTCGCCGGGCTGCGTGCCAGGCAGCCAGCGGTCGCGATCTCCCAGCCGATTCTTGTTGTCCAGCTCGCCCACCAACGTGCCATCGGCATAATAGATGACGGTCATGGCGGGGCGCAGGGAGTCCGAACCATTGGGCGGTGCGGAATGCAGGGTCCAGCCGCTGTGAAAAGTGGCGCTGCCGGCGCGCATGGCGTCTGCCTGCTGCAGCGTGAAGCCGCGCTCGTGCACAAATTCGCGCAGCTGCGACTCGGATTCGTCCGATATCGGGATGTCGCCCAGGTAACCATCGGCATGCGAGCCCGATGCGAAGCGCAGGGTGCCCATTTCGGCACGGATATCCGCCAGCGTCATCCACATGGTGGTGGTCTTGTCGGTGGCGAGGGGCCAATAATGCTGGTCTTGGTGCCAGGGCGTGAGGCCGCCGCCCGCTTCTTTGAATAGCGCCTGGTCATGATAGAGCCGCACGCGCCGCACACCCATCAGCCGCGCCGCGATGCCAGCGAAACGCCGCGCCATCACGTATTCCTTGACGACTGCGCTGTGCTCCCACAAGTTCGTCGTCTGCAAGAAAGCCATGCCATAGGTATCGCGGTCTTTCAGCGCGCGCGTTTCTGTGTTGCGCCGGGCGACCGTCTGCACGATTGCCTCGTGATAAGGCTCGATATGCTGCGCGGGAAGCACATCATCCAGCAGGATATGGCCATCGCGCTGGTAGGCAGCCACCTGGCCATCGGAAAGGGCATAGGGACTATCAAAGATCATGACTGTCGCTCCCGCTAGTGGTCGTGAGTGGCTGCATCGTGCGGCACCAGCACCATAAAGCCGTTGCCATCGCCCATCATCGAGCGTGTTCGCTGGTCATCAAAACGTTCGCCATAAAGCCCGGGCATATTGGCGGCGCAGGGACTGCCAAAAGCCGGTTGGGCATAGGGCAGGTGAGTCGTGCCACGCGCCAGGATGTGCACATGATTGGCGGCAGCGCCTTCGTATTCGCCCGTGTAGGGAATGCCATGATTCCAGGGCACGCGCGAGCGAGCGTTGCAATAGTGGCTCACAAATGCGCGGCGAGACACATCGGCATGGTTGCGGTGCGAGCGATGGAAGATATGCCCGCCGAAGAATATGACATCGCCGGGTTGGGCGGGCACGGGGATTTCCTTGCCATAGCGCAGGGCGATTTGCGCCAAGGTGTTGACATCGGGATCGGGGTGGCTGGCGGACTGGATGGCGGGGATATCGTCCAGCAAGGTGTCGCCTTGTTCAGACGCGCCATCGCAGTCAGGATAAATCGGCTCGAATTGGGAGCCAGGCGTCATCCACAGGCAGCCGTTTTCTTCGGTGGCGGCGTCAATGGCGATCCAGGCGCCAATTAAGCTGTCGGGCTGGGTGGGGATATAATAAGAATCTTGATGAAAGCCCTGCCCGGCTTGGCCCGGCTGCTTGAAAAAGAGCATGGTTTGCAGCGCCAGCACATCGGGACCAATCAACGCTTCCAGCACATCAACCACGCGCGGATGCAGCAGGAAACGTTCGGCGAGTTCGCAGCTGCGATGCGGCATATGGATGCGCTCGTAGAAATGGCGCCGTTCTGCTTCGGCCAGGTCGGCGGGCGGGGCGGGGATGCCGGGCAGGCGACAGCGACCGGCCATCATGTCTTCGGTGAAGCGCGCCAGCTGCGCCACCTCGTCTCCTGCGATTAGTCCTGGCACATGCAGAAATCCATCGCGGCGGAAGGCTTTGTACTGCTCGACGCTGACAAGAACTTGTTCGTAAGCGCGCGCGGCTGTGTCTGCGACTTGCATAAGAAAGTCCTCGCTGAACATTGTGCGTATTTTGTTTGCTGTGCGGTAGTGTAGCACAGCGCGCAGCAGATTCGCGCCGACAGTGCTAGAATGCAGCGGCAGGTTCAAAACGAAACCTCAGGACGATTGCGATGGTAGACCAGCGCGTGGCGGTCTTTGAAATCAAGCGGTACATGGTCATCTGGCGGCAGCTGGAAGTGCGCGACTTCGGCGAGGTGCAGGCGCGCATCCGCGGCTTGGTGCGCTGCAGCGGCGCTGGCACGAGTGACCAGCAAGAGTATCGCCTGGATGTTTATTTCCTCGCGCCCGATAGCCCTGTGCCCGCCCCGCAGGTCGATGTCGCCAATCGGCGCGGCTCGATCTTCATGGTAATCAGCGATATCCACGCCTTCGTCGATATCCTGCGCAATGAAAAACCCATCTTTGGACATCTGCGCGGCGACCATCCGCAATGGACCAGCGTTACCACCACCAACGAGCCTGTCGGCACGGGTGACGAAGATCACCGCCTGGGCGAGTGAGCGCGGCGCATGAAGCCGCCTATTCGCGTTTTGCATTTCGCCGATGTGCATGTCGGCATGGCCAACTTCGGCAAGACCGACCCCCAGCATGGCATCAGCAGCCGCATCGTCGACTTTCTGGCGCGGCTGGACGACATGATCGACTTTGCCGAAGCCCGCGAGGTGGATCTGGTTGTTTTTGCTGGCGATGCCTTCCGCACGCGCAGCCCCAACCCGACCATCCAGCGCGAATTCGCCGAGCGAGTCTTGCGGCTATCGCAGCTTGCGCCGACTCTGCTGCTGGCGGGCAATCACGACCTGCCCTTGAATGCCGCCAAAGCCTCCAGCATCGAGATATTTGACACACTGGCGCTGGCTGGCATCTGGGTGGCGCAGGATTATGAGACGCGGCGCATCGGCACCCGGCGCGGCGATATCGTGCTGGGCGCAGCGCCTTATCCCATGCGCGCGCGGCTGCTGGCACATGAGGACATGCGCGGTCTGACTATTGCCGAACAGGACGAAGCCCTGAAGCTGGCGCTGATCGAGCAATTGACAGCGCTGGCGCAGCAAGCACAGACTTTGGCAAATGACGATGCGCCAAAGCTCCTGGCTGGGCATTTTTCGCTGGAAGGCGCAATGTGGGGCAGCGAACGCGGCGTCATGCTGGGGCGCGATGTGGCGGTGGGGCTGGACTGCATTGCCGATGCGGGCTGGGATTATGTCGCGCTGGGGCATATCCATCAGCACCAGAATCTGACTCATGGGCAGGCCGACTGGCCGCCAGTGGTCTATAGCGGCAGCATCGAGCGCATCGACTTTGGCGAAGAAGGCGCGGCCAAGGGCTTCTGCTGGGTAGAGCTGCGGCGCGGGCGGGCCGACTGGCAATTCGTGCAACTGAATGCGCGCAAGCTGCTGACTATCGAGGTCGATTGCCGCGATAGCCTCGACCCGACCCAGTCTGTGCTGGCAGCGCTGGAAGCGCAAGAGTTGCGCGATGCTGTGCTGCGGCTGCACATTGCGCTGACTCCCGAAAGCGAGACGCTGCTGAACGAAGGGCAGATTCATCGGGCGCTGCGACGGTCGGGCCTTTTTCACATGGCGGGCTTGCGCAAAGATATAGAGCGGAGCACGCGCGCCCGGCTGGGCAAAAGCGCAGAAGAACTCAGTCCGCTGCAGTTGCTCGCGCGCTACTTCGAAAGCCGTGATGTGGATGCGAGCCGCCGCGACGAACTGCTGACCCTGGCTGAGGATATCATGCGGAGACGGTGAGTTTTGACTAACTTAAAATCTCTAATGCGCAAATTACATAGCGTGTGTATACTCGTATCAATCGCCATAGTGAGGCAAATCATTGCACTTCCAGAACTTGTTTTCTGACGTCGAGCGGGTGATCTATCGCAATAATCCCTTGCAGTCGGTTATCTGCCAACTCATGTTTCCGCCGATACTGTCGATAGAATCGGCTCTGCCCGCCGCCTTTCAGGATAAAATACGCAGTGACTTTCCGCTGTTTCAAGCGGCAGCGGAAAGCGATGATATTCCATTGCCTCCTGCTATAGCGGAGTTGATCCCACAAGATCTGAGACAAGTGCTGATTGCTTCAGATAGACGAAGATATCAATTCTTGAGCAAAGACAAGAACTGGACTATCACTTTAGCGCGAGATTTTGTGGCTCTACAGACGCGGACATACCGACGGTGGGAAGACTTTCGTGAGCATTTGGAAAAAATGGTTCATGCGCTCATTTCGGTTTATGCGCCCGACTCTATCAGCAGGCTGGGTTTGCGGTATCAGAATGCTATAGACCGAAATGCAATGGAGCTTGCGAATGTGCCTTGGCGGGACTTGATTGCGCCGCAGGTACTGGGACCACTGGGACTTCCTGACTACGAGCCTGAGATCGTGGAGCAGAATGGCGTATTTTCCCTAAGCATGAACGCGGCCGGCGACTTTATCCGCGTTAGTCATGGGCTAGCCCACGCCAGCGAATCGCAAGACAGCGACTTGGTGTTTTTGCTAGATAATGACTTGTTTACAAGCGACGAAGTTCCTGCGGAGGTCAACAATGTCATTAGCCGCGCAAGTGAATTCAACATACTCAACAGAAACTTCTTCCGCTGGTGCATCCTTGATCCCTTACACACGGCCATGGGTCCAGAGCCAGCCACATGATCAAACGATTGCCACCAGCGCCGACTTGATGACGACAGAGGCGGATCGGCAAATTATTGACATAGCGGATTCGCTGGAAAGCCTGCTATTTCGTTATCTGATCATCTTGGGTCATCGCTCGCAATTGCTCGGCTTGAATCGCGAATTGGAAGACATAACGAAACGCGCGGCGCTGGCTTTGATCGCTATGCGATTCATAGACCGAGACAGGTTGGACGGCGCATTTGAACTGGGCATGGAACTGCCTACGCTGCCCAAGTGGGGGTTTGGCGATTTGCTTGGGACTTGCAATGACATTCGCAACTTGCAGGCCTATGCCACCCGAGGCAAAGGCGCTGACAGCGGTGTAAAGCTGACTCCAGTTTCCGTGACAGTTACCGGCAACGAACCTGCTCCGGCGTGGCAAATCGACTGGGACGAATATGAGGAAACCGCTGAGCGCGTATGATCTACGCCAAATCCGTGCCCGAGTCGGCTTTGCGGCAAGGTGAATTGCTGTCCAATGTTGTACAGTTGTTCGTAGAATTGCACACCATCGCTCAAGAATCGCCCCGTGCCATACGGCGCAATCACGCTTTTGCCTATGTTCTTTCGCAAGATTGCGACCTCGACTGGGACTTCAATTCGAGAACGAAGCCCGATGCGCGTGACAGAACGATACCCAGCATTCTCTTGTGCGAAGCGATGCCTGCCATCTCCGCAGCAAGGCAAATCATCGCTGTCGACGGTTCCAAAAACACCGACAAATCTAGAATCTGGCGCAGAGTCAAGCAAAACAAAGATGAACGCTATCAATTCTTTTCCAAAGTGGAGAGTAGTCTCGACCTGCAAGAACAGGGAATCGATGAACTTGTCATCGACTTCAAACGATACTTTTCTGTGCCAACTGGCGAACTCTACAAACGGATTGAACTCGGCGAGACGCACAGACGCTGCCGACTGCGTAGCCCTTACCTCGAGCATCTCAGTAGCCGTTTCGCATTCTATCTAAGTCGCGTGGCGCTACCAGAAGACTATCACAGCGAACCGGGACTTGTGCGCAGGTATAACACCTAGAGGCCGTTTCTGTTGCCAGCTGACTTTGATTACTTTCCCTACCCATCCTCAATACAGCAAATGCTGCGCCCACAGCGCCTCGAATGCGCGCAGGTCATCTGCCCAGCCAGCGATCAACTCGTCCACAGGCCGCCCCGCGTCGATGGCGAGCCGCAAATCGTCACTGCCATAGAGCAAGTCGATGGGCGGTGGCGCGGCGGCTTGCCAAGATTCGCGCCAGGCAAAGTCATCCGCATAACGCATTTTGATCGCAGCAAGCACCTGCAGCATGGCGGCGACTGGCTGACAGGCTTCGCGGTCGAGCATGTAGATCTGCACGCCAGCGCAAAGCTCGCCTTGATGCTTGCTGAAGGTGGGCACGAAGTAGACGGGACGGAAGCGCAGACCGGCCAAACCCAGCCCATTCAGCGCTACAGCCAACGTTTCGGCGTTAATCCAGGGCGCGCCGAAGTATTCAAAAGGCTTGGTCGTGCCGCGCGCCTCGGACAAATTCGTGCCTTCGACCAGGCAGGCGCCGGGGTACAGCAGCATGGCTTCCAACGTGGGCAGATTGGGCGATGAGGGCACAAATGGCAGCCCGGTGTCAGCGTAGCTCATATCCCGCCGCCAGCCGCGCATGGGCACAATCGTCAGGGCGCAGCCAATCTCTGCCGCGTTGACCAGTTGCGCCACCTCGCCCATGGTCATGCCATAACGGACGGGCAGCTCGAAGGGGCCGACGAAAGAGCGCCAGGCTCTGCGCAGGAGAGGTCCTTCAACGCGCGCGCCACCCAGGGGCGCTGGACGATCCAGCAGCACAACCTCGATTCCAGCATCCGCCGCTGCCCGCAGGACATTCAGCGCCGTAGCCAGGTAGGTATAGAAGCGCACGCCGCCATCGGGCAGGTCGATGAGTATGACATCAATGCCGCGCAGCATTTCGGGACTGGGCTTGTGCGTCGTTCCATACAGGCTGTGCACAGGCAGGCTCGTGAGCGAGTCGCGAGCATTTTGCACAGGACTGCCCGCTTGGGCATCGCCGCGCAGGCCATGCTCGGGACCAAAGAGCGCGACCAAATTGACGGCGGGCTCGGCGCGCAGACGTTCCAGGCTGCTGCGCAACTGGCTGTCGATGCTGCTGGGACAAGCCAAGAGCGCCGCTCGCTTGCCAGCAACCAGATCGAGGCGCTCACGCAGAAAGACTTCCAGCCCCAGCGTAACCACAGCCGTTTTTGTCATCAGGCTTCTTGATGACGCGGCACCATCACCACGGTGCGCACGGTCACATGGCGGGGACGGCTGAGCATGAACAATCCCGCCGCCGCCACATCGTCCGAGCGCAGCCAGCCGCCCTCAGCCACCGACAGCCGCTCGATTTCTGCCGCGTCTTCATAACCCCACAGCTCGTTTGCCACTTTGCCCGGGGCCAGAGACATCACGCGGATGCCCGAGCCCGCCAATTGTCGCCGCAACGTGTTGACGATGGTTTCTATGGCGTGTTTGGTCGCGCCGTAGGCTGGACCGCGATGCAGCTCGGCATGCCCGGCGATGGAACTGGTGACGAGGATATCGCCGCTGGACTGATCGCGCATGATGGGGATGACGGCGTGGGCGCAGCGCAGCACCCCCTCGATATTGATGCGCAGCATGTCGCTCACGGCGTCCATGTCATAATCGGCGAAGTCGCCCTGGATGAAGATGCCGGCGTTGGCGCAGAGTACATCTACAGCGCCGAATCGTTCTTGGGTGCGTCTCACCATATTCTCGATATCGGGTGCTTGCAGCATATCGGCGCGAAGGACCAGCGTCTCGCCAGGCAATTCCTCCGCCAGGGCCTGCAATTTGTCCAGTGAACGCGCCGCCAACGTCAAGCGACAGCCCGCCCCGGACAAGGCTCGTGCCAGCGCCGCGCCGATGCCACTGCTCGCGCCGGTGATAATGACGACTTTGCCGCATAGATTGCTGGCCATATCCCGTTTTCCTCTCTGACCCCCGCGGTTTCTGTAGGGGCGAGCCATTGGGTCGCCCGCACTCCCCTCGGTTCCCCCCGAAAAGTCGGGGACAAAGTACGCGTGGCATTATTCTGCTGCTAGCAGCGCATCGACTTCGTGGCGATATGGCGTGCTGCGAGCAGTGCCAGGCTTGGTCACGCACAGCGCCGCCGAGGCGTTGGCAAAGCGCACAGCCGCTGCCAGCCCTGCGCCTTCTGCCAGCGCCACCGCCAGCCCGGCAGTAAAAGCATCGCCCGCGCCAGTCGTATCTACCACATCCACATCAAAGCTGCGCACAAGCGCCGTTTCTGCGCCGCTCACGATTTGCGCGCCAGCCGAGCCCAGGGTAACCACCGCCGTCTGATCGTCGCGAGTCAACAAAGAGCGCGCCGCCTCGACGACAGCCCCGCCAACCCCCAGCGCTTCCAGTTCTGTCTGGTTGGGCGTGAGATAATCCGCGAGCGCCAGGGTCTCGGCGGGCAAGGCAGCGGCCGGCGCGGGATTAAGAATAGTGGTTAGGCCTTCCGCCTTCGCCACCTGCAGCGCATAGGTCACCATATCCAGGTTGATCTCCAGCTGCACGATCAAGATGTCGGCTTCAGCGATTTTGTCGCGCGCTGCGTCTATATCGGCTGGTTGCACGCGCAGATTCGCCCCCAGCACGACCACGATAGAGTTTTCGCCGCTGCTATCGACCAAAATCGGCGCGACTCCGGTGGCCACTTCGTCATCTTGCGCCACATAATCGCGGTTGACGCCCTCGGCATCCCAGATCTCGTAGGCCAGCTCGGCAAAGACATCCTTGCCCAGCCGCCCGATGAACGTGACATCCGCGCCAAGCCGCGCTGCTGCGACTGCCTGGTTGCTGCCTTTGCCGCCCGCGCCGGTGACGAAGCGCTCGCCATGCACAGTCTCGCCGGGGCGTGGCATGCGCTGCATATACGAGGTCAAGTCGGTGTTGAAACTGCCCGCGACGACAATCTTGGCTGGCATGCGCGCCTCCCTGATTCGAGTCTGGGTGCGTATTGTAACCACAGAGCGGACAGCTTGCGAAGTTGGAGCGAGCCGATGGGTCGCCCGCTGCCCCCAGCCAAACCTCTCCCCCAAAATGAGGGCGGGGCTTTCTTCCTGTAGACACAGGAAGTGGCGTACAGCGTAAACACTGCTTGTCGGGGATGGGGCTTGGATCTCATATGCCCAGAATTTGGCGCGCCCGATTGCTCTGCGCCACAGCAGCAGCCCGCACAAACTGCCGATACACTAGCGTTGCAAGAAACAGGAATCTCGACCATGCTCAAACTGCAGCTTGCGCTGGATGGTGAACTCTCCGCAGCGCTGGATATTCTGGCAGAGACGCGTCCGCATATTGATATCGCCGAGGTGGGCACGCCGCTGATCTACCGCGAAGGCATGCGCGCTGTGCGGAAAATCCGCGCTTTGTATCCGGCGCTGACCCTGCTCGCCGACCTGAAAATCATGGACGCCGGCGACCTGGAAGCGGATATCGCCTTCGCTGCTGGCGCCGATTTCGTCACAGTGCTGGGGCTGGCGAACGATGCCACCATTGCCGGCGCCGCGCAGGCTGCACGGACACATGGCAAACGCGTGATGGCGGACATGATGCAAGTGGCGGATCCGCTCATGCGCGGACGGCGGCTGCTGGCCTTGGGCTGCGATGCGCTCTGCCTGCACCGCGCGCAAGACCTGCAAGCATCACAAGCCGCTCCGTATGCCCTGTTGGCAGAGCTGCACAGGCAACTGCCCGAGGCGCAGCTGGCTATCGCCGGCGGCCTTACACTGGACGCGCTTCCGCAGATCTTGCCCTGTCTGCCGCAGATCATCATCGTCGGTGGCGCCATCACCAGGACCAGCGATCCAGCGACAATGGCCAGACGATTCGCCGAGAGGATTCGCAACCATGAGCACAGCCGAGTTGATTGACGCCATCCTCGCGGATATCGGCGGGGCATTGAAGCGAGTCGATCCGGCGCAGATTGATGCGCTGCAGCGAGCGATTTTGTCGGCGCGGCGGGTGTTCATCGCGGGCAAGGGACGCACTGGTCTGCAGATGCGCGCCTTTGCCATGCGGCTGATGCACCTGGGGCTGGCTGTGCATGTGGTCGATGATGTCACCGCGCCAGCCATCGGCAGGGGAGATTTGCTGTTGGTCGGCTCTTCATCGGGACGCACGCGCAGTCTCGTCGGCGCAGTCGAATCGCTGGCGGGCACAGGCCTGAGTCTGGCGGCGATTTGCGGCAATCTGGATTCGCCCATTGCGCACGCGGTGGATAGCCTGGTGTACATCCCCGCCACCAATTTCAAAGCCAACGGTGGCAGCGGCGACGAGTCTGTCTTGGTGATGGGCGCGCTCTTTGAGCACTGCCTGGGCTTGACCTGCGATCTGCTGGTGATACGGCTGAAAGAAGCGCTGGGCGTGGATGAACGCGACATGAATGCGCGTCATGCGAATATCGAGTAGCGGGGAGATGCAGAGGGGCATTGCAGGCGCGATACTTGTGTCGCCCGCCACTATTCCCGAGCCAAGGTGTGCAGCATATTCTGGGGAGTGTCTATTTTCGTGTATGTGGGGACTTTCCCCATCCCCCGACATGCGTAGAAATCCGCGCGCGCCGTTGCCTCCCCCCGACTTTTCGGGGGGACTGAGGGGGGTGTCTTTAACCACAACATTCGCCACTCCCTATTCTGCAAGGAGTTGACGCTGGCGACATAACTGCGAGGTGGCTGAAGCCGGATGAGATTCTGGAGCTGGCTGATACGGTATTCGTCGTAATATGCGCCATCAACCAGTTTGAAAAGTGCAGAATTCGCCTGCGTAGCCGCGGTGACCGCTCAGTGACTTCCCGTTTTACTGCGAGCAAGTTTTCGCGATTGACCTGCCGCTCTACATACTCGAAGTCTAGTGTTGTCATCCTGAGTGATCCATTCCGTATTGATAGCCTGTATCCGCGCCCGGATGACTGCCTGCGCCGCAGCAGAATTGTCCATGCCAACGAAGCGCCTGCCCAGCCTGTGCGCTTGCAGCAAGGTCTCGCCACTGCCGGCAAAGCAATCCAAGACCGTGTCGCCTGGATCAGACGAAGTCAAAATGATTCGCTCGAGCATATCGGCATTCTTCTGCGTGGGATAAAGCGGATTTTGCGGGTCTTTGTATTCCCATACATCTTGCGGCAGCTTGCCCTTTGCAAACTCTGCATATTTGATGAGCCGCGGATTGCCTGTCGAGCTCCAGGCGATGCGACCCTGCGCATCCAGGTCGTCCAACTTGTCAGGAGCATAGCGCCAGTGGCGGCCTTCGGGCGGATTCATGCCACGCCATGCTTGCCCAGTTTTTCCATTTCTCGTCACGCCTGGCGCATGCAGCGGCGTGGTTGTGTAGCGCCTGCCCAACTCGTCTACCAGAGGATAGAGCCGCTCAATATCGCCCTCACTCAGCGCCTCCCGCTGCGGATGCCAGGTTAGAGTCTTTGGCGATAGCGAATAGAAGAGAATCGTGTCCTTGATATTGCCATAGGAGTTTCGGTGGAAGTTCTTGGGATTGCATTTGATCCGTGTGATGCTGTTGCGAAAATTGTGAGCGCCAAACACTTCGTCCAGCAGCAACCGCACGCGATGCTCGACCGCCATGCCGATATGCACATAGATTGAACCAGCGGCAGACATCACTTCTTTTACGGCTCGTAGCTGATGCTTCAGCACGTCAAGGTATTCTCTGCCTTTTCTGCGGTCGGAATAGGCAATCGCGCCACTGCCGCTGATTGTGTTGGCGCGCCTTTCACCAATCAGAAAATCATTGCCAGTCGCAAAAGGCGGATCAATGTATACCAGGTCGGCTCGCAGCCCCCGCCGCTTGAGCAACTCCAGCCCCTCGAGGTTGTCGCCAGCATAAAACAAGTGCCTGTCCATAGCGCGCTTCCTAGCACATTTGCACTATTCATACTCTATCGACAAGTTCCTGGCTTCGCAAGCGACCCAATTGCTCGCCCCTACACAGCATAATAATCTCTGTGCCTCAATTTCTTTGTGGCAAAGACTTTGTATCTTCGTGCCCAGGTTTTGCACGGACTGATACACCTTGCCAGTTTGTCCCCGCGCTTTTAGAATGCCGACGATGATTTCTCTGCTGACTACGCTTTATGTGCTTTGCGCGTTGGCGCTGGGCATGTACACGGCTGGGCAAGCGCTTCTCTTGTGGCGCTACTGGCGGACTCGCGCCGCATCTCCCGCTGATCCAGTTACTTTGCCCGATAGCGACCTGCCGGCCATCACCGTGCAACTGCCGCTCTACAACGAAGCCAATGTCGCCCTGCGCTTGATTGATGCCATCGCCGCTCTGGACTACCCGCGCGACAAACTGCTGATCCAGGCGCTTGACGACTCTACCGACCGCACTGTCCATCTGGTGTCGCGGAAACTGGCAGCGCTGGGAGAAGCAGGCTTTCGTGTCCAGCACATCCGCCGAGCCGAGCGCGCCGGTTTCAAAGCGGGCGCTTTGGCACAGGGCATGCAAGACACGTCCGACGACTACATCGCCATTTTCGATGCCGATTTTATTCCCCCACCCGACTTTTTGAGGCGCACCCTGCCGCACCTGGTGGCCGACCCCGCACTCGGCATTGTGCAGAGCCGCTGGGGACACCTCAACGCCGAGGAAAACAGCCTGACACGCGCGCAGAAGCTGAGCATCGACACGCATTTTGTGGTGGAACAGGCGGCGCGCAACCGCAGCGGCTGGCTGGTGCCTTTTAATGGCACGGGCGGCATCTGGCGGCGGCGCTGCATCGAAGAAGCCGGCGGCTGGTCGGCCGACACGCTCACCGAAGACCTCGACCTGAGCTACCGCGCCCAGATGGCTGGCTGGACTTCGCTATTCTTGCCAGATGTCGAGGCGCCGGGCGAGATTCCGCCGCAACTGGCAGCCTACAAACAACAGCAGGCGCGCTGGGCGAGCGGCAATACGCAATGCCTGCGCAAGCTGGCGCGTCCCCTGCTGGCTTCCAACTTGAGCGCCGCGCAGAAGATCATGGCGGTGCAGCATTTGTGCCAATACCTGCCGCCGCTGTTGATGCTGCTGCTGCTGCTGCTGACGCCGCCTTTGCTGCTGGCAGATGCGCTGGGCGGATTGCCGCTGGCGCCGCTGGGGTTGTTGGCACTTGCGCCGCCGCTGATGTATGCAGCCGGGCAAATGCGTCTGTATGACGACTGGCTGCGTGGTTTGAGCGCCTTTCCCGCGCTGCTGCTGCTGGGCAGTGGCATGTCGCTTTGCAACAGCCTGGCTGTGCTGGGCACGTTGCTGGGCAGGCACGGCGACTTCCAACGCACACCCAAATTCGCGCGAGATTGGGCGCGCAATGCCTATGCGCTTTCGCTTTCGCCCATGCTATGGCTGGAACTGGCGCTGATGGCCTATGCGCTGTGGGCGGCTGTGCTGGCTTGGGGATTGCAGCCGCAGTTGGCGCCTTATCTGCTGGTGTATGCGCTGTCCTTTGCGGCGGTGGCTGGCTGGAGTCTGCGCGAGACGCTGACAGTGGTTCGGGCTCGGCGGCGAAAAATGCCCCACATTCCCCCGGAACCATCCCCTTCAAGGCTGGAAGGCTAGCTAGTCCCGCGCGAAATCGCCCCTACTATTGAAGTCTGGTGAAGTCTGGATTGCGAGCCAATCCCAACAGGCATCTTTATGTCGCAAAGCGCTCCCAGTGCGTGAGGTCGCGCCAGGTGATAGGCTGCCAGGCGCGCATGCCGGGACGCGCCGTTTCGGCTTTATGACCGATGCAGATGAACATCTCTGGCGAATAATGCGCGGGCAGATTGAGAATGACGCGCACCGCCTCTTTGCTGTACGAAGTCACAGGCCCCGACGCCAATCCCAGCGCATGCGCCGCTAGCATCATGGTTTGCGCCGCTGTGCCGATATCGATCAGCAAAGCGCGGTCCTGCGCGGGCAAGTGATGCTGCGCCACCACCTGCCAGTTCGTGCAGATCAATATCAAGACTGGCGCGCGCTGAAACATGCCGGGCGCGACCAGCCGCAGCAGACGCCGAGTCTCTTCATCTTCAATGACGATATAGCGGTTGGGGCGCAGATTGCCGCCGCTGGGCGCCCAGCGAGCTGCCTCCAGAATGGCTTCAATCTGCTCGCGTTCGACTGCCTCGCCGCTCATCTCGCGCACGACTCGCCGCGTTTTGATATTGCGCAGCGCCTCGCTCATGACTCGTTCTCCAGCGCGCTGTGCCGCAGCAAACATTCCGCCACCGCCCGACACAAGGCATCCAGCCCCTCGGTATAGGCTTCCACATCCGACATCAGCATGTGCATTTCGGGGATGCGCTCGATATTGTCTTGCAAAAAGCCGCGTGACTTCTGCGAGCTGCGCGCTTCAATAAGGCTGCTCAGGCGTTCGGTGGCGGTCAGCAGGCGCAGCGGACCATAATGCGCTGGCTCGTCCATTTGGATGCGCGCCGAGGTGATGAGCAGCGCCAGCAGTTCGATGGCTTCGTCTTCTTTCAGCACCCAATTTGGCTGCACAGGCTGCTCCTCCTATTGCGGCGAACTTGACTTTGTGCTATCCCTCATCGCCTATCCTAGTCCAGGCGCAATTATGACACAGCGACCGCTGGCAGGGCAAACAATTCTTGTGACGGGCGCGGGTGGCTTCCTGGGGCGCAACATCGCTGCGGCCCTGCTGGCTGCCGGCGCAGACCTCTATGCCATCGACCGCCACTTTGACAAGTTCGTTGCGCCAAGCTTGCAGACTATCACAGCCGATTGCAGGCAAATGCCGCCACTCCGGGCACAGGCGCTGGTGCATGCTGCCTTCATCACCGACGCGCTCGATACGCCGCCCGAGTCGCAACTGCGCGCCAATAACGAGACCTTGTCTGCCACGTTGGCATATGCTCAAAAGCAGGCAATCGCGCGTGTCATCTGTCTCAGCTCCGATGCGCTGTTCCAGGCCACGTCCGCCATGCCGATCAGCCCCGACCGTCCGCCGAATCCGCAGGGAGCCTATGGCGTGGCAAAAGCGCAAATGGAAGCGACAGCGGCAACCCTGCGCGAGAGTGGGCGCGATGTGCTGTGCGCGCGACTGGGCGCGATTTATGGACCGCACGAGACGATGCGACCGACTCGCCCGCGGCTGAGCCTGGTTGCGCGACTGTTGCATCAAGCATCGACGAGCGGCGAGATCGCCCTGCCACGCCCTCAAGAATCGCGAGAATGGACGTATGCGCCAGATATTGGACGGGCGTTGGTGGCGCTGCTGGCGGCAGAGAAACTGAATCACCCGCTGTATCAACTGGCCAGTGGCGATGTTTTGAACAACCTCGAGCTGGCACTGCGGATCCAGCAGGCGCTGCCAGGCACAAGTCTTCGCATACTTGCCGATTCCGAACACAGCGAGCCACCAGTAACGCGGCGGGGCTGGTTGGAAACTGCGCGATTGCGTGACGACACCGGATTCTGTTCCTGGAGGCGCATGGATTCGGCGACATTGCGCGCGTCGCTGTAAGAATCCCCCCTCGGTCCCCGGGCGCCCCTCCACAATTCGCCGCGGTATAGGGGGCGTATCGCCGAAACGCCCGTTGCTGCAAAATTTCCACTCATCTGGGCGAGTCCCTGGTTCGCCCCTGCACCAGATAGCCTGGCGCAAACCCAAAAACACGACACTTTGCAATTCAACAAAAGCGCGCTACAATGCGTGGACTGCGGCGGGAAGCACGCGCAGCGTATTATGGTCTCTACAGGCATTTTGCCTGGGGCAATCTACACATTCGCTAGTTTCGAGGAGAAACGCAATGAGAACGTTACTTCGTACAATTCCGGTGCTGCTTTTGGCGCTGGGCATTATGATTGCCGCTGTTGGTGGCGTTGGCGCGCAAGACCAGCTGACTTTCAGCATGGTCAGCCATGGCGGCATCGGGAATCCCTTCTGGGTCGTGGTGATCAAGGGTATGGAAGATGCTTGCAGCCTGCTGAATGCGGACTGTGCTTGGCTGTCGGACCCCGTTGACAATATCGATGATATGGCCGGTTATTGGGATGCTGCCTTGGCGCGCAACAACGACGGCATCGGCACCACCGTTCCCAATCCAGAGGTTATTCGCGACGGCGTCAACCGCGCCGCTGAAGCTGGTATTCCTGTGATCGTGTTCAACACGGCTGATCCCAACGCCGGCACCCCGGATGCGCTGCCGACTCTCTTCTATATCGGCGCTAACGAGTTCTTGGGCGGACGCTCCAACGCGAACGCTGTCCTCGACGCAGCCGATGCCGCTGGAGTCGAGATCGCCAGAGGCGTATGCCCGATCCAGGAAGTTGGACACAGTGGTCTGGAAGCCCGTTGCGCGGGCGTGCGCTCGGTATTTGAAGAAGCTGGCATCCCGCTGGATCAGCTGACCATCAACAACGATGTGACAGCCTCCGCCGGCACGTTCGCCGACTACTTCAGCGCCAACCCCGATACCAACGCTGTATTCAGCCTTGGTCCCAACCCGGCGAGTTCATTGAACTTGTACGTTCAGGAATCTGGCGTCATGGCGGGCGACATCTTCGCTACCACACATGATACCAGCGCTGAGATCTATGAAATGATCCAGAACGGCTACTTGATCCAGGCGATCGACCAGCAGCCTTACCTGCAAGGTTTCGAGACGATCATGTGGCTCTACCTGAACAGCCAGTTCAAGATGGCTCCGGGTGGCGATATTCTGACCGGTCCTGGCGTCATCGACGGCAGCAATGTCGATGCCATCATCGAGCTGACCGCCCAGGGTTATCGCTAAGCCGAAATCGGCAATCGTAGTGGGTGGGGGCTATACCCCCATCCACTTTTGTTTTTTATTATCTTGTTTGTCCGCAGAGTTCAGTTGAATAAGCCTGAACTATTTCTGTTACCCAATTAGCCATATTCGAGTGATTGCTTATGATGAAAGCATATTACGAAGGCAAGCGCGAAGCTTCAAACATCGGCAGGCTCGTCACATTTCTGTCGTCTGGCTTTGCAATCCTTGGTTTCGCCATCGCATACGGCACATACTTTGGCTGGATCCCCTTGGGCGAGCGAGACAACATCCTGCGCTGGAGCCAGGGTTTAAACACAATCGAAATCCTCATTACCGTTATCAGCCTCGTTTACGCTGTCTGTTGTTTGCGGACGGCGATAGGGCTTTACTCGCGCGAGCAAGCGAGCTTGCGCTGGTCACAGTGGATGTTTTTCGTAACCGTCATGATTGGCGGCGCGATCTTGCTCAGCGTGGCGATCCCGGTTGGCTTGAAGTTCTCGCTTTTGCTGGGCCAGGTGAGCGACCTGCGAGCTTTGATCAGCGAAGAGGCCAGCGGCTTGGCTGCAGTTGCTTTGTCAATAGGCGAAGCGCTGATCAGCATCAGCCTCTTCATTATCGCGCTCGTGGCGCTGCTGGCGCTGCTCGTATTCTTGATCCCGCCTCTGGAATCATTGCGCGATCGGCCGGGCACACGGATGATCGTCTCGCCGCCGCGCAAGTTCGTTCAGGCGATTCTGGTGGTGCTAGGTGTGGGCGTGATCGGCTTCTTGGTCGCTGGAGCGGTGATGGTTCCAGAGTATCCTGGTCAAACAACGATTCGCGATGCGGAAAATCATCGGCTGCTCGCTGGTCTGCTGTTTTTCTTGCCCGGCTTATTCTGCTATCGCGTGGTTCGTCAGGTAGAAGAACAATCGGATGAACTGCGGCGGGCGCTGGCTTTGACTCCGGGCAAGTTTATCCGCGCCGAGCTCGCCAAGTCTCCGAGCGCCGGCGCCATCATCGGTTTCATCGCCATCTTCATGGGCTTCACCATGGCGACCGATCTATTCCTTGAACCGAGTTCGGTCGCGTCCTTCCTCAGCAATGTGGCGACCAAGGGCGTTATCGCCATCGGCGTCACCTACCTGATGATCTCGGGCGAGTTCGATTTGTCGGTCGGCTCGATCCTGGGCGTCACCGCGCTGTCGTTTATGAACTTCATGACGCATGGCGCGCCGATATTCGGCGTGGTCGGGCCCATACCGGCGGCTTTGCTCGCCGTTTTTATCGCCTTCATTCTTGGCGCGATTAACGGCGTCCTCTTGATTTCAACACGAATACCTTCTTTTATCGTTACCTTGGGGACAATGCTCGCCTTCCGCGCGATTACGCTGGTCGCCATCGCGGGGGGGCGGATTCTGCGCTACAGCGACCATCACGAAGCTCTCCCGGTGATCGGCATCAGCAACATCGTCTTCTTGGCGCTGGCAGTGATCGGCCTCGCCGTTGTCGCATTCACCGCTTATCGCGTCTTGCCCGTCTTGTACCGAGGGGCGACGCATGCCTGGTCCATCCGTGAGAATCATGGCGATTTTGGCACCAGCGGCGCCATCGTACGCGCCGTCATTCTCGCGCTGGTCGCGCTGATTCTGCTCGCCATCGTTGCCTGGTTGGGGGCTGTCCTTTCTTATCATGGCAGCGCCAGCGGCGGCGAGATTGTCGAAGTCGGCTACTTCGACCTGTTCAATGGCCGGGTGCTCGCAATCGGTTCCGAAGGCGATTTCTTCCATATGCAGATACCGCGGAATGCCAATGTTCGCCTGGCGATCGTCTGGTGGTTCATTTTCGTGGCGATCTTCCATGTCGTCCTGACCAGCACATCGTTCGGCAATAGCATCTTCGCCACCGGCGGCAACGAAGGGGCGGCGCGCGCGCAAGGCGTCAATGTCGATCGCGTCAAGCTGCAGAACTTTGTCATCGTCGCTGTTTTAACCGGTATCGCCGCTATCTATGAAACAGCGCGAAACCCGGGCGTCGATCCGCTCAAAGGCACAGGTTGGGAGCTTGAAGTCATCGCCATGACGGTGATCGGCGGCGCATTGCTGACCGGCGGCTATGGCAGCGTCGTCGGCTCATTGCTTGGCGCGCTGATCTTCGGCATGCTGCAGACCGGTCTGGTATTGGTCGGCATCGAATCCCGTCTATTCTCCGGCACCATCGGCGTCATCATCATCGCGGCCGTCGTCCTCAATACCTTGGTGCGCGGCGCGCGGCAGAATTAGGGAGCGTCATTTATGGAATATAAGCAGAAAAACGATAATGCCCTGGTGGATATGATCGATATCCACAAGTATTTCGGCAGCGTTCAGGTGCTGCGCGGCATCGACTTTCACGTCGATCGTCAAGAGATTGTCGGTTTGCTCGGCGATAATGGCGCTGGCAAATCGACCCTGATCAAGGTGTTGACCGGTTACCATTCCCTGACTCGCGGGCAGATCTTCTTCGACGATGAGGCGGTGAAGATCAACTCGCCGCACGACGCCCGCGAGCTCGGCATTGAAACGGTGCACCAGGATCTGGCGCTGGTCCCCCTGATGAGCATTGCCCGCAACTTCTGGCTCGGTCAAGAACCCACCTATGAAATCGGTCCTTTCAGCTTCCTCGACAAGAAGAAAATGGCGAGCGAATCGATTCGGGCTTTGGCCGATGTTGGCATTCACATTCGCGATTCCGAAGAGACTGTCGGCAATATGTCTGGTGGCGAGCGGCAGTCAGTCGCGATCGGCCGCGCCGTTTACTTCGGTAAAAAGCTCTTGATTCTTGACGAACCCACTTCGGCGCTATCGGTTGGCGAGACGCAGAAGGTGCTCGACTACACCATTGCCGCCAAAGAAAAAGGCATGAGCGTCATCTTCATCACGCACAATATCCGCCATGTATACGAGGTGGCCGACCGCTTCACCATTATTGAGCGCGGGCATAAGCTCGGCGATTTCCACAAGAGCGAAGTGAGTGAAAACGAAGTCGCCGATATGATCGTCACCGGGCAGATCCCCGAGCGCTTGCGTCTCTACCATGAAGAAAATGGAGATGTGGCATGAATCGGACTCCTTTTCGACAGAGAGGCTTGCTGATATTGGCTTTGATCGCCGCGTTGGTTTTCAGCGGCTGCCGCCCGGAGGACAGTCTGGATATCACGCCGACGCCGACGCCGACGCCCGAACCGAGCGCGACGCCGTCGCCGACGCCTGCTCCAGCTGACTTTGTTGATCCCTACGAGGTCAATTTGAGCATCATGGAGCAACTGATTGAACTGTTGCCCGATCCCCTGCCTGCGGTCGAAGAATGGAAGCGCCCATATGAGGGTGGCGAAGCGGAGGTGCGCAATATCCGTGGCATCCGCCGTCCCGCTGTCGGTCGCGCTATCCCCTATGGCTCGCAGCAAGGCAGCAGGATGCTGCTTAACTTCGTTATCTTCTCCGACGAAGCTGGCGCAGCCGCCGAGTTTGAGCGCAAGCACGGACTGCGCTCCGCCGATGTCGATCTGGAGCAGGACGATGCCTTCCCCAGTCCCAACGCATTTGGCTCGGGCTTGTATGGCTCTTTCGCGCTCTTCCAGATCGACAATTACTTCTTTGAAGTCTATGTCGAGATTTTCACCACCGCCAACAGCCCTCTAACACCACTAGCCAGCGAGACGATCAAATTCTTCGAGCGCAACCGCAGCGCCTTTGAAGCGGCTGCCGACAGCTCGGCGATGGATGACGGTTGAAGAGATGTCTTGCAGGTTGTGCTCGACAGCCTGCCCAATCAGATCATCACCAATACGCAGTGGCGGCGCGACCTTTCACGCTTTGATGAGGGCGTAGGCGCCCCGCGCAACATTCAGAATGGGCGCGGTTTCCGTGTCGCGTATATTGATCAGATGGCGAACAACTTCCAGATGACTTTCGCGCAATTCGACTCGGCGGAATATGCTATGGCGCATTACCTGCGGATGAAAGATATCCGCGAGGGCATCGAGGAAGAAAACTCCATTGAAGATTTTCCGCAGCCGCATGTACTGGGTCGCGGTCTGTACGGGTCGGTCGCGCTCTTTGCTGTGGACGAATTCTTTCTGGAAGTCCTGATGGAACGCGCGCCGGGCACCAGTGCCAATCCGACCGTGTCCATCGCTCGCAAGGCGCTGGCTGTACTGAATGCCGCGCGAGAGTAGCCCTCCTCAGCCTCTTCATCTGGATGGGAGTATGTTTGCTTCGCCTGTTCAGATGGGGGACCAAGCGGTTTCAATCATTCAACTTCTATGTCGTCAATGACCACGCCATAATCGCGCGCGGCCGCCTCGCTGGACACATATCCCGCACGCACATCGTCCAGCACGTGCCGTAGATCGCGCTGGGATGGATCGCCAAAGCCACCACCGCCCGGCAGCTCCAAGATCACGCGCTGCCCCGGCTGCAAGCTGTAATGGCTCTTGGGATGCGGTTCTGTGCCATCCGACAAGCTGACTTTGCCAGGTGAGCCTGACCGCCCTCCCTGCAAGCCCAGCGCCGGTCGCTTGGTGCGGTCGTACATGCAGCTGTGCGTGGCTGGCGCGCCGGTGATGATCTCCAGCTCCATCACTTGCCCCAGGCCGCCACGGAATTGCCCAGCCCCACCCGAATCAACGCGCAGCTCGCGCCGGTGCATCAGCAAGGGCGCTGCTGTTTCGATGGCTTCGACTGGCACGCCCATGATGCCGCTGGGGAAGGCGGTTGCGGACAGCCCATCACGGTCCTGCGCCGCCCCCATGCCGCCGGCCGAAAAGAAAATGTAGGCGAACTCCTCGCCATCCGCGTCCAGGCCGTCCATCATTGTATTCCACAAGCCGGCCGAGCCATTGGCGATCACGCGCTGCGGCACGATCTGTGCCAGCGCCGTCAGCAGCGGCTGGCTGACAAAATGACCGATCAGATGACGCGCGCTGACCGGCGCCGGGCGGCGGCAATTCAATATGCTGCCTGTGGGCGCGCTGACCTGGATGGGACGAAAAGCGCCTTCGTTGTTGGGGATGCCCGGCGCAAGCGCAGCCATCAAGGTGTAGGTGGTATAGGCATGCGTGTAATTGAGCACGACATTGATGCCACGGTCGACCTGGGGCGAGCTGCCGGCGTAATCAACGCGCAATTCGTCTCCCGCCACCGTGATCTCGCAGGCGATGGTCAGCGGAGCATCGAAGCCATCGATCTGGATGGTGTTGCGGCAGCTGCCATCGGGAAGGTCGCGGATGGCAGCGCGCACAGCCGCTTCCGTTCGGCGCAAAATGGACGCGGAGACTTCTTCAATATCGGGCAGGTCATACTCGTCCAGCATCTCGATTAACTTGTGCGCGCCGACCTGGTTGCCGACTTCCTGCGCATAGATATCGCCGATGACCTGGTCGGGCACACGCACATTGGCGCGGATGATATCAAAAAGTTCCTGGTTGGCTTTGCCCGCTTTGAAGAGCTTCATCAGCGGGATGGCCAGCCCTTCTTCGTGCACCGAGCGCGCATCGCCGCCCATGGTTGCGCCGCCAATATCGACCGCGTGGCAGGTGCTGGCGAAAAAAGCTACGCCCCGCCCACGATAAAAAACAGGCGATACGATTGTCAGATCAAAGAGATGTCCGCTGGCTTCCCATGGGTCGTTGGTGATCAAGGTGTCGCCAGGTTGCAGCGTGTCGATTGGATGCTGCGGCACGATGAACTTGCGCACACAATTCGCCATGGTGTTGATGTGCCCGGGCGTGCCAGTGACCGACTGCGCCACCATATTGCCAGCCCTGTCGAATACGCCCGCCGACAAATCGCCCGCCTCGCGCACGACAGTCGTGAACGAGCTGTGAATGAGCGCAGCCGCCTGTTCATCCACGACCGAGATGAGCCGCCGCCAGATCACTTCCAGCGTGATGGGGTCGATCATGTTCTGTCTGCCTTTGCCACTAGCGATTTGTCCATGCTATTATCCAGCCCCGTCTTTCGTCAGCAGCAAGCAAGCGCCATCCGCCAGTTGCGCCGACCAGCCCGGCAACGCGACAGTCGTTGAGGCCGCTTCTTCAATAATCAGCGGGCCCCGCTCCGACCAGCCGGCTGCCAATTGCTGGCGGCGATACACGGGAGTGGGCACAGGTTCGGCATCGGGAGAAAAACGCAGGGGACGCATAGTCACGGGTTCGTGTTGGCCGCTCTGGGGTGGGGGCGGGCTTTCCACCTGCGGCTGTGGACCGCTGATGAGCACGCGCCAATTGACGGCTTCGATAGGCACGCCTTCCGCAAGCTGCCCATAGAAGGCGCGGTATTCGCTTTCAAAGACTCCTTGCATGCGCTGGATATGCGCGCGCGTCAAGGTCTCCATGGGGAAAGGCACACGCACTTCATAGCCCTGCCCGACATAACGCATGTCGATAGTCAGTTGCACGCGAATATCGGCGGCGGATACGCCAGCCGCCTGCACAATTTGTGTGCCGTCCCGCTCCAGCCCCCGCAGAATGGTGTTGAGCGCGTCCAGGTCGATGTCGCTGAGCACCCTGACATAGCTGCGCGTAAAGTCGAAGGCGATAGGCGCGGTGAGGAAACCAAAGGCGCTGCCCACGCCAGCCAGCGGCGGGATGATGATGCGCTCTATGCCCAAGCCGTTGGCCACGCCACAAGCATGCACGGGTCCTGCGCCGCCGGTCGCCACCATGCAATAGCGCCGGATCTCCAGCCCACGCTCGGCCGCATGCACGCGCGCTGCGGCAGCCATGTTCTCGTTGACCAGTTGATGCACGCCCCAAGCCATGCGCTCCAGCGGCATATCCAGCGCGGATGCCAGATTGGTGTAGGCTGTCCGCGCGGCATCGGCGTCCAGTTGGATCGCGCCGCCAGCAAAATAATCGGGATTCAAGTAACCCAGCAGCAAATCGGCATCGGTGACGGTCGGCTGCGTCCCGCCCAGTTGATAGGCGGCTGGTCCCGGCGAGCTGCCAGCGCTCTGCGGCCCCACAGTCGGCAAGCCCAGCGCGTTGAGCCTGGCGATGCTGCCACCGCCCGCGCCAATTTCGATCAGTTCGATCATCGGCACCATCAGAGGCAAGCCACTGCCACGTTTGAAGCGATGCACATGCGCCACCTCGGACTGGTTGCTGATGGCCAGTTCGCCATGTCGTGTGAGAGCGGCTTTGGCTGTGGTGCCGCCCATGTCGAATGCCAGCACATCGCGCTGCCCCAGCAAGCGCCCCCAATAGACGCCAGCCAGCGCGCCGCCAGCCGGCCCGCTTTCCACCAGGCGGATGGGAAAGTTGCGCGCTGCCGCCACAGTGGTCGTGCCGCCGCTGCTGAGCATGATATTCAGGGGAGCGGCGATGCGCGCCGCCTGCAGGTCGCGCTCCAGTCGCGTCAGATAGTGCTTGGTGATGGGCTGGACATAGGCATTGGCGATGGTGGTGGACGTGCGTGGATATTCGCGCATGCCGGGCGCAACCAGGTGCGATGCGGATACGGCCGCCTCGGGCAATTCTTCGCGCGCGATTTGCAGCGCCAGCGCTTCGTGGGCTGGGTTGGTATAGGCGTGCAAGAAGCAGATGCCGACCGCTTCTATCTCCAACCCGCGCAGATGGCGGCAGATGTCTCGCAGCGCTTCTTCGTCCAGCGGCTTGTAGACTCGGCCATCCGCCAGCATGCGCTCTGGCACATCAAATCGCAAATGTCGCGGCGCAAGCGGCTGTGGCTTCTGTAGCGCCAGATCATACATGTCATAACGCCCCTCGTTGCCGATCTCGATGGCATCGCGGAAGCCAGCCGTGGCCAGCAGGGCGGTCTTTGCGCCTGTCCGTTCGATCAACGTATTGGCGATCAGCGTGGTGCCATGCACAACATAGCGAAGCGACTCGGGCGGGAACCTCTCGCGCTCCAGCAGGCTGCGCAGGCCTTGGCTGACCGCGACCGAGGGATCGGGATAAGTGGTCAGCAGCTTTTCGACTGCGATGCGCGCGCCCTGTTTGTCGAGCGCGACAATGTCGGTGAACGTGCCGCCGATATCGACTGCCAGGATGATGGTGGCAGGCATGCAAGCTCCTTCGGTCCCGGCCTCGGGATGAGCGGATGAATCTTGTGCTGCTTGTTTTACCACAGAAGCAAGTCCAAGTACGTCATGCGAGTGGAATCTGTGGGGAGGGGGCCTTGGGTCGCCCGTCAATTCGCCCGAAATAGTTGGGCGAGACAAGTATCGTCCCTACACTCGAAACGGCGCAGGCAGCGCATCCCGCTGTGCCGCCAGCAGATCGCGCAATATGGCATCGGCATCTTCGATTGCGTTCGTCAGCGGGTCGGTCATGATGGCGCGCCGCAGGGTAGCATAATCGCCCTTTGCCACCGCCTCGGCTGTCAATTCATGCGTATCCAGCACCAACTGCGTCATCCCGCGCAGGCCCAGCGGCATATCGCCCACCGGTCGCGGTCGCGGACCCTGCCCATCCACATCGCAGAGCAGCTCCAGAAAGGCGTCATCGCCCAGATTGCCGACAGCGCCATTATTGGCTGTGTTGATGTAATACGGACGCCTCAGCCCGCCCACCATGGTTTCGATGATATCGGTGGCATGGTCGGGTCCGTGCCGCTTCAGGAAGCCGTCGATGGGCAAGGCGCCACTCAGCGTCTCGTCAACTTCGCGCCACATATCGGCATGGCGGGCATAACGAGCTTCGGTTTCCCACAGGGTCAGCGGCGGGATCTCGCCCGGCAGCAGTCCCCGTCCCTGATAAAAGCGCACATATTCTTTGGTGTGGGCGGTGCAGGCGGGGATGCAGCCGAAGATGTCGCTTAGCTGGCAAGTGATGGCATCGTTGTGCAGGGCTTTTGCGCCTTTGCCTGCCGGGTCGCTTGTGGCAGAACGACGGCGGATGGAGTCGGCGATCTGTGGCATGATATCGCGTTCTTGATAGCGCGCGCGCAGCAACCAGGTAAAGTGATTGACGCCGGCAATGCGCAGGTCGAAGTCGGCATCCAGCGCGGCATGCCACTGGCTGGCATGGTCGATCAGCCCAGCCAAGATAGCATAGCGAATCTTCACATGCGGCATATGCAGCGAATCGCAAAGCGCGAAGCTCTTCACGGCAGGTGCGAAGCGAGCCAGGGCAATGCCATTGACCGCGCTGGGATTGATGTAATTGATGAGCCAGGCATCCGGGCAGAGGCGGGCGACATCGCTGGCGCATTCCAGGATGGCTGGCAGGTCGCGCAAGGCACGCATGATGCCGCCCGGCCCGATGGTGTCGCCGCTGCACATGCGCAGCCCATAACGCGCGCTGATCTGGCAATCCAGTCCGCGGTAGCGCACTGTGTCGACCGCGAAGCTGAGCACGACGAAGTCTGCGCCCGGCAGCGCATCTTTCCAGTTGGTATGTGCCTCGATACGCAGTGGCGCGCCAGTTTCCGCGGCGACCAGCTGTGCCAGTCTGCCCATTTTGTCGAGCCGCTCGGCGTCGGTGTCGACCAGCGCCAGACAGCCACAACGCAGGTGCTCGGACTGCGTCATCTGCCAGATGGCTTGGCGGCCGAAAAACAGGCTGCCCGCGCCGATGACGACAACTTTGGGGAAGGGAACTGTATCCATGGGGATCACCATTATGGTTGCGTTTGTCGCTGGATAGTGTAACGGAAAAGCTGAACTGCGGACTCCCCTCGGTCCCCCGACAGGTCGGAGGGAAGCGCAACTCCCAATTCGGATGATGTGCCGCGTAGGGGCGAGGCAACCCTCTCAGTAACCCCATCAGGATGAGGAGGGAGTTTTTACGCCATGCGCTGCCATTATGCTAGAATGTATGCGACACCAGCCACTAGGAGCAATCCCATGCCTGTCCCCACGCTACCCGGCATCACTGCGCGATCGATCGCTTCAAAACGCCTGACAACACGCGTCTTGTTCAGTGGCGACGAAGCGGGCACGCCGGTCGTCTTCGTACATGGCAACCTCACCTCCGCAACATTCTGGGAAGAGACCATGCTGGCGATGCCGGCTGGATATCGTTGTGTGGCGCTGGATCAACGCGGCTTTGGCGATGCCGACCCCGCAGCCGTGGTCGATGGCTCGCGCGGGATGGCGGATATGTCCGATGATGTGCTGGCGCTGATGGACGCGCTGGACATTGAGAAGGCGCATGTGGTCGGGCATTCGATGGGCGGCGGCCTGCTGTGGCAGTTGCTGGGCGATGCCCCAGAGCGCTTGTTGAGCGCCGCCTTTGTCGCGCCGGTTTCGCCTTATGGATTTGGCGGGACGAAAGACGCGGCTGGCAGGCTCTGCGCCGAGGATGCTGCTGGCAGTGGCGGTGGAGTCGCCAATCCACAATTTTCGCAACTGCTGCGCGATGGCGAACGCGGCGATGGTGAGATGACGCCGCGCCATGTCATGAACAACTTTTATTGGAAGCCAGGCTATATCTCCCCGCGCGAAGAAGACTTGTTGAGCAGCGTGCTGACCACGCACACAGACGAGCGAGATTATCCCGGCGACTTCGTGGCATCGGACAATTGGCCCCAGGTCGCGCCGGGCAGGT
Organism: Chloroflexi bacterium bin20; assembly: GCA_002238485.1. Lineage (GTDB taxonomy): Bacteria > Chloroflexota > Anaerolineae > Aggregatilineales > Phototrophicaceae > UBA6055. The sequence goes on along the minus strand of MPMG01000002.1, from coordinate 262,002 downwards.
GGGGCGTGCTGAACGCCATGGCGCCAAACAACCAGCCCGATCCGCTGCGCCTGGCTGCATTGGAGAATAAGCCGCCGGTTTTGTGGCTGCGCGGCGACAGCGACCAGGTTATCGCCGATATGTCTTTCTTCGACCTGGCGACCTTTGGCAAGCTGGGCGTGATCCCGGGTTGGCCCGGCGACGAGGTCTGCCCGCCCCAGCCCATGATCGCCCAGACCAAAGCCGTGCTCGCTGCCTATGTGGAGGCTGGCGGCAGTGTGAAAGAGGTCATCCTCGCCGATTGCGGACACAGTCCCTTCGTCGAAAAAGCGGCGGAGTTCAATGCGGCGCTGCATGACTTTTTGGGCGAGTTGTAGGGACGCAGCGACTCGCCCGAATTTGAACGATAGCGGGCGCAAAGAGTTTTCGGGGAGTGGCTAATTTGCTGGATACAGGCACCCCCTCGGTCCCCCGAAAAGTCGGGGGGAGGCAACGGCGCACGCGGATTTCTACGACAGATTGGGGGATGGGGCAAGCCCAACATACACGGAAATAGACACTCCCGAGTTTTCGGAATCGTTGCAGCCTCTGCGCAAATTGGTTATCCTTGCGTGTGAAAGTCGTCTTTCCATGCCTTGTCATATCGCTTAGGAGGAGTTTCTGATGTTCAAACGTTTGCTGTTTGTTTCGCTCGTTTTGCTGGTCTTTGGCGCATTGATCGGGCTGGCGCAGGACGAAGTCACTATTTTTACGACCGTCGGCGCCTACTACCCGGATGAACCGACCGAGAACAATCCGAATCCGCCGAGCTTGATGAACGAGGTAGTCGCCGAATACGAAGCCATGAATCCTGGTGTCAATATCGAGCTGATTGACACGCCGGACAATATCTCGGGCGATCAATGGCGCAGCACGGTCTTCAATGGCCAAAACGAGCCGCATATCATCGTCAACAATTACATCCGCGTCTGGCAAGAGCAGGGCAATGACTGGTATGTGCCGCTCAATGACTATATTGAGATGCCCAATCCCTACATTCCCGAAGGCACGCCGGGCCACGAACGCTGGGCAGACGCTATCCCCGATGTCGTCTGGAATACGACTTTCCACACCGGCAGCGGCAACCAGTATGTCGTGACCGTGAACGCGGTGGCGGTCGGCTTCTTCTATAACATCGACATGCTGGAAGCCAACGGCATCGACACCGAATTCGACATTGACTACTCGCTGTGGCAAGACTGGGAGACGATGATCGACGAGATGGGCGCTTTGGCAGAAGCCGGCTACGAGCCTTTGGCCATGAGCATGTCCACCGCCACGCCCTATACCTACAACTGGTTTGATGGCACCAGCCTGACCAGCTTCTACATCGACCACATCGAAAGCTGGTGGGAGCCGGGCGCAAGCTGGCACGCCTTGAACCAGCGCGAATTCGCCTGCGCCATTCAAAATGGCTTGATCAGCGCCAACGACGATGCTTTCGCCGATTGGCTGCAGCTGCTGGCCGACTTCGAGCCGACCTGGGTGGACGGTTATGCGACCATGACCTGGGACGAAGCCTATCGCCTGTTCATCACCGGCGAGGTACCGTTCTTGCTGGGCAATGCCGCCAGCCAGACTCTCAATGTAACCCGCGACGCCGATTTCAACTGGGGCATCAGCTACTTCCCGCCTATTACCGAAACCACCAGCCCGCACGCCGCCAACAATGACAGCTCCTACCTGGTCGGCGGCTTCACGGCCGGCTTCACCATGACCGATCGCGCGCGCCGCGAAGGCATAGAAGACCAGGTCATCGACTTCTTCATGTACTTGACCGCCCAGCCGCAATGGGGACGCGTCGTAACCGAATCGCCGCGCAGCATCCCCACGCAGAAGGGGCTGGATGTGCCGGACGCGCTCAAGCCGACCCTGGCTTTCCTGGAGCTGCCCATCCGCGCGCTGAAAGACCCCGACCCGCGCCTCAGCCGCCGTTATGGTGAAGACCACCGCCGCCTCATGCAGGAGTACTTCACTGACCAGATCGACCTCGAGACGTTGATCGCTGAAGAAGACCGCCTGATGACCCGCGAAGCGCGCGTCGTCATCGCCGAAAACGAATGGACCTGCGACTTCCAGATGGAGTAATGTCCATACGAACTTCACCCCCACCCCAACGCCCCTCCCCGGCGGGTCCGTGTCTACGCGCCCCCAAGATGAGGGAGGGGTTGCAATAGTCAGTACTCGCGGCAGGCGATACTCGCTGCAGGGCATCAATCGCCTGCCCGCGATGTGGGGAGACGGGGCCGGAGGACGAAGGGCGTATCACGATGTTCTCGCGACAAGCCGCCTCAGGCAGTTCCAGCCACAGCCTGCGCCTCAGCCGCGGTCCGCTGCCAGCGCGCATCTGGCGGGCAAAATGGCTCTACCTGGCGCTGCTCGTCCCGGTGACGCTGCTGCTGCTATTTGAGTGGCTGCCGGCTTTCAGCGCGCTCTACAATTCGCTCTACATCTGGAATGGCGGCAAGGTGCACATCTATGTCGGGCTGGAGAATTATGAGCGCCTGTTGAGCGACCGCACTTTCCGCGTGGCGCTCAGCAATCTGGTCGGCTTCGTGATCTTTCGCGTCGTCATGCAGACTGTCCTGCCGTTCTTCGCCGCCGAGATGATCATCAACCTGCGCAGCGCCCGCTGGTCCTATTGGTGGAAGATCATTTTCGTCTTCCCCATGGTCGTGCCTACCATCTTGAATTACCTGATCTGGCGCTTCATCTACAATCCGCAGGTCGGTCTGCTCAACGAGGGGCTGGAGTTGCTGGGCTTGGGCGCCTATACGCATGCCTGGCTGGGCGATCCGCTGACAGCCATGTGGGCGCTGTCTTTTGTGCGCTTCCCGTGGCTGCCGACTCTGCAATTTCTGATCATTTTGGGCGGCTTGCAGACTATCCCGCAGGAAGTGCACGAAAGCGCGTCCATTGATGGCGCGGGCTTTTGGCGGCGGCTCTTTTTCATCGACATTCCCATGACACGCCGACAGATCACCCTGGCTATGATCCTCACCATGCTCTTCATGACGCAGCGCTTCGATCTCTTCCTGGTCATGACCGATGGCGGACCGGGCTACAGCACCATGGTGCCGGCTTTGCAGCTTTTTCAGTCGGCGTTCAGCTTCCTGGAATTCGGATACGCCTCGGCGATCGGTGTGGTGTTGTTCGTGGGCATGCTGGCGCTGACCGTGATCAACCTGCGTGTTTCCTCAGGCGCGACGGCGGACTAAGGGGGCGGCGAAACATGCGCAAACGGCTGCGTTTCATCCTCGGCAACCGCGATATGCCCTTCCAGGCGGTGCTGGTCTGCTTCGGGATTGTGACCTTTTTTCCGCTGGCGCTGGTGGTCATCACCTCGCTGAAATCCAACACGCAATTTTATCACAACTTCTGGTTGCCCGAGCTGCCTTTCCAGCTGGGCAATTACAGCTCGGCATTTCGCATCATCTGGCGCTATATCGTCAACAGCGTGCTCTATTCGGGCACGACCATCTGCCTGATCGCGGCTATTGCATCGGTGGCGGGTTATGTCTTCGCGCGTTTTCGCTTCCCTTTCAAGACGGTCATATTCCTGGCCTTTATCACCTTGATCATGGTGCCGGGCGTTTTGACGCTGGCGCCGCGTTTTGTGCTGGTGCGCGATCTGGGCATGGTCAACACGCCCCTGGCCTTGATCAGCGTCTGGGTCAGTGGCGGTTTGGTTTTGTCCACCTGGCTGATGCGCTCGTATTTCGAGTCGCTGCCGCAGGAGCTTTTCGATGCGGCTTATGTGGATGGCGCGGCAGAATGGCAGGTCTTCGCCTATGTATCCGTACCCCTGGCGCGGCCGATGATCGCCACGGTGGCGATGACCACGTTGATCAGCACCTGGAATGACTTGATCTGGCCCCTGGTTACCATCACCGACAAGAGCAAGATGCCCTTGGCGCAGGGCTTGATGCAATTCTCGTCCGCCTACGAAACCGACTGGGGCACGCTCTTCGCCGGCTATGTGATTTCGTCCATTCCTCTGCTTTGCGTATTCGCGGTGGCGATGCGCCAGTTCATCAGCGGCTTGACCAGCGGCGCGGTGAAGGCTTAGGGCGACACAAGTATCGCCCCTACAGCAAAGATCTGCGCCCTCTATGCTTCATCCTTCGCCTTGCTGAAGTGCAGTTCCATGTAGTCCAGGTCGTAGTAAGTCCCGCCCACTTTGAGTTCGCGGATTGCCTTGCCGACTGTCGCAAAGCCCATTCTGGCGTATAGCGCGACCGCCGCCTGCTCCTCGCTGTTGACCTGCAAGCCGACTTTTTCGATCTGCGGCATGCGCGCCAATTCATCCAGCAGGCCTTGCATCAAGGCGCCCCCGATGCCTTTGCCACGTTGCGCTGGCAGCACATAGACGCCATACACATTCGCGACATGCTGGTTCTTTTCGCGCTGCGACCAGTTCGCGCCGGCCATGCCTGTCAGCTCGCCATCAAGCTGCGCAAAGAATGTCATATTGCCGGCCCGCCGCTCTGCAGAATGCGCCCGCGCCAGCCAGACATCATCGGCGAATGCCAGCTCATCGGCATAGCTGGATGCGAAGGCGCTGGGGTCGGTCTGCAGCGCATGCAGCCGTAATGCGCGCGCCTCTCGCCAGCGGGTCATGGGCAGTTCAATGATAGAATACACGGTCATTGATTATCCCCTCTGCGCCTCGCTCTTGCCGCGTACACGGAATAGCACAAGTTCCGCGTCCATGCCAGGCAAATGCGGTTTGGCAGCTTGCGGGCTAAATTTCCGCTAGTTGCATTTGCGCATCGCGCCGCTATGGGCTATGCCTGTTGCGTGCACTCTATCTATTCGCAGGCAGTACAAGTAGAAGGAGCCAACTATGTCTGACAAGAAACTTTCGCGCCGCGACTCGATGCAGGCTTGTGCGTAGTGAGAGGTTATCGCATAGCAACATTCTTGATAGTCGTTGTCGTTGTAAGCGCCATTTCGGGCATCGTGAAAGGTCAGACTTCTCCAACTGGTAGTTCGCCGGCCGACTCGTCTGACAGCAGTGTGGGTATTGTAAGTGGAGAAAGTCTTGCGAATAGGGACGCGGACGCAATTGATCAATTGCGTAGAGTCGGGATTCCTGAGGCACAGATCACACAAGCAATCCAATACGCCCAGAGCGGCGTGAACTCTTCCCAGACATCACAGCAATGGCATCGCGATGAATGGTATCAATGGTGTCAAATTGACCGGCGGGTTACTCTATTCGGTGGTATGGGACAAGGAAGTCTCAATGTGCATCACGAGTTTCAACCTAGCAGATCACGAGGACAAACCTTGAGTCACTATTGTCCGACCTCGCTCTGTTTCTTTTGGCACAGCGATCAAATGCAAGGACATTGGCCTTGGCGGTTTGTTCTGCAGGGTACTGCGCCACGATGGAAATATGTGTCGTTTTGTACTTAAAGTCTGCTGCACGCGCAGCGGCCACATTGCTTTAGAGAAAACGCGACCATGACAATCCCGAACCTGCCACACGGCTATGAAGAGAGTCGGTTGCCTTTGGAATCAGGAGCGGACGGAAAGCTGCCCATCCCCCATGCCGATGAAGCGCTTGAGTTGCTGACACCTGTTGCGCAGCGCTGTGTTTGCTTGCTGGCAGCGGCAACGTCTGACATATCCGATCAAGCCGCTTTCGCTCTGTACATCCAGAGTGTCGATGCTGCCAGACAGGTGGCGGAGCGTCGCGTTCGTGTTGGACCGGTAAATGTGGACGCCCTGGCTGCCACGATAGACCTTCCCGCCATCAATGAAACGCTGCCGCTATTGGCAAAGGCTTATGAAGACTGCCTCTCCTTGTGGAACTCGCCCCGTCATCTGATGTATACGATGATTTTGCTGTTCCAGCTTGGCTCGCGGCAATACGCGGACATCGGCAGTGGCGGCATGACTCCCGTGCAGCCGCTATTCGACTCCTGAAAGCGCAGATGCAACGGGGCGGGACAGATCCGCCCGTGACAAGCCCCTCGCTCTGCCCGTTGGAATGACAATCCCTACGACGATTGCCCTGGAGGTTGCCAATTTGTTGACGACAGACCCATGTCCGGCATATCCATTTGCGCATCGCGCCGCTATGGGCTATGCTTGCTGTGTGCACTCTATCTATTCGCAGGCAGTACAAGTAGAAGGAGCCAACTATGTCTGACAAGAAACTTTCGCGCCGCGACTTTTTGAAAGCGGCTTCGACAGCGCTGGCCGCCAGCGGCTTTGCGGCATTGCCCGTCGGCTTGGTGCGCGCCCAGGATGACGAGATCACCATTTCCTTGTGGGGTTTCGCCAACAATCGTGACGAGTGGATGCAGAACCTGGTCGAAGAGCTATGGACCGACATGCACCCCAATGTCAATGTCGACCTGTCGCTGACGCCCTACGCCGACCTGTGGCCCAAGCTGCAAGCGGCCTTCGTGGCTGGCGCGGGCATCCCCGATATGGTCGATATCGAAATCTCGGCTATGGGCCAGTTCGTGCGCGATGCCGGCAGCGAGCCCTATGCCCCGCTCAACGACCACATCGGCGAGCAACTGGAAGACCTGTCCATCCCGTCCGCGACCAAGCCCTGGACTGTGCGCGGCAACATCTATGGAGTCGGCAACGAGGTCAACCCCGTGCTGCTCTATTATCGCCACGACATATTTGACGAGCTGGGCATGGATGCCGAAGCGCCCGCGACCTGGGACGAATTCGTCAACATGCTGGGCGGCGGCGCGATGGATGCCGGGCATGGTCTCTTCCCGCTCGCTACACAAAGCTGGGCAGATTTTTATGTCCAGTTCCATCAGGCTGGCGGCGAGTTCTTCGATGCCGAAGACAATGTGCAAGTGCAGAGCCAGTTGGCGATCGACATTTTGAACTGGCAGAAGGCGCAACTGGACAGCGGCGTCTACATTGAGCAAGGCACAGGCGATGCCCAATATGCGCTCATGAACGAAGCTGCCTACATCACCGTCTGGGGCGCGCCTTGGTATCAAGGCTTTATGAAGCAGAACGCCCCCGATCTGGCAGGCTTGTGGAAGATGCGTCCGCTGCCCATGTGGGGCGATGGCGGCTTTGCGACTGTCCCCCGTGGCGGCACCGGCATGGGCATCACCGCCGCGTCCGAAAACAAAGAAGCAGCCTGGGAATTCATCCGCGTCTGCAACCTCACCGCCGAAGGCTCGCTGCTGGCTTTCCGCCGCATGAACCTCTTCCCGTCCTACAAGCCGGTCTGGGATGCCGAAGAACTGCTGCGCACCGATGACTACTTCAGCGGGCAGAAGCCGGGCGAGTTCATCGCCGAAGCCGCTTCCGCTATGGCCGAGGTCAATGTCAGCCCCTATTGGACGCTCTTCGTGGACGCCGTCAACCGCCTGATCGTGCAGCCGGTCATGCTCGATGGAGCAGACCCAGAAGCAGCTATCCAGGAAGCTATCGACGAGTTCGAGTTCAACAAATAGGTGTATCCCTGCGCCAGATGCAAGCAATCCCTCCTTCGCTTATGGGGGAGGGATTTGGCGTAGCGCGCAATCCATGGAGCGATGGTCGTGTCTGCCAGTGCCATGACCGTAAACAAGCGAGCAAAAGGCTGGCCCGTTTCGGGTTGGTGGTCGCGCAACCAGCGCAAGGTCATCCCCTATATTTTTCTATCGCCTTTTCTGCTGTCTTTTTTGATCTTCACGGTCTATCCGGCCGGCGCGGCTTTCTTCCTCAGTTTTCAACGTGTGCGCGGCTTTTATAGCCCGGAAGAAGGCGGCGGCGTGGTGTTGGAATACAAGGGGCTGGATAATTATGAGCGCCTGCTGACCAAAGACAAGCGCTTTCGCACGGCCATCATCAATGGCGCGGAGTTCGCCGCGGGCACGGTGCTAATCCAGATGCCGCTGGCCCTGGGCGTGGCGCTGCTGATGAATGCGCCACATGTTCGCTTCAAGACTCTGGCACGATTAGCCTTCTTTGCGCCTTATATCACCTCGGCCATTGTCGTCGCCTGGATCTTCACGCTGGTCTTTGATGAGCGCTATGGCTTGTTGAATGCCGTGATCGGCCTGTTTGGCCTGGAAAGCATCGGCTGGATCAAAGATAAAGACTTCGTGATGCCGGCGCTGATCATTCTGGGCTTGTGGACCTGGGTGGGTTATAACTCGCTATTCTTCTTAGCGGGCTTGCAGAATGTGCCGGACGACTTGAAAGAAGCGGCGCGCATCGATGGCGCGGGCACACTGCGTGTCTTTTGGCATATCACCATTCCCTTCTTGCGACCGGTCTTTGTCTTCGTCATCATCACCGGCTTGATCGGCTCGTTCAGTCTTTTCACCCAGCCCTATCTGCTCTTTGATAGCGGCGCGGGACCGCAAGACTCGGGGCTGTTCCCGCTGATGTATCTCTTCTTCATGGGCTTTGACAACTTCCGCATGGGTTATGCGTCCGCAATCGGTTATGTGCTTACCGTGATCATCCTGCTGGTCACGGGCGTCCAGTTGCTGCTATTTCGGTTTTGGAAAGTGTGAGCGCGATGCGGAAAGGCAAACGTGGCGGACCGCTGGCCGGCAGCCGCCCCAACCTGATGTTTATGAACACGGCCGTGTTGTTTGGCGTGCTGGTGAGCGCCATCCCTTTCATCTATATGATCACCGCCAGTTTTCGTCAGCAGGGCGAGCTGTATTCTTTGCCGGTGACGATCATGCCGCGCGAATGGCATGGACATAATTATGTCAAGCTCTTCAACGATACGAACTTCATAATCTGGTATGGAAACACCATCTTCACGGCAGGCATTCGCACCGTCCTGGGCGTCTACTTCGCGGCGCTGGCCGGGGCGGCATTCGCCAAATACGAGTTTCGTTTCAAGCGCTTTTGTTTCTTCCTGGTGCTGGCGACGCTGACCTTGCCCTTCCATGTGATCCTCATCCCGCTCTTTCTGCTCATGCGTGATTTCGGCTGGATCGATACCTATTGGGCGGTCATCATTCCGGGCATTGTCGGCGCCTTCAATATCTTTCTGATGCGCCAGTATATTGAAGCCGTGCCCGACGAATTGATGGACGCGGCACGCATCGACGGCGCATCGGAGATCGGCATTTTCCATCGCATCATCATCCCGTTGGTGCGGCCAGCGCTGGGCGTGGTGGCGATTTTGACATTCGTGAATACCTGGAACGACTTCTTGTGGCCCCTGGTCGTGCTGCACGATGACACAAAGTACCTGCTTAGCATCGGCATCGCTACCATGGATGGCCCCTACGATGTGGAGATTGGCGCAATCATGGCGGCGTCTTTCCTGAGCACCCTGCCGATTTTGATCGTCTTTGTGCTGATGCAGCGACAGATCATCGCTGGTTTGACTCAAGGGGCGATCCGCGGTTGAGCGTAGACCCCCCTCAGTCCCCCCGTCGGGTCGGGGAGAAGGCAGACCGGCTGGTCTTCCAACCCGACGCATCGTTGGCGCTGCTGCGCGGCATCAATCTGATCGCCGATGCGATCCGCCCCACTCTCGGCCCCATTCCGCGTTCGATAGCTTTTGACCTGGCAGACGCCGAAAAGCCGCCAGAGCTGCTGGACAAAGGCGGACTGATCGCGCGGCGCATCACCGACCTGCCCGACCGTGATGAAGACATGGGCGCGATGCTGTTTCGCGGCATGCTCTGGCAGCTCTATGACGAGCTGGGCGATGGCACGGCGACAGCGGCGCTGCTCTTCCAGACAATCGTCAGCGATGGTCTGCGCGTCATTGTCGCTGGCGCGGATGCCATGCGTTTGCGGGGCGAGTTGAATCGGCAACTGGAACTCGCCCTGAACGCGTTGCGGCAGCAAATGACCGCAATCGAAGGTCGAGACAAACTGGCACAGCTGGCGCATAGCATCTGCCAGGACCGAGAACTGGCGGAGCGGCTGGGCGAAATCTTCGACTTCATCGGCGAATATGGGCAGCTGGATGTGCGGCGCGGTCATCGGCGCGAGATCGCCCACGACTATATGCGCGGCATGTACTGGAATCGTGGCGCGGTATCCCGAGCTATGCTGCGTGGCGGCAAAGAACCCGACCGCATGGTCATGAATGACAGCGCCATCATGCTCAGCGACCTGGATATCGAATCGCTGGACGAGGTCGCGACGCTCTTCGCCGCGTTGATGCAAGCCGGCGCAAAGAATTTGCTGTTGGTCGGCGGCAAGTTCAGTGAGCCGGTCATCAATTTCATCCTCGCCAACAAAAAGCCCGAACAATTCCGCGTGGTGGCGGTCAAGACGCCGGGCGAAACCCCCCAGCATCAACATGCGCACCTCATGGACATGGCGGTCATCAGCGGCGCGACACCCTTGTACAAAGCGGCTGGCGACACATTGCGCGGCATGAAGACGGCTCGGCTGGGCAGCGCCAAGCAAGTCTGGGTCGAACGCAACCTCTTCGGGCTGGTATCCGACCGCGACAACCAGCAGGAATTGACCGAGCACCTGGCCGATCTGCTGGAGCAGTTGGACTATGCGCGTGGCAAAGACAGCGAGTCTGTCCTGCGGGCGCGTGTGGGCAAGATCCTCGGTGGTGTGGCCATTCTGCGCATCGGCGATGGGCTGCCGGCGCGGATGGATGCGCGCATCGCCCTGGCAAAAGAGACCGCCAAATCGCTGCGGCAGGCGCTGCGCGATGGCGTCGTGCCCGGTGGCGGCGCGGCGCTCTGGGCGATTCGCGATGCCCTGCGCGATCAGCCGACCGGCGACTTCGAATCTCGCGCGGCGCGGCGCATCCTGCTGCGGGCGCTGGAGATGCCATTGCGGACGATTTGCAGCAACGCCGGCTATGATGGCGCGACTGTCGCCCGTTTGGATGGCGAAGCGCCTGGCACGGGCATTGATGCGCGCAGCGGCGAGGCAGTCGATATGCTGTCGGCGGGCATTGTCGATGTGGCTTCGGTTGTCGAAGCATCGCTGCACAAAGCCGTCAGCAGCGCGGCATTGGCGCTGACCATTGATGTGCTTCTGCATCACGCCACGCCGCCTTCCAGTTACAGCCCCTGATCGCCGTGCTTTCTTGGCGACTGTGGCAGGCGCTGGCGCAGCCCGACCGCGACGACCCGCTTGTCCGACGCTTGAGCCAGGCAGATCGACCTATAGCGCGCCAAGGATCGCCCTGGCCTGCCTCGCGCAAGCTGCTGCTGTTGGTGGTTGTTCTTGGCATTGGCTCGCTCTTCTATGCGCCACAGTTCTTGATGCTGTTTTTCACGCTGCCAGTCGTCCTGCTTACGTTGCTGGTGCTGTCGCCGCTGTTGCTGCCGGCCATCGTGCCGTTGCTGGGCGCGCTGCTGACCAGCGAGATTTTGGCGGGCATCGCGCGAGAACGGCATTGGCACACCTGGCCGCTGCTTTGCGCGCTGCCGGGCGGTCCATTGCGAGCGACCTGGTCTTGCGCTATCGGCATCGCACAGCGCGGAGTCTGGCTGTTGCCGCTGCGGTTTCTGGCGCGATTGACGCTGTGGCTGGGCGTGGCCTTTTGGCTGCTGCTGGCGCTGCTCGGCATTTGGCTGGCGCTCACCGACCAGCAAATTTTGGGCGGTGAACAAACGCGTTTGCTGCTGCTGCTGGCGTTGGGGCTGGCGGTTTATTATGCGCAGTTGGCGCAGACCCTGGCGGTGGCGGTGGTCTGCGGCATGTGGGCGAGCGCCTTCGACTGGCAGCGTCGCGATGTGGCCTTTGCCGGGCTGTGCCTGTACCTGGCGTTGGGACTGCTGCCACTGCTGCTGGGCCTGTGGATGACGAGCCGCGGCTGGTGGCTGGTGGCTGTCGGGCTGGTGCTGTTGATGCGCGAGTGCGCGGCCTGGCTGCTGTGGCGGCATCTGCGCTGGCGGCTGGGGCAGTGAACCAAGCAAAGCGACGGTCGACCCAATGGCTCGCCCTTACACAGTCACAGATTGCTATCCCTTGTGTCTATGTGCTTACCCTTTCATGCCGTACTTTTGTTTACTCATGCGCGAAACAGATCGCCGCTCAGGTATTTCAAGCCGCTATCGCAGAGCAGGATGGCGATGCGCGCGCCACGCTCTGCGCCGCCCAGCAATTGCAGCGCCGCCGCCAGATTTGCGCCGGAGGAATAACCGGCGAATAGGCCTTCTTCGCTTGCCAGCCTTCGCGTCATCTCCGCGGCCGCCACATCGCCGACCTGCAGGCAGCCATCCACCAGCGCGCGGTCGATCTGCGCAAGCTGGCACATGGCATAACCACCGCCCTGGATTTTGTGATTGGGTCGGCTGACCGCTTCGCCTGCAAAAGCCGCAGCGCCCGCCGGCTCCACCACATAGCAGCGCAGGGACGGGTTGCGCTCTTTGAAATAACGCGCGCAGCCGGCGAATGAGCCGCCGCTGCCGATGAAGTCGCAAAAGACATCGATGCCGCCGCTTTGCTGCCAAATCTCCGGCGCCGTGTGCAGGTAGTGGGCGCGGGCATTGCCAGCCAGCTGAAATTGGTCGGCGCGAAAAGCTTTGCGCTCGCCGACGATTGCCTGGGCGCGCGCTTCCACCAGCGCCAGGTCTTCGCCCGATACTTCGCCGGGCGCCGAGCCAGCGCATTGATCGACCAGCACGACTTCTGCGCCCAGCGCCGTCATCATGCGCGCGCGCTCTGGCGAATTGCCGCGCGACATGACCGCCACAAAATGATAGCCCTTGGCTGCGCAGACGATCGCCAAGCCCGTGCCCGTGTTGCCGCTGGTCAGTTCGACGACTGTATCGCCTCTTTGCAGCGCGCCGCTGGCTTCTGCGTCTTTGATGAGTTGCAGCGCGATGCGGTCTTTCTTGGAATAGCCGGGATTAAGGAATTCGACTTTGGCGAAAATCTGCCCGTCCAGCTCGCGGGTGATGCGCGCCAACTCGACCAGTGGCGTCTGGCCGATCAGATCCAGCACAGAAGTGGCGGGTCGCGTTTGCATGCGCATAGTATAACGTTCTACCCGCGCAGCAGGTACAATGTGAACAGCGATGGACAGACCAGCCGACCATGACCAACTCCCCCGATTTCACACAGATCGCCTACGCTACGCCCTTCGCTGGAAGGTCGCCCGCCGCAAGCCATCACCACTGGCGCACGCAAGAAGGCATTGATGTCAAGGCGCAGCACAGCGCCGCCGACCTGGCTGATGTGGCGCATCTGGGATTTGTGGCTGGCATCCCGCCTTATCTGCGCGGACCGTATCCTGGCATGTACGCCGTGCGCCCCTGGACCATCCGCCAATACGCCGGCTATTCCACTGCCGAAGACAGCAACGCTTTTTATCGGCGCAATCTGGCGGCCGGGCAGCGCGGCTTGTCGGTGGCATTCGACCTGGCGACGCACCGCGGCTACGACTCCGACCATGCGCGTGTGGTCGGCGATGTGGGCATGGCGGGCGTGGCGATCGACAGCCTGCGCGATATGCAAGTCCTCTTTGATGGCATTCCGCTGGACAACATGTCGGTTTCTATGACCATGAATGGCGCAGTGCTGCCGGTGCTGGCTTTTTATATTGTCGCCGCCGAAGAGCAGGGAGTCGCGCCGGCCCAACTGCGCGGCACCATCCAGAACGACATCCTCAAAGAATACATGGTGCGCAATACCTACATTTATCCGCCAGCCCAATCGCTGCGCATCATCGCCGATATCTTCGCCTATACCGCTGCCGAGATGCCGCGTTTCAACAGCATCAGCATCAGCGGCTATCACATGCAAGAAGCGGGGGCGAGCGCCGATATCGAGCTCGCCTATACGCTAGCAGATGGCTTGGAATATGTGCGGGCAGGGCTGGCGGCTGGCTTGGACATCGATGACTTTGCGCCGCGCCTGTCATTCTTTTGGGGAATCGGCATACACCTGTTCATGGAAATCGCCAAACAGCGGGCGGCTCGGTTGCTGTGGGCGAAGCTGATCAAGCCCTTTGTGCCGCGCAACCCGAAGTCGCTGGCTTTGCGCGCCCATTGCCAGACCTCGGGCTGGAGCCTGCAAGCCGAAGACCCCTACAACAATATCGCGCGCACCTGTATCGAGGCGCTGGCGGCTGTCTTTGGCGGCACGCAGTCGCTGCACACCAACGCGCTCGACGAAGCCATGTCGCTGCCCAGTGATTTCAGCTCGCGCATCGCCCGCGATACCCAGCTGCTGCTGCAAAAGGAAACGGGCATCTGCAATGTGGTCGATCCCTGGGGCGGCTCGTACCTGGTGGAGCGGTTGACACAGGATCTGGCATTGCGCGCCTGGTCGCACATTCAGGAGATCGAGTCGCTGGGCGGCATGGCGCGGGCGCTGGAAGAAGACCTGCCCAAGCTGCGCATTGAAGCGGCATCCGCTGGCCGTCAAGCGCGCATCGACAGCGGCGAAGAGATCATTATCGGCGTCAACAAGTACCGCCCCGACCAGCCCACACAGATCGACATGCTGGAAGTGGATAACAGCGCCGTGCGGGCTGCCCAGATTGCGCGATTGCAGGCGCTGCGCCAGGATCGCGACGAGGACGCTGTGCAAGCCAGCCTGAACGCGCTCAAAAATTGTGCCGAAACCGGGAGCGGCAATTTGCTGGCGCTGTCTGTGGCGGCGGCCCGCGCCCTGGCCACCACCGGCGAGATCTCCCTGGCGCTGGAACAGGCTTGGGGGCGACATCAAGCCGAATCGCGCGCTGTTGCCGGTATCTACAGCAGCGAATCGAGCGCGACGAAGCAGCTCGCCGCTGTGCGCCGCATCACGGACGACTTTGCCCGAGTCGAGGGTCGTCCTCCGCGTCTGCTGGTGGCGAAGATGGGGCAAGACGGGCACGACCGTGGCGCCAAGGTCGTCGCCAGCGCCTTCGCCGATATGGGATTCGATGTGGTCATCGCGCCGCTCTTCCAGACGCCGGCCGAAGTAGCGAAGCAAGCCAGGGACTGCGCCGCGCATATCGTCGGCATCAGTTCGCTGGCGGCTGCGCACAAGACCCTGCTGCCCCAACTGATGGACGAGCTGGCGCGCGTGGGGCGCGACGAGACCCTGGTGGTGGCCGGCGGAGTCATCCCAGCGCGCGATCACGACTTTCTGCGCGAGCAGGGCGTGGCGGCGATCTTCGGTCCCGGCACGGTCATTCCCGACGCGGCGATGACAGTGCTGGAAGAATTGCTGCGCCGCCTGGATGCTCCGGCGTGAACTGCATAGAGCGCGCAAGCCACAGCACAGCCCTTGACAAACCTGCTGAACTAGCATACACTCTGTGCAAATGAACTGATGCTGTGCAAATGCACGGGGGTCGCTCGTGGCGGAAAGCATCATTTTGCCCAAGCTGGGCAATACAGTCGAAAGCGCCATCATCCTCGCCTGGCATGTTGAGATTGGCGACAGCATCACCGCCGGCGACCTGCTCTGCGAGATCGAAACCGACAAAGCCACCCTGGAAGTCGAAAGCTCGGCCACTGGAACATTGCTGGCGCGCTTGGTCGATGTGGGCGAAGAAGCGCCGGTGCTTTCTGATCTTGCTGTGGTTGGCGAAGCCGGCGAGCCACTTGATGATTGGCGGTCTTTCCAGCCAGCGCAAAAGAGTCCTGCCAACACGTTGCCCGTCCCTGTCGATTCTCCGCCACCCCCTGTTGTCGAGTCAGAAACGCGCCAGAAAATCTCGCCACGAGCGCGCAACCTGGCCCAGCGCAAGCGACTCGATACCAGCGATGTGTCGGGCAGCGGACCGGAGGGACGGATTATCGAGCGCGATATTGAAGCGGCGCTGAAGAACAGACCAAGCGTAAGTCCGGTTGCCCAAGCCATGCTGGACAGCGGCGACTACACTTTGGGCGAGGCAACTCCCGGTCGCGTCAAGAAAGCCGACCTTTTGCCGGTCGCCGAGTCGCGCGCTGTTGCAGAAATCCCGCTGCGAGGCACGCGCAAGACGATCGCCACGCGCATGCTGCATTCCCTGCAAAGCACAGCGCAGCTGACAATGCATGCAAATGCCGATGCGACTGCGCTGAAAGCATTCCGCGCCCGCCTGAAAAATAGTCCCGAATCCCTGGGATTGCGCGGCGTCGGCATCAACGAGCTGCTGCTTTTTGCCGCGGCCCGCACTCTGCCGCAATTCCCCAACATCAACGCGCTCTTTGAAAACGACACTATCTATCAGCACGCAGCTGTCCATCTGGCGCAAGCGGTGGATACTGAGCGAGGTTTGCTGGCGCCGGTGCTGCGCGATGCCGACCAACTCCCGCTACGAAAGCTGGCAGAAGACGCCCAGCAGCTGGCAGAGGCTTGTCGGGCTGGCAAGATCCTGCCCGATCAGCTGCATGGCGGCACCTTCACCGTCAGCAATCTGGGCTCGCTGGGCATCGAGAGCTTCACGCCACTGTTGAATCCACCGCAGGTAGCTTTGCTGGGCCTGGGCGCCATGCAGCTGAAGCCAATCGAAGGCGAGGGAGAAGTGGCCTTTGTCCCGCATATCAGCTTGTCGCTGACCATCAATCACCAAGTGGTGGATGGCGCGCCGGCCGCCCGTTTCTTGAGGGCGCTCTGCCGCAATATCGCCGATATTGACCTGCTGGCGCTGGGCTGATCTCAGAAAGAAAATCAGAAGGACATCGTCGATGCCCAAATCCCTGACCATTGATCCGACCGAGGCGCGCAGCCGCAACGTCATTTGCGCGCCGCAGATCCCGGTCAATGCCTACCAGCGCGATCCAATCGCCGAAGCCGCGCATTATTCGCGGGAGCAGCTGCTGATGGTGTATCACGACATGCGCCTCATCCGCGAGTTCGAAACAGCGCTGGACAGCATCAAAAAAGCTGGCGCCTATCGCGGCATTGCCTATCAGCACAGTGGACCAGCGCATCTGTCGATCGGGCAAGAAGCGGCGGCTGTCGGGCAATGTCTGGCGCTGGATGCCTGTGACTTCATCCTGGGCAGCCACCGCAGCCACGGCGAGATCTTGGCGAAAGGGCTGGCGGCTATTCGTCAGCTGGACGCGGCGCATCTGCTGCGCACTATGGAAGGCTACATGGACGCGGCGGCTCTGACTGTCGTGGAGTCGCTGGACGACTATACGAATGAACATTCGCTGGCGCGGGATTGGCTGATCTATAGCGCCTATGCCGAGATTTTCGCCCGCGTGACCGGCTTTAACAAGGGCATGGGCGGCAGCATGCACACCTTCTTTCCGCCTTTTGGCATCATGCCCAACAACGCCATTGTGGGCGGCAGCGCCGATATCGCCCTGGGCATGGCGCTCTACAAACGGATCAATCGCAAGCCGGGCATCGTCATCGTCAATATCGGCGATTCGTCCGTGGCCAGCGGTCCTGTCTGGGAAGCGCTCAACTTCGCCGCCATGGACCAATATCACACATTGTGGGATGCCGAGCTGGGTGGCGCGCCGCCGATTCTGTTCAATTTTGTCAACAATTTTTATGGCATGGGCGGGCAGCCCCAGGGAGAAACGCTAGGACACGGCATGCTGGCCCGCGTGGCATTGGGCGTCAATGCCGATGCCATGCACGCCGAGCGCATTGATGGCTATGATCCGCTGGCTGTTGCCGATGCCACCCGCCGCAAGAAATCTCTGTTGCTGGAAGGGCGCGGTCCGGCTCTGCTGGATGTCATTACCTATCGCTACAGCGGGCATTCACCCAGCGATGCCTCGTCCTACCGCGAGCGTGACGAAATTGAGCTGTGGCGCGCGCAGGACTCCCTGCGCAGTTATGCCGATTATCTCTGCCAAAATGGACATGCCGACGGCGCGCAGCTGGCCGCGATCGACGAAAGCATCGTCAGGCAGATCGAGACTGTCATTCGCGCCGCTATCGACCCGGACTTGTCACCAGGCCTCGACCCCGCTGGCGATGCGATCGGCGCGATGATGTTCTCCAACCAGACAGCCGAGGCGCTGGACGACCGAGAACCCGAGGTGCTGCTGCCTCTGGACAAGACGCGGCTCGGCGTCACGGCGGCAAAGCATCGTTTCGGCTTCGACAGCGATGGAGCGCCCACGCCCAGGCTGCGCACACTGACTTATGCTGAAGCCATCTTTGAAGCGATGTTGCACCGCTTTTACGCCGACCCGAGCATGATCGCCTATGGAGAAGAAAACCGCGACTGGGGCGGGGCATTTGGGGCCTATCGCGGACTCACCGAAGCTATTCCCTACCATCGCCTGTTTAACAGCCCCATCAGCGAAGCAGCCATCGTAGGCACGGCAGTCGGCTATGCGCTGGCGGGTGGACGTGCCGTGCCTGAATTGATGTATTGCGATTTCATGGGGCGGGCGGGCGATGAAATCTTCAACCAAATGGCAAAGTGGCAAGCTATGTCTGCCAATGCCTTGCGCATGCCACTGGTGCTGCGCGTCTCGGTGGGCATGAAATATGGCGCGCAGCATTCGCAAGACTGGAGCTCGCTGGTCGCGCATATCCCGGGCTTGAAAGTCTACTTTCCCGCCACGCCCTACGATGCCAAAGGTATGCTAAATCGGGCGCTGCGCGGCACAGACCCGGTCGTCTTCTTCGAAAGTCAGCGACTCTACAGCCAGCCCGAGACGCTCTTTGCGGGCGGCGTGCCAGTCGATTATTACGAAGTGCCCGAAGGCGAACCGCAAATTCATCGCGCTGGCGCCGACATCAGCATCATCACCATCGGCGCGGCGCTGTATCGAGCGCTGGAGGCGGCGGAGCGCTTGCAAAACCAGCACAACCTGAGCGCCGAAGTCATCGATGCCCGCTTTTTGAACCCGCTCAACTTGCAGCCGCTGCTAGAATCGGCGCGGAAAACCGGGCGTGCGTTGCTGGTATCGGACGCCACAGAACGCGGCTCTTTCCTGCACAGTCTGGCATCCAACTTGAGCCAACTGGCATTTGACTTCTTGGATGCGCCGGTGGCTGTGCTGGGCGCCCGCAACTGGATCACCCCGCCAGCCGAACTGGACGAGGCTTTCTTCCCCAGCGCCGCCGCCATCATCGACACGATTCACCAGCGCATATTGCCGCTGCCCGGTCATCGACCGGCGACAGACCAATCCACGCGCGAGATGCTGCGCCGCAGCCGGGACGGCATCTAGATGGCTGTGCCGTCACTGCTCAATGCCGCCCATCACGAGCTGCTGGCAAAGGTGGCGGCCATGTATTACGAACGCGAGTTGACGCAGAGCCAGATCGCTGCGGCGCTGGATTTGTCGCGCGTGAAGGTTTATCGACTTTTGAAAGAAGCGCGCGAAACGCAAGTGGTGCGCATCTCGATCGACTATCCGCTCAAACGGGCGGGTGAGCTGGAAGAGCGGCTGATGCGGCGTTTTGGCTTGCGACAGGCGCTGGCGCTGCAATCGGGCGTGGGCGATGCGGTGCTGCTGCTGCGGCAAACAGCGCAACTGGCGGCGCGCTATCTGGAAGAGGCGCTGACGGCCGGCGCGACCATGTCCATCTGCTTTGGAAGCACCACCTATGAAGTCATCAGCGCCATCCGTCGCGACTTCCATGCCGATGTCACTGTCGTGCAAGCCACCGGCAGCCTGCCCCAGGCGCTCAAAGAATACGACAGCTCGGCGTTGACTCGGCAGCTGGCGCAGAAGCTGGGCGGGCAAGCGCAGTATTTGTCGTCGCCCTTGCTGGCGGATAATGCCGAAGCCGCCGCAATCATCCGTCAGCAGGCGGTGGTCGGGCATACGTTGGCCCAGGTGCGGCGCGCGGATATCGCCCTGGTGGGCATTGGCAACCTCGACCCGGCCACATCGGGCTTCGTGCGTGCAGGTGTCGCCGATTCAGACCAGCTGCGTGCCTATCGGCGATGTGGCGCGGCCGGCGATATGGCTTGGCAGATCTTCGACAGCGCCGGGCAGCTTTTCCCCTGCGAACTGAACGG
This sequence comes from Chloroflexi bacterium bin20, assembly GCA_002238485.1. Taxonomy (GTDB): domain Bacteria; phylum Chloroflexota; class Anaerolineae; order Aggregatilineales; family Phototrophicaceae; genus UBA6055. The sequence goes on along the minus strand of MPMG01000002.1, from coordinate 242,183 downwards.
GCGCATCATCGGCGTTACGTTGGACGAGCTGTGCGCGGTGCCGCAGACCATCGCCGTGGCTGTGGGACGAAACAAAGCGCGCGCCATCCACGGAGCGCTGGCCAGTGGCGCGATTGATGTGCTGGTCACCGATGAGCAGACGGCTGCCAGCGTGCTGGAAACTCCCCCCAGGGCCAACCCTCTGAGGTAATTGGCTACAGCGCTGAGGTTTCGCATGGTATCAGGAGGATGAGCATGCCAATCGGACAGGTAACGCAGCAGTGCAAAATCGCGGCTGGTTTGTTTTGGGCGGATTACGCCGTGTTGGGCGCGCAGGTGCAAGAACTCGAGGCGGCTGGCGTCGACTGGCTGCATATTGAAGTGCGAGACGGCAAGTACATGGATTTCGCCATGCCCCGCGGCGGCTACGATATTATTGAAGCCGTCTGCAAGAGCACATCGCTGGAGGTCGAAGCGCAACTGCAAATGATGCGCCCCGGCTTCAACGTCTTCGACCAGCTGGCCGACCTGGGCGTCAGTCTGATCAGCCTGCCGCTGGAGACGACCAACGAGATGATCTTCCAAAATATCACGTACATCAAAGAGAAGCTGGGCTTGAAAGTGGGCGTCTGGGCTTGGCAGGGACTGCCAGCTGTCGCATTCGAGCAGTTCATCCATCCGCATATCGACATCATTGAATACGAAAGCCGCGCGCCATTTTGGAAAGCCACGACTGGCGGCGGCAGCCCGCATACAATCGACCCCAACGTCTTGCGCACCATCCACCAGCTGCACGACATGATTGCGGCAGCCGACATGACCGACCGCATTGAGCTGATGGAAGATGGCGGCTTGAATGCTGGCAATGTCGGCGAGTTCATCGCGGCTGGCATGACCGTCGGCGAGTTTTCGTCGCCGCTGCTGAAAGGACCCAATGGCAAGCTGCAGCCAGGCACTGGCGAAATCACGGCGGCTGTGAACAAGCTGCGCGCGGCAATGCGGGGGAAATGATTTGCCACATAGAAACAAGGAAAGAACACGATGCCAAACATCAAAATCGGGCTGATCGGCTATGGCGGGATCGGGCGCGTGCATGCCGCCGCCTACCGCGCCATCCCTTTCCACTATGGCTTGCCCGCCGACAGCATACAGATCTCGGCTGTAGCCACCACGCGCGAATCCACCGCCCGTGCCGCCGCTGACGAAATCGGCTGTGACGAATACAGCGCCGACTATCGCGACCTGCTGGCGCGCGATGACATCGACGCCATCGACATCTGCACGCCCAACAACTCGCATCACGAGATCGCTCTGGCTGCCGCAGCCGCTGGCAAGCACATTTATTGCGAAAAGCCACTGGCCATGAATGAAAGCGAAGCCTTTGAGATGGCAGAAGCCGTGCGTGCCGCTGGCGTCAAGGCGCAGCTGACATTCAATTTTCGCTTCTTCCCGGCTCTGACGCTCGCCAGGCAGTTGATGGCAGAAGGCTTTTGTGGACGGGCCTTTTCTTTTCGTGGACGTTATCACCGCTCCAGCTATATCAGCGCCGACAAAGCCATGTCCTGGCGTCTCCAGCGCGAAATCACGGGTGGCGGCGCGCTCTTCGACCTGGGCTCGCATATATTGGACCTGCTTTATTATCTGCTGGGCGACTTTGCCGCGGTCAACGCCACACTGGATACGCTGATCAAGCAAAGGCCGATCGCAGCGGGCCAGGGCGAAACTGCCCCGGTCGAGGTAGACGATATCGCTCTGTTGCAGGCGCGGCTGGCCGATGGCACGTTGGGCACGGTCGAAATTTCGCGCATGGGCACGGGCGCAACCAACGATGTCCTGCTGGAGATCTTCGGCGACAAAGGCGCGATCCGCTTTGATCTGGCAGAGCCGGCCTGGCTGCAAGTCTACGATGTGCGCGAAGGCGACCGTGTGCGCGGATTCCGCAAAGTCGAGGCGGTCGGACGTTATGCCGGGCAGCGAGCGCCGGACTGGTCGATGCCACCGGGCTTTATGCGCGCTCATGCCGAGTGCCAATACCAGTTCATCCGCGCCATCTGGGACGACAACTCCCCCGAGCCGTCTTTTGTCGATGGGCTGCACATCCAGCGCATCATGGCGGCGGCGGAGCTGTCATCGGCGCGCGGAGGCTGGGTCGATTTGGCGGGCTAACAGGATGAACTGCAGAGTCTCTGCCCTCTGTGCCTCCGTGCCTCTGCGGCAACGAAACTTTGTGTCTTTGTGCTTGGGATTCGCTCTATGACTCATCACTACGACTTCATCATCATCGGCAGTGGCATGGGCGGCGGGACGATTGCCTATGCCCTGCGCGAGAGTGGCGCGCGCATTCTGCTGCTGGAGCGTGGCGACTACTTGCCCCAGGAAGCGCAGAATTGGCAGGTCGAGGCTGTCTTCGCCCAGAACCGCTACAAATCCGCCGAACAGTGGATTGACGCATCCAGCGGCGCAGGCTTCAAACCGGGCGTTCATTACTTTGTGGGCGGCAATACAAAAGTCTATGGCGCATGCCTGCCGCGCTTTCGCAGCGAAGACTTCGAAGCACTGGAGCACGAAGGCGGCACATCACCCGCCTGGTGCATTAGTTACGAAGAGCTGCAGCCCTATTACGCGCTGGCAGAGCAACTTTTCTTTGTGCATGGCAATGCTGGCGAAGACCCTTGCGAGCCGCGGCGCGCCAGCCCCTATCCATTTCCCGCCCTGCCGCACGAGCCGACTGTTGCCGCGCTGTGTGACAAGCTGCGCGATCAAGGGCTGTATCCCTACAGCCTGCCCATGGCTGTCGACTGGCGAGAAGGCGGGCGCTGCATCCGTTGCATGACCTGCGATGGTTTCCCCTGCAAGCTGCATGCCAAGGGCGATGCCGAACGCTGCCTCGTGATTCCCGCTTTACAGCATGGCACGATAGATCTCTGGACGAAGACGCGGGCGCTGCGCATCGTGACCAATGATGGCGGGCGACGCGCTACGGCTGTCGAAGTGGAGCGGGGCGGCGAAAAACTCACTTTGCATGCCGAGCGCATTGTGGTGGCCTGCGGGGCGGTTAATTCGGCGGCGCTGCTGCTGCGATCTGCCAACAGTGCGCATCCCAGAGGGCTGGCGAATTCCTCCGACATGCTGGGGCGCAATTATATGATGCACAACAACACCGCCCTCACGGCGATCGACCCGCGCAAGACCAATCCCACCGTGTTTCAAAAGACTGTGGCCATCAACGACTATTATTTCGGCGATGACGATTTTCCTTTTCCCATGGGCAATATCCAGGCCCTGGGCAAACTGCAAGCCGGCATGTTGTCGGCGGCTGTGCCTGGACTGCCCAAAGCTCTGCTGCGGGGCTTGGCGCGGCGCAGCATCGATTGCTGGGTCATGTCCGAAGACCTGCCCGACCCGAACAACCGCATCACGCTGGGGCAAAATGGCGAGCTGCGCGTGCATTGGCAGCCCAACAATCGCGCGGCTCATCGGCAGCTGCTGCGGCGGGCGGCGCGCATGATGCGGGCGGCTGGCTATCCGCTGGTCTTCACGCAGACCCTGGGCATCGAGACCAATTCGCATCAATGCGGTACAGCGCGCTTCGGCGATGATCCGACCGATTCCGTTTTAGACCCCTTCTGCAAGGCGCACGATCTGGACAACCTGTATGTGGTGGATTCGTCTTTCTTCCCATCCTCGACAGCAATGAACCCGGCGCTGACGATCTGCGCCCAGGCATTGCGAGTCGCCGATCACCTGCAGGGTGTGGAGTTGCTGGCATGAGCGCGGTGGTGGGCATTGATCTGGGCGGCAGCAAGATTGCCTTGGGCTTGGTGGATGCGGACAACACCATTTTGTCGCGCCGCCGCATGGATACAAACGCCGAAGCCGGCTTGGACAGCGTCATCACGCGCATCGCCGAGCAGGTGGATTCGCTGCGGGGCGATCTGCCAGCCAGCCAGGACATCACGGCGGTGGGGATTGGCGCGCCGGGCCCGGTCGATCACATCCGTGGCGATTTGCTGACGCTGGTTAACCTGCCGGGCATCTCAAACAGTCCATTTCGTCGTGTTTTGAGCGGGCGACTGGGCAGGCCGGTGGCGCTTGATCACGATGCCAAAGTTGCGGCGCTGGGAGAATTCCATTTTGGCGCGGGCAGCAATCGCGACAGCATGATCTACATCGTCATCGGCACGGGTGTTGGCGCTGCCATCATCTATCAGGGCGAGCTGATCTATGGCGAAAGCAACAGCGCTGGCGAATCGGGACACATGACAGTCGATCCCAATGGTCACGCTTGCCACTGTGGCTCGCGCGGCTGCCTGGAAGCCTATGCCAGCGGACCAGCCCTTTCACGGCATTATGCTGCAGCCACTGGCGAAGAGATCTCTGGTGCGCAGGTGAACGAACGGGCACAGGCTGGCGATAGGGCGGCGCTGCAAGTGCTGGCGCAGGCGGGCCGGGCGCTGGGCATCGCGGTGGCATCGCTGGCCATGACCTTGAATATCGAGCTCTTCGTCATTGGTGGCAGCGTGGCGCAGGCGGGCGATTTGCTGCTGAATCCGGCGCGCGAGTCTTTGCTTGGCTATGCCTTTCAATCAGTCTCGGCGCGGGTGCAAGTGCGGGCATCGCAGCTGGGCGAGGACGGCGCGATTGTAGGGGCGGCCTGGCTGGCGCGCGCGCGCAGCAGATTGGGCTAGGCAACGGGAGGCGACTATGTATCGTCACGCCGATCAAATGCCCGAGGGCACGATTCTGCGCGGCTTCGACCTGTGCATCGTGGGCGCGGGAGCGGCGGGAATCGCCATGGCGCAGCGGCTAGCAAATACCTCGCTGCAGGTGCTGCTGCTAGTCAGTGGCGCTCCTGGCGACAAGGGAGAACCCGACGCGGCGCGACAATCGCTCTATAGCGGCACGACGGGCGAATTTCTGCACAAGGTCGACCCCATCTTCATGCAGCGCTCGCGGCTGAATATGTATGGCGGGACGACCAACCACTTCGGCTTTTGGGCGCGTCCGCTGGATGCCGCCGATATGCTGCAGCGGCCTGGTTATCGCGATGTCGGCTGGCCCATCAGCGCCGACGAGCTGGCTCCTTATTATGCCGCCGCGCATGAATTCGGTCGTTTTGGGCCGGTCAATTATGACGATATGGCATTTTGGCAGCGCGTCTTGTATGCCCGCTGCTTTGATCCGCTGCCCGACGACAGGCTGCAAGGCGCTATCATGCGCGCCCAATACGAAGAAAATCTGCACGACTTCCAGGTGCAATTCCGCGATCTGCTGCGCGATGCGCCCAATATCTGCGTGCTTTTCAACGCGCATCTGCTCACTATTCGCAGCGACCAAGCGCAGTCTCATGTAAGTGGCATGCAATGCGCCACGTTGGTGAACGGCCGGGCTGGAACGCGTTTTGAGGTGCGGGCGCAGAATTATGTCCTGGCTTGCGGCGGCATCGAAAATGTGCGCCTCTTGCAGCTGTCTGGCGGGCTGGGCAACAATGCGCGCGATATGCTGGGGCGCGGCTTCATGTTGCATCCGCTGCTGACCAATGCCGCGCGCGTACTGTTTGAGCGGCCAATCGCCAGCGAGATCCGCAACTTCTTCCGCGAACAGCAGATCCGCCTCAAAGCGCCGTCCACGCCCGATGGCGAATACCTGCACATGGCGACGCCGCTGGTAAATCCGGAGCTGGTCTATGAATACCTGATGTTCAATGCCTGGGGCATGTTGGCGCCGACGCACCAGACATTGCTGGACGAGCGCATCGGCAACTTTCGCATCATCCTCTATTTCAGCGGTGATGGCAAAGAGGCGGTTGTCAACCTGAACTGGGAGCAGCTGCCGGACGAAGATAGCCGCATCACGCTGAATCCGGCTGTGCGCGATCCTGTCTTTGGGCAGCCGGTGGCGCATGTCGACTGGCGGCTCAACGAAGACGACAAACGCAGCGCTGTCCGCGCCCTGGAATTGTCGCTGGATTATCTGCGCGCGCGCGGCAGCAACAGCGTGAAGAGGATCACCGATGTGGGCGGCGGAGCAGAATCGTGGACATTCCCCCCGGCGGCCGGCGCATTGGAAACTGGCGACCACCACATGGGCGCGCTGCGCATGTCAGACTCGCCGAGCGATGGCATTGTCGATGTCAATTCGCGCTTGCACAACGTGGACAATCTGTATATCGCTGGCAGCGCCGTATTTCCGACCGGCGGCTATGCCAACCCGACCTTGACGATCGTGGCCTTGTCGCTGCGCCTGGCCGATCATTTGTGCAGCTAGATATTCACCTGATTCTGCGGCAGGATGACCAGGTCGCGGATGGTCACATGCGCGGGGCGCGAGAGCATGAATACCAAAGCGTCGGCGCAATCTTCGCTGGTCAGGTGCGTGCGTTCGCCCCTGGATACACGGTCGATATCCGCAGCCTCATAAAAACCCCAGAGCGGATTCGCCACTTGTCCCGGCGCCAGGGACATCACGCGGATGCCACTGCCCGCCAGTTGCCGCCGCACGGTGTGCACGAAGGTCTGGATGGCGTTTTTGCTGGCGCTGTAGATGGGCTCCCAATGGATATCGCCGAAGCCGGAGATGGAGCTGGTAACCACGATATCGCCGCTGCCCTGCGCTTGCATGTGCGGGATGACGGCGTGGGCGCAGCGCATGACAGCCTCGACATTGATGGTCAGCAGCCGTGACAGCTCGTCAATATCGCCATCGGCAAATTCGCCGGGGATATAGATGCCGGCATTGGCGCAAAGCACATCAACCCTGCCGAAAGCGTCGATTGTGCGCGCGACCATATTTTCTATATCGGCGGGCCGGGTCATGTCTGCGCCGATCACCAGCGCGTCGCTGCCCAGCTCGCCCGCCAGCGCTTGCATCTTGTCGACCGAGCGGGCGGCCAGCGTCATTTTGCAGCCAGCTGCCGCCAGCGTCCGCGCCATAGCCTCGCCGATGCCGCTGCTCGCGCCAGTGATAATAAGTACTTTGTCCGCCAGTGATTGATTCATGATTTTTTCCTGACAACCATTCATTGCCCCAAAGAGAACGAAAAGTAGACTCAAACGCGGTTGATCTGTGGCAGAATCACCAAATCGCGGATGGTAACATGCGGCGGACGCGACAGCATGAAGAGAATCGCCTCGGCACAATCTTCCGATGCCAGGTGCGAGCCCTTATCTTCGACCGCCCGCCGGATCTCGTCTGCATCATAAAGCCCCTGCATGGGATTGGCAACTGGTCCTGGCGCCACAGACATCACGCGAATGCCATCTTTTGCCGCTTGCCGCCTCAGCGTATGCACAAAAGTCTGCACAGCGTGTTTGCTGGCGCTGTAAACTGGCTCGCCGACGATATCAATATGCCCGGAGATTGAGCTGGTAACCACGATATCCCCGCTGCCCTGCGCCTGCATGGACGGAAGGACGGCGTGGGCGCAGCGCAATACCCCATCGACATTCAGCCGCAGCATAGTCGCGTAAGCCTGGATATCGCCGTCAGCGAATGGCCCCGGGATATACTGGCCCGCATTCGCCAGCAGGACATCGATGCGCCCGAAGCGATGCAGCGTGCGCGCTATCATATTGTCTATGTCGGCGTGCGCGGTCATATCGGCTCGCAGGACCAGCGAGTCGCTGTCGAGCTCATCTGCCAGCGCTTGCATTTTGTCTTTCGAACGAGCTGCCAAAGTCAGTTTGCAGCCTTGCTCCGAAAGCAAACGCGCGCAGGCCGCGCCGATGCCACTGCTGGCGCCGGTTATGATGACGACTTTGCCCGCCATCGATTTTGTCAAGGCACTTGTGCTCCGTTGCGTCATAGTGCAGGCGAGTCTACCGTCCGCCGGTTTTTGTAGCAACTCTGCTCGGTCGGCGGAAATGCCTATATTCCTGGATACAACTTTTTCATCATGCTTGACACAAGGTCAATTCACCACAGAGACACAGAGAGCACAGAGAATCTCTTGTGTCCCAAATCCACGCTAATCGCCCCGGGAGTGGCGAATTCCGTGTATATGGCGTTTCCCCCATCCCCGACCTGCCGACAGAATCCGCGTGTGCCGTTGCCTCCCCCTGACCTGTCGGGGGGACCGAGGGGGGCGCCTGTATCCAGCAAATTCGCCACTCCCTGGTGGCTTCCTCTTTCTTCGATTGAGAGAGTTGAAAGAGATTGGCAAGCGCATCCGATCATCAGCCCAACTGCGCGATCACCATGCGGTCGGCTTTGCCAAAACTGTAGCGCGACAGCTCGCTCTCGTGCGCCCAGGTCCAGTCGCGCACGCCAAGTTTCTGCGGCTCTGTGTGCGGCGGCAGCGCGCCGACATACCGACAGTCGAAGGCATGCAGCGTGATGCGGAAATGTGAAAAAGCATGCTCGACCACCGCCAGGCATTCACCAGCCTCGACAACGATGGCCAGCTCTTCGCGCAGTTCGCGGCGCAGGCAGTCGCACAGGCTCTCGCCGGCTTCGCATTTGCCGCCCGGGAATTCCCATAATCCGCCCAGCAAGCCATCTAGCGGGCGCTGCGCGATCAGCAGCTTGCGTTGATCATCGCGGATCACGCCAGCGGCAACCTGGAAATGGGGCAGTGGCGCGCGCCTGGCACGCAGGGGTCGTTGCGAGATCGTGCTTGCCAGCCGAGCGCGGCAGCCCTGGGCCAGGGGACAGCTGCTGCACAGGGGATTGCGTGGTCGGCATACCAGCTGCCCCAGCTGCATCAGCGCCTGGTTGTGGTCGCCGGCAGCTTGATCAGGCAGCCAGTCGCGGGCGATCTGCCACAGCTTGCGCTTGCTGGCGGCTTTTGTGATATCTTCGTCCATATCCAGCAAGCGCGTGAAAATGCGCGTTATATTGCCATCCAGCACGGGCGCAGCTTGCCCAAAGGCGATGCTGGCGATAGCGCCGGCGGTATATGCGCCGATGCCTGGCAGTTTTTGCAGCGCATCCGCCGTCTGGGGCAGCGCGCCATCATGCTGGCAGACCACGATCTTTGCGGCGCGGTGCAAGTTGCGCGCGCGGCTGTAATAACCCAGCCCTTCCCAGAGCTTCAGCACATCATCTAGCGGTTTGGCGGCCAGCGCTTCTATGCTGGGGCAGGCGCGCAGAAAGCGCCGATAATAGGGAATGACTGTCTCCAGGCGGGTCTGCTGCAGCATGATCTCGCTCAGCCAGATGTGATAAGGCTGTGGGTCGCTGCGCCAGGGCAGGTCTGCGCCATGCTCGGCGAACCAGCCCAGCAGACGTTCGGTGAAAGGGGCGGGCATGGCGCTTAGAGCAAGGAGAGTGCGTGGCGGTAGGCGGCCAGCGCCTCGTCCAGCCGCCCCGAACGCATCAGCGCGTCGCCCAGCACGCGATGCAGCGCAGGATCATTTGTATGCGCAGGCAGGTCGATGAGCGCGCGCATATCCATCTCTACCCAATCCAGCCCGGCCGGCGTGCTCAGCAAGGTCTCGTAGACTTCCAGCGCTTCGTCCAAGGCATCGGCAGTCACTTTGGCGCGGGCAGAATTGATGGCGGCGGCCAAACCAGGCGGCGGCAGCTTGATAGTTGATTGCGGCTTTGGCTGATTTTCGGACGCTGGCGGCTCTGGTGCTGGCTCGATAGCGGGCTGTGGGGCGAACTTTGGCTGGGCTGGCTGGTCTTTGTCCAGCGCTGCGAGTCGCTCGGCATACCAGGCTTCCAGGTCGTCTGCTTCGGCATGCAGCGCAAAGGCTTGCGTCAAGCGGTCGCTCTGGCGCACTGGGGCGGCATCTGCCTGTGCAGGCGAATTTTCTTCCGACAACGGCGCCATGGATTGGGTGCGCTGGTCTGCGGCTTCGGCGTCGTCCAAGCCCAGCAGGGCAGCCACCAGCGCCCCTCTGCGTTTGCCGCGAGGGGAATAGAGGCTTTCGTCTTCCAGGTCGTCCAGGCTTTCGTCGTCTTCAAAGTCTTCGTTGAAGTCGCTGCCATAATCGTTGGGCACGGCGCTGTCGTGATTGGTCATGCGCGGCGAGTTGCTGATCTCGGCGGCGAGGTTATCCAGCCAAGCGAGCGCATCGTCTTCTGGGCTGGCGCGCAGGATGTCGCTGAGGCTGATGCCTGGTTCGGGTGGGCGGTAGTCGGTGATATCGGGCAACTCTTCGGATGCTTCGACAGCGGCAATTTCGCGCAGCCAGTCTATGGCATCGGGCGGCAAGCCGATATCGGCATCGCCCAGCAACAGATCGGTGGGCGTATCGTCATCGGCGGGCGGCTGCACGGTCAGGGAGCGCTGCGTATCGTCCAGCCAGTCGCCATTATTCGCGCCTTTGTCGTCAGACTGGGGCGGCGCATCGCCACGATCTCTCGCTAACTGCACCAGCCAAGCCAGCAACTCGTCTTGCGGCATCGAATCGAAGTCTGGCAATTCTGGCTCGGCAACCATTGTTAGCGGCTAACATACCTCGCAAGCGCGAATGTAGGATAAAGATTATAGCGCGGATTTTCCGCCACTGCGACTGGAATCGTCCGAATCGCCTTCATCAAATTCCAGCCAGACGGGCTTGATGGTGTCAGCGCGCGCCCGCCCGTCTTTGGCAAAGTCGAAGTCGTCGTCATCCACGCCCAGCTCATCAAATTCAACCGGCTCGGCATCGTCTTCCAGTGTGATAGCGATGGTCTTTTCGGTAGGCGTTTCCAGGTCGAAGTAATCGTCCCAGTCCAGCCCGACAAAGCCTGGATCGTCGGCATCTTGGTCGAGGCTGACGGCCTCCAGTTTGTCGGTGGGACTGTTGAAATTGAAATAATCGTCAAATGTGAGCTCGTCCAATTGCAGGGCGTCGATGTCTTCGTCGAGGATGTTCACAGGCAAGCTGCTGCCTTCGCCAGCCACTTCATCGCGCAAGACCTTCATCCAGGCGGGCGGCTGACTGAAGCGGAAGTAGAGCGCGCTATCGTCTCCGCTCGCTTCGACAGCTGGCATACTGCCCGTTTCTTCGTCGACGATCTCGCTGAGCCAGCCAAACTCATCGCCGCGTATGGATGGGCTGGCGAATTCATCAGGGTCATCTGGCTGGGCATCGTCTTTGCGGTCCAAGCCTGGCAGCGCCACATTCAACAGCTCGTCGCTAGCATCGGATTTGCTCTGCGTCTCGACGAAGTCGGCCAGCTGATGCGGGTCGTCCAAGCCCCAGGCGCGCGCGCGTTCTGTCGCGGCTTCATCGTCATGGGCATCGGTATCGGGGCTGCCAGTTGCTGATTCAGCCAGCAAGTCATCGCTCAGCCAGTCGACATACGGATCGTCTTCATCGTCTTCGCCCAGCTCGGAAGTCCAACTGTCGATCAAGTCGGCATTGACTTGGTTGGGGTCCTCCGATAGTTCGGCGTCGGTCCCATCTGTCTCCAGCCAGGAATCGGCTGGCGGCGACATCAGGATTTCTTCGTCCAGTTCCAGTGGCGCTTCTTCTGATTCTTGGTTGATGATTTCTTCGTCGGCATCCAGCCAATCTTCAATGCTGGCAGCATCGATAGGCTGGGTATCGCCAGCATTTTGCAGCAGGCTCTGCAAACCTTCGTCATCGCCAAAGAGGTCAAATGCGCCATCTTCGTTTTGGTCGATCACCTCGCGCATGGCCGCCGACAGCCAGGGCGCGCCAGACGAATCGTCCGCTTCGGGCGGCGCCACCCACTCGCGGTCAAAACCTTCTACATAGTCCAGCGCCTCGTCTTCGTCAGCGTCCGAGCTGTGCTGGATTTCCGCCATCCAGTTGCCGCCCTCGTCCGTGGTGTCCAGTTCCGCCAGCAAGTCGGCCAGCTCGTCGTCCAAGTTTTCGTCCGCCGCCCGATCCACATCCAGCTGTGAGAGCATGTCATCCAGATCGTCGGGTTCATCCGTGGGCGGCGTTTGTGGCGGAAGATCGCGGACTGTCGCAACCGACTCGCCGATCACCAATTCCTTAAAAAGTTCGTCCATCTGCGTTTCGGACAAGCTGTCGTCCCTGTCGCCGCCGGCTGCGCCCACAAAGAGAGGTCCCAGGTCGGCTTCTATGACTTGGCTGGGGGGCAATTCTTCCAGCATGACCAGTCCGTCTGGCGCGCGCTCGCCAGTTGCCAGCTGTTGCGCAAGGTAGGGGTCAAGCTCTTCTATACGCTGCAAGAATGGCGCGGCATCCGATGGGCGTTGTTCGGCCAGCCACAGCTCGGTGAGAATGCGGTTGGCGTCGATAGCATTGGGCAGCTGTTCGAGGATGTCGGCGGCAGCTTCGGCAGCATCCATGCGCTGGCCATTCAGCCACAAGGCGCGCGCCCGCAGCAGTTGCAAATCAATGCGCTTTGGCTGCTCGCTCAGGGCTTCGTCCAGTGTGGCGACCGCTTCGTCCAGCAGGTTACCGCGGATCTGCTGCTGTGCCAGGGCGCTGACTGTCAGCTGCAGCCGTTCGACCTGCTGCCCGCGCTGTTCACGATATAGCGAGCGGATCATATCGGCGGCAGCGGGGTCCTGGGGTTTTTGGTCGTAGGCGCGCTCGGCATGCCAGATGGCTCGGTCGCTGCTGCCCAGCTGTTCATAAACCTGCGCCAGCTGCAAATGCGTCTGGAAATCGCCCGGCTGCACCCCCAGCGCCCGCCGCAAGACATCGGCCGCCGGCTGCCATTGCCCTGCGCCGGCCAAGGCGCTGCCTAGCTGCTGATGAGCGCGCAGATTCTTTGGCTGTGCCGCGAGGATGTGGCGGGCATGGGCGATAACTTCGTCGAATCGGCTGGCGCGCGCCAAACCATCCAGTTTGTCCTGATAGGCGCGTAGGCTGATTTCCGCCATATTCTTACCGCTGGTTACGCGAAACGATTCTACTAGCGAAGTATATCATAATTGCGCCCTAGCGATAAGCGGCGATGCCATCGTCAAATTCGGCCTGGTCGCCATCGCGCAAGGCAAAAAGCGCTTGCAGCAGCGCATAGTGTCGGCGATAGAAACGCGCCCGCGCCAGACCTTTGCCCAGCGCAGGGAAATGCCGACAGACGCGCGCCACGAATGCCTCGCCATAGCTGGCCAGCAGCGCGCCCAGATCTTGCGCTGGATCGCCCAGACCGCAGAATCCCCAGTCGATAATGCCACTGATGAGCCCGACATGAAACAAGATATTGCCCGTGCCAAAATCGCCGTGAACAACGCAAGGCTCGCCGCGCCACAAGCTCTTGTCCGCAAGCGCTTTATCAAAACTGCGACCGGTGGCGGATCGCGCATCACAGCGCATGAACGGAAATAGCTGCGCCCGAATCGCTGCATAAAAGCGCGCCCATTCCTCGCGGGGACTTTCCACTACTGACGGCAGCGCCAAGTCGCCGGGCGGAATGGCATGCAAGTCGCGCAAAAAGCCGGCCAGGTCTATCGCGATTTGCTCGACGATCTGCGTGTCGCCACGCAAAGAATCGAATCGGTCGCGCAGCAGCGGAGCGCCGGGCAGCATGGCATATCCCATGAAAAGCAACTGTCCGCTTTTCGGGTCACAGGCAGAAAATCGCGGTTTTGGGATGGGCAAGGGCAGGCGACCATCCAGGCGCGGCAGCAGCGCCAGCTCGCGCGTCAGGCCGACAGCAGCGGCAGCGCTCTTGGGGAAGCGCAGGATCCAGCGTTCGTCCAGGCAGAGCACCTGGTTGAATTGCCCGACGCCTTGGATCAGCCGCGCGCGATCCAGCGGAAGCTTCGGCACATACCGCGCCACCAAAGCCTTGTATTCCTGCAGTGTGCGGACATTCGACATGGTTGCCAAGTACAGAGAGCGCAGTGTCTATTGTAGCGGATGGGGCAGGATTCGTCCCCCGCGCGGGAGTGTCGAAGTTACTGGATTAAGCCCCCCTCAGTCCGCCCAAAAAGTCGGAGGGAGGCAATGCGCGCGCGGATTTCTACGCATGTCGGAGGATGGGGAACGGCCCCACATACACGAAACTAGACAACCTCTTTCTAGCAAATGCTTGACAAGTTAGAAAATGGCACTATCATGGAAAAATATGCGATAAGATAGGTATTTTATCTATGCGTTCCAAGACAAGCGCTTGCCCACATGGCATCTTCCAGGCAAGAATGGCGTATCCAAAGATGAACGCTGGCAAGCGCACCCCCCCCCCCCCCCCCTGTAATATCGCGTAACAATTCCGCTGCGTTTCATTTCCAATCCGCATTCGCATTCAAGGCAATAATCGCCGCGCTGGTCTTGTTCTTGCTGCCAGCCGGTCGAGTCTTTGCCGCGACTAGAAAGGAAATCATCATGAATCTGCGCGCCTTGCTGGTAATCTGTCTTTTGATGCCCTTCGCTTCGTCCCTGGCCAGCGCCGATGACATCGACAACATGTGCTTCCTCAAAACGGCTGATGGATGGTCTGGTCTCTGTTTTACCGATGACGACTGGACAGCTGGCTGGTATGTATACCGCTATGGGACTACTTGGACACGCAACAATCGGAGCTGGCTTGCCGGCAGAATTGATGGGATCGGTCAAACAAGCTCAAAAACAAGGACAATTGATGACCCGCCACGGGGAACGTCACCAAGAAATAACGAACCGCTCCCAACATCCAAGGATTTCGTTGTAGCCGATGTCGCGATAACAACACATTATCCTGACGGGACAACAGCAACCGCCATCAGTGAGAAGGGCGCTACCATCGTCGTCTTGCCGACCGGCCATACGATTTCCTTTGACCACGCGACCGGCACCCAAATTCATACAAACCCCGTCTCTGGCGAGAAAACGACAGTTCAATGCACGCAGAACGAGGAAGGGCAAAAACGATGCAAGCGCCTATGATGGTCGCGCTGTCGCTTCCTGGCGTCAGCTGCACTCGTCATCGTGTCGCGGCACGCCGTGGTATTCGGCCAGCGTGATCGTGTCTTCCGCTTGCAGCTGGTCGATGCGCCGGCGCAGGTAGTCCAGTTCCTCGATGATGTGTTTGTTGTCGATGCCCAGCTGGAAGACTTGCTCGGCTATTGCGCTGTCGTCGGAGCCGCCGTGGTCGTGCGCGCTTCTGGCGATGCGGCCGTTTTCAAATGCAGCCACCACAGCCAGGCAGACCAGCGCGCCGAATAGCAGCCCGACCGCCAGCCCGCCAACAGCCACGCCCATAGCCACAGCCCCCGCGCCGGGGACTGGACGACTGCGCCGATATATGGTATACTCATGGCAGCGTGTTGATATAGTTTCGACAAAGCAGTGGACGACTTAGCCGAGCCTCCCTCCCGGAGTCCTACGCACATAGCCAATTCTGCCCAGCCGATCCCGCGAGCGCCGGTCCGGCATATTTTGCTTGGCAGTTCAAATGCGCAAGGACGAGCGATTCGTGGACGCTAGCGCTGTCGTGATTCTGCTTGTGCTGACGCTTCTGTTGCATGCTGCTGTCGGTATGCTGCATGCGGTTCTGCAAAGCGCCAGTCGGGCGACCATGCGGGAACTCGCCGATGATGGCGATGCGCGAGCGCTGGGATTCCTGGCGATTTACGAAAACCCTCTGCGCCTCAGCATGAGCGTGACCATTACCCACATATTGACTCGTATGGCGATTGCTGTGCTGCTCACGCTGCTGCTGGTCGAGCGATTCGTCAGTGGCGAACCAGCGCTGGACTTGCTGTGGGCTTGCTTGGCAATTGCGCTGGGCGCGGGCATGACGTTGCTGCTGGGCGATCTGCTGCCCGAGGCGCTTGGCTCGGCTTATGGCGAGGCGCTATTGCCTTTGTCGATCGCGCCGATGCGACTGCTGCTGAATTTGGTTGCGCCACTGACCGCCACGGTGCTGCTGCTGGTGCGCTTGATATCGCGCGTCCTTGGCAGTCAGCCGCTCGTCAACATGGTTACCGAAGAAGAGATCATGACCATTGTCAACGCCAGCCACAGTGGCGGTGTCATTGAAGACGAAGAGAAAGACATGATCGCCAGCGTGCTGCAACTGGGCGAAACCAGCGCTCGCGAACTGATGACGCCGCGCATTGATATTGTCGCGCTGGATGTGAACGAGAGCATCATGGCGGCGCTGGCGGCTTTTGTAGAAACTGGTTTCTCGCGCATTCCCGTCTACGAAGACAGCATCGACAATGTGCTGGGCTTGTTAAACGCCAAAGATATATTGACGTTGCTGAAGAACCGCGATGACCTGCGCAGCCAACAGATCCGCGATTTGATCCGCCCCACCTATTTTGTGCCAGAAACCAAGCGCGCCGATGTTTTGCTGAAGGAGATGCAAGCCAAGAATGTGCATCTGGCGATCGTGGTCGATGAATACGGAGGCACTTCTGGCCTGGTCACAATCGAAAACCTCATCGAAGAAATCATCGGCGATATCCGCGATGAATACGATTTTGGCGAAGAAGAAGAGTATGTCGCGGTGGGTGATGGCAGCTATCTCATTGAAGGCGGCATGGACCTGGACGACCTGAACACGTTGCTGGATGTTGGCATTGACACGGCGGCTGCCGATACGCTGGGTGGTTATATCTACCTGGCGCTGGGACGCGTGCCGCAGACAGGCGAGACGATTGATACGGACATTCTCAGCATGACCGTGCTGTCTATTGACGGGCATCGCATCCGCAAGGTCAAGGTGCGCAAGGTCTTGCCAACTGCGACCATCAACGGTGCGTCGAATGCCGACACAGCCGCCGCCAAGTGACACCTATAGCGAGGAACTCTCCATGGCAACCTTCAGCGATCAGCAGCTTGTCGCCGCGGCCATAGCCGCCAGCCAGCACGCTTATATTCCCTACAGCCGCTATGCTGTTGGCGCTGCCCTGCTGGCTAGCGACGGCACGCTCTATACTGGCTGCAATGTAGAAAGCGCTTCGTTTTCGCCCACGATCTGCGCAGAACGCACGGCACTGGTCAAAGCGGTCAGTGAGGGACAGCGCGAATTCACGGCAGTGGCTGTGGCGACTCGCGACGCTGGCTCGCCATGTGGGGTCTGCCGCCAGCTGCTCTATGAATTTTCGCCATCCCTGACTGTGATATTGACCGACCTGGATGGCAATATTCACTTGACCACCATGCTGGATGAATTGCTGCCGCATGGATTTGGACCAGTCAACATGAAGGAATAGACCATGCAGAAGATCGTCGCCAATCTCTGGTTTGACGGGCGCATTGAAGAAGCGCTCGAACTCTATACATCGCTTTTGCCCGATTCTCGCGTCCTAAACATCGTTCATTATGGCGAAGCTGGACCAGGCGCGCCCGAGCAAATCATGTTCGCAGACTTTGAGCTGGCCGGGCAGCAATTCACGATCGTCAATGGCAATTCATTCTTCAAACCCAATGCCGCCTTTTCGCTCTGCATCAACTGTGACGATCAAGCCGAGATCGACCGACTTTGGGACATCTTGACCACCAATGGCGGCGCGGAAAGTGTAGGCGGCTGGCTGACCGATCGCTTCGGCGTCTCTTGGCAGATTTCGGCGACCCAGTTGCACGAGATGCTGGCGAGCGATGATGCCGCCGCGGTCGAGCGCGTTATGGCGACCTTCATGAAAATGAAGAAGCTGGTCATCGCCGAGCTGGAACGGGCATTTCGTGGGACCTAAGCCGAAGTCAAGGGTGCCATAGCACGGGCGAGACGACACTTGCCTGGCTAGATTCGCCATACGCGAGCCGAGACTTAAGCGCCTGTGTTCGCCGTGATGCGCGCCGCCCACATTTTGTAGCGATCATAGGCGCTGCGATAGGGCTCGGCGAGTGAGTCGCTGGCGGGCTGTTGGATCTCGCCATAATCAAAGTCGGCGAGCCAGCTTTGGGCATTTTCTGCCAATTCGCAAGCCACCGCTGCGTGCGCCGCCGCCCCCAATGCCGACATATCGGAGAAAGAGCGGCAGCGGATTTCTCTGCCAAAGACGTCCGCCAATATCTGCCGCATCAAAGGACTCTTGGGGACTCCGCCCGTGAAGAGGAGTCGCTTGGTCGACAGGGCTTCCTCGCCGACCATGGCTTCGGCGCACAGTCGTATGCCCATGGCCACGCCGTCATAGACTGCGCGGGTCATGGTGGGCTGGTCTGCGGTTGCGGACAGCTGCACGAAGCTGCCATAGGGTCCATCCAGCAGGAAAGGCGTGCCCGTGCCTTGCAGCCAGGGCAAGAAGATCGGCGCATCCGCCCCGCCTGGCTCCTTTGCCGCCAGCGCTTCTAGGTCGGCGTGGCTTTGCGCGGGGTCCAGCAGACGCCGCCACCAGTCCAGCGAGTGCCCGGCGCTGTTCAATGCCCCGATGACGAAGCAGCGACTATCCACACCCAGCTCGAACAAATAGCGGATCGCGCGCCTGGCATCAAAAGAGGTCGGCTCGGCGATCAATTCAATCACCTGCACAGCTGTCCCGGCATTGATGAGCAGCGTATCGACAGCTGGGATGCCGGCGCCAACCACTGCGCAAGCCGCATCGCCGCCACCATGCGCCACGATCGTGCTGGGCAGCAAGCCTAGCTCGGCAGCCGCTTCGGGCGTCAAGGACCCGCCGGGGGCGCAGGAATCGCCCGCAGGCGGCAGCAGCGTCGGCGAAATGTCCAGGTCTGCCAGCAGCGACTCGTCCCATTGGCGGGCGGCGAAGTCCCACATCAGCGAGCCAGAGGCATCGGAATAATCGGTGGCGAATGCGCCAACCAGCCGCCAGCGCAGATAATCTTTCGGGAAGAGCGCGACAGCCGTTTCGTCATAGACCGCGGGTCGATGCTCGCGCAGCCAAAGCAGCTTGGCGAGGCTGTAGGGCGCGATAGCCGGATTCCACAGCTGGCTCTGCAGATTGGCAGCCAGGCTGCCCGCTTGTGGCTGGCTGCGTGTATCCGCCCAGACGATGCAATTGTGAGCGATGCTGCCATCGGCGCGCAGTGGCAAGATCGAGTGCATGTGCCCGGACAGACCGATGCCGGCTACGGATATCGGCGCAATGTCATGCTCGCGCAGCAACTGTCGCGTCAACTGGCAGAGCATGCGCCACCAGCCATCGGGCTGCTGCTCCAGCCAGCCGGGCGCGGGTGTCAGGTTGGGCACAGACGCCGATGCCTCGCCGATTATGGACGCGTCATCTGCGCGGACGGCGATGACTTTCAGCCCCTGCGTGCCCAGGTCAATGCCCAGGACGACATGGTCAGGCATGGCGCTATTTCACGCCGCTGCCTGTGGTGGCCAAGCCTTCCATGATCTGGCGGCGCAAGAAGAAAAACAGCACGATGACCGGGATGGTGGCCAGGGTCGAGCCAGCCATCGTCAAGTCGTATTGTTGGCGGTACTGGTCGATGAGCCGCTTGATGCCGACTGCCAGGGGGAAGTTCTCTGGCTTGCGGAAGACGATCAGCGGCCAGAGCAGATTATTCCAATACTCGATGCAAAACAGGATAAGCAGGGTGGCGATCGCCGGACGCGCATTGGGCAGCACAATATGCCAGAAGATCTGATACTCCGATGCGCCATCCACTCGCGCGGCATTCAGCATCTCATCGTCTATTGCCAGCAGATATTGGCGCATGAAAAAGATGCCGATGGGCGAAGCGGCCAGCGGGATGATGGCGCCCTGATAGGTCTCCACCATGCCCAACTGAATGATCATCAAAAAGAGCGATACGATGAGCAGATGAAAGGGGATCATCTGCGATACGAGGATGAGAATGAAGAGCAGGTTGCGATAGCGGAAATTGAACTTGGCCAGGGCATAACCGCCAGTCGTGCACAAGAATACGCCCATGAACGCATAGCCGCCCGTCTGCGTTATCGAGTTCATGAACCACAAGCCGTATGGTTCTTGTTCAAACAGGCGGCGGTAGGTATCCAGCGACAGGGCGCTGGGGATAAGTTCCATGGCGTCGACGAAAATGCGCCCTTCTGGACGCAATGAACTGATGACCATCCAATACAGCGGGAACATATAGACGACCGCGAGGCAAACAAACAACGCGAAGAGCAGCCACTTGGACAAGCTCGACTGTCGCCGCGCCCCCAGTTTGCCCGGATTGATATATTGAGTTTTTGCTGCCATAGCTCAGTCGCCCCTTCCAAAGACGCCAAAGAAGCGGAATTGAATCAGCGAGAAGACGAAGATGATCAGCGCCAGGATGACGCCCATTGCCGCCGCCGTGCCAAAATTGAAAGACGTGAAGGCAGTGCGGTATATCAACAGCGCCAGGGTCAAACCGCCATCGCCCGGTCCTGCGCCGCCTGCATACAAAATGAATGGCTCCACGAAGACCTGATAGCCGCCGATGATAGAAAGCACGACCACGAAGAAGGTGGTGGGGCGCAGCATAGGCAAGGTGATGCGCCAGAACATCTGCCAAGGGCTCGCGCCGTCGATCGACGCTGCTTCGTACAATTCTTGCGGCACATTAACCAAGCCCGAATTGAAGTATAAGATATTCATGCCTGTCCAGCGCCAGGTGGCGATCAATATCAGCGAAGGCAGCGCCATCTCGGCCACTTCCAGCCAGCGCAGCCGTTCCATGCCCAGCGAGTTTTCCAAAAACAAGTTGAGGAAGCCGTCCTTCGCCAAGATCAGCCGAAAGACCGTGCCCGCCACCACCAGCGATGTCAGCGCCGGCAAAAAGATGAGCACGCGAAAGACCGTGCTGGCGATGACGCGCCCCGAATCCAGCAGCACCGCCAGCACCAGCGGCAGCGGGATCAACACCAGCAACGTGCCGATCGTGTAGATAGTCGTATTGCTCAGCGCCTGGCTGAAGCGCACCAACTCAAAGACATTTTCATAATTGGTCAAGCCCACCCAGTCCTGGCTGCGGATGCCCTGGAAATCCTGGAAGCTCATGATGATCGCCAGAATGACGGGATAAACCTTGAAAACCAGAAAGATGATAAGAAAAGGCGCCAGGAAGACAGCCGGCACGACTTTTTTGTGATTGATAAACCGGCTGAAATAGCGGTAAGGTAGTTGTAGCGCGTCGAGCATTCTGGTCCTGTGGCGTCCGCCAGCCAGCTGCGATTGTCGTCGAGAGTGAGATGCGGGCGAGCCAGGTTGGCCCGCCCACAAATTGGCGATCGCTGTTTAGAACTCCGCGCCCATCGCGCGCAATTCGTCAGCCATATTAGCCAGCACCTCTTCCGGCGACATCTGATTCTCGATCAGGTCATACAGCGTTGTCGTGTTAAGGATGGTGGCGATTTCGGGATAGAAGGGACCAGTGTACTCGGGCGCGACATTGCCCAGGGCGTTTTTGATGTGCACGAAAGGCACCTCGCCGCTGAAGTCTTCCATGGTGATCAGCAGCGCCTCGTCATCGTATACATCCAGACGCATGGGATCAAAGCCCAGGTCTGTCCACAGGGCGACATTGGCTTCGTAGGTCAGCTTTGAGAAAGCCAGGAACTCGGCGGCCAGGGCGATCTTGTCGGGGTCGATCTGCTTGGTGATGACAGTGCCGGTGCCACCGCCCATGGTCGAGGTATAACCGCCTTCTTCCCAGATGGGCATGGGGCGGATGACCGCGACATCCTTCAGCACGCTGCCCATATTGTCGGGGAAGCGAGTCATGTACCACTGCGGCATATACAGCGAGGCGATGCGCCCTTCTGCCAGGTCAATGAAGTGCTCGGGCGTATGGTGATGCCCGCCGGTGGCTGGGCGCGCGATGCCATGTACATGCACCAGGTCTTGCAAGAATTGCAGGGCTTGCACATTGGCTTCGCTTTCTAGGATGACCTCGCCATCGGCATTGTATGCGCCGCCGCCCAGCATCAGCATAGGACCGCGAGCAGAGAAGGGACCAGCTGTCTCTACGCTCATCATGTAGACATCGTTTTCGCCATCGCCATCGGTATCGCGCGTTACTTTTTGCCCGGCGGCGATGTAGTCGTCCCAGGTGATCAACGTGTTGACATCCACGCCTACCTCTTCCAGCAGGCCGGTGTTGTAATACATGATGAATGCGCCCAGGTGGTAGTCGATGCCATAGTTGTTGCCATTGGCGGTATAGGGCGCCAGCCGTGTCTCGATGATGTCAGCGCGGTAGGGATCGATTACATCGTTGAGCGGGATGAACATTTCGTCGCCCTTGGTGAAAGTGGCGAACTTGCTAATCTCGACATCGGCCAGATCGGGCGCGCCCATGCCCACCAGCAGCGCCGCCAGCAAATTGTCGTGCATCTGGGTGTAGTCGATCTGTTCATAAACGAGGTTGATGGGGCGACTCGGATTGGCTTCGTTCCAGCGCTCGGCCTGGTTCTGCATGTACAGTCCGTGGCGGTCGACAAAGACCCACAGCGAAAGCTCGGTTGCGTCTTGCGCCAGCGCCATGCCAAAGGATCCTAAGGCAACAGCCACAACCATAATCAGTAAAATCAAACGTACTCTAATCATCGTTCGCACCTCAGCTCTTCTACTTGAACGGAACTTTGTTTTGCGCCGGATATCTGTCCAGCGACGCCAGCGAGATTACCACATCCAGTCCGCGCAATGCAAAATATTGCGGGGATGAAAAAAGCTGCGACCACAGAGGTCACAGATTGGACAGAATCGGGGCATTTCGCCAAGACACCCGCGCATGTGCTACCATTGGCGCGCAGCCAAAGCGAGGAGAGCGCATGAGCCAGCAGCCGAATATCGTTGTCTTTTTCACCGATCAGCAGCGCTGGGATACGACGGGCGTGCACGGCAGCCCGCTCGACCTGACGCCCAACTTTGACCGACTCGCGCGCGCCGGCAGCGATGTGCATTATGCCGTCACCTGCCAGCCAGTCTGTGGTCCCGCGCGCAGTTGTTTGCAGACGGGACTCTATGCCACGACCACGGGCTGCTTTCGCAATGGCATCGCGCTGCCGCCCGAAAGCCGCACCCTGGCGCATTATTTCGGCGAGGCCGGCTATGACACAGGCTACATCGGCAAGTGGCATCTGGCTGATCATGGTCCTGGCGCAGTGCCGGTCGAGCAGCGAGGCGGCTATGATTATTGGCTGGCTGCCAACGCCCTGGAGTTCACCTCGGATGCCTATGACTGCGTGATGTACAACAAGGATAATGAAGCGGTCAAGCTGCCCGGTTATCGCGTCGATGCGCAGACTGATGCCGCCATCCGCTACATAGACGGACATCAGGACAATCCCTTCTTCCTCTTCATCTCCTACCTGGAGCCGCACCATCAGAACCATCGCGATGATTATCCCGCGCCGCCGGGTTATGAAACGCGCTATCGCGGCAGTTGGATGCCGCCGGACCTGCGCGCGTTGGGCGGATCATCGCATCAGCAATGGGCTGGTTATTGCGGCATGATCAAACGGCTGGACGAAGCGCTGGGGCGGCTGGTCGACGCGCTCATCAGCCTGGACAAACTGGACGACACCATCATCTTGTTCACCAGCGATCATGGCAATCACTTCAAAACGCGCAATGCTGAATACAAGCGCTCGTGCCACGATGCGTCGGTGCGTCTGCCCACCATGCTGCACGGCGGTCCCTTCACAGGCGGCGGGCGCATATCGCAGATGGTCAGCCTGGTCGACCTGCCACCGACCCTGCTGGACGCCGCGGGCATCCCCGTGCCACAGCCCATGCAGGGACGTTCGATTCTACCCTTGCTGAGCGGCGATGCAGCGGGCTGGCCAAACGAAGCCTTCATCCAAATCAGCGAATCGCATGTCGGGCGCGCCATCCGCAGCCAGCGCTGGAAATATGCCATCAGGGCGCCGCATCGCAGTGGCCGCGACCACGCCGACAGCGACCGCTATGTCGAATCGGAATTGTACGACCTGCTGGCCGACCCTGAAGAGCTGGATAATCGGGCTGGCTGCGCGTCGCACCGCGAAGTCGCCGATGTGCTGCGTGGGCGGCTGATCAAACGCATGCTCGCCGCTGGAGAAGCCGAGCCGGTCATCGAGCCAGCGCCCGCCATCGACTGCATCAACCAATGGCGCGTCAGCAGCGAAGAAGCCTGGGACTAGTCGCCCGTCCGCTGCGCCGAAAGTCGGTGTATACTAGAGCTATCAGCCGCCTAGCGAGACCACTTGCATGATTCGTTGCTGCCTTGTTTTCCTGTGTTGTTTATGGGCGCTGCCCCTCGCCGCGCAGACCAACGAAACCAACCTGTCGCTGCCGCCCGTCTACCGTATGGGCGATCTGGGCAATGAATACCAAGGCTGGAACAATTGCGGTCCGGCCACCCTGACCAACGCGCTGGCGCATTTTGGTTATGCCGATGACCAAAACCGCGCCGCCAACTGGCTCAAACCCAATTATGAAGACAAAAATGTCAGTCCCTGGCAAATGGCGGAGTTCGTTAATACACAGATCCCCGAGCTGCCTGTCTTCGCCATCGTGCGCAGTGGCGGCACATTGGACTTGCTGAAGACGTTGCTGGCGAAGGGTTTCCCTGTGGTCATCGAAAAAGGCTACGAGCCCAGCGGCTACGACTGGATGGGGCATTATCTGCTGATAGCGGGTTATGACGATGCGCTGGCGGAATTCACGACCATGGACAGCTTTCGCGGACCCGACACGCGCTATGCCTATGCCGATATCATGACCTATTGGCAGCATTTCAACTACACATACATCGCGCTTTACACGGTCAACCGCCACGAAGAGTTGATGGACTTGCTGGGCGCGAACGCCGACGAATGGCAGAATACCATCAATGCGCTGGAGCTGGCGCGGGCAGAAGCCATCGCCGACAACGAAGACGCCCACGCCTGGTTCAACATGGGCAGCAGCTTCCTGGGCTTGCAGATGTTCGACGCGGCGGCGCAAGCCTACGACCGGGCGATCGCGCTGGGGCTGCCCTGGCGCATGTTCTGGTATCAATTTGGCGCGCTGGAAGCCTATTATCACACCGGGCGTTATGACGACATGATGCGCATCGTCCGCCAAAATCAGAGCGACGGCGGCGGGCAATATGTCGAAGAAACGTATTATTATCTGGGCCTGGCGCGCGAGGGACGCGGCGAGTTGGACAAAGCCCTGCAGAATTACATCAAGGTGCTGACCTTCAATCCCAATTTCACGCCGGCGCGAGAAGCGAAAGCGCGTCTGGCGGGGTAAGCAAGCCCGGTCGCATCAGCGCCAGCTTGGGCGGCGCATAGCGGCTGTTTTCGTCAAATGCCTATGGAAGTTCTTTCGGCTTGCGACTGTCCAGGACAAGGGCGACTTCGCGCAGGTAGCGGTCGGCTGAGAAAGTTGCCGCGCCTCCCAGCAGTATAAAATGTCCGATCGTCACCGCGACCGCGACCGGAAAATCTTGCCAAGCGCTCAAGGCGCTGCGCAAGTCTTCCCCATAAACCAGCAAGTAGACAATGAGGCACACAGCAATCAGGCTAAAGCGATCAACTGCCAGGCTGCGCCGTCCCGGGGCGACGAACAATGCTGCCAAGAAGGCCATCGGGATCGCCAGGATCAGCCCCGCCATGCCGCCGGAGTACGCGATCATCAATGTGATTTCGACCAATTCATCTGCCGAAGTGAGTTGGATGCCGCCAAAGAAATGCAACTGCGCCCAGACGAAGCTCAATGCCGAAAGCGCTATACTGCAGGCGAGGATACGCAGTACCATTTTCAGCAGCGGTTTCGCGCGAAACATCAGGATAACCTTTCCGATTTACGACATTTGTGGCGAACCGTATTTCACTGCGCATCAGTCGCTATTGGCTGCTGCGCCTGCAAATCGCGCAGGTACTTGCCAGCGGCAACATGGCTCATATAGGCAGCCAAGCCAAACTTGGACACGACGACCAGCAGCAGCGCCGCAATCCGCAAATCGTATTCCAAGAAGAGCGCAAACCAGGTCAGTGGGGCGAACGAGAAAGAGAAAGCGCCCTCTGACAAAAACAGAATGACGATAACCAGCGAGGATGTCAGCATCGTGAAGCGATAAAAGGTCGGACGGCGTATCTCACGAAAGCAGACCGCGGTTAGCAGCGCCATCGGCAGTCCCAATGCCAATCCGGTTACGACGCTCTCGAAAGCAAAATCGACCAACATGATAGAGATTGGGACAAAGGTGTCGCCTGGAAACAGCAGCGGGCTTAGCACAGCGCAGAATACAAAAAAGCTCAAGGCTGTCAGCGCGGTGCAGTAGGCGCACATTCGCGCGACCATTCTCATCAGTGCTTTCTTGCGCGACATAGCTTGTCCCCCTCCAACTCTCCGTATATGTTATCCGACCGCGCATACTCATTTACCTTTGCTTTAATCTATTCTAGCGCAACTCACATCGGTCGCGCCATAATGCGCTTACAGGGGAGTGGTGAATTATGGATATACGACTATTGTGAACGCTGCAAAGGTTTTACCACCGAGTACACCGAGTTGAAGGAGTTCACCGAGATTGTTTCACAAGATTGCGCTAGCTTCGTAGATCACCGATTTCACCACTCCCCTTACAGATACGCCTCAGCCACCATCGACTGTATCTCTTTCAACGAGCAGGCAGCCGCTCAAGCTAGTTTTTTCTTGTGCTTTCTCGGCGCAACTTCGACAATATATTGTTGTGCCAAGACTTGACTCAAAAATACACCGAAAGCCCACAACAGGAGTATCGTGCTCGAATAGAGCGGGATTGTTGATGCGCCGCTCAATAAATCTGTTAAAGCAATATAGACGGCGAAATAGGGCGCTGTCACCCCGACGCCTATCAAGGTGAGTCCCCCCATAATCAACCTGAATAGCGCTGAACTGCCTGTCACGAAATCGCCGGGTGAATAATACAGGAATTTGGCAAGCGCCTTCATAACAAATGCGAAGATAGGCGCTGCGATGAGGCCATATATCAAGCCAATGAAAGCCAATCCGGCAACCATGTGGCCGTTACCAGAGTAGCCTTGTACTTCAACATCCCAAACAAAGCCAATGACAGCGCCGGCAACTGTGGCAGAAGCGATGCCATAGGTTATCGCCCGCCAAAACAAGCGTGTGGTCGGTTTGGCTTGCCGCCAGCGGGTTCGCACCCCCGTTTGATTTGATGTCATGATATGCCAAGGTCTGCTACAGATACGCTTCGTTCACCGCGAAGAGCTCATCCACCATCGACTGTATCTCTTTCAGCGAGCAGACGGCCGCCGACAAGGGCGAATAGGCAACAGCCTGGTAGATCAGCCGTTTGTCGCCCTGCAAGATTCCCGCCACAGCCATCTCTTCAATCTGCGCATACAGATTGGTCAATGGCGCGACCGAAGTGGGCAGCGCGCCCACCGCCACCGGCTCCAGCCCATCGCGAGACACCCAGACCGGCACTTCGACGCAGGCTTCGGCGGGCAGGTTGTCGACCAAACCGCGGTTGGGCACATTGCCATTGAACTTGAAAGGCTCGCCACCTTCCATGGCATTGATGATATAAGCTGCGTATTCGTGCCCGCGCGCCAGGTCGATCTCGTCTTCGGCGAACCAGGCATGGATATCATCGCGCCAGTCGTGCTCGCGCCGGCGATATTCTTTCAGGATGTAGGCATGATGCCCGGGATTCCAGTTCGTGCCGTGCGTGGCGTATTTCTCAATCAGGTCAGGGCGCTTGCGAAACCACCAATTGTATTCGCTGTTGTGCCCGCTGGACTCGGTCACATAATAATCCAGCGCCAGGTACATTTCGTTGCGCACCTGCTCGGCATTGTAGATTTCGGCATTGTCGCTTATGGCGCGCTTGATGTGTGGATAGGCGTCTTCGCCATTCCAGGTGTAGTCGATGAACCAGGCAGTGTGATTGATGCCGGCGCAGGTGTAGTTGATCTCTTCGTAGGGCGCGCCGATCCACTTCGCCAGCATCTTGGATGTGCCCTGCACGCTGTGGCAGAGCCCGGTCACGCGGATGTCGCTTTCGATATCCAGCGCGCGGCAGAGCATGGCCATGGGGTTGGTGTAATTCAGCATCAGCGCATTGGGGCAGAGCCGCTGCATATCGCGGGCGATATCCACCATGACGGGGATGGTGCGCAGCGAACGGAAGATGCCGCTGACGCCGCGCGTGTCGCCGACATTCATGTCCACGCCATATTTCATGGGAATCTCGATATCGTGCCGCCAGACATCGGTGGAGCCGACCAGGATGGTCACGACCACATAATCGGCGTCGCGCAGGGCTTCTTCGCGGTCGAGCGTGGCGCTGACAGTCGCGGGATAGCCGCCAGCCGTCACGATGCGCTCCACAGCGCGCTGGGCGAAATCCAGTCGCTCGGCATCGATGTCCATCAGCGAGATGTCTGCGCCTTCCAGCAGGGGAAAGGTGAGGATATCTTTGACGAGTTTGCGCGTGAAGCCGAAGCTGCCAGCGCCGATAAAAGTGATTTTGGGCATGCGCAAGCCTCCAAATAGCGAATAGCGCCTGCATTGTACCCGCCAATCGTGCGCAAAGGCGAGTCGCTGAATCGTTTACCTGCTTTATTCGACAGCCCTCGGTCTCTCCAAATCATTGGAGGGGGCATCGGGCGACACAAGCATCGCCTTGCGAGCCGAGATTCGCGATTGGGTCGAATCCTATTGCTTGGGCGGCCCGAAGCGGTTGCCGCATGTGCTACAATTCGCCTCGCTCTTTATGATTGCGGTGTTTGCCATGCCCCTGCTGGAACTGAAGCAGCTGCGGAAGGATTACGGCGGATTGCGCGCGCTGGATGGTGTCACGCTGGATGTGACCGAAGGCGCCATCATCGGTCTGATCGGTCCCAACGGCAGTGGCAAGAGCACGTTAATCGACCTGGTCGCTGGCAGCATCGCGCCCACAGCCGGGCAGATCATCTTCGCTGGCGACCAGATCGGCGGGTTGGGGGCGGACGAAGTCTTTCAGCGGGGCATCGCTCGCGGTTATCAGCAACCCACACTCTATTTCAAGATGACCGCGCTGGACAACCTGCTGCTGCCGCCCAAGTCACAGCTTGGCGAGCGTCCCTGGCATGCTCCCTGGCACAAGCGCTGGGCGGACCAGGAAGCGGAATATGCCCAACGCGCCTTGTATGCGCTGCAACAAGTCGAGCTGCTGCCGCATTATGACAAACTGGCGGCGGATTTGTCGGGCGGACAGATGAAATTGCTGGAAATCGCGCGCGCCTTGATGGGAGAGCCGCGCTTGCTGCTGCTGGACGAGCCAACGGCTGGAGTCGCGCCTCTGCTCGCCCGCGATATATTCCAGCGCATCGCCCGCTTGCGCGATCAACAGGGCATCACCTTTCTCATTGTCGAGCATCGGCTGGATATCCTCTTTGATTTTGTTGACGAAGTCTATGCCTTGCATTTGGGCGAGCTGATCGCTCAGGGCGCGCCAGCTGATGTGGCGGGCGACCGTCTGCTGCAGCAAGTCTATTTCGGTGACTGACCCATGATATCGCTGCGCAGCCTCACCGCTGGCTATGGCAAGCTGGAGATTTTGCAAGCGCTGACGTTGGAATTCGCCGCTCGGCAGTTCAGCGCGCTGCTGGGACCGAATGGCAGCGGCAAGAGCACCCTGCTGAAAGCCATCATGGGCAGCAACCGCATCTTCGGCGGTTCCATCACGCTGGACGGGCGCGAATTGGTGGGATTGCCGACCGAGGCGATTGCGCGGCAGGGCATCGCTTATGTGCCACAAAGCCGCAATATCTTTGACGCGCTGAGCGTGGGCGAGAATTTGCAGCTGGGCGCGGGAAGGCTGGCGCGGGAAGAACGAAGCGCGGCGCTGGACGAGATTCACAGCGCATTCCCGATTTTGGCGCGGCGGCTGGGGCAGGCGGCTGGCTCGTTGAGCGGCGGCGAACGGCAGATGCTGGCTATCGCGATCGCCTGGCTGGCTCGGCCGCGGGTGATGTTGCTGGACGAGCCGAGCGCGGGCTTGGCGCCGGCTGTGGCTGGCGAGGTATTCCAGGCTTTGCAGGCGTTGCGCCAAGCGGGCATCACGCTGGTGGTTGTCGAACAGAATGCGCGGCGGGCGCTGGAGTATTGCGATTATGCCTTCGTCCTGCGCGAAGGGCAGTTGGCTTTCGCTGGCAGCGCAGCCGATTGCCTGAACGACGAAGACACTGTGCGCGGCTATCTGGGATTTGGATGAGACCCGCCAAAATGAGGGAACAACCTGAAACAGGGGTCGATGGGGGCTCAGCGGATTAGGAGTTTGCCCGTTTCGTCGCTGCGATAGCCGCTTTGCGCGCCCAGGTCGTCTCGGAATGCCTCGTCACGCAGGGTTTCCAGCAGCGCCTGCATGGGCTTAGTCTCTAGGAATCGCTGGAGTATCGCCAGGTCGAAGCGCTCCCAGACCAGCCCGACGAATTCCAAGTCTAGCGCCTCGGCCGCGCCGCGCAGACCCATGCCACAATCGCCGATGCCATCGGCCACTGCCGCCGCCACCGCCAAATGATTGTGCTCCTCGTGTTCATAGCCGGCCACTTCTTTGGGGTCGATGCCCTGCCGCGCCAACAGATAATCCAGCAGCACGCGCGTGCCCGCCCCGCGTTGACGATTGATGTAGCGCGCCCGGCGCAGATCGCCTATCGACTGAATGCCTAGCGGATTGCCTGACGCCAGCATCAGCCCTTGCTCGCGATGGGCGAAAGTGACCAGCTGCACGGGCTTTTCGCGCAGATAGCGCCGCACAAAGCTCGTGTTGTAGCTACCAGTCTCGGGATCGAAGAGATGGGCGCCAGCCAGATGCGCTTCGCCCCGCCGCAGCGCCAGCAAGCCACCCAGCGAACCGACATTGACCGATACCAGCCGTCCGCCAGCGCGCAGCCGCAGATGCGTCGCCAGCAGATCCAGCATCGGGTCATGACTGCCCATCATCATGAGGCTCTGCTGGATCTCTTGCCGATGTCGCAGCAGCGCCACTGGCAATTTGCCGCCGCGGTCCACGCCTTCATGAAAGCGCGGGATATGCGCCAGCCCGTCCGCCCGCACCAGCGAGGTGATCACGCCCGCGCCTCGTCCCAGCGGCGTCGCTTGCAGTTGTCCGTCGAGTTCCGCCAGCGCCACGCGCACATAATCGTCATCGCCCAGCGGCGAAGCGATCTTCTGCGTCGAAACCGCCTCGACCTGGCTGGCTTGCGGCGGCGTCAATCCCAGCCATTGGCGGATCAACGGCAAAATCAGCAGCTCGCCAGTTAATGCTGCGCTGACGGGGTAGCCAGGCACGCCAATGATGGGCAGGTCCTGCGCCATGCCGATGATGACCGGGTGGCCCGGGCGCACTGCGATGCCATGCACCAGCACTTCGCCAAGCCGCGATATGGCGTCTGCGCTGAAGTCCTGCGCGCCCGCCGATGAACCGGAAAGCAGCAGAACCAGTTGTGGCTCAGCGTCCAGCGCCGATTGCAGCGCAGCTGTCAATGCCGCCGGGTTGTCGCCGATGATGTCGCCGATGCTGGCTGCCCCGCCCGCTTGCTCGATCTGCGCGGCGAGCATCAGGCTGTTGTACTCAGTCAGTTGTCCACGACCTGGCTTTTGATCGTAGGGCAGCAGTTCGCCACCGGTGGGGATAATGCGCACATGCGGCCGCCGTCGCACAGCCACCTGCGCATGGCCACAGCCAGCCAGCGCGCCCAAATCGACCGGACGCAGGACATGGTTGACTTGCAGCACGGTTTCGGTGGTCACGATGTCTTCGCCCATCAGACGCACATGCTGCCAGGGCGAGACCGCAGCATAGATCAGCAAGCTGTCGTCATGGTCCTGGTTGACATGCTCAATCATGATGACGGCGTTGGTATCGGCGGGCAGGGGATCGCCCGTGTTGACCGCGAAGGCGTCGTCGCCCAGCCGCAGCCGCAGGGGTTGCGTTTCCCGCGCCGAGATCGTGCTGTCTGCGCGCAGGGCATAGCCATCCATGGCCGCGCAGTGAAAATGTGGCGATGAGCGAATGGCTTGCACGGGCTGCGCTGTAACCCTGCCCAGCGCCTGCGCCAAGGGGATGCGCTCGGCGGGCATGGGCTGCGCGGCGTTGGCGGCTTGCAGCGCTGCTTGCAGGGTCGCGCGCGCCTCGTCCAGCGGGATATCGGTGAGGTAGATATGGCGTTTGGGCATGCTGGCATTTAAGCATAGTTGGCGTGTGGATTCAAATTGCTTCCACACGCGCTCCCTTGCCCAAGAACGAATCCGCCTCGCCACAAGGTCATCCCTATCTATTTCATCTGTGCTGCGGTCAAATGCAGGCATGCTAAAATTGCTGCTGGCTGGACTCGGCGTGCGCGGACGGCACTGGGCGCAAGTCATCCTGCAAGAGCCGCGCTGCCAACTCGCCGCCATTGTCGACCCCGACCCCGCTGCCTTGAATCGCGCCAAAGCCGACTTTGAAGATCGTCGCGCCTTCCCCGCCGTGACAGACGCCCTGCGCGCGCTGGACGACATCGACGCGCTCGTGCTGGCTAACCCGCCAACTGGACGCGACGCCATCGTGCAGGCGGCTGCCGCGCGTGGACTGCCCATGCTCATCGAGAAGCCGTTGGCGCTGTCCCTGTCCGAAGCGCTGCGACTCGTGCAGATTGCCGAAGCAGGCGGCGTTGCGCTGATGGTCGGGCTGAACTTCCGCTACCTGCCCGTCACGATGGCGATCAAGAAGCTGCTGGCAGACAGGACGGTGGGCGATGCCGAATTCGCCCGTTTTACCTATGAGCGCTGGCGAGACGGACAGCGACCCGACCTCAACAAGTATCCGCTGCGCATGGATCAGCCCATGTTGTGGGAGCAGTCCATCCATCATTTCGACCTGATGCGCCATGTCTACGAGCGCGAGCCGCTGCATGTCATGTGTCAGACCTGGAATCCTGGCTGGAGCATGTACGCGGACGACAGCAATGTCTCGGCGCTGTTTGAATTTGCGGGCGGGCTGCGCGTCAATTATCAAGGTGCCTGGCAGGGAAACTGGGCAGCGCCGGGCTTTGAGTGGCGAACCGATTGCAGCTTGGGTATCATCACGCAGCGAGAGCAATTCGGCGCATTGAGTTATGCTCGCCGCGATGACAGTGCGCTGACGCCAGTTCCATTGCCGCCGCACGAACGCTGGATCAGCGAGACGCGCGCGCTGCTGAGCGCCTTCGTCGATCATGTGCAGGATGCCGAGCCGCTGGAATGCAGTGGGCGCGATCATCTGTTTTCGCTGGCGATGCTGGCCGCCTGCATCAAGTCCAGCCAGACTGGCGTGGCTGTTGCGATCAGCGATATGCTGCCGGCAGACTAGTCGAGTTTTTTTCCAGCGCAGAAGTAGCGAAGCGAGATCGTTGCAGAAAAAAGGAGGCGGGTATCGAAAGAACCTGGCCAAGCCTCTTAACCATGCATGTTTCGCAGAAAAAACATGAGAGGGAATCACTATGAAATTGCTTCGCTTGCTGCTTGTACTCGCTGCCATCTTGGCTGTGAGCGCCGCCATCAGCGCCCAGGCGCCCGGGCCAGACGACAGCACCCTGGTCATCGCCCAAAGCGTCGACACCGACGGCTAGGAATTCGTGCCGGCGCTGCGCCAGCACAATGTCGGTCCGCTCTACTTTGTTGGCACGGGCGGCGGCACCTGGAACGCCCAGTACGACATGGCAGACATCTCCACGCCCACCGGCGCGACCAATTACACCGAGTGGTCCAACCCCGAGTGGTTCGCCCTGCGCGAAACATTGGCTGACCCGGCGCTGACAGCAGAGGAGACGTAGAGCATCGTCAACGCCATGCTCGAGGTCATGTACAACGACCCGCTCTGGCTCTTCCTCTACTTCCAGCCAGATTTCTATGGCGTCAGCAACCGCGTCGACTGGCAAGCGCGCCGCGACGAGCAGATTATCGTCTACAACGCCACACTGGCGATGTAAAGCAACCTCCTCCAGTCCGCGCAATCAGGCTGGCGATCATGCTGACTGTGCTGTCGCTGAACATCCTGGGCGACTGGCTGCGCGACTTCCTCGACCCGAGACTGCGTGGGGCTGTGTAGGAAGACCAAGGGGATAGAAAATGACCCAACCATTCGTAGGCATCCAAATCGGCGCGATCAGCTTCATTGATGAAGGCGTCGAACAAGTGCTGGACATCTTGCAAGAGACGGCTGGCGTCAACGCGCTACTGATTTCGGCGCTCAGCTGGAGCATCGGCAATGCCGGGCGGGCGGCTTTTGGCTTCCCCGATCATGGCGTGCAAGAAACGGACAACCTGCGCGGCGGCGGCTTTTATCAGCCCGACCCGCGCTATTACACGAACACGCATCTGGATCAATTTGCTGCCCCGGACGAGCTTTACGCCGGTTTCGACACCCTGGCTGATGTCATCCCGGCGGCGCGGCGGCGCGGCATGGCGGTTTATACCTATTACTGCGAAACATCCAGCTCGGCCATCCGCTCGATCTGGCAGCCTGGCTTCCAGCACTTCCTCGACCGCGACCACCTGGGGCGCTTGGCAACGCGACCGTCGCTGCTGAACCCGGACTACCAGGCATTTTGGCATTCGGTCTTCGCCGACTGGCTGAACAACCACGACCTGCGCGGCATCCTGTGGGGCATCGAGCGCCAAAGCCCCTTGATGGACATTTTTCGCGGCGACAGCTCCACCGGTTTCGACCGTTATTATGTCGCCGAGGCTCGTTCGCGCGGCATTGATGTGGAACGGGCGCTGACGGGGTATCGCGCCATTGACGACTTGCTGCGGCGGGTGCGCGCGGGAGAACGCCCCAAAGATGGCGTCTTCGTCCTGCTGTTGCGCCATCTGCTGCATCATCCCGAAGTGCTGATGTGGGAGAAGCTGTGGCTGGATTCACACCACGCCTTTTACCGCGAGCTGGCGGGCTTGGTCAAGTTTTACGACCCTGCCTATGAATTCGGCTTGGGCATCTGGCAGGTCATCAACACCTACAATCCCTATCTGCGCGCGCAATACGACCAAAGAGCCTATGCGCCCTATGCCGACTGGTTCAAGCCTGTGCTCTATCATAGTCCGGCCGGGGCGCGCTTCGCCGATTTCGCGGCTTCGTGGCAGGCTGGCGTGCTGGCGGATGCCTCGCCCGATGCTGCTTATGAGGGGCTGGCCAGGCTGCTGGGCTTGGACGGCTTCGCTGCCCGGCGCGAAGATGCTGCGCTGGCGGGTTTCAAGCCGGACTATGTCAAGGAATGGACAGCGCGTTTGATTGAAGAGACGGGCAAGCCGGTCTATCCGGGTATCGGTGTGGGCGTGGGGCATCACGGCAGGAGCAAAGCGATCACCCCGCAAGAGATCCGCGCGGGACTGCAGGCGGGTTTGGATGGCGGCGCGAGCGGCGTGATGATCTCTCGCAATTATTCAGAAGCCGAGCTGCGTAACTTGCGGGCTGTCGGCGATGCCCTGCGTGAACGCGGGATGTTGTAGTTCCAGGCGCAATGCTAGCTCCACAGCCGGTCGTGGGATGTCGCTTCGTTCCAGGCATCGGTCGGCGCGAAGTAGCCGGTGTCTTTGCCCGGGCGCTTGTCCATATGCTCGCGGATTGCCGCTTCGTTCAGATCGCCAAAGCCCAGCCCCGGCGCTTCGGGCACGGGCGCATAACCATCCACTACCAGCGGCTTTTTGATGCCAGTAATGAGGTCTTCCCACCAGGGCAAGTCCACCGAGTGATGCTCCAGCACATAGAAGTTTTCGGTGGCGGCGGCGCAATGCACATTGGCGAGGAAAGAAACAGGCGAACCGGCGAAGTGCATGGCCATGGCGACGCCATAATCCTGCGCGAGATCGCCGATCTTCTTGGTCTCCATGATGCCGCCCGATGTGGCCAGGTCGGGATGAATCACCGATACCGCGCCGGCTTGCAGCAGCGGCAGAAAACCTTCTTTCAGATAAATGTCTTCGCCCGTGCACAGCGGCGTGCGCAGCGTTGCTTTTAGCTGTCGATATTGCTCGGTCAGCTGCCAGGGCAGCATGTCTTCCAGCCAGGCCAACGAGAAGGGGTCGAGCGCTTGCCCCAGCCGTATGCAAGACTCCAGCGTGATATGGCCGAAGTGGTCGACAGCCAGCGGGATTTCGTAGCCAATGACATCGCGCGCCTGCCGCACATAGTCGACCATGAAATCGATGCCGCGCCCCGTGATCTGGATGCCTTTGAACGGGTGCATGACACCAGGCAGATCGTGCATGTGCGGGGCAGCCGAAAGCGCGCCCGGCCTGCCGCGCAGCAAGCCGATGCCCAGGTCCATCTTGAGGAATTTGAAGCCAGCATCCATGCGCTGCCGCAGCCGTTCGCCCATTTGCCGACCATTGGGCACTGTGTCGGTGTCGCAATAAATCAGCACGTTGTCGCGGAATTTGCCGCCTGCCAGCTGATAGGCAGGCACACCATAGGCTTTGCCCGCCAGATCGAAGAGCGCCATCTCTACACCACAGACGCCGCCGCCTTGCCGCCCGTGAAAACCAAATTGTTTGATTTTGCGGAAGAGCTTGTCGATATTGCAGGGATTTTCGCCCAGCAAGCGCGATTTCAACAGCAGGGCATACGAGGCGCTGGCGCCATCGCGCACTTCTCCATAGCCGCTGATGCCCTGGTTGGTATCGAGCCGCAGCAACGTCACATCAAAGGGAAGCGCGCGTAAGTTGACAATGCGCAAGTCAGTGATGCGCAGGTCGGTCGGGCGGCTGTGCGTGTTGATGTTGGATTCGAGGGATTGTGCGCTCATGGGCAATATCTTGAATGGTCGAATGTCCCATCTTTTTTTACCACAGAGCGCACAGAGATTGTAAGACTGGCGTAGGGGCGAGGCTCGCCCAAGCAAACGGGGACTAAGCCCGGCGCAGCAGATTTCGCTCGCGGTAGACAGCGGCTGCCTCGCGGATGAATTCGGCATTTTCGCGCGCGCCATAACTCGCTTCCAGATAATCAGCCAGGCGCAGCAACTCGGAGTAATTGGCCCGTTCTGGGCGCAGCGTGTCGTATATGCGCAGCAGCTCGTCATTGGGCACATCGGTGAGCTCGGCGGCGCGCAGCAGGTTATTCGCCAGTTGTGGGAAGCCATTGGCCTGGGCGATATCGGCTTGCTGGCGCAGGGTATCGGCGTGGGTGCGCAGGTCGGCGCCGCTAATTTCGCCCGCAGCCACAGCTTCAGCGCTGATCTCATGCAGGGGGCGACCGCTGTGGGCCCGCAGTTTCTCGGCGGCATGTTCGCGCAGGGGATATTGGCTCACAGGGCAGGCTCCCAATCATAGCGCAATTCCTGAGGCGGCGTTTCCGGCCGCACTTCGTCTGTTTCGCGGCGGTGCAGCAGGGCTGTCTTCACGATGAGCCGCAAGCGCGCCCCGTTGTCGATCTTGACGGCGACTGGCTGCGCGGAACGCCCCAGGGCATAGCGCGCCGCATTGCGACCGATCTGCTCATACGTCTCTAGGCTCAGGCTGGGCGACTGCGGAAAGAGTTCCAGGTTGTTCAAGGGCGCCAGGTCGCGCTGATGAATGACCGCCGTGCCGCGCGATTGCAGGCCAATGCCGATGCCGCTGCCGCTGAGCCGCGCGCCGACATAGCCGATAGCCGCGCAATCCGATGAATGATAGACGCGCACAAGCCGCGCCAATCCGCCTTCGCCGGCGATGCCCGTCAGCAGGGCTTTTAACACCTCGTCGTGCGCCAGGCCGCCGATGGTGAAGCCCATTGCGCGTCCGAAAGCGGGTCCCAGCGCCAGCACGACTTCTTGCTGTGTGCCCTTTGCCGCGGCGCCCAACTCGACCAGGCGGCTGATGGGACTGCCCAGATGCGGCTGCACGAAGCCAGCTGGCGACTGCGCTTGGGGGATGGCTTGCATGTCGTTCCAGCGCTGCCCGCCCACGCGATAACCGCTGCCCGGACCTGTGTAATCGTTGGCGTCGTTGATGGCGCTGCGCACCCGAAAATCGGCATCGAAGATGGCGGAAGGCTGCAAATAATCGCTGGCGATGCGCTGCCGACCCATCTCCAGGATGTTGTCGGCGATATCGCTGAATCCGGTATTCTGCAAGGCGCGGATCACCGCCACGAAGTCTGATTCGCCGTTCAGAAAGTTGTCTGCCGCAGCCAGGTCGGGCAGGATATCCCGAGCGGGCATGTCATCGCTGCTGTGCGCCACGGTCGCCGCTTCGACCTCGACCTCGCTTATGGCCGGCAAGCCCAGCTCGGCATAGACGGCTTGAATGGCGCGCGCCGCTTTTTTGCGCACCGCCAGCGCTTCATCTTCGCGGATGGGACGCAGGCCACCGTCGATCTGCATATCGCGCTGCAACACATTGTAGTCGTCAAAATCTTCGGCATCGAAGTTGCCGCCACCGAAGAGGTTGTCGCGCTTGGGGATGGCGCTGTAGCCGCTGAATATGAAATCGGCGCCGGGGATGAATTGCAGCATCAGCTTGGCAGTTTTGCGAATGCTGGAATGCGAGGCCAAGGCGTCATTGCCGGCCGCCACTTCCAAACCCAGCATGGCTGCCAGCAGGTTCTCTGCCAGCACAGCGCGCACGCCGCCGGGCAGCGACTCGGGCAAGGCAATGCAGGAAATGGAGCCATTCTGCACGCCTTGGCTGCCCGCGCCCTTGACCAGCAGCAAGCAGCGCGCTTCCAGATAGAGCATGGATTTTTGCTCGGCGCGTCCCATCAGGGCTTCGCTGCCCGTGCCACTGGTGAAGCGGATTTTCACGCCGCGCGAGGCATAGGCCGATGCCAAAAATGCTTTCGACCAGGGACTGTCATCGCCATCGGTGAAGGTCTGCTCGGTGCCATAGACAGACAAGGTCTCGGCATAGCTGGTCAGCCCTTTCATAGCCAGGCGCAAACCCAGCGACTCTTCGACAGAGCACTGCGTCAGCACGCCGGGACGCCCGGTCTGTGTGCCCACGAGGATAGCCAGCGCGCACAAGGGAGCAGAACGGGCCACCCGCACGGTCGTTTCTACCTCAGCGAAACCCCGCAAAGCCGCTTCGGCCGCATCGGCTGCCAGCAGCGCTGGGTGTTCGCGCCAATTGGTGACATGGGCTTGGTTGGCGGGCCTGCGGCGGATGCGCATCTTCGCCAAGCCCATCATCATCTCCAGCACGGACATGTGGCGCATGATTTCGCAGAGCTTGGCCGGGGTGCAGCCAGCCACCAGCCGGGCGATTGTCGCGCGCGGAACATTGATATCGGCCAGCATGCGCGCATAGTCCTGCGCCGGCAGCGCCATGGCTTCGGGCGCGATATCGAGGTCGAGCGCATGAGAAACGATGAAGCGGTCCAGCGCGTCAAAGTCTTCGTGGGGCCTGCCATCCATCTCCTGCACGAGGCCGTCGCGCATGGTCAGGCTTGGCGCGGGGTCGTAGGGGCTGTCAGCGACTATCAAGCCGGCTTCTGGCCAGGGCTCGACGAAGGTCTCTTTGTTGATATCGCGCTGCGCCAGCAGGTCAAAGCGCTTGCTGCGATGCATGAATCTCGACTCCTCTATCTTCC
Source organism: Chloroflexi bacterium bin20 (assembly GCA_002238485.1). Classification (GTDB taxonomy): domain Bacteria; phylum Chloroflexota; class Anaerolineae; order Aggregatilineales; family Phototrophicaceae; genus UBA6055. Next base: position 202,992 of record MPMG01000002.1, on the reverse strand, counting down.
TCACCCGAGTTTAACGCGCTCGCGTGCCGATGTCGACCGGGCTTGGCGATGTGTCGTCCGCGGCGTCGGCCAGTAGTGCGCTGAATTCGTCACGCGGGAACTGCGCCTCCAGCGCCCAGAGCACGCCGCGCGCCGTGATGTAGCCCGAGATCGAGAGTGTGAGAATCAAGGCGAAGGCGATGGGCAGAAAGAGGCTGGCGACCAGGGGCAGCAGCGCCGCAAGGGTGAATGCCAGGCTGCGCCAGGGCTGGCTCAAAACCAGGAACAGGCTCAGACGGATGGTGGCGCGCAGGGGCAGCCGCAGCAGCGAAAGCAGCGACCAGGCATAGAGATTCGCCATCAGCAGGGTCACAGCTGCGAAAATGGTCATGGTCAGCGACAGGATGGTCGGGAAGTCTTGCAGCGCCATAGCCGGGAAAATGCTGAGGTTCATGGCGATGAGCGCGCCGGCCAGCAAATCGACGAGACCCAGCAGCAGCGCCGCCCGCCAGCGACTGCGCAACGCGCCCAAATAGACGCGGAAGAATTCTGGCTGCCGTCCCAGCGCCCATTCGTTCATCACGGCGAAGATGCCCAGCAATCCCAGTGGCGCGCCGATGCCTGTCATCAGCAGAAAGGCGCTGATCAAGTTGCTGAGCAGAAATGTGCCGATGCGCTCGGCCTGGGCATAAAAGCCGCTGTCCAGCACGGCAGCCAAACTAGCCTTTCAAGCCGGTGGTCGAGATGCCTTCCACCAGGTAGCGTTGGAATGTGATGAAGATGACGAAGACCGGCAGCAGCGACAGCGCCGACATGGCGAAGATAGCGCCCCAATCGGTCTGCCCCGAGGGATCGGAAAAGGTGCGCAGCGCCAGCGACACCAGATACAGCTCGGGGCTGTTCAAATAGATCAAGGGGACGAGGAATTCGTCCCAGGTCCAGTAGAAAGAAAATATGGCGGCGGTGATGATGGCGGGCGTGAGCTGGGGCAGGATGACGCGCAGGAAGATGCCAACTTTGCTTGCGCCGTCGATCATGGCGGCTTCGTCCAGGTCGACCGGGATGCTGCGGATGAACTGGATGATCATGAAGATGAAGAATGCCGAGCCGCCGATGCGCGGCAGCAGCAGCGGATAAAAGGTATTCAGCCAGCCCAACTGCTTAAAGACGATGTACTGCGGGATGATCTGCACCTGGGTCGGCAGCATCAAGGTCAAGAGCATAATCGCGAACCACAGACGCCGCCCGCGGAAGCGCACCCGCGCGAACCCATAGGCGACTACCGCCGAGGCGCTGACGCTGAGGATGGTGCCCAGCGTGGCGTAAAAGAGCGAGTTGCGATAGAAGGTGGCGAAGCTGATGCCGCCAAAGCCCGCCCAGCCGTTGGGATAATTCTGCGGATAGGGTTCGATGGGCAAAATCGCCGTCTGATTCGTCCAGATTTCGTCCGGCGGCTTGAAAGAACTGCCGACCAGCCACAAGATCGGATACAGCATGATCAGCGCGGCGGTGGCCACCAAGCCGTGATAGAGGATGGAGCGCGCCAGGGGATGCCGATACCAAGGCGTCGGCGGCCGCGTGACTTGCTTGCGCGTGCTAAAATCGACAGCCGCCATCAGGCCGGTCCCTCGTCCGATTCGTAATGCACCCAATAGCTCGACGAGCGGAAGACCAGCGCGGTCAACAGCGCGATGACCATCAGCATGACCCAGGCCATGGCCGAGGCATAGCCCATCTCGTTGAGTTCAAAGGCACGGCGATAGACATACAGCGCATAGAACAGGGTGGTATCCAGCGGCTTGCCCTGGGTGACGATGAAAGCCTGGGTGAAGACCATGAAGCCGGAGATCAGCTGCATAATGAGATTAAAAAAGATGATCGGCGTCAGCATGGGCAGGGTGATGCGCAGAAAGCGCTGGAAAGCGTTCGCGCCATCGATTTCCGCCGATTCGTAGAGGTGCTTCGGGATATTCTTCAAGCCAGCCAGAAAGATCAACATCGGCGAGCCAAACTGCCAGGCCGCCAGGATGATCAAAGTCCAGATGGCGGTTTCGGGCCTGCCCAGCCAATTTGGACCTTCAATACCCAGCAGGTTCAGCGTGAAGTTGACCAGACCGTCGTTGCCGAAGATCTCTCGCCACATGACAGCCACAGCGATACTGCCGCCGACGATGGAAGGCGCATAAAAAGCCGCGCGATAGACGCCAACGCCGCGCCGCCAGGTATTCAGCAGCATGGCCACGCCCAGCGCAAAGACCAGCCGCAGCGGCACCGCGAAGACGACATATTTCAACGTAGCATTGACCGAACGCGCGTAACGCCGGTCTTCAAAGAACATGCGCTGGAAGTTGTCCAGCCCGATGAAGTCGCCGCTGTTGGACAAGACATTGTAGTCGGTGAAGGACAGCGCCAGCGACACCAGAATTGGTATCAGCGTGAAAAGGAAGAATGCCGCCAACCAGGGACCGATGAACAAATAGCCGACCAGGTTGTCTTGCCCGAAGCTGGAGCGTTTGCGGCGCTTGGCTTTCGTCAGCGTAGCGGCAGCCATGAAGTCCTCATGCGGGAAATTGCCCCTTCCCCGGGCGACTTTGTTGGGGAAGGGCGCTTTGACAAATTGCCAGGTTCAGTATTCCCCCCACCCAAACGGCGGGGAGGGGGACTATGGGAGAACTGCCTTTATTGCGCCGCCAGGATGCGGTTGGCTTCTTCGCGCAGATAAGTCGCGGCTTCTTCGGGCGTGATCATGCCATACATGACCGGCTCGACGAATTCTGGAACAAAGATGTTGCTGACGACATCGGCATGGGCAGCCGGGTCAGCCGGGCGGATGGGGCTGTTGTCCATCTCGATGAGGCCCAGGTAGTTGAACATCTCAGCCTGCGCCGGGCCCAGATTCGGCAGCAGCGACTCGCGCACAACCGACGACACCGGCACGCCACGCTCGGCTTCCAGGATCTCGTTGGCTTCCACCGAATTGACGAACCAGTCGATGAAGGCAGCCGCTTCGTCTGGATTTTCTGCCTGTGAGGTCACCGAGAAGAACATGGAAGGCTTGATGTAATTCTGCGATTGTCCGCCTTCGGGGCGCGGGATAGGGTACATCACGAAGCTGCGATCTGCGCCGGCCGCGTTCCAGACCGCCACGATCTGGTTGCTCCAGTGGTAGGCCATGGCCGCTTCTTGGCTGACGATCAGCTGCGCTTCTACGCCTTGATCGCCACGCGCGACCGAATCTTCATAGCTCTGCATGCCGCCGCTTTCCTGCAAGCTCAGCAGCATATTGTAGTAGTCGATCAGGGGCTGGTCGTCTTCATAGCCCAGGGACATGCCATCGGCCGCGTAAGCCCACTGGTCGCAGCAGCCCATGTATTGCGATTTCCACAGTTGGTCGCTGGTCAAAACGCCGATGCCGTGAATGCCCAGCGCAGCCTGGATCTGGTTGGCAATGGCTTCGAACTGCGTCCAGGTCCAGTCCAGCGCCGGCAGTTCGATGCCTGCCGCAGCGAAGGCGTCTGTATCCAGCGTGAAGACCTCGGAATTGTTGCCCAGGTTGATGCCGTACATTTGTCCGTCGACCATGCCGCCAGCCAGCGACGAGTCGGCGATGTGTGTGGTGTCGATGATGCCGCTTTCGATGTAGCCGTCCAGCGGCATCAGCAAGCCATTGGCGACCCACTCTTCTATGCGCGCGTAATCATGCTGCATGATATCCGGCAATTCACCGCCAGCTGCCTGCGTCGACAGCTTCGTCCAGTGATCGCCCCAACCCTGGAATTCGTAAACGATGTCGATATCCGGGTTGAGCTCTTCGTACAGGTGGATAGCGGCGATGGTGCGGTCGTGACGATTTTGCGAGCCCCACCAGGAGATGCGCACTTCAGTTTGATCTTGCGCGGCCACCAGCAGTGTTGGCAGCAGCAGCGCGATCAATGCCAGGATGAATACCAGCTTTCTGTGTTTCATAACCGTTCCCCTCCATAAATATAGAATGGACTGAGCAGGCGCTGGAAACGCTCCCAATGCCAAAGAGGCTGGTGAAGTTTGCGATTCCCGCGCTGACCGTCTATTGTACATAAAAATACCATCCTGAGAATGTGACAAGTCGTCGGGCGATCAGCGGGGTAGAGGCGATGAGCATTCGTTTTGCTGCTGTCGGCTTTGAACACGGGCATATCTATGGGCAAGTTGCCGTCATGCTGGGGGCAGGTGCAGACTTGGTCGCTTATCACGATGTCGATGAGGCGAGGGTAACGCGCTTCCGAGAGCGCTTCCCCATGGGGCGGCGGGCGGAAAACATCCGGCAAATCCTGGAAGACGAAAGCATCGACCTGGTCGTCAGCGCCGCCGTGCCCAAGGAACGCGCCGAGCTGGGCATCGCCGTCATGCGCCACGGCAAAGATTACATGTCGGACAAGCCCGCCTTCACCGACTTCAAGCAATTGGAACGGGCGCGGCAAGTCCAGGCAGAGACCGGGCGCATCTTTTCCGTCAACTTCAGCGAGCACCTGACGCAGAAAGCGACGGTCAAAGCGGGCAAACTGGTGGCGGCGGGCGCTATCGGGCAGGTGGTGCAGACCAGCGGATTTGGTCCTCATCGGCTCTTTGGGCATGTCCAACGTCCGGCCTGGGCTTTCGACCGGCAATATTTCGGCGGCATCATCAACGACTTGGCCAGCCACCAGATCGAGCAGTTTCTCTTTTTCACCGGCAGCGACCAGGCGGAAGTAGTCGCGGCGACGGTCGGCAATTTTCGCTTCCGTCACTATCCGCGCATGCACGACTTCGGCGATTTGACGTTGCGCAGCGCTCATGCTGTCGGGCATATCCGTGTCGACTGGCTGACGCCGGCCGGGCTGCCGGTCTGGGGCGATGTGCGCCTGTTCATCGTAGGCACAGAAGGCATGATCGAGCTGCGCAAAAATATTGATATCGCGGGGCGCGCGGGCGAAAGTCACCTCTTCTTGGTCGACCAGCGAGGGGCGCGCTACATCGACTGCAGCGATACAGAAATCACCTACGGGCGTGACCTCATCGCCGATATCCGCGAGCGTGGCGAAAGCGCTATCCCGCAGGCGCGCTGTTTCCTGGCTTCGGAGTTAGCGCTGCAGGCGGAAGCCATGGCGGTGGATCTGACGCGGCTGTGATAGCCCTCTGTGTGTTTGCCCACTCGGTCCCCCAAAATCATTGGGAATGGCGCATACCAATGGGATAGAGAGTGTTTGGGCAGCGCTGAAATGTGGCTACGATGGTGTGTATCACAATTGGTCAACAATGCGCACGCGGCAATATGTGAATGAATTCGCATTCCGCTTATAACGAAGGCAATGTCCGCAACCACCCAATGGTACGATTGAATCACATCATCAGCAACGCCATCAGAAAGCGACTGACCTACCAGGGCTTGATTAGTTAGATGTCAGGGTTATCTGGGATTAGCTCAGCAGCAGCTAATATCTTGTTGACACCGCGCATCTCTTGCTCCAAGACATCTAACCGCTTATCAATGCTATCCAGCCTATTATCAATGCTATCCAGCCTATTATCAATGCTATTGAGTCTAGGGCTAAGAGCCGCTACCACCGCATTGGCGATACGCTGTTCGTTAGGCGACAATACAGGCTGTCTAGGTGGCTCATTATCAAATTGCCGTGCTGATTGCGCCATACTGGTTTCCTCCGATCAACTAGTTGTGTCTGGCAATGTCATAAGTCGCTACTTGCATTGACATACTGCGCAAACACCCAGCCCTTAGTTATTATGCCACTATAGTATCACAGAATTGTATCGCAATATGGCAAGCAAGCTCTATCTTGTCAAGCATTTGCCTCAAATGCGACGTCAAGTACATAATTCCTAAATCAGTGGGGGTGCCGAGATTCCGATTGAACAATCAAACGCATAAATTTTCCTGATTCCATAGTATGTGCTTCCTCTTGACCTGCCTGGATTAGAGGGTTACCGCTTGCCCTCGATTTGTTGGAAAGCCGCCCACGATCGGCGCGCCAACTCATCCGTAAGTCGCTCGACATGCCAGCTGCCGCCAGCCGAGTCGATATAGCGCGTCAGCTGCACCTCGTGCTGCAAGATCAACTGGATATTGCGCGATAGCCGGCGCGAGAAATCGTCTTCCTGCGGCGCGTCAAAGGCAGCCAGTGTCATGCTGTCGACGCCAGCCAGCGCCGCGGCCAATGCCTCGCAGGTCAATCGCAACAGATTGTTGTGCGTGGACTCCTGCGATTTGTTGCGCGCGCCACTGCGGGCATGCAGGCGGATCGTCTGCGCTGATTCGCTTGCGCCGAATGCCCGCGTCATCTGCGCCCAAAGCGACTTGACCGCGCGGAACTTGGCGATCTGCATGAAAAAATCTTCGCCGATGCACAGCGTTACATGCAGCCTGGATGCAACCGTGTCGACAGCCAGCCCGCGCCCCAAGAGACCACGCAAGATAGCTGCGCCAGCCGCCAAAACGAAAGCCAGTTCTTGCACGGCGTTGGCGCCATTTGCATGCTGCTCTGCTGTGCCGATGCCCACGCAGCCCAAAGCCGGCGAAACCGCCCCAAGCACAGAAAAACGATCTGCCAGCGCAGCGTAATCATCGCTTGGCGAGCCGATGCAGCCACGCAATTTCGTCATTTCCTCTGCGCTGCGAGTGGCACGCAGCCGGTCAAAACCTTGCGCATCCGCCGCAAAGATAGGATAAAGCGCCAGGTCGACGCCAGCCAGCGCACTGTCCAGGTCGGCGGACGTTTGCAAGCGCGGTCCCGCATCCAGGGCAATGGCTGTCTGCCCATTCGCCAGCGCATCCAGCAGCGCTCTGTTGAAGGCGCGCGGCTCGTCTATGTTGATCTCCTGCGCGATCAGCCAGACTCCCTTCGAGGTGACTCCCCTCGCCAGCCCCGACGGGCCGGGGGGAAGCTCAACCCCCCTCAGTCCCCCCGACGAGTCAGGGGGAAGGCAGGCGTCGGGATGGGGCAGGGGGTGGATGGCGATGCCTTCTGCCGTGTCTGTGACGAGGCTTTCGGGGTCTGCGCCCGATAGCGAATCGCGCAAGGCAGCCAGCCACTCGTCATACGTGCTGGGCGAGAACTCGGCGAAGAAATCGGCGCTCACCAGCGCACCCACAGCGACAGCGGACCGCGGAAAGAGATATTGCGACTGTAGTTGACTTCCTGCCCCTCCACCAGGCGCAGCGAAGGCAGCTTTGTCACCAAGGTCTCCAGCAGGATGCGCATCTCCAGCCGGGCCAGGGGCGCGCCAACGCAATAATGAATGCCATAGCCAAATGCCAGTTGCTCTTTGAGGTTGTCGCGACGTATGCAGATGACATCAGGCTCGGGGAAGAGCGCGGGGTCGCGGTTGGCGGCATTCAGCATCAGCAGCAGGTTCGCGCCAGCCGGGATATCGACGCCGCCAATGCTGCTGGGCGCCAGCGACAGCCTCCGCCAGGCACAAACCGAAGGGTCGTAGCGCATCATCTCTTCCAGCGCCTGCGGGATGAGCGACGGCTCTTCGCACAGCGCTCGCCAATGCGAGGACCGAGGGGAGTTTAACAGATGCAACAGGGCATTGCTCAGCTGTGCGGTGGTCGTCTCGTGCCCGGCCACCAGCAGGGTGATCATGCAGCTGGCGATCTCGTTGAGGCTCAGCACGTTGTCATCGCCATTGCGCAGGCGGATGAGATCGCTGGTGAGGTCATCGCCAGGCGATTGCGCCTTGTCCGCCACCAGCGCCACCACATAGCGCCAAAATGGCACCAGGTCGGCGGTCATTTCCAGTTGTTCTTCGGCGCTGGGACGCCCGTAATAGAGTTTGATGCGGCTGCCCGCCCAGGCTTTAACCTGCGGCACATCGGCTTCTGGCACGCCAAGCACGGCGAAGAGCACCTGCGCGGGAAAGGTGTATGTCAGCGCCGACACCATATCGACCGGTGGCGAGACCAGCTGCGCCACAGCATCACGGGCGATCTGGCCGATGACGGGCGCGAAGCTGCTCATGCGGCGCGGCGTGAACAGGCGGTTGACCAAGCTGCGGATGCGGGTATGCCCCGGCGGCACATGGTTGGAAAGCACGGGCTCGGGCCTATAGTCGCCAGCCGCGAGCAGCCGCTTCACCGCGTCTGAGAAGGGCACGATGGGCGTGATGGTGTTGGCGGCGCTATAGCGGTGGTGGTCGCGGAAGATGGCTTTGATATCGGCGTGGCGCGTGACCACCCAATAGTCGATGGCGGGGCTGTAGAAGACCGGCTGCTGCTGCTGGGCCTGGGCGAGCACGGGGAAGGGATCGCGCAGGTCGAGCGGGTCGAAGCTGTCGCCGAGGTCGTGGTGGGGACAAGAGGATCGAGGTTCCATCATGAAGGTATTGTACACGCGGCGGACCTGTCGGACAGCATCACGGCGCCTGTGGCTATTCGGTCCGAGAGGCATAGAAGCATAGCCCGCATTTGAAAAAACTCGCTGGCAAAGGTAGAGTAGGGGATGGGCGTCTCGCTCAAATTGCCTTGCAATCATCCTAGCGAAGGAGATTTTCCATGAAACGTATGAGTATTTTGATCGCGCTGCTGATGCTGGTGCTGCCAGCCGCGGCGCAAGACATGGGGGGGGGCTGCATGCTCGAAGCGCCCGAAAGCCCTGCCCAGATCAATATGATCGGCTGGACGTATCCCATCATCGATTTCTACGCCAACGAGCTGGAAGCCTGCAACAGCGTTGACGGCATTGATGTCAACACGCAGTTGTTGGACAGCGGCTCGGCCCACGACCAACTGCGTTTGGCTTTGGGCGCGGGCGGCGCCTCGCCCTACGACATCATCATGGTTACGCAGGGCGATGTAAATTCCTATGTCGCCGAAGGCTGGATGATGCCGCTCAATGACCTGATCGACAAATACGAAGAATCCCACAATATCTCCGATATCTTGGGTCTCGATGACATGACCGTCGATGGCAACATCTACGCCCTGCCTATGGAGCAGAATACGCGCCACTTCTTCTATCGTCCCGACCTGCTGGAGAAGCACATGATCGAAGTCCCCGAGACCTGGGACGATGTCATCGCGGCTTGTGGCGTGCTGGCGGCTGAGGACAGCATCGTCATCCCCTTCACCACGCAGCTGCATGCCGGCTGGGCTTGGCGCATCGAATATGGCGATATGCTGCTGGCTTTTGGCGGCAAGGCGCTGAATGACGACAATACGCCAGCTTTCAACAGCGACGAAGGCGTCATGGCGCTGGAGAAACTGGTCGAGATCGTTGATGCCTGCATGGGCGCAGAAGGCTTGACCTACAGCATCGACGACAGCCAGATCGGCATTGCTACGGGCGAACTGGCGATGGCTTTCACCTGGGCGACTCGCGCCGCCGCCATGGACGATCCGGACTTCTCGGATTATGTCGGTGGCATCGAATTTGCGCCAGCCCCCAAAGCCACGCCTGACGGACTTTATGGCGCGACCGGTGGCACAGGCGCCGGACTTGGCATTCCCGCCAACATCGATGACGACCCCGACCTTGTCTTCCAGGTCATCCTCGAAGCGCTGGATGCCGAAAGTATGGTGCAGGCGGCAGAGCTTGGCGTCATCACTCGCGTTTCGGTCGCGGCCGAAGCCGATGCGCGTTACCTGCCGGCTGTATTCGCTACCATTGAAGGCGGCGTCGAAGGGCAGAATGTCCCGGCCATCGGCGCAGTGCTGAACCCGGTCTGGGATCAGTGGCTGCCGCAGATCATGACGGGCGACATGTCCGCCGCCGAGCTGCTGGACGCCGCTGCTGATGCCTACACCGCAGAAGCCACCGCACAAGGCTTCATCGAAGCCTAAGCCAGGCTAGTCAAGTTTGTAAGGGCGTCTCATTGAGGCGCCCTTTTACCCCCTCGGTCCCTCATTCAGAGGGGTGTAGGGGGACACTTGTGTCGTCCATTTGCGCCAGATCGCATGGTATGTGGACGACTCACAGAGCCCCCCCTGCAACGAGCCTCTGAGTCTCAATGCGCCTCTGTGGCAAAAAATCTTCAAACCTTTGCGCCTTCTGTGTCCGTTGTGGTCAAGATTCGCCATGACTGTGCATTGCGCGCTACACTAGGCACACCCTAAGCAGCGGCGAACCACTATGCCCACACGAACATTCGGCTTTTTTGTCGCGCCCAGCCTCTGCATCATGCTGGCCTTGATGACCCTGCCCTTGCTGGCATCGGTTGTGCTGGGCATGCACTACATCACCTTCCGCAACCTGGACGCGCCCCTGTGGGTCGGCTTGCAGAATTATGAGCAGGCGCTGGCTGACCGCGAATTCTGGGATTCGCTGGAGTTCACGCTGATCTTCATTGTGGCGACGGTGCCAACGCGCATCGTGCTGGGGCTGATCTTCGCGCTGCTGCTCGACCAGATCAAGCGTTTCCGCGGCGTCTTCATTGCGGCGGCGCTGGTGCCTTTTGTGATGACGCCGGTGGTCGGCACGCTGATCTTCCGCGATATGTTCGACCGTGGCGGTCCCTACTGGTACTGGATGCAGCAGCTATTTGACTATCGCCTCTTCATGAACAGCAGGACTGTGCCGCTGTTGATCATCTTTCACAATATCTGGACAGCCACACCCTTCGCCATGATCGTGCTTTTCGCTGGCTTGCAGACTCTGCCGCAAGAATCGCTGGAGGCGGCGCGCGTTGATGGGGCGAGTTGGCTGCAGCAGTTGTGGCATGTGGCGATTCCGCATTTGCGTTCGCTCTTCGTTTTCATCGCGCTGATCTCGATAATGGATGCCTACCGCGTCTTTGACAGCGTCTTCGTGCTGACACAACAGAACCCGATCTACGATGCCGAAACTATCATGTATTACAACTTCCAGGTGGCGCTCAGCTTTGGGCGGCTGGGCAAAGCCAATGCCATGAGCGTGCTGACTGTCATCGGCATCTTTGTCGTGCTCATCCCCTTCCTCGTCATGACCTACCGCGAACAGGTGGAGGAAGTCTAGCATGACGCAGACACGCAGTTCTCTGGCGCGCGCGGCGATCTATGCTGTGCTGGTCGCCTTCACGATCTACAATGTGCTGCCCTTCTGCTGGACGATCCTCAATTCGCTGAAGCTGCCCAAAGACGCCAACGCCCGCACGCCGCGTTTTCTCTTCCAGCCGACTGGCGAGCATTATGCCGATCTGTGGCTGAATATGCGTCCGGATGACTTCGCGCCCTATGGCTTGGCGCTGCTGCTCATCATTTTCGCGCTGGTTGTCATCGTCTTTTATGCCAGCCGCCTGCCTGCGCCCAATGGGTTGATTTATGCGGCTGTGGCGGCCGCGAGTCTGGGGCTGTTGCTGGGCTTGCCGCGCGTCGTCAATACCGCCGAGTTTTATGATTATTTGGTCAACAGCGTGATCGTAACGATGGGCACCTTGGTTGTCAGCTTGAGCTTTGGCGCGCTGGCGGGCTATGGCTTGGCGCGTTATCGGCATGTGATATCGGTGGTGATACTTGTGCTGGCGCTGGCATTTCGCTCGCTGCCGAGCCTGGCGCTGGTCTTGCCCTTCTATTATCTGGGGCAGCTTTCGGGCTTGTACGACACACACATCTTGCTGATTTTGTGCCTGGTGGCGGTGAATCAGCCCTTCACGATCTGGATGCTGCGCAGCTTCTTCATGGAGATCCCGCGCGAAATCGAAGAGGCGGCGATGATCGATGGCGCGGGACGGCTGCGGTCTTTTTTGTCGGTGATCGTGCCCATCATGGGTCCCGGCATCATCACGACGGGCTTGTTCACGCTGTTGCTGGCTTACAACGACTTCTTGCTGGCGCGCATTTTGACGCAGATCAACTGGACCTTGCCGGTGGGCATCGCGCAATGGACGGGCGGGGAAGACCCGGGACATGTTACGCTGGCGGCGGCTGGATCGGTATCCGTTACGCTGCCGATCTTGGTGGTGATCATCTTCTTTCAGAAGTACCTGATTCGTGGTTTGGCGTCCGGCGCGGTTAAGGGGTAGACATGAACATCATTTGCGTTGTAACCGACACCTTGCGCGCCGATTATCTGCCCACGTATGGCAACAGCCAGGTCATCGCGCCGCAGCTAAGCGCTTTTGCCGAGGCTGCCATCGTCTTTGAAGATTGCCACGCCGCTTCTTTTCCGACCGTTCCCGCGCGGGCAGATATCGCCACAGGACGTTTCACCTTCACCTACCTGACCTGGGGTCCGCTGCCGCAAGACGAGATTACGCTGGCGAACCTGCTGACGAAAGCTGGCTATAAGACCATGGGCATCGGCGATACGCCCTTTCTCATCCGCAACGGCTATGGCTATGACCGCGGCTTTGACGACTTTTTGTGGATCCGCGGACAGCGCGAAGCCTCTGGGCGACCCGATGTAACCAGCACCTGGAGCTGCGAAGACGACCGCTTTGCGCCGCAGACATTCAAAGCGGCTATCGACTGGCTGGAGCGCAACCACCGCGACAAGTTCTTCCTCTACATTGATGCCTGGGACCCGCACGAACCCTGGGACCCGCCCGCGCATTATGTGCTTCCCTACCTGCCCGACTATCAGGGCGAGCAGGTCTACCCGGCTTATTGGGATTGGCAGGACGCTGGCTATACGCCGCGCGATATGGAAGTTGCCAAAGCCACCTATATGGGCGAGATCAGCATGGTCGACCGCTGGTTCGGCTTGCTGCTAGAGCGGCTGCATTCGCTGGGAATCTATGACGACACAGCCATCTTGTTTGTGTCCGACCACGGCTTTTATTTCGGCGAATTTGGCATCTTTGGCAAGCGGCGCTTCCGTTGGCCCGACAACAGCATCCCGGTCATGGAAGCCATGGCGCGCTTCAAGCAAGGCGCGATTTCTTACTGGTGTCCAACGCACAACGAGCTGTCGCATGTGCCGCTCTTCATGCGCATCCCGGGCTGGGAACATCGGCGCGTGGACGGGCTGGTCAGCATCCCGGATATGATGCCGACCATGCTGGAGTTGGCGGGTGTGGAGATCCCGGCGCGCGTGCAAGCTCGGTCTCTGCTTCCCCTGGCGCGCGGAGAGGTGGAGCGCCTGCATGATATCGTGGTTACATCGCAGTCGCTGGCTGATGTGGCTGGCAATACCACGTTGATCGTCGATGACAGCGAGCGCGTTGTGGTCGAGGTATCGCCCAGCACCATCCGCGATGGCCAGTGGGACTTCCTCTACAGCCTGGCGGGCGAGAAGGTCGAATTGTACGACGCGGTCAACGATCCGGGGCACAAGCAAGATCTGGCTGCGCAGAAGCCCGATGTCTGCGCGATGATGCACGCCAAGTTCACGCGCTGGATGGCGCAGATGGACAGTCCCGAGGAATACGCCGCGCCGAGGCAGAGTCTGTAACCCCCGCGCCCAATTCCAAGTCGGTTGTAGGGGCGATACAAGTATCGCCCGTCTGACGCGCATCCACAAAACGGGCGACCCAATGGCTCGCCCCTACAGATCTCGTTTTCATCAGAGATTCACAATTGGATCGAATCCTGTTGCTTGGGCGGCTGGAATGGCTGGCGGACTCGCCTACTTTCTACAGCGAATCCGCCATGCTTTGCTTCCCCCCATTGATATGGGGGGACCGAGGGGGATAGAAAACGCCCTTACATATCCGCCACAGACAGGTCGCGGAAGGTCATCCAGCCGTCTTTGCGTGGCGTAAAGCTGAACTCGGCTGTGTTCAGCGCCATGACATTGGTGATCTCGTATAGCGTGATCGTCTGGGTGTAGTCGAGGTAGAAATCCCACCATTGCTGCCACAGACCGAGGCGCGCTTCACTATCGACTGTGCGCAGGATTTCCTGGGCGACCGCGTCCCACTCGTCGATGCAGACATTGTAATTCGCCTGCACCCAACCGCACTGATAGAAGAGCGGCAGCAGCGAGGGACCGCAGCCCAGCGTCACCAGCATCAGGTCGCGGTTGTTGCCACCGCGGGAGATCTGCGTGCCATAGGCAGACGAGTCCAGGATGCTCAGCTCGACATTGAAGCCGACTTCTGTGAGCATGGCCGCGGCGATCTCGGCGACTTCTTTCTCGCCGCCCATTTGGAAGGTCGGCGCATCGAGGTAGACGGTCGGTCCTTCGCCCTCGCCATAGCCGGCGGCTGCCAGGTATTCGCGCGCCATATCGGGGTTATACCAGTCGGCAATAACATCCGCGTCAGTATATTGATCGGCGAACCCTTCTGGATAGTAGGAGCAGACGCGCACCAGGCGTGGGCTGGCCGCGCCTTGCACCTCGGCCAACAACTGACGATCGAGCGCATGCGTGATGGCTTTGCGCACATTGACATCCATGGTGGCTGGCGAGAAGTCGGGATAGGTCTCGGCTACAGCGCCAGTCTCGGTTTCCACACGCGCGTACAGGTGGTGCATGCGGTTGGCTGTTTCTGTGAGCAGCGAGATGCCTTCGGTGGCTTCCAGGTTGGGGCGGTCGGGCACGGGCACAGCCGGGATCATATCGACTTGGCCCGCCAGCAGCGCGGCTACCTGCGCCGATGGTTCGGGGATGACCTGATAGACGACGCGGTCGATCTCGGGGCGTCCACTGTGATAATCGTCCCAGGCGTCAAAGACATAGCGGTCGCTTTCGGAGAATTCCGTCAGCATGTAGGGACCGCTGCCGACCGGGTTGCGGGTGAATTCTTCTTGGCCCACTTCGTTGAAGTAGTCGGGCGGCAGAATCTCGCAGCCGTTGTAGCTGACATCGTATTCAAAGTAGGGATAGGGTTCTTCTGTGGTGATATCAAGCGTCAGGTCGTCAACGACGATGGTGTCTTTGACAAATTCCCATTGCTTGTAGAGCGGGATATCGCCGATGGGTTCGCGGACGCGGTCGATATTCCATTTGACAGCTTCGGCATCCAGCGCCTCGCCATTGTGGAAGGTCGCGCCTTCGCGCAGGTGGAAGCGCCAGGTGGTGTCGTCGACATTTTCCCAGCTTTGCGCGGCTTGCGGCACATAGCCATCGCCATCGGCCGCGCGCCAGATGAGGCAGTCATAGAGCAGGTTGGTCAGCCAGTGCGTCGATCCGTACCAGTGCGAATGCGCGTCCATATTGCGAATGGGACCGCCATGGGCGAAGACAAACTCGGTCATGTTGTCCTGGGCAGTCGCCGGCGCAAATGCCAGCGCGCCCATCAGCACCGCCAAGCCCACCAGTACAAAAATTCTTGCTGTTTTCACGGTATTCTCCTTGTGCGATTTATTCATTTGCTTGCGGTTGAAATCCTTCTCGTTCGTACTCGCGTTAAACACCTCCTGGCTAGATTCTGTGTATGTGGTTCTTCACACGGGTTTATTGCTAGGCGGCATAATGCGCCAGCTTGTCTTCATCGATTTTTACGCCCAGGCCCGCTCGAGTCGGCGGCTTCAAGATCTTGCCCTCGGGTGCATAGTCTTCTGCCAGGATGGTATCGGTCATGTCGGAGAAGCCGGCGGGCCAGGTGGCGACGGGCGTTGCAGCGGCAAAATGCGCGGCAGCCGCGGCCATGATATCGAAGTAGGGCGCGACAGAAATCTCCATGCCAGCCGACTCGGCAACAGCCGCCATGCGCGCCGCCGGCAGCAAACCGCCATAGCGATGAAGCTTGAAGTGCAGCACCTGCGCCGCCCCTCCCCGCGCAATCTCGTAGACGCTGCGCGGATCCGCCGTCAATTCGTCCGCTTGCAAAGGCGTCTCTACGCGCCTCGCCAAAGCCGCCATCTCGTCCAGATGGCGCACCGGCTGCTCGAAGAGCGCCACACCGCCCATGCGCTCCATCTGCGTACATGCCTGCACAGCCGCGCCGAGAGTATAGCCCGTATTGCCGTCCAACTGAAACACGATGTCTGCATCGACCAACTCTCGCAGGCGACTATACCACAGCAGGTCTTCTGCCACGCCAAAGCCGATCTTGGTTTTGAACCAGCGCCAGTCATCCGTCGCCAGTTCTGCCAGGCGCTCTGCCATGCGCTCGGGTTCATCGCGCTCGACAAAAGCATGCAGCAGCGCGCCGGGCCGGCAGGCGCCACCCAACAGCTGATGCACGGGCACAGCCAGCGCCAGTCCCTTGATATCCCACAGGGCAAAGTCCAGCGCCGTAAGCGCATTTTTTGCATCGTGCAGAGCCACCATCATGCGCTGGTGCAGCCGCTCGATGTGGAACGGGTCTTCGCCGATGAGCGCGGGCGCCAGGTAGCGGTCGATCTGCAGCTTGATTGCCTCGGCGCTGTCGCCACCCCAGGGCGCGGGCGCGACTGTCTGCCCCCAGCCAGTGATACCCTCGTCCGTCTGCATCTTCACGACCACGGTTTGCGTCGAGGGGGAGACGCCATACGCGGTCTTCAATGCTCGGCAACGCGGGATGCTGACGATGGTAGCGGTTACAGCGGCGATCTTCATGACATTTGTGCCAGCGCTTTCTGAGGCACGGTCAAATGTGCCAAGTGCCCAACATCGTCCAGCTGCTCGAGCCGGGCACAGCCAGCCAAGATCGCGCCGATCTGCTCTTCAGGCATCATGTCGCCGACCAGATAGCGGAACTTCGCTTCAAACTCGGCATCGCTGAGCATATTCTCCGGCTCGCCTTTGGCATACTCGACGCGCCCGGTCAACTGCGCGCCATCCTGCGTGTGGATGCGCACTTCGCAGCCATTCTTGATCGGGTGCTCGGCTTGAATGGCTTCATCCAAACCCACCTTGACCAGCTTGCGCAGTCGCAGCGCGGACGGGTCGTCGTAGGCGTCGATATCTTCGCGGAACCAACTGCCGCGCGTCAGCACAATCGAAGCGGTAACTGGCAGGCTGAAGCCGGCTTGCCCGACTGTCTGTGGCGCATAGTTGACGCGAAAATCGGGCGTGATCGCTTCCAGATAGGTATCGACTTCGATGGACCGCACGGCAGCCAAGTCGACTTCGTGCGCGGACATCAGCGCCTGGGTGGCATCGACGCAGGAATGCACATGACGACAGCCAGCATGGGGTTTGAAGCCGGTGTTTGCCAGCGCTTCGTTGTGCAGGTTGTCCAGGCAGTCCGCGTTGTAGCCGGGACCAAAAGCGTGGAAGTAGCCATAAGGACCATCCAGCGCGCCGGGCGGTCCGCGGAAGCCGAACTCGGCCATAATTGCGGCGTTGATGCCGTTGCGCGCGCCGTAACCCGCCAGCAGATCTTTGGTGTCACATGCGCCAGCATCCCAGACATACTGCTCGGTGCCGCAAGCCATGTCCATCGCCAGCGCCAGGGCCTGGCCGATCTTGTCTTGTGGCAGGTTCATGGCTTTGGCGGCAGTGACGGCCGCAGCCAACGTACCCTGCTGTCCTTTGTGATCGAGCCCGCGTTCGCGCTGCCATTTGTCGACTTCCTGGTCGATCATGTGCATGACATCATAGCCCACGGCCAGCGCGGTGATCACTTGCTCGCCTGTGAGGCGCAGCGACTCGCCCAGCGCCAGCGCAACTGGCACGAGCTGCGAAGCGACATGCCCGGCTGTGCGGTGCGAGTCGTCCATGCCCAGGAACTTGCCCATGGTGGCATTGGCGAAGGCCGCGCCTTCGACCGTGCTGCGGCGGCTGTCCCCCACGATGGTGGCTTGGCTGCCGGGCTGGAGTTGGGCGGCATAATCGGCAGCCAGCTGTCCCAGCGGTGTCTGATACCCGCCCAGCATGGCGCCGATGTAATCCAGCACGACCTGGCGCGCGCGTGTGATCGTCAGCGGGCCGAGGTCGCTGTAGTTGGTCTCCGCGACATGTTTGGCGACGATGTCAACGGCTGTCGTCTTTGTCATGATTGTGCTCCTTTTCACATGTCTTTTCGATTCATTTCATCACCCTTCCAGCTGCATGTAATAGCGGTCGGCGTGATGTGGCGAGAGGCGGGCAGCGCCTTCTGGCGTAACCAGGAAGTTGTCGGAAATCAAAAAGCCGCGGTCGTTTTCCAGCACCGTGCCGGGATGATAGGACAGCACCATATTGGGCTGCAGCACGAAATCGGGCGAGCCAAAGGAATTGGGTCCATCGCTGCCGTCCAAGCCCGTGCTGTGACAATCGGGCGTGTGTTTGCCAGCGACCGGGAAGCCACGCTCGCGCAGGGCATTGTCGTTGGCTTCGCTGATGTGTTGGAAGGTGTTGCCGGCTTTTGCTACCGCCGACGAAGCCTCGACAGCCGCCAGATAGCCGTCCAGCAACGCGCGCGAATCGGCTGGCAGCGGCTCGAACGAAAAGACCGCTGTCATCTCCAGCCAATAGCCATAGGGCGATTCATAGACGATTTCGAAATTGATGATGTCATCGGCTGCCATGACCAGATCTTTGGGCGTGGGCACAGTATAGGGCGTGCCATCCAGCGCCAGCTTGGTGCGCCCCCAAAATGCGCCAAAGGACTTGATATAGCCTTCGACAGCGGCGCAGACATCCCAATAGCGCGCGCCAATAGCGGCTTCGTCTACGAAGACATCCATGGCCGAATCCAGGATCGCGCCATTCTGCTGGATGGCTTCTAGCTCGAACGGCGTTTTGATCTGGCGGATGGCGTTGAAGGCATCGGTAACCTCGACCATTTCGTAGCCGTCCAGCTCGCGTGCGAAGGCCTGATACGTGCCGATCGCCATGAGCTTGTTCATGTTGACCATGCCGATGCGCTTGCTGTTGGTGGCGTAATCTTTTGCGGTGTTGGCGGTGGCAGCCACGATATCTTCGTAGGGCGAAAGCACGCGTTCGGGCAGGGTGGTGCTTTCGTTGCGGCTCCATACAGCCTGATAGCTGCTCCAGACTTGCAGCCAGGGGTGGGGGTCGTCGCGCCCGAGGATGGCAAAGGCGCCGCCGCCCCACAGGTGCGCATGGGTGATATAGCGGATCGCGCCCAAGCCCCCCGGCGCAGCCTGCCCGGTGATGATCAGCGCGTCCAGGTCTGCGTCGCGCATCATGGCTTGCAAACGGTGGACACGCCGGGCGGTATCTCGTTTCAGGGCATCGTGAGTCAGCATGCAGGTCTTCTCCTTTATAGCTCGAATTGAAAAGGCAGATTAAATTCAAAATGCGTGCCAATGCCGCGTTGCAGCGCCTTGCGATAGAGGCGGCTTGCCACAGCAACATCTTCTATGCCAGTGCCGCCGGACAAGAAGAGCGTCCAGCGCGTATCGGTGAGTCGCGCTTGTGCCTGGCCCGCCAGCAGCATGCCCAGGTCGCCAGCGACATGCGATTCGTCGATTGCGCCAGCTTGCAGCGGCATGACAATCTCGCCATTTTCTGCGATGCCCTGCCGCCATTCATCCACGAAGACGCGGCATTGCAGCACCGTCGCTTCATCGACTTCCCGCACCCAGGGATAATGCGCGCCCAGGGCGTTGATGTGCAGGGGGCGGTCGGGCAGGTCGGCGGCGGCAAAGACCGGGCTTGGCGAGGTGGTGATGGTGATGACAAGGTCGGCATCGCGCAATGCCTCGGCGGGAGAAGCGGCCGGCGCGACATCCATAGCCAGCTCGGCCGACATCCGCTGGCAAAAGTCGCGGCGATTGGCAG
This sequence comes from Chloroflexi bacterium bin20, assembly GCA_002238485.1. GTDB lineage: Bacteria > Chloroflexota > Anaerolineae > Aggregatilineales > Phototrophicaceae > UBA6055. The sequence goes on along the minus strand of MPMG01000002.1, from coordinate 183,523 downwards.
CATCGCGGCTGTAGGCATTCACGCGCTTTATGGGCAGCGCCTTGGTCAGGGCATAGAGCTGAGAGCGGGCATGTCGTCCCGTGCCAAAAAGCGCCACTGTTGCGCAGTCGGCAGGCGCCAGGCAGCGCGCCGCCAATGCCGAGACCGCCGCTGTTTTCAGCCAATCGTAATAGAGCGCCTCCAGTATCGCGGCCAGCGCGCCCGTATCGGTATCGAAGAGGAACATGAATGTTTCCAGTCCGGTCGGCAAGCCAGCCGTATAGGCGTTTATGCCAGCCCCGCCCAAACCGGGCAGCAGCGCCGCTTTGAACTTGAAGGAAGCTTTGCGACCGGCTGGCAAGTGTCCGCCACTGTGTCCAGCGCGCTTTTCGCCGGCTATCCACAGATTCTCGCGCGGGAAGGCTGCGCCCGTCCCGGCGCCTATCTCGCGATAGCCCGCTTCGACCGCGTCAATCGTTTCGGCGATGCTCATCAGCCCGCGGAGTTCGTGATTGCGCAGCAGCAATACCATTGGGGCGCGTCCTAAAGATCGAGCAGTGGCGAGCGGGTCGCCAGCATCCATACGCAAGTAATGGTAACGCATGCGCCGCAGCCAGCCAGCACAATCGACACGCCGTGCGACTCGGCAACAGCGCCAGCCAGCAGCGTCGTCAGCGGGATTAATCCCCAGACCATGCCCCACAGACTCATCATGCGTCCGCGCAGTTCATCGGGCAGCAGGGTCAGCAGCAGCGCGTTGATCAGGGTCAAGAAGATGCCGGAAAAGATGCCGATGACGAAGATCAGCGCCCAGGCGACCAGGCTGTCGCTCATCAGCGAGAAAATCATCAAGCCTATGCCAAACAGGCTGGAAAACACCAGCACCGCCAGCCCCTTGGGATAAACATCGCCGATCAGCGCGACTGCAAAGCCCGAAAACGCCGAGCCCAAACTGGCGCTGCCCACCAGCAAGCCCAGCAGAGCCGGTCCTTCGCGCAGGACATCATCGACAAATATGGGCATCAGCTTTTGATAGGGCATGCCAAAAGGCACAAAAACCAGCGCCAGCAGCGTCAAGGCAAAAAGCGCCCGCTGTTCTCGCAGGTAGGCCAGAACCTCGCCGAATCCGCTCAGCAGCCGCTGCCCGCCGCCTTTTTTGCGTTTGGGCGCTGGCAAAAAATAGGTCGCTTTGAAATAGATGCCCGCGCCAATGGCAAAGAGCGCCGTCTGCACAGCCAGAGTCACGGCGATATCCGCGAGGTCTAGCAGCGCACCCGCCAGCACGGGACCGAAGAATCCCATCAAGCGCGTGCCGCTGTAGCTTAGCGTGGTGGCGTTGAAAACCATGTCGTCCGGGACGAGGTTGGGCAGCAGCGCCATCCGCGCCGGCGCATAAAAGGCGAAACAGGCGCCCAGCGCGAAAGAAGTCAGCAAGACTTGCAGGGTTGTCGTGCCGCCGCCCGCCGCCAGCAACGCCAATATCGCCGATGCCAGGACCGCCGCGCCCAGGCTCAACTGCACCAGCCACTGCCGTTTGACGCGGTCGGCCACCAAGCCAGAAAATGGCGATATCACCAGCAGCGGCAAGCCATAGCAGAATGCCACCAGCCCGACTTGAAATGCCGAGCCCGTTAGCGCCAACATGTGCCAGCCCAGCGCCACCGCCTGCAGCAGAAAAGTGATATGCACCAGGACATTGCCCGCCCAATACCAACGGTATTCATGCACGCGGAAGCTGCTGCGGTTGAGGGCGGCGAGGATCATCGTGGAGTCATGCCTCTGGGTCCCAACTGAACCCCCTCGGTCCCCCCATCGGGATGGGGGGAAGATAGCGTGCAAGTTTCGATGTGTAGGGGCGAGGTGGTGAATCGCCCGCGTGGCTCCCCTCTCTGACCTGTCGGGGAGGGGCTAGGGGTGGGGTTAAGTGCGGAGTGTCGGCGCGCTCAGCCAAGCGCGATCTCCTCGACCAGGTCGCCCAGGATAACCAGCGTGGTATCTTCGGGCACGACCGGCCAAGATGCGCCGCCCTCCACCACGATGCCGCTGCGGGGGGCACAGATGGCTTCTAGCGCTTCGCCACTGAAAGGATGCCGCACATAGCCCAACTGGTCGCCGGCTTTGACGGCTTTGCCACGCAAGGTCTTGTCCATGAATGTGAAGCCACGCGCGCCCGTGGGCATGATCACCGTGTGCTGCTGCAGCACGACCACGTTGTCACTGTCGGATTCCAGTCCGCCAGCCAGCATGCCCAGGTGTCGCATGGCATTCAACACGGCATTGCGGATGCGTCCCAGATCGCGTTCACGGTAGTCGCGCAAGCCAGGTCCGCCACCGATATGCGCCGCCACAACCACCAGCCCGTCCTTCGCCGCCTCGTGCGCCATCGAGTCGTCCGCGTCCAGCCCCAGCAGGACCTGCGGCAGCCCCAGCGCCACAGCCAGGTCGCGGCTTTTTTTGGCATTGCCCGCGCTGTTCGTGTGATAGGCGCCTGCGTAGTGGTGATAGCTCCATTGCGAGCCGCTACGGATATCGAGCAGGGCATCGGCCTTGGCGATGGCTGCCTGGTAATATTGATGCACCATCTGCTGGCTGATGCTGCCGTCCACGTCTCCACGGCCCAGGCGGTTGAGATGCTTGTCGTCCCAGGCGCTGTTGACCTGCGTGAATTCAAAGCCGGAGGTGTTCATCAGCGGCGCCAGGATCAGCGCGCCGCGAACCTGCGCCGGGTCCAGCTCTTTGACGACATGCGGCAAGATCAGCGAAGGCTCGATTTCCAGCCCGCTTGTGCCGGCTTGCACGACCAGGGTGGGTCCGTCTTGCGCGCCATTGACGATATGCAGCGGAATATGCGCGGGAAATTGTCCGTGCGTCTCGCCAGTCTGGAAGCTGCCAAAAGCTTTGTTGCCCGGCGCGGCTTCAATGTTTCCTATTCTCATGCGCTTGTTTGCTCCTTTTTCGCCAGTCCACTATCTTCGGCCTCCTTCCCCTCAAATCATTGGGAGGGGTTGCGGGCGAGGCAATGCCTGTGCCACTACAGCCAACCTGTCGGGAGAACCGAGGGGATTATCATCATCATCAAAAGCGCAGCGACATGTCCATGCTGCGGCGGTCGTCAACGCGGTCGATGCTGCCCAGGATGCCGATGGAAGTCGCGCCGACGGTGGGCCATTCCTGCCCGCTGGGGATGACGATGCCATCTTTGGGTGTGGGCATCTCGGCCAGCAAATCGCCCGTATAGGGGTCGACCAGCCGTCCATAGCTGTCGCCAACCGTGAGCGCGTCTTTGAACTTGCGGTCGCGGATGAAGAGTCCATCGACAGCCGGCTTCCAAATGACGACGCCGGCGTTGTATACGGTGCAGAGCGGACCATCGGACTCCAGCTCGCCTTCGATCATGCCCATGACTTTCATGATGTTCCAAATGCCGCGTTCGGCATCGCGCACATTGTCTTCGCCATTTTTGAACCAGCCGGCGCCGCCGCCAAATTCCAGCGTGATCTGGCAGGTGTTGACCTCTTCAATCGCCTTTTTGGCAGTGTTCGCGCCGAAGGTGCCGGGCGGGAAGAAAGCGGCCTGGTCGAGTCCAAAAGCGACCACCAGCACGCGGCGGTTTTTTTCCAGCTGCGTCAGGTTGTCGGGATCGTCTTCGGCGCTGAAGAGCACATAACGTTCGTAGGCGGTACGCGCGCCCGCGTGGAAGTCGATCAGCACATCGGCTTGGCTGATTGTTTCTTTGAAATAGATATAAGCGGTTTGGTCGCTGATGCTGCCATCGGCTTTGCCCGGCAAGAGGCGGCTGATGTCTTTGGCATCGACGCGGCTGCCCCTCTCGCCCAGTTCGAAGCCGGCGCGATTGACCACCGGCACGGCGATGATGTTGCCGCTTATGACAGCCGGGTCCAGCTTTTCCACCAAATCCAGGATGGCGATGCTGCCGATGATTTCTGCGCCGTGGATTGCGCCCTGCACCATCAGCGTAGGACCGGGCTGCGCGCCCGCGATGAGATGCACCGGGATATCCAGCCGCATGCCCGAGCGCGAGGCAGCTGTTTCCAGGTAGCCGAAGGTTTTTTCGCCGGCGGCTGCGCTGAGGTTACCGACTTTTAGCATAGTTGTCTCCTTATTTTGATCTCAGTAATCCCAAGTTAGTCGCTAGAAATCTGACCACAAGACACAAAGACTGTCGTAGGGGCGACACTCTGTACCCTCTGTGGTTCAGCCTTTTTTGAATCCACAATTACATCCATTTGTCAAACCAGCCCAAGATGCGCCGCTGCCTTTCGATGCGATTGCCGGGCTTGCCGCCGCGCGACAGACCATGGCTTTCGCCTTCGAATATGACCAGTTCGACCACTTTGCCACGCCAGCGCAAGGCCGCGAAGAGCTGCTCGGCTTGTTCCAGCGCGCAGCGATGATCTTCGTCGGCATGAATGATCAGCAGCGGTGTATTGACCTGGTCGATATAGGCGATTGGCGATTGCCGCCAACTGTCTTGCAAATCGCGCCAGGGATCGGTGCGCGTTTCGCCACCCGTGCATTCCGGGCCGATATCGCTGGTGCCAAAGAAACTGATCTGGTTGGTGATTGAGCGCTGGGATACGGCTGCGGCAAAGCGGTCGGTATGCCCGACCACCCAGTTGGTCATGAAGCCGCCACAACTGCCGCCTGTGACGCCCATGCGCGCTGCGTCGATCCAGGGCAGCTTGACCAGTTCATCGACTCCCAGCATGATTTCTTCATAATCCGCGCCGCCTTGATCGCCCTCGCTGGCTTTGGTCCAGGCTTGCCCATAGCCGGCTGTCGTGCCGCGTTGATTGAAGTAAGCCACCGCATAACCCGCATTGGCATAGACCTGAAATTCGTGATTGAAATCCCAGCCGAACATGGAGCAGTGCACATAGAGAACGAGCGGATAGTTGCGCGCTGGGTCGAAGTCCAGCGGCTTCATCAGCCAGCCATGCACCTGCGCGCCATCGACGCCTTCATACCACAGGCTCTGTGGCGCAGACAAGTCGTGGTCGCGCAGCCAGGGATTGAGGTTGCTCAGCTTGCGCGATTCGCCGTTCTGCCAGATATAGAGTTCGCCCGGGTTGGCGGGGTTGGCTTGTCCGAAGGCGACAGTGCCGCCACGCGCCGGGCTGTATTCGAAGTTGATGCAATCGCCACTGACCAGGCATTCTGTTTCGCCGGCTGTGTCGATGCGGTAGAGATTGGTCGCGCCCTGCTCGGTCAGCAGGAAGTAGATCCACTTGTCGCCTGGCGCCCATTTCATCGTCACATTGGACAAGCTGGTGCGCTGGTCGGCCACGGCATAATTGCCGACTTCTTCGTCTATGGATTCGTTGAGCTTCCAGGCTTTTCGCGCCTTGACATCGGCCAGGTGCGGCTGCCAAAAGTTGCGGCGATTGACGGGCGGCGGATGGTTGTGCCCGGCGAAGGCGATATAGCGATCATCGTCTCCCCAGACCGGGCTGAACGCCGTGCCCTGCCAATCGGGCAGCAGCAGCTCGGGCGCGTCATTGGGGTAGTCGCAGGTCATAATCTGCCCATAACCCAGCGGACTGTTCTGCTCGCGCGCCATGCCCACGAAAGCCAGGCGCGAGCCAGCATTGCTCCACTTTGGCGAGGAATAATCGCATTCGCTTTGCGTGACCTGCGCCAATTCGCAGGAATCCAACCGCAGCGTCCAGATCTGTTTGTAGCGGTCGTGCACCCAGCCGATGCCGTCTTGTTTGTAGCGCAAACGCCGCACTACCTTGATATTGGGTGGCGGGATGCCATGAGCCGCGCCGCGTTCCCGATCATTGCGCATGGGTGTCCAGCGCACGCCAGCCAGCAGCTTGCCATCGGCGCTGAAATCCAACTCGCGCAGGGGCATGCCTTCGGTTGGATAGCTGTCGACACCGCCATCTGCCAGCTTCAGCACCCGCACGCTGTCGCCCGCTTCATCGCTGTGGCAACAGGCGAGTCGGCTGCTATCACGGCTCCATGCCAAGGACGAGACCTGGCAGTCGCCGTCGATCAGTCGCTGGATATTGTCGCTGGCGAGGCTGTACAGGTAGAGGTGACAGGTATAGCCGTTGCTGGGGGCCTGCGGGCGGCGGATGGTGTAGGCGATGTGCGCGGCATCGGGCGAAAGCACGATCTCGTCCAGCCAGCGAAAGTTGAGCAGGTCTTCGGAAATCAGCCCGCGCCGCCGCTGGACAGCTATGTCATCGATCATAAACAAAACCTCATAATAAAATCCAATAGCCAGCTATTGGAACACATTGCATGCAGCGACACAAGCAAGTTGTCAGATCCCGTCTTTTGCCACAGAAGTCGGACAAAGCAAGTCATGATACGCCTAACTACAGAGAACGCAGAGGATTGCGTAGGGGCGACACATGTGTCTCCCAAATGCCCTGAATGAGCGACCGAGGGGATTGCGGGAGCGCTTGGGGCTTAGATCGGCTCGACGCCTAAGCCCTCCGCCAGTGGACGCAAGTTTGCGATTGTCTCCCGCGCGACCGGGATGCCGGTTTGCTGTCGTTCTGCCATGCGCTGAAATTCCACCTCGCCGGGCAGCATGACGGGACGCGCTGGGTCGACAGGCGGCGCAGCTTTGACCTGCTCCACCAGCTTCTCGAGCCGCGCTTCGACTTCGGCGGCGGGCAGCAGGGCGGACGGATCGATGGCCACCAGCATGTGTCCGACATCGAAGTTGCTATCGTCCTGGAAGACATCCTTGCCGAAGAGCGCGCCCGTCATCACGCCCGCCAGCACATCGGTGAACAAGCTCAAGCCATAGCCCTTGTACGCGCCGATGGGCAGCAGCGGACCTGCCATGGCCGCGGCGGGATCGGTGGTCTTTTCACCAGCGGGTGTCAGCGCCCAGTCGTCGGGCATGGAGCGTCCCTCGCGTTCGTACCAGCGCATCATGCCCTTGCCCGACATGGTCAGCGCCATATCCAGCACGATGGCCTGCTCGCGGCTGCGTGGGATGGCGATGCCCCAGGGGTTGGTGCCCAGCACGACCTGCGCGCTGCCCCAGGGCGCCATTTCTGCCGCTGCGTTGGTCATCGCCCAGCCGATCATGCCTTGCTTTGCGGCTGTCAGCGCATGATAGCCTGCGATGCCGAAGTGGTTGCTGCCGCGCACGCCGACCATGGCGATGCCGCTGCCTTTGGCTTTGACGATCGCCCGCGACATAGCTCGCTGCGCCGCCACATAGCCGAATCCCTTCGCCGCATCCAGCAGCGCATAAGCGGGGCTATCCACCAGCCAGCGCATAGGCGCCTGGGGCACGATGCCGCCATTTTCCAGCCGTCGTTTGTAGCGAAAGAGCTTTTCTAGACCTTGCCCCTGCCCGGGATGCCACCACTGCGCCGCGGTCATTAAGCCATCGCTGATGATTTCGGCTTCTTCGGCAGATGCGCCCAGCGCGCGCAGAAAGTCGGCGGCAAAGCTGCGCAGCCTCTCCAGCGGATAGTGATTGACGAGCGCCGCGTTTTGGATTTCGTATGCCATGCGCCTGACCTCACATAAAGGGATGATGCAGCGGATTGAGTACCGCTTCGTTGACGACGAACTCGGCGGGACTGGTCAACAGTTGCGCGATCAGGCTCGCGACGGCTCGCGGATCCATGCTTTCGGCGCGTGGCTGGACGCCGATGGCAGCGCCCCGCCAGCCCGTATCCATGCCGCCAGGATAAAGAATGGTCGAGCGGATGCCTTGCGCCGCGCCGGCCTGGGCGATGGCATGATTCAAGCCGGTCATGCCAAATTTCGCTGCGCCATAAGCCGGGCTGCCGCCGCCCCGCAAGCCAGCTGTGCCAGACATGTTGATGACATAGGCGTGCTGCGCCTGGCACAAGCTGTCCCAAAGCGCGCGCGTCAGATAAAAGACGCCCGACAAGTTGGCGCCGATGACGGCGTCCCAATCCGCGAAGTCGGTCTCGGCGAAACTGCGCGGAGCGGGTATGCCAGCATTGTTCACAAGCACATCTACCGCGCCGAATTGAGCGCCGATCTGTGCCGCTAGGGCCTGCACCTGTGCCGCTTCGGATACATCACAGGGGAGCGCCGTGGCTGCGCCGCCACTTTCGCGAATGGCGTTTGCAGCGGATTCCAGCGGCTCGATGCGCCGCGCGATCATCACGACATGCGCGCCCAACTGGGCGAGTTCTTGGGCGATTGCCAAGCCCAGTCCGTGGCTCGCGCCACTGATGACGGCTGTTTTCTGATTCATAGATCCTCGTCTGTATGTCCAAGTTCGTAATGAGACGAAATTGCCGCGTTCGCTACTCCTACTTTGGGGCGGACGACACAAATGTCGCCCCTACACCTGCATGTGGGCGACCCATTGGCTCGCCCCTACACCGCCCTGAATGAGAGGCTGAGGGGTTGCCATTGCGCTTCCCCTGGAAGAAGGACGAATGGTTTAGATGCTCGCCATGGCCAGTTTCATGCGGCGCAAGCCTTCTACCAGTTGCTCTTCGGGCTGCAAAAAGGTCATGCGCAGGTAATCTTTGCGCTCTTTGGAGAATGCCGAACCGGGATAAGCCAGCACATGCTGCTCGCTCAGGATGCGCTGGGCGACTTCGGCGCTGTCCATGCCTGTGAAGGCGATGTTGGCGAAGACGAATTGCCCGCCTTGGGGAACACCGTATTGCATGCCCATCTCGTCCAAGGCATCCAGCACCAGCCGCCGCCGCCGCGCATAAGCCGCCGCCATCATGTTTACTGCGTCTTGCGGTCCAGTCAGCGCGGCGATGCCAGCGTGCTGCGCGATGATGGATGTGCCGCCGCTGATCGCTGCCTTCAGCTCTGCCACGCGCGCCATGAGATCGGCGGGACCAACGATCCAGCCACAGCGCCAGCCGGTCATCGAATAGGCTTTGGACAAAGCGTTGAGCGTCAGGCTGCGTTCTTTGCCGCCGGGCAACGAAGCCGGGCTGGTGTGCACAAAGTTGTCATACACAAACAGGTCATAGATGTCGTCCGCCAGGATCATCAGGTCATGCTCGATGGCGATATTCACCAGGGCGCGCATATCGGCGGGCGAAATCACATTGGCGGCGGGATTGTTGGGCGAAACTAGCAGCAAGGCGCGCGTTCTGTCGGTGATGGCGGCTTGCACAAGAGCCGGGTCGGCGCGGAAGTCTTCTTCGTGCGCGGTCTGCACAGCCACTTTGACGCCGCCAGCGAAAGCCAGCGAATCGGCATAGGTATTATAATTTGGCTCGGGCACGATCAGTTCATCGCCTTCGCCGAGCGCCGCCAGCACCATCAAAAAGAGCGCTTCTTGCCCGCCATTGGTGACGACGACTTCGCTGGCGGGGTCGACATCAATGTTGTTGACCCGTTTGACGCGCGCCGCGATGGCTTCGCGCAGGGCGGGCAAGCCAGCCGGTGGCGCGACATCGTCCTGGTGGTGGATCATGGCCTGTTTGGCGGCCGCCACGATATGCGCGGGGGTATCAAAATCCGGGTCGCCGCGCCCCATCACGATCACATCATCGTAAGCGCGGGCCTCGGCGATCAACTGATAAAGCAGGTTGGTGCCAGCGGCTTGCTTTTTCTTGCTCATGTCTTTTCTCCCTGCTCAACCAAGCGCTTCGATAGCAGCGTTGGTGGCAACGCCTATGTTCAAGCGAACGATATCGGGCGCGCCAAAATCTTCGCCCGCAGCAAAGTCGATGCCAGCTTCCGCCAGTTTCCTGCGCGCAGCTTCGTCAGCGTGCAGCGCCAGCAGGTTGTTCGCAGCGCCCGGCAGCGTGTCCAGCCCGAGCTCGCTCGCCAACTTTACGGCGGCAGCGCGCTGTCCCCGCATTTGTGCGAGTCGCTGTTGGTGAGTCTCGCTGACGATTTCGCTGGCGGCCAGAGCTGCGTATTGCGAGGCGGTGCTGGTGCATATCGCCATGATCTGCTTCTGCGACTGCATAGGCGCGATCCAGTCTACAGGCGCTGCGATCGACCCGACCAGCCAGCTGCCCAAGCCGATGCCGTGCCAGGCTTCTCCGATGGCAGCGGTCGACTCTTCCGCCCGCGCCGCCAAGGAATTGCAGCCGCCATCCACCCAGCGCGCCAGCCCTTGATCCCAGATGGCGGCGGCATCGTGCTGCGCCAGCAGGTCGGCAATGCGCGCCACTTGGCTTTGTGTATAGACCGCGCCGCTGAGCCGCGAAGGCGATTCCAGGTAGAGCAGTCGGCAGCCGTTTTTCAGCGCCGCAGCGATGTCATCCAGCGAGGGCAGATAACCGCGCTCTGCCTCTACTGGCAGGGAAAGGACCTGTCGCCGCCGCAGTCCCAGCGCCTTTTGCAAGCCCGGATGCGCCACAGCCGGCACAGCAATGCTGTCGTATTGCGCGCCGATAATCTGACTGGTGAGGAAGCGCGCTTCTTGCATGCCCGCCGTTACAATGATGTTGGCGCTTTGCCAGCTGGCGCCGCAGGATGCGTTCAGATACTTGGCGATTGCCTCTCGCAGCGGCGCGATGCCGGGCACATCGACATAATGCGTCTGCCCGCTTTCCAGCGCTTCGACTGCGCCGGCGATAATCCGTTCGTCCAGCGGATGAAAAGGCTCATCTGCGCCCAGATCGCGCACGCCTCGCATCGAAATCCCGGGCAGCGGGATATTGAGTGCGGCATTGGCGGCATGACGCGCCAATATATTTGCTTTTGTTTGTGATGCCAAAACTTCTCTCCTTATATGAGCAACACTTCGCGCAACTATAGCAGGGGCGTGGCAGGGCAGGCAACAGGTTGGGTAAATGGGGGGCGCGGGGAAGAGACAGGTATTTCCGCGCCTGCGTGGGATTCGCGCTACAGTAGGCAGCAACTTGAAAAAATGTCTTCGTGAACTCTGTGCCCTCTGCGCCCGTTGTAGCAAAAACCACAGCAAATCCCCGCCGACGCCTGCCGCCGGGCTTGAATCGGCGCGTGCTGCTGTTTTTGTGTCACAGCCTGCTATTTCACATCGCGCTGCTGGGCATCGCCGATATTTTGCTCAACTTTTACTTGGTCAGTATCGGCTTTGACGGGCAGACCATCGCCCTGCTGCAGTCACTGCCGCGCCTCAGCGGATTTCTGATCGGATTGCCGATTGGCTTGTTTGCTGATCGCATTGGCAATCGCAGGCTCATCATGCTTTCTACAGCCGGTATCGCTTTGAGCGTGGCCGCCACCGCGTTGACGACCAGCCTGCCTTTGCTGGCCTTGAGTCGTTTTGCCTGGGGCGCTTGCTTTGGCGCGAATCAAGTGGTCAAGCCGCCCTTCATGGTTACGTTGACCGACCGCCGCGAGCACACTGCGCAATTCTCCTGGCACAACCTGGTCAGCATGCTGGCGGTGGCACTGGGCAGCGCGCTGGGTGGTCTGCTGCCGATGCTGCTGGGCGGGGCTGTCCATGCCGATGCAAGCGCCTATCGCAGGTCCATCTTGCTGGCGGCGCTGATATTGCTGCTTAGCGCCTTGCCCATGCTGCCACTGGACGAGCGGGGCGAGACTGCTGGTCGGCATGGGCGCTTGGGGGCCTGGCGTCTGCTGCCCTGGCGGCGTCTATTGCGTTTGACCTTTCCGCTTTTCGTCTTCGGCATATCGGGCGGCTTGACCTTTCCCTTCTTCAATCTCTTCTTCCGCGATGTGTTTGGTTTGGGCGACGGCGCGGTGGGCGTGGTGATCGGCCTGGGCTGGCTGGTGATGGGCGCTGTGCCGCTGGCGAACCCGCTGTGGCAGGCGCATTTGGGCAGGGCGGGCGCGTTATTCACCCTGATGCTGTTGAGCGCCTTGGCATTCATCGGCTTGGGCCTGGCGCAGGCATTGGCGCTGGCGGTGGTCTTCTATGCATTGGCGATCGGCGCTCGCAACACCATGCAGCCTTTGTTCCAGCCGCTGCTGCTGGATTCGCTGGCGGAGGCGCATCACAACCTGGCCAGCAGCCTGGGCTTGGCGCTGTGGAATATGGGCTGGTTCGGCGCGACGCTGGGATTCGGCTGGCTGCAGCTGTCGCTGGGATATCGCGGCATCATGCTGCTGGTGGCGGTCTTCGTGCTGTTGAATGGGCTGAGCATTCGGCTGACGGCGCTTCGGAAAGATTGAAGCCCAGGGGCGCCAGATTTTAGCCCGTCATCTCGCCGAGTAAGCGCCAGCAGAGCCAGAGCGCGCGCGGTGTATGGAAGAAACCTTTCCACATGCCGCCCTTCAACGGGGTGGACAGGCTGCCATCGCGGCGCAAATAGCCATACCAACCGCCATATTCGGCATCGGGGAAGCGGGCAAAGCTGTAGTCGTGCATCTGGGCGAACCAGGTGGCGTATTTGGCATCGCCGCTGATGCGCCAAGCCAGCAGCAGGGCATAGAGCGCCTCGCTGTGCGGCCACCAGAGCTTCATATCCCACTCCAGTTGGGTCGGCGGTTTGCCATCGACATCGACAAAATAGAGCAAGCCGCCATACTCTGCGTCCCAGCCGCGCTGCATCGAGTAGTCGATCATCTTGAGCGCCGGCGCGATGAGCGACTCGTCAGACCGCGCCAGCGCTTCGTGCATGATGAAAGCTGCCGATTCCATGGCGTGGCCCGGGGTAAGTTTGCGTCCTTCGGCCGTGTCCAGCCGTTGATTGCTCGGGCTGAGCAACTCGAAGACAGCAGCGGCGGAGTCATCGAGGAAGTGATCGATGATTTGGCGCAGCGCTTCATCGACGATTTGGTCATAGAGCGGGTCGGGCGGGGCGGCCAGGCGCAGCTCTTGACTTGTCGCCAGCAAGATCATGGAGAGGCTGTGGCTCTTGCCGCGGCGCTCGGGCAGCCATACTTTGGGTGGCAGTTTGCCCGGCTTTTGCAGCAGGTTGATGACGAGGCGATAGGTGTCGATTGCCCGTTGCAGGGCTTTGGCATCGCCAGTGGCGCGGGCGTATTCTGCCAGGCCGATGATGGCGAATGTCTCAGTGAAGAGATAGCGCCGCTTGCGCAAGGGGCGGCCATCGGCGGTGAGGGCGAAGAACATGCGGCCGTCGCTATCGAAGCCGTGGCGCGTGATAAAGTCGTATTGGCGCCGCGCCGCCGCCAGCCACTCGTCCCGCTGCTGCACAGTGTTGTAGAGCTTGGCGAACATCCACAGCGCCCGGCCTTGCAGCCACATCGCCTTGTCGGTATCAAAGACCGTGCCATCGCGGTCCAGGCAGGTAAATTGCCCGCCATGCTGAACATCCAGCGAATGTCGCAGCCAAAACGGAATGACGCTATCGAAGAGTTCGCGGCGATAGATTTCGCGGTACGCCAGCAGGCGCGCTTGCTTCATCCCTTGATGCCCGAAACCATCATGCCTTCGATGAAGTAGCGCTGGAAAAACAGGAAGAGCAGCGCCACCGGCAGCGTGGCCAGCATCGATACAGCCATGGATGGTCCCACAATCGGCTCGCCACGATAGGGCTGGGAGAATTGCGTCATGCCCACAGGCAGGGTCAGCAGTGCCCGATCGCGGGCGACAACCAGAGGCCACAGAAAATTGTTCCAGCTGAACAAAAACAGGATGATGGCCAGGCTGGCGGCGGCCGGCGCGAGCAGCGGCAGCGCGATCAACAAAAAGATGCGGAATTCGCCAGCGCCATCGATTCGCGCCGCATCCAGCAGTTCGTCGGGGATGGCATAGGCGAACTGGCGCATCATAAAGACGCCAAAAGCGCTGATGATGCCTGGCATAATCAGACCGGCATAGCTGTCGTCCCAGCCAAACTGCCGCACCAGCACGAAAAGCGGGATGAGCAAAATCTGGAAGGGCACAGCCATGATGCTCAAGATCAGCGCGAACAGGATGCGCTTGCCGCGGAAGCGAAACTTGGCGAATCCATAGCCAGCCATCGCGCCCACAAAGATAGCCACGCTCACTTGCAGTGTCGCCGCGAAGACAGAATTGAGATACCACTGCCCGATGGGCGCCAGGTCGAAGGCGCGCGCATAGTGCTCCAAGCCCACAAAGCGCTCGGGCAGCCAGCGGAAAGGCGTGGCGAGGATCTCGCTTTCGGCTTTGAAGGCCGATATGCCCATGAAGTACATGGGGAAGCCAAAAATGACCGCCACCAGCACCGCCGTGCAGAACAGAATCAACTTGGTGATGCGCTTGCGCAGGCGCGCCTCGAAGGCGGCATTGCTCTCGTACTGGCGTGTTTCTGCCATGTTCTATTGCAGCGAATAGCGATCGCTGCTCCCCAATTTTAGCTGGATGCCGGTTACGATCATGATGAAGGCGAAGAGCACGACCGACACCGCCGCCGCATCGCCCATGCGATAAAACTGGAAGCCATACTTCCAGATGACGACGCCCAGGGTCGTGTTGACATCCACTGGACCGCCCTGGTTGGGCGCGATGATGAATTGCAGCGTGAAGCCCTGGAAAGCCGCGATCGTGGATACCGCCATGACAAACACGGCGGTCGGACGCAGCAGCGGCAGCTCGACGCGCAGGAAGGACTGCCGGCGGTTTGCGCCATCGACCAGGGCGGCATCGCGCAGTTCTTGTGGTATGGCGGTCAAGCCAGCCAGCCAAATCAGCATATAGAAAGGAATCACCGACCAGATGCGCGCCACCACGATGACGATGGGCGAAAGCGTCAAATCGTGCAGCCAGGTGATGGAAGACTTGCCCACCAGCGGACCGATAAAATGCGTCAAGATGCCGCTGGGATGCAGCAGCACCACCCAGATCACCGAAACCACCGCCACCGATGGCAGCAGCGGCGAGAAGAATAGCAGCTTTAGCCCCTCGCGGCCCGGGAACTTCTGATAAAAGAGCAGCGCCGCCAGCAGCGACAAAATCCAGGTCGGCACAGTGCTGCCGAAGACGTAGCCCAGGGTTACATTGATTGACTTCAAGAACAAGCGGTCGCTCAACAGATTGATGTAATTGTCCAAGCCCACCCAGACCGGCGGACGCAGCAGCGTGAAATCGGTCAAGCTAAGCCCGAAGCCGATGATGAGCGGATACAGGAAGAAGACGACGAAAAAAAGCACCGCCGGCAGCACGAAGACCAAGCCCCAATATTGTCGGCGGCGGATGACGGACACATCGCGGAGCAGCAGGCGGTTGATCAAACGATACCTCTTGGTCCAGCGGACGGACGTGGGGACAAGCCCAGCCCCGGCCCCTCCCCGAAGAATCGGCGAGGGGAGAGAAGCGATTTGTCCCTCCCCTCGACTTTTTTCGGGGAGACCGAGGGGGCGCCTGGCGGGTTACGCGCCGCCCGCTGCTTCGATATCTGCTTGGGCGCGTTCCAAAATGGCGTTGACCTCGTCTTCGGCATTGTGCAAGACGGCGTCCATGTCTTCGTTGCCCAGGATGATGCGATCGCGCGCGCGTCCCAATGCATCGCCTACTTCACTGAATCCAGCGAAGCGCGGATGGTACTGCCCGCGAACCAGCTCATCCAGGAAGACCGGCATGATGGCGTTGCCGGCGAATTCATCCGTGGCCAGATAAGACGCCACTGGCTGGAAGAGCGCCGCTTCGTTCAGGTAGCGGTCTGGCTGGCTGGTCAACTTGGCGACGAGCTTCCAGCCCGCCTCTTGCACCTCGCGCGGGGCGTTGGCGTTGACCTGCAGGTAGAAGGCGTAGGTCGCGAAGCCCAGGTCGTTGACGGCATCATCCCAGCGCGGGATGTTGTGAATGCTGTAATTGATGCCGGCCGCTTCCATGCCCGGCGTGCCCCAGTTGCCAAAAGTGCACTCGGTGGCCAGCTCGCCAGCGGTGAAGGCATTACGCGAGACGGTATATTGCGGTCCGCCGCGATTTTCGTCGACGATATCTTTCCAGTATTGCATGACCCGTTTGACGGCATCGTTGTTGATATGAGCGGTATAGGTCATTTCATCGATCATGCTTTGACCCAGCTGCGTGACCATGGGGTCGAAGTGCAGCATCATGTAGATGTTGGCGCTCCAGTTGAAGTCGAAGCCGCGCTGCGCCAGCGTGCCATTTTCATCGCGTTTGGTCAGCATTTCGCCGACTTCTGCCAAGCCTTCCCAGGTGCTCGGGAAGTCCATGGCGGGATCCAAGCCCGCTTCTGCCCACAGGTCATCGTTGGTATAGCAGGCATAATTGCTCAGCTCGGTGGGCAGGCCATACAGCACGCCGTTGAATGTGTCGCCGGCCAGCACGGTCTCGCCGATCAGCCCTTCGCCATAGTGGGCATAGACATCTTCAATTGTCTGGTAACCCATGGCGACCGGATCGACAGGCGCCAGCATGCCCTGCGCATAGAATTGGGCGTTGAAGAGCGTGAATTGATTGAAGACATCCGGTCCTGCGCCAGAAGCCATCGCTGTCTGCAAGGCGGTGAAGAAGTCGTCAACGATCTGGTAGTCGACATGGATGTCGGGATTTTCTTCCATGAACTCGGCGACCAGTTCTTCGTCGATCGCCACGCGCGGGGCATGGTTGTGCATCCACACCGTCACGGTGGTCTGGTCTTGCGCCTGGGTGAATCCAGCCAGCCCAAGCGCGAGCAGCAATACGAGCAAAAGTCGGATTTTCATGATCCATCCTGTCTCTAATAGCGAGTTGTCGGGTGATGAATTTCATCGTAGGGAAGTGTGGCGCAGATTGTGTAAAAGCGCAAATAACTGCCCCAGAAAGCGGGCGACCCACTGGCTCGCCCCCTACAGCGTCCTGTCGGAGGGACCGAAGGGCTTAGGCCTTTTCGCAGAAGAAATCGCCAATGACCAGCACATCCATGCGCGTGCGGGTGAAACAATCGATGGCTTCTTGTGGCGTGCAGACGATCGGCTCGTTTTCATTGAAGCTGGTGTTGACGAGGACGGGCAAGCCCTCTATAGCTTCAAATGCCTGCAGCAGGGCGTGATAGCGCGGGTTGTGTTCGCGCACGACAGTCTGCAAACGTCCGGTCTGGTCGACATGCGCCACCGCGCAGAGCCGCTCGCGCCATTCATCGCGGATGCGGTGCACATGCAGCATATATGGCGATGGCTGGCTGCTTTCGAAGATGCGTGATTGGGATTCTGCCAGCACAGCCGGCGCGAAAGGCCGAAACCACTCGCGGCGTTTGATGCGGTCGTTGAGCGTCTGCTTCATGTGCGGCAAGCCAGGATGCGCCAGGATCGAGCGATTGCCCAGGGCGCGCGGTCCCCACTCCATGCGTCCCTGAAACCAGCCGACCACCTTGCCCGCCGCCAGGGCTTGCGCCGTCTTTTGCAGCAGCTGTTGTTCTGCCAGCTCTTGCGCTTCGACGTCTTGTTGCTCCAGCGCTTTGCGGATCTGCGACCCGCTGAATTGCGGACCCAAGCCTGCGCTGCCCATGACATAGCGTTCCCGCGCGCCATACACCGTGCGGGCGGCATAGAGCGCTGCGCCCAGCGACAGCCCGTCATCGCCCGCGGCCGGATGAATCCAGGTTTGGCGGAAGGGTGTCTGCGCCGTGGCCAGTCCGTTCGCCACGCTGTTCAATGCGCAGCCTCCGGCCATAACCACCTGGTCGCTGGGGGCGATATGATGCAGGCGGCGCAGCAAATGCAGCCAGACGCGCTCGAAACTCCGCTGCAAACCGCGCGCCAGATCCATATCACGCTGGCTGATGGTTGCGCCTGGCTCTCGCGGTTGCCCAAATGTCTTCACCATGTGCTCGGAATAGTGGCGGCTGATCTCCATTTCGCCGCGCGCATTGATGCGGATACCCTGTTCTGCGCCGAATGGCAAAAACCAGCGGCTGTTCAGGCGGAAGCCCTCATCGCTCAGGCGCAGCATGTCGTCAAAATGCTCGCGGTAGCTGTCCTCGCCATAAGGCGCCAGCCCCATCACCTTGCCTTCGTCGCCATAGCGCCCATAACCGATGAATTGGCAGATCATGGTGTAGAGCGAGCCCAGCGAATGCGGCACATGGATGCGCTGCAGCGCCTCGATCGTGTCGCCTTGGCAGCGCGCCAGCATACAGGTTACGAAGTCGCCACTGCCATCGGCGCTGAAGCCCGCCGCGCTCTCCCAGGGACCGCTGAAAAAGGCGCTGGCGATATGCGCCAAGTGATGCTCGACGCGCAGCAGGCGGAAGTTGAAAGCAGCTGGGTCGCAGTCGAAGGTCTCTGCCAGCTGCGATTTGACATCCAGTTGACGCACCTGGCTGGCGCCGGCTTGCAGCAGGGTGGGCAGACGGGTGGGATTGCCAAAGAGGAAAGCCGCTTTGCGCCGCAGGTTGGCAGCAGGATCGCGCGGGAGCGCCACGCAGTCGATGTCGGCCGGACGCAAGCCAGCTATATCCAGCACGCAGCGCGCTGCCAGGTGCGGGAAGCCGGCAAAATATTTGACGCGGTTGAGTCGTTCTTCGGCGATGGCGGCGACTGGACTGCCATCCACAACCAGCGCAGCCGAAGCCCCCGCGTGATCGCTGTTGATGCCGAGGATGACGCTCATGCGCTGCAGTCCCTTCCCTGCGGGCGAAAAGCCGCCCATCACGCGCCGATTGTACAGGAAAGGCGGCGATTTGAAACTAACAGAGGGCGCAGAGATTTGTTGTGTTCTCTGCGCCCCCTGTGTTCAGCATTTTCCTCCCCCTATCCCGATGAGGGACAGAGGGGGCTAATGAGTGTAGAACCGTCGCTACATGCCGCGGCTCAAAATCGCCACATCGAGCAGCCACTGCGGGTGGAAGACGAAGCCCTGCAAGTCGGCGCGGAAGGCTGTCTGCACCTGGGGCACATTGAAGGGCGCATAAGGCGCATTCTGCTGGCTCCATTCTTGCAGCGCGGTGAAGATCTCCAGCCGGGCGGCCGTATCACTGGTGCTGCGCGCCGCCATGATCATGTCTTGCACCTCTTCTGGCACATCATTCATGAACCAGTTCGTGCGTTCTTTCGCCACCTTGCCGCCGGGCATGAAGCTGAGGAAGTCCAGCGGATCGAGAATATCCGGACCCCACAGCCAGTAAGCAAAACCCTGCTCGCCATTGCGGTATTGCTCCAGCGAGACTTGCAGCTCGCCGGGTTCCAGCGTCACATTGATGCCGACCTCGGCCAAGTCTGCCTGGATCTTTTGGGCGTTGGTGTTGAAGTTGACGCCGCCCAGCGAAAAGTCGGGATACTGCAGGGTAACATCCAGGCCATCGCCATAGCCGGCTTCTGCCAGCAGCTCGCGCGCTTTGTCGAGGTCGCGGACATAGGCGCGGTCTTGGCGGAAGGCGCTGAACAAACCGACCCACATATTCGTGCCGGGCGTCTCGCCACCCCAAAGCGTGCGGTAGCCTTCATAATCCAGCGCGTGCTTGACCGCCGACTGCACCAGCGGCTCGCTGAAAGGACCGCCGACAGCCGGGTCTTCGTTCATCAGCACGAAGTGGGTGTAATTGCTGGGACCGCTGTAAACGGCGATGTCTGGATTGTCGCGCAGGCTGTCCATCTGGTCGGTGCTCAAGTCGAGCGCCAGGTGGATCTCGCCACTTTCCAGCGCGGCTTTTTGGGTGGCGGCTTCTGGCATATTGATGATGATGACGCGGTCGAAGTAGGGCGCGTCACGCCAGTAATTCTCGTTGCGCGTCAGCTCGGTGCGGACTTGCGGCTCCCACAGCGACATGACATACGGACCGCTGCCCTGCGACATGCTGTTGATAAAATCTTCGGCGGTGTCGGTGGTGGCGGCGTCCATGGCGTCTGTGCCGCCATTGGCGCGTACCGAATCGGCATCGACGATGCTGAAGGCATAACTGGTCAGCTCGGACAAGAAAGACGGGCGCACATTGTCCAGCGTGATCGAGACGGTGTCGGCATCGTGCGCCTCGACCGAGACAATGTGGTCTGCCAAGAAGCTGGGGTTGCCATTGACATTTTGCAGGCGCTGGATGCTGAAGACGACATCGTCGCTGTCGATATCATCGCCATTGGCGAAGACCGCATCGGCATTCAGCGAGAAGGTATAGGTCAGCCCGTCGTCGGAGATCGACCAACTGTCGGCGAGCAGCGGCAAGATTTCGCTGGCGTCTGCATCGGGGAAGGTGACCAACTGGCTGTAGGCGGCGTGGTTGACGATGCCGGTGGTCTGGGTGAAGCCGTGCGCTGGATCGTAGGAATCGGTTACTTCGGAATGCCCGATGACGAGCACTTTTTCATCTTGCGCCCCCCCCCCGTGAATGCGCCAGCCAGCAGCGCCAGCATAGCAAGGCAAATCAACAAGCGGTTCATGTGATACGCTCCTTTGATAGGGATTATGATATGAAGCGAGCGACACCAGTGTAACGAATCGCTGTGCGCGCCGCAAAATGAACCCCCCTCAGTCCCCCCGAAAAGTCGAGGGGAAGCAACGGCACGCGAGGATTTTGTTGACAGGTCGGAGGGTCAAAGATGCACGCGCCGCCCCTCATGCGCCGATTGGTACGCGCCCAGGATCATCTCGATGCAGATTCTGCCTTCTTCGGCTGTGGCGATGGGCGGTCCTTTTCCTTGCAGATAGTCGATCAATGGACGCGGCACCGCTTGAATGCGCGATCGCTGTGGAACGAGCGGGAAGTCGAATCGCTGCCAGTCGCTTTCCCCGGCACGGAAGACTTTGAGGGCGCAGCCATCGGCGGGCAACAGGCTGGACGGGGCATCGCCATAATTCTGATGGATGCTGCCCGCGCTGCCATAAATCTCCGTGGTGGCTTCGGCTGCCAGTTGAGTCGAGCTATTGAGCAAGATGCCGATTTCTCCCTTGCGGAAGCGGAAGATAGCCACGCCGTTGTCGTCGGGCGCGGCATGGGTGATGACATTGTCGATTTCTGCCATGACGCTGACTGGCTTGCCCAGCATCCAATAGAACCAGTCGGCGGCATGCGAGGCATCGTCCATGAACATGCCCATATTCTGTACGGGGTCGATATGCCAGTTGCCGGGGACCGCCCAGTTTTTGTCCAGCAGCAGCGGGATGGCGTGGCGGCGGCGCAGGACAGCGATTTCTCCGACAGCGCCTGCTTCCACCAACCTTTTCATCTGCAAGTTGACTGGGTCGCAGCGCATCTGATAGCAGAGGCTGAATTTGACGCCGGCCTCGTTGACCGCGGCGATGATGGCGTCGCAGTCCGCCAGCGTGAGCGCCATGGGTTTTTGCAGCAAGATGTGCTTGCCGGCTTTTGCAGCGGCGATCGTGTGCTCGGCGTGGCGATTGGTCGGGCTGGCCACGAAGACGGCATCAATATCATCCCGCGCCAGCAGATCATCCAGCTCGGGCAGCCAGTCCAGCTCGAATTGCTCTGCGAATTGCTGTCCGCGCGCCGCATCATCGTCCCAGCAGGCCAGGACCTGGGCATCGGGGTAGTCGGCGATCACCTGACAATACAGGCGCACATGGGCATGGGCAAAGCTGATGACACCCAGGCGAATGGGCGCGTCATTTTTGGGCATGGCATTCATCTTTCGCGGCTGAAATCGCTGACATCGACATCGACGACCAGGTCATCGCCGTCCACCAGCACGGGATAGGTCTTGACGCGCACAGTGGGGTCGACCAGGCATTGTCCGCTGGCGATATCGAATTGCCAGGCATGCCAGGGGCAGCGCAGGATTTGCCCGTCGCGTTCGTAGTCAATCTGGCTATCGCTGACCGAGGGCGGACTTTGCGCGGCGCCACGACCAGCTACTTCGCCCGTGCAGAGCGGACCGCGTTTGTGCGGACAGATATTGCGCAGGGCATAGAAACGCCCGCCGATATTGAAGATGCCGATGCCGGCGCGCCCGCGAAATGGCACGACGATCTTGCGCCCGCCGGCCGGGATCTCGTCCGCCCGCCCAACCACGATGCCGCTCATGCGCAAGCCCGCTCGATCATGGCGTCGCTGATGCGCAGCATGTCCAGGGCGTTTTGGGCGAAGATGCGCCGATGCCTGCGCTCATCCAGGCGCGGCAGCACAGTCACCGGGTCATTCCAGTCGAAGTGCGGGAAGTCGCTGCAGAATATCAAGGTTTCGTCGGCGTGCAGCATCTCCAGCATCTGATAGACCTGCTCGGTTCGTGGCGGCTCGTGCATGGGCTGGCTGCCGATGCGGATGTGCTCGCGGAAGTATTCGCTGGGCAGGCGCTTCAGCCAGGGGGTCTGGTCGCCGATCGCCTTCCAATCGACATCCATGTGCCACATCAGCGGCACCGCCCACATCTGCTGCACTTCTGTCATCGCGAACTTCAGCTTGGGGAAGCGTTCGAATACGCCTTCGACGATCAAGGAGGCGGATTGGGCGGAAGCCACGCTGGGGCGAGTCATGCGCGATTCCATATAATAGCTGGGGAATCCGACTGGCGTGGGCGTGGAGCCCGGGCTCGCGCCGCCGATGTGAGAAACAACCGGCAAATCGTGTTCGGCGCAGGCTTCCCAAATGGGATGATAAGCGCGGTTGCCAAAAGGCAGCGGCGTCTGCATGGGCATCATGACCGCCACGGTATCTTCGCGATGGGCGAGGCGGTGGATCTCGCGCACAGCCAGCGCTGGGTCGTTGGGCGCGACCAGGATTGCGTTGACGATGCGCGGGTCTCGCTCCAACCAATTCTCGATCGTCCAGTCGTTGAAAGCGCTGCAGAGCGCGGCCGCCCAGTCGGGGTCGGGCAAACCGGCATAGGCATAAAAGACCGGCGGACCCGTCAACAGGGCGAAGTCGATGCCCCAGCGGTCGAGCAATTCTTTCTGCGTGAATTCCAGCGAAAAATTGAAGTCGCGCTCTTGCAGTTGTGGGTCTTTCAAATCGGGGCGGGTGCGGCGGAAAGGAGTGTTGGCATAGCCCGCGCCGGGCAGATGCAAGCCTTGGTCGAGCAGGTGTTCTTGATAAAAACGCGGCAGATAGGGCAACAGGTCTGCCGGCTCGCGGAAGTTGTGGTGGACATCACAATCGACCAGTTTGACGCGGTCGCGGCTTTTGGCGGTCCAGCCGGGCGCGGCGATGGGCGCTGCGCCATGTTTTCCGATGTGAATCTGGTTGAGCTTGTCAGGTGTTTGAGCCATGCGCTCCAGCTCTCTGTCTTTTGGTTTATCCGCCCATCGCGTCCAGTTCGGCTTGCTGCTCGGCGATGCGCTCGGCTGTGCATTCCAGCCCGGCCAGGAAGGCGCGGTCGCTTTCTTCACGCGCTTCCAGCGGCTTGAATGTGCTGGCGTAGTGGAATTCTGTCTCGGCTACTTCTGAATAAATCTCGATGCGCACGGGAAAGGCGGCGCCTGCTTCCATTGGCACGATGGCGAAATCCACACGATCTTGCAGCGGCTGGGAGAATTCGTAGTTCTGCATGGCCGCCATGGCCTGGTTGATGCCGACGATCATATCCCCTTCCTGGGCGGCGATAGCGCTGGCGGCGATGTCCAACTCGCCGTTTAGATAGGCGGTCAGCAGCAATCCGAGGCGGTTTCCGTTGTCATAGTACTGGTAGAAACCGGCGCCAATCGTTGCGCCAGTGAAAAGACTGTCGACATTGGCGTACAAGACGGGGATGCCATTGTCGTTGGAGATGGTCGAGATGAGCGGCATGCCAGCCAGCGTCGTATAATCCATGGGTAGCAGGAAGGCTTCAACGCCCTTGCCGACCAGCCCCTCAGCGGCCAATGCCAGATCAGCCGCCGATGCGACAGCGGACTGCACGACGGTCAAGCCGAGCGCCTCGCCCAATTCGGCGATTTGACTCGCGCCATAGATCCCGCTGGCATCGCCCGAATTGTGCAGTGTGCCGATCGTCTGCAGATCGGGTATTTGCAATTGCAGCACGGGCAGGATCTCCGCGTAATTTATGTTGGTTTCCAAGCCGATGACGTGCGCCGGTTTGATGCAGGGCGCGTCGGCGATGCCGGCATTGTAGGGATTGTAGACATCGGCGAAGAATATCGCTGGTGGGTTTTCCATATCAAAGGTGGCGTTGAGCGCGGCCACCGTCAAAGGCGTGGAGAATGTTACCAGCATGTCAGGTTCCTGGTCCAATGCACTGGCTACGGCTTCTCGCGCCAGTTCGATTCCGAATGGGGGGAAGACCATTTGCAGCTCAATCGGGGAATCGTCCCCCACCGGATTCTCCGTGCTGTATCCGCCTTCGCCCGAGTAGGCTTCGGGATTGACGTAGCCATAGGCGAACAGCGTGTCTAGCACGCCCTTCACTATCGTATAGGTTGCCCCGGTTTGGTAAGCCAAAATGCCGATGCGCGGTTTGCCTTCGGTCTGCGCCTGCGCGGCTACCCCTCCGACTTCGAGGGCCAGCAGCAAAGCCAAAGCCAGCGTGGCCGTCAGAATACATTTTCTGAACATGAGAAGCTCCGATGCGAGTGCTTTCGACTGTATTCAATTGTATTCAATATAGCCCACTTAATCACGTTTGCGCCAACCGGCGCAAGCCGCGATCGGCCAAGCTGACCGCCACGATGATGTAGCCCAGCAGCAAAGCGGAACCACTGCGGCGAAATCGCTTGGATGGCGGTCGTCAGGGTAGCGGCTTCATCTCGCCCAGCGTCCGTTCTCCTTGCCGCACAGTTCCCGCCACCGGGCTCTCCATGCGCCCATAGGCATTCCAGATTTTGAAGCCCAGCAGCGCCAGCAGGTCGTCATCTGCCTCTGCCACGACTTCGGGCGCGGTCGCCAGCGTGAAATTGACCTGGGTGCGGAATTGCGGCGCGACAAAAGTGGTGAGCAAGCCCAGGCGCTGGTCGTCGCTGACATTGGCGCCGGTGCCATGCCAGATGCGCCCGTCGAAGAGCATGGCGCTGCCGGCTGTGCCTTCGGCGGGGATGCTGACGACATCTTTGTCGCGGTCTTTGTCGGGTCGCTTGCCTGCGAGGTGGCTGCGTGGCACGAGGCGGGTTGCGCCGTTGGCTTCGGTGAAGTCGTTTAGCATCCACATCACATTGACGACCACGGGCGGCGCGATCATGGCCGGCACATCATCGACGCGGTTGGAAAGCTCGCGCGTCAATGAACCAGCGGGCACGGGGTTGGGGCGTCTGTGGATTGGCTCGGGCATCCACCACTGGTCGGTGTGCAGGTTCATGGCGATGCCGCCGGGCTTGGCGATATTCGCGCCAAAGCTGGAAAGCAGGTAATCCGCGCCCAGCACATGCCCGACCACCGCGCGCATCAGCGGCTGCGACAGCATCTCGCGGAAGACAGCGCCCTTGTTGATCAAGACCCAGACGCGCTGGTTGACGCCGCCAGCTTGCGCTGAAAACGCTTCTCGGCGGATTTTGCCTTGCTCGTCGGTGAATTCGCCCCATTGCTGTTTTGCGCCGCCATCTTCAAATGCCTGCCCAGCTTGCAGCTCGGCTTCGGCTTGTTCCAGCAGACGAATGCGGGCGCGCGCCAACTGGTCGGGCTGCAGCGCGTCTTTGACTAGGCAATAGCCGAATTCGTCTATATCGGACTTGAGGGTGGCGAGGTCGGCGCTTGGCTGCGGCAGTTCGTCGTGTGTCCAGTCGAACATGAGATGCTCCGTTTAGGCTTACAGTTGAGAAACTGGCTGCGGCTGCGAGCCAGATTATCCGTGTCCGTTCATTGCGGGGGAGAATACATTAAAGCGCGAGCCTATGCAAAAAAAATGATCGCTTTTGTCCGAAACATTGAAGAAGTTCAGCAGGGGCTTTGGACTGCTCTCCACTCTAATCCAGTGTGGGAATCTCCAGAATTGAATCCAACATGAACAAAACACTCTCGACAACGTCGTCGGGTACTCTTGCCAAGAATCTAGTGTCTCTTGCGCGCCAATCCACCGATCTAACTTGATAGGCGAGGACGATGCCCGTTACCCCAAGGTCATCGGGAAGGGGGACTTCAAACTCGGTACGTTGTTGCCGACTCGTAATAGGACAGCAGATTGCCATCTTCATTGTTCGATTGAACTTTGCTGACGTCAGAACAAGCGCCGGCCGATGACCGGATTGCTCACGGCCGATACGGGGATCGAGGTCAATCCACATGGCATCGCCACGCTGTGGTAAATATGCCACTACCAGACCTCATTGCCGACAGGTGGTCCGATGTCCCACTCTTCCGGTTCAAAATCGTCCGGAACGGTCGCCAGCATCTCGTCAAGATTGTAGCGTTTTCTACGCCGCTTTCTGATTCGGATTTCGCCGTCCTCATAATGGATGTCAACCGGCTTGCCCCGTTCGAGCCCGGCTTCTTCCACAAGCGCTTTTGGGATTCGCACCGCCAAACTGTTTCCCCATTTTTGTATCTTCGTCACCATTATCAGCGCTCCGTTTCGACATTGTAGATACAGCTTGTCACTTACGATACGAACTCCACAAAGCTCTGCGTTCGCGCCCGGACCGGAATCTACCAGACCTCTTTACCGACCGGTGGACCCCAGTCAATTTCTTCGTGACGATTTTCGGGCGTTATGCCTGCCACCAACTCTTCAAGGGTAAAATGAGGCTCGTCAATTGGGATTACATGCAACCGTCCCTCGACTGCTTTTAGCTCAACCTTCGTGTCGAAATCCAAACCGATTGCCAGCGCCAAATCTTTCGGGATGCGCAATGCGCGACTGTTGCCCCATTTTGAGACACGCGCCATCGTCATCCAACACCTCCTGTATCGTCAATGTAGATACAGTATAGCTCAGTCTCTGGTCATCTGGCAATGATCGTCGGATTCGCCTGGCGCAAAGCTACGCGCTACAATGCCGCGCATTGTCAATTTTGGAGACATCGCCACGAGAACATATCATGAATACACGCATTGCCTTGATTGGAGCGGGTGGCATGGCCCGCAAGTTTCACCTGCCGCTGATGCTGGAAACTGGCGCCGATGTCCGCGTCATTTGCGAGCCTTCCGCGCAGAATTATGAGTTGTATGCCGATGCCATGAGCGAACTGGGCGCGCAGCCGCCACCCAACCAGCCCGACCTGGCGAAGCTGCTGGACCAGCACCGGCATGAGCTGGATGCCGCATTCATCATCACGCCGCACAACTTGCATCATGACCAAGCCAAAGCCTGCCTCGAGGCCGACCTGGATGTGCTGTTGGAAAAACCGATGGTGATGAACGGGACAGAAGCCCTCAGCCTGATGGACGCGCGCGACCGCAGCGGACGCCATCTCGTAGTCGCCTTCCAGGGCGGGCTTTCGCCACAGATTCGTCATGCTGCCGCGCTCATCGCCTCGGGCGAACTGGGCGAGCTGATGACCGTGACGGGCATGATCTGGCAGGGCTGGAAGAGCTTGACCAGTGGCAGTTGGCGACAGATCCCCGAGATCGCCGGTGGCGGCTTCCTCTTCGATTCTGGCGCGCACATGCTCAATACCATCTGCACATTGGTGGGCGAAGATTTTGCCAACGTGGCAGCCTGGACGGACAATCGCGGCACGCCGGTCGATATCAATGGCGTGATCATGGGACGGTTGAAATCGGGCGCGCTGGTCACCATCAATGGCTGTGGCGACTGCATTCCCGGCTTGCATTCAGAGATTTACCTCAATCTCAGCGGTGGCGCCATCCGCACCGGTATCTATGGCGAACGTCTGTTGATCCGCCGCCAAGGTGAAAGCGACTACAACGAGGTCGACCTGCCCAAGATGCGCGGCGCATGGGAGCAATTCACGCAGGTGCGCGCTGGCGAAATCGAAAATCCCTGCCCGCCCGAAGTTGGCTTGCGCATGGCGAAATTGTGGGATGCCATCGTCGAGTCGGCTGCAAAAGATGGGCAGGTGGTTGTGGCGGTTTGACCGCCTCTCCCTGGCCCGTCGACAGATTCCGCGCATGCTTCGCTTCCCCCTGACCCATCGGGGGGACTGAGGGGGGTTGCCAACATGCTTGTGATGCAAGACAACACGCGCCCGCCTTTCTCCTGCGCCGATGCCCGCGAGATCCTGCGCGCGCACTATCACATCCGCGCAATCAGCTGCCGCGAACTGCCCGCCGAGCTCGACCGCAACTTCCACCTGCAAGGCGCCGACCAACAAGCTTTCGTGCTGAAAATCGCCCATCACAGCGTCAGCCCAAGCGAGTTGGACTTGCAGAACCAGACTCTGCAGCATCTGCGTCCGCTGCGGCTCTTCCCGCAGATCGTCCCCGCAGCCGATGGTCAGCACAGCATCGACATCACCGCGCCCGGCGGCGACCTGTACCGCGCTCGTCTGCTGCGCTATATCGACGGCTGGCCCCTGCGCAACTTCCGCCCGCATTCACAGGACCTGCTGGCAAATATCGGGGCGCGCCTGGGCGAAGTCAGCGCCGCCATGACGACATTCGACCACGCCGAAACGCGCCGCGATTATCGCTGGAACATCGCCAACCTGCCGCGGGTCGCACACTTTGGGACAGACTTGCCCGCCGACAAAAAAGCGCTGCTCGATCATTTTCTGCGACTCTACACAGACGAAGCCCTGCCCGTTCTGTCACAGCTGCGGCAAGGCTTCTGTTACAACGATGCCAACGACACCAACATCCTCATCCGCGCCGATGAACCCAACGCGCCGCGTGTTGCCGGTTTCATCGACCTGGGCGATATGACCCACTCTCCCGTCATCGCCGATCTGGCTGTGGCGCTGGCTTATGTGATGATGGACTGCGCGCGCCCATTGCAACGAGCCATCCCGCTGGTCGCCGCCTATCACCGCGCCTTCCCCCTGCAGGAGCGCGAAATCCGCCTGCTTTTCCCGCTGGCAGCGGCTCGCCTGTGTCTCAGCGTCTGCATCAGTTGGTATCAGCAGCGCCGCGAGCCAGCCAACCGCCACCTCAGCATCAGCGAAGACGGCGCCTGGACTTTGCTGCGGCAATTGCGCGAGATCCACCCGCGCCGCGCCCATTACCACTTTCGCGCTGCCTGTGGATTGCCCGCTCTGCCCAAAGCCGTCGCCCTGCGCGACTGGCTGACATCGCAGCAATTCGCCCCCATCTTGGGGGTGGAGCTGAGCGCCGAAAATAGCCAACTGCTCGACCTAGGCATGCAAAGCGACCTGCTGGCGCAAGTGCCCGACTTGTCCGCCCCGGCCGCTTGGGCTGCGCCACTGCAAATCGCGCTGCGGGGCAAGATCGGCATCGGCTTGTACAAGGAAATACGCCCGATCTATTTGACAGATATGTTCATGATCGACCCCCACCATCGGCGCACGCTGCACCTGGGCATCGATCTCTTCGCGCCAGCTGGGGCGCCCATTTATGCGCCGCTGGCTGGCACTGTGCATGTCGTCAATGAGCACAAGGAGCCGCAAGATTACGGTCCGATGTTGATCGTCGAGCATCGGCCATTGCCCGATCTGCGCTTCTTTACGCTCTACGGACATCTGGCGGCGGACGCGCTGCAGCGTTGGCAGGTCGGGCAGCCGGTGGGGTCTGGCGACCTGCTGGCGCATATCGGCGATCATCCGCGCAACGGCAACTGGGCGCCGCACTTGCACTTCCAATTGCTCACAGATTTGCTTGATCTGCATGACAAGGCGCCCGGCGTCTGTTCGCCACATGAAGGCGACTTCTGGACTTCGCTATGCCCCGACCCCAACTTGCTTCTGAAGCTGCCCTGCTCGACCCAGCCAGCGAAAGCGGGCTCACCGAAACAGCTGCTGGAACGGCGGCGGCGGGCGCTGAATCCCGCGCTCAGCTTGTCCTACCGCCAGCCGCTGAAAATCGTGCGTGGTCATTTGCATACTCTCTACGATGAGCAGGGGCAGCCCTATCTGGACTGCGTCAACAATGTGGCGCATGTCGGGCACAGCCACCCGCGTATCACAGCGGCGGCAATGCGACAGATGACGCGGCTCAACACCAACACGCGCTACCTGCACGATGCCATCATCGACTATGCCGAGAGGCTGAGCGCGACGCTGCCCGAGCGGCTTTCGGTCTGTTTCTTCGTCAACAGCGGCAGCGAAGCCAACGAATTGGCGCTGCGGCTGGCAGCAGCCTACAGCGGCGGGAGCGACATCCTCGTCATCGACCATGCCTATCATGGCCACACCAGCGCGCTGATTGATATCAGCCCCTACAAGTTCAATGGCGCTGGCGGACGCGGCAAACCAGCGCATGTGCAGGTGGCGCAGCTGCCCGATGGCTTCCGTGGGGCTGCGCGAGGCTATGACGAAGCAGCCGGCGCCTATTATGCGCACTCGGTCGCCGAAGAAATCGCAGCCATTTCTGCGCGCGGTGGCAAGCTGTCTGCTTTCTTCGCAGAGGGAATCCTGGCTTGTGGCGGACAAATGCCCCTGCCGGCGGGTTATCTGCAGCGCGCCTATGATCTGGTGCGGGCGGCGGGCGCTGTCTGTGTGGCGGACGAGGTGCAGACGGGTTTCGGGCGCGTCGGCGAGCGCTTTTGGGCTTTTGAGCTGAGCGGCGTCCTGCCCGATATCGTCACCATGGGCAAACCGATCGGCAACGGACATCCCCTGGGCGCAGTGGCGACGACGCCCGAGATCGCGGCGGCTTTTGATCGTGGCATGGAATACTTCAACACCTTCGGCGGCAACCCGGTCGCCTGCGCTGTTGGGCTGGAAGTGCTGCGCGTCATCGCTGACGAAAGTCTGCAAGCCAACGCGCGGTCGGTCGGCGCATATTGGCTGGGGAAGCTGCGCGCGCTGCAAGAGACCTACCCGATCATCGGCGATGTGCGTGGCGCTGGCTTGTTCCTGGGCATAGAACTGGTGCGCGATCCTGTCACCTTGCAGCCCGCCGATTGGGAAGCCGCCTATATCGCAGAACGGATGAAAGCGCAGGGCATCTTGGTCAGCACCGAAGGTCCGCTGGGCAATGTGCTGAAGCTGAAGCCGCCCATCATCTTCAAACGCGAACATGTGGAAATGTTCGTGTCCGCGCTGGGGGATGTGCTGGGCGATAGCGTGCTGCAAACGGTCTGATGGGCGACTGTTTCGTTTATTTCACTTATTTCGTTTATTTCGTTTGTGCGCTAATATGAATTGTATCGTCACTAGACTTGGGAGAACCACATGACGGCAACAGTAGCTAATCTGGGCAAGGGTCTCGCCAGCGTAGAGATCGAGACCAGCGCAGCGCACACTCAAGCGAAATCCAATCGCGGCGGACCGGTCCAAGAGGAGATAGAACTAGCGAGACGAGCCAAGCAGACTCTTGCCCGTCAAATCAAGCCGGACGCAAATATGCAATTGCGTATCGGCAGCGACAGTGGTGGAGAAGAATTGCTGCTGCCGGCGAAGGCAGCGACCTTGCTTTTGGAAATCCTAAAGCACATGACGAAGGGGCTGGATGTGGTTGTAACGCCCCTCCAGCCAGAGCTGACGACCGGACAGGCAGCCGAGATATTGAATGTTTCGCGCCCCCATCTGGTCAAACTGCTGGAGTCGGGAGAGATTCCTTTTCACAAAGTGGGTCGCAACCGACGCATACGACGCGAGGACGTCATGGTTTACAGCGAAGTGCTCCACCGCCAGCGCGATGCCTTTCTTGATCGACTGGTAGCCGAATCACAGGAGCTAGGTTTGTATGACTAGCGCGTCTCGACCGGTCCCATTTATTGACGCGAATGTCCTGTACTCCGCCGGAGTGCGGGACATTCTGCTCCAACTTGGCAAGCAGCAGATAATAGTACCAAAATGGTCCGAGGATATTGGTGTTGAGTGGCAAAGAGCGCTTCGCAACAGCAGACCAAGCATCCCGCCCGAAAAGCTGGACCGTATTTGGGAGGAATTGAATTACCACTATTCAACCTCGCTTGTTACGGGATATGACCATCTAATTAACGACATTCATCTGCCCGATCCGGATGACCGGCATGTCCTGGCGGCTGCTACTGTCGGCAATTGTGATGTAATTTTGACAGCCAATTTGAGAGATTTCCCCCAGGAAGCTGTAGGCGCCTACGGTCTATCGGCAGAGCATCCCGATTCTTGGATGCGCAACTTGCTTGAATCCAAGCCAGACGACTTCTGTCGTGCCGTGAGGGATATGCGCCGCAGATTGCGCAAGCCGCCGTTCACCGTGGCGCAGCACCTGGAAAGCCTGGAACGCCAGGGACTGAAGGACACCGTATCCCTGCTACGCCAATACGCCCACCTGCTCGAATGACGCGCCAATTGTAGCGCTTGCCCATTTCACCTATAGTTGTGCAAAATAACCCGTCTGCATACGCTACAGGACGCAAGCCTATGACCCAGCCAAACGACTCCCCCGGCATCGAAATCAGCGGCGAAATCGCCCCCGAATTTGAAACCATCCTCACTCCCGAAGCGGTCGACTTTCTAGCCAGTCTGGCGCGACGCTTCAGCTCTCGCCGCGATGAGCTGTTGGTTGCTCGCGTTGTCCGTCAGGCAGCGATCGACCGCGGCGAACTGCCCGACTTCTTGCCCGAGACCGCCCATATTCGCAACGATCCGAGTTGGCAAACCGCGCCTGTACCAGCCGATCTGCAAGACCGCCGCGTTGAAATCACCGGTCCCACCGACCGCAAAATGGTCATCAACGCGCTCAATTGCGGCGCGAAAGTCTTCATGGCAGATTGCGAAGACGCCAACGCCCCCACTTGGCGCAACATGCTCGACGGACAGATCAACCTGCGCGATGCCGTCAACCGCAGCATCACTTTCACCAACACGGACGGACGGTTCTACCAACTCAACGAGCAGACCGCCACATTGATGGTGCGGCCACGCGGCTGGCATCTGGACGAGCGCCACTTCACTGTCGATGGCGCGCCCATCCCCGCTGGCTTGTTCGACTTTGGCTTATTCTTCTTTCACAATGCTCGCGCGGCGCTGGATCGCGGCACGGGGCCCTACTTCTACCTGCCCAAGCTGGAGAGCCACTTGGAAGCGCGGCTGTGGAACGATGTTTTTGTCTTTGCACAAGACTCGCTGGGTATCCCGCAAGGCAGCATCAAAGCCACCGTGCTCATCGAGACCATCCTGGCTGTCTTCGAAGCCGAAGAAATCATCTACGAGCTGCGCCGGCATTCGGCGGGCTTGAATTGCGGACGTTGGGATTACATCTTCAGCTACATCAAGAAACTGCGCGCGCACGGCGACTTTCTGTTGCCCGACCGCGCCCTGGTGAGCATGACCGTGCCCTTCATGCGCCAATACACGTTGCATGTCATCAAAGTCTGTCATCGGCGCGCAGCTCATGCCATGGGCGGGATGGCGGCGCAGATCCCTATACGCAGCGACCCCGCAGCCAATCAAGCGGCGCTGGACAAAGTGCGTGCCGACAAATTGCGCGAAGCCCAAGACGGGCACGATGGCACTTGGGTCGCGCATCCCGGTTTGGTGCAAGTAGCCAGCGAGGTCTTTGACGAATTCATGCCAGCGGCTAACCAGGTCGACAAACAGCGCGATGATGTGTCGGTGAGCGCCAGCGATCTGCTGACTCCCTGCGGCGGCGATATCACCGAAGCGGGCCTGCGCCTCAACCTCAAGGTGGGCATCCAGTATCTGGAAGCCTGGCTGGGCGGCAATGGCTGCGTGCCGCTCTATCATCTGATGGAAGATGCCGCCACCGCCGAAATCAGCCGCGCCCAGCTGTGGCAATGGCTGCATCACGAAGCTCAACTGGCCGATGGCCGCTCCTTGACCACCGCGCTTTACAGCAGCCTGCTGGAAGAAGAGATGGGGGCGATCCGCGCCGAAGTCGGCGATGCACGCTTTGAAAGCGGGCACTTTCCGCTGGCCATGCGCCTCTTCGACGAGATGATCCGCGATGACGAGTTCTGCGAGTTTCTAACTTTGCCAGCCTATGCCTATCTGCAGAGATAACGGTTGAACTACAGCGGGCACAGAAGAAAGTCCAAGCAAGTCATGCAACCGGTAACCGCAAAGACACAAAGTACATAAAGGATTTTTGCCACAGAGGCGCGGAGACACAGAGGAAATCCTTGTATTCGATGCTCTACCTCGTGATTAGCTGCGCTATCAGCTAAATCCCAATCCTGCAGATTGAGCTTCCCCCGACTTTTCGGGGATCGAGGGGTTAAGCGGCGAAGCGAACGCCGCAAATCTGTCTCATTACTTACTTGGCTTTACTTCTGTGTGCTCTGTGGTTCAAGTCCTTCGCTTTCTTGTTCCCTGCCCCGCTATGACAAACGCGACCAGCGACACCAGCACCAGCGCCGCCACCAAAAGCAGCCCGCCATCGTAAGACCCGCTCTCGTCGCGGATGCGCCCCACCAGCCACGGGCCCAGCGCCGCGCCCAAGCCAAACATGCCGCCCACCAGCCCGTTGATCTTGCCCAAGCCTTGCTGGTGAAAGACATCGCTGGCCAGCGCCGTAGACTGGCTGCTGCGCGTCGACTCGCCCAGCGCGTACAGCAGAGCATACGCAATCAACAGTCCAGCGCTCGCGCCCGCCTGCACCGCCAGCAGCAATCCCACCGCGCCCAACAAACCCGCCGCGCCGATGCTGAATGCCGCTGTGCGTCCATAACGGTCGGAAAACCAGCCCATCGCCACGAATCCCACGCTCGCCAGCAGTCCAGCCATGCCAACAACAGCCGCCGCCAGCGAACGCGCCACACCGGCCGACTCCATCAGCGCCACTTGATGCACGGTCAGGCTGCGCAGCGGTCCCAGCGCCGTCAAGCCGACCAGCATCAGCGCCCAAAAAGCCGGCAAACGCAGCAGCATACGCCAGTCGCCAGCTCCCTGCCCAGGTCGAGAGCGCTGTCGTATCACGGCAGGGGGACGCCGCAATCCCACTGTCATCAGTGGCAGCAGCAGCAACAAACACACCAGCGCCAGCACGAGATAAGCGCCCCGCCAGTCGTAGCGCGTGATCAGCCAATTCGCCAATGGAACAAACACGAGCGAGCCTGCGCCTGTGCCAGCAAAGGCAATGCCCAGCGCCCGTCCGCGCCGCGCCGGTCCTACCCAGCCCGCCACTACCGATGCCAGCGGTCCCAAGCCGGTGATGCCCAGCCCCGCGCCGACCACCACACCATAGGCAAGGCGCAAGTCATCCAGCGTGCGCGCGCCGCTGCACAGCCACAAGCCGCCCGCCATCAGACACGCGCCCAGCCCAAAGACCGGGCGCGGTCCATAGCGATCCAATGCCACACCCGCCACGGGGGCAGTGACCGCAAAGACCAGCATGTTCAAGCTGAAGATGGTGGCGGCGGCTTCGCTGCTCCAGCCTTCGACCAGCACAAATTCGGCGAAGAAGACCGAAAACGACAGCCGAATGCCAAAGATGATGAAGAGCGAAAGCCCACAGACGGCAACGATGCGCGCGGCGTTGGGGGTAGGGCTGGCAGGCAGCCGTGTCATGAATTAAGCGGCGAGTTCTTTGAGCGCTGCTCTACGGCCAGACCAATAGACTAGCTTCATTCCGTAATTTACAAAGACACCCTTAGCGTTATCAGATACCCGCCCATTGACGTCATCCAACACTACATAAGGAACATATATTCCGTCGCGGGCATCCTCTGTGTCTCCCCAATCAAAAACAGTCTTCTTGGCGGATTGTAGACTTGGATTCCCAATGCTCCATAATGCAACATTAGAGTGGATACCGTTACTTGGAATCACGAAATCATAAGCAACATTCAAGCCAGACTTTCCATTGAATTCAACGTTTCGCCTGAAGCAGATGTCTGATTCCTTCAACCAGAGAGCAACATCATCGGCGAAAGCGCTTGCTATATTTGAACGAGAGGTATAGTACAAGTCATTCACTGCGAGCATTGCTTGCAAAAGATTTTGCATTTGAAGGGCAAAATCTTCAAAACTTGCTTTTACTTGAAGTGCATTGCCTATTCGCCTAATTCCGAATCCATTCAAAGTGACGTTAAGCAATTCCAGACGTGTGTCACCCTTCATTTTGAAGCCGCAAAACTCTAAGTCATCAATCGTATATCCGTGGTCGGTCAGCACGAATCCGTCGTCTGAAGGTTTCGCATAGATCTGCACACAGTCGTTGTGCCTATCCAAGAACGGCGTTGTAATTTCAACCCACTCGTCAACCTCGCGAAGTAATGTGTTGTCGCGAAGCCAACCCATATATCTGTCCAGCAACCTTGGCATGTTATCAATCATAAAGATAGCCCCCCTTGAAGCTTGATATTCGGCGGCTTGGTTATATTACAAAAGCTCATGAACTCACGAAACGTAGTCAATTCGTTAGAGAGGTCAGAGAACGATTGACGCGGTACGGGAAACGCCCACCTGTCTCCATATCCTTCTTGGTACAAATGAAGATGAGGCGAAGCGATAAAGTTGCCGTCAGGTTTACGGTGTCTAGGTCCATTAAGCTCCAATCTTGCCAGAACAACCGAATTCCTCGCACGATTTTGCAGCTTTACTTGGGAAAGAGACAAACGCCCACGACTCAAGTCAAGCGAAAACTTTTCACTCTCATCAGGTGCCATGAGTTCAATGTTTTCCGATTGTCCCAAGCTGACGAAGGAAATCATGTTTTCGCCCACGCGATGTTTCTCCATTGCGAAAAGTGTATCTGCCAAATGCTGAGCTAGATTGGAGGTAGCCACAAATACACCCTCTCACAGTATCCCAGTGAGTTGACATCACAAAGTCCGATTCACTGACTGAGTTTGCCAAAATGGTAACACAAGTGAATGAAAACAGGAAAGCGCTCAATGAAGTCGTCATCAGTTTGCGCTAATTATTGAGTATCCAACACCGGCATGGTCGCATTGGCAGCGGGCATGACGCCGATGCGCGCGCTAGACGGCAAGGCAGACAGCGCTTCGTCCACGGCAGCCTGCAAGCTCTCTGACTTTGACAGCAGCAAGGCACGCGCCAACTCATCATCCATGTCCGTTACCAGCGTGGTTTGGATGCGCGAGGCATCACGCGCTACCTGAAAAGCCTTGTGCCGCCCCACGCGAAAGCCTTCTCGCGCGAATTCGTCGAAGACTGCCGCATGGCTGTCGATCTGCGGCTGGCGCATCCAGCGCTCATAATCGGCATTGCCAGCGCCTTCTGGACAAGCCGCGCACAGAATCATGCGCCCGCCCGACTTCGTGACCGCCGACGCGTGCGCCATGCCCTTCTGCGCCTGGTACAAGTTAATGTCTTTGGGGTGTCCGCCCGGCGAGGCAATCATCAGATCGACCGGCGCAGACACCGGCGCCGCATACAGCTCGCGAACGGCCGGGATGCCCGCCTTCATGACCGCCACAGGGTCGCCAGCAAATGCCCGCACGAGCCCCTTTTCGGCGTTCAAAATGGCGTTGACGCAAAAATCAATGCCGATGCGCGCGCCGATCTCTTCGACATCCTGCCGCGCGGGATTGTCCGCATAGCTGCCCCAAACCGCCCCCGCCTGACGCATCATGGCGTGATTGTGATTGATGGTCTCCACGCCCGCCAAGCCGATCGCAGCGCTCTTGACGCCGCCAGAAAAGCCCTGAAATTGATGCGGCTCGATATTGCCGATGACGATGCGATAATCGGCTGCCATATAGTCGCTGTTTATGGCGATGGGCGTGCCGCGCGAAGTTTCGCCCAGTGGGGTCAGGCTGCCTTCGTCATCGGCATCGTGACAGCTGACGCGGTAGGTATCGAGAAGTTGCCGCGGCAAGATCATTTCGTATTCGTCCGGCGTGATGGCTGGGTGCGTGCCGGTGGCGATGATGAAATGCACATCCTGGTCGCGGACTCCAGCGTGGCGCATGCCCGCCAGCACGGGTGGCAACAGATGGTCATGCGGGACGGGCCGCGTCTTGTCGTTGATGGCGATGGCGACTCGCATGCCAGCGCGTGGCGGCAAGACATCGCCCAGGGGCTTGTAGACCGCCTGCATAACCGTCGCGGCCGCATCCTGCGCAGTGGCTTGCGAACGAGGCGCGATGCCTTCGACGGCGCAACTAGCGGGCAAATGCGCGCGGAGCAGGCCGCGTCCATAGGGGAGTTTCACTTGCACAAGGCAATCCTTTCACGGGCTTCCAGTGGCGATGCGCACGAATGCCAGTATTCCAAATAAGGGCGACCCAATGGCTCGCCCTTACACCACCTTTGTGGTTCAAACAGCGGGTGAGATGCCGCTTCGTCGTCAAATGCTCGGTCCGACGCGATGGATGGCGAAGCTGTTGTTGTCGCGCAAAGCCTCCGACTTGGTCAGAAAACCGCTGCAGACGCGCGCCATCTCGTCATAGACGATCTGCCCGGCTTCAGCCAGTGTCAACTCGCTGGTGAAGACGCCGCTCACATCGACATCGACCGTGTCGCGCATCAGGTCGTAGGAGTTGCGATTGCCAGTAACTTTGATGGTTGGCATGATGGGGTGGTTGGATGTGTGTCCGCCGCCTGTGCAGAAGGTCAGCACCTGGCAGCCAGCCGCGGCCATGCTGCTGATGCTTTCCGCGCCCATGCCCGGTCCATACATGACATAATTGCCGGGCTTGGTCTGCGTTGGCGCCGCCGCAATCTCGAGGTGTTCGATGATGGGGCTGTCGCCGATTTTTTTGACCGCGCCCATGGATTTTTCTTCGATAGTCGTCAATCCGCCTGCCATGTTGTCGCCGGTGGGCTGCGAGCCGCGGATGTCTTCGCCACTGGCCAGGGCGCGCGCTTCCATGTGCTGGACGCCGGCGAGGATG
This sequence comes from Chloroflexi bacterium bin20, assembly GCA_002238485.1. Taxonomy (GTDB): domain Bacteria; phylum Chloroflexota; class Anaerolineae; order Aggregatilineales; family Phototrophicaceae; genus UBA6055. The sequence continues at coordinate 145,123 of MPMG01000002.1, read as the reverse complement.
GCAGCGGCGACTTCGGGGCTGGCGGCTTTGTCGGTGAGCCAATTTTCGCAGCCCATCCATTCGGTGCATTCTGCCATCAGCATGCGTCCGCCCTGCGCGATGAGCAGCTCGCCAGCCAAACCATTGGCCGGGTTGGACGCCAAGCCCGAGGTAGTATCCGATGTGCCGCATTCGGTGCCAAAGAGGATTTTGCCCATCGGCGCCGGCTCGCGCTGCAGCAGGCTGATCTGCCGCGCAAAGTCCTGTGCATAGCGGGTGGCTTTTGCCAGCGCATTGATATAGCCGCCATCGGCGCGGATGTTGACTGTGGCGACCGGTTTACCAGTGGGCGCGATGTCGTCAGCCAGATCTTCGGCTGTCATGCCTTCTTCTTTGAAATGGTCGATGATGACCACCGCGCCGACATTGGGGTTCATCGCCGTGCCGGCCAGGAAACGCCGCGTAACCCGCAGGTCTGGCGCGACCTGGCAACGTCCATTGGCGTGCGTGACGGGCACTGCGCCGTGAATGGCATCGGCGACTCGCTCGACCACGCCATTGGCATAGACCGTGCCGGACAAAATCAACAGGTGGTTGCGCACGCCGACATCGCCATTGGCGCGCCGGTAGCCCATAAATTGCTGCATGAGAGGTCTCCTTCGATTAGCTGTCGGCGAGGTCGCCGCGGCCGCGATTGCTTTCGACATTGTGGGTGTGGACATGGTCGCCAGCGTGGATGTCCCTGGTGGCGCTGCCGATAGACAAGCCGTACTTCAGCACAGTTGCGCCAGCCGAGATATCCAGCAGGGCGATTTTGTGCCCATAGGCGATATCGGCGCGGGCAGCAACTTGGATGTCACTGCGCTCGCCGTTGGTGGCTACGGTGTCGCCAGCGCTGATCGGCTCGAGCACGGCTGTGCCGACATTGTCATCTGCATAGACGACGAAGACTGTTTTCATGTTGCGCCTTTCTGTAGTAAGGATAGAGTAGGCTGCATTGTGCTATGCAGGCGCGGGGCTTACAAGGAATAACTCAGGACGAAAAAGTTGCCGTTGAATGGGTGAGTGATGGTGGATTCGGCACCCTGCTCTAATTCTATGCTTGACAAGGCCTGCCGGAGATGCCGCTTTCGCTTGGCGAGGTCTTTCGCCGAGGACACGGGCAAGACCAAGCTTATAGTGTCGTTCCTGATCTCGGGAAAGTAGTTTGCATTCAATATGTTCGCCCGTTCTTCTACTTCCGCGCAGATGGCAAGTCTCAAACTAACTGTAGCGTTATGCACAGATCGCAGTCGGTCGGAAAAGCATTCAACAGCCAGCAAGTCTGCCAATTTGTTTAGGGCGTCGGCGCTGACTGAGAAGGCCGAGTCTGCGCTGTCGTATATCACTTGACGAAGCGTGTCTCGAACCAGTTGTTCGGATGTTACGGTCGCAAAGAAGCTGCCATGTACAAGGCAGATCGTTGTGAAAAGTGGATGTCGATTGCGAATCAAGTAATAGACTTCGCGCAATTCTCGTGGACGAGCATCGTCATCCGACTGCCGAATAGACTTGGCGATTTCGGCTGCTTTGCTGTGCCCAAGAGAGCCAATAGAGATTTCTCCACAAGGCAGATGTGACTCAAAAGTCGGCGTTAAGAGTGATTTGCCTTCCAATAGCCCGATAATCTCGCCACCAAGTGGTTCTTGTCCCAGATTGCTGCGCAGTACCATTGTCGGGAAGCCAGACCTATTGAGGTAAACCACTCCGGGAGGGTGATTGTAGAACTTGGCAAGACTGGCGGTTTTCGGCAAGATCGGGCGCATGTCTAGCAGGAAGGTGAAGAAGTGATATATCCCGAACATGTGATTACCTGCCGCTAAATGGGTAGGGCAACTTGGCCACAGCGACCGAGGCAGGTCAATAGTTTCTTATGAAGAGTTCCCGTCCTTTCTCCGCCTTGCCCTGCATGTAGTTGTTCATGCCATATTGCAGCGTCCATTCGCTAATATGCGCGAAGCTGAACAAGTCGCGTATCTTTGGCGAATCGTCATAGGTTATCAGCCACTTGTGAGGGCAACGGCGCATACTCTCGGCAAAACGCTCATGGTCAAATGTGGTGTGCAGCTTACCATTCTTGCCGTAAAGCCTCGACTGGGTTGCGCTCCAGTAAGGCGGGTCAAGGAAGATGAAGACATTTTCCCCCTTGTCTTGCAGCAAAGCCTCGTAATCACCGCAGCTAATCTCTACTTCCTGCAATATCGGTTCCAGTTGCCATAACCTGCCAATCGAGGATTGCGTAAAGCGTCGCTCGTAGGCGTATTGCGAGTATCCGCCAGAGTCTACAACGCCAGAAAAGGTGATGCGGTTCAAGACAAAGAAGCGCACCGCCCGTTCCATCTCACTGGACATGTTGCCGTCAGTATGCAGGAAGCGCCAAAGCTCCCTTCCGTCCACGTAGCCGTCCTTAAACGATTGCACACCATGGGCAAGATCATCTATTGTACGCTGCGCTGCCCGCCAAAAGTGCACCAGGTCGGCATTCAAGTCGTTTATCACATAGCGACTTATTCTGCGACCGAAGAGGCACTTGACAGCCAGAAATACAGAACCGCCGCCGACGAATGGCTCGCGATATTCATCTATGCGGGCTGGTACTTGTCGTAGAATCTGCTTTATCGCGCGCGACTTGCCGCCAGGATAGCGAAGTGGACTCTTTACGATTTTCATTTGTTGCTCGCGATTTCAATACTTAGTCCTGGATTGATGGAGACTTCCTGTTGCAAAAGACTTAACAGATGTCGCTTTGCAGATTTCAGATTGTTGGCGTTTGCGAAGCGTTTTATGGCTGCTTCGCCGTCATTCGGCAACTTCAGCGAACCGGTCACGTTGCCTGTCAGCTTCAACCGGGTGGCAAACTCTATCCGATGACCGTCCAGATACAATTCGTCGATGCCGCAAAACAGGATATTTCTAAACAAGCCATCCTGAATATCGTTCAAGCTCGGCATGATGCCTTGGGTAGTATTCTTTGACTCTTGTATGATAAGCCTGCCGTCTTCCCAATACACCTCATCTGCCGTTAAATGGTAAATCCCGCCTTGCAGGTTCACAATCTCAATATAGGCCTTTTCGCCATCCCAAAGGTGTTCCAAGTCATGTGTCGTCATAGATTCGCGTCTGGCCGCGGCAGACGACCTCGCCGACGAATGCCGCGCAAAGGACTCCACATCAAACTTGCCGTCAACCAAGTATTGCTCAAGTATCGCTAGGTGGTTTTCGGCTGAATGCATCTCAAGTCTATTTTGCCTGCCGATCTTCTGATAGCTCTCGACAGCTTGCCGAAATACGCGTTCAAAGTCTCTCTCGAAATGCACTGTATTCCAATGAAGCGCAGATTTTTGAGCGCGTTTGATTTCACGCATTTTCTCAACGACAAATGCATTATTGAGCAGCTGGTTCGTGACCCTGTTGGGTCGGGTCGGGTGTGGGTCGGCGCGCTCGTACCAAGCGAGGATAATGTACACGCTTGTCAAGTTCATTCGCGCGAGGGTCATTGACGAGATGCGATCGTTGTTCACAGACCCATTGCCTTCATCCTTGATGACAGGAATGACAGTGACTCTTTTTGTCTGCAAGTGATAAGTTCTGTAGATGCGCGCCGATGGGTAAGTCCGACTTGGTTTAGGAGTATTCCATTTGGAATATCCAAAAGAGACATCCTCAGCGAATTCTATGATCCCGGAAGCGGGTGCAGAGTTTATGTCGAATCCGCTCAAAGCAACTTGCTTAAGTGGCGTGGTTCGCACTTGAGGGTCATAGTCTATATTGTGGATGATTCCCTTCAGACGCAGGACCTTCGACACGAAGCAAACTCCCAATAGAGTGGACAGCGTCGGGCCATTTTACCCCAATCCTACGCACCCGTCCTGCGCCATCACAAGCGCAGCACATCCATGCCCAGCATGCGCGCCAGCATCTCCAGCGACTGCGCGTGCTCGCCATACGTCAGCGACAGATGATGTTCCAGCCCTTCTCCCAGCAGCTTGTCCATCACCACGGACGCCCCGCTGTCAAAGCGAATCCGCCCGCTCGTCCCGCCAAATGCCATCGGCGCGCGCAGCATCTCGCCGCGGCCGATCACCAGCCGGAAGTCGCCACTGGCTTCGCTCAAACGCGCGATGGTCACTCGCCCTGGCTTCAAGGGAAACTGCATCAGCAAGGGCTTGGCGCGGTTGGAATGAATGGTCGCGCTGGGGGGCACAGTTGGATCGGCCATGGAAAGCGGCGCCAAACCGCAGTGCCAGAGCGTTGCCGCATCCGCATCCAGGTCGAATGCCACAATATCGCTGCCAAAAGCCGGCTCGCCACTCAGCCACTGCAAAATCAACTGCGTGATCGTGCCATTGACATCCGCCTCGCAGCTGGTTGGCGTCAGCGCATCGCTCAACAAGGACATCGCGCCGCAAGCCGAGCAGCCCAGATCGGTGAAGAACTCGGGCCAGCAGCGCACCGCCACCCCGTCCAGCCCTTCGTCGTTGACCAGCTCGTCCAGCGCCAGGTATACGCCCAGCGTGCCGCGAGTTTCGTCCGCGTCCTGCGCGTCAAAATCCGCCAGGCGCTCGCTCAGACTCGCAGCCAGCGCATCTATTCGCCCTGTATGCGCCTCCCGCGCCTGCTGAAAAAACGGCGACAACGCATATTGCGGCGCCTCGATGCCCAGTCGCGAGCGCAAGCCCACCCGGTTGACCAGACAAGTATCAAAGCCAGCGGGATTTTCGCCCAGCCGACCGATGCGCGCTCCCTGCAAACGCCGCTTGACCATCGCCGCCCGCGCGAAATCGTATAGCTTGGCATGTGCATCGGTGTCCTCTGGCGCGGCGAGGATCGTCTCGTAGGCGATGCCCGCTCGCCGCAAGCCATGCGCGGCCAGGTTGACGCCGCAGAACGAATTGATGCGCAGCCGCCCGCCCACTTGCGCCTCGGGCAGCGCCCACAGCAACAGCGGCACATCAATCGCGCGCGCCAACTCCAGCGCCATCGTGCTGTCGGCGAAGCTCGCTTGCAACAGCAGCAGCATGTCTAGCTGCGAGTCTGCCAGCTCGGATATGCGCGATTGCACAGCCGCCCCGTCCATGACCAGCTCGGTCGAGCCCTGCAGCGCATAACCCGCCAGCGCCTCATGCAGCTGCGCCGTCAAATCGCGCGCCAAGCCCAGATCAAATGTCGGCCTGGCGATAGGCACAAAGCCGATGCGCAACCGCTGCTCTGTCATGGATTGCCTCGCCTGCCCTCAGTTTGCAAGCGCCTGCTCGATGCCCGCCAGCGCCTCGTCCAGCCCCAGCTCGCCAGCGAAGAATGCGCGCAGATATTGATTCGATGCTTCGTAGTAGACGGCTGCCTCGGGATGCAGGTCCAGCGCGACAGCTTGATCTTGCAGTCTGGGCACTTCGCGTGCAAAGGCATTCAGCGCCGCCGCGATGGCTGGAATCTCCGTAACGTAGTTCACCTCAGCCCCGGCTGCAGTCAGAAGCGCCGGGACCGTCAAGGTCTGTGCCGAAAACGCGCCGATGACCGCTGGCTGTGTCAGGTAATCAAAGACCATGCCCAGCGCTTCTGTGTGTGGGCTGCCCTCAAAAGCGACGAGCGACGTCACTTGAGCGATTCCCGCGCTGCCACCGACTCCGCCTGGATTGGGCAGAATCGCCCATTCAAAAGCATTGTCGACCGCCTGTGCAACACTTAGGACTTTCCAGCTGCCGCAGATATAGAGCACAGTCTCGCCGCGCACAAAATAATCCTGCGACTTTCCTGTGCCCAGCAGCGTATCGGCCGGCGTTTTGTCCGCTTCCATCAAACGCTGCAAGATTCGCAGGAATTCGCGCAGTCCAGAATCGTCCACCAGCCTCAGGTCGCCGCTTTCATCAAAATAACGCGCGCCCAGGCTCATGGCAGGACCGACCAGACGGTGCTCCTTGTTGTCCACCGCCAGCGCATAAGGCACAGCCGTCTCGGCCAGCACGAGGTCCAGCGCGGCAAGCCATTCGTCCCAGCCAGCTGATTGGTCGCCGCCGCCTGGGATAGCGATGCCCGCTTGCTCGAAGGACGACAGATTGACGAAAGGCGCGACCACTGCCAGGGCATCGGGCAGGGCATAGATGCCATCGTCTTCGTGACCATCCCGCAGCGCCGAAAGAACGGGCGCGGGAATCTGTGCCTCGAGCTCGTCTGCGTTCGTCAGAAGCGGGCGTAAATCAAGCGTATGCCCCGCGAGCGTCGCCAGGTCGGAAACGCGCGCGAAATCGGGCGACGTGCCTTCTGCCAGCCGACGCGAAAGCTCTGCGTCGATCTTGTCTGCCGCGACAATCTCGACATGAATGACGATTCCCGTATCTGCTGAGAAACGATCCAGCAACTCGGCGTAGACTTCGCACTCATTGCCGTCTTGATAGCACAGGAAACGCAGCTCGGCGGCGTCCTGCGCCAGCGTAAACGAGGCGGTCGACATGACAAGTACCAGGAGTTTCAAAACAATGAGTCTGCGCTGCATGTGCCGTTTCCTTTCTGCGCCCTATGCCGCCATTTTCGTCGTCAATAGCTCAGCCCGTGTCCATATTCAAAGAGCGGATCTTGCGAATCGCTTGGCATGTCCGAGCGCTGGGCACGCACGGCATCCATAGATCGTGGCAGCTCGAACGGCAGTTTGGCGCTGGGCGAAAAGCGACCGAAGATCACATCCAGCACAGCCGCATCGCTGGCGGAGAAGTTTCCCAGCAGACCGACAGCCGCTTCAGCGATTTCGGGGATGACCGCCGCCCGTTCCAGGTAGATATCGACGATGGTCGGCGCCCGCGCCATGATATCCAACAGGCGGCTCAGTTCCGGCTCTTTGAAGTCGAGGTCGCCTTGATGGAAGAATTGCTCGAGGAAGAAGTTGCTGCGAGGCTCGAAGGGCGTCTGCAAACGCAAAATGGCGAAGTCGGCGGCTTCGGGACTTTCGACCACATCGCCGTATTGGGCAGCGGCGTCGGCGTCGATATTTTCGATGTAGAGCCTGGGGCGTCCGCGCAGTGGCAGCTGTCCGTCATTCTTGAGCAGCACCATAGACCTGCGCTGCGCCAGGTCGCCGGCGGCGCGGAAGGCGGGGCTGCCCACGATATTGGCGGCGGCGGCGGCATCGACCGTGCGGCTCTCGAATAGCCCCAGGCGGAACTTGTCGCGCAGCAGGCGGCGCACGCTGACATCAATCCGCTCTTCGCTGACCTCCCCTGCGCGCAAAAGCTCGACCAAAATCTCTGGGCAAGCCTCACCGCCGAATTGATCGACGCCAGCCTCCAGCGCCTTGACGATGCGCTCGGGCACAGTCAACTCCTCGACCCCCCAGGCGCGGGCGGGGAAGCTCGTGCCCATGATTTCGTCATCGGTCAGCACGCCCCAGTCGGTGCAGACGACGCCATCAAAGCCCATCCGCTCGCGCAGCAGGCCAGTGATGATGCCTTTGTTGAACGCAAAACCGACCTCTTCGTATTCCGTGCCCATGGGCTTGGCATAATAGGGCATCATGATGGCTGTGCCCGCCTCGATAGCCGCGACGAAGGGCGGCAGGTGATAGTCGAAGTTGCCGCCTGGGTAGGCTTGCTCGGCGCCATAGGAAAAGTGCGGGTCGCTGCCGTCCTTCTGCGCTCCGCCACCCGGGAAATGCTTGGTCGTGCAGGCGACGCTCTGCGGGCCGAGCTCATCGCCCTGGAAGCCGCGGATATAGGCGGCGGTCATGCGGGCGGTCAAGGCCGAGTCCTCACCGAAGGTGCCGTTGATGCGCCCCCAGCGTGGCTCGGTGGCCAGGTCGACCATGGGGTGCAGGGCAGCGCGCAAGCCCACCGCCAAGTATTCCTGGCGGGCGATATCGGCGAATTCCTGCACCAATTCTGGATCGCCGATGGCCGCCAAGCCCGTCGTCTCGGGCCATTGCGAGAAGCCGGGCGTGCTCATCATGGCGCCCATCCCCTCTTTTGGGGTGTGGCGCGGGTCGCTGGACATGGTGATGGGGATGCCCAACCGCGTCTCCGCCGCCAGCCCCTGCAGCTGGTTGAGAAAAGCGGCGGTCTGTTGCGCGGGGGCGGAACCAACCAGGTTGAAGTGCGTTAGCCGCTTCTCCAACAGCTCGCCCAGAGTCGGCTTCATGCCCATGAAACCCACATCGAGGCTAAACTCGCCATCAGGCGGGATCATCAGCATGGTGTGGAACATCAAGCCGGCTTTGTCTTCCACTGTCATGCGCGAAAGCAAGTCTTCTACGCGCTCGTCGATGGGGCGGGCGGGGTCTTGATAGGGCAAAAGAGCAGGCATGAGTTACTGTCCTTCGTTTCAATTGTCAACTGGCAATGGCGCAGAAAGCAGCGCCCAGGGCAAATCTCGGCGCGAGCCAAGTCGTCAATTCAAGCCATAAAGCGCGCTGTACTTTTTCTCCAGATAGCGCATCAGCGGCGCCGTGCTCAGCGATTCGCCGCTGATGCGATCCAACAATTCATCGCTGCTATAGGCGCGTCCATGCTGATAGATTTCGCGCGTCAGCCATTCCAACAGCCCCCCATACTCTCCCCGCGCCAGGCTGTCAGGCAGGTCGGGCATGGCGATGTGCGCCGCTGCAAAGATCTGCGCTGCCATCAGGTTGCCGACTGTGTAGCAGGGGAAGTTGGCGAAGGCGCCCGCCGACCAATGCACATCTTGCAGCGCGCCGCGGGCATCATCGGGCGGCGTCAAGCCCAGGTAGTCCTGCATTTTGGCGTTCCAGGCTTCGGGCAGGTCGGCCACCGCCAGCGATCGGTCCAACAGCGCCATTTCAATCTCGGTGCGCAGCATGATGTGCAGGTTGTAGGTCACTTCGTCGGCTTCGACGCGGATGAGGCTGGGGCGGACGCGGTTGACTGCTCGATGAAAGAGCGCGGCGTCGACTCCGTCCAGTTGTGCCGGGAAGGCGCGTTGCAATCGTCCGAAGTGCAGCGCCCAAAACTCGCGCGAGCGGCCGATCTGGTTCTCCCATAGCCGCGACGAAAATTCGTGCGCGCCATAACTCGTCCCGCCCACCGCATACTGCCCGATGAAGTCGGTCGTCAAGGCGCTGCGAGTCAGCTGGGGCGAGACATTCTGTTCGTAGAGCCCGTGCCCGGCTTCGTGCAACGCGGCAAAAAGCGACATGGGCAGGTACTGCGAATCGTAGCGCGTCGTGATGCGCACATCTTCGCGCGTGAACGACACCTCAAAAGGATGTGGCGCGCTGTCCAAGCGTCCGCGGGCATAATCAAAGCCGATCAGCGCGGCGAACTCTTGGCAGAGTTGCTGCTGTGCGCCGACAGGGTATGCTTGCGCCCACAAATCGCGTGGCAAAGAATCGTCCTTGGCCCTGATGCGCGCCAGCAAAGGCAGCAAACCAGCGCGCAATTCGCCGAAGAGCGCCTGCAATTGAGCAGCCGTCATGCCCGGCTCGAATTGCTGGACCAGCGCGTCAAAAGGATGGTCGGCGAATCCGATGGCATCTGCCAGCTGGATGTTAAGCGCCAGCATCTGCTCGAGGTGGGGTTGGAAAGCCGCGAAGTCGCTGGCGTCTTTGGCGCGCGCCCAGGCTGCCTCGGAGGTTGGTCCCAGTTCCGCCAGTTTGCCCACCAGCGCAGCGGGGATGCGCTTCTGCAATTCGTAGGCGGCTCGCGTTTGGGCGATGGCGCGGGCAGCATAGGAGTCGGGGTCGACCTGGGCAGTTTCGCCTTCGGCAGCATCCAGCAGTTTCGCTGTCCTGTCACTGACGAAATGTCGCTTGGCATGCTGGGTCAGCGTGGCCAGCTGCATGCCCCGCGTGTTTGCGCCGCCGGGCGGCATCTTCGTGCGCATATCCCAGCGCAGGATGTTCATGGCATTGAGCAGGTCGTTGTATTCGGCGATGTGCTCGGCAAGCGCTTGCACAGCAGTCATGACTTGTCCCTTAACCAATTAGATAGACCGTGCCGCGCCACCATCGACGCGCAAGGTCGCGCCCGTGATATAGCTGGCGGCTGGTGAAAGCAGGAAAGCGCCCGCGCGCCCAAAGTCGTCGATCGTGCCATAGCGCCGCAAAGGAATGCCAGCCAGGCTGCGCTTCTGCACTTCTTCGATGCTGATGCCCAGCTTGGCGGAGGTGTTGGCATCCAACTGGGCGACGCGGTCGGTATCTATCCGTCCCGGCACCAAGTTGTTGACGCGGATGCCGTCGCCCGCCAGCTCATCGGCCAAGGTTTTGACCAAGCCAGCCACGCCCGCGCGCATGACTGTCGACAGCGCCAATCGCGGGATCGGCTCGCGCACGCTGCCCGATGTGACGGTCAGAATCGAAGCACCAGCGCTCATATGCGGGATGGCAGCGGCGATCATGCGGATGCTGCTGAGCAAGGTCAGCTCAAAGGCGGCTTGCCAATCGGCGTCGGCCATTTCTTTGACGGTCTTGGCGGGCGGTCCGCCGGCATTCACCAACAGGCAGTCGACCTGTCCCCAGGCGGCGACGGTCTTGTCCACCCAGGCTTGAATAGCGGCTGGATCGCGCACATCGCAGGCGCTTGACATGGTTTCTGCGCCATACTCATCAGTGAGAGCGCTCGCGGCGGCTTGCACATCTTCCAGCGTGCGGCTGCACAGCGAGACACGCGCGCCCTCGGCTGCCAGCGCCCGCGCCACGCCATATCCCAATCCCTTGCTGGATGCCGCCACCAGGGCGACCTTGCCTTGCAATCCTAAATCCATAATTCAATGTCCTTTGCTCGCTCGTGATTGGGCGATTATAGCGAAAAGAACGGAAGCACAGAGGGTGCAAAGGGCACGAAGCACACATAGCTTTGTTGCCACAGAGGCGCAGAGGCACAGCAGTCGTTCCAAGTTAGTCATGAGACGAACTTGCCGCGTCTGCTAACCCCCCTCGGTCCCCCCGAAAAGTCGGGGGGAAGCGCAATCTGCGGGATTGGGATTTAGCCGAAAGCGCAGCTAATCACGAGATAGAGCATAGAACACAAGGATTTTCCTCTGTGTCTCAGTGCCTCTGTGGCAAAGAATCTTACATGCCTTCGTGCCCTTTGTGTCTTTGTGGTTAAGTTTTGCATGACTTAGTTTGTTCTACTTCCGTGCCTCTGTGGTTCAAAAAGGGATTACCGCACTGGCGTCATCAATGCCCACGCGCCGCAGCAGCCAGTCGATCTCGGCTTGCGTGCCGGCGTCGATGACGGCAAAGGGCGGACGCGGCGTCGCATTGGCTATCGCCCCGCGTCGCTGCAAGAATGCTTTGCGAATCGTCAGGTTGATGCCCGGTTGGTTCTCATAGCGGATCAGCGGCATATACTTATCGAAGATCGACTCGGCTTTTGAGCGTTCGCCCGCCATAAAAGTCTGGTAGACCGCGACCAGGATCTCGGTGAAGGCGAAACCCGTCATGGTGCCGGCCGCGCCCCGATTCAGTTCTTCCAGCAAAAACATGCCGCCCAGCCCGCCGAATATGGCGAAGAGATCGGTCTGCTCGCGGATGGCATCGATCTTTTGCATGAGCGGCGGGTCTTCCAGCTTGAGGGTGCGCGCGCTGGGGATGCGTCTGGCGATCTGCGCCAGCACTCCCGGTGACATGATCACATCGTTCACAGGCGGGAAGTCTTGTACGACGATCTCGCCATCTACCTGGTCGGCGATTCGCTCATACAATGCCAGGATAGCGGGGCCGGATTTGTCTTCCAGTGGCGGCGGCGCGATCATCACGCCATCTGCGCCCGCGGCAAAGGCGGCTTGGCTCAGCGCGATGCAAGTCGCAAGCTCACTGTGGCTCGTGCCGACCACGATGGGCACTGCGCCCGCTACCACATCAATGACGCAGTCCATCACCGCGCGCCGTTCGTCCACGCTGAGCTTGGCGGCCTCGCCCATCACGCCCAAAATGGTCAAACCCTGCGCGCCCAGCCCGAGCTGAAAGCGCACCAGCCGCCGCAGACTCGCATACTCGACCGCGTAATCGCTGTCGAAAGGCGTGGCCAGGATGTTGAAGATGCCGCGCAGTTCTGTCATGTCGCAAGCTCCTGATAAGGATTCAAATGCCAATTCAGCGCGTGTACAATTGTCGTCCACCCACAAAGACGCGCTCGACCTCACCCAGCGCAGCCAGATCGGCCAGTGGATCGCCAGCGACGATGATGACATCGGCGGCTTTGCCGGCTTGCAGGCTGCCCAGCGCGTCATCCAGTCCGCTGATCTGGGCGGCCACGCTGGTAGCGCTGCGCAATGCGTCATACTTGTCGCGCTTGATGCCCAGCTCGACCATGAATTTCAATTCCGGCACAACGACATCGTGCGGCACAACCGGGCTGCCGGCATCCGTGCCAAAGGCGATGGTGAGGCCCGCTTGCGCTGCCCGCACCAGCCCATCAAATCGCTCGCGACTGGCGACCGCCTTTTGACGCTCGGCGATTTTCCATTCGGGGATATTGTATTGTCGCGCCAGCTCGGGCTGCGATTGCATCAGCAGCGGCGCGAATGTCGTGACAATCGGGATTTCTTTGTCCAGCAGCAGCTGAATCGTCTTGTCGCTCATGCTGCCGCCATGCTCGATTGCATCCACACCGAATTCTGCCATGCGCCGTATGCAAGCCTCAAACGTGGCGTGCGCGGTGATGGGCAAGCCATTGCGATGCGCTTCGTCTATGACGGCATGCAGCTCGGCATCGGTGAACTCCAGCCGGTCGTGGCAGCCCATGATTTTGATGAGGTCGGCGCCGCCTTTAACCTGGTCGCGCACGGCTCGCCGCATCTCGTCTGCGCCGCTGGCTTCGCGGCAGCACCAGTAGGTGTGCCCGCCGGTCTGGATGATGGCTTCGCCGGTGATCAACAGACGCGGTCCGGGGAAGATGCCTTGTTCGATTGCTTGCTTTGCGGAGAAGTTGCTCTTGTTCATGCCCAGGTCGCGCACGAGTGTGATGCCAGCGCGCAGACACTTGAGCATGTTGCCGGCGCTCTTCCAGGCGCTGATTTCCGCCGTGTCGTCCAGCGATTGCCGCGCCAGGTCGTGCACGCCATCCCAGGCCAGATGCGCATGCGAATTGATCAGCCCAGGCAGGATCGTCTTGCCAGCGCAGTCGATGGTCTCGGCATCTGTCGCGCCCAGATCGTTCATGCAGCCGAGGCGCGTGATGCTGCCGCCAGCCATTTCGACAAATCCGCGTTCGATAACTTCGTCGCCATTGCATGTGAGCACTGTGCCGCCAGCCAAGATGCGCTGTGGCGCGGGGATATCAAACATGGGCTTGATGATCTTCTCGAATCGCCAGGCTGGGGCTTCGGGCATGGCTGCGTCCTTTCCGTTTCGCTGGCGCATAGTGTAGCACAAGGGAAGGGGTGTCTTTTCCAGCAGTTCGGTAGGTTTTTGAAGCCCCTGCCACATATTTTGGGGTGGGGGAAAGCAGCGCGTATCCAGCCAATGCTACACTCCCCTCCCCCCGATTGTTTGTACCATTGCGCGCATTTTCGCTATACTAGATATAGCCATTTTTGGCTTGTGATCAGCAAATGGAGGAATCTCATGCGTAAATCTCTTGTCTTACTTTTTGTGCTGGCATTGCTGGTTGGCGTCAGCAGCGCCGATGGACACCTCAAGCCCGTCAAGCTGCAGCTGCAGTGGGTGGCGCAGTCGCAATTCGCCGGTTACTTCGCGGCGGTCGATCTGGGTTTTTACAATGACGAGGGCTTGGATGTAACCATATTGGAAGGCGCGGTGGAGATCGTGCCACAGCAAGTCGTGGCTTCTGGCGGCGCAGAATTTGGCCTCGCCTGGGTGCCCAAGGTGCTGGAATCCAACGAACAGGGCGTCAACCTGGTGAATATCGCCCAGGTCTTCCAGCGCAGCGGCACGCTCGAGGTGTCATTTGTCGATACGGGCATCGAGTCGGTTGAGGATTTCCGCGGCATGCGCATCGGCACCTGGGGCTTTGGCAACGAGCATGAGCTTTTCGCTGCCATGCGCGCCGCCGATATCGACCCGGAAAATCCCGATGATGTGACAGTCGTGCAGCAGCCTTTTGATATGTCGCTGCTGCTGAATGGCGAGTTGGATGCTGCCGAAGCCATGACCTACAACGAATACGCCCAGGTGCTCGAGGCCGTCAATCCCGACACCGGCGAGCTCTACCAGCCCGAAGACCTGAATGTCATCGATTTCAACGATGTGGGCACGGCCATGCTGCAAGATCACGTCTTCGTGAATGCCGATTGGCTGGCGGAAGAGGGCAATGCCGAAATCGCCGTGGCTTTCTTGAAAGCCAGCTTCCGCGGTTGGATCCATTGCCGCGAGAACCCGGACGAGTGCGTGGGCATCGTGCTGGACAACGGCTCGACGCTGGGCGAAAGTCATCAAACCTGGCAGCTCAACGAGATCAGCAAGCTGATTTGGCCCTCGCCGGCTGGCATCGGCATCATGGATGCAGATCTCTGGGCGCAGACCGTGGCGATTTCGCTGGAGGCGCAGGTCATCAGCGAAGAGCCATCCATGGATGCCTACCGTAGTGATCTGGCACAGGCGGCAATCGACGCCTTGGCCATGGACGGGCACGATGTCATGGGCGAAGACTGGCAGCCGGTCGAGGTTGTGCTGCGACCAGGCGGCGAATAAGCTGGCGTACCCGCCCAACCCCTCGATTCTTTTGGGGGAGGGCGGACAAAGCAAGAATCGCAGGGGCCGCGGTCACCGTGCGCGCTGGCGGCAGCTAATCGCTAAGTGCAGACCATTCCATCGTTGTTGCTATCTCGCATATATGGATATGCCCAATGCCCCTGCCGGACAGGGATAGGCAACCCGGCGGCACGCGCTTCTGCGCAAGTGATGCGCCCATTGCCATTGCTGTCCACCGACTCCAGATTGGGCACACTAGGCTGCTGCGGCTGTTGTACTGGCGCCTGCGGCTGTTGCACCACAGGTTGGCTAACAACAGGTTGGGCGGTTGGTACAACAACAGCGGGCTTCGTAGCCAGCACATAGTTCAGCCGCGCGATCCAGCGATTCTCGCCGATTTTCAGCCAGCAGAAATCTGCCTCGTGCGTCGAGTCGAGCACAGACACAGTGGCGCTCTGTACCACATCGACTTTGGCAAAGTTCACTCCTGCACCGCTGCGCACATTGATTGTGCCATTCACATAGGCGCTGTCGTCCGTGTAGCAGGTTTCGTTCGAGTCAACTTGCGGGGGCGTCGCCGTCGAAGTTGCTCTCGTCGAAGTCGTTCTAGCCACGGAGGGATGGCTGGCAAGCACAAAATGAGTCTGCGCAATCCAGCGATTCTCGCCGATTTTCAGCCAGCAGAAATCTGCCTCGTGCGTCGAGTCAAGCACAGACACATTGGCGCTTTGTACCACATCGACTTTGGCAAAGTTCACTCCTGCACCGCTGCGCACATTGATTGCGCCATTCACATAGGCACTGTCGTCCGTGTAGCAGGCAGTTGATGTCGTTGACGCAGCGGTGGGAGCAGAGTCTGTGGAAGAGCGCCCCGCGTAACAATTCAGCGTGTCGGCTTGGCCAGACTTGTAACAGGCTGGTTTTGGATTGCAAACCTTCAGGGTGGTTATTGCTACATTGGCTTCTTGGCTATCCATTGACAAGCCATATTTGGCTTTGACCTGCACAACCGTCTGGACAAACCAGCAGATATTTTGTGCCGGCAACCAATCCGCCAAGTCTTTATCGCTCTTCTGGTGGCGATTCACACTGGGGCTGGCTAGTGTGAGGTTATCCAGGTCCTTGGCGAATTGCCGCCTTACCGACTCAGTTGCCGCGCACAAGCCGCTGTCATGCGCTTCGCTTGTGGCGACAATATGCTCAATGTCTGTTTGCGACCGGTTGGAGAAGACTTCGCCTGTGTAGGGACTTACGATATCGCCATTCAAATTCTCGGCTATGATCTGCAATTCGATACTTTGAGGATAGGAATAATCGCTGCGGTTATATGGCGAACAGCGATGCTCAGGGGCTATCGTTATGGTTGGCTGGTTGGCTGGTTGGCTGGTTGGCTGGTTGGCTGGTTGGCTGGTTGGCTGGTTGGCTAATGTAGCACAAACACAGCGTAATTACCAGAGCTAACTTCTTGCTCAGCATATAGTTGCCTCTCATTTCTGCTTGTGCCGACAGGTCAACTATACTATCTGTGATGAGTCCGTTCGTACAGGGTCGCGCTGATTGTGGAGGACATGTCATGACGCGCATATTCGTTGTCGGCAGCTATGTACAGGGCTTGACACTGCGTGTGCCGCGCATGCCACTCGCGGGCGAAAATCTGGTGGGCGGCGGCTTCGACCTGGGGCCAGGCGGCAAGGGCACAAACCAAGCCATCGCGGCGGCTCGACTGGGCGCGCATGTGCGGTTGCTGGCTTGCCTGGGCGATGACGCCTTTGGCGATTGGGC
This sequence comes from Chloroflexi bacterium bin20, assembly GCA_002238485.1. Lineage (GTDB taxonomy): Bacteria > Chloroflexota > Anaerolineae > Aggregatilineales > Phototrophicaceae > UBA6055. Next base: position 128,727 of record MPMG01000002.1, on the reverse strand, counting down.
GCTGCAAGTCTATGCGCGCGAGGGCATCGACACGCGCCATATTCATCGAATCGCCGACTGCAACAGCGGCGTGGGCTTCGTCAATGTGCTGCCCGATGGCGAAAACTTCATCACGATCGACATGGGCGCGAATATGCGCATGCGCCCGCAACAGCTGCGTGATTGCGCCGCGCAAATCGCCGACAGCGACATCCTCATGACGCAGTTTGAAGTGCCGCCAGAGACAGTGCAGACGGCATTGATGCTGGGGAAAGAAGCCGGCGCGTTGACCATCCTGAATCCTGCGCCAGCACGACCCGCCGACCCCGCCATATTGCGACATGTCGATGTGCTCACGCCCAATGCGCTCGAAGCGCGTATGCTGCTGGGTTTGCCGCTCGATGACGCCACGCCGACTCCGGCACTGGCCGAGCGGCTGTTGGCGCTGGGCGCGGGCGCGGTGGTGATTACGCAAGGCGCACGGGGCGCGTTGATCCTGGACGATGGCGGCGCGCTGCAAGTGCCGGCGCCAAAGATTGACGCGGTGGATGCAACCGGCGCTGGCGACAGCTTCAATGCGGCGCTGGCGGTGAGCTTGGGCGAAGGCAAATCGCTGCGGGCGGCGGTGCGACGAGCCGTGCGTGCGGGCGCCTATACAGCCTTGCATGTTGGCGTGATCGGTGGTTTGCCAACGAGCGAGCAACTGAGCGAGTTTCGCGGTCGTGCAGGGGCGAGGCGGTGACTCGCCCGTTGTTAAACCACAGAAAGCACAGAGGAAATCCTTGTTTTTTATGTTCATTCTCGGGATAAGCTGCGCAATTGGTCAAAACGGACGACCCAAAGGCTCGCCCCAACCACCCTGAAAGAGGGACTGAGCGGGGTACTTGCCTAGTCGCCGAGCCACTCCCGCAGCAGAGCCGTCTCCGCTGCCTTCGACCAATTGGACACAGGCCGCAGCGGCATATCGCCAAGCGCCGGATAGATGACGATTTTGCCCGCGAATCGCCGCGCATTGACAGCCAAGAGTGCTGCTTTGACCGCGCCCAGCCCGCCGACTGCGCTGACGATGCCCGCGCTGTCCAGTTGCCCGGCTGCTGTCTGTTGCAGCACCCGCGCTTGATCGGCCAGTGACGAGCCGCTGCTGCCGATGATCCGAAGCCCGTCTCGCAGGATGCGGTCGATATCCAGGCGGATCTCTTGCCCCGGCGGGACGCCCGCGAAGAGATTGAGCACGCCGCCCGTCCGCAGCAGGTCTGGCATTCGCTGTGTTTCTGCCAGCGAAGGAAATATCATCAAGATGTCGTCGCAGCCGCCTAGCGATGCCACTGCCGCTTCCAGCTGGTTGGGATTCTCGCGCGGGCTGATCGCCTGGAATTCGACTCCCCGTTGCGCAGCCAGCGGCGCAAATCTTGCTTCCAGCGCGCGCAGCCGTTGTCGACCGCGATTGGTGGCAATGATGACGCGCGGCGGATCGGCCAGGCTCAGCGCCCGCAGGATGTGCATTTGCCCCATGGATCCGCCAGCGCCATGCACGAGGGTGACGCCGCCAGGCTGCAATTCGCTGCGATTGGCTGCCTCGCCATATACCGCCGCCAGCGATGACTGCGCCGTGCCCATGATGCCGCTGAAATCGTAGTGGATTCGCCCGATGTCGATGCCGGCTGCGCCAGGTGACGAAGTCCCGGCGATGGTCAAGGCGCCACGCCGCGCCAGCGCACGTTGCGCGCCTTCGATCTGCCGCGCAGTCGGCTCGAACAAAATGATGTCGTCAATGCCAGCGCCCCCGCCGTATCGTTGTGCTGCCTGCGCCGCGTCCAATCCGTCCGCAGTGATCACTGGCGCCTGCTGCTGCGCCAACTGCTCGCCTGTGCGCGCCGAAATGTCGCTGGCGACCACCAGCCGCGATGGCAGCCGCATATCCAGGTCGAAGTCGTCGCTGTGCCCGCTTATCCACAACAATCCGCCCGACAGCAGATTCAAGCGGCGGAAGGGGCGAAAAGCCGCCTCGACGCAGGCCCAGGGTTCGGAAAGCGCCACTTCGGCATAAGACAGCGAATCGTCGACTGGCAGCGCATAACTGCCCGCATCGCCGCGCAGAATCCGCTCGCCCAGCGTCATGTATTCTGTGTAGCCGCCCGCCATCATCGAGCCGATAGCGCTGCGCTCGCCACGATAATACACATCGGGCTGCAGGCCCAAGCGTTGCCCGACCCGATATGGCCCGGAAAGCGCCGCGCCGATTCGCAGGACCGTCAGCGCCAGTTCGTGCCCGAGCCGCTGCGGATTCGCCGCCAGGTCGCGCCCACGAAAGAGCGGATATTCGTCGCCCAGCCGGATCATCTTGGCATCGGATGCGCAGATGCCTATGGCGTCCACGCGCGTCAGCAACTCGTCCGCGCCGATCTCTGGCAGCGCTTCGCTGATGGGTTGATCATGTTGCCCGAAGCTGTCCATGCCGCGACCGCTCAGATACCAGCTGCGCATTGCGCGCGGGATGGACTGGCTGGCGGTGATATAGGCCCGATAGCTCATGACTTGTGCGTCAGGAGCTCGCCATGACGCCGCCATCGACCGCGATGGTCTGCCCGGTGATCAGCCTCGCCTCGTCCGAAACCAGGAATCGCGCCAGGGCATTGAGGTCGGCAGTGGTGGTCAGTTCGCCCATGGGGATGCGCGATCGGCGTTCATCGAGATAGTCGTCCAGGCTGATGCCGCGCTGGTCGGCGAGGGCTTGCGCATAGGTCTGCTGCAGGGGCGTCAGCGTTACACCGGGGCAGATGGCATTGACAGTCACGCCATACGGCGCCATGACCAGCGACAGGCATTTGCTGAACATGAGCAGGCCGGCTTTGCTGACGCGGTAGGGGATGACATGCTTGTCGACGCGCAGGCCATTGTACGAAGCGGTTACAACGATGCGCCCGCGCCGCTGCTCTTTCATCTGCGCCGCCACCAGTTGACAAATTATAGCCGCGCCTTTGATGTTGACGCCCAGCACGGCATCCCAATTGTCGGGCGCGATATCCCACAGGTCTGTCGGACCCAATACGCCGGCATTGGCGAAGAGATGGTCGATTCGCCCGTAGCGGTCGGTCAGCTCGTCAACTAGCGAGCGCGCCGTCTCGCCATCGGCGACATCAAATTGGCGCGCCTGCGCAAGTCCGCCCGCGGCTGTGATCTCGGCAGCGACCGATTCTGCGCTGGACAGGTCGATATCGCTGACGATGACCCGGCTGCCCAGCTCTGCCATGGCCAAGGCGAAACCGCGCCCGATGCCGCTGCCCGCGCCGGTGATTAGCGTGATGGGATTTTTGTCCATGCCGGCAATTGTAGCCGCAGCGCGCATTGCCGGGCAATCAATCTGGCGGCTTCGCGTCTATGTGGTAAAAACAGCCCGTCCCATTCGCGCAGAGGATTGCCCATGTCTAGTTTTGTCACCAAGCCCATCCCCGAGGCAGCGCCGCCAGTCGAGCAGGTGGACCGTCCCTGGGGCAGATTCCGTCAATATGCGCAGAACAGCGAAGTCACGGTCAGTTTGATGACGGTTGCGCCCGGACAGCGCCTGAGCCTGCAAGCGCATACCGCCCGCGCCGAGTTGTGGATCGTGCTGGATGATGGCGCGCTGGTGCAGGTGAACGAGCAGCTGATTGAAGCCGATGCCGGCGCAGAAATCTGGATTCCCGCCGGGGCGAAACACCGCCTGTCCAGCCGCGGTCCTGCCCTGCGCGTATTGGAAGTCGCCTTTGGCAATTGGCAGCAAGCCGATATCGCGCGATTTGCGGACGACTATGCCCGTCCCGAGGCTGGCGACTAGTCAACTCGGTATCGCTGCACTGTTGTATCGTCCAGGCTGATGCCCAAGCCAGGCCCGGGGCTGGCGTGCAGCGCGCCATCACGGAAGTCGATGCGCTCATTTATGACCGCCTGCCGCAGCGGATTGAAGAGCTGGTTGTATTCATAAATCAGGAAGTTGGGCAGCACAGCGCAAGCCGCGACAGCCGCCACGATGCCCAGGCCCGCGCCGACTCCATGGGGCGCGACCAGCACATTGTCCAGCATAGCCAGGTCGGCGATCTTCATCAGTCCGGTCAAGCCGCCACAGCGCGTGATATTGGGCATGATGATATCCACCGCCTCGGCGCGCAGCAGATCGCGGAATTGAAACCAGCTGCCCAGCCACTCGCCAGAAACCACCGGCAGATCGACTCGCCGGCGGATTCGCGCCAGGTCATCGGGAAATTCCGGATGTACCGGCTCTTCCAGCCAATAAACGCCCAGCCGCACCAGCTCTTTTGCCAGCGCGATGCTTTGGCTGACTGTGTATGCGCCATTGGCATCGACCAGCAGTTTGGTCTCGGCGCCGATTGTCTCGCTGACCGCCTCGACATGCGCCAGGTCGATGCGGATGCCGCGACCGATCTTCAGCTTCACTGCGCCGAATCCCTGGGCCAAGAAATCGCGGGCCTTGCTGGCAGATGCGGCGGGGCTGGGCAGGTAGGGGATGGGGCTGGCATAGCAGTCGATGCTGTCTCGTACAGCGCCACCCAGCAAGTTTGGCAGGGAATCGCCATACATCTTGCCGCGCAAATCCCACAGCGCCATATCGACACCGCTGATGCCCATTGGCGCGAAACGCATCTGCTCGTTCATGGCTGTGTAGAGCGCGTGATGATGCCGCGGGTCTGTGCCCAGCAGCAATGGCGCGAGCACCTCGTTGATGTGTGCTGCTGTGCCGCGCGGCCCCGGTCGTCCCATCGCCTCGCCTATGCCGACCAGACCCGCATCCGTATTGATGCGCACGATGACCGCGCCCTGCCCGAGCAGCGGATTGCCGCGCATGCTGAAAGCCGGCCTGGTAAGCTCGGGCGGCGCCTCTCCCAGCGCCTCGGCAAAAGACGCAAAGAGCGGGATAGCTTCTACGCTGGTGATCTTCATGCCTGGTCCTCGACTGCAAGCGTTTGCGTGATTTTACCCACAGGGGCGGTGCGAACGCACTACCCCCTCTCGGTCCCGCTATCGGGATTAGGGGCGATGGAATTCTCGCGATTGGCTTGATGCCTGGCCGGCCAGAAAACACTATAATCTCAGCAATTATCCTATCCGGAGGACAATCATGCACGAACGTTATATCAAACACATGGCATTTGCGGTGAAGGACGCGCGGACGGCGCTGCGCAATTATCAAGAATTCCTCGGTCTGGCGCTAGATGCCGAAGTGCACGAATACGGCAAATCGCGCAATGTCGTCGTCATCTTCAATGTCGGCGATGTCGAATACCAGCTTTGCCAGTCGATGGACTCGGGCGGACGGTATGACGCCTGGATCAAAGACCGCGGCTACGAAGGCTTGCATCATATCTGCTATGCCGTGCCCAATATCGACGAGGCGTTGGCGGCTGCCCAAGCCAAAGGCGCAACGCTCAAAGAATGCGCAGCTTGCAAGGTCAAAGGCAGTCATGTCCATCCCGAAGGCTGGGTGGCATTCCTCGAGCAAGAAGCCGGCGGCGTCGAGCTGGAACTGATGCAGGTCTACAGTCCCGAAGAGCTGGAAGAATACAAGTCGGTGCAGGGCATATAGATGATCGCGATTGACTTGCTGCGGCGGCTGGTGCAGATCCCGTCGCCCAACCCACCTGGCGACACCCGCGCCATGGCTGATTTCGTTGCCGATGAGATGCGTGCCATCGGCTGCCTGGTGCGGCAGATAGCGCCTTCCGCCAAGCCCGAGGCGCTCAATACCATCGCGATGCTGGGTGAAGGCGAGCCGCGCATCATGCTGCATGCGCACATCGACACTGTGCCCATTGCCGCCGACGAAGCCCGCAACTGGCATGTCGATCCCTACGCCGCGATCGTCCGCGATGGCGCGCTCTATGGCAAGGGCAGCGTCGACGACAAAGCCCCCTTGGCCTCTATGATGCTGGCCATGCGGCAAATGGCTCGGCGAGACCTGCGTGGTTCGCTCGTGCTGGTGGCAGCGGCGGAAGAAGAAGTGGGCGGGCAGCTGGGCACAAAATGGCTGGCGGACGAGGGGCATCTGCCGGTCTGCAACTTCATCATCGTGGGCGAACAGACCGCCAACCGCGTGGCCACAGCGCACAAGGGCGTGCTGCGGGCGACAGTCCAGGTGCGCGGCAAATCGGTGCATGCCACCAACCCAGACCGCGGCATCAACGCCATCGTGGCCATGGGCAAAATCATCAAGTCCTTGGAGGGCTATCACCGCGAGCTATCGGCGAGAAGGCACCCCATGGTCGGCTGCCCAACCTGCAATATCGGCGTCATCAGCGGCGGCAGCACTGCCAATGCCGTGCCCGACAGCTGCGCCATCCAGCTCGACAGGCGCATGATCCCGCGCGAAGACCCGTCACAGGTACGCGCCGAACTGCAAGCCGTGCTCGACTCTGTGGATATCGCGCCGGCCAGCGCCAGCCTGGGCGACTTTGTATTTTCCAGCTGGTTCGAATCGAGGCTGGAAACCGAGCTGGGGCAGCTCTTTCTGGATTGCGTCAGCCGCGAGCTGGGCGCGCACCCAGGACCGATCGGCTATTTGCCGGGCAGCGATGCCAAGCACCTGATGGACCTGGCGCTCGGCGACATGATCATCTTTGGTCCCGGCAGCTATGAAGTCGCTCACGCCGCCAATGAGCATGTGCTGCTGACTGAATATGCCGCGACCACATCTATTCTCTGCGATTTTGTGGCGCGCGTGCTGTAAAGGCTGAACCACAGAATATAAGTAATCCCAAGTTAATCATGAAAATATCAACCACCTGACCTGCCGGAGGCGAGGGCGGTTAGATGTTATACTCCCCTGCAAACACGAGAAAGGAAGCTGATTTGCGGCTGGACACTTTGATTACCAACGCACAGGTTGTCCTGGAAAGCGGCATCAACCGCCTCGATCTGGGCATCCGCGATGGACGCATCGCCCTGCTATGCAGCGATTCGACTGGCATCTACGCCGACCAGACTATTGATGCCGGCGGCAAGCTGTTGCTGCCCGGCGCAATCGACATACATTTTCATTGCCGCGCGCCTGCCTATCCCCAGCGAGGCGACTTCGCCACAGAAACGCGGGCGGCGGCGGCTGGCGGAGTCACCACCATCTTCGAGATGCCCATCAGCAAGCCCTGCTGCGCCACTGGCGAGATCTTTCGCATGCGCAAGGCGCTGGCACAGCGCGACAGTTATGTCAATTTCGGCTTGTACGGCGCGCCAGGTTTGCTCGACCGCGAGGAGATCGCCGCCATGGTCGACGAGGGCGCGATCGCCTTCAAGATCTTCATGACATCAGCGCCAAAGGGACGCGATGATGAATTTGAGGGGCTCTGCCTGCCCGATGTGCCGCAGCTGCTTCAGGCGCTGCAATTGGTGGCGGAAACGGGCTTGGTCTGCGCGGTGCACGCTGAAAACAACCAACTGCTGGAATGGCATACGGCGCAGTTGATCGCCGATGGGCGTAATGATGTGCCTGCGCATGGCGAATCGCGTCCGCCGCATGTCGAGGCGCTGGCCATTGCCACGTTGCTCACGCTCAACGAGAGCATCGGCGCGCAGCTGCATATCGCTCACCTTAGCTGTGCCGAGGCTTTGGATGTCTTTCGCCGTTTCAAAGCCACGGGATCGACCGCCAGCGCAGAAACTTGCCCGCACTACCTGCTCTTCACCGAAGACGATTTGGCGCGCGTGGGTCCCTATGCCAAGATCAACCCGCCCCTGCGCAAATCTGCCGATCAAGAAGCGCTGTGGGGCGGCTTGCGCGATGGCGCGTTGATGGCCATCACCACCGACCATTCGCCCTTCACTGTCGCCGAAAAAGAAAGCGCCCGCGAAGATATCTGGGCGACTCCACCAGGCGCGCCAGGCGTCGAAGAGCTGCTGCCGGGCGTGATGCACGAAGCGCTGAACGGGCGCATCAGCATCAACAAGGCGGTCGAGCTGGTGGCGACCAATGGCGCGAAACGTTTCGGCGTTTATCCCGAGCGCGGGCATATCGCTGTGGGTGCGTTTGCCGACCTGGTCATCTATGATCCCCAGGCGCAGACGACCATTCACCGCGACATGCTCTTCAGCCAGGCGCGCGATTGTGACAAGCTCTACGCCGGCATGACCTTCCGCGGCCGGGTTGCGCGGACGATCGTCAATGGCAAAACGGTCTATGTCGATGGGCAGGTGGTCGGCGAACAAGGCGGCGGCCAATTTGTGCGTCCCGACATGGCACGCGTTAGTCAAGACTTCTGAATCAACACAAGGGACGAAGGCGAATCAGGAGACGGCATGTCAACCGCTATCGACTTTGGCGAATACTTCGACTACCAGACGTTGTGCAATCACTTGCAGGGGCTGGCGGACGCGTATCCGGCGCTGGCAAGCCTAGAAGTCATCGGGCAGAGTTGGCGCGGACGAGCCATCCATTGTATGACGGTGACCAACACCGCCACGGGGTCGCACACTGACAAGCCGGCTTTTTACATCGACGCCGGCATCCACGCCGAAGAAGTCGCCACCACCCAGACCGCCGTCTATACCATCTGGTATCTGCTGACCAATTACGGCCTTGACGCCAATGTCAGCTGGCTGTTGGACAAGCTGGCTTTTTACATCATCCCGCGCATCAATCCCGATGGCGCAGAGATCAGCCTGAAGACGCCGCATCACTGGTGTGGCAATGGACGTCATTTGCCCGGCGAAGAACAGACGCAAGGCTTGTGCCAGCGTGACATGAATGGCGATGGCTTCATCACCCAGATGCGCATTCGCGATCCAGCTGGCGAATGGCGGACCGCTACCGAAGATCCGCGCCTGATGATCCTGCGAGAAGCGGGCGAGATCGGGCGCGGACCCTACTACCGCCTCTACCGCGAAGGCGAAATCCGTGGCGACTGGGACGGCGTCAACTTCGAGGTCCAAAAGCCGCGTGACGGCAACCTCAATCGCAACTTCCCCGCTGGCTGGCGTCCCGAATTTCGACAATATGGCGCAGGAGAAGCGCCCTTGTCCGAGCCAGAAGCGCGGGCAATCGCCGATTTCATCCTCGACCACCCCAATATCGCCGGCATGCAATGCTATCACAGTCACGGCGGCTTGCACCTGAGGCCCTCGCTGGTCGCCCCGGACGACAGCCTGCCACGCGCCGACCTCGCCCTCTACAAGCGCATCGGCGCAATGGGCACAGCGCTGACTGGCTATCCCGTCATCTCGGTCTACGAAGAATTCACCACCGACCCCGACCAGCCGCGCGTTGGCTCACTGATGCAATGGGCCTATGACGAATTCGGCATCATCACATTCAGCACCGAGCTGTGGAATCCAGAGTTGGCGGCTGGCATCCAACAGCCAGCTAAATACCAGGTGCGCGCCCGGTCTACCGAAGACGAGATTACGTTGCTGGCTTACAACGATGAGCATCTGGACGGCGCTGGTTTCATCGACTGGCAGCCCTTTGAGCATCCGCAGTTGGGCCTGGTCGAGATCGGCGGCTGGACGCATATGTACACTTTCCGCAACCCGCCGCCACGCAGCTTCGCCACGACAGAGAAGGCGCGCAACTTCTTGTCCGAAACCCTACACAGCAATTGCCTGTTCACGCTGCGCCACGCCATGACTGCCCCGCTGCTGAACATTCGGCAGCTGGAAGCCGAGCGGCTGGCGGACGACTTGGTCAAACTGAGCGCGCTGGTCGTCAACGAAGGCTTCCTGCCCACCCACCTGACCCAGCGAGCCTTGGCGCATGGCACGGCTGGCGCAGTCGAAATCGCGCTGGAGGCGGAGGACTGCGCGCTGCTGATGGGCTCGGCGCGGCAAAGCATCGGTCACCTGGCCGGGCGCGATGAACGCACTGCCACATGGTCGCCCTGGCTGCCGCAATGGAGCGACACATCGGCGCGCATCGAGTGGCTTCTGCGGGCTGCGCCGGGCGTGGTTGTGAGCGTGACGGCATCGGCGCAGAAAGGCGGCTTGCATATGCGTTCGCTGTCCCTGCCGTGATGCCGCTGGGCGAAAACTTCTATCGTGGGCGCGTGGCGGCAATCCAGGCGGCGCTGGCAGAGGAATCCCTGGCGGGAATCCTGCTGCTGGATGCGCCCAATGTCATCTACGCCAGCGGTTTCAGTCACATCGCCTCGGAACGACCTATCGGCTGTTATGTCCCGCAGGCTGGCGCGCCTGTGCTGTTTGTGCCGCTGCTGGAGCTGGAAAATGCCGCCGCTTGCTGGATCGGCGATGTCCGCAGTTATTTTGAGTATCCCGGCGAGCTGCATCCGGTCGCCTGGATGTTGCACGAGATCGGCGCAGGGCGCATCGCCATCGACAGCTTGTCCTTAGGTCTTGCCCAGCGGCTGGAGACGGATTGCCTACCTTGCGACCTGGTCAACCGGCTGCGCTGGGTGAAGCAGCCCGAAGAAATTGCGCAGATTGAAAAAGCCGCGCGTTACGCGGACTTCTGTTTGGAGTCCGTGCTGGGGGGTGCTGGCGATATTATCCGCGGCGGCGGCACAGAATTGGACATCTTGCGCGCCTGCTTGGGCGATACGCTGGCGAAAATGCAGGTGGAGATCGGCGAACAATTCAGGCTGCGCGGCGCGGCTGTCGTCGGCACTGTGCACAGCGGACCGCGCGCTGCCCTGCCACATGGGTCGCCCATGGCGCGCCTGCCCCAGATCGGCGAGCCGCTAATCGCGGGCATTGGCGCTTCGGTGGCCGGTTATCATGCCGAAAGCGGCGCGACCTTCGCCGTCGGTGATGCCGATGATGAGCTGATGCGCGCGCTGCAGACGGCCGATGCTTGCCGACTGGCCGCCACTGCTGCGCTGCAAGTCGGCGCAAGCTGCGAAAGCGTCAATCAGGCGGCGCTGGATGTGCTGCGCAGGGGCGGTTATGGCGACTTCATCCGCCACCGCATCGGGCATGGCATGGGCATAGAAGGGCACGAGTCGCCCTGGCTTGCGCCTGGTGATAACACGATCCTGCAGGAGAATATGGTCTTTTCCAATGAACCAGGCATCTATCGGCCCGGGCGCGATGGCATCCGCCTCATCGACAGCATGATTGTGCGTGAAGGCGGCGCGTTCGTCCCCAGCCGTTTTTTGAGCGCGCATCCGCCCGAAAGCCGCGTCCTGGCGCTGTGATCGGGCGCGAAACCTCGCCCTTTCAACCCAAAACCACAAAATAGAATCCGCGCAGGAGCGAAACTTGTGTCGCTCGCGAACGCCGTGGGCGGATGCCTGCTACAATCGCAGCCATGCGCATACGCAGCCTAATCGCCAAATCGATCCTGACGCCACAGCGCGGCGGCTTCTTGCAGACCGGCGAGTTGCCTTTCACGCACAGCTTGTCCTGGGCGGCTGGCTGTGGCTTGGGCAAACGCTATTGCGGCGCATTTTGTTATGCGCGCAGCCTGCCCAACTGGCTCTTTGCCCGGCAAAGCGATGAAGGCTGGGGCGAGGCGCTGATCGTCAAAAGCAATGCGCCCGAGTTGCTGGCGGCACAGCTGGCAAGACATCCCGCGCGGCAAACCCTGCGCATCTTCTGCAGCCCGGTGACCGACCCCTACCAGCCTATCGAACGCAAGCTGCGGCTGACGCGGCGCTGCCTGCAAGTCTTCGCCCAATATGAGGATCTCGATCTGCTGCTGCTGCATACGCGGGCGGCGGCGCTGCTGGACGACCTGGATTTGCTGGCGCAGATTCCCTATGTATGGCTGGGCATGACAATCGAAACCGACCGTGGCGACCTGCCTTATGGACCGACGAGCGCCGATATTGAGCGCCGTTTCGCGGCAATAGAGCAGGCGCTGGCTCGGGGCATCCGCGTGCAGATCGCCGTTGCGCCTTGTCTTCCCCACACAGTCGATTTCGCGGCGCGGCTGCTGTCTACCGGCGCCCAGCGCATCGTCATCGACAGCTTCGGCTCTGGCGATGGTCGCGGCGGCACGCGCACAGCCAGCAGTCCCTTTGCGCAGAAAGCCGATTATGATTGGCGTGATGAAAGGGTGGCGCTGGCCTTGTACGAGCAGCTACGCAGGCGGCATGAAGGCATCGGCTGGAGCGCGGCAGGATTTGCAGGCATTCCTGGCTGCTCTCGCCCCTGCCAGCAGCGGCGCGCGCCACTATAATGCGGCGGCATGACGCGCAGTCGCCCCTTCCTCAGCCTGATGCTGGCCGATTTCATCGCCCGCTCTGCCTACCAGATGGGCAAAACGCCGCTGCTGCCTATTTTCGCAGCCTCGCTGGGGGCATCGGGCGCCTGGCTGGGCATGATCGTTTCCATATCGACCATCACTGGGCTCTTCCTGAAGCCGCTTTTTGGCATTTTGTCCGATAGCTGGGGCCGGCGAATGTGGCTCTTTGTGGGGGCGGGCTTCTTCGTTTTTGTGCCTTTCTTGTATCGCTTCATCAGCACGCCCGACCAACTGCTGCTGCTGCGCCTGCTGCATGGCACCGCCACGGCGATTTATGGTCCGGTGACCCTGGCCTATATCGCCGAGCTGGCGCGGGGCGGGTCGTTGGCGGCGGGCATCGGCACTTTCGAAATGGCGCGCAGTGGCGGATACATCGTCGGTCCGCTGCTGGGCGGCTGGCTGCTGCTGTCGCTGGCTGCGGTCGATGTCTTCACGGTCATCGGCCTGCTAAGCTGCGCCATGTTTCTGCCGCTGCTGTGGCTGCCCCCGACTCGCAAAGTCTCTGTTTTGCCAGGCGAGACCTCCTGCGCACAAGCGAAAAAAGCCGAAGGCCCACCCAGCAAGAAGGGGCTTGGCGGCGCCTGGACGATGCCCGCTCTTAACCTGCGCGCGGCGCTGACAGAAGCGGCTCGATTGCCAGCTGTCTGGGTGACGGGCGGGCTGGAAGCGGCGGCTTTTGTGGCGCTGTATACGTTAAAAGCATTCTTGCCCATTTTCGCGCTGGAAGCCGGCGTGAGCGTAGCGCTGGTCGGGCTCTTCTTCAGCCTGAGCGAAGCTGTGCATGTGCTGGGCAAGCCGGTCTGCGGGCGGCTGGCGGACAAGCTGGGTTATCTGCGCGCCATCAGTCTGGGCATGCTGTTGCTGGCGCTGTCGCTGCCCCTGGCGCGGTCGCTGGATAGCGGCGCCCTGTTTCTGCTGCCGGCAGGTCTGCTGGGCCTGGCGCAGGCGCTTGTTTTCCCGGCCGCGAAAGCCCTGATAGCCGACGACATCAGCGCCGACAACCTGGGCGCAGGCATGGGTCTGTTGGGCGCGCTGCAAAATGTCGGCAAAGTGGCTGGTCCGGTGCTGGGCGGCTTTGCCATCGGCGCGTTGGGCTACAGTGGCGCGCTGCTGGCTTTGAGCGGCATGCTGATCGCAGGCACACTAGCGCTGTGGTTGTGGAGTCGGCGTAGAAAATAAGGCGAGGGGATAGATTATTGTTATCCCAGCCAGCAGCCCAAGGCCAGTTCGCCACGCAGAGCCGTCACGCGCTGCGCATCATCGCCCTTTGCCGACATGGTCAGCAACTGCACAGTTCCAGGAAAGCTCGAGCGCGAGGCAAAAGCGATGCGTCCGCCATCCCGAGACCACTGCGGCGACCAAGCCCCGCCCAGGCCACTGCTCAGCCGAGTGAACTTGCTGCCATCGCGGCGCATTTTGATGATCTGCCCGTTCATTTCCGCTGCCAGCCACAGGCTATCCGGCGACCAAGCCAGCCTGCCGATACGCCGCGTCGTGGTGTGAATGACTTTCTCGCTGCTTTTGTCGTTTTCATCGGGCGTTGCCATGGCGATGCGATGCTTGCCCGCTTCTTCCACGACATAGGCGATGCGCTGCCCATCTGGCGACCAGGCCGGGGCGGATATTGAACGCGAATCGCCAGGCGGCATAAATACGACAAATTCGGCACTGCGCAGATCGCCGATCAGCAAGCCGTATCGTGCAGCGGGCGAGTCGTCCCAGACGCGCGAAACGACAATGCGCGAGCCATCCGGCGACAGAGACAACTGGCGAATTGCCATGAGAGGCTCGCCAAGCGGCGTGAAATGTCGCAGACCCGTGCCAGCGACTTCCACCAGGTGAAAGCCATTCAGGGTGCTGTCATTGGTGGCGATGGCTATCAGTCTGCTGGCGGACTGGCAATCGACATCGCTGATGCGCAGGTAATCCGCGCCGTGTTTGATGGAGCCGGCGATGCGCTTTTGCCCGCGTCCGTCCAGCCCAATGCCATAAACCGAGTTGGAACCGCGCCCGGCGTCAATGGTGTCGCTGTCCGAGAAGAATATCAGCCTGTCAGCATCATCATGCGCCAGCGGCATTTGCCACAGTGGCATGGCCGCACAGAGCAGCAGCGGCAAGGCCAGGTAGAGCAAAGGCCTCAGCAGCCAATGCGCTTTCATAGACCTGGCTCTGCCATCATAGCGCCAGCGAGAGAATCGCTTCCAGCTCCTGCGCATCCAAGGCGATGGGGTTGCCTTTCATGCTGCTGGAGGCTTGCGATTTCGCCACGATTTCAGCAAAGTCTGTCTTGTGAAGGCCCAGCTCGCCGAGGCGCGGGATATCAAACAGGCCGCTGGTTTCGTTGATCCAGGCCAGCGCGTCGTGGGCAGTCGCATCGGACGAGCCCAGCAGCAGCCGCGCGGCACGCCGATACTTTGGCAGGGCGGGCGAATCGCCAGCGCGTTCAGCCAGCGCTGTCATATTGGCTTGCATGACGCCCGGCAGCAGCGCAGCGCAGACCGTCCCGTGTGGCGCGCCCGTCAAACCGCCCAGCACCCCAGCGAAGCCATGCACCGCGCCCAATTTGGCATTGGCCAGCGCCAAACCGCCCAGCAAACTCGCCAAAGCCATATCGGCGCGCGCATCGGCATCATTCGGCTCGGCAACCGCGCGCCGCAGCGACCGTCCCGCCCGCCGCAAGCCGGCCTCGCATAACGCATCGGTCAGCGGATTCGCCAAATGCGAAACGAAAGGCTCCAACAGCTGTGTCAGCGCGTCCATGCCCGTGCTGGCGGTCGCGACTGGTGGCAGCGAATGTGTCAAGAGCGGGTCGACCAGGGCGATATCAGGCAGCATACGGTTGTCGCGCAAGCTCACTTTTAGTCCATGTTCGGGCGAGCTGAGCACGGCGTTCTTGGTGACCTCTGCGCCCGTACCCGCTGTGGTCGGCAGGGCGATGAAAGGCAGCGGCGACACGGTCAATTTCTCGCCCGCGCCGATGACTTCAAGGTAATCCAGCGCTTCGCCAGGATTGGGGATGAGGGCAGCCAAAGCCTTGCCGCTGTCGATGACGCTGCCGCCACCGATGGCGATCACCAGGTCGCAGCGTGCTTCGCGTGCTTCTGCGCGAGCCGCCTCGATGGCAGCTATGCTGGGTTCGTCCGCCGCACTGACGACCGTGCAAGGCAGATCAACCCTGGAAAGCGCGTCGATGTGCTGGCTGTGCCGGGCGGGCTTTGCGCCAGTAACCAGCAGGGCATGCCCGCCCAGTGCGCCTGCCAGCTCGGGCAGTTGGTCGGCTGTGCCATCGCCGAAGATGATGCGCGTTGCAGTGGCAAATTCAAATGCCATGGTCCGTCCTCGTTTGTTCGGCAGGCAGCAGAAAAGAAAATTGCGGCTGGCTGGGCTATCGGCAAGCGCTAGACGCCTCGCTTTGCCGTTGAATCGCGCCACAGCCTGTGCCACACTACACTCATTATGACGCGTCGCCAGGAGAAGTGCAAATGCCCTTGACCCCCGAACTGGAAGCCGGGCGCGAGTTGGTTGCGCGCATCGGGCGCATCCTTTTCGATCGTCATCTGACCGATGCCGGCGGCGGCAACATCAGCTTGCGCGTTGGCGAGCTCTTCTGCATGTCGCCCACCCTGGCCGGGCAGATGCACCAGTGGCAGCTGCGGCCAGACGATGTGCTGGTGGTCGATTGCCGGGGCGAGATTGTGCATGGCGCAGGCGGCTTAACGCGGGAAAGCGCCGTCCACCTGGGTTTGCACCAGCATTACCGCGCTGTGGGCAGCGCCGTCATTCACGCCCACCCGCGCCACCTGATGGTCTTTGCCTGCGCCAACCGCCCCATGCCGCCGGTGATGGAAGCCACGCGCAAGTTTGGCACGACGCCCGTCATCGAATACGCGCCCGCCCACAGCCCCAAACTGGGCGAACGCATCGTCGCTACCATGCGCGGACGCGAAGCCATGATCGCCAAACACGCCGCCGGCGCCATCGCCCCCTGGCACGGCCTCTTCTTGATGGGAAAGCACCTGGAAGCCGCCATGGATGCGGTGGAACGGCTGGATACCAACGCCTTCGTCATGCTGATGGCTGGGCAGATCGGCGCGAGTCCGCTGCTGGAAGACGAAAGCGCCGCCATGGAAAGCGCTATCGCCGATTTCCGCGATTGAGCCATGATCGTCTCGCTGACGCCCAACACCACGCTCGATCTCACCGTCTTCGTCCCGCGCTTGACGACCAATACGACCATCCGCGCCACGCGCACCGTGCACAGCCTGGGTGGCAAACCCACCGATGCCAGCTGGATATTGGGACGGCGCGGCATAGACAGTCTGGCGCTGGGGCTGGCGGCTGGCGCAGTGGGAGAAAAAGTCGCCGGCATGCTGCGCGAACTGGGCGTCACAGTCGACTTTTGTGAGGTCGCCGGCGAGACGCGCATCAATACCGTCATCGTCGACGAAGCGGCTGGCGAGCACACCACCATCACCAGCGCGTCTATGTATGTGCGCCCCGATGATGTGCTGGCATTGCTGACGCGCTATGAACAAGCGCTCTCGCAGGCAAGCGTCGTCATCACGGGCGGTTCGCTGCCGCCTGGCATGACACCCGACTTCTATGCCGATGCCATCAGGCTGGCGGGCGAGCGCGGTCTGCCAGTGATCTACGATGCCGCGCCACCCAATCTGCAGGCTGGCTTGCAGGCGCGTCCGGCATTTGTCAAACCCAACGAACACGAATTGTCCGCGCTGGCAGGCTGCAAGCTGCGCACGCTCGATGAGATTTATCAGGCTGCGCGCGATGTGCAGGCGCAGTCTGGATCGCAGGTGGTGGTCACGATGGGCAAGGATGGCGCGCTGGCGGTGCTGGACGGGCGCAGCTATCATATCCCGCCCATTCCTGTCCAAGTCAGCAGTCCAGCTGGCGCGGGAGATGCCGTGCTGGCGGGATTGGCGCAGGCGCTGCATCAAAACCTGCCCATAGAAGACGGCTTGCGGCTGGGCATTGCCGCTGCCACCGCAGTCTGTTTGCAGCCGGGCACCGCTGCCTATGATGTTGCCGACATGCAGCGCTTTCTGCCGACAGTGGAGTTGATACCCTATCCCTAGCAAAAGGCTGAGCCACAGAGGCGCAGAAGTAGAGCAAAGTAAGTCATGCAAATGATAACAACAGAGAATACAGAGGGTGATGTAGGGGCGATACTTGTGTCGCCCATCGTTCATGTATCGACTGCGGCGGGCGACCCAATGGCTCGCCCCTACAGTACCCTGAATGAGCGACCGAGGGGGTTGCGCCAGCTGTGACCTACACATTTGAAGTCGCAGTCGATTCGCTGGATTCCGCGCTGATCGCCCGAGCCTGCGGCGCCCAGCGCATTGAATTGTGCGCCGACTTGCCCAGCGGCGGATTGACGCCATCGCCCGGCTTGCTGGAACTGGCTTGCCAGCGGCTGGATATCCCCGTGGCGGCGTTGATACGTCCGCGGCGCGGCGACTTTCTGTATAGCGATGCCGAAATTGCCGTGATGCGGCGCGACATCGACTTTGCCCGCCGGGCCGGCGCATCCGCCGTGGTCATCGGCTGCCTGACGGCGGATGGATCGGTCGATTGCCAGCGTATGGGGCAGCTGATTGAACAGGCGCTGCCACTGCCGGCGGTGTTTCATCGCGCTTTTGACATGTGCCGCGACCCATTTGCCACGCTGGAAAGGCTGGCTGGGCTGGGCATATCGCGCTTGCTGACATCTGGGCAAGCACAGAGCGCAGCAGCGGGCGCTCCTTTGATCGCGCAGCTGGTGCAGCAGGCGGCGGGACGATTGACGATCATGCCGGGCGGCGGCATCAACGCGGGCAACATCCGTCCTATCGCTCGCACAACTGGCGCGCGCGAATTCCACTTCTCTGCGCGCAGGCAAGCAGACAGCCGCATGATTTATCGCAATCCGCGCTTGTCGCTGGGCAATAGCGATGATTATGCGCGCTGGGAGGCTTCGGCAGAGCGGATACGGGCGATCCTATCGGCGCTGCGGGGTGCCTGAGCCGCTATACAAACAGCGGCGCCATCTCCCATTCGGCAGCCATCGCCTGCATGTCCGCTTCTGGCGTGCGCCCGGCGAAGCGAGCCGCCGCACTCAGCACTTTGGGCAAAATGCCAATGTCGCCCGCCGTATTCAGGTAGACCTGCTCGTTGCCCAGCACCCAGTGCACAGCTTTGTCGATGCTTGGCTGGTCGGTGAGCGGCTCGTACCAGGTGGCGTGACTTCGCTTGTCGGTCAGATAGGGACGTCTCGTGATGCCTTTGATGGTCTGCACAGCCACCTTGCGCGCCTGGCAGATCTCCAGGACTTCGTTGAAGCCCGAGCGATAGACGGGGTTCTGCATCATCAGGTAATTGTAGGGTAGCAGCACTGAATCGAAGTCGAAACGTTGCAGGCTGCGCTGGTGCATGCGAGCAATGGCGACATCGTGTCCGGTAACGCCGATGTATTTGACCAAGCCTTGTTCGCGCGCTTCGATCAGGTATTCCAGCGCGCCGCCAGCGCCCATCGCCACTTCCCATTCCTCATTGCCCACCAGGTAATGAAGCTGGATGAGGTCGACTTCGTCCACGCGCAGACGCCGCAGCGACTTCTCAAGTTCGGCTTTTGCGCCGTCATAGGTGCGTTCGGCTGTCTTGGTCGCCAAGAAGAACTGGTCGCGATAACGCTCCATCCAGGGTCCCAGCCGCAGCTCGGACTCGCCATAACTGGCGGCGGTATCGATGTGATTGACGCCGTAATCGAGCAGCAATTGCATGGTACGGTCGGCTTCGTCTTGCGTGACATCGCCAAATGCCGCCGCGCCGAACAAGGTGCGTGTGCTGAGATGTCCCGTGCGCCCGAAAATTTTCTTGGGAATTGACATGCTGTTTCCTCCTAGGTTGCGCTGTTTGGACAAGGTGGCGCGCGGGATTCTTACACTACCGCGCCGGTTGGCTTGGCAAAGGCTGGCTTCGCAGATTAGCTCGCCGCAGCCAGCGCTCCCACATCCAACTCCAGCAGGTCATAGATAGCGACTTCGTCATCTTCATAGACGGTCGGCTGGTCGGCCAGCAGCGTCATCACCCAGTCGGCAGGTCGTTCACGGGGGATCAAAAGCAGGCGCGAGGGCAAGTAGTGGTGCAATATCAGATAGCGGAATCCATCGGCGACCAGGGCGTCTATGCCAGCTTGCCACTGGGCTGCGGTCAGCTCAATCTCGGGCGGGCCGCCTTCTGTCAAATGACGCGAATAGCGAAGCGGTATCAAAACAGGATTGGCATCAATATAATTGTAAGCGTCAGTGGGCATGCGCGCGGTCATGCCTTCGACGATTGGGCGCAGGTGGTGGCGCTGCAAAGACATGTAGTACTTGGCGGTCTGTCTGCCGAAGGGCACATCAATCAAAGCGCCGGGCTCCAGCTCGTCCAGCACAGCCACATAATCCGACTGCATCTCGGCGCGCTGAGTCAAGGGGAAGATGCGCGAATCATATAGCAGCAGCCCCGCCAGCAAGAACAGCAGGACCAGCCCCCAGCGCCGGTCGCTCAGCCAGCTCTGCAACAGGCAGAAACCAAAGCCGATTATCAACACATAAGCAAATACAAAGATCGCGTATACGCGCGCCGGATAATTCAATGTGCGGAAGAAGAAATTGTCTTCCACGATGCGATAAGGCGTCCAATAAATCGGCAGGGGTTCGCTGCGAAAATGAATGGTAAGCCCCATGCTCAGCAGGTTGAAGACCAGCGCCAGCGCCAGCCATATCCACGCCCCGCGCTGCCAGCGGACGATATACACCATGCCCAGCAGCGCCAGCCCCAGGCTCACCAGTCCGGCGGGCCACCATTGCCAAAACAGGTCCACATTCAGGGGATCGATCGTGAGGACGGGCCGCCCCGCCGCCGCCGCAAAGTCGTCGTCGCTCAGCGTGTGTAGCAGCAGAGGCGCGCAAATCACCAGCGCCGTGAAACTGAACAACAGCAAGGTCAACCAACAATCCCGCGAAGTCCACAAGCTGCTCGCCGCCAGATACAGCAGGGCAAAACTGCCGCCCAGCAGCATAGCCAGTATGCCTATCTTCAGATTCATATACAGGTTCAGCGAAAAGCAGATGCCCGCGCAGAGCGTGATTGGGATTATAGCCCGCCAGCCATCTCCCGCCCGCAGACGAAACAAGGCCAGCATGAAAAAGAGCATGAACCAGGGGATCCACTCAGTCGCGCCGGTGTTGGGCTTCTCTAGCGCCACGCGCAGGCTGTACGAGTTGAAAGCAAAATAAGCGCCCGCCACAAAAGCCGGCAGCCGCTGCTTGAAGAGCAGCAAGCCGATATGGTACATGCCATAGGCTTTGAAGATGATGCCCAGAGAAGCCACCAGATTGAAAGCCAGCGGGTCGCCAACCAGGCTGAAAAGCAGCATCCACAGTGGAAAGGTCGTCCAACGCCGCGGCTGCAGCGACACATCAAGGCCAGTCGGATGAAATAGCAGCTGGCTGTGGTTGATGTCCAGCCCCTGCAGCAATGCCTCGCGCATCCACCAGTTCTGCCAAAGCGCTGTATGCGTATCGACTTCGTCGCCGGGCAGCGTGTGATGCATCGTCTGGACGAAGGGGTAGGTCATGATCAGGAAAACAAGTACGAGCGCCAACAGTGGGGCGCGATCTCGCCGCCACAACGCAGCCAGATTTGCGCGCCAAGTTCCCCGCAGGTCTGCTGACAACGTTGTCATCAGCTGAAGAGCGCTTTGAACTTGTCGATTGACGCGCGAAATCCATCGGCGAAGCTGCCAGCGTGCGGACGATACACCGATTCCAGCGACACGCTGCCGGCATAGCCATCGGCAGCCAATGCCACGGCGATCTGCTCCAGGTAGGGCGCCATCTGCCCGCTGCCCAGGGGCACACAATCGACGCGCGCTTTTGGCATATCGACCAGGACATCCTTGATGTGGATGTGTCCCAAGCCGCTGCCACGCAAAGCCTCATAGCCCGCTGGATAGGGACTTTCGGCGCAATACAGGCTGTTGGCAGGGTCCCACAATGTTTGCAGATGCTCGCTGCTCAACTCGTCGATGAGCTTGCGCGCCAGCCAGGCCGAGTTGATCATGGCGTTGTTGCCCGTCTCGACCACCAGCCGCAGACCGCGCTCAGCCGCGATTTCCAGCGCCGGCAGCAGCATCGCCTTCAGCTTGTCCCATGCCCCGCGCGATACCACCCATTGCTCTGCGCCCTGGCTGCCAAAGAGGATCATCTCTTTGCGAAAGCTCATGATGCGCACCAAGGGGCTGTCCAGGGCCTTCGCCATGTCGATGCAACGTTGCAAAGCCGCCAACTGTTCCATGTAGGCGGGCGAATCGGTCTCCAGCTCGCCCAGCGCCAAACCGCCAAAGATATGCCGCGATATGCATGATACTTCGACGCCATGCGCCGCGACCAGCCGCTGCACGCGATCCAACTGCGCATCGGACAAGTCGCCGACTTCGACATCCCACAGATATTGCAACTCTGCGCAAGTCAGCCCGGTTTCATTGATGACTGCCAAGGCCTGCTCAAAGTCGCGGCTGATGCCATCGGTGATTACGCCCAGTTTCGCCATGCTGCTGTCTCTCCGGTGACGCGATTGCCCATCATTCTAACGCAATGTGCGCAGAAGTCAGCCCAGGCAAATGTCTACCCCCCTCAGTCCCCCCGAAAAGTCGGGGGGAGGCAAAGTGCGCGCGCGGATTTCTACGCATGTCGGGGGGATGGGGAAAGCCCCATATACACGAAAATAGATACTCCCGTAATGAGACGAATATGCGGCGGGCGACCCAACGGCTCGCCCCTGCATCGCCGTCGGTGATTTGAGTCTCTCACCAACTTACTTCGGAGCCCGTGAAACTCTCCAAAAACTGAACGATCGACCAATTGTCGCCATTGGGATGCAGGGATATGCCGGCCTGGAATAGCTGCTGCGCCGCGCTGGTGGCAAAGAGCGGCAAGCTATTTTCACGCGCCAGCTGCATGCTGATGCCCAGGTCTTTGACCATGGTGCCGATGTGGCTGCCACTGTCTTCAAACTGGCGGTCGAGGATCAACTGGGCGCAATTCTTGAAGAAGGGACTGTTGCCGACATGCGTGCTGCTGAAGACCTCAAAGAGAGTCTTGCCGGGGATGCCCGCCCGCGCGCCCAATGCCAGCGCCTCGAAGATGCCCACGAAGCTGACGCCGATGTAGGCTTGCAGCGATGCTTTGATCACCTGCCCCATGCCGATATCTTCGCCGACATGAAAGATCTGCCCGCCGACCGCCTCCAGCGCCGCCCGACAACGTGTCATCACCTCGGCTTTGCCCGCCGCCATCATCGTCAATGTGCCCGATTCCGCGCCAAATTGCCCGCCACTGACCGGACTGTCGATGAGATCGATGCCGCTGCCCGCCAATGCCGCCGCCGCCTCGCGCATTTCGGATGGCTCTATCGTGGCTGTGATGATGATGGTCGCGCCCGGCGCCAGGCATTCGCGCAGGCCGCCAGCCCTGC
Organism: Chloroflexi bacterium bin20; assembly: GCA_002238485.1. Taxonomy (GTDB): domain Bacteria; phylum Chloroflexota; class Anaerolineae; order Aggregatilineales; family Phototrophicaceae; genus UBA6055. The sequence goes on along the minus strand of MPMG01000002.1, from coordinate 106,046 downwards.
TCACGACATCCAGCGCTTGTCCGCCGCTCATCACCATCACAAAGACGATTTGGCTGTCTGCCAACTGCGTCAGATCCTGCGCTGCTTCGCCGCCCATTTCATGCAGCATCTGCAAACGTTCGGCGCGCAGATCACAGCCGCGCACAGCGAATCCCGCCGCCAACAGGTTCTTCGCCATGCCCATGCCCATATTGCCCAAGCCGACTACCGCGACCTGCCTGTTGTCAGTCATGGCGTTTACGAGCCCGCCAGGAACTTCACGCCTTGCAGCACGCCCAGCTTTTGCTCGGCTTCGCTGTCATCGTAATAGTGGTCTTCCAGCTCGATGCTGATGCAGCCGTCGTAGCCACTGTCGCGCAAGATGCCCAGGATGATCTTCCAATCCGACAAGCCATGCCCGGGGATGGTGTAGCGCCAGTTCATGCCGCCGTATTTGTAGCTTTTGGCGAATGTCGCTGCTTGCAAGTTGCCGTATTGATACAAGTTCTCGTCGACGATCATGCAATCCTTGCCGTGCACATGGAAGACATGCCCCACGAATTCTTTCAGGAAGCGGATGGGGTCGATGCCCATGCGCAGCAAATGCGATGGATCATAATTCACGCCCATATTCGCCGAGCCGACTTGCTCGATGAATGCGCGGTAGGTCTCGGGCGTGCAAACCAGCGAACCGGGACCGGGCCAGCCCTCGATGACCAGATAGGCGTCATTGGCTTCGAAGGTCGCGCGCAGCTCGCCATAACTTTCCACCATCCAGGCGAAGTTTTCGCTGCGTGGACGGGCCGGGTCTTGCGGGACCATGCAGATAAAAAAGGTCTTGACGCCCGCATCGACGCAGCGCTGGATGTAATCGGCATTTTCTGCGACGGCAGCGCGGCGCTCGCCGGCATCGGGCGACATCATCGCTTGCCAGACGCAGAGATCGGCGCTGCCCACCCGCAAGCCCGCCTCGATGACGGCGCGGGCGTCTTTATCGGCGTCTTGCCCCAGGTCGATGACTTCCAGATCATTTTCCAGCGCCCAGTTGATCATGCTCGCTGTGTCCTGCTCCCAGCTGAAATTGCGCCGCCGCCAGCCCAGAGGAAAGTTGCCAGTTGCTGTTTTCATTTGCATTTCTCCAGATTCGGTTTATCAGGCGCATATTGTATAGCCTGCGCGGGATGTGGCAAGGGGATGCGAGTCATTCACCACAGAGGCACAGAGCGCACAGAGGATTTTTGTGCCTACACAACGTTGAAAGAGCGAGCGAGGGCGTAAACTGGCGTGGCGATAGGCCAGCAGATTGACCATAATCTGCGCATGAAACCTAATCGCCCCTAATTGTTCCTGTAGGAGACTTTATCTATGGACAAGCTGAAGGCAAGCATAGACTTGGTAAAATGCGCGCTTGTCCTGTTGATCGTGTTATTCGTTATTAGGCCAATGACGACATCGCTCGCGAAGCTGATGGATCGCCTGGCTGCGCAACCCGCGACGGCGGAAGTCATTTCGAGCCGTGTCATTCTATCCAGCCTGCGCGGGATCGGCAGACTGGTGACCGTGACCAGCGATCCGCATACACGAGATGTCCATGTGGGCATAAAGCGAGGCTTTACGCGCTTCGACGAATTTGCCAGCTACGGCGGCGACCACCAGGCAGAGGGCATCATCGAAGCCGGCATCGACTTCACGGAAATCAGGTCCGACAGTTTGCGTTGTGAAGAAACTTGCACACTGCTCGTTCCGCACCCGACCATTACCAACTGTACGATTGTGCGGCTGAGACAATCAGACCAATCCTTCGCCTTAGGCGGAAGAGACTGGGAATTGCTTGAAGAGCTGGGTCGCTACGAGGCGGTCAAATTGTTTATTGAGGATAGTAAAGAGCTGGGCATACTTGAAAAAGCCAAAGAAGAAACCGAGCTGGTTCTCGGTGAGTTTGTGAGCGGCTTGACAGGCAAACCGGTTCATGTTGCCTTCGAAGACCAGCCAGACGAATTGGAATACGGCGCTACTTGTTTGCCCGAGCCGCCCTTCGGTTGGACAAAAGTAGACGGCGCGTGGCAGGAAAGCGGCGAATAGATTGCGCCTACACCCCGCCCGTCATCAGCAGACCCAGCTGCTCGACATCGACATTGTCGTTGACGACCTCGCCGACGATGCGCCCCTCGTACATGACGGCGATGCGGTCGGACAGCGCGCGGATCTCATCGAGGTCTTCGCTGATGAGCAAAATGGCGGTGCCTTTGTCGCGCTCTTCCAGCAGCTGCTTGTGGATATATTCAGTCGCGCCAATGTCGACGCCGCGGGTGGGCTGCGCAGCGATGAGCACGCCGGGATCGCGCGAAAGCTCTCGGGCCAGCACCAGCTTCTGGATGTTGCCGCCCGAGAGACTCTTGACCAGCGTTTCTGTGCTGGGCGTCTTGATTTCAAATTGCTGGATGGCGCGCCGGCAGGCTTGGCGGATCTTGTTGAAGAGCATAAAGATGCGAGCGGTGGTGTATTTGGGGTGGCCATGGTCTTGCAGCACATAATTCTCGGCGACGCTGAACTCCTTGATGACGCCGTCGATCATGCGCTCTTCGGGGATGTAGGATAAGCCGATGGCGTGCAGGGCGGCTGGCGGCGCATTGGTGACATCGCTGCCATCGACCGTCACGCTGCCCGCAGTTACCTCGCGCAAGCCGGTGATGCACTGCGCCAGTTCTTGCTGGCCATTGCCCGAAACGCCGGCGATGCCCACGATCTCGCCGCCACGCAACTGCAACGACACCGCATCGAGACCGGTCGTGCCGCGGTTGCTCAAGGCGCTGACATCCTGCAGCGCCAGCCGGTCATCGCGCGCTTGGAGCGGGTTCTTCTCGTATTCCAGCAGCACCGGACGCCCCACCATCATCTCGGCGAGTTTGGGGCGGGTGGCTTGGCTGGTGGGGATGGTGTTGACGCGCCGCCCATCGCGCAGGACTGTGACCCGGTGGCTGATCTCCAGCACCTCGTGCAGCTTGTGCGAGATGAAGACCAGTCCGTGGCCATCCGCCGCCAGCTGATTCAAAATGCGGAAGAGTCCATCGACTTCCTGTGGCGTGAGCACCGCCGTTGGCTCGTCCAAAATCAACAAAGCCGCGCCTTTGTAGAGCGCGCGCAAGATCTCCACGCGCTGCTGCTCGCCAACCGCCAGCTGCCAGATCGGCAAGTGTGGGTCGACCTTGAGGTTGTAGATATCGGAGAGCTCGAGCACGCGCTGGCTGACGACATCCAGATCGAGCTGGAAGCCGCGCGACGACTTCATGCCCAGCGCGATATTTTCTGCTACGGTCAAAGATGGCACGAGCATGAAGTGCTGGTGGATCATGCCGATGCCGTGCTGAATGGCATCGATCGGGCTCTTGATGATGGTGGGCGCGTCATTGATGCGGATCTCGCCCTCATCGGGGTGGTAAAGCCCGTAGAGCATCTTCATCAGCGTGGATTTGCCCGCGCCATTTTCGCCCAGCAGCGCGTGGATCTCGCCGGAGCGGACATCAAAGTCGATCTCGTCAGCCGCCAGCACGCCGGGGAAGCGCTTGACGATGCCCGACATGGTCAGGCTGTCGATGCGCGCATGGCCCGTGGGCAGCAGTTGGTTCTCGGTTTGGCTCATTTCTGCCCTGTCTACCCCCCTCGGTCCCCCCATATCAATGGGGGGGGCTAAATCTGTAGATTGCGCGTAGCTCACTTCCCCCCGACTAATCGAGGGGACTGAGGGGCTGTGACGATCTAGGCATCAAACTCCATGACCAGGCCGCCGTTTGCCAAGGTCAATTCGTAGGATTGTCCGCCCAGGTCGCCTGCCTGGATATTGGCGACGATCTCTGACAAGACGACATCCCACTTGTAGACCTGGAAGGCGACGCCTGCGCCTTGGGCAAGCTCGGCCTGGCTGGCTTGTGTGCCGAACCAGCGCGCGCCATTCTCATTTGCGATGGCGATGGGACCAACGACCATTTGCGCGGTGCCGGTCAAGATATCCGCGCCATTGGCGATATGTGTTTCCGCCGCTTCGGTAGCCTGCGGGACATCGCTGAAGGACTGGATGTACACGACATTGACCGTGGCTTCGGGGTTGGATGCGCCGACGCCAGCTACAAAGCCATCCACATACAGTTTGGCATCGCCCACTTCGATAGGACCGACAACGCCAATAACGCCCGACTCGGTCATCAAGCCGGCCATAACGCCGTTGACGAAACCGCCCTGGTCAGCCGCCGCCGTATAGGCAGATACATTGTCCATGCCAAAGGTGTTGAAGTCGGTGCCCCAGGCAAAAGACACTTCTGGGAATTCCGCCGCCAGTTCTTCGACCACCGAGCCAAATTGCGAGCCATGCGCGATGACGAGGTCATAGTCGCCGCTGGCAGCCCACTCGCGCAGGGCGACGGCGGCATCATCGACGATGAACGTGCCATCCTGGAAGTCGAACTGGAAGGCATCTTCTCCCATTTGCATTTGTATCGCCATCAGCGCATCGTGCATGCTTTGGCTGAAGGCGAGGTCGTTGGTAGCGCTGGGCGCGACCGCTGCGACACGGAAGACATCGTCTTGCGCTAGGCTGGGCATCACTCCGACGAAAAGAGCGATGACAAGGGTGAGCAGTAGTGCTTTCTTCATGGCGTTGGTCTCCTTTTTTTAGTTGCCATGTGATCACTGCGGGCAGCTTAGGCCCAATTTCGACTATAACTCATTCGCCGCGCTCATAGGGCTTGGTCAGCGCGGTCGGTTGTTCCTGACGTTTGGTGGCGAAGACCAGGGCGATGATGGTGATGACATAGGGTGCCATCACCGCGAATTCCGATGGGATATCTGCGCCGATGACCTTGATCTGTAACTGCAGCGCGTTGACGAAGCTGAAGAGCATCGCGCCGGCCGCCACCGCCAGCGGTCTCCAGCCGCCGAAGTAGACCAGCGCAACAGCGATGAAGCCTTGCCCGGCGGTGAGGTTCTGCTGGAACAGATTGATCAGCGCGATAGACAGCGATGCTCCCGCCAAGCCAGCCAGCATGCCGCCGATGGTGGTCGTGGCATAACGAACGCGCGCCACGCTGACGCCCATGGCATCGGCTGCTTCGGGATTTTGCCCCACCGCGCGGATCATCAAGCCAAAGGTCGTTCGATTGAGCACGAATGCCGAAAGCGGCACCAGCGCAAAAGCCACATAGACCAGCAGATTGTGATGGAAGAATATCTCGCCCAGGATGGGAATGTCTGTGAGGATGGGGAAGCTGATGCGCGGGAAGCCCGCTACTGACTTGGGCGTGCCCACCCACTGCTGGAAGAGCAGCTCGCTCAATCCCAAGCCGAACAGATAGACGCCGATGCCGCTGATGCCTTGTTTGGCTTTCAGGGTTACGCTGACGAAAGCCATCGCCAAGCCCATCAGCCCGCCCACGATCAGCGCCACCAGCACACCCATCAGCAAGCCCAGGGGTTCGGCCATGACGCCGGCAGTCTGGGCCAGATGCACCGCATAGAAGCCGCCAAAGGCGCCCATCAACATGATGCCATCCACGCCCAGATTCAGCACGCCGCTGCGCTGGGCAAAGGTCTCGCCCAAGGCCGCAAAGATATAGGGCGTCGCCAAGCGAATCGCAGAGGCAAAGACGCTGGCGGTGAAAATGTCGTCCAAGCCCATCAGCTCGCCTCCTCCGCAGTCGCTTCATTGGCAGAATCAGGCAGATCCGACCCCGTCTCTGTTGCTTTGGTGGGGCCGAGGGCTGTCGGCGTTTCTTGCAGGCTGACGCGCCGTTTGCTGCGCTGCAGAATGAAGATCTCGCTGCTGACCACAAAGACGACGATCAAACCATTGACCGCGGTGATCAAGGAAGCTGGCACGCCGATCTCGCGCTGCATTTTTTGCGCGCCGACCAGCAGCCCGCCAAAGAATGCCGATGCCGGGATCGCGCCGATGGGGTTCAGCCCGCCAAAGAGCGCCGCCACAATGCCATTGAAGCCAGCCGCCGCCGTGAAGCCCGCTGGCGAGCCGTCTGTTTGCAAGCGATATTGCAAACCCAGCACCTGTACGACGCCCGCCAAGCCAGCGAAACCGCCGGCCAAGAACATCGACAGCATCATCTGCCGCTTGACATTGATGCCGGCATAGCTGGACGCCCGTTCATTCTCGCCCACCGCGCGGATGCGATAGCCCAGCGAAGTCCGCCACAAGAAGATATAGATGACGACCGCCAGCACGATGGCGACGACCAAGCCCCAGTGCAAGCGCGTGCGGGCAAAGATCCAGGGATCGCCCAGCGGCAGTGACAGTCGGGGCAGCTGCGCCGCGGTAACCAGTCGCGCTGTTTTGGGAATGTTGTTGAAGCCCGCCACAGCTGGATCCAGCAAGGGACCATTGAGCAGGAAGTTCATCATCTGCACGGCGATCTGGTTGAGCATGATAGTGCTGAGGATCTCGTTGACGCCGAAGTAGGCTTTCAAAAATCCTGCCAGCCCGCCATAGAGCGCTCCTGCCAGGAAGCCGGCGATCAATGCGCTGGTCACGATAATCAAGTCGAACGCGCCGGGCGTCTTCGCCATTTCGGCTGGAATACGCGCATCGCCCAGCGCAAGCGCCATAGTCGTGCCAGCCAAGGCGCCCGCGATCATCTGCCCTTCGCCGCCGATGTTGATCATGCCGCCGCGGAAGGCGATCGTGATGCCGATGCCCACGAACAATATGGGCGTGGCTTTGACCAAGGTCTCGGCCGTAGCGTTCTCGGTGCCGACAGCGCCCTCGAGCATGAATCCGAAAGCCGCCAGCGGGTCGGTATTCAGCGCGACCAACAGCACGGAAGACACGACCAGCGCCAGCAGCAACGCGATCAGCACAGGCGCAAAATCGACCAGCCGATTCAGCCGCGCCGCCAGCCCTGTGTCCGCCGCCTGATTCACGCCTGCCACCTTTCGAAACGAAGGCTGTCCGACATCGTAGTATCAGCCACTCGACCCTACCTTGCTGCTAGTAGTATGCCTCGATTCGGCGATTGCTACAATTATTCATCAGAATCTCTGGCGGAAGTAGCAGTTCTGTCAGCGACAGAGTCCCCCGCCATCCTAATCGGTTAGTAAGAGGGCTTGCCGTGCGGACAAAACAACATCGCTGGTATAGTACGACCATGATCAAACACAGTGCCTACGCCCTGGGCGACTTCCAGTTTTATCCGGGCAATCCGCTGCAATTTGGCGCGACTCCCGTGCCCGATGGAATCAACTTCGCCATTTTCTCTCGTCATGCCACATCGTGCAGCCTGGTATTGTTCGAGCGCGGCGCAGATGAGCCCATGATCGAAATCCCGTTTCTGGATGCCTGCCGCACCGGCGATGTCTATGCCATGATCGTGCAGGGTTTGGATCCCGAGAGAATTGAATATGGATTCCGCTTGGATGGACCCAACGATGCAGCGCGCGGCCACCGCTTTAACGCGCAGCAGATCTTGCTCGACCCCTATGCCAAAGCGATTGGGGGGCTGGAATGCTGGCGTGGCAAACGATATGCCAACGCGGCTTATCGCGCCCGTCCCTATAGCGGCGACTTCGACTGGCAGGGCGACCGACAGCTACATACGCCGCGAGAAGATCTGGTTGTCTATGAGTTGCATGTGCGCGGCTTCACAGCTGGCGCGGATGTGGCTACGCCGGGCACTTACGCTGGGCTGATTGAAAAAATCCCCTATTTGCAGTCGCTGGGCGTCAATTGCATCGAGCTGATGCCCATCTTTGAATTTGACGAGCTCGACAACCGCAACCACCATCCCGAAACCGGCGAGCAGCTAGTGAATTATTGGGGCTATAACCCGATCGGCTTCTTCGCGCCCAAAGCCGCCTATGCCGCTGGTGATGACCCGGCGCGCGAACTGAAGCAGCTGATCTTGGCCTGTCATCGCGCGGGCATCGAAGTTTGGCTGGATGTGGTCTTTAATCACACAGCAGAAAGCGATGAAAAAGGACCAACCATCTCTTTCCGCGGCATTGACAACAGCATCTATTACCTGCTCAAGCCCGATGGCAGTTATCACAATTTCAGCGGCACGGGCAATACGCTCAATTGTGGGCATCCGGTCGTGCGCAAGCTGCTGCTGGACTGCCTGCGCCACTGGGTCAGCGACTATCACATCGATGGCTTCCGCTTCGATCTGGCCTCCAGTCTGGCGCGCGATACCGACGGCAATCCGCATCCCGACCCGCCCTTGCTGGAGGCACTGGCGAAGGACCCGCTGCTGGCGCGCACCAAGCTGATCGCCGAAGCCTGGGATGCCGGCGGCTTGTACCAGGTCGGCAGCTTTCCGGATTATGGGCGCTGGGCAGAATGGAACGGGCGCTATCGTGATGATCTGCGGCGCTTTGTCAAAGGCGATGCCGGGCTGGTGGGCGATGTGGCGGCGCGCATGCAAGGCTCCCCCGATATGTATGGCGAGCGTGGACCGTGCGCTTCTATCAATTTCATCACCGCCCATGACGGCTTCACCCTGCGCGACCTGGTCAGCTACAACTGCAAGCGCAACCTCGCCAATGGCGAAAATAACCGCGATGGCGCGGACGACAACCACAGCTGGCATTGCGGCGCAGAAGGCGAAAGCGACGACGCTGCCATCAACGCCCTGCGCGCCCGTCAGCAGAAAAACTTCCTCTGCCTGCTGCTGATCAGCCAAGGCCTGCCCATGCTGTGGATGGGCGATGAATATGGGCACAGCAAAGCCGGCAACAACAACAGCTTTTGCCACGACAAGGCCTTGAACGAATTTGACTGGTCTTGCCTGGCTGCGCAGCCGCCATTGTGGCGATTTGTGAAGAATCTGCTGAAGCTGCGGCAAACACAAGCTCTTCTGCGGCGAGCCGATTACTTGCGGCATCAGCCTGCGCCGAATGCCGAGGGTACATTCGCGGACGAAAGCGTGTCTTATCATGGACAGCAGCCTTGGCAGCCTGACTGGACGCACGAGAGTCGGCGTTTGGGCCTGTTGTTCTGTGGAGCGAAAGCTCGTCGGCTGGTCTACATCATCATGAATGCGCACTGGCTGCCGGCGCGCTTCCAGCTGCCAAAACTGCCACGAGGCGCGCGCTGGCATACCGCTGTCAACACAGCGCTGGCCCCGCCCGATGACAGCTATGCGCCCGGCGATGAGCCGCCGCTGCTGGATCAATCGACACAACAGATTGGCGCGCGTTCGGTCGTGGTGCTGCTGGGGCGCTGAGGACTGTAGCCCTCGGCCGCTCTGACAGATCGGGTGCAGGAGCGACATTTGAAAATCGCCCGTCAGTCGCGCATCCCACAAAGCGGGCGACCCACTGGCTCATCTCTACACCGTGACATCCTGCGGTCGAACAAAATAGCGGCGACACAAATATCGCCCCCGCACCTCTCCTCTATGCCTCTGTGTGTTCTGTGGTAAAAATGCGCCATGTTCCTAGACGCAATCGCCAGCAACTGCCGAGCCAATCCGCAGAAAAACGCCATCCAGTTCATCGGCGGCGAGGCAATCAGCTATGCGCAGCTGGCAGAGACGACCAGTCGCACTGCCCACTTTCTGCGCGCGCTGGGTGTTGAACCTGGCGACCGAGTGGCTGTGCAGCTGCCCAAATGCCTGCCCTTCATCTACTTGCATCTGGCGGCAATGCAAGTTGGCGCGGTGTTTTTGCCCTTGAATCCCGGTTATCCGCCGGCCGAGCTGCACTACTTCCTGGCCGATGCAGGCGCTCGCTTGTTATTTGCAGATGTGACGAAACAATCGTCGCTTGCCGAGATGATTTCCAGCCTGCCGGCGCTGCAAGAGGCAATTTTCATCGACGCGGACGCGCACTGGACAGATCGCGTTGGCAGCTATTCCGCCAAGCCCGTGAGCCTGCCCGCCAAGCCCGACCAAACTGCCATGATGCTGTACACCAGCGGCACGACCAGCCGTCCCAAAGGCGCGCTGATCACGCATGGCAATTTGACCGCCAACATCAAGTCGCTGCATTCGGCCTGGGGCTGGCGCGCGGACGATGTGCTGCTGCATGCGCTGCCCATCTTTCATGTGCACGGGCTGGTGGTGGCGCTGCACGGAGCGCTGCATGCTGGCGCGACTGCCGATCTGCTGCCTGGCTTTGATGCTGTGGCGGTGCTGGACTTGCTGCAAAGCCGGCGCTGCTCGGTCTTCATGGGCGTGCCCACCATGCACCGTCGGCTCTATACGCACGCGGCGGGGCGGCGCATCGACCTCAGCCATATGCGTCTGTTGACATCCGGCAGCGATCGCCTGCCTGACGATCTTTTCTCTGGCTATCAGCGCAGTTTCGGCGTCACTTTGCTGGAACGCTATGGCATGACCGAGACCGGCATGAACTTGTCCAACCCGCTGCATGGCGAGCGGCGCGTTGGCTCGGTGGGCATGCCGCTGCCAGGCGTGCAGGCGCGCATCGTCGACCCCGGAACCGATACGCCCCTGCCCAATGACGTTGTGGGCGAAGTGCAGATCAGCGGCGCGCATGTCTTCGCTGGATATTGGAATCAACCCGAAAAGACGGCGCAAGCTTTCACAGAAGATGGCTGGCTGCGTACGGGCGATCTGGGTTCGCGCTCGCACGATGGCTACTTCACGCTCAAGGGCCGCGCCAAAGACCTCATCATCAGCGGCGGCATGAACATTTATCCGCCGGAAGTCGAGTTGGCGCTGATGACGCATGCGGATGTGGCGGCCTGCGCAGTGGTCGGCTGCCCGGATGCCGAGTGGGGCGAGCTGGTCGTGGCGGTCATCGTGCCCAAGCCAGGCGCTGCCCCGGATGCAGACGAAATCTGTGCGCATTGCCGCGATCGGCTAGCCGCCTACAAAGCGCCGCGACGGGTGATCTTCGCCGCCGACCTGCCTCGCAATGCCCTGGGCAAAGTGCAGAAAGCTGTCCTGCGCGGGGAGGTATGCTACTAGTCGGCTCCATCTGTCCTTCGGGATGGCGCAGACCGTTGACAGTCGCCAGTTCGTTGCATGAGGCGCACCAAGACTCTATACTTATTTGCATGCTATACGAACTGAGAATTATCTAGTTAAACAAGACGGAGGATAGAAGATGAACAAACGACTGCAAGACATGTTTGCTCGCCTCACCGGCGCTGAAAAAGCGCGCATCGCCGACGAGCATCGCCGCGCCTACGACTTTGACCCGCGCGACCCGCTCTTTGGTTTGAGCAAAGACGAGATCAGCGGTCCGAAGCTGAGCCGGCGTTCATTTTTGCGGCTGGTGGCGGCATCGGGCGGCTCGATATCGCTTTCGCATCTGATGGGGGCGGCCGGCATCGCCCTGCCAGCAGCCACGCGCGCCTTCGCCCAAGGTGGCGGACATTTGATCTGTGGCTGGGCGGGCACAGCAGAAATCACCACGCTTGATCCCGCGCAGATCAACCAGGTGCTGCAATTCCAGGTGGCATCCAATGTGCTCAGCGGCTTGACGCATATCAATGCCGACCTGGTGGCAGAAGGCGACCTGGCCACCGACTGGACTGTCTCTGATGATGGCTTGGTCTGGACATTCAACCTGCGCGAAGGCGTTACCTGGCACAATGGCGATGCCTTTTCGGCCGCCGATGTCGTCTTCACATACAATCGCTCGAAAGATCCAGCGCAGTCGATTCACTCCGGCAACCTCGTCAATGTACTGGATGTAGTTGCGCTGGACGACATGACCATCCAGCTCAGCCTTGGCAAGCCGCAAGCCTCGCTGTTGGTCAAGACCCTGGAACGTTCCAGCGGCCGCGCGATGACCATCGTCAGCCAGCATGCAATCGAATCGATGGGCTTGCAGGAGTATGGCTTGATGCCGGTTGGAACGGGACCCTTCCGCGTAACCGGACACCAGCTGGGGCAGGGCGTCGTGCTGGAGCGCTTCGACGACTATTATGACCCGGCGCGCCCGGTCGTCGACAAGGTGACCATCATCCCCATCCCCGAAAACGAGCCGCTGGCTGCCGCTATCGAAACTGGCGACATCCACCTCATCGGCGGCAATGGCGTGGCTGCCGAGCTGGTCGACCGCTTTTTGATGAATCCCGATCTGGTCGTGGACGAGATCCCTGGCAACGGCTTCCAGTCGGTCTTCGTCAATCCCTGGCGCGAGCCCATGGTGGTCGAGGATTTCAACTTGTCTGTCGATGAGCTGAAGCAGCAGAACGGCTTCAAGGTGCGGCTGGCGCTGGCGAAAGCCTTCGACCGCGAGCGTTTCATCCAGCGGGCTTTGTTTGGACGCGGCGTGCCAGCCTTCGGCACGATCAATCCGGCTATGGGTTATTACTTCGACACAGGCATCAACGAAACCAGCGAACAGCGATTTGATGTCGCGGCGGCGCAGGCATTGTTGGCTGACGCGGGCTACCCCGATGGCGAGGGCTTCCCCACGTTGAAGCTGCTGACCACGCCAGCCGGACGCCGTCAGGCCGAAGTCATCGTCGACATGTACCGCAGCAACCTCAACATCACAATCGAGCTGGACATCAAGGACTTCACCGTGTTGATCGAAGATGCCAACCGCATGGAATACGACTTGCTGCGGCTGGGCAGCGGCGGCGACTTTGACCCCGATGACGGCTTGGTCGACTGGATGCTCAGCGACTCGCGCTTCAATGGCGCCAACCGCAACGATGCCGACTTGGTGGAGAAATATGGCGAGCGGGCATTCGGTTTCTTTTCCGCCGACCGCGTCAACGAGTTGATCAACCAGCAGGCGGTCACAGCCGATCCCGCCGCGCGCAAGGCGCTGGTGCAAGAGGCAAACCAGCTGACAAGCGACAAGCTGGCGTCGATCTTCATCTTCCATGGCACAGAGATCCTCGTGCATCGCGCCGAGGTGACGTATCCGCCAGAAAGCCGCATTGTTGGCTTGCGCGATCTGGACCGCGTCAGCCTGAGTTAGATGCGGACAATCGCCGCACAAGTATCAATAATCCCCCTGCTCAGATAGTCGGGCGGGGGATCGCGCCCAACAACAGGAAGCGGGCATGCGCTATTTTGTCGCGCGGGTGATACAAGCGCTGATCGTCGTCTGGGCGGTGGGCACGTTGGTCTTTTTCATGCTGCGGGCGGTGCCGGGCGATCCGATCGCCGCGCTGCTCGCCGATGTCGATCCCACTGCCGCCGATGCCATCCGCGCCAAGCTGGGCTTGGACCAGCCGGTCATCGTGCAATATGTCTTCTGGCTGCGCAATACCCTGGCTGGCGACCTGGGGCAGTCGCTTTATGGCAGTCATCAGGCTGTCAATGTGCAGATCGCCGAGGCGGCGCCGCGCACGGTCTCGCTGGCGGTGGTGGCTTTCCTGGTGTCCTTCACGCTGGGTTTGTCGGCTGGCATCATCTCGGCGGTCAAGAAAGACAGCCTGCTGGATTATGGCTTCAACTTCGCGGCATTCCTGGGCATCAGCATGCCTTCGTTTTGGATCGGCATCGTGCTGATCATCGTCTTCGCCGTCAATCTGCGCTGGTTTCCGGCCATCGGTTACCGGCCCATGAGCGCTGGGCTGGACCAGTGGCTGCGCTATTTGATTCTGCCTGGGCTGGCAGTGGGCTTGCCATTTTCGGCTTCTATCGCCCGCCTGACGCGCAGCGCGATGCTGGAAGTGCTGGGGCAAGATTACATCACCCTGGCGCGCAGCAAGGGGCTGAACGAGCGACGGGTCATCTTTCGCCATGCCTTGCGCAATGCCCTCATACCCGTCGTGACCGTCATGGGCATCTCGCTGGCGCTGCTGTTTTCCGGCTCGGTGGTGGTGGAGAATGTCTTCGCTATCAAGGGGCTGGGACGGGTGCTGATCCAAAGCATCCTCAACCGCGATTATCCAGTCGTGCAGGGCAGCATCCTGTTGGTGGCGGTCTTGCTGGTATTCATGAATCTGGCGGTCGATATGCTCTACCGCGTGATCGACCCGCGCATCAGCTATGACTGACAACCCCCCTCGATCCCCCCGACAGGTCGGGGGAAAGCAGGCCCCTGTCGCCCACCTGCGCGGCATCGAGCAGCCCAGCCTGCCCCAACGTCCGCGCGCCTGGCAGCAGTTGCTGCGGGATAAACGGGCAATCGCCAGTATGTTGCTGCTGGGCACGATCATTCTCAGCACATTATTCTCGTCGGTCATTTCGCCCTACGACCCGCTAAGCCAAGAATTTGATATTTTGCAGCCGCCCTCGAGCGCGCATCTGCTGGGCACGGACGACCTGGGGCGCGATCTGTTCACGCGCATCTTGATCGGCGCGCGCGTTTCGCTCTTTGTGGGCGTGGTGGCGGTGACGATTTCGATGCTGCTGGGCGTGACGATGGGTGTGCTTTCGGGCTATTACGGCGGCTGGATCGACACCATTTTCATGCGTTACATCGATTTGCAGTGGGCATTCCCCAACTTTATCATCGCGGTGTATCTGGTGGCGGTCTTTGGCACGGGGCTGGAGAATGTCATCGTGGCCATCGTGCTGGCTTTTTTGGACGACTTCGCCCGCATCACGCGCGGCATGGTGCTGTCGATCCGCGAAGAAGAGTATGTGCTGGCGGCGCGCTCGATGGGGGCGTCGGATCTGCGAATCATGCTGCGGCATATCTTGCCCAACGCCATCGCGCCCATCATCGTGCAAGCCACGCTCAGCGTGTCCTTCGCCATATTGGCAGAAGCGGGCTTGTCCTTCCTGGGCTTGGGCGTCAAACCGTCTACGCCGACCTGGGGGCTGATCATCAGCGATGCCCGCAGCTTCTTTTCGCGCGCCTGGTGGCTGGGCATCTATCCGGGTTTGGCGATTATGATCACGGTGCTGAGCATCAATTTCCTGGGCGATGCCCTGCGCGATGTGCTGGATGTGCGCGGGGATTAGCCCTCGTTGCCCAGCTCAAACAGCGCGCGAATCGCCACTTCGAGCGCCGGCGCGATATCGTCCAGCACAATATACTCATTTGCCGCGTGCGAATTGCCGCCCGAGCCCAAGCCCAGCATACTGACGGGCGCATTCAGCAGCCGCGCCAAGACGCCGCCGATCGCCAGCGAGCCACCATGGCGCAGCAGCCGCGCCGGCATGCCCAGCGTCGATTCCAGCGCCCGCCGCAGGGCAAGCGCTTCTCGTCCGTCGGCAGCCATGGCAAAAGGATGGGCGATGCTGTGCAGCCTGGCTTCTATGTCTATGCCCGGCTCGCGGAAGGACTTGGCATGCTCGACCAGGCTCGCCCAGCGTTCTGCGCCGTCTTGCCCGGGCACAGTGCGCAGGGTCAATTTGCAGCCCGCTTCTGATGGGATAATGGCGCGCAGGCCTTCGCCGCTGTAGCCGCCGAAAATCCCGCCCACGTCCAGAGTCGGCAGCATGGTCGTCCGAACCGCGAAAGAACCCAGCGCTTCGCCAAAGAAATCATCTAGTCCCGCCGCCTTTTGTAAATCTGCGTTGGCATCTGGCATGATCGCTGGCGCTTGCATCGGGCGAGCTCCCGCCATGCCGCACCATTGATTGACGGGGGATTGCGGCAGCTGATCATAGAAGCCCGGCAGCCGCACGCGCCCTTCGCTGTCGTGCAGCGCTGCGATGATGCGCGCCAGGCTGTGGATGGGATTGCGCACTGCGCCGCCATAACGCCCGCTGTGCAAGTCTTGGGGCGGACCGGTTACACGCAGCTCGCCCTGCACTGCGCCACGCACCGACACGCCGATGCCGGGTTGCTTTGGCGAAAAAGGACCATCGCAGATGATCAGCGCGTCAGCCGCCAGCAGGCTGCGATATTGATTCAGAGCGGCGATTGTGTTCTTTGAGCCCAGTTCTTCTTCGCCCTCGAAGAGGCATTTGACGTTGACGGGCAAACGTCCGCCGGCTGCCAAGATGGCTTCGAGAGCTTTTAGCAGGATCCAGACGCCGCATTTGTCATCGACTGCGCCCCGAGCGATCAGTCGGCCCTTCACCACAGTCGGTTGGAAGGGCGGACTATGCCACAGGGCGGCATCGCCGATCGGCTGCACATCGTAGTGAGCATAGAGCAAGATGGTGGGTTTGGCGGCGTCCGCATGCAGCCAGTCGCCATAAACGATCGGATTGCCAGGGGTGGGCAGCAGTTGCGCATTGTCCAGCCCAGCCTGGCGCATCTGGACGGCGATCCACTCGGCGCAGGCCAGCAAGTCGGCTTGGCGAGCCCGCTCCAGGCTGATAGAGGGGAAGCGCAGCAAGGTCCTGAAGCCGTCCAAGAAGTCGGCATGATGCTCGCGCGCGTAGTCGAGCGCGGCTGTCAAGCTGGTGGCAGTCACAGGCGCGTCCACAATCGCAATCGCCAATTCGGCATTGAAAACAATCCTTCCTGTTGCGACAAGCCGTATTATGCAACGATTCGGATGATTTGCGCCGAAAAAGGCAGTGGCTTTGCCCTCGCGCCCTATTTCGCATTTGCGCTGGTGTGGGTTACAATCCCGCCGATGATTCTGTTCATTTGGAGGGTTGACCCAGAATGCAAACATTGTACGAAGCCAAACAAGGAGATTTAGAAGCGGCTCTACTAGATGCGCTTGCGCCGGACGAGCCTTGGTCGCTGCTCGAGCGCTTCACCAGCTTGGTGCGCGAATCGTCGTCGGCTGACGAACGCAAAGCCTTTGATTACATCGCCGGGCGGCTGGAAGCGCTGGGCATCCCGCACGAGATGCACATGCCCGAGCTGTTTTTGAGTGTGCCGGTGCGGGCATCGCTGGCGGTGGGCAGCAAGTCTTACCGCGCCAAGACGCCGGCTTTTTCTATCAGCACACCCGCGGCCGGCGTTACTGGCGAGATGGTGCGCATTGAAGGTTTCGCAGCCGGGCGCAGCGCCGATTTCTTCGATTTCACGCCCGTTACCGAGGTCGATGTGCGCGGCAAGATTGTGGTGGTGGATGGCTTTGGCGGTCCGCCGCCGGTCTGGTACTTCCAAAATCAGGGAGCCATCGGCGCGATCTTCATCAATCCCGGCGTCGACATCCACTGGGGCATCTGTACGACGATCTGGGGCGCGCCCGACCTGGACAATTATCAGCGCCAGCCCGATATCCCCGTCTTGTCCATCAACCGTCCCGATGGCGAAGACCTGATGCAGCGCATGGCAAATGGACAGACCGAAGCCACCCTGCACACGCAGCTGAAAGAGGGCTGGTTTGAATGTCCCTGCCTGGTGGCAGAGATCAAAGGCAATATTGAGCCCGAGCGATTTGTGTTGGTGCACGGGCATGTCGACAGCTGGGATGTGGGCATCGGCGACAACGCGGTGGGCAATGCGACCCTGCTGGAGCTGGCGCGCATCTTCCACAGCCAGGCTGACAACATGGCGCGGACGTTGCGGGTGGCTTGGTGGTCGGGGCATTCCACGGGCCGCTATGGCGCATCGACCTGGTATGCCGATCAATATGGCTTGGACCTGGCGCGCGATTGTGTGGCGCAGATGAATATCGACTCGCCGGGCTGCCGCTGGGCGACCGAATACCGTGGCGTGACCATCATGAGCGAGGCGCATGACTTCGCCAAACAGACGGTGCTGGACTCGACCGGGCTGGGCTTCAGTGGCGAGCGCCCGCACCAGGCCGGCGATTATTCTTTCAATAACATCGGCATCTCCAGCTTGTTCATGCTGCTGTCGTCCATGCCCTTGTCCAAAGCCGAGGAGATGGGCTATTACGCGGTGGGTGGCTGCGGCGCGAATATCGCCTGGCATACCGAAAACGACACCCTGGAGATCGCCGACAAAGACCACCTGATGCGCGATCTGCGCGTGTATGCGGCTTCGCTGCAGCGCCTGCTGAATAATCCGCTGCACCCTTATGACTTCCGCGCGCTGACAGCCGAATTCGCCGATACGCTGGCGGACTATGCGGCGGCGACAGGCGACGAAGTCGATTTTTCGCCGGCAAGCGATGCCCTGGCCGACTTGAACGACGCGCTGGACGGGCTTTATGCAGCTGCTGGCGAGCTGGCGGAGGGCGCGGTTGATGATACCGCTGTGCGCGCGGTCAACGATGCCCTGCTGGCCATGGCCCGCGAGCTGGTGCTGATCAACTTCACGCGACAGGGACGTTTCCGCACCGAGCCAGCCATGCGCGTGCCCCAACTGCCCGATCTGGCGCCGGCGCTGGAACTTGCCAATGCCGATCATCACATGCGGCGGGTCACGCGCACGCATCTCGTTCGTGGCGTCAATCGCGTGGCCTGGGCACTGGAAACGGCGGCGAATATCGCCCGCTCGGCAGTGGAGAAAATCTGATCCACCACAGAGGCACAGTGGGCGCAGAGATTCCTTGTAGGGGCGAGACTTGTATCGCCCGCATTCCCTGCGATCTGTCGCAAATGGGCGACACGTTTGTCACCCCTACACAAAACTGAATGAAAGACCGAGAGGGTCATCATCTGCCCCCTGACTTTTCGAAGGGGGACCGAGGGGGTAAAAAAGGAGAATCACAACATGAAACTGATCTACCTGGTATCGGGTCCCATGGGACGCAGCGAAGCGGGCCGAGCCGAACTTGCCCGCCGCCGCGCATTTTTGCAGCGTCATGCCGCGCCCGATACCGAAGTCGATATCACCGACATCCCGGCCGGACCGGGCAGCATCGAAAGCATGTACGAAGAATACTTGTCTATCCCCGAGACGGTGCAAAAGGCGCATGAATTGCAAGCCGCTGGCTGGGATGGCATCTTGCTGGGCTGTTATGGCGATCCAGGTTTGGGCGCGCTGCGCGAGATCGTCGATATCCCCGTGGTCGGCGCGGGGCAGGCGACTGCATTGATGGCATCGGCAGTCGGACGGCGTTACAGCGTCATCACCGTCACCGACAGCGTCATCGGCCCACTGGAAGAGACCCTGCGCAACAGCGGCGGCGGCGACAAGCTGGCCAGCGTGCGCGCCGTCAATATTCCCGTGCTGGATTTGCATAATGACCGCGAGTTGGCGATCGAAGCCACCTTGGGCGAGGCGAAAAAAGCCATCGACCAGGACCGCGCCGATACCCTCATTGTCGGCTGCATGAGCATGGGATTCCTGGAAATCCCCGAAGCCTGCCAAGCCGAGCTGGGACTGCCATTCTTGAATCCAGCGCGCGTGCAGCTGAAGTTTCTGGAAGCCATGCTGGGCGCGGGCATCAGCCATTCCAAGCGCGCTTATATGACACCACCCAAGATGGCGGCGGGCCTGGCAAGTTCGCCCGCCGATTTGTACCACCGTAAGAAGTAGGGGCATTTTCTTCCGTGCCCGGCGCGTTCTCCGGGCTTAGGAAAACGAAAAAAGGAGAAGCAAATGGGATTCACAATCACTGGCGCAACCCTGATCGACGGCACTGGCGGACCGCCGCTGCAAGACGCCGCAGTACATGTTGAAGGACAGCGAATCGCCTGGGTGGGCGCTGCCGCCGAACTGCCCGCCGCTGCCAAAGCCGCAAAGCAGATAGACGCCAGTGGCAAGTGGCTGATGCCTGGCTTGATCGATGCGCACATCCACATCTGTTACAACGGCGAGGAGAGCACGTTTGCCCTGCTGGAAAAGCCGCGCGATGCCCTGGTGCTCGAGGCGGTCGAGATCTGCAAGCGCACCCTGCAGCAAGGCGTGACAACCATCCGCGATGTGGGCGGCGAAAAATATATCGAAATGTCCCTGCGCGATGCCATCAACCGCGGCTGGATCGAAGGACCGCGCATGAAGCTGTCGGGGCGCGTCATCAGCATGACGGGCGGGCACGCCCACTTCATCGCCCGCGAAGCCGATGGGCCCGACGAAATGCGCAAAGCCGCCCGCGAGCAGATCAAAGCTGGCGCAGACCTCGTCAAACTGATGGCGACCGGTGGCAGCGCGACTCCCGGACAAGACATTCACGCCAGCCAACTCACGGTCGCAGAGATCGCGGCGGTCTGCGAAGTGGCGCACATGATGGGTCGGACAGTCGCGGCGCACTGTCATGGCACGGGCGGCATCCGCAATTGCATGCTGGGCGGCGTCGATTCCATCGAACACGGCACCTACCTGGACGACGAAACCGCCGACATGATGGTCGAACGCGGCGCATCGCTTTGTCTCACCGTGGGTGTGGGCAACCCCGACCTGGAGAGCTATCCCTTGTCGCCCGTCCAGCAAGCCGATGCCGAGCGGCGCAAGCCCATGATCGAGCAGGGCGTGAAGCAGATCCGCCAGACGATCGCCCTGGCGCGCAGCAAAGGCGTCTTCCTGGGCTGTGGCACCGATGCCGGCGGCAACCCGCTCGCCCCGCACAAGTTCGCCTTGGCGCGTGAGGTCGAGCTGATCGTAGAAAACGATGTGCCACCCCTGGAAGCCATCAGCATCGTCACGCGCAACAACGCCAAGATCTTGCGCTGGGACGACGAAATCGGCACGGTCGAAGCCGGCAAATACGCCGACCTGCTGCTGCTCAACAGCGATCCTGTGGCGGACATCCGCTCCCTGCGCGATATCGCCGCGGTCTATAAAGGGGGCGAGCGAGTCTAGCCATGCCCACAATCGCGCTGGTCGGCGATCTGTTCTTGCAGCAGCCCCTGCCCGAACCATCCGCGCTGGCGGGTGTTGGCCCTGTGCTGCGCTCTGCCGATATCGCGTTTGGCAATCTGGAAGCGCCAGTCAGCACAGTCGGCGCGCCCACAGAAAAGTGGATCAACATGCGCATGTCGCCCGACTTGCTGGATGATGTCAAGCGGCTCGGTTTCAACCTGCTCACGCTGGCCAACAACCACCTGTTCGACTATGGCGAAGCGGCTTTCTTCGACACGTTGCGGCATCTGGACGACAGCGAATTGCGTTATGTGGGCGCGGGCGCAGATCTGGATGCCGCCTGGCGGGCGCAGATCATCGAGCTGGCGGGCACGCGCGTGGCTTTCCTGGGCGCGGCATCTACGTTGGGTCCTGGATCGGCAGCTACCGCAGATCGTCCGGGCGTGGCGCCTGTGCATATCGCCGAGTCCTATCATATTGATCCAGCCGCCAGCCTCGAGCAGCCGGGCAGCGCGCCTTATGTGCACACGCGCGCCTGGAAAGACGACTTGCAGCGAGCCTGCCAAGCTGTGGCTGATGCGCGCGCCAATGCCGAATTTGTCATCGTCGCCATGCACTGGGGAGTGCCGCCGGCCTGGCGTCCGCGCTTCCAGGATGGACTAGCGGATTATCAAGTCGAGGTCGGGCATGCGCTGGTCGAGGCGGGCGCGGACCTGATCGTCGGCGCGCATCCGCATTCGCTGCAAGAAGTCGAAGTTTATCGCGGCAAGCCCATCTTCTACAGCCTGGGCAACTTTGTATTTCATCACAATCGCGGACCCATGCGCGAAACGCCGGTCAGCCGCCATTCACCCTATACGTTGAATATCAAACGCCGCAACCGCAACTGGTCGGAGACAATCATCCTGCTGGCAGAAGTCGCAGAAGGCGCAGTACACTGCAAATTGTTGCCCGCCCTGCTGGATGACGAAGGCAATCCGCAGTTGCTGCAGGGCGACGAGGCGCGGGCTGTTATTGAACGGCTGGCTGTTTTGTCGCCCAAAGCTGCGTTACACTATCACGATGGTATGGGGTATCTGGTCCAAGGAGGTGTGCGCAGCGAGAACCAATCCAGATCTTGAATCGTTACAGCCAACTTATCTGAAGGGAGAAACACCATCATGACTCGCAAAATCTTGGGGCTCAGCGCCCTGCTGATTCTGCTGCTGTCGATTGGCATGCTGCCGGCCAGCACGCAGTCGATGGGGGGGGCCGTGCCGACTATTATTGTGCGTTCGGTAACGCAAGCCGAGCGACCGATCGAATATGAAACCACGCGCCTGGTCGTCGAGAACATGCGCGAGCTGGGCTTGGATGTCGAACATCGCGCCGTGCCCTGGGCACAGCTGATCGACGAAATCTGGTACACCCGCACCGGCGATGATGCCTGGGAAATGACCTACTGGCGCATGGTTGGGCGTCCCGAGCGCTCCGACCCGGACGAGTTCACCTACAACCTCTTCCATTCCAGCGTGCGCGATGGCGGCTACAACTTCATCGGCTACAACAACCCCGACTATGACGCCCTGGCAGAAGCTCAGCGCGTGGAAGTGGCCGACAAGGAAGCGCGCCTGGACATCATCTGCGAAGCCCAGCAAATCATCCGCAACGATATGGTCAACGCCTACTTCGTGCATCCGCTGACTCCGCAAGTCATCAACACGCAGGTCTTCAACCCCGACAGCGTGGTGACTCAGGCTGGCATCGGCGTGCACAACTTCTGGACCTGGATCGGCATCGAGCCGACTGGCGATGAAACAACGTTGACCACCTCGACGACATCCTTCCTCAATTCCTTCAACCCGCTGGAGATCGCCGGCGACGCCCCCAGCCGCGTTACAGAAATGACCTGGGATCGCCTGATGCGCATCAATCCAATCGGCGTGGCCAAGCCCTGGGCGGCCGAGACAATCACCTGGGAAGACTCGCTGAATGTGGTCGTTACCCTGCGCGAAGGCATGACCTGGCACGATGGCGAGCCGGTAACCAGCGAAGATGCCGCCTACACATTTGAAGCGGCGCTGGCTGGCACCACGCAGACGGACGAAGATGGCAATGAATCGTTCCGCGCCGAAGCGCCGGATTACTACCCCTTCGCCCGCAATGTCGCCAATATCGAGATCATCGATGACCTGAATGTGCGCTTTACGCTGCATACGCCATCGGCGGCCTTTGAAACCAGCTCGCTGGCCAAGCTCAACCTCATCCCAGAGCATGTCTGGCGTCCGATCATCGAAGACCTGCTGACCAAAGACGATGCCGATGTCGATTCGATTCAAGAAGACATCCCCATCGGCTCGGGTCCCTTCAAGTATGTCGCTTTCGATGTCAACGAATTCGTCTTGCTCGAGGCATTTGACGATCACTGGGCGCGTCCCAAGATCGATGCCTGGCTGATGAATGTGCTGCCCAACCAGGAAGCCACGTTGGGGCAGATCCAGGCTGGCGAGATGAACTTCCTGTGGGAATGGCCCGGCGATCCTGGCGTGCTGCAAGATATCGTAGACAGCAACGAGCAGCTCGATCTGTTCTCGGCGATCAGCATTGGCTTCCAATACTTCGCTTTCAATGTGCGCTACGAGCCATTCGATGATGTGAACTTCCGCCAGGCGGTGGCGCATGTCATCCCGCAGCAGTTCATCATCGACAATATCTACAACGGATTCGCGGCGCCGGCCGACAGCTTCGTTTCGGCAGCGCTGGAATACTGGCGTCAATGCGACGACCTGCCGACCTATGACTTCAACATCGAGGGCGCGCGTCAGTTGCTGGAAGATGCCGGCTACAGCTGGGACGACGACGGACGCCTGCATTATCCGGGCGGCTGAGTGAAGTCCTAAGGAAATCTATCTGGGCGGGACTTGTCTCGCCCGGATTGTCCTTTGTCCGTGTTCGGGCGACTCACAAAGTCGCCCCTACAATTGCTAGTCGGGAGAAGCAATGAGCCGCGGCATCGCCAATTACATTGTTGGGCGTTTTCTACAGAGCGTGATGGTGCTGTGGGTCATCGTGACTCTGCTGTTTTTGCTATTTCGGCTGGCGCCCAGCAACCCCATGGCCAGCTACATCGACACAGAATTCACCAAAGAGCAAGAACAGGCGCTGCTGGCGCGATTTGGTTTGGACAGACCTCTGCACGAACAATATGTCATTTATCTCATCAACCTTTTGAAGCTCGATCTGGGCGACACCTTTCATTATGCCGGCACCAGCGTCATCGATATCCTGCGCGCCGACTTGCCCAATACACTGTATCTGACGCTCTGCTCGCTGTTGCTGGCCTACAGCGTCGGCGTGCTGGGTGGCATTGCCATGGCCGCTTTGCGCGGCAGCCGCATCGAGCGCGTCGGCACGACCTTCACCTTGATGACGCGCGCCGCCCCACAATTTTGGGTGGGCATGCTGCTGCTGACCTTCTTCGCCTTTCAATGGAAGCTGCTGCCATCGTCGGGCATTGGTCCGGCTGTGGTGCGCTATCGCTGGGAGACAGAATGGGACAAGCTGCTGTCGCCGATCTTCTGGCGGCACATGATTCTGCCCACTTTTACGCTGGCCGTCTATCTGCACGGACTGCCGCTGCTGCTGATGCGCTCGAACATGCTGGAAGTGCTCGACCAGGATTTCATCGTCATGGGGCGGCTGGCGGGCTATAGCGAACGGCGGCTGATGATCCAGTATGCGGCTCGCAATGCCGTCCTGCCCGTGCTGACCGCGCTGACTCTGGGCATTGGCTACAGCATCGGCGGCAATGTCGTCATCGAAACAGTCTTCGCCTGGCCCGGCCTGGGGCGGACCTTGGTGCGGGCGGTGCAATCGGCCGACTATCCATTGGCGCAGGGGGCTTTCTTTCTCATCGCGCTCATCATCGTCATCATGAACTTCATCGCCGACCTCTTGTACAGCCTGCTCGACCCGCGCGTAGGGGCTTCGGCGCAGGCGCAGATATCGTGATGCGGAGGTAAGTCCCATGCAACAGGAAGCCATGGTCCGCGGCGAGCTGCGCGGCAAAAAGACGGTGCAATTCCGCCAGGGTTCGGCGCTGCGGCAGCTGTGGGAGACCAACCTGGAGGTCTTCCAGCGCGACAAACTGGCATTGCTGGGCTTGTTCATCTTCGCGTTTTTCACCCTGGTGGCTGTCTTCGCGCCCCTAATCGCCCCCAACGATCCGCTGACGCCGCTAAAAGACGCCAATGGCGACTGGATCAAAGATGTTGTGCCCTATTGGATGGCTGTACCAGGCGAAGACGAAGCCGAGGGCTATGTCAACACATTCCATCTGGGGACGACCAATATCGGCCGCGACATTTTCAGCCAGCTGATCTATGGCTCGCGGGCGGCGCTGCTGGTGGGTTTTTCGGCGGCGATCGCAGTGGCGGTCATCGGCACGGTGGTCGGGCTGCTGGCAGGGTACTATGGCGGCTGGATCGATACCCTGCTGATGCGGGCGGCCGATGTGGCTTTTGGCATCCCTTTCATCCCTTTCATCATTGTGATTTCGGCCTTCTTCGACCCCAGCATCTGGAATGTGGTGGTGGCGATGGCGGTGCTGCTGTGGCGTGATAGCAGCCGCGTAATTCGCTCGCAGGTGCTGGTGATCAAAGAACAGGCATTTGTCAGCGCGGCCAAGGTGAGCGGCGCCAGCGAATTGCGCATCATCTTTGTCTATATCGCGCCCAGCATCCTGCCGCTGAGCTTCTTGTATGGCACGTTGGCTATCGCCTGGGCGATTTTGACCGAAGCATCGGTCAGCTTCCTGGGTTTTAGCGATCCAGATACGATCAGCTGGGGCTATATGCTGCAAGACGCCTTCAACTCATTGGCGCTTTCGCGCGAGGCATTTTACTGGATCGTGCCGCCGGGCTTGTGCATTATGCTGACGGTGATGGCGGGCTTTTTCATCGGACGCGGCTACGAAGAAGTGCTCTTCCCGCGTTTGCGGCGGATGTGACCGTTAGCCCAAGGATCTTTTCATGACCATCCTGTCCATCCGCAATCTGAAGGTCGACTATGCCACGCAAGATGGCGTCGTCCAGGCGGTTGATGGCGTCTCGCTGGATGTCGCCGAAGGACAGCACCTGGGATTGATCGGCGAATCGGGCTGCGGGAAGACCACCTTGCTGAAAGCAATCGTGCAGGTTTTGCCGCGCAACGGACGCATCGTGGCTGGCGAGATCAACTTCAAAGGCACAGACCTGCTGCAATTGTCGCGGACGGACATGCGCCAGCTGCGTTGGCGAGAGATCGCCACGATTCCCCAAGCTTCCATGGATTCGCTGAACCCCGTACAGCGCGTGGGCAAGCAACTGACCAAGCTGCTTTCGGTGCGCGGCGGCCATGACAAGCGGGCTGCCAAACGGCGCGCGGTCGATCTCTTCGATCTGGTTGGCCTGGACAGCGACCGCCTTTCCCATTATCCGCATGAATTCAGCGGCGGCATGAAGCAGCGAGCCGTCATCGCCATGGCGCTGGCGCTGGAACCGAGCCTGCTAATTGCCGATGAGCCGGTCACTGCGCTGGATGTCATCGTGCAGCACCAGATTCTCGAAGTCCTGCGCAGGCTGGAAGAAGAGCTCAATCTGACGGTCATGCTCATCACGCACGACATCTCGGTGGTGGCGCAAGTTTGCGATTCGGTGGCGGTCATGTATGCCGGGCGCATTGTCGAACAAGCCGATGCCGGACCCTTCTTCGCATCGCCCGCCCATCCCTACAGCCTGGGCTTGCAACAAGCATTCCCCAATCTGGCCCGGCCGCGCGATCAGTTGGTATCTATCGAAGGGTATCCGCCCGACCTGCGCGAGCCACCGACTGGCTGCCGCTTTGCCGAACGTTGTCCTTTTGTGCTGGATGCCTGCCACAGCGACGATCCACAACTGCAACTGGTCGGCGCGGATCGCTATGCCGCCTGCTTGCGCAGCAGCGAGATGGATGCCTTGCGCCTGCAAGCCGAAGACCCGGCGCTCTGGCAGCAGGTCGAGGTTGTGCAAGCCACCGCGGGTCCCCAAGAAACTTGGGGCGATTCAGCGAGTCGCGCGCAAGACGGCTCTGCGGAATGGGCGGGTCAGCCAGGAGCATACGCCGACGCAGTTGCAACTGGGTCGGATTCTGGCGCAGATGACATCCTGCTTGAGCTGCGCGATGTGTCCAAGCGCTTCAAGGTTGGCGGCGGCCTGGCGGGATTGCTGCGCGGCGACAAAGAACAGACCGTCTATGCCGTCAACAATATCTCGTTCAGTTTGCGGCGCGGCGAGAGTCTGGGGCTGGCTGGCGAAAGTGGCTGTGGCAAGTCAACCACTGGCAAGCTGCTGGTCAAACTGCTGGATGCCAGCGATGGTGAAATCGACTTTGACGGCGTGGACCTGACGGCGCTGGATGGCGAAAACCTGCTGGGATTCCGCCGGCGCGCCCAGTTGATGTTCCAGAATCCATTTGAGGCGCTTAATCCACGTTTCACGCTCTATCGTTCCTTGACCGAACCGTTGATCATCCACGGCTGGACGGACGAAAACGAACGACTGGAGCGCGTGGTCGAGACCTTGGACCGCGTCAATCTGCGCCCGGCCGAGGTCTTCCTGGACAAATATCCGCATCAGCTTTCGGGCGGGCAGTTGCAGCGCGTGGTCTTGGCGCGGGCATTGGTCTTGCAGCCCGACTTCCTGGTGGCGGACGAGCCGGTATCCATGCTGGATGTATCGGTGCGCGCGGGCATCCTCAATACCACGCGGCGTCTGGCGCGCGAGTTGGGCTTGGCGACAGTCTATATTTCGCACGATTTGTCGCTGCTGCAATATACCTGCGACCGCATCGCTATCATGTATCTGGGCGAAATTGTCGAAATCGGTCCCAGCCAGCAGATCATCAGCAACCCGCAGCATCCCTACACGCAGGCATTGATCGCTGCTGTGCCAGTGCCCGACCCGACCATCGAAAACCCGCCCTTGCGCATCCGTGAAGGCGTGCCGCGCCCCACCGAGCAATTCATCGGCTGTCCTTTTTCCCAACGTTGCCCAGAAGTCATGGAAGCCTGCCTGAGCGTCCGCCCGCCACAGGTGAGCGATGACGAAGGCCATATCACGCAGTGCCACCTGTATGGCGAACACAGCGCCTCGCCCAAGTTGAAAGACAGCAACGGGACGAGGGCTTGACTAGCGGCAGACTGCCCAGCCACAGGGACAGCAGGAGATGATTGACGACGGCTTGCTGGTATTGTCGCAGGAGCAGGTCATCGACTTGTTCAAATATGCGCTATACCTGCCGGCCTGCCTTTTGTGCTGGCTCGCGTTGGCGCGGCGACTGCCCCGCTTTCCACAACGCATGGCCGCCGTCCTGCTGCTCGTGCAGATCCCGCTGTTGCTGTTCGCGCTGGACTCGGCGGAGAACTACCACTTTTGGGGCGTGCTGTGGCATTACGATGTGGAACACAACATCCCCTCGGCGCTGTCATCGACCATGCTGGCCACCGCGGGCGTCATCGCGCTGGTCGTGGCCTGGGTCGGGCGCGGGTGGCGCGGCTACCAGCGGCTCTACTTTCTTGGCATCGGCCTGCTGCTGCTGGCCATGGGCGCGGACGAATACTATGAGCTCTTCAAGCGCATCGTCGGCGAGTACCGCCTCAATCTTTGGGAGCGAGGCTACCTGATTTTGGGCCTGGGCGCGGCGGCTGCCACCACGTTGATGGCGCTGGTATCGCGCGGGCGGTCGCGGCTGTGGCAATTCGCGGCGTTGGCGGGTTTGGCGCTGGCGGGGGCCGGCGGCTTGCTGCTGGATTCTGCGTCGCTCTTCTGTGGCGTCGAGGGTGTCTTCCGCCAAGCGGGCTGCGACAAGCCCTATGCCTTCGAGGAGATTATGGAGCATTTGGGTGGCTGGCTGATACTGGTGGCCATGTTGGGCGCATTCGCCTGTGCCTGCCCGCAGCCATCGCCGCGCTTGCGTCGGGGCGTCGCCGCTATCCCCATTCTGTGGCTCTTGTTGATCCCGCTGCATGCGCAAGTGGCGCGCCTCGAACTGGGACGCGTCGCCCAGCCGACCAACGTGCGCTTCGCCGGCGACATCGCCCTGCGGGGCTATGAATTCGACTCGGTTGGCGATGCGATCAACATCAGCATGTACTTCAGCGCGCCGCAAGTCGAATATACGCAATTGCGCTATTTTCTGCTTGACCTGGTTGACATTGTCAGCGGCGAATCCAATTTCCGCTATGTGGCTGACCTCGATCTCTTGCACAGTGTATTGCCCTTTGGCGCTGGCTACAGCCCTGTGTATCGGCAGCGGCACGAGGTCTGGCACCGCGACTTTGTCCCGCCCAAGCGCGCGCACTGGATCGTGCTGGGGGCAATGGATATAAATGCGTTGCGCCGCCTGGACGCCAGCAACCTGCGCCAGCTCAACAACAAGCAAGTCATCCTGGGCGAATTCGTCGTGCCAGCGACAGTGTCTGCGCCGCCAGCCACTGCTCTGGCCACATTTGACGAGGGTTTCACATTTGTTGGTATCGAATTGCCCGCCCAGGCACAGCCCGGCGACAGCTTGGAAGTTCCTGTCACCTGGCACAGCGCTGCCGAAAGCCGCCACGATTACAGTCAGTTCCTGCACTTTGTGCACGAAGCGAGCGGATCACAATGGGGCTACGATCAGCCGCCTCTGGGCAACCGTCTGCCCATGCGCCTGTGGTATGAAGGTCTGCTGGATACCGAAACCTGGCTGGTGACCGTGCCCGACGATGTCGCGCCGGGCGAATATGCGGTGTACAGCGGGCTATACAATCTGCGCGACATGCAACGACTGCGGGCAAAAGACGCCGCTGGCATGTCCTTCGCCGATGCGCGCGTGCCACTGGGCAGCCTGCGCATTGCAGCCGCGGCAGAGGATTGACAACGCATGCCAGCGAGGAGTGAAAAATGGATCAGATGACAGCGGCGCTTTTTCATGAGCACGGCGGACGCGAAGTGCTGCGGCTGGAGCGGGTGCCTATCCCTGCGCCGGCTGCCGGCGAAGTGCGCATCAAGGTGGCTGCCTGCGCGCTGAATTGGCTGGATGTGGGCATCCGCCGCGGACCGCAATTTGGCGCAGTGCCCTTGCCGCTGACGACCGGCGTAGATGTTTGCGGGCATATCGACGCGCTGGGTGATGGCGTCGCTGGCTGGCGAGAGGGTGATGCCGTCACCCTCTATTCGCTGGTTACCTGCGGCCTCTGTGAGCATTGCCGGGCGGGTGATGTGACGATTTGTCCGCAGCATAAGATCATCGGCGAACACCGCAACGGTGGGCTAGCCGAGTATATGCTGGCGCCGGCGCGCAACTTGATCGCCAAACCAGCAGCGCTTTCGGCATTGGAAGTGGCGGCGCTGCCAGTCGTTTCCAAGACAGCCTGGCACATGTTGATCACGGTGGCGCGATTGCGGGCCGGGGAGACAGTCTTCATCCCGGGCGCGGGC
The DNA here is from genome assembly GCA_002238485.1 of Chloroflexi bacterium bin20. GTDB lineage: Bacteria > Chloroflexota > Anaerolineae > Aggregatilineales > Phototrophicaceae > UBA6055. The sequence continues at coordinate 76,143 of MPMG01000002.1, read as the reverse complement.
GGTGGCGTGGCTTCTATCGGCATCCAGATCGCCAAATATGCTGGCGCGACCGTCATCGCCAGCAGCTCCAGCAGCGAGAAAATGACAAAAGCGCGCGAACTGGGCGCTGATCATGTCGTCAACTATCGCGAGGACGGCTGGGTCGAGCAGGTCATCGACTGGACGGCTGGACGCGGCGTCGATGTGGCACAAGACCTGGTGGGCGCGAAGACCTGGGCAAGCTCGCTGCAGACATTGGCTCGTGGCGGACGGATGGTCGTCTGCGGCTCCCATTCAGGCAAGAGCTTCCCCCTACATATCCCTCAGATTTATCACCGGCAGCTGAGCATCCTGGGCGCAAATGGCGGCACTTATAACGAGTTGCGCACGGCGCTGGAGCTGGCGAACGCGGGTGTGCTGCGCCCGGTCATCGACCGTGTGCTGCCACTGTCGGATATCCGCGAGGGCCATCGCATCCTGGAAGAGCATGATCACTTCGGCAAGGTGGTCATGCAGGTCGGGGATTGAATGATGCGCTTTGGCTAGGACGAAGCCCGCCAGCCTGTCCCAAAGCGCGACTCGATGTACCGCTGCTGTCGCTGGCTGATGCGCACCTGGCGGTCTAGCGCGGCTGGATCCCATTCCGCCAGCAGGTCGGCTTGCAGGGTCGCCACCACCTCTGCATAGTCCGGGTCGCCAGCCAAGTCGGTGAATTCGCCAGGATCGGCCACTATATCATACAATTCAGGCGGCTCGCCCCAGCTATAATTCAATTTGAAGCGCCCACGCCGCAGCATCGCCAGTGGCCGGTCGCTGCCATGCGCCAGGTATTCGCAGAAGGCTTCGTCTTTCCAGTGCGCATCGCCTGTGGTCAACAGCGGCAGCAGGCTTTCGCCATCCAGCGGCAAGGGACAAACATCGCCCGCCATCTCACAGATGGTCGCCGTCACATCGACCAGCGAGCATACCTGGGGGATGCGCTGCCCGCCGGCAATGCGCCCTTGCCAGGCGATCTGCAAAGGCACGCGCGACGAGGCTTCATAAAGGCAAGACTTGCGCCACATGCCATGCTCGCCATTCATATCGCCATGATCGCTGAGATGAATAATGACCGTGTTTTCGGCTTGTCCTGTCGCCTCCAGCGCATCCAGCAGTTCGCCGATTTTGTCGTCGAAATAGCTGATGAGCGCGTAATAGGCGGCGCGAGCGCGGCGAACGACTTCATCGGGAAATTGCGGAAAGCCAAACATCAGGCGGATGCGCTGCGCCATGGGGTGCAGATTCGCCAGGTGTCCAGCGGGCAGCTGCGGCAAGTCCATCTGCTCGGGCGGGTACATGTCCCAATACTTCTGCGGCGCGATGTACGGAAAGTGCGGCGCAATGAAGGACACATTGAGCGCCCAGGGACGTTGCTGGCGGGCGGGGTCGCGCAGATAGTCAAGCGCTCGCTGCTGCGCCAGTTCGTCGCAGTCCAACTCTTCCGACCAGCCGGGTCCGGCATTATAGACTTCGTGCCAAGGCTGCTCGGCCGGCACAATGCCATCGTCCCAGGTGTGGATAGGATGATAGCGCTCGGCGTGCAGGTCGCGCGCCAACTGCTCTTGAAAGCCGTGCAATTGATCGTTTCCGCCAAAATGCTGCTTGCCCGAAAGCGCCACATCATAACCGACATCGCGCAGTCGATGCGCCCAGGTGACCGCATCCGAGCGCAGCGGCGTAACATTGTCCCAGGCGTCGATGTGCTTGACAAATCGCCCGCTCATAAAGGACATGCGCGAGGGCATGCACAGCGGCGAATTGCAATAGGCGGCGTCGAATGTTGCGCCCATCTCCGCCAGCCGCTGCATATTGGGTGTGCGCGCGATGGGATGCCCATAGACGGTGCTGAACATGGGCGCGTGCTCGTCGGACATGATGATGAGAATGTTGGGCTGGCTCATGATAGTCTCGTCTTGTCCAGGTGTGGACGGCTTTGCTTCTGGCTAGAGCGTCTCGCCTAATTTTACCGCCTGGAAGATGCGCATGCGCCGCAGAATGACCAGCAGAATCGCCATGATCAGCGCGAAAGTGAAGACGAAGAGCGCCACGATCTGCGCGATTTCTGCCCAAGCCATGCCGACCAGGTAGGGTGGCACGACGCCCTCCAGACTGCTGACAAATTGCATATAGGGGATGTAGAGCACGCTGACCAGCAAGCCTATGCCCAGTCCCAGCGCCAGCCCCAGCACAATCAGCAATCCCAGCTCCCAGGCCACCGACAGCATCATCGAGCCGCGCGACAAGCCGATCGCCCGCAAGATGCCCAGCTCTACAAAGCGCCGCTGGTACGAGAAAATCGTATACAGCAAGAAGCCGATCATGGTCGCCAACGACGAGGTGATGAAACCGATGGACAGCAAGCCAAACAAGCCTTGTCGTTCGGGGCGCGATTGTTCGCGGTTGATTCTGCTTTCCGGTTCTTCCAGCGAAACGCCAGCCGCGCCACGCTGGATCAAAGCGCGCTGGAATTCCCGCGAGTCAAAACCCGGCTCGATGCGAGCGATCACGCGGTGCGCCAATTCCAACTGTGCTTGCTCGAACAGGTATTCCAGATTGCCCAGGAAGAGCGCGCCGTCTTCTTCGGGATACCAGCGCGGGAAGTAATCCAGGGCGCCAACGATTTGGAAGTTCACCTTAAAAACATCGCCGCCGCTGCGAATGTCGATCTCTACCAGGTCGCCAATGTCCAGCGCCCGATTCTGCATGAACTCGCGCGAGACGACCAGGGAATCGGGCTGCTGAGCCAAGGCATTGGTCAGGTAACCGAGGCGGATATCGGCGAAGTCGGGACGCCAAAAGATGACCGGCCCCAAGGCATCGCGGTCGATGCCGACAAAGCGCCCGCTGACGCTGCCAGAGGTCAGGCGCGCTGTGGCTGTGTATTCGCCGATGCGAGTGGCATCGCGCACATGAGGCATGGATGTGAACTCGCTGATGTGCATGTAGGCGGGCGGCGCATCGTCTGCGCTTGCGCCCGGGAATCCGCCCGGCGCCTGGCTGTAGACGCGCACCGATATATCCGCCGAGACTTTGTAATACTGCTGTTCATAGAGATAGCGGTCGATTGTGCGCGCGAAAGAAGCGGTATAGATGCCCAGGCTGATGGTGCAGACCAGCAAGATCAGCGGCAGATAATAGGCGCCAGGAGCGCGTTCCAGCTGGCGCGTGACCATCAGCAAGCCGACGCTGTTCGTCCACTGGATCAGCCAGGCCAGGAAGCGCAGGATCGGCGCAAGGAAGCGCAGCGCAAAAAGCGTAATCGCGAAGATGGTCAGCGGCGGCAGCAAGAAGACGAAGGGCTGTTCGTAAGCCTGGCTGATATTGCGAGCGCCGCCTTCAACATCAATCAAGCCACCCTGCTGCACCACTTGATAATAAAAATAGCCGAGCAGCGCCAGCAGCAGCAGGTCGAGGCCCGCGCGCTGCCACAAGGGCTTGCCCAACAGACGCGCGCGGTCCATCTTGTAGCTGATGATGGTATGCCGCGATGCGCCGATGGTGGGCACGACGCGGATTAATACCGTGAAGAGCAGCGCCAGACCAATGGCTGTGCCGATGCTGGGCGGCACCGATACAATAAAACGTTCTCCCCAGCGAAAATCCATGAAACTGCGCGTCGTGCCGATGAGCTGTGTAAAAGCCAGCGCCAGCGCGCCACCGATCACCAGCGCGATCACACCCATGATGATGCCTTCGACCGTCGTCAAGCCCACCACCTGGAATGGCGATACGCCGCGGCTGCGCATCACAGCCGTTTCGTTGCGCTGGCCATCGACCACCAGCCCGACCAGCATGATCAAGAACACGATCAGCAGCGCCACAATGGGAATGCTGAAGACGGTCAGCGTCAAGGTCATGACTGTCATCACGCGCCGGTAATAACTCAGCTCGTCGACCGGCGAAGCCTGGATATAGGTGCCGGACAGATATTGATCGGCGATCTTTTCTGTGTCATCGTGGCGGCGAATGAGCTCATCCACGCGGCTGGTGTTGATGCTGCTGCCATCGGTGACCAGATACCAGACCGCCAGGTTGATCTCGTGCTCGGTATAAGGCGCGATGCGGTTGACAAAGGTGTCTTGGTTGATCAGCAAGATATCGGCGAAGACATTGGGGCGATAAAACCAGTATTCATCGTCTTCATCATGCGGACGCCACACGCCCGAAACGCGGATTTCTGTGATCTGCAACGGATGATCGGCATCCAGCCGCCAGTTGTAGCCCACGAAGCTCTCGCCGGCCTGGATGCCAAAGTCGCTGGCGAAGTCTTCGTGAATCATCGCCTCGACGATGCTGTTTGGATCGGGCGGGGCCGCCGCTGGATAGCTGCCATCGACCACTTCGACCTGGCTTTCGATATGTTCGGTGGTGCCGAAGCTGACATAATCCAGCGATTTGTTCTCGTCGCGATAATTCGTCTCGCCAGCCGGATAGAGGCGGAAATTCTGCGTTTCCAGGTGGCGGACAAGGCGCGTCGTCTGCAAGCCCAGTTCTGCGCCGCCCTTCTCGCGCAGGTAGCTATCGAGGTCGTTTGTCGCTTCCCAGTTGACGGGCTCGTTCCAGCTGCCGATGTAACTGAAGAGAAAGGAGAAGGGCGGGCGATTGATGCGGTCGGGCCCTTCGGTCAGGCGTTCGGTCAAAACGCGGAAAGCCACCGACTCGGCATAGATCGGGATGGTCAGCACCAGGGCAACAGCCACGGTCAAACCGATGATGGTGGCGGATGACAACAGCGGCTGAGCCAGCAGACGTTTGACCGCGACGACCAGGATAGCGCGGATGCGATGGAACTGGCGCATCATGGACCGATGACCACCTGGTTTTCTTCTGCGCCTTTCAAGATTTCGACCATGCCGCCGCCTTCCAAGCCCAGCCGCACATCAACGCGCTGCTGCACGCCTTCGTTTTGCACGACGATGAACTCGCGCCCGCTGAAAGTGCGGATGGCCGAGGTGGGCAGCACCAGCACATCCTCGCGCGTGTCGATGACCACGGTGAAGTTCATGCGGTCGCCCACTTTGAATTCATCGGGCGGTGGCTGACTGTCAAATGCCACATGCACAAACTCGTCGGTCGACAATCCATAAGGCGCGGGCAAGCTGGCGATCGTGCCGCTGTAGACATTGCCGGGGATGCTGGCGCGCTGGATGGTCAGCGGCATGCCCTCAGCCAGTTCGCTGAGGTCGTCGGCGTCCATCTCGTCGGTGACTTCCAGCACGGTCATGTCTGCCACCACGGCGATTGGCTCGAAGGCGAAGACTTGCTCGCCGGGGTCTGGCGCAAAATAGGTCAGGCGTCCGTCGGACGGCGCGATCAGCTCGGCGCTGGCGATGGCGGTATTCAACTCATCGACGCGTTTTTGCGCCCGCTGCACATCAAAGCGAAGTTGCGGGTCGACGCCATCGGTCAGCTCGTCAATGGCGACTTGCGCCAGATCGCGCGCGATCGTCAGCAGGCTGATTTGCAGGTTTTCGTCGGCGCTGGGCGGGTCGGCTGCGTTGGCAATGGCGTGGTCGAGCTGGATCTGCGCCATCTGCAAGTTGAGCGCGGCGCGGCGACTATCAAAGCGCTCTTTGTTTTCGGCGCTTTCCAGGATTGATGTGGCGATGGCCAATTCTTCGTTGGCAGCCAGCAGCTGGTTTTCCAGCGCGTTGGTATTGAGCCTCGCCAGCACATCGCCCTGGCTGATATCGACGCCCGCATCGACGAAGAGTTCTTGCACGCGGCCATCGATTTCAAAGGCGAATTCCTCGGCAAGCACAGGGGATATGCGCCCGAAGAAGCGGCGCTCATAGACAATATCGCCGCGCTCGACTGTGTAGATGGGCTTGCTGGGAACGACCGGTGTGGGGATGGGCGTTGGTTCGCCCTCGGTGATGGCATCGCCGAAGCTGGCTTGTGCCGCGCAGCCACTGAGCACGACGCCGATGCCGCAGAGCAAAACAAGGAAAAATGAGCGCAAGGGTCGCCTCCCTCCGTGTCCGACGCGGGCATTGTATAGGAACTGGCGTGAGCGGTCTACCCCTGCGATTCTATTGGGCGACCCACTGACTCGCCCCAACATCACCCTCCGCGCTCTCTGTGTTATTGATTGAGAACATCATTATGAAGCGATCGCCCTGTTTCGTTCTCATCCAAATGCTTGACAATCCAGGAAATGGCATTACCATAGAAAATCATGCGATAAGACAGGTATTTTATCTATGCGTTCCAGAACAAGCGCTTGTCCACATGACATCGCCCAGGCAAGAATGGAGTATGGAAAAATGAACGCTGGCAAGCGCAATATCGCCCCCCCCCCCCGTAATATCGCGTAACAATTCCGCTTCGTTTCATTTCCACTCCACATTCGCATTCAAGTTAATACTCGCCGCGCTGGTCTTCCTGCTGCTGTCGGTCGCGCCCGCCCGCGCTGCTACATTCACCGCCGCCAACCAAGCCGCGCTCGTCACCGCCATCAATTCCGCCAACGGCAACAGCGAAGCCGACACCATCAATATCACCGCCAATATCACCCTGAGCGGCGGGACACTCACCGCCATACTTCCGGAAATCGCCAGCGCAATCACCATCAACGGCAACGGACGGACGATTAGCGGAGCTGGCGAACACATCATATTCCACGTTCGTTTTACGACAGGGGATTTAACAATCAACAACCTGATTTTGACCGATGGGGTCGGTAGTAATGCAACCGACCAAGGCGGCGCGATCCACGCGCAAGGCGACCTGACCTTAAACCAAGTCGTCATCAAAGACAGCAGAAGCGGTGGCGAAGGCGGCGCTCTCTACATGTCACACAGCCAGGCCGACCTGGTTGTCAATCGCAGCGCTTTTTATAACAACCGCAGCGTAAACAAGGGCGGCGGCGCTATGTATTTGAACGGCAAGTCGCACAAAATCACGAACAGCACCTTTTACAACAACTCGGTCCTCAGCAGTCTGAATGGAGGCGCGCTTCTTCTCGGCGCTAACCGCAGCACCGCCACTTTCGAGCTCAACCATGTCACCATCACCGGCAACTCTGGCTCTAACGCCCTTAAAATTCAAAATGGTTCGGTGACCATGCGAAACAGCATCATCTATGGCAATTCTGGCGAGGACTGCGTACGACAAAAAAGCACTGGAACCCTTACCGTCAACACGGGCAACATCTATAGTTTGGCTTCTTTCTCTAGCACTGACCCAGAAGCTCACTGCGGCACGCCCTTCTCAACTGCTAATCCGCTGCTGTCGTCCAGCGCCACCGGCAGCCCGCCTTATTTCACCATCGCGGCCAACAGCCCCGCCAGGAACGCCGCCACCTGCATCACGGGCAGCAATGGCGTTACTGTCGACCAGCGTGGCGTCACACGCCCGCAGGAAAGCAGCTGCGACATCGGCGCTTTTGAATATGTCCCGCCACCGCCCCCGCCTCCACCTCGCCCGCGTCAAGAAACGAGCGGCAGCAGCGCCAGCGTAGGCGACAGCGGCGCAATCTACATCCCGCCCGCAGAAATCAAGGCAACCGCCACGCCCGGCGTCTCGACCTGCTTGACCCTGCCCGGCATCGTCACCTACAACATTACGGAATCCACGCAATGCCAGCGACTGGACGCCGAGGGCATCGGCAACACGGAGATCGCCGCGGCAGGCTTCGTCGACGCTATCAATGTCTGGAGCTGGATCCTGCCAGGCACAAAAATCTGCTTTGAAGCGGAAGGCAGCGCCTTCAAATTCATCGACACCGCGCCGCTGCCCCGCGTCGTCTATGATTTACCAGCAGCCAACGAGAACGGCTTGACCTGCGCCATAATCGACCGCCCGGGCAATTTGATCCTGCTGCCCGGCAACCGTCCGCCCGCTGCGCCCACGCCCACGCCCGCGCTCGAAGCGAGAAGCCTGAGCGGCTGCATGGCGCGCACAACGAACATCCTGAACTTCCGCGCCAGTCCCGGCGGCGATGTCATCCGAGCCGTCCCCTACAACGCGACATTGACGGCGGTCGCGCGCACGGCAGATTGGTTCAAGGTGGATTTTCACGGCGTGAAGGGCTGGATAAGCGCCGCCTTCGTCGAGCCGATCGGGACTTGCGGCTGAGGGGGGTTGTGCCTTCCCCTGACTTTTCGGGGAGACTGAGGGGGGTTGTGCCGCCCCCTGACTTGTCGGGGGGACCGGGGGCAAGATAGACTCACCCGCCGAACTTCGCGGTCGGAGCGCCTTTCACGCCAGGCACACAGCGGAAGAAACTGCCCGCCAGCGGATACTTGGCTTTGTCGGCTTCGTCTATGCCCGTGCTGGCTGTGGTGATGTAGAGCGTGTCGAGGTCTGCGCCAGCGAAAGTGCAGCTGGTGATATTGGGCACGGGCAGCGGCAGGACCGTCAGAATCTCGCCAGCCGGCGAATAGCGGGTGATGCGCGCGCCACCAAAATGCGCCACCCAGATGCAATCTTCGCTGTCGATGGTCATGCCATCGGGCACGCCTTCGTCGGCTGAAGTGAATTGCGTGAAGACGCGCTTGTTGCTCAGCTCGCCCGCCGAATCCATATCCAGCGCGTAGATCCTGCGCTTGATGCTGTCGGTGTGATAGATGATGCTGTTGTCGAGGTTGAAGGTCGGTCCATTGCAGATGATGTAGTCGCTGTCGCACTGCTGCCAGCTGAGGTCGGGGTCGAGGCGATAAAGCGAGCCGCTTTCTGCCACCTGCTCCCTATCCATCGTGCCCGCCCAAAAACGTCCGCTGCTGTCGACTTTGCCATCGTTGAAGCGGTTGCCGGGCATGTCCGCTTCGGGCAGGGCAATAGGCTGCGCGGAGATTACATCAAAGTTGATCCAGGCATAGCCGTCGTTCAGTGTACCGATGAAGCCGCCGTCAGCCCGTTCTGCCAGACTGGTGATGGGGAAGTCGAATGTCCAGGTGATTTTGCGCCCATCGCTGTGCCCATAACAGTGCACCTTGCTGCTGAAGATATCGACCCAATAGACGGCATCTTCGCTGGGCGCCCACAGGGGACCTTCGCCCAATATCGCCGGGATTTCCCAGACGGCTTTTACATCGCTCATCAGATTGTCCTTTCGTTGTCGCGCCTGGCAAAATGCGAAAAGAATTCACCGCATAGACACACAGGGCACAGAGAAAAGGGCGGCAGTTTCATGTTTGCAGCCGCTTGTTGCGGAGAATAATCAGGTTGCGGTTTTTTGCCATGTTGACTCCGGTGATTCCCCTCGCCCCCGGTAGGTCAGGTGGAAGCTACGCGCGCGGGATTATAGCATACAGATAATCTCTGAGTCTCTGTGGTGAATTCAATTCATCTGCGCAGGCGCAAGCTCGTCTTCGTACAGATAACAGCGCACCCAACGCCCATCTTCGAGCGTGGTTTGGGCGGGCATGGCTTCGTTGCAGATATCCATGGCGTGCTGGCAGCGCGGCGCAAATGGACAGCCGCCGCCCAGACTGGTCAGATCGGGGATTTCGCCTTCCAGCTCGATATTTTCGGTCTTGAGTCCGCGGGTGGGGTCGGGCACTGCCGCCAGCAGCATCTGCGTATAGGGGTGTTTGGGATCGCTGATGAGCTCTTCGGCGGGGGCCTGCTCGACGATGAAGCCGGCGTACATGACCAGGATCTCATCGGCGAAGTAGCGCGCGCTGGCCAGGTCGTGCGTCACATACAAAAAGCCGATGCCCTGTTCGTCGCGCAGCCGCCCCATCAGATTCAAAATACCCAGGCGGATCGACACATCCAGCATGGAAACCGGCTCGTCGGCCAGGATGACCTCTGGATCGGCAGCCAGTGCGCGGGCGATGGCGATGCGCTGCCGTTGTCCGCCACTGAGTTGGTGCGGATATTTCTCGATGAATTCGTCCACCGGCGTCAGCGAGACCATGGCAAAGAGCTCTTCCAGCTTGTCGCGCAGCTCTTGTCGGCTATTTGCTTTGTTGTAGATCTTCAGCGGGCGCTGGACGGCGTGGCTGGCGCGATGCACGGGGTTGAGCGAACCGAATGGGTCTTGGAAGACCATCTGCACTTGCGACCGATAACGCAGCAGAGCGCGGCGTCCGCGTTGAGAGAGCACCGCCTCGCCATTGTAGAAGATCTCGCCGGCCGTGGGCTCGTGCAGGCGCGCCAACATGCGCACGATCGTGCTCTTGCCGCTGCCGCTTTCGCCCACCAGCGCGACCACATGCCCGCGAAAGAGTTTGAAGCTCGCGCCCTGGACAGCTTTGACGACGCCGCCGGTGAAGGCGCCACCGGTATGGAAGTCTTTGCTCAGGTCGCGCGCTTCGAGGACGGGCTGTCTGTTTTGGTGGTTTCGGCTCATGATGCCGCCTCCGCTTCTTTGACGAGATGGCAGGCGACATCGCGTTGACCGCCGATGCGGATCAGGGGCGGCACGATTCGCTCGCATTCGCCGGCTATCGCCAATTCGCAGCGCGGATGAAAGCGGCAGCCAGCGGGCGGGTCGATGAGATCGGGCGGCGCGCCGGGGATGCCCAGCAGCTCGCGGCGTGGACCATGCACGGTGGGGAAGGAGTTCATCAGCCGGTTGGTATAGGGATGTTTGGGGTCGCTGAAGATTTCGCGCGCGGGACCCGCTTCGACGAATTTGCCGGCGTACATAATGCCGATGCGGTCGGAGATTTCGACAAGCAGCGACAGGTCGTGCGTGATGAAGAGAATAGAGAAGCCGAATTGTTCGCGCAGGTCTTTGATTTCTTGCAAGATCTGCTTTTGCACCACGACATCGAGGGCGGTGGTCGGTTCGTCCATGATGATGAGCTCGGGATTGAGGGCCAGGGCGATGGCGATGACTGCGCGTTGCCGCATACCGCCGCTGAGCTGGTGCGGGTAGCTGTCGACGCGCGCCACATCGATCCCAACAGTCCGCAGCAGGCGCTTGGCATGGCTGCGCGCTTCTGCATAAGAAATTGCCTGATGGGCTTGCATGGCGTCAATGATCTGATTGCCGATGGTCAGCACGGGATTCAGCGCGTTCATGGCGCTCTGGAAGACGATTGCGAGTTGATCCCAGCGGAAAGCGCGCAGACGTTCGGCGTCCAATTGCAGAATGTCAATATCGCGGAACATGAGTTTGCCGCCAGTGATATAGGCGGGTGGCTTCAACAAGCGCGTCATGGCATTGGCGATGGTGGTCTTGCCACAGCCGCTTTCGCCCGCCAGCCCAAAGACTTCGTTGGGATAGAGGTCAAAGCTGACATTTTCGACCGCCCGCACAGCGCCTCTGACTGTCCGATATTCGACATTCAGATTCTGGATTTGGATCAGCGGCTCTTGGCTGTCAACTTGAGATGATTTCGGCACCACTACTCCCCATTCTTAATCCTAAAAATCTTTCCCAGAAGCGGGCTCTTTTTACGGGCGCAGCCACATGAGTTGCCAGGCGCGGGTTGGTGATTTCGTCGATGCCGTAGTTGATCAGCGTCAGGCTCAAGCCGACTGCCGAAATCGCCACGCCAGGCGGGATGAAGGTCCACCAGGCGCCGGTGAGCAGAGCCTGATTGTTCTGCGCCCAATAGAGGATGGTGCCCCAGGTGACGCTGTTGGGGTCGCCCAGACCGATGAACTCCAGGGCGGCTTGCGCCAGGATGGCGTAGAGTACCGCGCCGATCCAGACGGAGGCGACCAGTGAGGTCATGTTGGGCAAGATTTCGACAGCGATGATGCGCCAGAGCGGCTCGCCACTGACTCGCGCCGCTTCGACAAATTCGCTGTTGCGCAGGGACAGGGTCTGCGAGCGCAAGACCCGCGCCCCCCAAGCCCAACTGGTGATGCTGAGCACCAGGATAATTGTGTCGGGACCCGGTTTTTCGATTAAAGCAGCGACCACGATGATCAGTGGCAAGCCTCCCACGGTAAGGAATATGTTGGATATGAGTGAGAGAACTTCGTCAGTAACGCCACCAACATAGCCGGCCGTTATGCCAACCGCGATGGCGATGACGATGACGATTGTACCGGTGAGGAAACCGACGCGCAGCGAGCCGCCCGCGCCATATACCATCTGCGCGGAAACATCTTGCCCTTGACGCGTCGTGCCCAGCACATACTTCTCAGATGGCGGATCGTGCGGCCGTCCAAGCATGCGCTGCGGGGCGGTCGGCGAAAGCCAAGGCGCCAGTAAAGCGACTATGAAAAAGAAAGCCAGGATCAAAATGCCGGCCAGCGCTTTCTTGTTATTGATAATTGAACGCGACCAGCCGGGCAAGATCATCCACAGCCGATAAAGCGAATTTGATGTTTTTGCCTTGTTCTTCGTCATCATCATTGTCCTCGCTTACAGGCTCAGCGGGCTCGCGGATCGAGCAAGACATAACTCATATCAGCGATGAAATTCGCCACCAGCACCGTCACCGTGATCATCAGGTATATGCCTTGCATGACCGGGTAATCACGCGCGTTAACCGCCAGCAAAAATGTGTAGCCCATGCCAGGGTAGGAAAAGACAATCTCCGTCAGCAGCAAACCAGCGATGACGAAGCCAAATGACATGCCGAAGGCGGTCAGGCTGGGCAAGATGGCGTTGCGGGCGGCGTAGAGAAGCATGATGCGTCTGTCCGAGAGACCCTTGGCTTCTGCCATGACGATATAATCTTGCGAAAGCACACCGATCATATTGTTGCGCATGCCCAGCATCCAGCCGCCAGTCGCCGTCACGACGATGGTGAAGAGCGGCAAAATCATGTGATAGACGACGCTCCACAGAAACTCGGTCGAAGCCCAATCTTGCCGAATGGCGGTGTTATAAGCGTGGCTGGTGGGGAAAACATCTAGCTGGAAGCCGAGCACATAAACAGCGATAAGCGCGATGAAGAAATAGGGAAAAGCCCCGAAGACGCTGGCGATCGGCAGCAGGATGGTATCAATGCGCCCGCCGCGACGCCAGGCAGCCAGAACACCCAGCAAGGCGCCGATCAGGAATGACATCACCGAGGAAATGCCCGCCAAGATCAGCGTCCAGCGCAGGCTGCTGCCGATCACCTGGGCAACCGGAACGGGGAATCCCATGATGGATGGCCCAAAATCCAGCGTGACGATGCTGCGCAGGTAGAGCAGATATTGTTCGAACAAGGGACCTTGTACAAAGCCAAATTGCTCCTTGATGGCTTCAAAGGCGCGCGGATCCAGCTTGCCCTGGAAGCGCGCGAAGAGCAGCTGCACCGGGTCGCCAGGCATCAAGCGCGGGATGATGAAGTTCAGTGTGACAGCGGCGAAGGCAGCCACCAGATAAAAAACGAAGCGTCGCCGCAAAAAACGAGATTTGAAGATGGCATAGACGCCGTCCAGCAGCTTGGTGAGCATGCCAGGATCGTCGTCCGGCTTTCGAGCTGCGCGCTTGCCGACCGCGGTTGTCATATCTTGAGCCTTGAAAATTGGCGATCGAGAAATCAAGTGATAGCTGGCGGAACCCCGAAAGACCCCGCCAGCTATCGTTAGTATAGACGGCTTACTGCCCGCAAGCCATGTCGTCGATGCAGTGGATCGTGCTGATGACGATCGCTGCCGAGTTGCGCTCCCAGGGGCTGCCCTGCGCATAGTAGTTGTCTTCAGTGGGGAAGCCGGTGAAGCGGTAGGTCGTGTATTCATACCAGGTCGGTCCCGGGAAGAGCGGGATAGCTGGCATATTCTCGACATACAGCATTTGCAGCTGGTTGACGATGTCCATGTGCTGCGCGGCGTCGGCGGTTTCGGTGAAGGCGCTCAGCAGCGCGTCCGCCTCGTCGCTGGTCCAGCGGCTCCAGGTTTCGGCGTTGGCAACGCCTTCATCGCTGATCAACTCGCTGAGCAGCAAGTTGCGGAAGTAGTTGTAGGGCGTGTTGCCAGCCGTGCCCCAGCCAATCGAGACTTCGTAGGTGGCATTCTGCAGGGCAGAGAACCATGCGCCGAAGTCCGGCGTTTCTACGGTGGCGCTCAAGCCGACATCCTGGAAGTTCTGGCTCATGATCTGCACGCTGGTCACCCAGTCCGTCCAGCCATTGACGACCTGCACCTTGAAGTCGATGTTGTCGCCGCCGGGCAGGTTGCGGATGCCGTCGCCATCGCTGTCTACATAACCGCTTTCGTCCAACAGCGCCATCGCGCCATCGGGATTGTAACGGGTCTGGCCCGTGCTATCGGCGTAGGCGGTTGCGTCTGCGCTGACCCAGGAGTCGTAGCGCGGACCAAGACCAACCGCGTTGGCCGGGCTGGTGTAGCCATACATGCCGATGCTGGTTACGGCTTCGTAGTCGATAGCCATGCTCAGCGCGCGGCGGAAGTTGACATCGCTGAAAGGCTCTTTGCTGGTGTTGCTGTAGAGCTGCACCGTCGCGCCGCCGGGCCAGAAGTAGTAGCCATGCTTGTCGGGATTCTGGGCGATGAAGGTCTGCTCGATATCGGGCACGAAGTTGCCGACCCAATCCAGCTCGCCATTGATCAGCGCCAGATTGGCGGGATCGTTGCCCTGGAAGAGCACCTGGCGGATGCAGTCGACATAGGGCAGCTGCGCGCCGCTTTCGTCCATGCGCCAGTAATTCTCGTTGCGGCAGAGGGTGTAGGACTGCTCGTTGAAGTCGGCGACAGTCGTCATGGCGCCGGTGCCGACAGGCTCGCTATTGGTGAAGAGGGCATAATCTTCAACATCTGCCCAGTTGTGCTCGGGCACGATCATCTGCGAGCCAATCAGTTCATGCGCCAGGGTATAGACGCGGTTGAGATTGAACTGGACGGTGGAGTCATCGATGACTTCGACGCTCTCCAGGAAGTCTCTGATGGCGGCTATGTCCGTGGCCGGCACGGTGAGGAAGAGGTTGAAGGTGAAAGCGACATCGCCGCTGTCCAGCATTTCGCCATCGCTCCACATCACGCCTTCGCGAATGTTGAAAGTGACGCTTTGCAGGTCTTCGGCATATTCATAGCCGGTCGCCAGCCAGGGTGTGGCCACGCCGCCATCTACGGGATTGAAGATCAACATCGGCTCATAGATGAAGCGGTCGGTGAAGTTCAGCGGGTCGGGGCTGAAGGGATTGAAATTCTTGCCGACGAGCTGTTCGCCATCGCTGACGACGACAGTGCCGCCGCGGGGTGTCATCTGCGCGCCCGCCAAGCCGACAGCAAGCAGCAGGACGGCAAAGGCGCTGAGTAAACGAATTTTGTTCATGGTGTTGCTCCTTTTGGCGTAGGTATAACATGGACACAAGCTGCCAGAGCATAGCTGGCACTGGCGGTTTGGGTATTTGGCTGCGATGTTTACCTCCTTGTCAGTTTGGGCAAAACTAGCTAACCGCGCCGCTGCTGGCACGGATGACTAACTCGACAGGCAAAACGATGTGGCGGGCTGGCTGTGGCGATGTCTGGACGATATCCAGCAAAGATTCCACCGCCAGTTTGCCGGTGCGAGCGATGGGCTGGCGCACGGTGGTGAGGGGCGGGCTGGCGCTGGCGGCCAGGGGCATGTCGTCAAAGCCCACTACGGCGATATCTTCGGGCACGCGCAGGTCATGATCGCGGATGGCGCGGATGGCGCCCAAGGCAATCGCATCCGACTGGGCGAACACGGCATCTGGCTCTTGATGCAGCAAAGTTTCCATTGCCTGGTAGCCGCTGGCTTCGCTGAAGCTGCTGAGGGCAATCAGCGATTCGTCGATAGGCAAGCCACGGTCGAGCAGGGCGCGTCGAAAGCCGGCATCGCGGTCGTGCCCGGCTGTGTTGTGCAAGGTGGCCAGCTGCCCGATACGTCGATAGCCTTGCTGAATTAGATGGCTGGCGGCCAGGTAGGCGCCGGCTTCGTTGTCCACATCGACATAGCTGATGAAAGCCGCCGATTCGCGCAGTGGGCGGCCGATCTGCACGAAAGGGATGTCGTAGGGCTGGATCATCTGCACGAACTGGCTGTCGATTGTGTCGGCGGTGACGATAAGCCCGTCAATCAGCCCGCTGCCGACCAGTCGCTGGCTCATTTTGGCTTCTTCGTCGGCGCTTTGGAACAGAAAGAGCGATGGCGTGTAGTCGTGCTGGTTGCAGGCGTGCGAGATGGCTTGGATGATCAGGGCGTAATAGGGGTCTGCAAAGGCGGATTGCAATATGCTGGGCATGACCAGCCCAAGAATGCGCGACTGGCTGCTGGCGAGGCTGCGGGCGGCTGAGTTGGGCTGGTAGCCGGTTTCGCGGATGACTTGCTCGACGCGCTGGCGAACGGCTGGGCTGGTATGCGGCTGGTCGTTGATGACGCGCGACACGGTCGAGCGCGATACGCCTGCCAATTTGCCGATGTCTTCCAAAGTCCAACGTTTCATGCAAATCCGCAGCGATAGTTGTCCCAGAACAATTCCCAGTGACTGGGAGCGCTCCCAATCACAATTTGCAGTGTACGACGCATGTGCCATCAATGCAATGGTAATGTGAGATTCAATGCAGATTAAGATCGTTACAAGCGGTGCGCGTCAATCTAGGAAATCCACTAGCCTTGTGGCAACGCTATCCAAGTCGTCCAGCTGGCATTCCCAAACGGTGGTTGCTTCCCAGCCCAACTCTGCCAGCAATGCGAGATTCCGCTTGTCTCGGTCACTGTTTCGTCTGAGCTTGGCGGTCCAGTAGTCTCGATTCGCGGTAGGGATTCGCACTTTTTTGCAGTTGCTGTGTAAGTGCCAAAAGCATCCATTTACAAAAACGACCTTTCGACGTGACGAAAACACCAAGTCGGGTCGGCCTGGCAGATCAGCTCTGTGCAAGCGGTAACGGTAGCCAAGTCCATGCAGCAGACGCCGCACGGTCATTTCAGGCTTCATGCCCTTTGACTTGACGCGAGCCATTATTCTGCTTCTGACTTCGGGCGACACATTATCTGTCATTGGAGAATGCCAATCCAATCGGTAGTAAACTTCATAGCCTCCAGAATGCCAGCTTCACTTAATGTCGGCACATCGGGGACGATTCTGAAACGACGAGAAGATGACGGCACATCGCGAAAAATTGTGAATTGAGAGCCGTGAAACTGCCACGTGAAGATATGCTTGCCTGACTGCTTATGCAAACCTTGAAGGTTTCTCCTTTTATTGTAGGACCAAGCATATTCTCCAGGCACAAACCTCTGGGCTTCTTCCTCAAACAGAAGAAATTCGCGAGTGTCTATGTTGCGTACGAGAACAATAATACGAAGGTCGTCATGTTCGTCGAGTGCTTCGTCCAGGCGCGAGTTCCATATGGACAACACTGCTTTGCCTGTCTCATTGATGTCGGCGTGAGGGTCATCAATCCCCATTGAGTAGTCTGGAGAGTTGCGCCCGGAAATTAGCCGCACTTTAGACTTGGCAAAAGGCGACTTGTCTTTGATTGTCTTCGCTGACCAAGCGCAACCATTCCATTCAACATCCGCAACGCCGATTGGGCTGCTGCGATGTTCGCCGTCGATGCTGTTGGCGAAGATCGTGGCAAAATCGTCACCGGAAATGTCTCCCACGCCTATGGCAAGTCTGTGGACAATCTGTCTTCCGATCTTGTGTAGGACTTCATCGGGAATCTGGCCAAGTGGGTATGGATGGTTGCGGCGTGAACGGTTGCCACGCAATCTCGGGGGTTTCAATATGATCCACCAGCCTTTCCATAACTGCTTGCACCATTGGCACTGGCACGGCATTGCCTGCCTGTTTTCTTGTTTGCGCGTCGCTGCAAACTATCTTGAAGTCGTCAGGAAACCCTTGAAGCCTAAGTTGTTCTCTTGGCGTCAATCGCCGAATCCCGTCAACGAGCAAGTAATTATGCGAAGCTCCCGCCCGTAGCGCGCAAGACCACTCGTGGCTTGAGACATTGCCACCCTTGTTTTCATGCCAGATCGCCGGCGTGACCTTTGCAGTATGCGCCTCGCGTCGCTTTCTGCGTATGCGTTCAGAAACAAAGTATTTGTCCGGAGGATTTGCCTCCAGAATCTCACTGAGAGGTTTCCTTGCCGCAACTTTCACTGGCCACGGGAAGGTTCTGAACGGGAGGAGTGAAGCGACAATGATTGTTCGCTCTCTCTTCTGTGGAAGACCGAAGTGTAGCGCGTTGAGAACTTTGGAGTCTACCGAATAGCCCAACGAAGAAATGTCGTCCAGGATGCGCTGCAACACCTGCCCTTTCGCAATCGTTGACAACTGCTTGACATTTTCCAGTACTACACCGATTGGCCGCTTGGCGCGGATGAATTTCAGCAACTGAAAAAACATGACGCCTCTTGGGTCGGCAAAGGCGCGTCGCTGCCCAATTATGGAAAAGGGTTGACAGGGAAAACCACCAAAGAGGAAGTCGAAGTCGGGCACGTCATTTGGATCAATTGCAACTATATCGCCCAACGGCTTCAAGCCATAGTTTTCATGATACGCATGTTGAGCGTGCTCATCTATATCACATGCGACAACTACTCTCAAACCGAGGTTACGCGCCGCAACATGAAAACCGCCAATGCCACAAAAGAAATCAGCGCATGTCCAATCGTTGTCTTGCCTACGCTGCGCACTAAGACACACAGGCGCGAGACCCTCTGGAGTTGCATTGAAGAAATCTAGCTGGTCGCTCATTTGAATGTTATCCTCGTGTACGAGGATAACATTCTTGGCACAATGTGTCAAGCACATTTTTGACCAACTGTTCTATTTCTGTTGATGTGTGTTTCTATTCACCTTCTGTCGCGTGGTATGGAACACAGCACAACTTTGCATACCAAAGTCACGAACCAATAGTAACTGTGGGCTGAGTTCTGGGATGGAGATAGCCTCAGCCCAGATTCAAGACCATCAGGCGCAGATCGGTCATGTCTTCAATGGCATAGCGCAGGCCTTCCCGGCCATAACCCGAGGCTTTGACGCCGCCATAGGGCATGTGGTCGACGCGGAAGGTCGATGCCTGGTTGACCTGCAAGCCGCCCACTTCAATGCGCTGCCAGGCATCCATGATTCGCCCGATATCGCGCGTGAAGACCCCCGCCTGCAAGCCATAGGGGCTGTCGTTGATCGTGGCGACGGCATCCTCCCAGGCTTCATAGGCGCTCAACGTCACCACGGGCGCAAAGACCTCTTCGCAGTTGACGCGCATATCGGGCGCGGTTTCAGTCATGACATGCGGCGGGAGGAGCGTACCCTGCCGCGCGCCGCCCAGCAGAACCGACGCGCCAGCCTTCTGCGCCTCGTTCACCCAAGCTTCGGCGCGTATCGCATCGCGCTCGCTGATCAGCGGCCCGATATCAACATCGGGATCACGCGGGTCGCCCACTTTCAGCGATTTGACCTGCTCGACAAAACGGTCGGCGAAGTCTTCAAAGACGTCGCGCTGGATGAGCAGCCGCTGCACGGAGATGCAATTCTGCCCGGCATTGGCGAATCCGCCCGCCGCAGTCTGCGCCGCCGCAGCGTCCAGGTCGGCATCGCTGTGCACGATCACGCCAGCATTGCCGCCCAGTTCCAACGTTACTTTCTTCTGCCCGGCTTTGGCTTTGAGCATCCAGCCGACTGCCGAACTGCCCGTGAAGCTGATCATGGCAATGCGCGGGTCGGTCACCATGCTTTCGGTATCGCGTGCCCAGGCGTTGAGCACGCTGAAGGCTTCGGGCGGATAGCCGGCTTCCAGCACAATTTCAGCCAGGATGAGCGAAGACAGGGGCGTTTTCTCGGCTGGCTTGATGATGAAGCTGTTGCCCGCGGCGATGGCAGGGCCGATCTTGTGGCAGGCCAGGTTGACTGGGTAATTGAAGGGCGTGATGCCCAGCACGGCGCCGATAGGCAGACGGCGCGTAAAACCCTGACGATTCTCGCCGGCGGGCGTCCAGTCGATGCTGAAGACCTCGCCACCGATGCGCCGCGCTTCTTCGCCCGAGACTTTGATGGTCTCGAGGGCGCGAGTCGTCTCGCCAATGGCGGTTTTGCGGTTCTTGCCGCCTTCCAGGATCATCGCCTCGACAACTTCGTCGAAACGTTCCCGGAGCAAACGCCCCATATTCTGCAAGATCTCGCTGCGGCGGTGGCTGGGCAGTTGACGCGTTACTTCAAAGCCGCGCGCTGCCGCCGCCATGGCATCGTCCATATCTTGCCGAGACGCCATCGAGACCGCGCCGACCACGCTGCCATCGTAGGGGAAGCGCACTTCCAGCACATCGTCGCTGCCGCGCCATTCTCCACCGATCAGGTTCTTTTGCGCCATGCGATTTCCTCTTCCTTCTGAGATTATGGGCAGGGACTCAGCGATAGGCAGGCAGATAATCGCCGTGCGCTTCGATCAGCTCGTCCACCATGGACCAGATTTCATCCAACGTGAGTTCGGCGGCGGTGTGCGGGTCGAGCATGGCGGCGTGATAGATATGCTCGCGCTTGTTGGTCAGCGCCGCTTCGACTGTCAGCGACTGCACATTGATATTGCTTTGCATGAGGGCGGCCAGGTGCGGCGGGAGTTCGCCGATGCGCGTGGGCTGAACGCCGTTGCCATCGACCAGGCAAGGCACTTCGACACAGCAGCCAGCGGGCAGGTTGTCGATGATGCCGGTGTTGGGCACATTGCCATAGATCGTGCGCGCCGCGCCCGTCTCCATGCTGTGAATGATCAGCGAGCCATATTCCACGCTGCGCTCGACCTTGTTCAAGTTGCGGATGCTGTGCACAGTCCAGCTCTTGTGCATGGGCTTGGTATCCGCCAGCGCCTCCATGATCTCGGCTTCGCTGGGGATGCGCCCTTCGCTTTCGGCTTTCTCCAGCAACTGCCAGCTGATAATGCCGGCTTTGCAGCGCTCGATGTATTCGTCCAGCGGGATGTTGAAGCGCTCGACCAGTTCCGGCGCGCTCGACTTGATGAAGTAAGGTACATATTCGCTGAAATGTTCGCTGGATTCGGTCACGAAATAACCCAGTCGATTCAACATTTCGTAACGCACGCGATTCCATTTGGGGACGCGACCTTCGTCAGCCACGCGCCGCAGCAGGGGGTACAGGTCTTCGCCTGTGGAGCGCCGCTCGAACTTGAGATAGAAAGCCATGTGGTTGATGCCCGCCACCAAGTACTTGATGTCGGCGTCTGGCAAGCCGATATCGCGCGCCAGTTCATGCGCTGTGCCGGGCACGCTGTGGCACAAGCCGACGCTGGCGATGTCTGCCGAGCGGCTCAATGCCCACTGATTCATGCACATGGGGTTGGCGTAGTTGATCAGCAGCGCATCCGGGCAGATCTCCTGCATATCGCGGGCGATATCCAGCAGCACGGGGATGGTGCGCAAGCCACGCATGATGCCGCCAATGCCCAGCGTGTCGGCGATGGTCTGGCGCAGGCCATATTTCTTCGGTATCTCGAAGTCGATGACTGTGGCTGGCTCGTATCCGCCCACCTGGATCATGCAGATGACATAATCGGCGTCTTGCAGGGCTTGCTGGCGGTCGGTGGTGCATTCGACGATCGGCTCATTGCCCAGCGCCGCGATGATATGCCCCGCCACTTGCTGCGATTGGCGCAGGCGTTTGGCGTCGATGTCCATCAGGCAGATGGTGGCGTCTGCCAGCTCGGGGTAGCTCCAGATATCGCCCATGAGGCTTTTGGCGAAGACGGTGCTGCCTGCGCCGATGAAGGTGATTTTGGTCATGAATCCATCCTCAGTAGATCAGAGTCAACCATGCAAATCGTAACCACAAAGACACAAAGGACACAAAGGCATTAAAGGTTCTTTGCCACAGTGGCGCGGAGACGCAGAGGAAAATCCTTGTGTTCTATGTTCTATCTCGTGATTAGCTGCGCTTTCAGCTAAATCCCAGTCCCGCAGATTGCGCTTCCCCCCGACTTTTCGGGGGGAGGACCGAGGGGGGTAAACCGTTAGCGCACCCCCAGCAGGATATCGAAGGTCAGTTGGTCGAGTCGCTCGTAGGGCAGGCTGCGCGCGCCCAGCGTCTGACGGTCGAATTCGGTGGCTTTCAGGCGGGCGGCGGCATCGGGGCTGTAGCCATCTGCCAGGTAGGCTGTCGCGCCATCGTCGGCGTTGATCTCTGTTAGCAGCGCCTGCACCTCGGCATCGGCGTTGAATTGCGCGGCTTTTTCTTTGAAAATCAGGTAACTGCGCATGCAGCCGCGCGCGAATTCCCTGACATCGTCATAGCCAGAGCTGCGGTAGGCGTGGGCGTCAAAGTGGCGGCTGCCGTCATAGCCGACATCTTCCAAAAAGCGCACCAGGTGAAAGTTCTGTTTGATCATCATGCTGCCAAAACGGAAGTCCTGGTCGTAGCGTCCAAACATCTGGTCGTTGAGGTCGATGTGGAAGAGCTTGCCGGCATCCCAGGCCTGCGCCACTGCGTGCATGAAATTCAGGCCCGCCATGTGTTCATGCGCGACTTCTGGATTGACGCCGACCATGTCCGCATCGTCCAGTGTGGCGATGAAGCCCAGCATGCTGCCGACGGTCGGGAAGTAGATATCGCTGCGCGGCTCGTTGGGCTTGGGCTCCAGCGCGAACCGGTAGGCATAGCCTTGGTCTTTGGAATATTCGCAGAGGAAGTTGAGGGCATCGCGCATGCGTTTGATACTATCGGCGGGATTTTTTGCGCTGTCGCATTCCGCGCCTTCGCGGCCGCCCCAGAAGACATACACTTCCGCGCCCAGCTCTGCGCCCAAGTCCATAGAGCGCATGGTCTTTTGCAGGGCATAGGCGCGCACAGCCGGGTCGTTGCTGGTGAATGCGCCGTCTTTGAAAGCGGGGTCGGCGAAGAGATTGGTGGTCGCCATAGGACAGACGATGCCGGTTGCCTGCATGGCGGCTTTGAAATCGGCGACGATCTGGTCGCGTTCGGCGCTTGTGGCATCGATAGGCACGAGGTCGTTGTCGTGCAGGTTGACTCCCCATGCGCCGACATCGGCCAGCATATGCACGATCTGCACGGGCGAGATGGGCTCGCGGGTTGGCTCGCCGAATGGGTCTCGCCCGATATTGCCGACCGTCCACAAGCCGAAGGTGAATTTGTGCTCTGGGCGTGGGCTGTAATCCGCCATTTGGGCTGTCCTCTGTTCGCTGAGAAGTGCGGTCATTGTAGCGCGTGGCGCCTGCCTGCGCGAGGTAAAGATAAACTGCCGCAATGGAAATATCTGTGTCATGCGACAGGTAGCCGCAAAGGCACAGAGATTCCTTATAGGGACGAGACTTGTCTCGCCCGATTGCGACATGGCCAGCGTGGGCGATACAAGCATCGCCCCGACACCCCTGTCGGGCGGACCGAGGGGGTGGACAAATCTGTCCCTGTGCTACAATAGCCGCGCGTTTTACACACACAACGAAAGAGTGGCGCATGGCACTCCCCGCGCGCGAATCGCCCAAAGGCAAGGTCGTTTCCTTGTTTGTCACCTGCATCGTCGATATGGTGTATCCAGACACGGGCATGTCTGTCGTCGATATCCTCGAGCATGTGGGCGCGCGCGTGGTCTTCCCGCCAGCGCAGACTTGCTGTGGGCAGCCGGCCTTCAACAGCGGCTATCGGGATGAAGCCCGCACGGTCGCCAGGCATTTCTTCCATGCTTTCCAGGATGCCGAAGTCATTGTTACGCCCTCCGGCTCCTGCGCGACCATGCTGCGCCACGAATATCCCAGCCTGTTCGCGCCCGAAGATGGCGACTTGTACAAACAAGCCCAGCGCATCGCGGAAATCACCTGGGAATTCAGCGAATACCTGGTGGAGGGACTGGGCCTGGTCAATCTGGATTTGGCCTTGCCCGCGCCACAACGATTCGCCATGCACGATGCTTGTCATGGACTGCGCGGTTTGGGATTGGGAGGCGCGGCGCGCGACCTGCTGGCGCAACTGGGCAATGCCGAGCTTTGCGAACTGAATGAATGCGAGGTCTGTTGTGGTTTTGGCGGCTTGTTCAGCATCAAGATGCCGGCGCTGAGCAACGCCATGCTGCGCAACAAAATCGACAATATCAAGTCCAGCCCGGCCGAGACAATCGTAACCGGCGATGTCAGTTGTCTGACGCAGATGAACGGCGGGCTTTCGCGCAGCAAATCCAGCAAGCGCGTGCTGCACCTGGCGGATGTATTGGCGAAGGGACTGCCGCGATGAGCGTCGAGCTGCGTTCCAAGGACTTTGTCTCGCTGGCCGATATCGCCCTGCACAACCCCGACTTGCAAAAGGCGGTTGGCAGCGGCACCCGTGGCGGCTATCACAATCGCGCCAAAGCCATGTTCGAATTCGGCGATGCGCACGGAGAAAACATGCGCGCCCAGGCGGCCGAAGCCAAAAGACGCGCCCTGCGCAAACTGCCCGAGTTGCTGGAACTGGCGGAAGACAGGCTGCGCGAAAATGGCTGGGGAGTCGAATGGGCGGAAGATGCCGAAGCTGCGAATCGACTGGTTCTTGATATCGCGCGGCGACATGCGGTGGAAACCGTCACCAAGAGCAAGAGCATGCTCAGCGAAGAGCTGGGCGTCAACCAGGTCATGGAAGCGGCTGGACTGCGCGTTGTCGAGACCGACCTGGGCGAATATATCATCCAGCTGAACAAGGAAAGTCCCAGCCACGTTGTCGCGCCGGTTATGCACATGACCAAAGCCGAGATCCGCGATGTCTTCGTGCGCGAGCTGGACATGCAGCCGACCGATGATGCCGAGGCCATGGTGGCATTTGCGCGCAAGCGGCTGCGTCAAGACTTCCTGAGCGCCGATATGGGCATCAGCGGCGGCAACTTCTTGATTGCCGAGACGGGCAGCATTGGCCTGGTTATGAACGAGGGCAACGGACGTTTGTGCACTTCTATGCCGCGCGTGCATATTGCGCTGGTCGGCATCGAAAAAATCGTGGAAACGGTCGCCGATTACGCCACGCTGACCCAGGTTCTGCCACGCAGCGCCACCGGGCAGCCGCTTTCGGTGTATACCAATATCCTCAGCGGGCCCGGCCGCGCGCAGGAAGTCGATGGGCCCGAGCGCTGCTATGTCATCCTGGTCGACAACGGGCGCAGCAAGATTTATGGCACAGATTATGCCGAGGCGCTGGCCTGCATCCGTTGCGGCGCTTGCCAGAATGCCTGCCCGGTCTATCGCAGCGCGGGCGGACACGCTTATGGCTGGGTCTATGGCGGTCCAATCGGCGCGGTGCTGACGCCGCTGCTGGTCGGCCTGGAGAATGCGGCGCCTTTGCCGCATGCCAGCAGTTTGTGTGGCAGCTGCAAGCAAGTCTGCCCGGTCGATATCGACTTGCCGCGCATGCTGCTCGACCTGCGCCATGACCTGGTGCAAAGTGGCGAATCGGCGAGCGGCTGGGATGTGGCGATGAAGCTTTGGGCAGTGGGTATGACATCGCCGACGCGCTTTGCTTTGGGTGGACGCGCGGCGCGGGCCGGCCAGGCGCTGCTGGGCGACTATATGCCCGGTCCGCTGGGCAACTGGAGCGAAGAGCGCGACTTCCCCGCCTTTGCTCCCAAGCCTTTCCGGCAACTGTGGAAAGAACGCGAGAAAGGCAGCGGGACATGAGCGGGCGTTTCGCCGACAGGAGCGCGATATGAGCAGGGCGCGAGATCGCATATTGGGGCGTCTGCGCGATGCCCAAGGCGCGCATGCCAGCCATGACTCGGTATTGAGCAGAGAGCCAACTGATATCCAGCGCAGCATGATCCCCCCGCGCGAACAATCCACACAAGAGCGAACCGAGCAGTTCATCCGCGCCGCAGAAGGTTTGGGCAGTTTTGTGCACCGCGTGGGCAGTCCTGGCGAAGCGGTCGAGCAGATCATGACCTTGCTGGATGGCGACACGAGGGCGCTGGCTTGGGACGATGACCAGTTGCCCATCCTCGACCTGCGCAGCGTGCTGGAGTCGCTGGGTGTCGGCATCGCGGCGCACAATGACGACGGCGCGCGCGTCGGCATCACTGGTATCAGCGCGGCGCTGGCTGGCACAGGCAGTCTGGTGCTGGAAAGCGGGGCGGGTCGCTACCGCGCGACATCACTGCTGCCCGACTTGCACATTGCGCTGCTGACGCCAGAGCAGATCTTGCCCGACCTGGAAAGCTGGGCAGAGGCGCAGCGCGAAACAGGCTATCGTGCCTTCCGCGATTCCAGCAACACCATCATCATCAGCGGACCCAGCAAAACCGCCGATATCGGGCACGAACTGGTCAAAGGCGCGCATGGACCCCGCGAGCTGCACATCCTGCTGCTGGGCGATTGAACGCGAAAGGACATGGCATGCCCTATTTGATGGGACTCGACATCAGCACAACCGGCGCAAAAGCGCTAATCATCAACGAGGCGGGCGCGGTGGTCGCTGTCGCCAATACGCCCCAGCCGATCAGCCAACCCAAACCCCTCTGGAGCGAGCAAAACGCAGCCGACTGGTGGGCGGGCATGCGCGGCAGCATTACTGCGGCGCTGGCGGATTCGGGCTTGGATGGCGGCGATATCGACGCGATCGGGCTGACGGGGCAGATGCACGGCTTGACGTTGCTGGACGAACAGGGCGAGCCGCTGCGACCAGCCATCTTGTGGAACGACCAGCGCACGCAGGCGCAATGCGACTATATGACTGAAGTCATCGGCGCGGAGCGCTTGCTCGCGCTGACGGGCAACCCGGCTGTCACCGGCTTCACCGCGCCAAAACTGTTGTGGGTGCGCGACCAGGAGCCGCAACTGTATGCGCGGACGGCGCAGATCTTGCTGCCCAAAGATTACATCCGCTACAAGCTCACCGATGCCTATGCCACCGATCTGGCTGGGGCGGCGGGCACTTCGCTGCTGAATGTGGCGGAGCGCGCCTGGTCGTCCGAAGTGTTGGAGGCGCTGGACATCCCCGCCGATTGGCTGCCGCCGGTGCACGAAGGCACAGAAGTCACCTCGGTCATCAGCGCGGCCGGGGCTGCGGAAACGGGCTTGCGGGCGGGCACGCCAGTTGTGGGCGGTGGCGGCGACCAGGCCGCGGGCGCGATCGGCATGGGCTGCGTCCTGCCCGATACCATCGGCGTCACTGTCGGCACTTCGGGCGTGGTCTTTGCGCCGCTGTCCAGTTATGCCTTCGAGCCACAGGGGCGTCTGCATGCTTTCTGTCATGCTGTGCCTGGCGCCTGGCACCTGATGGGCGTGATGCTCAGCGCGGCCGGCAGCTTGCAGTGGTATCGCGATAATTTCGCGCCTGGGCTGAGCTTTGCTGCGTTGCTGGACGAAGCGGCGCAGGTTGCAGCGGGCAGCGAGGGTTTATTCTTTTTGCCCTATCTGACTGGCGAGCGCAGTCCTCATCCCGACCCCCTGGCGCGGGGAGCCTTCATCGGCATGACCAGCCGTCACAGTCGCGGTCATCTGACACGGGCGGTGCTGGAAGGCGTGGCATTTGGATTGAAAGACTCTTTCACGTTGATCGCCCAAGCCGGGCTTCCAGCAGAGTACGAAGTGCGCATCAGCGGCGGCGGCGCGAAGAGCCCGGTCTGGCAGCAGATCATCGCCGATGTGCTTGGCGCGCGCCTGGTCAATATCAACACGACTGAAGGTGGCGCATTTGGCGCGGCCATCCTGGCTTCGGTGACGGCGGGCTGGTTCGACGATGTAAGGGCGGCCTGCGATGCCATGGTCAAGCGCGGCGCGAGTGTGGAGCTTGGCGGGGATGCTGATGTGTATGCCCAGCGCTATGCCATCTACCAGTCGCTGTATCCGCTGCTGAAAGACACATTTGCGCAACTCTAAGCCCACCGCGCCTGCACGGTCGTGACTATGGGCGGTTTTCAGGGCAATCGCGTCAAATTAGGTCCTCAATAGATTACACAGAGAACACAGAGTTCGGAGAGTCCACAGAGGTTTTGTGTCTGCTGGGAATCTTTCTTCGTATTTTGTAGCATGAGGATAATTCTCGTCACTAAATCCCTATGCGGGTGTATAGTCCAAATTCTCCCTTTTCGTGACTTTTCTCTGTGCTCTCTGTGTCCTCTGCGCCCTCTGTGTTGAATATTTATTGATGCGATTGACCCGGGGCGATTTTCGCCAACACTTTACATTCGGCAAGCCTTTGTTATACATTGAACACTAGGGGCACAGCCCGGCTCGCTCTGTAGACATCGGACGAAGGAACGCGCGTATGGCATTGGCAACTGACGGCTCGCAGCATGTCGGCTTAGTCCGCAGTCTGGGCTTGTTCGACATCACCATGATCGGCGTCGGCGCGATGATCGGCGCTGGCATCTTTGTGTTGACGGGCATTGCCGCTGGCACAGCTGGCCCGGCGCTGATTTTGGCATTCGCGCTGAATGGCGTCATCACTGTGCTGACGGCGATGGTCTATGCCGAGCTTGGCTCTGCCATCCCCGAGGCGGGCGGCGGCTATCTGTGGGTGAAAGAAGGCTTGCCAGGTCCCAACGGTTTCTTGGCGGGCTGGATGAGCTGGTTCGCACATGCTGTGGCGGGCAGCTTGTATGGCGTGGGCTTTGGCGGCTTCATTTACGAGCTGATGCGCATCTTGCTGCTCGATCCCGCGGCGCACCACGATGAGCATGCCGGCGTCTTTATGCAGGGTCCGCTGCAGTTGCCTTTTGGCATTGAATTGACCGAAGCGGCGCTGGTACAGAAGCTCTTCGCTGTGCTGATCATCCTGCTGTTTTTGTACATCAACTATCGAGGCACATCGGAGACGGGCGCTGTCGGCAACATCGTGACGGTGCTCAAGGTGATTATTATCGGCATTTTCATCGTCAGCGGCTTGTTTGTCATCTTTGGCGAGCCGACGCGTTTGGAGGCATTTCAGCCTTTCGACCCGCAGGGCATCATCGGCATTGTCAGCGCGATGGGCTTGACATTCATCGCGTTTGAAGGCTATGAGATTATCGTACAAGCCGGCGAAGAAGTGCGCGAGCCGCGCAAGAATATCCCGCGGGCAGTCTTCTTGTCACTGGCTATCGTCGTGCCGATTTATATGTTGGTGGCATTTGTCATCATCGGCGCTGTCGATCCACCAGAAGGCGTGCTCATCTTCGAGTGGCTGGGCGAGTTGGGCGAGATCGGCATTGCGCGCGCCGCAGCCCAGTTTATGCCCTTTGGCACCTTCCTGATCATGGTGGGCGGCTTGCTTTCGACCATGAGCGCTTTGAACGCCACGACTTTTTCTTCGACGCGCGTCAGCTTTGCCATGGGGCGCGACCGGGCGCTGCCAGACAGCTTCAGTTCCGTGAGTTCGAAGACGCGCACGCCGCATGTGGCGCTGGGCTGGTCGGGCGTCTTGATTTTGTTCGTGGCTTTGACGTTGCCCATTGAAGATGTGGCGGCTTCGGCGGATATCATGTTCATCCTGCTGTTTTTGCAGGTCAACCTGGCGGTCATCACCATCCGCGGCAAGTATGGCAAGGACCTGAAGTATGGATTCTTGCTGCCTTTCTTCCCTATCTTGCCCATGATCGCCATTGGCATGCAATTCCTGCTGGTTTTGTCGCTCTTCAATGTGTCGATCATCGCCTGGGTCTTCGCGGCGGTGTGGATCGGCAGTGGATTTTTGATCTACTTTTTCTATGCCAACCCGCGGCAAGAGCGCGCTCATCGCACGCCGGTCGTCCAGCAAACCGAGCTGCTGACGCCGGTGCTTGATGCGCCCTATCGCGTGCTGGTGCCAGTCGCCAATCCAGATTCGCTGGCGACTCTGCTGCCGCCGGCTATACACGCTGCCAAGCTGCACGATGGCAAAGTGACATTGCTGCATATTGTCACGGTGCCTTCGCCGACGCCGCTTTCCTCCGGCTACCGTTATCTGCAAGCCAGCGATGCGCTGCAAAAGCAAGCTATCGCCATGGTCGCCGATGAAGATGTGGCGGTGGAATACATCGTGAGGGTGGCGCGCCGCCTCGCCCCGGCCATCATCGACACCGCGCGCGAGCAGCATGCCGACCTGGTGGTCATTGGCTGGCGCGGCACAATGAACATAGAAGGCAAAACCACGCTGGGACCCAATATCGACCGCGTGCTGTCCGAGATCAACTGCGATGTGATGATGTTGCAGCCCGGTGACAGCGCCGCCGCGACGCGCATCCTGATGCCCGTGGCCGAAGCCCGCCAGGTGGCTTACTCGCTGGGGCTTGTCCAACATTTTTCCGCCGACTTGCAGTTGGACCTGCTGCATGTATTTTCTGCAGACTCAACATCTGCCGAGCGTGAGCGCACAACGCGCGCCTTGCAG
The DNA here is from genome assembly GCA_002238485.1 of Chloroflexi bacterium bin20. Taxonomy (GTDB): domain Bacteria; phylum Chloroflexota; class Anaerolineae; order Aggregatilineales; family Phototrophicaceae; genus UBA6055. Next base: position 46,024 of record MPMG01000002.1, on the reverse strand, counting down.
CGCCAAATTGATGCCACCAAGGTGGATGGCAAGCAGGTCAACCTGCTGCTGGAGCAAAGCCCCGACCGCATCGATGCCATTGTGCAGACGGCGAAGGGTTACGATTATGTGGTGCTGGGGACGACGCGAGAGCCACGGGTGCGCCAGCGTTTCACCGGCGGCAACACCACCATGGTCATCGCCGAGCGCACCGACACGCCCGTGCTGCTGCTGCATCCAGAGACCAGCCCCATCGAATTTGGCTTGCAGCAGACATTCGACTATCTGCGCGGCGGCTATCGCGAGGTCGATCCAGAATCACGCCAGCGGCTGGAAGAGCATGGCTATATCGAACGCGCCAAGACATCGGCTGCCAACGTCTTGAAATCGTCGATCAACCAGCCGGTGATGATGATCATCGGCTTGCTGACGGTGGCTGCGGCTTTCATGATGTACGCGGGCGGCGGCGGCACGTTGACCTGGGTGGGCGCGCTGCTCTACTTTGGCGCTTTGCTGGCTTTCGCCTTTGTGGCGGTGCGAGCGGCGCGGAGTTAAGTTCTCGGTCCTGTTCAATTTCATCGGTCTGGTTTTGCCCCCTCGGTCTCACGATCGGGGCGGGGGCTGGACCGATTCCTTGTGTTCTCGGCATGAATGAATCACAATCGTGGCAAGATCACGGTCGCGGCTGCGACAGACAGTACAAGGGATGAGACATGAATGACAAGATCACCAGCGACCTGCTTGCCAAGCTCAAATGGCGCTGCATCGGACCGCATCGTGGCGGGCGCGTCGTGGCGGTGGCGGGCGATCCACAGCAGAAACAGTCCTTTTATTTTGGCGCTTGCGCGGGCGGCGTCTGGAAGACCACCGATGGCGGCTTGTACTGGCGCAATATCAGCGATGGCTATTTTGGCACGGCGGCGGTGGGCGCATTGGCTGTCGCGCCGTCCGCTCCCCAGATACTCTATGCCGGCACGGGCGAAAGCACCATCCGCGGCAATGTCTCGCATGGCGATGGCGTCTACAAATCCAGCGATGGCGGGCGCAGCTGGCAGCATGTCGGCTTGCGAGAAACGCGGCATATCGGCAAGATCGCCATCCATCCGCAGGACCCGGATACGCTCTATGTGGCGGCATTTGGTCGGGCTTTTGGGCAGAGCGATGAACGCGGCGTCTATCGCAGCCAGGACGGTGGGGCAAGCTGGCAACTGGTCTTGTACAAAAGCGCCCGGGCTGGCAGCCACGATATCTCGCTGGATCCGCAGGATCCACGCATCTTGTTCGCGGCAATCTGGCAGGCGCAGCGATATCCGCACAAACTGGACAGCGGCGGCGAAGACTGCGGATTGTGGCGCAGCCTAGATGGGGGCGACAGCTGGCAAGAAATCTCGCGCAGGTCCGGCTTGCCGACCGGACTGCTGGGCAAAATCGGCGTGGCGGTATCGCCGGCGAAGTCGGGACGGGTCTGGGCAGTGGTCGAAGCCGAGGATGGCGCGGTCTTTCGCTCTGATGATTATGGCGAAAGCTGGACGCGCGGCAGCGAACAATCACTTTTGCGCACGCGACCCTGGTATTACATGCACATCACCGCCGACACGCAGGACGCCGATACCGTCTATGTGCAGAATTATGGCTGCTGGAAATCGACCGATGCCGGCGACAGCTTCGAGCAAATGCCCACGCCGCACGGCGACGAACACGCCATGTGGATCGACCCGGACGACAACCAGCGCATCGTCAAAGGCAATGACGGCGGCGCATGCGTGTCCTTCAATGGCGGCGCAAGCTGGTCATCCATCTACAATCAGCCCACCGCGCAACTGTATCATGTCTGCACCGATGAGGCTTTCCCCTACCGCGTCTATGGCTCGCAGCAAGACAACACCGCCATCCGTGTGCCCAGCGCCTCGGTCAATGGCGCGATACACGAACGCGACTGGGTTGCGCCCGGCGGCGGCGAAAGCGGCTATATCGCCATCAAGCCCGACGATCCCGCCATTGTAGTCGCTTCGGGTCCCATCGGGCAGCGCGCCTACAACGACCTGATGACGCAGTACAACGACCGCAGCGGACAAAAGTGGATCATCACGCCTTGGCCCGAGCTCTATGGCTGGGGCGTCGGCGCAGAGAAGCTGAAGTATCGCTTTCAGTGGACATTTCCCATTCATTTTTCGCGGCACGACAACGATACGCTCTATGTCTGCAGCCAGCACCTGCACCGATCCACCGATCTGGGCGCGAGCTTTGAAGTGCTCAGCCCCGATCTGACGCGTAATGATCCCGACAAGCTGCGGGCATCGGGCGGGCCCATCACGCGCGACAACACGGGCGCAGAGGTCTATTGCACGATCTTCGCGCTGGCGGAATGTCCGCACGAGGCAAATGTGCTGTGGGCGGGCACAGACGACGGTCTGGTGCATCTGTCGCGAGATGGCGGATGCAACTGGCGCGAGATCACCCCGCCCGATCTGCCTGATTGGGCGCTGATCAGCATCATCGAGCCGTCGCCACATCAGCCCGGCAAAGCCTATGTCGCCGCGACTCGTTACAAGCTGGACGATACGCGCCCCTACCTCTACAAGACCAGCGATTATGGCGCGACCTGGCAGGCAATCACCGCTGGCATCCCCGAGCAGGAATTCACGCGCGTCATCCGCGAAGATCCAAATCGGCGCGGTTTGCTCTATGCGGGCACAGAGACGGGCCTATATGGTTCTTTTGATGATGGCGGGTCTTGGCAGCGGCTGGGCGGAAACCTGCCTATCGTGCCCATTCACGACTTCGTCATCAAAGACTGCGAGCTGGTGGTGGCCACCCATGGGCGCTCCTTCTGGATATTGGACGATCTGTGTCCCTTGCAGCAGCTGGCGGACGGGCTGGCGGCGGCAGGCTGTCATCTGTTCGCGCCAGCGCCAAAGGTGCGCATGCGAACGTATCCCGGCTTTGGCAACTGGGATAGTCATTTTGGCGATGATATGGTCAATTATGGCGGTGTGGGCACGAGCAATGCCGGCTTCGTCAGCAGCGATGGCGATGAAGAGCCGACTTTTTTGAATGCCGGGCAAAATCCTCCGGCTGGCATCGTCTTTCACTATTGGCTGGCGGACGGGGGCGAAGTGGCGCTGCATATCCGCGACGCCAACGGCGATCTTGTGCGCAGCTACAGCGGCGATGCGTTGCCATCCGCAGCCGGCATCAACCGCTTTCACTGGAATCTGCGTTATCCTGGCGCGCTATCGGTGGCGGGCATCGACGGGGCTTGGGAGCGCGAAGATGGCCCCATGATCGTGCCCGGCGAATACACTGCCGAGCTGGTAGCGGGCGGCGAACGCAGCATCCAGCAGATTAGCTTGCTGCCCGATCCACGCGTGACGACCAGCCCCGAAGACCTGGCAGCCCAGCGAGATATGCTGCTTGATATCTGCGGACGCATTTCGCAGAACAATTCCCTGGTCAATCAATTGGCGCAACGGCGTGGCGATGCCGGCGTCGAATCGCTGCTGCCGCTGATGATGAATGTTGGCTACACAGAGTCGCAGCTGTATGCCGCCGGCTTGCATGAGAAGCTGAACGCGCTCTTCGAGTCGGTGGACAGCGCCGATTTTGCTCCACCCCAGGGCGCACGCGAAGTTTTCGCCGAGCTTTGCGACAAGCTGGAAGAATATGCGGCGGCTGTGGCCGGGCTGGGTCTTTGAGCGCGTGTCTCGGTCATTTGACGAAATTGAAGCGCCAGATCCATGCTATGATCAAAAACAACACACGCTGGTAAGGGAGACGACAGCATGTTAAACAGATACTGATGGTTGCGGCGCGATGGTCACTCGTGTTGGTCCCGGCGGCTGATGATGAAAAGCCGATCGTTGCCTTCTTTCGACGCGCATTTTTTCGTCTAAACATCGGGCGGTCAAGATGACAAAATCGGCTCTGCTCCTGCTAATCTTGATATGGCTGCTAATCGCGCCTGTCGCGATCGCGCAGGACGATGACAAACCGTCAATCGCCTGGATGAAATGGGGCGATTCCAGCAATGTTGCCTTAGCGGAAAAAGCCATCCTCGATATGCTGGAAGTTTATGGCTTTATCAACGCGGACGAGCGAGCGCTGCTGAATGACGAGCGTTCTATCCAGGGCGAGCGGCTCAATATCATCTACGGCGATGCGCTTTTTGACCACATGGAGGCGAATTTTCTGATCGACAAGGCGCTCGACAAGGGTGCTGATGTCTTCATCACGTTCACCACCCAGATGACCCAAATCGTCTATTACGCCATCCACGAATTCATCGACCCGCCCAAGCTGATCTTCACCGTGACATCGGGACCATACATAACCGGGGTCGCCCAATCTTCTTGCATCAAACCCGACTTTGTCATTGGCACCGTGCCCGTGACAAATTACGAAGACATTGTTCCCTTGCTGCTGATGCAAGACTCAGACATGAAAGTGGCCGGCGCCATCTATTCTCCACAACAGCGAGCCAGTGAAGTTGGCGTGGAGCGAATAACCGAAGTCGGCGAGTCACTTGGCTTGACAGTTGTCGCCGAGGCAATCTCTGCCACTCCCGATCTGTATCAGGCGGTCGAAAACCTGGCAGACCAAGGCGCCGAGGCGATCATCATCCCCATTTTTACCTTTCAAGGGCTTAGTCTGCTATTGTCGCTGTCCTACGATTACGGCTTGCCGGTCGTCTTTTCTGCGCCACAGAACGCATATCGCGGCGGGACAATCGGCGGCGGGTTCTATGGCCTGTACAAACAGGGCGTCGTCGCTGGAAACATGTTGATTGGGCATCTAAACGGCGATATGGATATCGCCTCGACCAGCATCTACGAAAGCGATGACTTTGCTTTTGCGGTCAATCTTGACGCGGCTAGCCTGCAAGATGTCGAGATTTCGCAAACACTGTTGGATGACGCCGCGTATATCGTCGAAAATGGACAATCCGCGCAGGGCGTCACGCGCCAATATCCAGAATCGGAAATCAGCTTGGCCGATATGCCGCTGGAAGAGCGCCGCGCGGCTGATCTGGCTTTCCTTGTCGGGCTGGAATGCACGCCGGAGATGATCGCCGAGCAGCAGGCGCAGTTGGCGCAGGCGGACGAGTAGCGCAAGCGGCCGACCGCGCTGAACTTGCATTGCGCAATGGTTTATGTGATAGGATGACAAGACTAGCGTCACACATTAAGACGCGCGATGGAATTACGCAGAATGTCCAACGATGGGAGATAGCTAATGCACATAAGACTGCTGGTCGGAGTTCTGATAGTAGTGCTGTTGGTCGCGGGTCCCGCGTTGGCGCAAGACGATGACAAACCTACAATCGCCTTCTTGCGATATCGGGCTTCTGGCACAGAAGATATCGCAAAACCCGGCATATGGGATGTCTTGCAGGCTCACGAGTTGATTTCGCCATTCGAGCGTGAATTGCTGGATGAGAACCTGGATCTGGACGGCGAGCGCATCAACGTCTCTTGGCTGGACGCGGCGAGCGACGTCACCAACATCAACGCCATGGTCGAGAAGACGCTGGATCGCGGCGCCGACATTCTTCTGACTTTTTCAACGCCGGTTACCCAGATTACCGCAAACATCACAAAGGAGATGGACGACCCGCCGGTTCTGCTCTTCGCCATCGTCAGCGCTCCCTATTCGGCCGGCATCGCTGATTCGCCTTGCATCAAGATGCCTCATGTCAGCGGCACGCACTTGTCGGTTCCTTACGAGCAATATGTGGCTTTGTCCAAGGTCCAATTGCCCGATATTCAGACTATCGGCACCATAGTCGACCCGGCGCAAACGCAAAGCGTATATGGCGTCAGTCAGATCACTCGATTCGCAGAAGCGCTCGGCTTGACGGTTGAAGTCGCCTCCATCGCATCGGCGGCTGATCTACCCCAGGCGACAGCAAGCTTGGCCGACAAAGGCGTTGAAATGTTGATGATTGGCGCAGGTTATACCGAGTCGAGGGGTATTCCGGCGGTCCTTGGCGTGGCGAGAGACTATGGCATTCCGGTATTCGGCGTATCCCCTCGCATGATTTATCATGGCGCGCTGGTCGGCGCGGGCTTTGATGACTTCTACGGCGAAGGCGTCACTGTCGGGCGGATGATCGCCGCATATATTGACGGCACATTGGATACCAGCACGACCGGAATCAGCTCCCGGGTAGACCTCGGCGTGGCTGTCAATCTCGATACTGCTGAGGAATTTGGGATTACAGTTGCCGATTCCATATTGGATGAGGCTGTAATGGTTATCGAGGACGGAGAGCTCAATGTACTAAGCGAGCCGCCCAGCTTGCCGGAGATGTCTCTGGAAGAGCGAAAGGCGGATGACGCCGCTTTCCTGGCGACGCTTGAGTGCACGCCGGAGCGCATCGCCGAAGAACAAGCGCAGTTGGACATGCAATCGAGCAACTAGCCGCGCCCAGCCGCGAGCAGAATCTGCATGACAAGCGGGCGGTCTTGTTTAGAGATCGCCCCTTTTCTTTTTTTGCTGCTACAAGTTCGCCGCTTCACTGCCCCCGGACCGCAATGACATGGTATTCTCTGTTTTTTGAGAAGTCGCCTGGGGTCATTTTGTTGCGACGCGCTGCCAATATAGGGGACTTGCATGAAACCGATCACCATCCAGTCAATCGACTTGCACACGGTGCTGCTGCCCTACCTAGCGCCGTTTGAAACCAGCTTCGGCGCGGAGACCGACAAGGTCGCTCTGCTGGTCGAGCTGACCACCGAAGCTGGCGTTGTCGGCTGGGGCGAGTGCTCCATTGAGCTGTGGCCCGGCTATGGGCAGGAAACTGCGCTGATGGCACAGCATATCCTGGGCGAGTTTTTGGCGCCGGCGGCGCTCGGCGCAACCATCCGCGATCCGCGCGAAGTGCCGGCGCTGCTGCGGCGTTTTCGCGGCAATCACCATACGCAAGCGGGCTTGGAAGCGGCGGTCTGGGATGCCTTCGCCAAAACCAATGCCATGCGTTTGACCGACCTCTTTGCCCACTATGCGCCGCCCGGACATGATTCAGAAGGGAAGGCGGTGGTCGGTGTCAGCATCGGCATTCAGTCATCGCTAGAGGCGACCTTGGCGGTGGTGCAGCGGCGGCTGGACGAGGGCTATGGCCGCATCAAGCTCAAGATCAAGCGTGGCTGGGATATTGAAGTGGCGCGGGCAGTGCGGGCGGCGCACCCGGATGTGCTGCTGATGCTGGATGCCAACAGCGATTATCGCCCCAGTGATGCCGACCGCCTGGCGCAGCTGGACGCGTTTGACCTGCTGATGATCGAACAGCCGCTTTCGCACGATGATATGTATGAGCACGGTCGATTGCAGCCACGATTGAAGACGCGCGTTTGTCTGGACGAAAGCGTGAAGACGGCTGGAGATCTGCGGCTGGCGCTGCAAGTGGGCGCGCTGGGCGTATTGAACCTGAAGCCAGCGCGCGTGGGCGGTTTCAGCGAAAGCCTGGAGATTTATGGCATCTGCGTCGAGGCGGGCTTGCCGCTGTGGGTGGGTGGCATGCTGGAAACAGGCGTGGGTCGTGCCGCCAACCTGGCTTTTGCGGCGTTGCCGGCTGTCAACCTGCCCAGCGATATCAGCGCGACCGATCGCTACTTCGCCGAAGATATCAGCGAACCGCCCTTTGTGCTGGGCGCGGGCAGCACCTTGACTGTGCCTGCTGGTATAGGCATCGGCGTCGAGGTAGTGCGCGACCGTATCGAGGCGGCTGCGGCGCGCTGGACTGAGAATTGTCCCTACGCTTAACTCCCCTCGATCCCTTCATCAGGGGGCGACCCTATGGTTCTCCCCTGCACCCGACCCGTCGGGATAGGGCGAGGGGGTAGCGGGCTACTATCCCTCGGCGCAATCGGCTATAATGCGCGCAAGTTCTTTGCAAGAGAGGAATGCCATGCATATTGAAGGCAGCTATGATTTCAAAGGCGACCGCGAGCTGGTCTGGGACGCGCTGATGGACATGGATGTCCTGGGCAGCATCATCCCCGGCTCCCAGGGATTGGAAGAAATTGGCGAAAACAAATATCAGAGCCGGCTTGCGGTCAAGGTCGGTCCCGTCAATGGCAAGTTCGAGGCCAGTTTTGAGCTGGCAGACATCATTGAGCCACAGAGTTATCGGCTGCTGGTCGAGGGCAAGGGGCCAGCCGGGCATGTATCGGGCGCAGGCAGCATCGAGCTGAGCCAGGAGAATGGCAAGACTACCATGCATTATGCGGGCGACGCGCGCATCGGTGGTAAGATCGCCGCGGTCGGACAACGGCTGCTGGATGCGGCCGCCAAACAGATCGCCAGACAGGCCTTGCGCAAGCTGTCACAACAGGTGGCGGCGCGGCTCGAGTCGGCAGCATAAAAAAACCTGCTCAACCTGCTTTGCCCCAGCTCAGGGAGGAGCGCAGCTTTGAACCGCAGCTTTGTCGATGCGCTTGGCGGGATCTACCCAGGCAATCGCCTGTTGACGCGCGATGTCGAGTTGCTGCCTTATGAATCGGACGCGCTGACCGCTTTCCAGACCAAGCCCGGCGCGGTTGTGCTGCCAGAAAATGATGCTGAGATCATCGCCACTGTGCGCCTGTGCCACGAGCACAGTGTACCTTTTGTGGCGCGCGGCAGCGGCACCAGTTTGTCGGGCGGCAGCCTGCCCATCGCCGACGGGCTGACTATCGCGCTGAACCGACTCAACCGCATCAAAGTCATCGACCCGCAACAGCGCATCGCCATTGTCGAGCCCGGTGTGGTCAACCTGCACATCTCACAAGCCGCGCAGCCCTATGGCTTGTATTATGCGCCCGACCCATCCAGCCAGTCTATCTGCACCATCGGCGGCAATATCGCTTTCAACAGCGGTGGCGCGCACTGCTTGAAATATGGCATGACCAGCAACCATGTCCTGGGCATGAAAGTTGTGCTGGCGGATGGCAGTCTGACCGAGTTTGGCAGCGAAAGCCTGGATGGCTGTGGCATCGGGCCCGACCTGATCGGGCTTTTTGTGGGCAGCGAGGGCTTGTTTGGCATTGCGCTGGAGCTGACGTTGCGCCTGCTGCCCTTGCCCGAGCTGTATCGCACAGTCCTGGCGGCCTTTGACGACCTGGGGCAAGCGGGCGATGCAGTTTCGCAGGTGGTGGCTTCTGGTTTGCTGCCTGGCGCGATAGAAATCATGGACCGCCTGGCGATCCGCGCCGCCGAGACTGTGGGCGCCAATTATCCCGATGCCGAAGCGCTGCTCATCGTCGAGTTGGAAGGCGAAGCGCCCCAGGTCGAAGCCGAATTTGCCCAGCTGCGCGAGCTGATCGAGCGATCTGGCGCCTTTGAAATCCGCAGTGCGCAGAGCGAAGACGAACGGGCGCGCATCTGGAAAGGGCGAAAGAGCGCTTTCTCGGCGGTGGGACGGCTTTCTCCCGATTATATCGTGCAAGATGGCGTGGTGCCGCGCAGCCGACTGGGCGAGGCATTGCAGCAGATTGACGCCATGAAACGGCGCTATGGGCTGGAAGTGGCGAATGTCTTTCACGCTGGCGATGGCAACCTGCATCCGCTGATTCTCTTTGACGGACGCGAAGACGGCGCGCTGCACAAAGCCGAAGCGCTGGCTGGCGAGATCCTGGCTATGTGCGTCAAGCTGGGTGGCAGCATCACCGGCGAACACGGAGTCGGCGTAGAAAAGCGCGACTATATGCCGGCTATGTTCAGCGAAGCCGAGCTGGATGTCATGCTGGCGCTGCGCAAAGCCATCGATCCGCGCGAAATCGCCAATCGCGGCAAGATGTTCCCGGGTGGCGAAGCGCCGGCGCTGACGATGCAGGGCATGCATCCGCTGGAGCGCCAGGGAGTGATCTCGCGAGAATGATCACCAGCGAAAAAAGGAGGCGACGCATCGCTACATCGCATTCCATAAGGCAAGAAGATGGGCAGTAAGCCAATCAGCTATTCAGCGCGCGCTCTGCAATCCCCCTTCTATCTCTGGATTGCCAGCGTTTATCCCATCCTTCACCTCTATGCCGAAAATTTCGGCTTGGTGCGCGATCACCAGGTCGCCCAAACAATCGCCGCTATGCTCATTGCCACGACAATAGCTTTCAGCGCATCGGGCTTCGTTGCCCGCAATTCGCACAAACGCGCCTTCTTCCTTGCTATTGCCAGCCTAACCTTCTCCACCAGCGGGCATTTTTACAGCATGTTCATCATGTCCGGCTCGCTCTTGGTCTGGAGCATCGCTAGCGTGATAGTCGTGACGGCAATCGCCATCGCCTGTATCAGGTTCACTCCGCAGCACAGTTATGCCCACTTCACCGCACCCTTCAACCTGATCGCTGGCGCGCTGCTGACCGTGCAGATCGTGACCCTGTTTGCCGCTTGGGTATCTGCGCAACAATTTGTCAGCGCCAACTTGCTGTTCAGCCAGATATCGGGGGGGGGGGGGGGGGAGCGCAGAAAGGTGCTGGATTCACGCCAACGCCCCGATATCTACTACATCATCCCAGACGGGTATCCGAGCGATGAGTGGCATTTGACAGAAATGAACCTTGACAACAGCGAGTTCACCAAGGCGCTGCGAGAGCGAGGATTTGTGATTGCGCCCCATGCACAGAGCAACTATAGCGCCACACTGAACGCATTGGCAGCCACCTTGAATATGCGCTACCACGAAAGTAACTTGTCTGGCTTTGCCGACCTTGACTACTTGCAAAGCGAAATCGCCGTCAACGAGGTTGCTCGACTGCTGCTAGAGCGCGGGTATACCTTCTTGCAGCTGATGTCTGGCTTTCTGCTTCCCAGTCCAATCGCTGATGAAAACTTAGAATTCGGGGTCAATGGCGCCATTAACGTTTTGCCCGCCGAAGGCCTGCTGAGCCCGCAGCGAGTCAGGTGGGGTCACGAAAATGAGCCGCAAGTGCTCGATATGCTCAAGATTGATGAAAATGTGCAAATGCCGTTCGCGCCGCTTTATTTTGAGACGACACTGCTGCGAATCGCGCTGCCGCTGCTAGAAGACTTGCGCTTGGCCAGCGGCAATACGCCTTACGGTCTATATTCTCCCCGCCGCTTTTTGGAAACACTGGACGAACTGGAGCGAATCGCGCAGCGCCCCGAGGCCACCTTTACCATCGCTCACCTGCTAAAGCCGCACGGACCGCTGAGCTTTGACGCAAGCGGCAACACAGTCGAGCGAACTTGGTTTCCTACTGCGCAAGCGTACGAGGCGGAGCTCACCTTCGTGAACCAGATGTTCTTGAACACTATGGACTCGATTCTTGCCGCATCTGACGGAAATGCGCTGATCATTTTCCAGGCCGATCACGGAACTATCCATGGGCGCAACTCGCCGCAACACAATAGAATGACGCAGTTTGACATTTACGCGGCGTATTACTTGCCAGACGGCTTCATCATAGAGATGCCACAGCCATACACGACTATCAACTCCTTCACGCTGATCATGAATGAAGTCTTCGGCGCTGGGTTGGACTTGCAAGAAGACCGCTATTTTGAATTGCCGAAGGGGTACGACGCGCTATTTGAACAAGTGGAAGTGACTGACGAATTCTTGAATCGCATCGCCAGGGAGTGATCTCGCGAGAATGATAACCAGCGACGAACAGGTCAGGGCATTTGTAGGCGCGCACGATCGCCTGCATGTGCGGGGCATGGGCAGCAAGCCGGCTCTGCACCAGGTCGATGCGCCCATCCTCGACATGTCGGCGCTGCGCGGCATCGTCGAATACCAGCCGCAAGAGTTCACGTTGACTGTGCGGGCTGGCACGCCGCTGCGCGAGGTAGTCGCTGCGCTGGCAGAGCAGGGTCAGTATCTGCCCTTCGATCCGCTGCTGCCAGAGAGCGCGAGCATCGGCGGGACGGTGGCGAGCAATCTGTCGGGTTCGCGGCGGCATCGCTTTGGCGGCGTGCGCGACTTTGTGCTGGGCGCGGCAATCGTCGACGGGACTGCGCAAGGCTACACTGTCGGTGGCAAAGTGGTCAAAAATGCCGCCGGCTTTGATCTGACCAAGTTCCTGGTCGGCAGCCTGGGCAACTATGCCATCTTGACCGAGCTGACTTTCAAGGTCTTCCCCGATGTGCCGCGATTTCGCAGCCTGCGCTTCACCTATGCGACGTTGGCGGAGGCGCTGGAAGCCAGTTATGACATCAACCGCAGCCGCTTCGAGCTGGATGCGCTGGATATTTTGCCGGGCGCGGACGGCGCGGTGCTGCAGGCGCGGCTGGGCGGTTTCAGCGAGACATTGCCGGCGCGCGTCCAACGATTCAGCGACTTTGTGACGACGACGACTGCGCCGCAGCATGTCGAGGTCATCAAGGACGAGTTGTCGATTTGGGATTGCGTGGGAGACCTGGATGGCGCTTGCCTGGCGAAAGTCACGCTTGCGCCGAGGCAGTTGCTCGCGCTTGACGCCGCTATTGACGGGGCAAAACGCCGCTACACGTTGGCTGGCAATATCGGCTTCGTGGCTTGCGAGGACGCGAGCTGGCTGGGCGATGTGCTGGCGCGCCTGGGTCTGCGCGGTCTGCTGTTGCGTGGCCAGGCGCGGTCGCCGCTGCTGGGGGCGCCACTGGAGAATGTGCTGGCGGCTCGGGTGAAAGCGACACTAGATCCGCTGGGCAAGCTGGTGTAGGGGGGCGGGTCAACCCCCCTCAGTCCCCCCGAAAAGCCGGGGGAGGCAAGGCAAGGGCGGATTCTGCAGAGGCGAGACAAGTGTCGCCCCCTCGGTCTCCCCTAGAACGATCGCTGTGCCGGCTGTGGTTCAAAATCAGTTCTAGCCGCAACACCGCAACTCGCGCAGGGCGGGGCTTTGTGGCACAATCCGCATTATGAAACACGACATCAACATCGACGATCTGCGCGCGCCAGAGATGGCGGAAGCGGTCGAAAAATGCGTGCACTGCGGCTTCTGTTTGGCGGCTTGCCCCACCTACAAGCTGCTGGGCGAAGAGATGGATTCGCCGCGCGGACGCATCTACCTGATGAAGACGGCGCTGGAAGGACGTATCGACCCCAGCGATGCCCAGCCGTACATCGACCGTTGCCTGGGCTGCATGGCTTGTGTGCCGGCTTGTCCGTCCGAGGTGGCCTACGGTGACTTGCTGGTGGGGTATCGGGCTCTGCAAGAAAGCGAACGCGAACGTCCGCCGCTGGATGCCGTGGCGCGCAAGATGATGATCGAGACCTTGCCCCATCCGCGGCGTTTTCGGCTGGCTGCGCGCGCAGGCAAGCTGGGCAAGTGGCTTGCGCCGGCGCTGCCACCAGCATTTTCTGCCATGCTCAACTTGCTGCCCGACGATCTGCCGCCGGCACAGCCTCTGCCAGACGTGCTGATGGCGCAGGGAGAGCGGCGAGCCGTGGTGGCCTTGCTGCCGGGCTGCGCGCAGCAGGTTTTGGCGCCGGGCATCAACTTTGCGGCTGCGCATCTGCTGGCGGCGAATGGTGTGGAAGTGCGTTCTCCGCGGGCGGCTGGCTGTTGCGGTTCGATCCTGCTTCACATTGGCGCGGAGCATGAAGCGCAGACGTTGGCGCGCCGAAATTTTGCCGCCATCCCGGACGATGTCGATGCCATCATCACCACGGCAGCCGGTTGTGGCAGTGGCATTAAAGATTATCCGCTGCTCTTCAAGAACCAGCAGGATGCCGAGGCTGCGCAGTCATTCGCTGCCAAAGCGATGGACTTCAGCGCCTATCTGGCTGGCATCGGACTGCGTGCGCCAATGCGGCTCGAGGCAGCTACCCGCGTGGTCTATCAAGACGCCTGCCACTTGCTGCACGCCCAGGGATATGGCGCAGAACCTCGCGCGCTGCTGCGAGAGGTGGGCAACTTGCAGTTGGTGGAGATCGCCGATGCGGGCATGTGTTGCGGCTCGGCCGGCACATACAACATCGACCAGCCAGAGATCGCCAGACAGCTGGGCGCGCGCAAAGCCGAGTCTATCCTGGCGGCCCAGCCCGATGTGCTTGTATCGGGCAATATCGGCTGTATCACGCAGATCCGCCAACAACTGGCAAACCAAGCCGACGCGCCACCTGTGCTGCACATCGCCGAGTTGCTCTGGAGCGCCAGCCAGCCTTGAGCGAGAAAAACCAAGAACCCCCGCCGGTCAGCGAGGGCTCCATTGATTTGAGAGACGATGCGATTGTTGCGCGCGGCTAGGCGCCCGGCACGATTACCGCGTCGATGACATGGATAACGCCATTGCTCGCTTCTATGTCCACCAGTTCGAGCAAGATATTGGCGCTGTCGATCATGACACCGGTATCGCTGACCGATAACGTTGCTTCGTTGCCATTTGCCATGCCGATGGCAGCCATCCCCATATCGTCTACGAGGTCGCCAAGCTGGAAGCTGTAGACCGTGCCTGGGAATACATGGTATTGCAGCACGTTGGTGAGCAGGGCGGCATCGGCGATGATTTCATCCAGGCCTGCGACCGCAGCGAATGCCGCATCAATCGGTGCGAAGACGGTCACAGCCGCGCCGGGATCCGCGAGCAGCGCCAGAACAGCCGGGTCAGCCGCTTGCGCAGCCGCCAGCAGGGTGGTGAATTGTGGCGATTCTGCGCCAGCCGCTTCGACAACGATTTCGGCGATGCTGCGCAATTCCGGTACGATGACCGCGTCAATGACATGGATTAGGCCGTTGCTGGCTGCAATATCAATCATGTCAAGAACGAGGCCGGCTTCGGCAATGTGGATGCCCGCGCTCAGGTCCAGCCCATCTTCGCCCATTGTGCCAGACACATCAAGCGCTTGCCCGCTGAGCGTCACAACCGGGAAGCTGACATGTCCCATGTCGTCGGCTGTGGCGGCTTCTAGGGCGGCGACTACATCTGCCGAGCCAACTGCGCCAGCCACGACATGATAAAGCAAGATTTCGTTGAGGCGCGGACTGCCTTCTTCAGTGAGGATTGCGCCGAAAGCTTCTTCTCCTAATGCTGCTGCCAAGGCTGCAAAGGCGGCGTCTGTCGGCGCGAAGACGGTCAATTCGGCTTCTGGATCGGCAAGGGCTTGCAGGATGGCGGGGTCGGCGGCGCTGACGGCAGCCAGCAAAGTGGTGAATTCCGCTTCTTCTGCTTGGGCAGCGGCAACAACGATATCGGCAATGGTCGATTCGTGACCATCAGCCAGGGCGGGCAAAGCAACGAGCAGGGCGAGCAGCGTAATAACTGCCAGAGAGATGCGGTGAGACATGCGAATAGCTCCTGTATATGTGTATCGTATGTTCAGAACTTACTGAATATACGATACCATAAGAAATCTATTGCGCTAGGCGCAGATTGTAAAGAAAATGTAAAGTCATGCTAGGGAATGCTGATGCGCTATAGGGGGGATACTTGCCGGGGACAGCGCGCTGCCGTCCCCGTGCTGTTGAATCAGCTGCAGCCAGAGACCTCGTCTACATACTTGCCACCCAGCCAGCCGATCTGTCCTCCGTATTCGACCTGATGCCAATTCGCTTGGCGAGCTAGTCGGGTTGTCTGCGTGCCGCGCGGCACATAACCCAGCGCCTCGCCAGATAGCCAAGGTCTGCCGCGCAATACCAGGTGCCCGGTCGTGACGATGGTGCAGACTACTGGCTGCGGAGGCTCGGGCGTGGGTATAGGAATAGTGTGCGTGGGTTGCCCTTGCACCAGCGCCACTGTGCCCGCCGTCGAAATCGAGACGCAGACATTGTTGTACAATTCATTGAATGTCGATGCCAGTGTGCTGAGGGCGCGCGGAGCAGTGGCGGCATTCAAGAACATGACGGCGCCCCGCTGTGGGAAGCAGACCTGCACGCCCGGCTCGACATAGCCCCAGATATCGACCGCGTCGAGTAAGCCAGCCGCTATCACAGTCGCATTGCCCACGCCCGCGGCATCCAAACGTCGGCACTGGATGCCCGTGCCCAAGCCGCCTGGCGCTGTCACTGTAGCGCTGCCCGGCGGCAGATCCAGACAAGTTTGCGGTGGTGGCGCGGACCTTATTTCGCGGGTGTGCGAGCCCTTTATGACCTGGTCGTCTGGCAAGCCACAGACATCCCAATCGCCTAACAGGGTGGTGTGGCTGCGATTTTGCTCCACGCCGATGCGGCAATTGCTGATGCGGCTGTCCTGGATCAGCAACTGTCCATCTGTCACCTTGATTGCCCGTCTGTCGCGCCTTTGCAAGTATTTCATATGCAGGTTGATGATGGTCAGCGCGCCGCCATTCTTGATCTCGAAGGCGGGGTCGCCCTTGTTGATGCGGTATTCAAAATTGTTGCCATGGATGATGATTCTGGATTTGATCGAGGGCAGTTCGCCATTTGGTTGGGCATGGCGCGTCAGTACGATGGTGTCTGTGCCGCTGCCAGCCGTGCAGCCGCCGCGGGATTTGTCTTCGTTGGCTGATTTGATCGCCGATGAAAAGCCGCAATCGCCGGCCACGCGGATCTCGGCTGCATTTGCGATGGGAACTGCCATCACGAATAGCATGATCAAGACGAAATACTTCGAGCCAAGGCGCATATTGAAGGCTACGTTGCTTATCATTTACTCCTCCTGACAATGTATAGCTTTGAAACTCATATGATACCGCAGTTTTACTCATTCGCGGCAAATTGGCAGGTGCGACTTGCAAATGCGCCTCAATCTAGCCCATTGAAACGGGGGACCGAAGGGGAAGATCTGCAATTAACGAAGCAGCTATTTTGGACTATAGTTCGTATGGGACAAACGAGCATGCGCAGGAGTCGATCATGGCATACCGCCTCACTTATGATGAATTGGAAGCACGTTGGTCAGACGAAAGCTCGTCGCCGGCCGATGATGGCACTGTCGAGTTGATTGTGCGTCGCCCTGTGCCCGAAGAGCGCGAAGAATTGTCCCGCGCCAATTTCAGCGCCGAGGCTGGCTTGGATGGCGATGACTGGCTGCGCCGCAGTGGCAAAACCGACGCCCAGATCACGTTGATGAACAGCCGCGTCATCCAGTTGCTGGCGGGTGACAAAGCGCGCTGGGCAGAATCGGGCGACCAGCTATTCGTCGACCTGGATATCAGCGAAGACAACCTGCCGCCAGGCACAGTCCTGCAGATCGGCGGAGTCTTGATGGAAGTTACGCCGCTGCCGCACACGGGCTGCAACAAATTCGCTCGGCGCTTTGGCATGCCCGCGCGCAAATGGGTCATGTCGGACGAGGGCAAACGCGCCCGCCGCCGTGGCGTGTATACGCGCGTCCTGCAAGATGGCGAGATCGCACTTGGCGACCGCATCCGCAAAGTCTAGCCGCGTCACAAGCGCAGGCAATGGTAGCGTCACAGCATTCGGAGGCTGGCATGATAGACGGCAAACTCATTCACCCGCAGATATTGGATGCGCTCGGCAAAGCAGGCCACGGCGCGACCATCCTCATCCCCGATGGCAATTATCCCTTTGCCACCCATGTTCATCCGCGTGCCCAACGCGTCTATCTGAATCTGGCGCCGGGCATCTGCACGGTTACCGATGTCATGAGCGCTGTCCTCAGTTGCACGCCTGTCGAAGCCGCCCAGGTCATGCGCCGCGACGATGGCGCAGAACCCAGCATCTATGCCGACTTCCGCAAGCTGCTGCCCGATGATGTGCCGCTGCAGCCGCTGGAGCGCTTTGACTTCTATGCAGCCGCCAAACAAGATAGTTGCTGTTTGGTCATCGCGACTGGCGAGCAGCGTATCTTCGCCAATATCCTGCTGACCATCGGCGTCGTGCAGCCGCCAGACGAAATGGCGGTCTAGGCCCATGGGCATCGAAGCCGTCATCTATGATATGGACGGTGTGCTGGTCGACAGCGAAGTATATTGGGATCAGGCACGGGTCGACTTTGCGGTCGAGCGCGGTTTGCGCTGGACAGACGCCATGCAGCGGCAGGCGATGGGACGCAGCACGGTCGGTTGGGCAGGCATCATGCGCGACGAACTGGCGCTGGACATGTCGCTGGATGCCATCATTGCCGAGATGAAAGCGCGCGTCATCGCCCAGTACGAGCAGCGCATGCCGACACGACCCGGCGCTTTGGAGTCGGTGGCCGCCATGCAGGCGCACTACCGCATCGGCTTGGCATCGGGCTCGCCTACCGAGATTATCAAAGCCGTCTTGCGCATCACCGGGCTGGAGCAGCAATTCGAGGTGATGATCTATGGCGATGAAGTGGGCAAAGGCAAACCGGCGCCCGATATCTACCAGGAAGCGTTGCGGCAACTGGGTGTCTCGCCGGCGCGAGCGGTGGGTATTGAAGATTCTGCCAATGGATTGCGATCCTTGAAAGCGGCGGGCATGCTGGCGGTGGCTGCGCCCAGTCCCGATTTTCCGCTGCCACCCGCTGCGCTGGCGCTGGCAGATGCGCATATCACCACGCTGGTCGACTTCACTCCGCAGTTGGTGGCAGGGCTGTCGCGGGATTGATCCCGGCAAGTCCAAGTAAGTCGTGCAACAGGTAACCACAAAGAACACAAAGGATGTAAAGGTTCATTGCCACAGAGACACAGAAACACATAGAAAAATCCTTGTGTTGGTTATTCGCGCTCGTGATTAGCTGCGCTCTCTGCTTACTCCTAATCCAGTAGATTGCGCTTCCCTTCGACCTATCGGCGGGACCAAGGGGGTTAAGCAGCCGCGCAATTTTTGCATAATCGAGCGCGCTGTGTTCAAATTATCGCGCAGGCTCCTTTATTGATCAAACCCTCTGGCAGGTGAACTTCCGTGAGCGCAGCGCATGTCATTGCGATTGACCTGGGCGCATCGTCCGGGCGCGTGATGGACGCCGCCTTTGATGGCGCGCAGCTGAGATTGCGAGAGGCGCACCGCTTCCCCAATATCCCCGTGCAGACGCCAACTCGGCTGCATTGGGATGTACTGCGCCTGTGGCACGAGATCACGCAGGGCATAGGCGCGGTTGCTGGCGCTTCGTCTATCGGCCTGGATTGCTGGGGCGTCGATTATGCCCTGCTGGATAGCGCCGGCGAACTGCTTGCCAACCCGGTGCATTACCGCGACCCGCGCACCGATGGCGCGATGGAATGGGTCTTCCAGCGCATGCCCCGCCGCGAGGTTTTTGCGCGCACGGGCATTCAGTTCATGCCGCTGAACGGCCTCTATCAGCTGGCAGCCAGCATCCGCGATGGCAGCCCATTGCTCGACCAGTCGGCCACGCTGCTGACCATCGCCGACCTGTTCAATTATTGGCTGACGGGCAGCAAAACCTGTGAATTCACCGAAGCGACCACTCTGCAGCTGGTGAATGCGGGGCAGGGCGATTGGGACCGCGACCTGATGCGCGCGGTGGGCATCCCCAGCGACATCCTGGCGCCAATTGTCATGCCAGGGGCGCGGCTGGGCAGTTATGCGGGCATTGATGTCGTTGCGCCGGCTTGCCACGACACGGGCAGCGCTGTTGTCGCCGTGCCAGCCACCCACGCCGATATCGCTTACCTCAGCAGCGGCACCTGGAGTCTGCTGGGGCTGGAGCTGGATGCGCCCATTTTGAGCGATGCTGCTTATGCGGCCAATGTCACCAACGAAGGCGGCTATGGCGGCAGTTGGCGCTTCTTGAAGAATATCATGGGCTTGTGGCTGGCGGACCAATGCCGCGCGACCTGGGCGGCGCAGGGACGGGAGTACAGCTTCGACCAGTTGACTGCGATGGTGGAAGCTGCGCCGCATTTCCGCAGTTTCATCGAGCCAGACGATGCCGCCTTCCTCGCGCCGGGCGATATGCCGAAGCGCATCGTCGACTATTGCGCGCGCACAGGACAAGCCAAGCCCGCAAGCGATGCCGAGATCATGGCAGTCGTCTATGCCAGCCTGGCTTACAAATATCGCTATGTGCTGGAGCAACTCTGCGCGGTGAGCGGGCGGGCTGTAGAGGCGCTGCATATCATCGGCGGCGGCTCGCGGAATGCCACCCTCAACCAGATGACGGCGGACGCGACCGGGCGGCTGGTCATCGCGGGGCCGGCCGAAGCGACTGCGGCTGGCAACGCTATCGCGCAGCTGATCGCCCTGGGCGAGCTGGGCAGCGTGCACGAGGCGCGTGCCATGTTGAGCGAATCGGCAGAGCTGCGCTGGTATGAACCGCGTGACGCCACTGCCTGGGACGAACATTATCCGCGCTTTTGCGCCTTGCTGGGGTAGACAAGGTATAATGCGGCGCCTTCGGCTGGCCAGGGGCTGCGCTCGGGTCAACACACACAGGACACAAGAATGAGCGACGCGCTGCTGCAGATGCAGGGCATCAACAAAAACTTTCCTGGCGTGCAAGCGCTGAAGGATGCGCACTTCGAGGTGCGGCGTGGCGAAGTGCATGCGCTCATCGGCGAAAATGGCGCTGGCAAATCGACCATGATCAAGATTGTGTCTGGCGTTTATCAACCCGACAGCGGCGATATCCAGCTGGATGGACGGGCGGTTCACTTCGTCAACCCGCGTGAAGCGCACTTGGCTGGCATCGCCACCATTTATCAGGAACTCGGTTTGTACCCGGAACTTTCGGTGGCCGAGAATATCTTCATGGGTCATGCGCCGATGAAAAAGCGCCTGGGCTTGCAGACGATCGACTGGGAACGCATGGAAAGCGGCGCAGAAGACCTGCTGGCCGAGCTGAATATTCACAACCTGGATGTCGGCGCGAAGGTGGGCACGCTCAATGTGGGCAACCGGCAGCGCGTGGAGATCGCCAAGGCGCTATCGCTGGATGCGCAGATCTTGATCATGGACGAGCCGACCGCCGCCCTGACAGAAAGCGATGTCGAGCAGCTTTTTAGCATTGTGAGGCTGCTGCGCGAACGCGGAGTCAGCATCATTTATATCAGTCACCGCCTCAACGAAGTCTTCGAGCTGGCAGACCGTGTCACTGTGCTGCGCGATGGCGAGACGATTGGCACGCAGCAGGTCACGGATACCAGCGAAGCCGAGTTGATCAGCATGATGGTGGGGCGCAAGATCGAGAACCTCTTCCCCAAGCAGGTGGCGAAGATCGGCGATGTGGTGCTGGAGCTGCGCAATCTGAATCGTCCGCCTTTGACTCGCGACATCTCCTTCTCAGTGCGCGCGGGAGAGATCGTGGGGCTGGCTGGTTTGGTGGGCAGTGGCCGCAGCGAGACAGCGCAGGTCATCTTTGGCGTGCTGCCAGCCGAGTCGGGCGAGATTATCATCAATGGCGCGCCGGTGAAGATCAGCAGACCGTCGGAAGCGGTGGCGCAGGGCATCGGCTATGTGCCCGAAGATCGTGGCCACCAGGGGCTCATCCGCGAGATGACCATCCGCGAAAACACATCCATGGCGGTTTTGGATACTGTTTCTCGCAACACATTCATCAATCGCGCCCAGGAACGTTCGCTCGCCAATCGTTCTATCAAGCAGCTGAGCATCCGCGCCACGGGCCCAGAGCAGATCACCAACAAGCTGAGCGGCGGCAACCAGCAAAAAGTCGTTGTCAGCAAGTGGCTGGCCAGCGAGCCCAGCCTGCTGATCATGGACGAGCCAACGCGGGGAATCGATGTCGGCGCAAAAGCCGAAATCCACCGACTGATGAGCCGTCTGGCTGCCGAACAGGGCTTGGCCATCTTGATGATCTCGAGCGAACTGCCAGAGATCCTGGCGATGAGCGATCGCATCCTGGTCATGCGCGAGGGTCGTCTGGTCGGCGAATTCAGCCGCGATGAAGCCACGCAAGAGACAGTCGCCCACGCCATGATGAGCGAAGCTGCTCGCAGAGCCGCTAGCGCTGCGTCATGAACAAAGACAAATCTGCGCCCACGCCGCGCCATCTGTTGGACTTCTTGGGCATCGCGCTGGCAGTGGTCATCATCGGCGCCTATTTCCTGCTGCCTTTTGTCATCCAGCCGGAGCGCGGACCATCGACTGTCGCTGTGCTGACAGAAAGCAAAAATGCCAACGAGCTTGGGCTATTCAAGACCGGACTGGAGGTTGTGCCGCTGGCTGCGCTGGGCATGCTGCTCTTGGGCCTCTGGAATGTGCTGGCGCCCGGAGCTGCGCGCGCCATTTCGCTGTTGATGGCGCTGGCGGGCATGTTGGCGCTGGTCTATTACATCAACTTTTTCCGCGAAACCGCCCTCGGTCCTCCCAACGAATGGGGGGAAGGCACGATCATAGGCAGTCTCGGTATCGCCTTTTGGATCATGTTGGGCGCGTCGGTGGCCGCCGCCCTGCAAGCGCTGATTCCACGTTCTGTGCCCGCGCCGCGTTATCGACTTGCCAAGCTCTTTGGCAACCAGGAGAGCGTGATTCTCTTTGGCTTGCTGCTGCTGATGATCGTGATTGGGCTGGCGAATCCGCGTTATCTGCAAGAGCGCAACATCAGCGACAACCTGGCGGGCAATGCCTATATCGCGGTGGCGGCGCTGGGAATGACCATGGTGATCGTCACCGGCAATATCGACATTTCGGTGGGTTCGCTGGTGGGCTTGCTGGCGGTGATCAGCGGTCGGCTGGTGGTTGCGGGGACGCCTGCGCCACTGGCTTGGCTGGCGCCCCTGGTGATCGGCGGCGGATTTGGCGCGATGATCGGTTTCCTGGTGGCGTACCTGCGCATTCCATCAATTGTGGTGACGCTGGGCATGCTGAGCATTATCAAGGGCATATTGATTATCTGGGCGCAGGGCGATCGCGTACGCGATATGCCGGCCGACTATTTCTTGTCGCAGATGCGTCCGCTGGGCATCCCCATGCCGATCATCATCATGGTCGTGCTGACGATCGGCGTGGCATTGTGGATGCGCTACAGTGCGACCGGTCGGGCCTTTTATGCGCTGGGCGGCAATGTCGAAGCGGCGCGACTTTCTGGTTTGTCGCGGCGACGCCTGGTGATGACCGTGTTCATTCTCAATGGACTGTTTGTGGGCGTGGCCAGCGTGATGTATTCCACGCAATTCAACATCATCCAGGCAACGCCACCGCCGGCGCTGGAATTGTCGGTGATTACGGCATCGGTGGTGGGTGGCGTCAGCATCCTGGGCGGGACAGGCACGGCTGTCGGCTCGACCATGGCGACGTTGCTGCTGAATTTCATCCGCTCGGCGATGGTGTTCATCAATGTATCGCCGTTTTGGTTGAAAGCGGTGCAGGGCTTGCTGATTCTGGTGACGGTGCTGGCGGATCTGCTGCGCAGGCGTCGGCAACGTTTGTAGGGGGACAGAAAGCATGCAATCGGAACCGCGCAACCCGACAGTGGTGGAAAAGCTGCGCCGCCATCTCATCAGCCAAGAAGGCGTGCTCTTCATCATCATGCTGGTTTCGGTGCTCTTTCTGGCCACGCGCACCGACAAATTTCTGACGGTCGACAACCTGCTGCAGCAGGGGCGATTCATGACCGAAGTCGGTTTGATCGCCATCCCCATGACCTACATCATCATCACAGGCGGCATCGACCTGTCTGTCGGCTCGATATTGGGGCTGACAGCGATCGTGCTGGGCTGGAGCTGGCAAGAGCTAGGCTTCCCGCTGGAGCTGGCTATCGGCGCCGGGATATTGAGTGGGACCTTGGCCGGCTTCGTCAACGGCCTCTTCATCGTGCGTGTCGGTGTGCCACCGCTGATCATGACGCTGGCGACGCTGGCGCTGTTTCGCGGGCTGGCAGAGGGCATCAGCAAGGCGCGGTCGGCGCGCGGTTATCCCGAGTGGTTCTTCGAGCTGGGGCAGGGCGAGTTTCTGGGCATCCCGACGCAGCTGTGGCTTTTGATCGTGGCGGTGGTGGTGTTTGGCATCGTGCTGGCGCGGACGCAGCTGGGGAGGGCGCTGTATGCAATCGGCAACAACGAGACGGGCGCTCGCTTCAGCGGGCTGACAGTCAACCGCTACCTGCTGCTGATCTACACCTTCAGCGGCTTTATGTCGGGTGTGGCGGGCTATATTTTTGTTTCGCGGGTGAGCACGACGCGCTCGGACATGGGTACGGGCATCGAGCTGGATGTGATCGCGGCGGTGGTGCTGGGCGGAACGAGCATCTTTGGAGGCACGGGCTCTGTCGCCGGCACGATGATCGGCGTTGTATTGATCCAGCTGCTGAAGAATGGTTTGGCGTTGAGCGGCGTCACCAGCGATGCCACGATTGTTGTTATCGGCAGTGTGTTGATATTTGCTATACTGGTGAACAACTTTATTCAGACCAGGCGGGGCGGCAACTAAGCTCGCAAAGGAGGTGCGCCAGCGGACAAAGGAGCACGAGCATTATCCCGATCCGTAAACCCGAGCAGCCATTTGGAGAAAGCATCATGAAGAAAACATTCGCACTCACCCTGATATTGGCGCTGCTGATGGCATTGGTCAGCATGCCACTGAGCGCCCAAGACCGCTGGGATGGCGCTGATGACCTGGCTGTCAACCCGCTCGCTTGTGGCATGGGCGACGAGATGATGGAAGACAGCGACGAAATGATGGACGAAGACGCGGACGAAGATATGGGCATGATGGAATACGACGGTGGGCAGCCAGCCATGATGGATGATGATATGGCCGGCATGGACATCGTGCTGGTGGATGTGCCCAAGCTGGTCGGCATCGGTTACTTCGCCGCTACCACGCTCGGCCAGCAGCAAGCTGCCGAAGAGCTGGGCAATGTCAGCGTAACGACCGACGCGCCCACCGAAGCCAACATTGATGACCAGATCCAGGTCATTGATGCCTACATCACCCAGGGCGTGGACGGCATCCTCTTCGCCGCCAATGACCCGGTCGCCATCGCGCCGGTGCTGCGCAAAGCCCTGGAAAGTGGCATCCATGTCGTCGGCTATGACGCCAACAGCGAGCCCGACGCCCGCGAATGGTTCGTCAACCAGGCCGAGTTCAACGGCATCGCCAAGGCCCTAGTCGACAGCCTGGCAGACCAGATGGGCGAGGATGCTGCCTTTGGCATCGTCACCTCGACCTTCACCACGCCCAACCAGGCGCGCTGGATCGCCGAAATGTGGGCATATGCCAGCGAATGCTATCCCGACCTGACCTGGCTAGAAACGCTCGAGGCGCAAGAAGACGCCGTGCTCAGCTTCCAGCAGGCGCAGACTCTGATCAACAAGTACGGCGAAGACATGGACGGCATCTTCGCGATGACCTCGGTAGCCACGCCCAACAGCGCCGACGCGGTGCAGCAGGCTGACTTGTGCGCAGATGTGGCTGTAGTTGGCTTGGCGACGCCCAATGGCATGAAGCCCTATGTCAACAATGGCTGCGTGCGCGATGTCATTCTGTGGAACCCGGTCGACCTGGGTTACGCGGCTGTCTATGTAACGCGCGCCGTTGTCGATGGCGAGTTCATGCCTGGCGATAGCTCCGTCATGGCGGGGCGTTTGGGCGAATTGATGGTCGTCAATGGCAGCGAAGTCTTGCTTGGCCCGCCCTTCGTCTTCACAGCCGACAACATCAACGACTTCGACTTCTAGGCTGCCAACCGCAGTCTGACCAACACTTCCCCTCTTCTGTCACTTTAGGAGAGGGGGACTTGCCATGTCCAGGCCTGTGACGCCTCTGCCATGAACGCACAGTTCGACTCCCTCATCCAGATGACGCGCGCCCTGGGCGATCCAGCGCGAGATTATGTCATCATCGGCGAGGGCAATACCTCCATGCGCTGCGATGACGAAAGCTTCCTGGTCAAAGCCAGTGGACACCAACTGCATGAAATCAGCGCCGATGGCTTCGTAAGGTTGCGCATGGCTCCCGTGCTGTCGCTGCTGGACGACCCGCCAGCCACACTCAGCGAAGAAAAAGCGCGAACGCAAGCGGCTGTGCTGGATGGCCGCGACGGGCTGAATGCCTCTGTCGAAGCCAGCTTCCACGCCATGTTGCTGCACGAGTGTGGCGCGCGCTACATCGGGCATACGCATCCCAGCGCCGTCAATCAACTGCTGTGCAGTGAATACGCCGCCGATTTCGCTCTGCAACGGCGCTTCCCTGACGAGGTCGTTCTCTGCGGACCACAGTCGGCGTTGGCGCCCTATGCCGATCCTGGCTTGCCACTGGCGCTGGAGATGCGCAAGGCGGTGCGCGCATACCAGGAACAACAAGGCGAAGCCCCCAAGCTGATTCTGCTGGTCAATCATGGGCTGATCGCGCTGGGGCAGACGCCGACCGAGGTGCTGAATATCACCGCTATGGCGGTCAAGGCGGCCCGCATCTATCATGGCGCGCTGTTGACGGGTGCGCCGACTCATCTGCCCGCGGAGGAAGTTGAGCACATCTACCGGCGTCCCGATGAGATTTATCGCCGCAAGCTTTTTGTAGATGCCTGAGCGCTGATCATTTATGCGGCAAGCCACGCCCCCAGCCACGAAACCACGGAGAAAAAACCGATGCCCACCAATGGCGCGCTAACCTGGCTGATACCGGATGCCTACCTGGCAGAGCCGGCCGATGCCGACCCCATCAACAAAAATCACGAGTCTATCTGCGTGCTCAATGTCACGCCCGATGACGCCAATATCCTGCTGGACTTCTACTTTGAAGACCGTCCGCCCGTGGAAGGCATCGCTGTGGTCGTGCCTGCAAAACGTTGCCCGCACCTGCGCCTCGACAAACCCGAGCAGATCGGTGGATTCGAGATTCCCTTTGATGTGCCCTACGGCCTGCGCCTGCGCAGTGATGTGCCGATTGTCGTGCAATACTCGCGCATGTATGCCAGCGACGGCAAAATCGAGAGCCTCATCACGACAATTGCCTACCCAGTGGAGTAGGGCGATTCATCTTGGTGGTGAATCATCCCGCAATAGCCACTGGTTCTCGTCTTGCGTGAACCACTCTGCTCGCAGGTAGGCGCGGATGATCGTGGCAGGCTCCTCATCCAGCGCGCGCAGGGCGAAAGGACCAGCAGCCGCCGGCAAGACATAGGTCTCGGCGAATTGGCAGCGCAGCTTGCGTTCTCCCGCCGCCAGCTCGATATCTCCACCCGCGACGATCATCAGCAACTGAGGAGATCCAGCCGTCTCGCAGTTGATTTTTCTGCGCAGGGTCAGCCGTTGGATGTCATAAAAATGTCGGGCGTGCGTGGGCAGCTGTTCAATGCGGCAGTCAGCATCATCGCGCAGCAATTGCGGTTGTGACACCAGCGCATCGGCAGCATCTCCTTGCAGCGCGAAATCCAGGTTGGCGAAGGCGCGCTCCAGGTTGAGCGGACGCGGCAGGCCATCCAGACCCCGCCGCAGCCAATCGTACATTTTGAACGTGAAGATGTAGGGGGTCGCGCTGATTTCCAGCACCAACGTGCCCGCGCCAGAACAATGCACGACGCCGTGCGGGATCAAGAACAGGTCGCCGGGACGCGCTGGCTGCCGTTTGACAAAACGCTCGACTGCGACCGCTTTGCCCTGCTGCTGGCTGTCTTCCAGTGCAGCGCGAAAAGCCGCTTGATTGATGCCCGGCTGGAAGCCCAGATAGACACAAGCGCCGTCTGTCGCTGCCACGATGTAATAGGTCTCATCCTGGGTGAATCGTTCGCCGAACTGCCGCCGAATGAAGCCGGGGCGCGGGTGGCATTGCAGCGAGAGATTTCCGCCACCGATCGTATCCAGAAAGTCGAAGCGGATGGGAAAATCAAAGCCAAAACAGGCGGCGTATTCGCCCAGCACCGCTGCGTTGTCATGATATTGCAGCCAGTCGCAGCTTAGCTCCAGCAGTTTGTCATCGTGTTGCAGAATGATGCCCTGCTCAGGCGCGATCATCTCGAATGACCAGGCATAATTGGGGACAGCCTGCGCCAGCCCGGGCAGATTGCTTTTTAACCACTGCCCACCCCAAGCGCCTGGCTCAAACCAGGGACGCGGACGAAAGGCGCTGCGCGATAGCTGGCTGAATGTGGCGCGGGCATGCCGACTGGCGATGAGACTGGGCTGCGCCGGGTCTTGCCCATCGACAAAGCAGTCGATGCGCTGGACATAAGCGGCTTTGTGACGATTCAGCGCCACCCAGTCGACGAAGTACATGCGCTTGTATTGCGTCTTGGCGTCCGCGCCGGCTCTTGCGCCGAGGTTGCGGTAGACGCCGGCCCGCGAACGATACTGCGCTTCGTTTTTGGGCAGGTCGACATAGACGCGCCAGCCTTCGCCGAAGAGGAATGCGCCTGTGCCATAGATGACGATGGGCTGCGCTGAATCATCAACGAGGGATTTTATGCGCGCCAATGCCGCTGCATCGAAAAAGTCGACCAGTTCACCCGGGAAGCGTCTGCCGAAGAGCGGATCATCGCCGCCCAGCCAGTCCGCCAACATGCTGTCGATCTCAACCTCTGGCTTGAGGCAGCCATCTGTGGCGATCCAGCGAAGGTCTATGCCAACAGCCGTCAATCCCGCGCGCAGATCGTCCCAAAGCACGCCGGCATAGCCATCTATCAGCACGAGCGGACGCCCGGCGATTTGCGCTGCCAGGCTCTCGTAGCCTAGCTGAATCTCGCCGCTGGCGACCGGGTGGCCGGGGTAGATATCGGGCGCGCCCGGCTGGACTGGCGGCTTGGTTTTGGGCAGCAGTGGCTGGGGGGTCTTGCGGTAGCTCATGGAGGCGCGGTTTCTCGGTACAGCAGTTTGACCGGGCAGCCGATGCCGTGTCCGCCGCCTTCGACCACCAACTGCTGTCCCGAAAAGCCATCCGCTTCGGGACTCAGGCTGTAGCTGATGATATAGCCGATTTCGCGGCCATCGACAGGCATGGGCGCGATGAAATTGGCGCTGCCGGTGTATTGGTCTTTCTCATCGCGCAGCAGACGGAAGTTGTCAAAGGCGATTTCTCGCTCGTCAAGGCGCGTGATGTGGATCGTTTCAGATTCCCGCGCCTGGCAATCGCCCACATAGTCCAGCGTCCAGATGCCAGCGCTTGGTGGAGGACTGCGCAGAGGAATCGCCAACCTGCCGCAGCCAGATACTATCAGGCAGATCAGGGCAATCAGTCGCGACATGGGCAGGCGCTCTGTGATGACAAGACCGTACAAAGTCAGCTGTAGGGGCGACCCGGTAGGCCGCCCGCTTTGTGGATGGCAGGCCGGGCTAGAGCAAGACTTCCCGCCCGGTGGTTTCGCTTTCGTAGATGGCGTTGAGCACCTGCATGACTTGCATGGACTGCTCGGCTGGCACGGGCGAAGGCGCGCCGTCCACGATGGCCTGGGCGAACTCGATGCATTCCTGTGCATGCGGCTCGGCCTGGTCGCGCGTTAGCTTCAATGTGCGGTTGAAAAGCTGCTTGGTATCGTAATTCGTCTGATAAATCTCGCAGCGGGGCCAATGCGAGCCGCCCTTGTCGCCGTAGAGCCACATCTGCATGTCTTCGCTGTCGGTGTCATGATGCAGCATCCACGAGACTTCCAGCACCAAGGTTGCGCCATTTTCGAAGCGCACAAATGCCAGCGCCAGCTCTTCGACATCCATCTCGGGCGGCACGAGGTTGAGGTTGTCCCACAGACCAAAGGCTTTGGGGTTCTTCGCCAGGCGCTTGCTGGCTACGCCGGTCACCGACACGGGACGCGGATTGCCCATGAACCACAGTGTCAGGTCGAGGATATGCACACCGATATCAATGGTTGCGCCACCGCCACTGTGCTGCTTGAGCAAGAAGCCGGGCCGGGTGGGGATGGCTGTGCGGCGCAGCATCCAACTGCGCGCATGATAAACCTCGCCCAGCGCGCCGGCGTCTATCTCGGCTTTCAGCGCTTTGGATTTGCCGCTGAAGCGGAAATGCTGGGCGGTCATCAGCAGTTTGCCACTGCGGTCGCGGGTGTCGATCATGCGCTGGACATCGCCGGGCGTCGGCGCAAGTGGCTTCTCGCAGATGACGTGCTTGCCAGCTTCCAGCGCAGCGATAGACAGATCGGCGTGGTACATATTGGGTGTGCAGACATCAATGATGTCGATATCGGGGTCGTTTATGAGCTCGGCGCTGTCGCTGTACAGGCGGCTGACGCCATAATTTGCGCCCCAGTTTTCCAATGCGGCTGGCAGCAGGTCTGCGCCGGCGACAACTTCGGCATGGGGCGATGCAGCCCAGCCTGGCATGTGCGTGCGCGCGATCCCGCCGACGCCGATGACACCCACTTTCAAACTACTCATGTTCTCGCTCCTTATGGTATTTGGGGTTTAACCCAGGTATTTGTTTCCGCAGCTTGATACAAGGCTTGCATGACGGCGCTGCGGTCCGCCGCTTCCTTCGCGCTGATCAATGGCACAGATTCGCCCAGCAGCGCCTCCAGAAACAGAACGAAGGCGTGGGGCAGGGCAGCTGGCAGGTCTGTCCATTCGCCACCATCCGCACCTTGCAGATTATCCGACTTTAGGAACAATTTGCCATTGTCAACATAGGCAAGTCCGCCGGTGCCGCTGATCAAAACTGGCTGGGGATTCAGCATATCCACCCAGCCGGCCGCCAAGGAAGCGATTGCGCCATTGTCGAAGCGCAGCAAGCCTTCGCCATATTCATCGCAGTTGTAGCGCCCCAGCAGACGATCGACCTGCGCTGTTACGCACTCGACATCGCCAAGCAGCCACATCAACATATCCAGCGAGTGCGCGCCCAGATCGCCAAAGCCTCCACAACCCGCGCGCTCCAGTTCGGTCATCCAATAGAAGCCATCTTCGTACCAGCCGAGCCCGGGGTCGAACCAGCCAGCCAATGCGCCGTGATGTACGTTGCTGTGGCGCGCCCTAGTGATCGTGCCCAATGCGCCGTCATCGATCCATGCCTTCAGCTGGCGGCTGATCGGATAGCTGCGCATGAAATGGCCGATCTGGAAAATCACGCCGGCGGCATCAATGGCGCGCTGCATCCAAAAGGCATCGTCGGCGCTGCTGGCCAGTGGTTTCTCGACGAAAAGGTGCTTGCGGGCGGCACAGGCGGCTTCGACCAGTTCGCGGTGCAGGTTGGTCTCGGAGCAGACGATGACAGCATCAACAGCTTCATCGCTCAGGATGTCGCGGTAATCGCTGACAGCGATGCAGTTGCTGTGCTCGGCGGCGATGCTGGCGCGCTCCGGATCGCTGTCCCAAAGGGACTTGATGGTGAATTGCGCTGGACGGTCCAATATCGACCGGATGAATGACGGACTGTGAATGTGCGCCACGCCCAAGAAAGCGATTGTTTTCATGCGGTCTCCTTTTTGCGCGAATCAGCGCTAGTTGTACCACATTGATTCTTCGCCACAGAGGGCACAGCGGGTGTTGCAGGGGCGATGCTCGTGTCGCCCGCTTTTCGTAGGCGCCGTTACACACGGGCGACCCATTGGATCGCCCCTACCCTTTGTGTGCTTGTGGCAAAAGACCTTCCCCAGTTGTATTGCGGGGAAGGCGAGGGGGGTCAAAGCTGTTTCAGCAGTTCCTCTTTGCCGCGGCGTTCGCGGTAGCCATGCACGATCAAGCCAGGGCGGTCCATGCTCTGTCCAGCCCACTGGTCGTTGTGCGGGTCGCGAAAGCCCATGCGCACCATGCGCCGCGGATTGCTGGTCTGGTTGATATAGCTGCCGTGGATGCAATACAGATGAAAGACAACCACATCGCCGCGCTTGGCGGACACGGGCACGGTGTCTTCCAGCTTGTATTGCTTGGCGTCGAGGTGCGGCGAACAAGGACTGCCATCGGCATTTTGCAGCACATGGGGGATTTTGCCGCGCTTGTGCGAACCCGCCAGGAAGCGAATCTCGCCATTTTCATGAAAGGTATCGTCCAGGTGCACAAGGCAATCGACATAACGCCCATCGGCGTGCTCATAGAAGGGATAATCCTGGTGCATGGGGAAGGGATGCCCGGTCTGCGGCGGTTTGATGTGCATGGTGGTGTGGTGCAGCTCGACGCTGGAGTCCAGCAATTGCGAAAGCGCCTTTCCCAGCTTGGCGTGAGTCACCGCGCGCATCCAGGCATCGGAATACAGGTGCAGGTCGTGCATGGCGGTCAGCTTGACCTGCTTCTCCAGCTCTTCGTCAAAATAGACATCGCGCCAGGGACCTGACCAGCCGGGAGAGGTGATCGCCCAATCTTCGATCAGGCGGTCGAGGCTGTCAGAAAGCGCGCCGATCTCGTCTTCGTCAAAGACTTGCGGGATGCGCAAAAAACCGTTTTCGTGGAAGAAGTCGATCTGTTCCTGGGTCAGCATGGTACGGTTTCCTCGCTACACATTGTTTGCCTTCGCGGCGGGAGTATAGTGCTAATCGCTTGGCGCGCAAGCCCCTGCTGCCCAAAAGCGCCAAATTAGCCCTCTGCAGCTGTGATGGTGATGGTGTAGGCATCGACGCCGCGCCCACGATCATCTGCGCCCAGCAGAACCTCGTAGATGCCAGTTGCGCCGAAGGTGAGTGTGCCGCTGTTGCTGCGGCGGGCGTTGTCGAAGGCGAAGACGATGCTGCCGTCGGGCGCATAGATGGTCGCCAGCGGGGCGAAGAAGCCGGTGCCGCTCAAGCCGCGTCCGCCGGTGATAAGCTTGATATCGACTGTGCTGCCGGCGACGCCTTCAAAGCTGTAGCTGTGCCGGTCGTCTGCGCTTTGGATTTCGTCACCCGTATCTTCGCCCAAGACGATGACACCTTTCGCCACCGCGCCTTCTCGCTCGATGACGAAATCTGGCGGAGCGATAGTCGGCAGGGGCGTTGGCTGGGGCGCATCGCTTTCGATGCTGATCGTATAACCCTCTACGCCGCGTCCACGCTCGTCCGCGCCGATGACGATGTGGTATGTGCCGTCGGCTGCGAGCGTGAGATCGCCTTTCAGGCTGCGTTTGCTCTGGTCGAAAGCGAAGACGATCGCGCCATCGGGAGCGTAGAGGGTGGCCAGTGGCGCATAGAAGCCGGTGCCGCTCAAGCCCGCGCCGCCAGTTACCAGCTTGATGTTGAGCGTTTCGCCAGCGCTGCCCTGGAAGCTGTAGCTGTGGCGTTCGCTGGCATCGGCAATTTCATCGACCCGATCTTCGCCAAAACGTATCGCCCCTTTGTCCAGCGCGCCGTCGCGTTCGACAACGAAGTCGGGCACGACAACGCTAGCTGCGGCGGGTTGTGGCTCGGCAACCGCTGTTGGAATGGCTGTTGCGGTGGCTTCTGCCTCTTCAGGCGTTACGATGGCTGTTACAACGACTGTTTCCACTACCGTCTCGACGATCGTTTCCGGTTCGCGGTTTAGCGCCAGGATCACGCCCAGCGCGAAGCCCAGGATAATCAGCACAGCAGCGGCGATACGCTCGCGGTTGCGGCTGCGGCTGGATGCGGCCGCGGTGATGCTCTTGGGACGATTTTCGACCAAAGAGAGTTCTTGCGGCGCCACATCGCGCTCGTCATACAGGTAGCAAGCGGCTTCGTGTTTGGGTTTGTCCATCATGAAGAGAGGCGGCTGCACTTCCAGGCATTTGTCCATGCGGTGTGGGCAGCGCGGATAATAGCGGCAGCCTTGGGCGGCGGCCGTGCGCATCTCTTCTTCGCTGGGCAGCGAGATATCGACATCCCACTTATCAGTCGGGTCGGGCACGGGCACGCTGTCGATCAGCAGCTGCACATAGGGGTGCTGGGGCGCGTCGATGACATCCATAGCTGTGCCGCGCTCGGCGATGGTACCCTGGTAGAGCATGTAGATTTCATCGCCGATTTGGTAGGCGGTGCTGAGGTCGTGCGTGATGTACAAGAAAGAAATGCCGTGTTCGTCGCGCAGGCGCAGCATGGCGTCCAGAATCGAAGCGCGCAGGCTGGCATCGACCATGGAAACGGGCTCGTCGGCGACGATCAGCCTGGGCTTGATCATATAGGCCCGCGCCATCATGATGCGCTGACGTTGCCCGCCGCTGAGCTGGTGTGGATATTTACGCAGCACATCTTCGCCATACAAGCCGACCACATTCAAGCCGGCCTCGACCATATCGCGGTATTCGCTCTGGTTGTCGGACAAGCTGAAGTGGCGGTTGACCAGGTCAAAGACATGGTCGATGCGATAGAAGGGGTTGTAAACGCCGAAAGGATCTTGGAAAACCGCTTGCACATTGCGGCGATAGGTTTTTAGCTGGTCGCCGTCCATGTCGGTGATATCTTCGCCATCGAAGATGATCCGGCCCGATGTCAGCTTGATAAAGCCCAGCACGAGGTTTGCCAGCGTGGTTTTGCCGCTGCCGCTTTCGCCAGCGATGGTGGTGATGGTCGCCGGCGAGCCACCGATGGTCATATTGAAGTTGTCCAGCGCGACTACCGACTTCTTTTCGCCCAGGAAGCCGCCGCTGTAATAGATTTTCGTTGCGTCACGAATTTGCAATAGTGGCGAGGGCATTGGCTCTCCTCTCATGGAATTGCTCATCGTAGAGATGGCAGGCGACTTCGTGCAGGTCTTCTACCATGATCTGCGGCGGTTCGACTTCGGCGCAATGCTGCCAGGCGAAAGGACAGCGCAGGCGGAAGATGCAGCCAGAAGGCGGGTTGCGCGGGTCGTGCGTGATGCCTTCGGTGATCTTCAGCGGCTTGCGCTCTTTGATCGAGGGAATAGAGTCGATCAGCAGTTGCGTGTACGGGTGCAGGGGCTTGGCATAGACATTTTCCACCGGAGCGATTTCGACCATTTTGCCGGCGTACATGACAGCGATGCGGTCGACGATCTGCGCCAGCAAGCCCATATCGTGCCCGATGACGATCAAGGAAACGCCGATTTCGTCTTTCACCTTGATCAATGTCTGCGCGACAATGCGCTGCACAACCACATCCAGGGCGCTGGTGGCTTCGTCGGCGATGACCACGGTCGGATGCAGCGCCACGCCCATGGCGATGCAGACGCGCTGCTTCATGCCGCCGCTCAGCTCGTGCGGGTACATGTTGTAGATGCGGTTGGGCAAGCCAACATTGCTGAATAGCTCGAATATCCGTTCGCGCAGCGCCTCGCGGTCTTTCTGCTTGCCCTCGTGCGCTTCAATCACATCAGTGATCTGATCTTTGACGCGCATGGTCGGGTTCAGCGAGTTCATCGCGCCTTGCGGGATCAACGACAAGCCGGTCCAGCGGAACTTGCGCAATTCTTCTTCTTCCAGGTTCAGCACTTCTGTGCCATCGACCTCGATGCTGCCATTCACGATGTAGCCGGGCGGCTGGACGAGCTGCAAGATGCCATAGGCCGTGGTCGATTTTCCGCAGCCGCTTTCGCCCACCAGCCCCAGCGTCTCGCCTTCGTAGAGATTGAAGCTGATATCGCTGACGGCGATGACATCGCCCTGGGGCGTGGCATAGTGGATGCGCAGCTTTTCGACCTTGAGGACGGTGCGGCTGTCGCTGCCGTTTCGCTTTTCACTCATAGATTTCGGGCTCTCCCCTAGTTGGCTTTGCGCAGGCGCGGGTTGGCGACTTCATCCAAGCCCAGGCTGATCAGCAGCAGAGCGACAAAAACAATCGACAAAGTGACTGTCGGGACGCCCCACCACCACCACATATTGCGGAAGAGCGCGCCTGCCTCGATGGAGAAGAATATCGCCACGCCCAGCGAGGGGATGCGCTGGGGACCGAAGCCCAGCACCTCCAAGCCCACCGCCGAGATGATGGCTCCCTGCATATTGCCAATGTAGCTGGCCGCCAGATAAGGCAGCAAATTGGGCATGATCTCTTTGAACATGATATCGCGCACTGGCACGCCAGAAAGCCGCGCCATTTGCACATAACCGCTCTCGCGCATGCTGAGCACTTGAGCGCGAATGTAACGCGTGGGCGTCGCCCAAGAGAATAATGAAATCAGCAGCGCCATGGTGAGCAGATCCACCCGTCCAAGCACCGCCTGGATGACGATAAGCACCAACAATGATGGAATGGTGATGGCGATATCGACGGCTAATCGAATCACATCATCAAAGATGCCGCCCAGGAAGCCCGCCATGAAACCTAATATGATGCCGGCGATCATGCCCACCGTCGCCGCGACCACGCCCACAAAAATGGTTCGGGGCGTGCCGACAATCCACAGCGCCAACATATCGCGACCGCTGTTTTCTGTGCCCAGCGGATGTTCGGGGATGCCTTCTTGCCCGCGCCAGTTGCTGAAGCCGACAGGCGGCAGGTTGAGAGGCGCTCTCGCGGACAAAGCCAGGTCAGTATCCCATAGCTGATAGCCAAGGAAAATCAGAAAGAACATGAAGCCAAGGATTCCGGCGCCGCTCAAAAACTTCCAATTCAACCAGGGATTGTCAAATCGGTTGAGCAGACCGGCTTTTTTGGTGCCGCCGGCGACGGGAGCGTCTTTGACCGTGATGTCTTCCGCCATGTCTATCTCCCTTCCAGGCTAATGCGCGGGTCAATCAGCGGATAACTCAAGTCGATGATCAGCACCGCCAGGGCGCTCGTGGTAATCAAGATGAACGATGTGCCTTGGATGAGCCCGAAATCCTGCTCGCGTAGGGCGGTGAAGATGAGCGTGCCCATGCCGTTGTAATTGAAGATGACTTCGACCAGCACAGCGCCGTTGACGAGGGTGCCGATCGAAACAGCCAGCGCCGTCATCTGCGGCAGGATGGCATTGCGGATCATGTAGCGGTAGAGGACATAGAAGGGTTTCAAGCCCTTTGCCTGCGCCAGGATCATGTAATCCTCGCCCTCGATGGTGATCATCATGCCGCGCATGCCCAGCGCCCAGTAGCCGAAGGTCACCAGCACGATCGCCATCGCCGGCAGGAAGCCATGGTGAATCACATTGGCGATGAACTCCAGCGTGAGGGCAGGCGTCATGCCAAAGCCGTAGGAATAGGTCTGTGGGAACCACTTAAATAAGAAGCCGAATACATAGACGAGCAGCAACCCGGCCAGCAGTGGCGGTATCGAGGTGAACATCATCGAGATCGGGATCATGACCCTGACCATTCGCGGCGTCTTGTTCCAAACCAGCAGCGCTCCACACAAGTTGCCGACGACGAAGAAAATCACGGTGGCGACGCCGACCAAGCCCAGCGTCCAAGGCAGGGCGCGGCCGACGAGTTCCGATACGGTGGAGGGAAAGCGCGCCATTGAGTAGCCGAGGTCGCCGCGCAGCAGCCCGGTCAGATAGCGCACATATTGCACATAGACGGGGTCATTCAAGCCGAATCGTTCTTTCCAGCCTTCAATGATCAGGTTGGAGTTTTCCACAAAACCAGCTTGATACGAAAGCCGCGCCACCATTGCCGCGATGGGATCGCCCGGCGCCAGGCGCGGGATGATAAAGATCAAAGTGGCTGCCACCCATAGTGTGAGGAAAAATACCAATAGTCGGCGGACCAGGTAATTAAGAGAAATTCCTCCCATGCCAGCGCCCCTTTAACTTGTCGTTTGCGATGCTAAAAAGATAAATCAGCAACAGGTCTGCCAACAAATTATACAGTGTCTTTGCCAATTATCGACGCCGTGGGAAGAGGCTGGGGCAGTTGCCCCAACCTCGGGATTGTGCTTGGTCAATTACATTCCAGCTTTGGTGATTTCCTGGAAGAATTGATGCGTCGATTGCCACCAGGTTGCCGGGTGGTTCCAGTTGTTCTCGCTGGTCGGCCAGCCTTCCCAGTAGGTGCTGTTGAAGGGGATCAGCTTGGTGGCCTGGTTCAGCGGGATGAAGGGCAGGTCTTCGTAGAGGTAGCCATAGGCTTCTACGACCATGTCGATGGCATCCGGATGGCCCAAGGGCAGGGAACCCAGCGCGCCAACGATTTCGCTGTAAGCCTCATTGTTCATGCCATCCCAGCGGACATGGTTGTTGCCGCCGCTGTTGGGCTCGCCAACGGGCACCCACCAGCGGGAGGTGTAGCGATCCAGCGAAGCCCAAGGCTCGTTGATGGAACCGCAGGCATCCCAGTCGGTGGTGGATTCGTAGTTGCCGAAGCGCTTGTTGTCGCCCCAGGTCGCGCCAGCGATGACCGCGGCATTCGCCTCAATGCCGAAGGTCTGCAGCTGCTCGACCAGGTTGGTGGTGATGCGGCGCTTCTCGACGAAGCCTTCGTGTACCTGGATTTCCAGGCTCAGCGCTTCGCCGTCCATGTCGACCCAGCGGCCATCATCGTTGCGGGAGTAGCCGTTCTTCTCCAGCAGCGCGGCAGCGGCATCGAGGTCGGCTTCGGTGTTGAAGCTCATGCCAGCATCTTCAATGGCATCGATGTAGGGGAACATGCCACCATATTCGACGTAGAGGGTACGCGAAGGAATGGTCACGCCTTCATAAGCGATGTCAATGACTTGCTGGCGGCTGATGGCGTGGTTGATCGCCCAGCGCATTTCCGGGTTGTCCCAAGGCGCGACTTGCGTCTGGAAGGACAACTGGCGCGGGCAGGGATCCAGCCATACGAAAGGCATGCCTTCGACCCAGGCGAAGATATTGTCGTTCTGCGCCTGCATGGCTTCGAACGCGCCCAAGGTGACATCCATGATGCTGTCCAGCTCGTTGGCGACAGCCATGGTGGTGCGGATCTGGTCATTGCCGGTTACGACCCAGACGGCGCGCTGCGGTTCGGGCAGCTTGAAGACGCCGGTCTTGGCGCCCCACCAATCATCATTGCGATCGTAGACCCAGCTGGTCTCGTTGGCGGAGGTGATGACATAGGGACCGGTGCCGAGGGGCCAGCCTTGTTCGGGATCGAAGAACTTGAAGGTGAAGGGATCCTTGTCGTGCCAGACATGCTCGGGAAGCATATTGATGCCACCCCAGATGCGGACGGAGAAGAAGTCCAGCTGGAAGCGCGGGTTGGGCTGCGTCAGGTTGAACTGCACCGTCAGGTCGTCGACTTTCTCGACACTATCGACCCAGGTGTGGACGTTGCCGGCATAGCTGAGCGATTGTGTTTCGTCATCCAACAGCAGTTGAATGGTGAAGACGACATCGTCGGCGTTGAAAGCCTCGCCATCGGACCATTCCGCGCCTTCGCGCAGGTTGAGGGTCCAGACATCCAGCGAGTCGTTGGCGCTCATGCTCTCAGCCAGCCAAGGCATGATTTCGCCGGTCTCATAGTTGAGGATGAAGAGCGGCTCGGCAACAGCCTGATGCAAACCCTTGTTGCGGTGGTTGTTGGGCAGCAGGAAGTTCATTTGGTCGTAATTGGCGATCGCGCCGGCAGGACCGTCAATATCGAAGATGACGGTATCTTCACGCGCGACATCTTGGGCGGCAGCCGTGAAGCTGAACGCCGCGATAACCGCGACCAGAAGGACGAACAGAAGTGTTCTCGCTTTCATGTGTTGTTCTCCTACACACTAAGCCGATTAAAAGGGACTGCCTGCTCCAGAATTGGTTCGCCATCCTAAGACTGAATGGCGGGCGCGCCGGCGGCACCCTGGATTGCCAAAACCGAGAGATTGCGCTGTGTCGATAGCGCCTCCTTTCGTGTATGTGGACTGGATGACTTGCGAAAAATCTGCCTGGCAGCGTGGGCGCGCCCAGCGAACCGTGGTTGGGAACGCTCTCAGTTGCGGGCTGGGGCGATGCGCCTGCGGGGTTGTTTTGCGCATGAATACCAATGCGTTAAGCAAAGTTGACCAATAACGCGTACATATAGCAATGTACGGCACAATAAAATAACACGGCTTGTGGCGCTATGCAATAGGCGAGTTTTGGCGGATTTGCATTGCCGCGCGAGGATGCCTGGCGCGAAACACCCTACACAACGAAGCCGACGCTCGACTATACTGCCGATTAGTGAACAGGAGGGACTGGCGCTGTGTGGCAGCCCAACCAAAAACCGACCCCATTGCCCAAGCTGATCGTGATTCTCGTGGGCTCAGCGCTGGCCTTCATCGCGCTGATCTTGTTGCTCGCCGATATCAAATGCAACTATGACATCGAGAATTGGTGGGCGGCGCCCTATCCAGGCGCAGAGACTGTCAGCGTCCAGCACGATGACTGGTATCGTCCGCGCGCGCTCTTTGAGACTGTCTGGGTGCTGCGCAGCGATGACGATGTCGAAACGGTCAAACAATGGTATCGCGAGAAGACGCTCTTCGTGCTGGATGAAGAACGCAGTCGCGGCTTGGCCTACTCCGACTATCGCGTGCAAGAAGCCGACGACGGCGGCAGCTTGATCGTGCTCTTCAGCAGCTGCGGCATGTGACGCGCTCGTGAAGATAGCTGCCTTCCCCAAATGCTACTTGGAAGACATCGCCGGCGGCGGCATGACCGTCTTCGAGTGGATCGAGATGGCTGCCGAACTGCCTGCCGAAGGCTTGGAGATGTACGAAGGCTTCTTCACCAGCCTGGACGACAGCTATATCCGCAGCGTCGGTGAAGCCATCGCCGAAGCCGGTTTCGCCATGCCCATGCTCTGCTGCTCGCCCGATTTCACCAATCCTGACGCCGACG
The DNA here is from genome assembly GCA_002238485.1 of Chloroflexi bacterium bin20. Classification (GTDB taxonomy): domain Bacteria; phylum Chloroflexota; class Anaerolineae; order Aggregatilineales; family Phototrophicaceae; genus UBA6055. The sequence goes on along the minus strand of MPMG01000002.1, from coordinate 5,817 downwards.
CCCGCAAACGCGCCATCGACCGCGAAGCCCGCATGATCCGCATAACGCGCTTGCTGGGCGGGGCGGGCGCAGTCTGCCGCGTGCTCAGCGGGCAGCGCTATCCCGAAGTCCCTCGCGAGCAAGGCATCAACATGGTGGTCGAGTGCATCGAGCAGGTCATCCCGGTTGCGCGCGAAAACGGCGTCGTGCTGGGCTTGGAAAATCACTACAAAGACGGCTTTTGGCGCTATCCAGAGTTCGCGCAGAAGCTGGATGTTTTCCTGGAGTTGCTGGATGCCATCTCCGAGCGCGAGCACTTCGGCGTTCAATACGACCCGTCCAACGCCATTGTGGCTGGCGATGATCCCTTGGAGCTGCTGCGGGCGGTGGCGGGGCGCGTGGTCAGCATGCACGCCAGCGATCGCTTCTTGACTCCTGGCGCGAGCCTGGCTGCCTTGCGCGATAGTGACGGCACGATCGGTTATGCGCCAGAATTGCAACATGGTGTCACCGGGCGGGGATTGAACGACTACGATGCCATTTTCGCCATCTTGCGCGATGTCGGTTACAGCGGCTGGGTCAGCATTGAAGATGGCATGAATGGCCTAGATGAAATGCGCGAGTCGCTGCTCTTCTTGCACGAGATGCGCGGCAAATATTTTTCATAATTATCAGTTGCCTGGACGACCGCGAAGGGAAGAGACATGCAAGCGCTGATCAAATATGGACGCGCCGACAAAAATGTGGAATTGCGCGATATCCCGCAGCCAGCCGACCCCGCGCCCGGGCAAGTCATTGTGCAAGTGCGGGCGGCCGGCGTCTGTGGCAGCGACCTGCACATGTGGCGCGAACATCAAAGCTGGGAGATCAAGCTGCCGCTGGTGCTGGGGCACGAGTTCTGCGGCACGATCGCTGCGATAGGCGATGGCGTGCGCGGCTTTGCAGAGGGCGATCGCGTGGCGGTGGAGACGGCGGCGGAAGTCTGCGGCGTCTGCGCCTTTTGCCACAGCGGCGATTACAACCAGTGTCCAGAGCGGCTGGGTTATGGCGCGCTCTATGATGGCGCGTTCACGCAGTTTGTCAGCGCCCGCCAGCAGATCTTGCATCCTATCCCGGACAATGTGCCATTCGAGCAGGCCTCGCTGACCGAGCCGATCTGCGTGGCCTACAACGCGCTGGTGGAGAAGACGCCGGTCCTGCGGCCAGGCGACAGGGTGGTCATTCAGGGGCCCGGTCCCATCGGCATGATGGCGCTGCTGGTGGCCAAGCTGCGTGGCGCTGGCGAAATCATCATGCTGGGCACGCGGCAAGACAAGCGGCGTCTGGCTGTGGCGGCTGCAATCGGTGCGACGCACACGCTGGACATCGACGAGAACGACCCGCTGGAGCTGATCCGCGAGTTGGGCGATGGCTTTGGCGCAGACCTGGTGGTCGATTGCAGCGGCGTTTCTATCGCGCTGCAGCAAGCCATGCAGCTGGTGCGCCCCAATGGCATCATCACTAAGATCGGCTGGGGACCACAGCCGCTGGATTTCTCGCTGGATCCGCTGGTGCAAAAGGCTGTGACCTTGCAGGGCAGCTTCAGCCACTTGCATGCCACCTGGGAGCGAGCGCTGGGCTTATTGAGCAGCGGACAGATCGACCTGGCGCCCATCATCGGCGGACTGTATCCGCTGGCGGATTGGCAGGCGGCTTTTGAGCAGATGGAAGCGGGCGTCAATGTGAAGTCGGTGCTGCTGCCCAGCTAATCGGTCGGGTTCGGCAAACCCATCTCTGCCAGCGCCAGCCGCAGCGCCTCCAGCGGCAAACCAACCACATTGCTGTAACTGCCCTCAATGCGCGCCACGGGACAAAAAGACTCGTTCTGGATGGCATAGCCACCAGCTTTGTCGAAAGGATCGCGGCTGGCGATGTAGGCGGCGATTTCGTCAAGATTGTATTCGCGCATGTGCACGATGGTGCGCGCATGGCGGGTGATGCTGCGCGGAGAGTCGCCAGCGCGTTGCACGGTGAAGCCGCTGATGACGGTGTGCGCCTGGCCACGCAAACGCAGCAGCATGGATCGCGCAGCTTGGGCATCGTGCGGCTTGCCAAGCAGATCGCCATTGTGCTCGACGATGGTATCGGCGGCGATGATCACGGTGGGCTGGTGGTCGATTTGCGTCAGGACGGCGGCGGCTTTTTGTCTGCTCAGGCGCTCGGCATAGTCGAGCAGATTCTCTCCAGGCAGCCGCGATTCGTCGATGGCCGGCGCGATGATGTCAAAGCGCAAACCCAGCTGGGCGAGCAACTGCTTGCGGCGAGGCGATGATGAAGCGAGGATGATGCGCATGGTTGTCTTTTTACCACATCGCGCCAGAACTAACCCCCCTCGGTCCCCCCGACAGGTCAGGGGGAAGCGCAATCTGCGAGATTGGGATGGCGTTGAGAGCGCAGCGAATCACGAGATAGAACATAGAACACATGGATTATCCTCTGTGTCTCCGCGCCTCTGTGGCAAAAATCCTTTATGTCCTTTATGTCTTTTGGGTTAAGTAAGAAGCGCGTAAATTCGCTCTGGCGCGCCACCAAATGCGGCGATTTTTCGTTATAATCCGTATAGGCAACCCGCAATAGGGCTTTGTCGGGCAGCGACATTGACTAGGAGACAGACACATGCAAATGAGAAATGATGGATTCATCATAGATGCGCAAAAGCCCAAGGGCAAGCCGTTGGAAGGCCTGCAGCTGAATGCGGTGATGCGCAATGTCTATGGCTGGATGACGATGGGCTTGCTGGTGACGGCGGCGATCGCGCTGGGCGTCAGCAACAGCGGCATGATCCCCAACCAGATGGTGATGATATTGGCGATCTTCGCGCAGTTGGGCATCGTCTTTGGTTTGAGCTTCGCCATCAAGCGCATATCGGCGACGGCGGCGGGCATGCTCTTCTTCGTGTATTCGGCGCTGACGGGGTTTACGCTTTCGATCATATTCGTGGTCTTCACGTTGGGTTCGATCGCGGCGGCTTTCTTCAGCACGGCGGGCGTCTTCGCGGCTATGACCCTAGTCGGGCTGACGACCAATGTCGATTTGAGCAAGTACAGCGCCTACTTTATGATGGGCTTGCTGGGGCTGATCATCGCCAGCGTCGTCAACATCTTCTTGGGCAGCACGATGATCGAATTCGTCATCAGCATCTTTGGCGTGCTGCTGTTCACTGGTTTGACCGCTTATGACACCCAGCGCATCGCGGCGATGGCAGCCGACCCGCGCATGACGGTGGATGCCGAAAGCACGTTGAAATTCAGCATCATGGCGGCGCTGACGCTGTATCTGGATTTCATCAATCTGTTCATCTTCCTGCTGCGTCTCTTCGGCAGCGGTCGGGATTAACTCGGGCAGGGGCGATCCACTGGGTCGCCCGCCAAGCCCCGCAAAGCCTAGCGGGTCTTGCGTTTGCGATAGCTAAGCAGCGTCAGGGTGGCGAATACGCCGCTGGCAGCCCACAGCAGAAAAGGCACATTCAGCGCCACAGTCGAAAGCGCATTGCCCAATGGCGGCGTGATGGATGTGCCGAGGTTTTGCCAGATGCCGCCGAAGCCCAGCGCGCTGCCCATCAAAGCCAGATCCAAGCCCTCGACCTCGGTGATAGACGCGCCTTTTAACGCCATGAAGCTGTCAAAGCAGCAGCCTGCCAGCGCCATCGCCAGCAGCACGCCCCAATAACTATCGCCAACCAGGAACATCAGCGCCGTGCCGATGCTCATCATGGTGGTGGCAAATGCCATGACCAGCCGGCGATTGCCCAGCCTGTCGGATAAATGCGAAAGCGGCACCACGCTGACCAAGCTGAAAAAGAAGAAGACCGTAATTGCCGTATCCGCCTCGACCGCGCCCCAGCCGATCTCGCGCAGATACGTGGGCACATAGCCGACCAATCCGCGCATCAGTCCCAGCACGCCAAACACCGACAGCGCGATCACCCACAGCTCGCGGAAGCGCGCCACCGTCCGCAAGTTGCGCAACATCCCGCGCAGGTCGAGCGGCTGTGTGGGACGGCGGGTTCTGTTGGGCGGATGCAGGAAATACCAGAGCGCCGCCATCACAATCGCGCAGACGCCCAGGAAGATCAACACATTGCGCCAGCCACCCAGCAGCGGCGAAAGCACTGTGGCGCTCAAACGCGAACCCAGCATCAGCCCGGTGGCGAAACCCGCCGACATGACGCCCGATGCGAAACCCAGCTGGCGCGAGGCAAACCATTCGCGATTCAGCTTGACAAAGTTCATGGGCAGAATGGGCTGCACCATGCCAAACAAGAATGATGTGATAAACAGCGACCAAAAGTCGACCGCAAAGCCACGCAGCGCGCCGCTGATCCCCGTGGCGAGGCACAGCAGCACCAACGTACGCCGCGTGCCGAAGTAGTCGATGAAGCTGCCGCCCAGCACCGATGTGAAAATGCCCATCACCGAGCCGACGCCCCAGATCACGCCGATCTGCACCAGATCCAGCCCCAAGGCGCCGGCGACCTCGCTGAACATGGCGGACAAGCCAGTCGTAGGGAAGCCCATGACGATGAAGCCAGACAATGTGACCATGGCCAAAATCACCCAACGGTAGGGCGAGTCGGTGCGATGGGCTTGGTCGAGGGGCAGCGACATGTTGCGTCCGGCCGACTTGTAGACAGCACGGCAATGGTAACGCGCGCTGCCCGAAAATGATACGGCGCGCAAGGCAGTGTACTCGGCGGTAAAATAACAAGTGGAAGAGATTGCCCAGATACAGCGCGTCTGGCGGCTTGTCCAGTTGCGCGCGATGTGTTCAAATTCGCGATGCATGTCAGGCAGCACAGGAGACAGCGCTATGTCCTACCTATCGCGGCGAGCCAATGAAAAAGAGATGCGGGCGGCGGGGCGGCTGCCCGATGGGCAATCGCTGACCGAGAAATTCCCCGTGCTGACCTATGGACCAACGCCGTCTTTTGAGCCAGCCAGTTGGGATCTGCGCGTCTTTGGCGCGCTGGAGCGGCCACGGCGCTGGAGCTGGGACGAATTCACCCAGTTGCCGCGCGGCGAGCTGACCTGTGATATCCACTGCGTTACGCGCTGGAGCAAGTTCGACACGCGCTGGGAGGGCGTTTTCTTCCGCGACTTTCTGCGCGAGCTGCGGCTGACGGACGAGGCGCGCTATGTCATCGCCCACTGCGAATATGGCTATACGACCAATCTGCCGCTGGCGGCGATGGACGATGATGATGTCATGCTGGCGGTCAAGTACGATGGCAGATGGCTGCACGAGCCGGACTTGATCGAGCATGGCGGTCCGCTGCGCACGCTGGTGCCCAAACGCTACTTCTGGAAGAGCGCCAAGTTTTTGCGCGCGCTGGAGTTCAGCCCGGTCGACAAGCCGGGATTCTGGGAGCAAGGCGGCTATCACAACGAGGGCGATCCCTTCCAGGAGCAGCGCATGCGCCGGCGGAGATGGTAGGCGGCCCTTTTTCTCCCCTCGCCCCCCGAAAAGTCAGGGGGAGGCACAACCCCCCTCGCCCCCCGAAAAGTCAGGGGGAGGCACAACCCCCCTCGGTCCCCCCGAAAAGTCGGGGGGAGGCAAACCCGCCTCGCCCCCCGAAAAGTCAGGGGGAGGCACAACCCCCCTCGGTCCCCCCGAAAAGTCGGGGGGAGGCAAACCCGCCTCAGTCGCAAAGGCCGATCGTCTCGACGAAGTCGGCGCTGAGCCAGCCCTTCTGCCCGTGATAATCGACCTTGAACCAGCCCTCCGCGCGCGCCTCCGCTGTCAATGTCACATTGTAGGGGATGAGCGGTTGTATGACAGCGCCGCCGGGACTGGCGCGGA
>MPMG01000007.1 GCA_002238485.1 Chloroflexi bacterium bin20 | reverse complement strand
TCCGCGCCAGTCCCGGCGGCGCTGTCATACAACCGCTCATCCCCTACAATGTGACATTGACAGCGGAGGCGCGCGCGGAGGGCTGGTTCAAGGTCGATTATCACGGGCAGAAGGGCTGGCTCAGCGCTGACTTCGTCGAGACGATCGGCCTTTGCGACTGAGGCGGGGGCGCCTCGGTCCCCCGAAAAGTCGGGGGCAATCTGCGGGATTGGGATTTAGCTGGACTGGGCTTTCAGTACAATAGCGGCATGTTTTCTCTGCGCTGGCTCATCCTGCTGGTCATCCTGCTGCTCCCCTCCCTGGTTCAGGCGCATGGGTATGTCGTGCGCGCCATCCCCGCCGACCGCAGCACGCTGGAACGTCCGCCAACCCGTTTGCAATACTGGTTCAGCGAGGCGCTGGAAGCGAGATTCAGCGAGATTCACCTGCGCGATCAAGCCGGGGGCATCATCGCCAGTGGCGGCGTCGACGAAGGCAATTCGGCGCTGCTGACCATGCCGGCGCCTGCGGACTTGCCCGATGGCGCGTACATCGTCGAGTTGCGCCCGGCTTTTGCCAGCGACGGGCATGTCATTGCCGAAAGCCGCGTCTTCTTCGTGGGCGAGGCAGTCGGCGGCATCAGTGGAACAGTCGCAGACGACCGCGCCATCCCCCTGGAGGCGCTTTGGCGGGTTGCGCTGAACCTGGCGAACTTCCTGTTCTTTGGCGCATCCAGCCTGTATGCGCTGGTGCTGCTGCCGGCCTGGGGCAATGCGCGATACAAAGAGAATCTGCCTGAGCGAGTCATGCGCCGCCTGCGCATCATGGTCGTGGGCGCGCTGCTGCTGGCGATAGCAGCCAACATCGTGTCGCTCGCGCAGCAGTCGATGGTCTTCTTCAATGCTGGCGCGGCACAAGTGCTTTCGCAGAACCTCTGGCAAGTCGTGCTGATCGGCTCGCGCTTTGGCGATGTCTGGATATTCCGCATGGTGCTGCTGGTTTTCAGCGCGGCGCTGCTTTTTGCGGCTGCCTATTATCGCGAGCTATTCCCCGGGCTGGCGCTTGGCATCTGGCGCGGATTGCCCTGGCTGGGCGCGCTTTTCATCGGGCTGAGCATGGTCACCAGCCACGCGGCCGGTTCGCTGCTGCTGCCCTGGCTGGCCATTGCGGTTGACTGGCTGCATGCGCTGGCGGCGGCATTTTGGCTGGGCGGCTTGCTGACCTTGACCCTGATCCTGCCAGCTTCTCTGCAACCGCTGGACACAGAAACGCGGCAAGTTGCGCTGCGAGCTGTCTTGAGTCGATTCTCGCATCTGGTTTTGCCTCTGGTCTTGCTTGTGCTGGTCAGCGGCGCATACAACGCGCTCAACTACCTGACTGTGCCGAGCGACCTGGTCAGCAGCTACGGGCGAACCCTGGGCATGAAGCTGCTGCTGGTCGCGCCGGTCTTGTTGCTGGGTGGCTGGCACAGACGATCGTTGCGAGCGGGCTTGCCTGCCAAGAATCTGCAACTCCTGCGGCTGGAATCGATGTGTATGCTGGCTGTGCTCGTGGCGGTGGCCTGGCTGAGCGCGACTCCGCTGCCAGAACCAGCCGCGCCGCAAGCCGATATGGAAGCGCCGCAAGCCAGCCAGACAGTCGCCGACTATAGAATCAGCATGATCCTGCTGCCTGGAGGACCGGGCGTCAACACGATGGATATCGTCATTGAACGCGCCGACCAGCCAGTTGCTGATGTGACTGTGCATGTGCAGATGGTCGATCCAACGCGAGATCGGCGCAGCGCCTGGCAGCTGGCAGAAGCGGTCGATGCCGGGCTCTATGTGGCGGCTGGCGATGAAATCGACCAAGCTGGCAAGTGGCGGTCCCTGGTCGATATCACAGAATCGGACGGAACTGTCAGACGCGCTGCCTTCGGCTGGGATATCAGCGAGGCGGCCGCAATCAACGTATCGCGCGCGCCCAACCTGCTGCATTTGCTGATTCTGCTGGGGATTGCGGGGCTGCTGGCTTATCTGGCGTTCCCACATGCGCGGAGATTGATCACAGCGCTGCAATTGACGCCTGCCAGCGCGCTGATTGCCGTGAGCGCAGTTGCCATCTCTGTCGCTGTCATGGTGGGCGGCGCGCTGCTAATCGCGCAACAGCAGCAAGTATATGAACGCACCTTGAATCCGCCGCCGGCCGTTGTGAATAACGTCCTGCCGGATGCCGACTCGCTGGCGAGGGGCGAGTCGCTATTTGAAAGTCATTGCGCCGCCTGGAGAGAGGCGCCTGAGGACTTCAAAGCGCTGGGCAAGCGCCTGCACAATGTCCGCGATGACTTCCTCTATGCGGCTGCGCGCGATGGCTGGCGTGGTTTGGGGGCCTGCGCGGACGAACTCACAGAAAACCAGCGCTGGCATATCGTCAACTACCTGCGCAGTTTTGAAGCGCGCGATTAACGCAAGAATGCCTCGTGCAAGCCGCCATCGACATTGATGATCTGCCCGGTCGTCTTGCTGAAGGCATCGCTGATGAGCAGGTAGGCGACTTCGGCCTGGTCTGTTGGATGGATAGCTGCTTTGGTCAGGGTGCGCTGGGCATAGAATTGCGCCAGGCGGTCGCGCAGTATTGCACTGTCTTCGTCGTCGCAAAAATCGAGTGAATATTTGCGCAGCGAGTTTTTCACCCGTTCGCGCGGGAACATGCTGCTGCCGGCCACGACGGTCGCCGGCGCAACGCCATTGACGCGTACGAGCGGCGCCAGCTCCAGCGCCAGCTCGCGGACCAGGTGATTGGCGGCTGCTTTGCTGGTGTCATAAGCCAGGCTGCCGGCCTTGGGCACGACGCCGTTGACACTGGTCGTCAGCACCAGCGCGCCCGGCAATCTCTGCGCCCCCCAGATTTCTCGCGCCGCCTCCGCCACCAGATAGCCGCCGCGCACATTGACATCGAAAGTCGTGCGCCATTGCCCGGCTGTGTTGCGGCCATCCGCGTCCGGCGTGATGAAGACGCCCGCTGTTACGATGATGTCATCAACCCCGCCGTAAGCCATGATGGTCTGCCGCAGCAGGTCTTCTACGCTCTCTCCGCAAGTAACATCCACCGGCAGCGCAAGAGCTGGGCCGCAGCTGGAGATGCCGCTGCCCGCCACGCCGATGCCTTGCCCATATTGGTCTGTCAATGAGTCGGCTGTGGCCTGGGCTGCATCCGCATTCAGATCGGCGCAAACGACATGCGCGCCTTCGCTGGCAACTCGTTGCGCAGTTTCGACGCCGATGCCGCTGCCCGCGCCGACCACCACCACCACTTTGCGCGCCAGCGACTTTTCCGGCGGCATGCGGCGCAGCTTGGCTTCTTCCAGCGCCCAATACTCGATGTCAAAGGCTTCTTGCCGGGGCAGCGCCACATAGTCTCCGACCGCCTCTGCCCCGCGCATCACAGCAATCGCGCAGGTATAAAACTCGGCCGTAACGCGCGATTCGCTCTTGCTTTTGCCAAAAGCGATCATGCCCAAGCCCGGGATCAGAATCACGGTGGGGTTGGCATCGCGAATGGGCGGACTGTCTGCGCGCTGGCAGGCGCTGTAATAGGCGGCGTAGTCGCTGCGATAAGTAGTTATGCCCGCTTCCAGTTTGTCCAGCAGCGCCGCACTGTCTTCTTGCTGTGGATTCCAGTCGATATAGAGCGGCTTGATTTTCGTGCGCAGGAAGTGATCGGGGCAAGATGTGCCCAGCTCGGACAAGCGCGCCGCATCGAGGCTGTTGACGAAAGCCAGTGTGTCTGCGTCGTGCTGCACGGTGGCGATGAAGCGATTCTGCTGCGAGACCAGTCCGCGCAGCCGGGGCAGCACCTCGGCAAACAGGTTGTTTCGTTCCTCCGCTGGCAGGCTGCTGACCTTCGCGCCACCAAAGACGCGGGCACCCAGATCGCGCTCGTCCAGATAACGCGCGGCCATTTCAATCAGGGTCAGCGAAAGCTCGTAGCAGACTTTGTCGTCGTCCGCCCAGTTGATCAGCCCATGCCCGCCCAGCACGATACCAACAATGCCGGGATTCGTCGCTATACAGTCGCGCAGCTGCAAACCGAGATCGAAGCCGGGACGTTGCCAGTCGACCCAGGCCACAGCGTCGCCATAAATCTCCCGCGTCAATTCGCGCCCATTGCTGCTGGCGGCGATGGCGATGGCGGCGTTAGGATGACTATGGTCGACATGCGTGGCGGGGATGAAAGCGTGCAGGGGCGTGTCGATAGAGCTGGCGCGCGGATTCAGGTTGAAGACGCAATGCGGATACATGGCCACCATCTGGTCTTCAATCGGCGTTTTGACGCCCTTGATCGCCGCTGCGTTGTAGACCGCTTCCAGCTGCAGCAGCTTGTCCATACGCAACGAGGCGAAATTCTCGCGCTGGGCAGTGCGCAGGTCGCCACCCGAGCCCTTGACAAACAAGGTCTGCACGGGCGCGCCGCTTAGCGGGTCGGTCTGCGTCAATTTGCTGGATGTGTTGCCGCCGCCCGTGTTGGTGATGCGCTGGTCTGCTCCGAGAAGATTGGAGCGATACACCAGCCGGTCCACCGAGTCCAGCGCGTCGGCATGGGCATCGTCCCACAGATAATTGACATGGCGATAGTCGGCGCGGTCTATCAATTGCATGGCGTCTCCACAGATTACTGTTGAATAGGGTGGCAGCGGTTTGGAAACTATTGCCGGGCTGCCAGCACGCGGCTCTCGTAGGCGCGGATCTCGTCCATGAATGACATCCCGACCGGTACACCCTGCTGCGCGCAGTGATAATCCCAGACTGCGCCGAAAGGCAGCCCTTTGAGCTCTTCCAGCAGCGCCAGTCGACCGGTGTAGTCGCCGGCATCTTCATAGCTGCGCAGCAAATCTCGCGGCTCCAGCAGCGCCATCAGCAGGGCGCGCAAGGCATTGCGCGTACCGATCGCCCAAGCGCCGATGCGGTTGATGCTGGCATCGAAGAAGTCCAGGCCGATATGCACCCGTTCCAGCGCAGCGCAGCGCACGATCTCTTGCATGATGGCTTGCAGATCGTCGGTCAACGTAACGACATGGTCGCTGTCCCAGCGCACGCCGCGGCTGACATGCAGCAAGATCTCTGGCACATAGAGCAACACGGATGACAGCTTGTCGGAGATGGTCTCGGTGGGGTGGAAATGACCCGCATCGAGGCAGAGCAGCACGTCGCGCGAAGCTGCATAGCCCAGATAGAACTCATGCGAGCCGACGACATAACTCTCCGAGCCCAAGCCGAAGAGCTTGCATTCAACCGCGTCCAGGTTATGCGCGGGGTTCAATTCCTTTGCGAACACAGCATCCAATGCAGAAAGCAGGCGCTGGCGCGGCGCGAGACGATCGGCGGGACTATCTTTGTAGCCATCGGGAATCCAGATATTGGTGATGCAGGGACTGCCCAGCTGTTGGCCGATGCTGGCGCCGATTTCACGACAAGCGATGCAATGCGCGATCCAGAAGTCGCGGATACCCGCGTCGGCATGCGACAGCGTGAATCCGTCATCGGCCAGCTCGTGCGAAAACAACGTAGGATTGAAGTCGATTCCATGGTCATTTTCACGCGCCCAGTCCACCCATGATGCGAAGTGCTCGGGCAGCAGTTGGTCGCGAGGGATCTTGCGCTGGCTGTCCAGGTAAGAGGCGTGCAGGTTGAGGCGATGCCGTCCGGGAATCAGGCTGTAGGCTTTGTCGAGGTCGGCTCGCAGCTCGTCGATATTGCTTGCCTTGCCGGGATAATTACCCGTGGCCATGATGCCGCCACTGAGCCCGCGCTCGGGGTCTTCGAAGCCCAGCACATCATCGCCCTGCCAGCAATGCAAGCTGATGGGCACAGCCTTCAGGATGTCCATAGCGGCGGCTGTATCGACGCCCAGCGCGGCATAACGTTCCTGCGCCAGTTCATACGCGGCGCGCAATTGTGATTCGGTTGGAGCGAAGTTCATTGATCAGTCCCGTCCTTGTGTTTAGCGCGCGCCAGCGGCTTGCAGGCAGGCTTGCATGTGCCCGCGTGATTCCGCGCCGATGATGCAGCATTGTTCCAACGTATACTCTTTGGCTCTGGTGCCGATGACTTCCAGATTGAGCGGGCCGGTGTAGCCGTGCTTGTGCAAGACGCGCATATAGCCGACCAGGTCAATATCGCCACGCCCGTTGGCTTGTTCGTGCGGCTCGCCAGGACCTTGCTGCCTGCCCTTGCAATCGCGGATATGCACATGCTTGATGCGCGAGACGACCGCTTCGATGGCTTCGACCGGGTTTTCGCCAGCGCGGTGGATGTGCGAAGGATCCATATCCAGGCCGAAGTTGGGCGATTGAATGTCTTCCAGCACGCGCAGACTGGTCGGCGTATTGTAGACATACTGCCCGACATGCGCCTTGGCGCACAGGATGACGCCATAGTGCTCGGCGCGGCGCACGAGATGCCCCAGCTCGTCCAGCACCTGCGGATAGGTGGATTCGTCGTCTGCCACGCCGCCGGGACCGCAGTTGATGATCGGGATGCCGGTCTCGACAGCCGCCTGGAAAGCCAGTTCCATCAAGTCGGCATCGCGAGACGACTGCTCCATAGCCAGCAGTTCCAGGTCGTAGGCTGCTGAAAGGCGCACAATTTCTGGCGCGCATTCTTGCCAGCGGGACAAGACGAGGTGCTGGCTCATGCTGTCGATTGCCGACATTTCGATGCCGTCATAGCCCGCCATCGCCAGGTATTTGAAAGCCGTTTCCATATCCCAGGAACCGAATAAAAGTGAGTTCGCGCCGAGTTTCATTTTGATGGTTCTCCTTAGTATTGTCATTTTCTTGCTTGCGCTATTACAAATAAACCACCGACCCCGTCTCCAGCGATTCGATCGCTGCCGCCAGCGCCTTCTGCGCCGCCAGGCCCTCTTCTGCGCTGCCATCAATCTGGTCGGGCGCGACGCCCTCGCCGACCTGCCGCAAGAAACAATGGATTCGCTCGCGAAATGTGTTTTCAAAATTGTGAAAGCCGCCAAAAAGCGGGTCAGTGTAGACGGTTTTATGTAAGTCGCCGGCCGGGTACAAAGTCAATTCGCGCCACATGTCGTCCAACACGAAGCGTCCGCCCGTGCCCGCCACTTCGCAACGTTCCATCGGGTGTCCGCGTTCAATATCATAGCTGCCCGTCAGCGCGCCGACCACGCCGTTGCGGAAGCGGAAGCTGAATTGGGCGGTCGACCAGATCTGCCTTCCCGGCGCTTTTGCCCCGAAGCAGTGCACCGCTTCGACATCGCCGCAGAAATAGCGCATGACATCGACTGTATGCGGATGCAGCGATTTGATGTGATAGAAGGGCGAGGTCTCGGCGGGATTCATGATCCACATCGCCATGTTGACAAAGAGCAGATGCCCCAGCCGCCCTTCGTCTATCCAGCTTTTCGCCAGTCGCGCGGCCGGCGTGAAGCGATGATTGAGATTGATGCCATAGCAGACGCCCATTTCGCGCGCTTTTGCCACCATCGCCTCGGCCAGCGGGATCTCGTTGGAGATGGGTTTTTCGCCCAGCACATGACAGCCCGCTTCCAGCGCCTGCATGGTCGGCGCATAGTGGTCGCTGCTGTTTTCAAAGCCGCCGGTGGTCACGCTGACGACATCGGGCGCAAGCTCACGCAGCATATCCTCGGCATCGGTGAAGGCTGGCGCGCCATGTGCCGCCGCCGCGCGCTGTGCCCGTTCTGGCACGATATCGCAGAGTCCGATCAACTCGGCCAGTTCGTCCTCGACATAGAGCTTGGCATGTCGATTGCCGATGGGTCCCATGCCGATGACGGCTGTACGTAAACTCATCTAGGGACTACTCCGTTCCTTGTTTGAAAGCCCCTCATTCATATTGGGGGAGGGGTTTGGCGGCAGTTCGTAGTTGTAGGCGCGCATGGCTGGCTCGAGGAAGTCGAAGTAATTGACGCCCGTATCGCGCCGCCACCGTTCGATCGTGTCTTGCCGCATGACAATGCGCGCCAGTGGCATGTCCAGGAAGGCTTCCAGCCGCTGCAATTGCTCTTCCTGCCGTGTGACAAAATCTTCAAAGCGCACTTCGATCCAGCGCTGCGGCTTGGGCATGGACTTGACCAGGTCGTATTGATACTTCCACGAGATGGCGCGGCGCAGTCTTTCGTTCGTCTGTGCCTTTTGCGGGTCTGCTTCGTTTTCGCATGGCACGGGATATTGAATGCCAAAGTCGCGCAGGTCGTCGGTTTTGTGCGAGCCGATGATGCAGTCGCGCGGGTTGCGAATCCAGAATATGTAGTGCATATCGGGGTAGAGTCGCGTCAGCCAGGGATAGATCAACGTGGTTTCGGGGATCTTCCAGCCTTTGCGAGCGCCGCCATGCGCCAGCACCGAATGCAAATAGCTTTCCAGCAAGCGCAGGAATCGCGCCGGTATGTCAGCAGCGTGCGCGCGGCTGAAATCCCAGCGCAGCCCGCCTTGCCAGTCGACATATCGGGCGAAGATGCGGCAGGCATCGTACATGGCATGGGGCGGCACCAAATCGCCCGACGGGTTCAGCGATTGCCCCATATAGACGCCCGAGGCATAAAGCGTATGCGAAATTGCCCGCGTGCCGCTGTGCCCGCGCCCGATGATGGTGATCACAGGCTGATGACCTCGCCCGTCCGCCACGACTCAATCGCGCCTTCGATCACCTGCTGCACGCGCAGGGCATCTGCGCCCGAGGCATCGATATCTTCTGGCGCTGCGCCTTCCAAATTCTGCTCGATCCAGCGCGAGATGCGGCTGTAAAAAGTCTCGCCGAAGTGGCTCATACCGCCGTAATTCTCATACCGTTCCAGCGAGCCTGTGAAACGAGGATAGAAAGTGAGTTCTTCGCAGGCGTCTCGCAGGAAGATACGCCCGTCCGAGCCGAAGACATCCAAGGTCTCCAGGCCATAGCTGCCGCCCCCCAGGCTGGTCGCGCCGAAATTGCCATCGTAGCTGCCGCGCAGATGCCCGATGATGCCGTTGTCATAGAGCAAATTGACCTGCGCGTTTGACCAGATCCTTCGTCCGGCGCCCTTTTTATAGAAAGCCTGCACCTTGACAACTTCTGCGCCAGCGAAATAACGCATGACATCCAGCGAATGCGGGTGCAGCGCGCGCATGTGAAAATGCGGCGAAGTTTCATTGGGGTTGTTGATCCACATGGTCATATCGATCATGTTGATCTCGCCCAGCCGCCCCGCATCGACCCATTCTTTTGCGAGTTCGGCCGCCGGCGTGAAACGATGGTTGAGGTTGATGCCATAGCGCAGGTTCCGCTCCTTCGCCAGCGCCACCATTTCCGCGGCTTCGGACACATCATTGGAAATCGGTTTTTCGCCCAGGACAGGATAGCCGGCCCGCAGCAACTGCATGGTCGGCTGATAATGATCGCCGCCATTTTCGACGCCTGCCGTGGTGACGCTGGCTGCATCAAACTCGACTCCGCTGGCCAACAGCGCCTCTACAGAATAAAAGCCCTGGCAGCCGAAAGTCTCCGCGGCTTTGTCGGAGCGCTCCTGGATGATGTCGCAGACAGCGACGACTTCCGCGCCCGGATGCTGCGTATAACAGCGGCCGTGGTTGTTGCCGATGCCGCCCAAGCCTATGATGGCTACGCGAAGTGTCATGAAAGGATCTCCTTTTCTATTGGCGGGCGACCCGGTGGCTCGCCCCTACTTGCGTGATTCGGCTTGCAGACGGATTGCCTCGTCCAGGTCGCCGATATAGAGCGTGTCATAGGCTTGCTGCGATGAAGTGAACGCGCCGACCCCTGCCTTCCCGTGCCAGTCGCCCTGGTTGAGCATGGGGTTGGGCAAGCCCGTTTCTGCCTCGCGCCGGGATATGAACGCATTCATCCTTGCTCGCAGCGCCGCGACCACATCGGGATGCGTTTCCGCCAGGTTATTATCTTCATTCGGATCTTCTACCAGGTTGTACAGTTCGACTTCCGGCTTGAAGTGAAAGTCAGGCTCGAGCGCGATCATCAGCTTCCAGGTCGGTGTGCGCCAGCCTTGTTTGCGCATCCAGGTGCATTCGCTGATGAAGAACTCGCTTTCCTGCGATGCGACCTCGCCGCGGACCATAGGCAGCAGGCTGCGACCGTCAAATTCCTGTTCGGTCTTCAGCCCAGCCAGTTCCAGCAGGGTGGGCAGCAGGTCTTTGTGCTGATTATAGCCGCTGACGCGCAGCCCGGCCGGTGCCGCGCCTGGATAACGGATGATCAGCGGCACATGCAGCACATTGTCATAAATGCCGTGATGGTCGAACCAGCATTCGTGGTCATAGAGCGTTTCGCCATGATCGCCATTCAGCGCGATGATGGTGTCGTCCGCCACGCCCAGCGAATCCAGCGCCTCGAAAATGCTCTGTATGCAGGCGTCCATATAGGCGATCGCGCCGTCATATTGGGCGATAACATACTCTTTGTCGCTGATGCCCGGCGGCATCCACGATTTGAAGAAGTCGCCAAATGGCTTGAATGCCAGCACGGGATCCATGCTGCGATTGTCGGGGTCGGTTTCATCGCCGTGATAGAACATGCGCTCGTAGGGCGCGGGCGGCAGGTAGGGCGCGTGCGGGTCCATGTGGCGCAGCATCACGAACCAGGGTTTGTCATCGGCGCAGAGCCGCTCGAGTTCGGGTATGGCGACTTGATTGAGATTTTCGGCTTTGGGGCTCCTGCCCTGCTTCCAGCTTCCCCAGCCGGCATAGTCGATATAGTTGTCAAAGCCGCGCGAACTGGGGTTGCCGGTGAAGCCGACGCAGGTGCTGGTATAGCCGTGCTCACGCAGGATCTCGGCGGCAGTCGGCGCTTCCGCTCGCAGCGGTCCTTTGTGGCGCAGCGCGACTACCTGCGTGCCGAAACAATCGAGGCCCGTCAGCATAGAGGCATAGGCGGGGGTGGTGGGGATGTGCGGGCTGAACGTGTTTTCAAAAAGCGTGCCAGACTGGGCAAAGCGGTCGATATGCGGCGTGGTCTGGCGATCGTAACCATAGCAAGACATGTGGTCGGCGCGGATCGAGTCGATGGCGATAAGCAATATGTTGGGCTGTCGTGGCATGGGGCTGCTCCTCCTTGGGCTGGGCGGCAGTCTAACACTGGATTCTGGCGCGCGCTACAAATTGAACAGACCAATATTTGCCAATCTCTTTACAACGAGCGGCAAGAGTGGCATTCTCTGCGCGGCGGCATTTTGCCGGCTGGCGATAGTGCGCTAACATAAGCTCGCGCTGTTGCTTTGGCAATACCGGGTGCTGTATGGGCGCTCGTTACAAATCTATCCGCATGGCAAGGAGTTTACCTATGTTCAGAAAGTTCGTATTCCTACTTTTGTTGGCGCTCATTGTGGCGCCAGCGCTCGTCGCCGTCGCCCAAGAACCGCAAGGTTTGCCAGTGGAAGTTCCGGGGGGGCGCGAAAACCTCTGGGTCTTTGACCGCATCTATAGATTGCCCACCGAAGCCGACTGGAATATCTGGAAGAGCGGCATCCACACGGCTTTCTTCCATGCGCTGATGCACGAGACATTCTGGAATCGCGACCAGGAAACCGGCGAGTTCATCCACGCGCTCGCGGCAGCCGACCCCGTCTATAACGATGATTTCACCGAAATGTCGGTCGAGTTGCGCCAGGGCGTCCTCTGGACCGATGGCGAAGAATTCAACGCCGATGATGTCGTCTACACCATCGATGCCCTCAGGAACAAATACGACGGCACGCAGGGCGGTTGGCAAGTGCAGCTGAACGACTTTGATGCCATGGTCGAGAAGACCGGCGAATACAGCGTCAAATTCACGATTGGGCGTCCCAACCCGCGCTTCCACACCCTCTTCGAATCGCGCTGGAACGGCATTTATATGATGCCGAGCCATGTCGCAGCTGAAGTCGAAGCGAGCCTGGCCGAGGGCGAAAACCTCAGCGCCTGGGTCTGGGATGCCGAAGATATGGTCGTGCTGGGCAACTACCTGCCCATCGACTGGGACGAAAACGGCTATTGGCAGCTCTTTGAGCGCCGCGCCGATCCAGAAAACTCCCTGGCTGGCATCATCACGGGCGGTTCTGGTCCTCCCTATGCGCTGGGCATTTGGTACGGCAACGAGAACATCAAGAAAGCCATCGCCATGTCGCGTGGCGAGCTGGATGTCTACTTTGATGTCGATATCGAATCCTTCGAGACGACGCTGGATACCGCGCCAACCGCCCGCAGTTGGTACAAAGACTTCCCCTGGGCCTATCCCAACGAAGTCAGCAGCCGCGCCATGGCCTTCAACCTGGAAGGCGATTCGATGGCGGCCAACAAGGATGTCCGCTGGGCGCTGGCTTTGGCGATCAACATCGTCGAGTTGCAGTCAGAATACATCGGCGGCGTCGCCAAGGTGACTCCCTTTAACATCCCGCCCACCGCCAAACTCTATGAGCTGTATCATGGTCCGCTGGAACAATGGCTGATCGACTTGCAGATCGACCTGGGCGATGGCGAGATGTACAACCCTTACGACCCGACCGTGCCCGACCAGATCGCCGCATGGGCAGAAGACTATGGCTATACCGTGCCGGGCGAACCGCGCGAAGTCTTTGGCACCGGCTGGTGGAAGTTCGATCCAGATGCCGCCGAGAAGCTGCTGATGAAAGCCGGCATGAGCCGTGGCGACGATGGCCGCTGGCTGACGCCCGATGGCGAGCTGTGGACCTTGGATATCCAGTCCGACCCCAGCGAGAACGATGCCTACCGCATGGGTCAAGCTGCCGCCGACATGTGGTCCGAGTTTGGCGTGGATGTGAACTTCATCACGCTCGACCGCAGCACCTGGACGCAGAATCATCGCGTTGGCGCCTTTGAGGTCAGCACGCCCTGGCAGAGCTTTGCGCTGGCATCGGGCGATATGTGGCCCAATGTGCGCGGCTACCACTCCAAGTACTATGCCCCGGCCGGCGAAGACTACAATCCGCTGGGCGGCAACTCGCTGCGTCGCCAGCAAGAGACAGTCCTGGACGAGCTGATCGACGCGATGGAAGGCGTCAACCCGGTTTCGCAAGAAGCCGAAAATATCGCCCTCGCCCATGAGTTCGTCAAGCATTGGGTCGAGAACATGATGGATATCACCACCATCGCATTCAAGAAGTTCGTAACCTGGGACGAGAAGTACTGGACTGGCTTCCCGACTGCCGAGAACCCGAACTATCAGCCTTTGTACTGGTTCATGGGCGGCAAGTTCGCCATCCAGAACCTGACTCCGACCGGCGGCTAAACCTAGTCCCGATCTATGCCTCTCCCTGGCTGGTGGCGGCGCCAATCGCCACTCGCCAGCGGAGGGACAAATGCGAAAGTCGTGCAGGCTTCCTCCCCTCAGCGCCATTGGGGGGAGGGCTTTGGGACAAGGCGCAAAAGGGAAGCCACTATGAATCTACTGCGAACTTACATTCTGCCGCGACTCCTCCAGTGGGTGATGGTGGTATTCGTCGGCATTACGGCAACTTTTTTGATACCGCGCCTTTCGCCCGTGAACCCTGTCGATGAGATGCTGGCGCGCATGACCGCCTTTCAGTCGATGGATCCCGACTCGTTCGCTGCCATGCGCGAATCGACCATTGCGCTTTTTGGATTGGATAAATCTCCAATAGAGCAATACATCACCTATTGGTCGCGCTTGCTGCAGGGCGATCTGGGTCCCTCGTTTGGCAATTTTCCGCGTCCTGTCTCGGATATCATCGCCACCGCCCTGCCCTGGACGATCGGGCTGCTGGGCACTGCGACAGCCATATCGTGGACATCGGGTGTCTTACTGGGCGCGCTGGCTGGTTATTATCACAATCGGCGCTGGGCGCAGGTCATCGAGCGCTTCGTTGTTGTGGCCTATCCCATCCCCTATCTGATAATCGCCTTTGTGCTCATCCTGATATTTGCTGCCTGGCTGCAGTGGTTTCCTTTGGTCGGCGGCGCGCGGGGCGACCCAGGCTTCAACTGGGAATACATTAGTTCCTTGCTCTATTTCGGATTCCTGCCCGCGCTTTCTATCGTGATCGGCGCGACAGCCTTCCGCTTCATCATGGCGAAGTCGCTGACGACCACGGAGATCGCCAGCGATTATGTGCAATATGCGGAGCTGGCGGCTGTGCCCAAGCGCAAGATCATGCTCTATTATGTGGCGCGCAATACCATGCTGCCGCAAGTAACGGATCTCGCGCTTTCGCTGGGGGCTATCTTTGAAGGCGCGCTGATCACCGAGGTTGTTTTCGCCTATCCGGGCATCGGCTTCATCACCTACAACGCAATCTATAACGGCGATTATAACGTCATCATGGGCGTGACCTTGCTTTCCATCGTCGGCATCGCTACAGCTTCGCTGCTCATTGACCTGCTTTATCCGGTCTTTGACCCGCGCGTGCGTTTGAGATAAGGGGTTATCGTGCTTACGACCATCCGCGACTTATTCCGGTTTAGCCCCTCATTTCGTTTTGGTTCGCTCATCTTGCTGGTGGTCGCCATTTTGGTGCTGCTTTCGGCGGCTTCGCCCTACGAGGAGGACAAGCTGCGCCGCAAGGTCAAGCGCAACCAGCCGCCCGCCGCGAACTATGTCTTTGGCACGACATCGCAGGGGCAAGATGTCTTTTGGACTCTGACCTACGCCATCCGCAATACCCTGGTTATATCCAGCATCGCTGTCGTGATTGGTCGCGGCATCGGCGTGGTGCTGGGCATGGTGTCGGGATACCTGGGCGGCACATTCGACCGCGTCACGCAGTCTATTGTGGAAAGTGTCATCGTCATCCCGCGATTACCCCTGCTCATATTGATCGGCGCTATTTTGCGCGGCAGCATGACCATGTATTCGCTGGGTATCATGATCGGCTTGCTCGACTGGGCCTATCCATCCAAGCGCTATCGAGCCCAGGTCTTGAGTCTGCGCGAGCGCGAGTTTACGCATACGGCCATCTTCAGCGGCATGAGCACAATCAAGATCGTGATTCGCGAGCATTTGCCGTTCATCATTCCTTTTATGCTGGCGGATGTCATCAGCGGCTTCCTGTTTTCTATCGGCATCGAGGTAACGCTTTCCTATCTCGGCCTGGCGAACCTGGATAGCCCGACCATCGGCACGATGATCTATTGGGGCAACTATTATCAGTCCATTTTTGTGGGCCGCACCTGGGTGATGATCGCCCCCGTTGTCGCCGCCATCCTGATGGTGCTGGGCTTCTACCTGGTGTCGGTCGGGCTTGGCGAATACCTCGACCCGCGCAAACGGCTCGTCCGCTTGCAGGCGCATACGGACGACAACAGCGAAGCGAGCCCAGACGATGCCGACCCGCGCAAAGAGAAGGATGTCTAATGGGCACGATAATCGAAACGAACAACCTGCGCGCCTATTACATCACCAAAGCCTACGGTGTCGAGCGCACGGTCAAAGCGGTCGATGACATCACACTGCGCATTCAGGAAGGCGAGGTCTATGGAATCGCCGGCGAGAGCGGCTGCGGCAAGTCGACCCTGCTGCGCGTGCTGTTGAATGCCTATGAGCCGCCGCTTACGGTCGTCGGTGGCGAGGTCATCTATCACCTGGACGGCGAACGGGTCGACGCCGCCGATATGACCGAAGAGCATCAACGCGATCTGCGCTGGCGGACGATCTCCTACATCCCGCAAGGCTCGATGCATGTGCTGAACCCGGTGCGGCGCATCCGCGATTCTTTTCACGACTTCATCAGCGCCCACCGCGATGTCAGCAAGTCGGAGTCCTTTGAGCTGACCGCCAACTACCTGCGCGACCTGGGTCTGCCCGAGAAAGTGATGGCTTCGTATCCGCATCAGCTTTCCGGCGGCATGCGCCAGCGGGTTACGATTGCGCTGGCGACGATCTTGTGGCCCAAGCTGATATTCGCCGATGAGCCAACCACAGCCTTGGATGTAGTCGTGCAGCGCGGCGTCATCCAGATGCTCAAGGATGTGCAACAAAAAGAAGGCAGCACGTTGATATTGATCACACACGATATCGGCGTTCACGCCAACCTGGCCGACCGCATCGCCATCCTCTATGCTGGCAAACTGGTCGAAGAGGCCGCTACCCAAACGATTTTGGAAAATCCGCGTCATCCCTATACGCGCTTCTTGATCGAATCGCTGCCCAGCCTGGATTCGCGCGAGGAGCGGCTGAGCATCCCCGGGCGGCCGCCGGCGCTGGATCGCCCGCCTAGTGGTTGCCGATTCCACGAGCGCTGTCCGTTGGCGATGGACATTTGCAAAACGATAGAGCCAGCGTTGATCGAAATCGCGCCCAAGCACTTCACTGCTTGTCATGTCGTCGAAGAGGAACTGAGTCATGCATCAGCAGTCTGAGAATCTGCCAGTGTCTACGCGGCAGCCGCTATTGCAGATCGAGAACCTGAGCAAGGTATTTCACATACGGCAAGGATTCTCGTCGCAAGAATTCCACGCGGTGGACAATGCCTCCATCGTCATCGACTCAGACAAGCCAGAAATCTTCGCGGTCGTCGGCGAAAGCGGCAGTGGCAAGACCACCTTGGCAAAAATGGTGCTGGGCATGGAGGCCGTTTCTGCGGGCGTCCTTCGCTACAAGAACCGCGTCATCAACGATATCAGCCCCAAAGAAATGAAGACCTGGTTTTACCGCGAGGTGCAGCCGGTATTCCAGGATCCTTTTGCCGCCTTCAGTCCGCTCAAGCGCATAGACAGCTACCTCTTTGAAACGGCAGCCAATTACAAAATGGCGAACAAGAAAGAAGCGCCTCGCTATATCAACGAAGTGCTCAGCGAAGTCGGCTTGACGTTGGCAGAGATTGCCGGGCGCTATCCCAACGAGCTGTCTGGCGGGCAGGCACAGCGCGTCGCCATCGCCCGCGCCCTCATCACCAAGCCATCGCTCATCGTCGCCGACGAGCCGGTGTCCATGCTGGACGCTTCGCTGCGCATGTCGATCGTCAATATGTTTCGCAATCTGAAAGACCACAGCGAGGTCAGCGTCATCTACATCACGCACGACTTGGCGACCGCCTTTTATGCCGGCGACCGCATCGCTGTCATGCTGCGCGGCTGGATCGTCGAAATGGGACCGACTGAACAAGTGCTGGGCAATCCGCTGCATCCCTATACGCAAAACCTGAAGAACTCCATCCCCAGCATCCGCTCGAGCGACGCCTGGAACGAAAAGATCGACCTGGCTGTCATCGAGACGGACGAATACACGCGCACCGGCTGCAAGTTCGCGGGTCGCTGCCCGGCCGTGATGGACATCTGCCACGACAACATCCCGCCCAGCGTCGTGCATCAGGGGCGCAGCGTGAAGTGCTTCCTCTTTGAAGACGATGGCGCGCCCGCCAGCCAGAAAGTCGCAACACCAGCGCTGGGTTGAATCCGCGCGCGTGCCCAACACAGACAGCCGCCCCCTGCTGGCAAGGCGATTCACAACCAGCGCAGCGCTTTACGAATCGCTACGCATGCATCCTCGTCATCCTGTCGGCAGGCAGCTTTCGCGCCACAACCGCAGATCTCGGCTTGTGCCTGTGCTGCCAGCCAGCCTGTTCTGCGCCATTTTGGTCTTCGGCGCCGCCGCTCACAACTACACGATCCTCAGCGCGGACATAGTGTGGTCGCTGCCGCTGTGGCTGATGCTGCTGAGCGCCTGCCCCTGCGTTATCTGGATGGCAAGAATCGTTGCGTTGCTGTCTCGGCAGTCACGAGCGGGCAGATTGGACGAACTGAGCGTGATCCCTGCGGGTAGACGTTTCATTTTTACAACGGTTTGTCAGGTCGTTCTCAGCGAGAGCGATGCCGCCTGGTGGCTGGACCTGCTGCGCAAGGTCTTGGCGGGCATAGCGCTGCTGATGCTGCTGATGGGGCTGTGCGTTGCGCTTGCGATCGTCGACCGTGTGGACTGGTATGAGCTGGCATCCATGCTGCTGGACATGCTGTTGCTGGCGCTGGCCATCCCGCTGGAGAGCAGGCAATCTGGCCTGCTGGCCTGCTCGCTGGGCATCTTCTTTGGCATCCGTGCACCAGGCGCGCTGGACCGGGCGAGCGCCGCCTTTGCCGTATTCGCTCTGTTGCAAGCGCTTTCCTACATCGTGGCGATTGCCGGCGCCGTCCTGCTAAATGTGCCGCGCCTGTGGCTGGTCTGCGGGTTATTCCTGCTGCTGCGCGAGATAGCCATTGTGATGATATGGCGAGAAGTCATGCGCGATTCCTAGCCCGCAGCCGTTTGCAGCAGTCAATTTGTACACTTGCGGCGGACAAAGTGGTTACAATTGCGCATCATGTCCCACAGGAAATGAGTTCAAAACATGAGCGCGCTTTTTGACGAGAAGCAGTTGCGATGCTTGGAAGCATTGTTGGACACGTTGATCCCGCCTGACGATTTCCCCAGCGCATGGGAAGCCGGTGTCGGCGATTATCTGCTGCGGCAATTACAGGGCGATCTGGCGGATCTGCAGACCAGCTATGGCGACTTCTTGCGCTGCCTGGATGCCGAAGCGCAGCACCTGCACAAGCGAGATTTTGCTGACCTGGCTGTCGAGGCGCGGGGCGATTTGTTGCACAGAATCGAAAAACACCAGCTGGCGGCTAGCTGGACGATTGAGCCGGGCAAGTTCTTCCAGCAAATCGTCGAACATTGCGGCGAAGGCTATTACAGCGACCCGGGCAATGGCGGCAATCGCGAGCAAATCGCCTGGCAGATGGTCGGATTCGAGGTGCGCGGATGAGCGACTATGACGCGATCGTGGTGGGGTCTGGCGCTGGCGGTGGCGTGGCTGCGGCTGTGCTGGCCGAGGCGGGCAAATCGGTGCTGCTGCTGGAGCGCGGACGGGCGCTGAGCTTTGAGCAGGTCGGGCGCGATCATCTGCGCAACCAGCGACTGGCGATTTATGGACACAATGCCGGACCCGATATTGAAGGCAATCCCCGCACACTTGATCCCGCGTCCTTCCCGATACCCGTGGGCGAGCAACAGGGCGCGCATCGCGTCTTGCGTCCGCACGAGCCGGGCTACCAGAACAATGCCGCTTGTGTTGGCAGCGGCACGCGCGTGTATGCCGGGCAAGCCTGGCGCTATATGCCGCAAGACTTCCGCATGGCAAGCGAGTATGGCGTGCCAAAGGGCAGCTCCCTGGCCGACTGGCCCATCCGCTACGAGGACCTGCTGCCCTATTACGAGCGCGTGGAATGGGAGATTGGCGTCTGTGGCGACCACCGCAGCATGACCCATCTGCCCGCCTACGACAAGCCTTATCCCATGCCGGCCTTGCCCCTGCCGCAGAAATCCAGCGTGCACCGACGCGGCCTGGATGCGCTGGGCTGGCAGAGCCTGCGCGTGCCTCGGCTCATCAATTCCCTGCCCTACAACGACCGTCCCGCCTGTATCCATTGCCAGCACTGCGTCGGTTACGCCTGCCCTGTGGACGCAAAAAACGGCAGCCATAACACCACCATCCCCCGCGCATTGAAGAGCGGCAACTGCACGTTGCGCACCGAAGTCATGGTCGAGCGGCTGATGTGCAGCGCGGGCGGGGCGGTTGCTGGCGTCAAAATCATCACTGCCGATGGCTTGCGCGAACGCATCAGCGCCGATGTCGTTGTGCTCAGCTGTGGCGCAGTGGAGACGGCGCGTCTGCTGCTGAACTCGGCGACAGCGCAAGAACCCGGCGGCATCGGCAATGCAAATGACCAGGTCGGGCGGCACTTGCAAGGGCATTATTATCCCGGCGCGGTCGGCATCTTCCCGGAACAGATGTATGATGGCGTCGGTCCGGGCTGTTCGCTGGCCACTTGCGAATTCAATCATGGCAACGTCGGACTCATCGGCGGCGGCATGCTGACGGACGAAGACATCGTGACGCCAATCACCTTCTGGAAGCGCGATTATCCGCCCGATGTGCCGCGCTGGGGGCTGGCTGCCAAGCAATTCATGCGCGACAACTTCCGCCGCATCAACGACATCAAAGGACCTGTGCAAGAGATACCCAATCCAGACGCGCGGGTGCAGGTCAATCCAGCTGTTCGCGACCGCTATGGCATCCCAGTGGCGCATCTGTCTGGGACGAGCCATCCCGAGACCGTGCGCAGCGCCGCATTCATGCGCGAGCGAGCAATCGAGTGGCTGCGGGCATCGGGCGCGGTCAAAGTATGGGGACGGAAACCGCAACAATATCTGTCGGGCGGGCAGCACCAGGCTGGCACCTGCCGCATGGGCGATGATCCGGCGCATTCGGTTGTCGATCGTTTCTGCCGCGTGCACAGCCAAAGCAATCTCTTTGTCGCCGATGGGTCGCCGCATGTAACCAACGGCGGATTCAACCCGGTGGAGACGATCATGGCGCTGGCATGGCGCACAGCCGATACTATCGTTGCCAAGTGGTGAGGAGAGCGAAATGAATTGTGAAATCAGCGCCGGGCAGGTGGGCTATTATCAAAATAATGGCTTCGTGGTCATCGAAGACTTTTTGAATGCAGACGAGCTAGAAACCTGGCGAGCATTTGTCGGCGAGGCGGTGGCCAATCGTGGCAAGCGCAAACTGGCGGACGGCAGCAGGCTGGAGGAAGATGATTATTATTCGCGGGTCTTTGCTCAGCGCATCAATCTGTGGACCGACCACGCCGGCATGCGCGAGTTGATGCTGGATGCGCGGCTGGGCAGCATGGCGGCGCAGCTGGCCGATATTGACGGCCTGCGCATTTGGCACGACCAGGCGCTTATCAAACCAGCCTGGGGCAACCCGACCGCTTGGCACCTCGACAATCCCTATTGGTCATTCTATTCGCGCGATGCCATCAGCATCTGGGTGGCGCTGGATGATGTGACCCGCGACAACGGCTGCCTCTACTTTTTGCCCGGCACACACAAAACCGCGACGTATGACAATGTCGGCATCGGCAGCAATATCAGCGACCTGTTCAACGCCTATCCGCAGTGGGCTGGGCTGAGCGCTGTCGCAGTCGAGATGAAAGCCGGCAGCTGCTCATTTCACAACGGCTTGGTGGCGCATGGCGCTGCTGCCAACATGACGCCCTATGCGCGGCGCGCCATGACCTGCGCCTATATGCCCGATGGCAGCACGTTCAACGGCCAGCGCAACATTTTGTCGGAAGAACAAGTCGCCATTTACCAGATCGGCGATGTGCTGGACGATGACATGCAAACGCCGTTGATCTACCACCGCAGCAAGCCCTATTTGGCGAGTACCTAGCCTCCCCCCGACTTTTCGAGGGGACAGAGGGGGAGGGAGCTCAGCCCCGGAACGGCACAGTGCCCGTTTCGTCCAGCGGGTATCCCCAGCGATTGATGTAGGCCATGCCGTCCAGGAATTCATCGCCCAGCGCAGCCAGTTCGCGTTGTAGCAGCGCTTCGAGTTCAGCTTGCAGTTCGGCGCATTGCGGGAGATCGACCAGGTTGTCCAGCTGGAAGGGATCGGTCTCGTTGTCGAATAGCAGCCAAGGACCATCCAAGGTGCGGCAATATGTATAGCGCGCCGTGCGGATGCCACGGTATTCACGCCCGCCGACAGCCCGCGGCCATTCGCCGAAAGGATGAAAGCAAGCCAACAGGGCACAGTCGCTTTGTGTTGACTCGCCCGGAAGCGCCGGCCCCAGATTCTTGCCTTCGACAGTGGCGGGGATGGGCAAATCGCAGACGCCCAGCAGGGTCGGCATGATGTCGTGGGCGTTCAAAAAGGAGCTGGCTTCACGCGGCTGACAGCCATATTTGGCTGGATAACGCAGCAAAAAGGGCACGCGAATCGACTCTTCGTAGGGTTTTTGCTTGCGCTCTGCGCCTTGAGAGCCCAGCATATCGCCATGATCCGAGGCGAAAACCAGCACAGTGTCGTTCGCCAGCCCGCAATCGTCCAGCGTGCGCAAAAGTTCGCCGACACTTTGGTCGATGGCGCTGCAATGGGCATAATAGCCAGCCAGCCAATGCCTCGCGCGCGCTGCCATCTCCGGCGGCACATTGGCTCGCAAGGCTATGGCGTCGTCAGCGTACATTTCGCGGAATCGCTGTGGCGCTGTTTCATACGGATTGTGCGGCGGCCCCCAGCTGAGCACGAGCATGAACGGCTGCTCGCCCGATCGCGACTCGATGTAGCGCCGCGCATCGGCTGTCTGCGCGAAGACATCATAGCCATCCCAATAACGCAGTCCGTCGTCATCGCCGGCGTAATAGGCCGACCGGTTGTAGTCGTGGCTGCATTCCAGCGCCTTGAAGTACTCAAAGCCCAGTCGGCGCTCTGGCGGGATGTAGCTACTGCGTCCGCGCCCGTCTACATGCCACTTGCCGATGTAGGCGGTGCTGTAGCCTTCCCGTTTGAATGCCTCGCCCAAGCCAACCGGATCGCTGCTGATAGGCACATCATTGACGATCACGCCATGCGTCAAGGGATATTGACCGGTCAAAAAGCTGGCTCGCCAGGGACAGCATACCGAATAACCGGATATGGCATTCGGGAAGCGGATGCTTTCGTCCGCCAGTCGGTCGATATTTGGCGTCTGAACCTGGGTGTTGCCGGCATATCCCAGCGCTTGCAGACGCCACTGGTCGGTCAGCAGAAAGACGACATTGGGTTTGGTCATGCTGCGCGCCTCGCGATTGCTAGCCGGTGACGGGCAGGCTCATGATGTCGCCCGCTGTTTCGATGCGCTCGACGGGCACCCAGCCAAAGGCGATCTCCAGCCAGCTGCCATTCGCATTGCGACCCTGTGCCATTAAGGCTTCGCCGCGTCCGAATACACCGCTGAAGTCGAGCTCGCTGCTTGGTCCCACGCGCGCCAGCATGCCCACAGCTGCCGTAATCTCAATGCTCTGCTGGCTGATGCGCGCTGCCTCGGTTGCGAATACCAGCGGATAGGTATAGGGCGTCACGCCAAAGTGGCTGTAGAGCAGCAGCAGCGAGGAGTCTGGCCTGTCGATCAAGGCCGTCACGACAATCTGGGTTGTAGCGCCAGGACCAAGCTGATGCGACTCGATGCTCGCATTTTCATAGATCAAGCCCAATTCGCCCGCCACTGCAAAATCATACGGTTCGAGTTGGCAATCAACTTGCCGGTCGCTCTGGCAATGGATATCCAGGCTGATTTCGACAGATTCCTGATTGGGGTAAGTAGACATCGGTTTGGCATCGTCTAGCGGTCGCGCAATGTCGATGACGCTGACAACCATGCCAGCAACAACTGCGCCATCGCCAAGCGGGATCGGATACTTGAAGCTGCCCAAATCCTCCTCATGCGCGAGGGCGGGCATTGCCAACACGAGCAGCAGCACAAGCAGGCAGATTGCGGTTTTCATTGGCGTCCTCTCTTTCAATGTAACCTGCCGACAATGGCGCGAGTCAAGGCGCGGCTAGCCCCAAAAAGCGTCCCATTCCTGACGGAAGGCAGCCAGTCCTTCGTCCACATTGCAGGCCCGTCTGCCCAAGGCCGCGGCGGTGCGTTCTGTGCTGGCGCGCGTCCGATAGGGGATGCCGATATGCAGGGTCTCGTCCAGCACCGCTTCGGGCGTGAGCGTGGGATAGATGAGCGAGCGGTCGGCATCAAAGGCAACGGCGATTCGATAGGCCAGGTCCATGCGCCCAATCCATTCGCTGCCGAAGCAATGGAAGATGCCCTGCCCGTCGTGCGCCGCCAGCCGCAGCAGCATATCGGCGCAGTCAGACGCCAATGTCGGGTTGGCTTCGTCATTGACTTTGGGGCCTGTCCAGACCGCAGCCGGCAGACCCGCCGCCAGCCGGTAGCTTACATAAACCGAAAAGTCGAAGCCCAAACCGTTGTCTTTGCGTTGTAGCGACTGGGCCGCATAATTCAGCCCATAGATGCCGGCCAGCCTGCCCACCGCGGCGTCCAGCCCATCCATGGCCAGCAGGTCGCGCTCGGCCGCAACTTTCATCACGCCATAATAATTGACGGGATTGGGCGGAGAGCTTTCGTCCACCAGTCCGGCTCTGCCATCAAAGACCCAGTCGGAGGACACGAAAACCATGCGCGCGCCAACCTCACGGCAAGCCTCGCCCATTACGCGCGTGCCATCGACCATCATCGACCAGCACATTTCGCGGCGCTGGTACATCAGTTCATGATCGAGGATGGCCGCGGCATGAATCACAGCATCGGGTTCGTGCCGCAGTATCGACCGGCGGATCGCCTCGTGATCAGACAAATCCAGCGGGTCGAGCGTGTAGTCCACAGTCCATTCTGGCTCGGGTCCGAATTGCGAAGCTACGATCTCCATGCCGCGCTGCCGCGCCAGCCGAATCACATTGCTGCCGACCAGTCCCGTGCCGCCTGTTACATACAATTTCATCTCACACCTCAGTTCTTCCGCAAGCGCGCATTGAGCTTGGCGATACGCCCCGCCATTTCTGCATAAGCCGCGCGCAGGTCGTCCAGGCTGGCTGTGCCGGTTTGCGCCGCATCGATGACCACTGCTTCTGCCGCGGCGTATTCTGCACAGGCATCGGCCACATCAGCCGCAATGCCGCTGGGGATGGTGGTCACGCCATTGGCATCGCCATGCAGCAAGGTATTGGGCTGCACAACAATCCCGCCCACCTGCACAGCCTCGTGAAGGGTCAGCAGGTGCATGTAGCCGTGCGCGCAGACGATGCCATCGCAGAAGACAGGGAAGCCCAAAGGCGCGATGCCAGCAAAGTCTCTGCCTTGCCCATCGGTGACCAGCCCGGCCGCGCCAAATGCCGCAAAGGAATTGCAGAGCACATCGCCAAAAATAGCCGCCGCGCCATTCGTATCCAGGTTTTGCATGACGACCACCGCTGGTCCATCCAGCTCGTCCCAGCGGCTGATCAGGTCGGGCACGATAGGCAGCTGGCGCACGGGTGGACTCGTGAAAGTGCGGCAGGTGGCGGTCGATGCAAAGCCAACCATGGGCGGCAGTTCGGGGAAGCCGGCTCTGACACGTTGGTGCATGAAGCCGCGGTTGCGCGGTCGCAACTCAAACAGCTCGATGACATTGCAAATCGTGGCGGTGTCGTATTGTCGCAGTTTATCCAGCAGGCCTGGATGCATCGTCTCCCCCTATTCGATCGCAATCGCATTGTGTGGCGGGCGACCCACTGGCTCGCCCCTACATTATCCTCTGCGCCTCATTGGCAAGTTCTGCAGAGCCGTATGGTATTGTACCCTCACAGGGCGCGCAGGGCACAAACCAGGTCGCTAATCCGTGGAGGCGCAGCATGCAGCTCGATTATCATCTGTTGGATGTTTTCACCAACCAGCCATTCGGCGGCAACCAGCTGGCGGTCTTTCCCGGGCCACCAGCAGATTTGCCCGCCAGCATCATGCAAAAGATCGCCAAAGAGCTGAATCTGAGCGAGACGACATTTGTGCTGCCCCCCGCCGATGCAGACAAGGACTTCCGTCTGCGCATCTTTACGCCGGCCGCAGAATTGCCCATGGCGGGCCACCCGACAGTCGGCAGCGCCTGGCTGCTGGCAAAGCTGGGCCTGGCAAGTGGCGAGCGCATCGTTTTTGAAGAGGGTGTTGGTCCCATCGGCGTGACCATCGTGCGAGACGAGGCTGGACAGCCGCGCGAAACCTGGATGCAGCAACCCATCCCCAAATTCGGCGATATCGTGGACGATCGGGCGCTGGTGGCGAAGATGCTGTCGCTGGATGAAGTGAGCCTGTCCACGCGCGCGCCCATCCAGGCAGTTAGCAGTGGGCTGCCATTCCTGTTCGTACCCCTGACGGGATTGGACGCCATGTCGCGAATCAGCCTGCGACTGGAGATCTGGCGCGAGCGCTTCGCCGAGTCCAGCGCTCCACAGATCTTTGCAACGACAACAGAAACAAGCCAGCCCGAGTCAGCCGCGCACAGCCGCATGTTTGCGCCGGGCCTGGGCATCGCAGAAGATGCGGCGACCGGTTCTGCCAGTGGTCCGCTGGGGGCATACCTGCTGCGTTATGGGCTGGCAGAGACCGAGAACATGCTGGTCGAGCAGGGTTTTGAGATGGGCCGCCCCAGTTTGATCAAGGTGCGCGTCGGGCGGCGGCGCGGAAAGATCACCCAAGTGGCGGTCGGCGGCGAATCTGTCTATCTCGGCGCTGGCAAGCTGCTGCTGGACTAGGTCTGCCGCAAGCGTGGAATATGGTACACTCTCGCCATGAAAATGCGGCGTGGCGTCATCGAATATTTTGAGGCGCGCTCGGTCTTTCGTGGCTTGCTGCAGGGCGCGGAATTTGCGAATCGCGTCGGCGGCAGTTGCATTTACGGCTGTCCGCGTTGTCGGCATCGCATCCGCTTTCGCTGGCGCAGCTTCTACCAGGCGGCTGGCGGCAGCCCCTTCAAGCGCAACGTGCAGCGAGTCCTTGATGACCTGACACCCAAGCTGGACGCGGGCAACTGCCTCGACTTCCTCTGCCCGACCTGCCAGGCGGCAACGCGCATCGTCTATAGCGTAACCGACAGCAGCAGCTCCACTTGTCACTTCGACCTGGTTGCCGCGCTGGTGGGCGAGGGGAAAGCCCACTCATGAAAAATCTGCTGGCGACACTGCACGATTATGACCCGGGCATGCTGCCGGCGCTGGCCGATGTTTGGGGCGCAGATGCCAAACGTTTCAACGATGAAGAGCTGATCGAAGCGCTGCATACGCACATGCAGGATGAAGAAGCGGTCCTGGCAGTCTGGGACAAGCTGGACGAAAGCTCGCAAGGTGCATTGCGCACCCTGGCCGGCAGCGCGCAGGGCAGAATGACCAGCAGTTTGTTCGCGCACACGGGCAACGGCAAAATCCGCAAGCTGGGCAGAGCGCAAATCGCCCGACTGCGACCGCATCTCGAATCCGAGAGCATCGCCGAGACCTTGTATTACCGCGGACTGATCGGCGAGGCGCACGACAAAGCCGCTGGCAACATCGTCAGCTTCGTCTATGTGCCCGGCGACCTGGTGGCGCGCCTGCCGCTGCAGAAGACCAGTTATGGCAGCCTGGACGCGGCGGACCCTTCGCATGCTGCCGACTTGCAGGCTCTGGAAATCATTGATTCGCTGCCAGCCGACGCCTTTCAGCGGGCCGATACCTCCATCGTCGATGACATGACCAGTTTGCTGGCGATCTTGCAGGCGGGCACAGTGGCGGTGCAAGGCGCGCATTTTCACCCCGACAGCCTGCCGCAAATCGCCCCGGCACTGCTGCGCCACGATGCCAGCCGTTTGTCCTTTCTGCTGGGGATTGGCAGCAGCGCGAAACTGATCGTGATTGAAGAAGACAAAGCCCTGCCCCGCCGCCAGGAAGCGCGGAATTGGCTGTCTGCCACGCGCGCATTGCAAGTGCAGACGCTGGCCCATGCCTGGCGCAAGAGCCAAAGCTGGCGCGATATGTGGCATATTGAAGGCCTGTTGCCAGACGACTCTGGTTGGGCTTATGATGCCGCGGCGGCGCGAAATGCCGTCATGGGCTTGCTGGCAGACCTGCTGCCGGCGCAAGGCTGGGTCTCCCTCAGCGAGCTGATCGAGCTGATCAAAGCAACTCAACCTGACTTTCAGCGGCCCGATGGCGATTATGACAGCTGGTATATCCGCAACGACGAGGGCGAATTCCTGCGGGGATTTGAAAGTTGGGACGCGGTGGAAGGCGCTTTGATCGAGCATCTGATCACCGAACCCATGCACTGGCTGGGGCTGGTGGATATCGGCGATGATCTGCTGCGGCTGACGGCTTATGGTCGTGCTTTCCTCGAAAACGGCGATTGGCCCCAAATGAGCGAGCAGCCCACGCCCTTCGGCGCTCGCGACGATGGCGCGCTGCTGGTATCGCGGCGGGTTAACCGCTTCGAGCGCTTTCAGCTGGCGCGCTTCGCCCGCTGTTTGCTGGCCGCAGATCCCTATATCTACATTATCAATGGCGAGAGCATCGAGCGGGCCGAGGCGCAAGGCATCAGCCGACAGCAGATCCAAACTTTCATCACCAAGCAGCTGTCGGGGAGTCCGCTGCCGCTGCCCATCATCAAGCTGCTGCGCGATTGGGGAACGGGCGCCAGAACCAGCGTAAGCCTGGAGACGCACATCGTTCTGCGCACGACATCACAAGAAGAAATGGACAAAATCTTCGCGTTTCCCGCTTATCGCCGCTATTTGGGCGCGCGGCTGGGGGCGATGGCTTGCGTTGTGCGCGCCGACCAGTGGCAGCAATTGCAAGCGCGTCTTGGCGAAGACGATATCGATGTGGATACCTCGCGCCTGGAACGCGGGCCTGGTTAGTCACGCGTCAAGTCAATGCCCAGTTGATAGACAGCGCCTTTCTTCCAACCAGTCAGCCGAGCGACATGGCGCGCCGCCCTGGATAGAGACTCGCCAGCCTCCAGCCGTTGCGCCAGCGCCGCCTCTACCTGCCGCTGCGACCAGTTGCTCTGGCTTGCTTCTGCGCCAGCGATCACAAGAGTCACTTCGCCACGAGGCGATTCTTCCGCGAATAGCTGGCAGAGTTCGCTTGCTGTGCCGCGATAAAATCGCTCGAACTTCTTGCTTATTTCGCGAGCCACACAGACGGGTCGTTCTGCGCCCAGAGTATCAACAATCGCTTGCAGCGCAGCGCCCAGCCGATAGGGACTTTCATAGGCGACCAGCGTTTCGCGCCGCTCTTTCAGATTGTGCAGCAGATCGCGCAGCGCAGCCGGTTTGCGCGGCAAGAAGCCCACATACAAAAAGCGGTCGGTCGCCAGCCCCGCCCCGACCAGCGCTGTCGTCAAGGCACAGGCGCCCGGCAAGGGCACGACCGGATAATCGCGCTCAATCGCTTTTTGGATCAGTTCCAAGCCGGGGTCGGAAATGCCCGGTGTGCCGGCATCGGATATCAGCGCGACATCGCCAGAGTCCAGCGCCGTAAACAGCTTGTCCAGCTTGGTCAGCTTGTTGTGCTCGTGATAGCTGGTCATGGGACTGTCGATCTCGAAGTGGCGCAGCAACACGCGAGACGTGCGCGTGTCTTCGGCGGCGATCAGCGCAACCTCGCGCAGAATCCGCAATCCGCGCAGGGTCATGTCTTCGAGATTGCCGATCGGCGTCGGCACGATATAAAGCGTTCCCATGGTCAGCTTTCTGGGGGGAATGCGTGCGCCAGCGCCTCGGGCATGACGCTCTTGAAGGCGGCCAGGCTGTGCCCGCTGCCCAGCTCTACAAAGCGATAAGCCAGGTCGGGGTCGTGCAGCATGCGCCGTTCCAAGATGCCACGCAGCGCCAGCGCCGGCTGCACATAGCGCATATCATGCTCGTAGCGTCCGACCGAGTGAAAGATGCGGTTGGGCAATATGGGCAGGTCACGAAAGCGCTCGGCTACTTCTTTCAGCAGATGCACAGCCATACGACTGCCCAGCGGCGGGGAAATCATGATGAGATGCCCAAAGATCGCCGGGTTCTTCAATGCCGCATGCGCCGCAGCCACCGCGCCTTCCCCAACCCCGCCCAAGCCCAGATTGAGCGGCTGAATGCGATGTTCGGCTTGCAAGAAAGGCAGCAACTCTGCCGCAAGCATGGCATAGTGCTTCTCGTTGCCGATGTATTCGTCCAGACGCTCGGATTGTGACCCGCTGGCCAGCATGGCGATGATGATGGGCTGCATGCGTCCATGCTTGATCAGCGCATCGACAATATACGGCACTTCCAGCGCGTTCATCGCCCATTGCCCATCCAGCAAGATTAGCAGGCGGTAGCTCTTTACCTCGGCTGCGTCATAGTCGGGCGGCGTGTAGACCCACAGGCTGCGCTGGCTGAAATGTAGCTGGGTCGAGCTGAAGCGGTGGCGATAAATGCGTCCACGCGGCACACCGGGCATCGACCGCCAACTGGGGACAGGCCGCGCGCGCGGCATCTGCAAGATCGATGTGTCTACCGACTGCGCCTGGATGGACTGCGCATTCAGCGGGTCGGCTTGCCAGTGCCGTCCGACGCGCTGCATCAGGTCGAGCTCTTGCGCGAGTGGCGTGCCGGGGTCATCGACCGCGAACATGTAATCGACCAGCGCATCTCGCTCAAAGTGGCGCTGATAGTACCACAGGTTGGTGTCGTCGAGGCGAATCATCGTTTCGAAGGGCGGGTCTCGATTGACGATGTCGATATTCAGCGCGACATTCTGGGCGCTGGGCGAGTCGAAGACGAAAGTGGCTTTGTTACGCTCGACCCAGGGGAAGCCACCCGGGCTCGCCAGCAGCTCATCAGCCAGCGCTTGTCGGTTTCGCGCGGGTGTCTGATAGACTTCGCACAAGAACTGGATGAACGACTTCCAACGATAAGTAGCCACAACGCCTTCTCGCAGCATATTGCGCAGAGGCATTGTAGCATCTGCCGGGCATTGGCGAAAATGCCGCCGACATCTTGCGCGAGAGCCGTCCGCTTGCGCTATGATAATCGGGCATCAGCGCCGGAAAATGCAAAAGGAGCGAGACATGCCGGCACGCTATATCTACTCGTTTGGCGAGCCGATCAATCCCGAAGACTTACATCGGCTGCTCCAACAGACCGACTGGGCGCAAACGCGCGACCCGCTCGATATCCAGTTTATGCTCGACAACAGCCAGTTGACCCTGGGTGTCTGGGACGAAGAGCGCTTGATCGCCTTCGCGCGAGTCATCACCGACGACCGCTACCGCGCGCTGATTGACGATGTGGTAGTGGACGGCGACTATCGCGGGCGCGGCATCGCTTCGCATATGCTGGACACGCTGTTGAAACGTCTGGAACACATTGAGCAGGTAATGCTGGATTGTGATGTTGAACTGGCGTCCTTCTATGCCAAGTTTGGCTTCAGCGAGAAAGAATGCGCCGCTATGCTGCGCGACAACCGCCGCTGATGTCTTCGGCACGAGCCCGTTGCGACCGATTGGAGACACCATCTGTGAGCCTTGACACACTGCAGCTCAACCCGCATATCCAGCCATTCACGCGCACGGGCGAACGCGACACCATGCCCGATATCCAACAGCAGTCCGGCGTGGAGCGCGTCTACAACATGGCCAACAATGAAAATCCGCTGGGTCCGTCGCCGCGCGTGATAGCAGCCATCGCCAATGCCGCGCCTGAGCTGAATGCCTATCCTGCCTGGTCGGATATCGGCTTGCGGCGCGCCATAGTCGATGCCTTGGGGCGTGGACTGACAGCGAAGCATATCTACACGGGCTGCAGCGGCTTTGAAGCGCTAGAGTTGATCGCGCGGTCATTTCTACGTTCTGGCGACGAGCTGATCTTGTCCTCGCCCACCTTCAGAGGCGCATACGAGAAAGTTGCCCTGCCTTTGGGCGCGCGCGTGATTGATGTGCCGCTAGAAGCCGAGACTTTTCGCTATCGTCCGCAGGCTGTGCTGGCTGCCATCACAGAAAAGACGCGCCTGATCATGGTCTGCAATCCCAACAACCCGACCGGCACGGTCATCACAGCCGACGCCATGGACGAGTTGATGAGCGGCTTGCCAGAGCATGTGCTGGTGGTGGCTGACGAGGTGTATCACCATTTTGTGTCAGACGTGGCGTATCCCGACTCGCTGCAATATGTGTTGGACGGAGCGAACCTCGTCATCGTGCACAGCTTTTCCAAAGCCTATGCCATGGCCGGCCTGCGTCTGGGATATGGCATTGCCAAGCCAGCAATCGCCGACTATATCGCCGGCTTGCACCGAGGTTTTCATCAGAACAAGTGCGCGTTGGCGGCTGGCATCGCGGCTTGCGAAGACCAGGCGCATCTACTGCGCGCGGTGGCGTTCTTGCAAGGCGAAGCGCGCTGGCTCTGCGAACAACTCGACCAACTGGACATCCGCTATTGGAAGCCGGCCGCCAATTTTCTCATGTTCGAGACAAACATGCCCGCCGACGAACTCAACAAAAAGATGCTGGAGCGCGGTTTTTTCTTGCGTCCGCAAACGCGAATCGGGCTGCCATATTGCATGCGCGTCAGCCTGGGCACGCGCGCGATGAACCTGGCATTTGTCGAAGCGCTGGCGCAGTGCCTGGGCTGAGCGGGGCAAAACACAGCATTGCCGCCGCCATCCGCATCTGCTACACTGCCGCGCGGCGCTTTCGCCAACAAATCCCACACATCAGGACTCTCGGTGGGTGTTGTCCGCAATGGCGGATTTGCACCGGAGGATGAATGATGTGCGAGCCTAAAACACCACCGACAGGAGTATCCTTATGCCTTCCGCAGTACGAATGCGAGCCTTGCTCGAAACCGGCGTGCACTTCGGGCATCGCACCAACAAGTGGAATCCCAAGATGGACGAGTTCATCTTCACGCAGCGCAACGGGATTCACATCATCGACTTGCAGATTACGCTCAAGAACCTGCACAGCTTTCATGACATGATCAGCAATCTGGTTGCGGGCGGTGGCAACGTGCTATTCGTCGGCACCAAACGTCAGGCGCAGGAGATCGTCCAGCGCGAAGCCGTTCGCTGTGGCATGCCCTATATCAACTACCGCTGGCTGGGCGGGACATTGACCAACTGGAAAACCATCCGCAGCCGCATCGACACACTAAAGCAGCTGGAAAAGCGCCGCGATGCCGGCGAATTTGACCGGCTGACAAAGAAAGAAGGCTTGGTCTTGGAGCGCAAGATTGCCAAGCTGCAGTTGCGTCTGGGTGGCATCCGCGAGATGAAGAGCACACCCGAATTGCTGGTCGTCGTCGATGCCGAACGCGAGCACACAGCGGTCAAAGAAGCCAACATTCTCAAGATCCCCGTGCTGGCGCTCGTCGATACCAATGCCAATCCCGACCTGGTCGACCATATCTTGCCCGCCAACGATGACGCCATGCGCTCCATCCGCTTGTTGATCGGCGCGCTGGCTGACGCTGTGATGGAAGGGCACAACCTGCGCCAATCGGCTGGTATCGAAGACGACGAAGCGCAACAAGTCACCGATGTCTATGATGACGACCTTTCCGATGAAGAACTGCTGGGCGAATCGACCCTGGCGAAGCTGCGCGATTCCAGCCTCTTTGACGATGGCGAAGCAAACACAGACAACGGAGAAGGCGAAACAAGCGAAGACGGAGCAAGCGAAGAAGCAAAAGCCCAGGAGTGAGCCAGCCGCTCACCAGCGCGAGAGTTGAGAGAGACTGTAGGGGTGAGCCATTCGGTCGCCCGTTTTAAGAAACGCAAGTTTCTAAACCAGGACTTGCAGACATACGCAAGCAATTGAACGAGGGAGACATACGCGGAAATGGCAGTAACGGCAAAGCAAGTCAAGCAACTGCGGGAAAAGACTGGCGCTGGACCGCTGGATTGCAAGAACGCGCTGGTCATGCACGACGGCGATATTGACGCGGCGGCCGAATTCCTGCGCGAAAAGGCGCTGAAAGACGGCATCAAGCTGCAAGGCAAAGGACGAAGCGCCAACGAAGGCGTCATCGGCAATTATCTGCACTTTGACAATCGGCTAGCTGTCATCGTGGAGGTCAATTGCGAGACTGACTTCGTAGCCGCCACCGCGCCTTTCAAAGCCTTCGCCAAAGATATCGCCATGCACATCGCCAACATGAACCCCCGCTATGTGCGGCGCGAGGATGTGCCCGCCGATGAAGTGGCCAAAGAATCCAGCGTCCAGTTGGAGCGCGCGCTGGGTGAGGGAAAGCCGCCGCATATCGCCGACAAGATCGTCGCAGGCAGAATGAAC
The DNA here is from genome assembly GCA_002238485.1 of Chloroflexi bacterium bin20. Classification (GTDB taxonomy): domain Bacteria; phylum Chloroflexota; class Anaerolineae; order Aggregatilineales; family Phototrophicaceae; genus UBA6055. The sequence goes on along the minus strand of MPMG01000007.1, from coordinate 130,332 downwards.
AAATGGTACGAAGATATCGTCTTGCTCGAGCAAGGCTTCATCAAGGACGATGACAAGACAGTCAGCCAATATCTGCAAGAGACGGTGGCCGAGGTGGGCGAGACCATCAACATCGGCCGCTTCCAGCGCTTTGCTATCGGCGGCGACAGCTAAACGCGCTGCCAGCCGGTAATCGAGCGAAAATCACAGCTGGCTGGAGCATGAGATTGACACCCACTGAAGCCGACTGGCAGATCCGCCAGCATATCTATGCGCGCCTGGTCGCAACGGGACGCGCGCCCGACATCCGTGACATCGCCGCGCAGTTTGACATCCAGCCCGCTCATGCACAGGCAGCTTTGCAGCGGCTGCACGACGCGCATGCCCTGGTGCTGGCAGATGGCGGCGCTGTGCTGATGGCGCATCCGCTTTCGGCAGTGCAAACCGATTACCGCGCGCGCATCGACGGTCGCTGGCTCTATGCCAACTGTGCCTGGGATTCGCTGGGCATACCCGCCATGCTTGGGCAAGATGCACAGATTGAAGCGCTGCATCCCTCGACGCGCCAGCCAATTCGCTATGCGATAAGCGGCGGGCAACTGGTCGGGGCGGAGGGCGGGCTTGTGCATTTCGCCCAGCCATTTCGCCACTGGTACGATGATATTGTAGAAACCTGAGCGGGCATCTTGCTCTTCCGGTCGGACGAGGAGATTGTTGGCTGGCTGCGGCATGAGGGCCTTGACCGAGGAGCCGTTTTGAGCTTGCCTCGCGTTTGGGAATTGGCAAAGCGCTGGTATGCTGATCGCATGTCGCCGGATTTTCGCGGTCGGACAGCAGGCGGTGCGCAAGCCATCTTTCGCCAGCTCGGCTTGACAGGAGAATTCTGGTTTGATGCGCCGGCATGATTGGCGGACAATGCCAGATCGGCGCTGCTGGTCAACACAAAACAAGGAGCGAGCATGACTCAACGCGATACCCTGCCCTATCGGCGCATATTGCTGAAGCTGAGCGGCGAGGCGCTGGCTGGCAATGGTGGCGCCGGCATCGATCCTGACAAAGCCGCCTACATCGCCCAGCGCGTCCGCGAAGTCTATGAGCTGGGCATGCAAGTGGCGATCGTAATCGGTGGCGGCAACCTGTGGCGCGGCGAGCCAGCTGCCCGCCTGGGCATGGACCGCAGCACCGCCGACCATATGGGCATGATCGCCACGGTAATGAATGGCCTGGCGCTGCAAGATGCTATCGAAGGCCTGGGCATCGTCACGCGCGTGCAAACCGCTGTGCAAATGAACAGCGTGGCCGAGCCCTACATTCGCCTGCGCGCCATCCGTCATCTGGAAAAGGGGCGCGTGGTCATCCTCAGCGGTGGCATCGGCAGCCCTTACTTCACCACCGACTCGGCGGCGGCATTGCGTGCCAGCGAGATCCACGCCGATGTCATCGTAAAAGCCACCAAGGTCGATGGCGTCTATGCTGCCGACCCCCTGCAAGAGCCCGATGCGCAGCGATACAAGCGGCTTCGTCATCAGGATGTGCTGGATCGGCAGCTGCGCGTGATGGACACCACCGCGTTCACACTTTGCCAGGAAAACAATATGCCCATCATCGTGCTCAACTTCTGGAATCCCGCCGACCTGGTCAAGGCGCTGCAGGGCGATACCAGCGTGGGCACATTGATCTGCGACTAGCCGCACGAGCAACCGCCATGGCGCAAGGCAAACGTATCGCCGTTTTTTCCATGACGCCGCTCTTCCCTGAATTTGTCATGGGTGGCGGGCAGGCGCAGCTGAAAAAGGTTGCGCTGCATCTGGGCGAGCTGGGACACAAGCTAACGATCTTGTCGACGCGCCGAGAGGGTTCGCAGGCGCCTTTCCGATGGCACGAACATGTCGAGATTTTGCCCTGCCTGCGCTTCAAGCAGCCCTATCCCGAGCCCTACTTCACGCCGCTCTATCACATTGCCAATGCCATGCGTTATGTGGGCGCAGCCATCGACGCCGCCGATGTGCATTACAGCCATGATGGCGGTCTGATCTTCCCCTATGTTTATCAGCGCAAGCCGACCGTGATTTCGCTGCGCAGCATCATCTATCCAGAGACCATGCAATGCGCCTTTCTGTTTCAGGGCGATGCCTGGATTCTGCCGTCAGAACATACGCGCGACAGCTATCACGCAGCGGTTGCGCAATTTGCCCCCCTGGTCGGCGAGCGCATGCACGCCATACACAACGGCTTCGACTGGGATGTCTTCCAATTTACGCCGCCGCAGCGTATCTTCGAGATCATTCCGCGCAGTATCGTCGGGCATCCTACCTTGCTGTTCCCACATCGTCCCGAAGAGGCAAAAGGCATTTACGAAGTCCTACAAGTCGCGAGCAAGCTGGTGCACGAGCGCGGTTGGCACGACTTGCGTGTTTTGTTGCCGCGCTGGCTGGATGCCGATACCGCGCCTGCCAACCGCGATTATTACACCAAGCTGCGCCAGACCATACACGAAGCCGCTCTGGACGACATTTTTGTCTTTCATGATTGGATCAACGAAGCGCAAATCGCCGAATATTACAGCCTGGCGGATGCGACCTTGTGCATCGGCAGTTGCGTAGAGACTTTTGGCAACACGGTCTTCGAGTCGCTGGGCTGTGGCACGCCCGTGATCGCCGCGCGGGTGGCGACGTATCGCGATCTGCTGCCGGACGAGTATATCAGCCGCGTCGATTATGGCGATATCGATGCCGCCACCGCTGTTGCCGACCAGTTGCTGCGAACGCGCCGCCGCACATCCGCCGCCGCACAAGCTTATCTGCGCGCGCATTTCTCACTGGAGCAGATGGTGTCGCGTTATGCCGATGTCATCATCAACGCGCGCAAGCTGCCGCCGCTAGATTATCGGCTGCCGCGGCTGGACGAGTCCACGCGATATCGACTGGCGCCCTGGTGTTCACTGTCTGCCCGGCGCGGCATATTTCACGACTTCCGCAGCGATTACACATTTGACGAGGCTTTGCTGCGACTGGCGCGAGAAGACCCAGCTGGTTTCGCGGGCTCAGCGGTCGACACAGAGAGACTGCACAGCTGGCTGGATGAAGGTCTTGTCGTGCCCATCGCGGGTGGATCTACCCCCCTCAATCCCCCCGAAAAGTCGGGGGGAGGCTAAGTACGTGCCGTCTCGCCGATGGGTCGGGGAAGGCTAAGTACGTGCCGTCTCGCCGATGGGTCGGGGGAGGCTAAGTACGTGCCGTCTCGCCGATGGGTCGGGGGAGGCTAAGTACGTGCCGTCTCGCCGATGGGTCGGGGAAGGCTAAGCGCGTGCCGTCTCGCCGATGGGTCGGGGAAGGCTAAGCGCGTGTTATACTGATTCATACCTTGTTGAAAGGATCAGCCAAGTGGCGGTCATCAGCGAACTGATTGACAGCGGACTGCGCCTGAAGCAGCAGCAAAAATTGCGCGGCGCTATTGAGCACTTCCGCCAGCTGCATGCGACCTATCCGGAAAACGCGCGCATCCAGTTCGAGTTGGCGAATTGCTGGCTGGCATTTGGCGTGCCAGAAAACGCCTTGCCCCATTACCGCGAGCTGCTGGCGCTGCCCAAAGCAAAGAGCCTGCCGCCCAAAGACCTGCCGCGCCTGTATACGCAGCTCTGCGCGACCCTGCATCAGCTGGACGAAAGCCAAGAGGCGCTGGAGATCGCCAAAGCGGGACTGCAATTGCATCCGAATTATCGTCCGCTGCGCGCCTGGCAGATCTTCGCGCTGGAAGCCACTGGCGCGCATCGACTGGCTGTGCTGGACGCGCTGGAATTAATGCTGGAGTCGCTGGCGCCTTCGCGGTGGGATGTCTTTGAAGACGATATCAAGCAGGTGGTGCGACAGATGCGCGCGAGGCTGGAGAGCGTAGAGACAGCGCAAATCGCAGCCGGTATCAGCAAAGAGACAGCGCCATTGCCCCCAAGCGCAGCCAGTCCGTCCACAGAAAAGAGCGTCGGCAAACAGCGCATCGACTTACGCGCCGCAGAAGACACTTCTGTTGTCGACGCAGCCGAGCATGAAGTCGCAGTCACCGTTCTCCCGCCCGCCAGGAAAGCCGCTCGCCGCCGCATATTGCCGCAGTTGGGCAAACGGTCCGTGCGGATTGATATCAGCACGGGGGATGACGAGCCAGCCGCAGACGATCCGCCTGCATCAGCCGCCTTCAAAATCCCTGTCGACGACTAGACTGGCTCGATGATCAATCGGCCATCGCGCAGACGCCAAATGGTCGTAGCGACTTCTTCGATGAAAGCGCGGTCGTGCGTGGCCGCCAGGATCGCGCCGGGGAAAGCCAGTAGCGCCCGTTCCAGCGCTTCCAGGCTCAACAGATCCAGGTGGTTGGTCGGTTCATCCAGCAACAGCAGATTGGCTCGGCTGTGGATCAAGCGAGCCAGGCCCAGTTTGCGCCGCTGCCCCAGGCTCAGCTCAGCGACAGATTTACGAGCCAGATGCGCGTCGCGGAATAGCCCGCTTCGGTGCAGCAGGGTCAAGAGGCTGTCGGGACTGTCGCTGCCGATTTCGTTCAGCAGGTCGACGATATTGCGGCTTTCATCAAAGGACTCGCCTGTTTGGTCGAGGTAACCGAGCGCTGCGCCGGGCATGATCGTGACGGCGCCATTGCTGGGCATCAGTTCGCCAGTGATCAGGCGCAACAGGCTGGTTTTGCCACCGCCATTGGGCGCGACCAGGGCAACGCGCTCTCCCTTGCGCAGCACGGCATTCGCTCCTGAAAAAATCTCAAGCGATCCAAAATGCAATGCCAGGTCGTCCAGGCGCAGCGGTTCCTGGCTGGTCAGCGGCAGCGGGTCGAAGTCGAATTCGATATGCCAGACATGGCGCGGATTCTCCAGCGCGTTCGCCTCCAGCTGCTGCAGCTGGGTTTTGGCGCTGCGCACCGCTTTGCCGACAGTGCGCGCGACCTGCTGCTGGGCGGTGAACTTGATATATTTGTCGCCATCGTCGGGGCGTTTTGGGCGGCGGTGTCCATGCGTTTCCTTTTTCATGCGCGTCCGCAGCGTCTTCATCTGGTTGAGCTGCGCGTGATAAGCATCGACTTGGCTATCATACTGCGCTTGCCGCTGCGTCAGATAATCGTCGTAGTTGCCATGGTAGGTAGTCAGGCTGCGCGTCACCGCGGACAAATCCAATAGGCAGGTCGCCAGCCGATTGATGAAGCGCCGGTCGTGGGTGATCATCAGCAGGGCATGCGGGTAACCCAGCAGGTAATCTTCCAGCCAAGCCAAGCCGGCGAAGTCAAGGTGATTGGTTGGCTCGTCAAGGATGAGCAAATCAGGCGCTTGCAACAGCAGCGCAGCCAAACCCACGCGCGTTTGTTCGCCACCGCTGAGTGACACCATGCTGCGCTCAGGCTGGATGTGCTCAAGCGCCAGCCCGGCGAATATCTGCTCGATTCGGCTGTCCAGCGTATAACCGCCACGGGCCTCAAAGCGCTCTTGCAGCCGCCCGTATTCGTCCAGCAAGTCGTCCAGATCGCCGCCCTGCCCCATCTGCCTTTCCAGCTCGTGCAGGCGGTCGCGTATGTTGTGCAGCTCGCCGATGCGCGCTTCTATGTAGTTGCCCACAGTAAGCTGGGCGTGGACCTGCACTTCTTGCGGCAGATATGCCACTTGCGCACCGGGCATCAGCCAGATATTGCCGCGCTCCGCCGCTTCCTGCTGCAAGATGAGCCGCGCCAGGGTCGACTTGCCGACGCCATTTTCGCCAACCAGCGCCGCCCGGTCGCCGCGATTCAAGCTAAGATTTATCTCATCGAGGATGAGCTTCGCGCCGTAATACTTCTGCAGCTGGCTTACGCGGAGGATCTGCATCGGACAAGACTCTTTCTTCGAGGGATTGCGCGACGATTAAACCACAGAGGACAGTGCAGACACAGAGGCAAGAGAGGGGGAGTGTCTATTTTCGTGTATGTGGGGCTTTCCTCATCCCCCCGACATGCGTAGAAATCCGCGCGCGCCGTTGCCTGCCCCCGACTTTTCGGGGGGACCGAGGGGGGTGTCTTTAACCAGAGAATTCGACACTCCCAAGAGAGACGCCCCGTGCAGAACGAGCGCTTTGCGCATATAATTTGCGGCATTCGCCCGGCAACAGGATGTGCAGATGCCCCCGATATTGGCGCATGGCGCGCTGGGAGCCTACGATGAGATCATCTTCCTGGGCATCGCCGTTGCCTTCCTGGGCATGATGGGCGTCAGTTGGCTGCGCAGCCAGCAGATCGACGATGAAACCGAAGACGACCGGCTCGAAACCGATGGCGAAGGCTTTGAATTGGAATAAACTGTGACAACCTGGCGGAAAGCGAGACAATGATGCGATTGGAACATATAGCCTTTAATGTGCCCGATGTGCAAGCGCTTGCGAAGTGGTATGTCGCCAACCTCGACATGCAGATCGTCCGCGCTGTTGACGAACCACCCTACATTCATTTCTTGGCCGACAGCGCAGGCAAGAGTCTGATCGAGATCTACAGCGATGCGGATGGCAGCATGATCGACTATGCTCAGCATCATCCCGTAACATTCCATCTGGCTTTCACCGCCGATGACATCGAGGCGAAACGCGAAGAACTGGTGGGGGCTGGCGCGGCGCTGGATGGCGACATCAACAACCGAGCCAATGGCGACAGACTGGCATTTCTGCGCGACCCCTGGGGCTACACCATTCAACTTGTGCAGCGCCACCAAAAGATGATCGACTGACATGCTGCAAATCGTATTCGACCTGCGCGCCGAGGGAGACGAGCAGCCCGATGCCTTTCTGGATTCGACCGAGCTGGAGTTGATGTTTGCCGGCACGCGACGTTCGGCTGGCGATGCCCTGCGGCGCAAGTTTGCGACTGTCATTTGCGGCGAACACGGCAGCGCACCCAAGTTCACCATCAGCGGCGTATATGACCGCGCGACAGAGCAGATGGACCTGCGCTACCATGTCGATACTTGCTGCAAAGCCTTCCTGCTGCGCGTGATGCAGATTCTCAACCAGCGCGCGTAGAGAAAGGGCCAACACGATGCGTGTCCTCTTGCAGCGAGTCCGCAGCGCGTCTGTCAGCGTCGATGGCAGGATGAACGGCGCAATCGGTCCTGGATTGGTGGCCCTGGTCGGCGTGACGAAGGACGACACAGAAGAGACCGCCCGGCGACTGGCAGAGAAGACAGCCAACCTGCGCGTCTTCAGCGATGCGGGGGGCAAGATGAACCTGTCGCTGCTGGATGTGAGTGGCGGCGCGCTGGTGGTATCGCAATTCACGCTTTATGCCGATGCGCGAAGGGGCCGCCGGCCCAGTTACATCGCCGCCGCACAACCAGAACTGGCTGAGCCGCTGGTGCGCCACTTTGCCGATTGCCTGGCCGTGGCTGGCGTGCAACTTGTTCAGCAGGGCGTGTTTGGCGCATATATGCAAGTCGAAATTCACAACGATGGTCCTGTGACCATCTGGCTGGACAGCGACTACCTGTAATTATGCGTAAAATGGAAAACAAAAAAGGCGACCCATTTGGATCGCCTCTGGATATTGATTTGTCGTCAGCGGACTATTCGTCCTCTTCACGCAGGGGCAGCACATTGGGCCAAACCGATGCGTGGTGTTCGTAGGCATCAATGCCGATGCGATCGGCTTCTGGATCCACATGCAGGACATTCAGGCGGTTCAGCACGCCAAACATGATAAAGCTGGTGACGCCAACCCAAATGGCAACGCCGACCACGCCTATAACCTGAGCTCCCAGCAGATCCAGTGAGCCGCCGTCAAAGAGGCTCGGCGCGCCGAGAGCCGAAGACCCGACTATGCCGATCATCAGCGTACCGAATGCCCCGCAAGCGCCATGCACCGAGAATGCGCCCACCGCATCGTCGATCTTCAGCGATTCGACCACGCCTATCGAGATGACCAAGACAACGCCAGCCAGCGCGCCAATGATCACTGCGCTTATCGGCGTGACAAATGCGCAGCCTGCGGTAATGGCGACCAGGCCTGCCAATGAGCCGTTCAAGATAAAACTGACATTCCAGGTCTTGGTGACGAAATAGGTGTGGAACATCGCCCCAAGCGCGCCAGCCGTGGCAGCCAGCGTGGTATTCACAGCGACTAATCCGAGTTGATTGACATCGCCCGCGCCCAGCGTTGAGCCGACATTGAAGCCATACCAGCCGAACCACAAGATGAATGTGCCCATAGCGGCGATCGCCAGGTTGGATGCCGCTGGCGGACGCCCGAAGACTCGTCCAGCGCGGGGACCCAGCATATATGCGCCGACAAGCGCCACGACGCCGCCGGTCATGTGTACGATGGTCGAACCAGCGAAATCAACGAAGCCCTGCTCTGTGAGCCAGCCACCGCCCCAGGTCCAGAATACGACCACCGGATAGATGACAGCGCCCAGGATCGCGCTGTAGATCAGCTTGCCGACGAAATTTGTCCGCTCGGCCATGGCGCCCGTGGCAATGGTCGCCGCCGCGCCCGCAAACGCGAACTGGAAGAAGAAGTTCACAAACAGCGAGCCATCTCCCTCGCCCGCCCCTGTCGCGCCGCCCAGGAACAGCTCTACCTGAGGGAAGAAGCCGCTGCTTTCTGCGCTGCCAAAGGCGATGCCGAAGCCAACGATGAAGAAGACGATGCCGGTGACGCAGGCGTCCATGAAGTTTTCCGCAAGCGAGTTAACCACACCCGTTTCGCGGATCATGCCACCTTCCAGCATGGCAAAGCCGGCCTGCATGAAGAAGACCAAGAAGCCCGCCAGCAAAATCCAGACATGGTCGAGGTTGTTTTGTACTTCTTCCGCCTTTGCGTAGGCGTCGCCAGCGGTCATTTCAACCGTCTCGACTGCGGTGGCTTCTTCGGCGGGGGGATCGTCTTGTGCGATTGTGCCAAAGCCGAAGCTGTAGAGAATGCTTACTCCGATGAATATGGAAATTAGTCGGTAGACGAACTTTCTTTTGTTCACGGTCAGCCCTCCATGCGGTCGCAGTCGCTGCTAAATGCGATGTGCGCCTAGTCTACGGCTGTCTGTAAGAAGTCTGTAGAACAATAGTACCCCAATTTGCAGCCATTGTTTTGGTTAATTCTTACAAGGCGCGGGAATTCGCTCGCGGATTCGTCATGATAAAAGCAGTTGTCAGCGTCCAGGCGCCAGTCTGTGGTGTGCCGCCAGCGGCAACTTTGTACATTATTACTAGGATTGGCTTTCGCCCAAGGCAGCATATTTGATAGCTTTCAGGCGCTTCATCACATCGTTTGCGCCGCGCCCAAAATAGTCGTAGAGCGTCTTGTATTCAGCGAAGAGCTTGTCATACTGGCGCTGGTTTTCGGCGATTGGCTTTACAACCTGGTCTTTGAGCTTGCCCATTTTCTCGGCGGCGGCATGAATATCGGGGTAGATGCCGGCGGCGACAGCGGCGTGCATGGCTGCGCCCAGCGCCGGCGCTTGTGCAGAACCCGCCAGCTTCAGTGGACGGCCCGTCACATCGGCAAAGATCTGGCAGAGCAGCGCATTCTTCTCGGGCAAGCCGCCCGCCGCAACCAATTGATTCACATCGATACCTTGCGCATCAAAGGCGTCGATGATCTCGCGCGTGCCATAAGCGGTTGCTTCGATCAAGGCGCGATAAATGTCGGGCGCGCGCGTTGCCAGGTTCATGCCCAGCATCAGACCGGTCAGGTCGACATCGACCAGGGTGCTGCGGTTGCCATTCCACCAGTCCAAAGCGACCAAGCCATGCTGCCCAACGGCTTGCTGCGCCGCTTCGCGCTCCAGGTAGGCATGCAGATTGAGATTGGCATCCGCGGCCGCGCGGTGATACGCCGGCGGCACAGCATGATCCACAAACCAGGCGAAGATGTCGCCCACAGCGCTTTGACCGGCTTCGTAGCCATAGAGGCCCGGGATGATGCCGCCTTTGACCACGCCGCACATACCGTCCACCACTTGCAGCTGCGTGCCAGACAGGATGTGGCAACAGGATGTGCCCATGACCATGACCATGATGCCCGGGTCGGTCGCCTTGACAGCCGGCGCGGTAACATGGGCGTCTACATTGGCAACTGCCACCGCAATGCCGGCTCGCAAGCCCGTCAGCGCCGCCATCTGCGCAGTCAATTCACCAGCTTTGTCGCCCAGTTCGGCGAATTCGCGGCCGACTTTTTCGTCAACGACATGTTCAAAAGCCGGGTCCAGCGCTTTGAAATAAGCGCGGCTGGGGAAGTCGCCATCTTGCACCATGGCTTTGTAGCCGGCTGTGCAAGTATTGCGCGTTTCTGTGCCGGTCAGCTGCCAGATGACCCAATCGGCGGCTTCAACAAAGCGGTCGATTTTGGCATAGATATCCGGGCGCTCTTGCAAGATCTGCAGCAGCTTGCTGAAAAACCATTCGGAAGAGATCTTGCCGCCATAACGAGGCAGCCAGCTTTCGCCCATTTGGCGGGCGGTTTCGTTGATGTGGTCGGCCTGGCGCTGGGCGGCGTGATGCTTCCACAGCTTGATATAGGCATGCGGCTCGTCAATCAGCTCGGGCAGATAGCAGAGGGGCCTGCCATCGCTGGTGGTGGGCATGGGTGTGCTGGCGGTGAAGTCAATGGCGATGCCCACGACATCGGCCGAGTCGATGCCGCTTTGTCGCAGCACGGCCGGCACTGTGTGGCCCAAGACATCGATATAATCTTGCGGATGCTGCAGGGCCCAGTCGGGTGGCAGCTTTGTGCCCGAGGGCAGCTGGCTGTCCATGACGCCATGTGGATAATCGAATACCGCCTCGGCGATCTCGCTGCCATCGCGCGTGTCGACCAGTACAGCTCGTCCAGAAAGCGTCCCAAAGTCCAATCCGATTGTATACATGCGCGCGCCTGTCAGCTGAGTGGATTGCTGGCGCGATTATGCCGAAGTCGCCTGCGGATGGCAAATGGCGGATGGGAGTGAGCAATTCTTGGCGTCAACTAAGATTGGCTATGAGGCACATTCCACAGGTCGGAATCATAACCAGATGCCGTGCGTCCAGCGGGGCTGGGCATGGCAAATCGTGCGCCGTCCAGAATCTGGGCAACTGTTAGCAATTGAATGCGGGGGTAGACCTTGCCATCAATCTCGACATGTCCTGCCATTGCCATCGTCTGACGGAAATTTTTCATCTGTTGCTTGCCTGGCTCGCGCAAGGTAATTAGTCCTGCCATTTGCACATTGTCGAACATCAACACACTTTTCATTTGGCGCACATGATTGATGCTTAGGTTTTCGCCGCCTTTTACTTCCAACGCCATGCTCTGCAAGACCGCCTCGCCGGGCATCGCAAAGTAGATGCGCCCATCGATTCCATCATCAGCAGTCTTCTTGACATTGACAAAGCCTTCGACCTGCTCCACGCACCACTTCTGAAATTGGTAGGTGTCTTGATTCCATAGTTCAAATGCGCCTTCCCAATTCTGCGGGACGCCTTCAATAACATAATCTTTGCCCAATGTCAGATGCAATCGGTCTTGCAGACGTCGCCGTGCCACACGCTTGATGGCGTGGATCGTGATGTCGATTCCAATCCAGCGACGGTTCAGTTTGCTCGCAGCTTCAATGGTTGTCGCGCAACCACAGAAAGGGTCAAAGACAAGGTCTCCTTTATTGCTCCCTGCTTCTATGATGCGTTCAAGCAATGCAACTGGCTTTTGCGTAGGGTAGCCCAATCGCTCGTTGCCACGCGCGCCAGGAATATCGACCCACAAGTTATCCAGCTTTATGCCTTTGGCATCGTCCAGATACTTCTTGTATTGAAACGGCGAACCAGGTCGCGCCTGAACAAGCATATCTGCGTCGTACATTTCTTGCATTCTGGATGGCTTGAATCGCCAGGCTCTACTGACACCGCGGAACTCGTAGATCTTGTTGCCGCCAGACTCATTTGTGCAAGGAAGAAGACGGTAAGTGCCACGACTGTCCGTGTGCCTGTATGCGGACCTGATATATTCTGGCGAGTAAGGCAGGTATTGCGCGTTGTACTTATGGTCGGGCGACATGCCGTACCAAAAGATCGTGTCAACTGTTCGCCCCAGAGTCTTCCTGGCAAGGTTATGCCGGTCTTGTCTCCGTTTCCATGTGATCTCGTTTCGGTAATTCTGCGCGCCAAAGATCACATCCATTACGATTTTTAAGTAGTGGCTTGCTGTGTCGTCACAGTGCAGGAAGACACCGGCAGTGGGCTTCATCATTCGCCGAATCCACAGCAGACGCTCGGTCATGTAAGCCAGGTATGCTGCCATATCAGGAAGTGTACTGCTCAGTCCGCTGAGAAGAGTGGAGAGAAAATCGGCGTTGTGTCCATTAACTCCGTGCTCACTAAGAATCACGGGCATTTGTTGGATAGTCCAAGCGCGCGCTTCATCCAGTTCCCATGTATCGGTGTACGCCTCCACCTGGTCGGGCAAAGGGCGTCCCGTTTCATCCTTGTAAATGGCGTTGTAGTCTTCGTTGGAATTGAACGGTGGGTCAAGATAGACGATATCTACGCTCTGGGGAGTCATCTTCTCCCGCATAATCGTCAGGCAGTCACCGTAGTAGAGCTTGTTCATGCGCAATCCAGCCCTTTGTGTTGATCATCATCATTATGCCGAAGTCGCCTGCGGATGGCAAATGGCGGAAGGGGAGAACCGCAAAGCCTGTTTGAAGCGCAGAGGTAACATCTCTCTCGAGACCAGATTAACGAGAGGTCGCAGCACGCGCCCAAAGACCGCGCGACTTCGTGTATAATGCGGGGTATGCACACGGAGCAAGGATGCGCAGATGCCCAGCGAATTCCCGCCAGGTCCCACCGAGATGGGCGAAGGCAAATGGCAGAATTACCTCTTCTATCGCAAGTTTTTCAAAGACCCTTTGGGCTATGTTACGCGCTGGATGGAAACCTATGGCGATGTCTGGCATTACCTGATTGGCGATACGCACAATTATTCGGTTGCCAATCCCGACATGGCTTATGAGCTATTTGTGCGTCAATCGAAGATCTTCATCAAGGGACCTGCCTACACCAGCAGGAAGTCGGGGCTGGCGCGTTTTATGGGCGAGGGACTGGTGACCAGCAATGGCGAATTCTGGAAGCGACAGCGACGCTTGGTGGCGCCGGCTTTTCATGCCATACGCGTCCATGCCTACGCCGATACCATGGTCGACTATACGTTGCAACGCCTGGAGGGCTGGCATGATGGCGCGGTTGTCGATGTCGATGATGAGATGATGGAATTGACGTTGAACATTGTGGCGCGCACGCTCTTTGACGCCGATGCCTCGAGCACAGTCAGCCAAGTCAAAAGAGCCGTCGCGGTTGTGCAGCAAGCCAACAACACCGCCAGCATCCTGCCGCACTGGATTCCCACGCCGCTGCGGCTGCGTTCGTGGCGCGCCAACGAGGCGCTCAACAAGATCGTCTATGGCTTCATCAACGACCGGCGCAAAACCGGCGAAGACCGTGGCGACCTGCTTTCTATGCTGCTGCTGGCAGAAGATGCCGATGGCGAGCGCATGACCGACCTGCAAGCGCGTGACGAAGCGGTTACGCTCTTCCTGGCTGGGCACGAAACCACTGCCAATACGCTCAATTGGACTTGGTGGCTGTTGGCGCAGCATCCCGAGGTCGAAGCCAACCTGCACGCCGAGCTGGATTCTGTGCTGGCTGGACGCGCGCCCAAGCTGGAAGACCTGCGCAGCCTGCCCTATGCCGACATGGTGATCAAAGAAGCATTGCGCCTCATGCCAGCTGTCTGGTCGGTCAGCCGCACCGCCAGCGAAGACACAGAAGTTTGCGGTTATCCCATGCCGCGCGGCACCACTGCCCAAGTCATGATCTACCTGCTGCATCGCCATCCCGAGCACTGGAAGCAGCCCAACGATTTCATGCCCGAACGCTGGGCAGACCCGGAGATCGAAAACCGACACAAATATGCCTATGTGCCTTTCGCCGCTGGTCCGCGCATTTGCATTGGCAACAGCTTTGCCACCATGGAAGCCAACTTGCTGCTGGCGGCGATCGCCCAGCGCTATCAGCTACGGCTGCTCGAAGGCGTAGAAATCAAGCCCGCGGCGTTGATTACCATGTACCCGCGCGATGGCTTGCCCATGCGCCTGGAAGCAAGAACGGCGGGATGATCGACTGCAATACGAATGACAGAGTAGGAGCACAGCTGTGAAGGAACTGACGAAGAAACTGGTCGAATGCTGGGGACCGCCCGGCTATGAGCATCGCATCCGCGAGATGATCCATGACGAGGCGCGCGGGTTGGCGGACGAAATCTGGACCGACGGCTTGGGCAACTTGATCTGCCGCGTGGGCAGTGGCGGGGTAAAAGCGCTGGTTGCGGCGCACATGGACGAGATTGGCTTAATGGCCAATTATCAAGAGCCAGAGAGTGGCTACCTGCGCTTCAGCAGCCTGGGCGGCTTGCGCAACGACACGCTCAATGGCAATCGCGTACTCTTTGAAGACGGCACAATCGGCGTCATCGCGGTGCAAAATGGCGGCGGCAAATCGCTGGGCGACTTTTATATTGATGTGCAAGATGGCAACGGCAGCGCCACGCGAGTCGGGCAGCCAGCCGGCTTCATGCGCGAGATGCAGCTGCGCGGCGAACGGATCGTCGCCAAATCGCTGGACGACCGCATCGGCTGCGTGGTCGCGATTGAAGCCATGCGCAAGCTCGACAGATCGACGCCAAATGAATGCTACTTTGCCTTCACCGTGCAAGAAGAAGTCGGCTTGCGAGGCGCCAAAACCGCGGCACAAGGTGTGCAGCCCGATATCGGCATCGCCATTGATGTGACTGGCAGCGGCGACGAGATCCGCGGACGCAAGATGCTCGTCAAGCTGGGTGGGGGCGCCGCAATCAAAGTGCAGGATCCTGGCTTGGTCGTTCCAGTCGCCATCAAAAACTGGATGATCGCCCGCTGCGAAGCCGATGGCATCCCTTATCAGCTGGAATTGCTGGCGGGCGGCACGACAGACGCCTCGGCCATTCAGCTGACCCAGGCCGGCGTGCCCAGTGGCTGCATATCCATCCCGACTCGCTACCTGCACACCACCAGCGAGACGGTCGATATGGGCGATGCGCGCGCGTGCATCGACTTGCTGACGGGCTTGCTCGCCAACCCGATCGAGCTTTAACGTGCGAGCTGTCCTCTGCACAGAACACGGCGCGCCCGAGTCGCTGGTCGTCGCCGATCTGCCATCACCGGTTGTCGGCGCGGGGCAAGTCAAGATTCGTGTACGAGCAGCTGGCGTCAATTTCCCCGATGTGCTGCTGGTGCAGGGTTTGTATCAACTAAAGCCGCGGCTGCCTTTCAGCCCGGGCTTGGAAATCGCCGGCGAGATCATCGAAGTTGGCGCAGGCGTCGAGTCGTCTCGGCTCGGTGAGCGCGTGATGGCGATATTGCCTTATGGCGGCTTCGCAGAAGAAGTCGTCGTGCCGGCGAGCGCGCCCTTGCCCTTGACTGACTCGATGCCCGATGAAGTCGGCGCGGGATTCGCCCTGGTCTATGGCACGGCGCATGTGGCTCTCGTGCAGCGCGGTCGCATGCAAGCTGGCGAGACCTTGCTGGTGCTGGGCGCGGCCGGTGGCGTGGGTTTGGCGGCTGTCGAGCTCGGGTCGCTGCTGGGCGCGCGCGTGATTGCCGCGGCCAGCACGGACGAAAAGCTGGCGCTGGCGCAACATTATGGCGCGACAGAAGGGATCAATTACAGCAGCGAAAGTTTGCGCGACCGCATCATTGACTTGACAGAAGGGCGCGGCGCAGATGTGATCTTTGATCCCGTCGGCGGCGATCAATTTGACCAGGCTGTCCGGCGCATCGCCTGGGAAGGGCGTTATCTGGTCATTGGCTTCGCAAGCGGGCGGATTCCCGCGCTGCCTGCCAATATCGCACTGCTGAAAAATGCGTCGCTGGTGGGGGTCTATTGGGGCGCATACTGGGAACATGATCTGGCTGTCGCAGGCGATTCGATTGCGCAACTGCAAGCCTGGCACGCGGCCGGGCAGCTGCACCCGCATATCCAGCAGAGTTTCACGCTGGACGAAGCGGACCAGGCGCTGCGTATGCTGATGGAACGGCGCGCACAGGGCAAAATCGTGTTGACGCTCTAGGCATCAACAACTCCATAGCGCAAATATGTTCTAGTTGATATCGCCCGATTCGGCAGGTTGTGTTATCCTGTAGACAGCCTGCACACACAGCCAACAGGTTGCGCGTATGGCCTATCGGCGCGATGATGAGCCAGAATACATTGAGGACGATGACTTCTTCGACCCCGAGTCGCTTGGCGGACGTTCGCGGGTATTGGGCGGCAGTGGATCGCGTCAGCCGCAGGAATTCGAGCAACCGCCAGAAGATTATGCTGCTGCGCGCCAGCCGAATGCCAAGCGGCGCTCTAAAAAAGCTGCCAAGAAAGCGCGCAATCCGTCGCCTTCCATAGCCAGCGACCAAGAACGCCGCGCCCGACTGGCTGGCAAGCACAAGGCCAGGGAAGAAGGTCCATCCAGCAGCCGTGAAGAGCCAGCAGCACCCGTCCACGCTCAACGTGAGACCGGACGATTTAGCAAGCTGCGCGCTCGTTTTGGCCGCAGCCAGAAAGAAACCGAGCGCAGCAAAAAGTCCGCGCAATCCAAGCGGACAACGCCTTTTGCAACAGTTGGCAGGGGGGTTGGCGGTTTGCGCTCCCGCTTCGGCAGAGGCGCTAGTTCCGAAACCAAGTCTCAGCGACAGCCGCCACGCCAGCAGCGCCAATCCGAGCGACCGAGCCGCGCCCCAAAGATCGCCCCCAGCGGCTGGCTCGACCTCGACCGCAAGCTCGACCTGGTCGGTGTGGCGCTGGTCTTCGGGGCGATCCTCTTCACCATCAGCGCGCTCTCCGCAGAACAGGCAGCTATCGGCGCGCTTCATCAGTTGATCGGGCAGCTGCTGGGCTGGGGCGCGGTAGCATTGCCTGTCGCCATGTTCGCCATCGGCCTGTGGTTGATCGTTCGCCACTTCGGAGACGAGCCGCCGATCATCGATCCGCTGCGCATGGCTGGGGCTGCGTTGGCATTTCTGGGGGCGCTGGCCCTGCTGCAATACCTGGACAGCCTAGGCTATACAGCCATCATGCCGACCACTCCCGCTTGCGTCAATACGACTTCGTCCGCCTGCATGGAAGCGCTGGTGCAAGAATCGTATCAGCATGCGCGCGGCGGCGGAGTCATCGGCGGCTGGCTGTATAGCGCGCTCGTCAACACCCTGACTGAGCTGGGCGGGCTGGTGGCTGTGGGCATGCTGCTGACTGTCGGCGCGATGTTGATTACCCGATCCAGCACGACCGAATTGGTGCTGGCCGGCATCAGCTTGTGGCGTGGCGCGCGCACCAAACTGGGGCAATATGCGGCTGCTCGACGCGCTGTCCACATGCAAGCACAGCAGCCGATGACCCAGGCAGATATCCAGCCACCGCTGCATATTCGCAAGCCGGATGCGCCGCGCCTGGGCAGTACCGCGCGAGCAGCGCCAGCCTTGCCAGTGCCACGCAGCGACTGGATGCCGATACCCGCTCGTTTGCGGTCCTTGTTCAGTCGCCGCCAACCAGCCGCTCCGCAAGCGGACTTGCAAAGCGCCGTGGCCCCAGAATCGCCTGTCCGGTACAGATCGCCTATCGAAAGTCCCTATGCAGCGCCGCCAATGCCACGTCAGGCGCAACCGGCTGCGCGCCCGACACAGCGAAGCGACGCATTGGAACGATTTCTGAATCTGGGCGATGATTTGCCCGCCCCGCCAGCGAGAACTGCGCCAATCAGCCGCCCACAGAGCGCCCCGCCCGGCCCAAAGCCTGCGCCGCCCAGGATTCTGTCACCGACGCCAGCGCCCGTCGAATCGCCTCCGCCACAGCCGAGGTCCGTCCCTGCTGCCCCAGCCCAAACCCGTCCCAAATGGGAGCTGCCGGATTATCAAGACTTGCTCGACAGCACCAGCGCCAGCGACCTGGAGCAGGAACCGCTGATGCAGCAAGCCCAGATCATTGAAGATACGCTGGCAGCTTTCGGCGCGCCAGGCAATGTCATCGAGATCAACAGCGGGCCGGTCATCACGCAATATGGCGTCGAACCGCTGCAGCAAACTGCCAGCACGGGCAAACGCAGCCGCGTCAAAGTGGGCGATATCGCCAAATTGGACAAGGATTTGCAGTTGGCGCTGGGCGCAAAGTCCATTCGCATGGAAGCGCCCGTGCCCGGCAAAGGCTATGTCGGCATTGAAGTGCCCAATCCGCTCTCGGCGCGAGTCAGCCTGCGCGATGTGCTGGAATCGGAAAGTTATCGCAAGCTGGAATCGCCGCTGGCGATCGCCTTGGGCATGACGGTGGATGGCAGTCCTGTCGCCGCCGACCTGGCGCAGATGCCGCATTTGCTCATCGCCGGGGCAACCGGGGCCGGCAAGTCAGTCTGTATCAACGCCATCATCAACAGCATCTTGCTGCGCAACTCGCCAGAAACGGTCAAGTTCATCATGATCGACCCCAAGCGCGTCGAGCTGACCAGCTACAATGGCTTGCCGCACCTGGTTGCGCCAGTGGTGGTCGAGCTGGAACGCGCGATCGGCGTTTTGCGCTGGGTCACTGCCGAGATGGAAAAGCGCTATCAGACGCTCTACCAGGCTGGCATGCTCAACATCATCGACTACAACAAGACTCTCGACCCCGACCTGCCGCCCATGTCCTATATCGTTGTCATCATCGACGAATTGGCGGACTTGATGATGTTGGCTCCGAAAGAAATCGAGCTGATTGTTCGGCGCATCGTGGCGGTGGCTCGCGCGACAGGCATCCACATGATCCTGGCTACCCAGCGCCCATCGGTCGATGTGGTCACAGGCGTAATCAAGGCGAATTGTCCCGCGCGCATCGCTTTTTCGGTCGCCAGCGGGGTCGACAGCCGCGTCATCCTCGGCACGCCGGGCGCAGAACGTCTGCTGGGCAAGGGCGATATGCTTTATTTGTCGGGCGATGCCCCCGCGCCAAGACGTATGCAAGGCGTCTTCGTTTCTGAAGACGAGAAACAGCGCATCGGCAAATTCTGGCGCATGCGCGGTGCTGGCATCGAGGCCGTTGATCCCATCCCGCCGCCCCAACGCTCGCTCGAATCCACGTCTGCGCACCCGCCAGCCGCAAGCACAGGCATCGAAGGCGAACAAGCGGCATTCTGGGAGATGCCCAAGCCCGATGCCAAACATCAAGCCAGCGACGGGGATGACGAGCTCTATCCGACCGCGGTGGAGATGGTGCGCCGGCTGGACAGGGCGTCGATATCGCTGCTGCAGCGCAAAATGCGCATCGGCTATGGGCGGGCGGCGCGCCTGATGGACATGATGGAAGAGCGTGGCGTGGTCGGTCCTGCCAAAGAAGGCAGTTCCAAGCCGCGTGATGTGCTGCCGCTGGCCTGAGGCTGCCCCCAGCCGCACCTGTCGATAGAATCATCGCGCGTATCTTGTTTTCCCCGACTTTTCGAGGGGGCCGAGGGGGGCGCCTCCCCCAGGCGCTCGCAACTGTGGTAAAACTAGCGCAATACGCCTCTAATGAAAGGATTCTGCTCCATGAAATATGCGAATATCCCCGGCGTCGCCAAGCCGGTGGCTCGCCTGCTGCAGGGCACAGTCATGCTTACAGCCGATGCCCGCGACAGCAACTTCCGCCTGCTTGATGCTTGCTATGAAAACGGATTCAATACTTTCGATACCGCGCATGGCTATGGTGGCGGCGTATGCGAACGCGAGCTGGGCGCCTGGATCAACGCGCGGGGCATCCGCGACCAGGTGGTCATCCTCACCAAAGGCGCGCACCCCTATCAAGGCGAACCCGACCGCGTCGCGCCAGAATTTATCCGCCGCGACCTGGAAGAATCCCTGGAACGGCTGGGGACCGATTATGTCGAGCTCTACCTGCTGCACCGCGACAGCCGTGATATGCCGGTCGGCGAGATTGTCGATGTCCTGCACGAATTCAAGGACAAGGGATACATCGGCGTTTATGGCGGCTCGAACTGGCTGGCGGATCGTGTGGCGGCGGCAAATGCCTATGCGGCAGACAATGGCAAAACACCCTTTGGCGTCAGCAGCCCGCAATTCAGCATCGCCGAGATGATCGAGCCCCCCTGGGCTGGCTGTATCAGCGTCAGTGGCGTGCAGGGCGAAGCAGACCGGCGCTGGTACAACGACAACGAAATCTCGCTCTTCACCTGGTCGAGCCTGGCTGGCGGATTCATGACCGGCAAGTTCACGCGCGAAAACCTCGCCGAGTTCAGCGATTATTGGGACACCAACCCGATCGGCGCTTATGCTTACGAAAGCAACTTCCAACGCCTCGACCGCGCCCTGGAGCTGGCGGCGGACAAAGGCGCAAGCCCGGCGCAGATCGGCGTTGCCTATGTCTTGAGCAACAATGCGCGCTACCATGCCATCGTCGCCAATTGGGAAGCCGAGCAAATCCCCGAAAACGCCGCAGCCGCAGACATCCAGCTGAGCGCCGACGAAATCGCCTGGCTGGAGATGAAAACGGAGGACAAACCGCAATGAGCGACAAAATCAGATGGGGCTTGATGGGCTTGGGCACGATCTCGAGCAAGTTCGCCACCGGCTTGGGCTTTCTGCCCGATGCAGAGATTTATGCAGTCGGTTCGCGCTCACAAGAAAAAGCGGAGGAAATTGGCGCACGTTGCGGCGCGACCAAAGCCTATGGCAGCTATGAAGCGCTGGCGGCTGACCCCGATGTCGATGTCGTTTATATCGGCACGCCACACAACTACCACATGCCCAACACCTTGCTATGCCTGGAGGCCGGCAAGCATGTGCTCTGCGAAAAACCCTTCGCCGTCAACGCGGACGAAGCCAAAACCATGATCGACTGCGCGCGCGAAAATGACCGCTTCCTGATGGACGCCTTTTGGACGCGCTTCTTCCCCGGCATGGTCAAGCTGCGGCAGCTGCTGGCAGACAAAGCTATCGGCGATGTCATGTTGGTGCAAGTCGACTTTGGCTATCGTACCGGGCAAGTCGTCCCAGAAAGCCGCATCTACAATCCAGCGCTGGCGGGCGGCGCGCTGCTGGATGTCGGCTCCTATTGCGTGCAGCTGGCTTCCATGGTCTATGGCAGACAGCCCAGCGACATCAGCAGCCAGGTTACCATCGGCTCGACCGGCGTTGACGAACTGTCGGTGTCGGTATTCAAATACAGCGACTATGAGATGGCAACCCTCACAACCGCCATCCGCCTGAATACGCCACACGAAGCGCGCATCATGGGCACGGGCGGCGCCATCTCCATCCCCAACTGGTGGATGCCCAGCGAACTGACGGTGGCAGCCAGCGGCAAAGAGCCGGAGACAATTCGCTTCGCCAATGTGGGCAATGGCTTCAACTACGAAGCGGCGGCAGTGGGCGAGTGCATCCGCGCGGGCAAGACCGAAAGCGATATCATGCCGCTGGACGAGACCTTGGCTATCATGCAGACGCTGGATCGGATGCGCGCCCAATGGGGCTTGCGCTATCCATTCGAAAGCTAGTCTCATTGGATAAAGACCCCCCTCGGTCCCCCCGACAGGTCAGGGGGAGGCAACGGCACACGCGGATTCTGTCGGCAGGTCGGGGATGGGGAAACGCCATATACACGGAAGTCGCCACTCCCGGGGCGATTAGCGTGGATTTGGGACACAGAGATTCTCTGTGCGCTCTGTGTCTCTGTGGTGAATTGACCTTGTGTCAAGCATGACGAAAAGTTGTATCCAGGAATATTGACATTCCCAAGCCTGTTTGCGGTTGACAGCGCGCGCAGCCTGTGCCAGAGTGGTACTGTATTACTAATCTAGGTCTCGGGCGCGTCCATAATCCGGGCGTGCACTGGGGAAGTCGGTGAGAATCCGACACTGTCGCGCAGCGGTGACTGGCAAATAGCCAGAAGTCCGAATGCCAGACCGAGACTTAGCTCAGTCGACTTTCGCGTGAAGAGGAAGACGAGCATGGACTACAGAAACTCAATCCGCCCACAGTCATGGGCGTTTTTGTTGTCTGCGCGCGCCCTCCTTCGTCCAATGGAGGGACAACATGAAAACCGCGCTGCTGGCGTTCATCCTGCTGCTCATCACGACCGCTGCAACTGCCGCGCAAGACGGCAATCTGACCGCAGGTTGCATCACTGACTTCGACGCCGCTGTCGATTACTTCCCGCATAAAGCCGAAGTTGTCGATGCCACCAACTTGACCGTCTCCTATCATGGTCATTACAAAATTGTGCGCGTAGGGAATGCTTTTGCTGGCGCGCCGCCCTTCGAATATGTGCTGGTGCAGTGTGGCGCGCCGGCCCCGCCTGTTGAGAACTTCGCCGAAAACGCGCAGTTCTTAGAAGTCCCGGCCGGCAAGTTGATCGTGCTCTCCACCACGCAACTGCCCGCGCTGTCCTTGCTGGGGCTTGTCGACCAGCTGGTGGCGGTGGATGGCGGCTATTACATCAGCAGCCCAGCAGTGCTCGAGGGCATCGAATCTGGCGCGATCGCCGAGATTGGCTTCGGCGCGGAAGTAAATATCGAGCTGGCGCTGGAGCTGACGCCCGACCTGGTATTGAGCTATAGTTACAATCCCGACGCCGATGCGCACCCGGTTTTGCTGGAAGCCGGCATATTCACGGCGCTTGATGCCAGCTGGCGGGAAAACTCGCCGCTGGGACGGGCAGAGTGGCTGAAGCTGCCGGCGCTCTTTTATAATCAAGAAGCGCGCGCCAACGAACTTTATGCCGATATCCGCGATCAGTACGAGTCGATGCGCGAGTTGGCTGCTGACATACCCGACGAAGGGCAGCCACGCGTGCTGCTCAATTCATACCTGTCTTATGCCGATGCCTGGTATAGCCCGGGCACAGATACCTATGTCGGGCAGCTGATACGCGGGGCCGGCGCAGACCTGATGCTTTCGAGCGCTGACCCGACCGCCAGCCAGCCGTATAGCTTCGAGGCCGCCTACGAACAGGGCTTGGACGCCGATATCTGGTTGCTGGAAACTTTCGGCGTCGACACAGCCGATGACTTGCTGGCGCTGGACAGTCGCTTTGCCGACTTCGCAGCATTCCAGTCGGGCGCGATCTGGAACAACAACCGCGATGAGAATCCAAATGGCGGCAACAATTATTACGAATGGGGCATCATCAACCCGCATCTGGTGCTGGCGGACTTGCTGGCGATCTTTCATCCGCAGCTGTTGCCCGACCACGAGTTCACCTTTTATCGCCGCTTGAGCGAGGCTTGATATGCTGCGCCCCCCACGCTTGCCCATCGTGCTAAGCGCCTGGCAGGGGCGCGAATACGCCGGCGCAAAACCATTGCTGCTGGTCGCGCTGGCGCTGCTGATGTGCCTGCTGCTGATGTTGAGCCTGGCGCTGGGCTCGGCATCTATTCCGCTGGAGCAGATCATCGCAACACTGCTGGGTGGAGAAGCGGAGAACGCTGCCTGGACCAACATTGTGCTCAAGTTCCGCTTGCCCAAGACCTTGACAGCCATGCTGGCGGGCATGGCGCTGGGAGTCAGCGGGTTGCTGATGCAGACCTATTTTCGCAATCCGCTGGCCGAGCCATTTGTGCTGGGCGTGTCGTCGGGCGCGAGTCTGGGTGTGGCGCTGGTGGTGCTTGGAGCGGGCACGGCTGGTGGCATCCTGCTGGCTGGCCAGAACCTGGCTGGCGATCTGCTGCTGACGGCGGCGGCCGGGCTGGGCGCGGCATTGACAATGACGCTGGTCTTGCTGGTGGCGGCGCGCATCCCCAATGGCGTTACCCTGCTCATCCTGGGGCTGATGTTCGGTTATCTGGTAGCGGCGTTGGTCAGCCTGCTGCTCTACTTCGCTTTGCCCGAGCGCATCCAGGCCTACATCAACTGGACTTTCGGCTCGTTCAGCGGCGTAACCAGCCAACAGCTGCCGATCCTGACGTTGATTGTCGTGGCGGGCTTGCTGCTGGCGGCGGCGCAAGTCAAACCGCTCAATGCGCTGTTGCTGAGCGAGGATTATGCGCGCAGTCTGGGCGTGCCCATGCGGCAGACACGGCTGGGCATCGTGCTGGCGACAGCTCTGCTTGTCAGCGCGGTCACGGCATTTTGCGGACCCATCGCTTTCATCGGCATTGCCGTGCCGCACATTTGTCGCGGCTTGCTGAGCAGCTCCGACCATCGTTTGCTGCTGCCGGGCACGATTTTGGCGGGGGCTTGCGTGGCGCTGGCGGCCGGGCTGATCGCCGAGCTTCCGGGCAGCAATATCGTGCTGCCGCTGAATGTGGTGACTGCCTTGATGGGCGCGCCGGTGGTTATGCTGGTCGTGCTGCGACAGGCGCGGGGGCTGTCTTGATGATGGCGCTGGAAACGCGAGCGCTGACTATCGGTTATCGGCGGCGGCGGGGCAACATCGTGCTGGCCCGCGACCTGGACTTGCAGTTGGGGCGAGGCAGCCTGGTCGGCATATTGGGCGCGAATGGCGTCGGCAAATCGACATTGCTGCGTACGCTGGCTTGTATGCAGGCGCCGCTGGCCGGTCAAGTGCTGCTAGATGGCGAAGAGGCAGCCCGCATGTTGCCGCTCGATGTGGCGCGGCGGCTGTGCATCGTGTTGACGGCTGCGCCTCAAGCCAGTCTGCTCAATGGCTATGCGCTCGTGGCATTGGGCAGATACCCGCACAGCGACTGGCTGGGCAGGCTCAGCAAGTCCGACCACGCGCAGGTCGCCTGGGCATTGCAGGCGGTGGGCGCGACCGATCTGGCAGAGCAGCGCGTCTCCCAGCTTAGTGATGGGCAGCGGCAAAAGCTGATGATCGCACGCGCATTGACGCAAGATTGCCCGCTTATGCTGCTGGACGAGCCGACCGCCTTCCTGGATTATCCGCGCCGGCTGGAAACGTTGCGCCTGCTGCGGCGGCTGACCCGGGATGCCGATCGGGCCGTTCTCGTTTGCACGCACGAGCTGGATCTGGCGCTGCGCTATTGTGATGAATTGTGGCTGATGAACGAAAGCGGGATGAAAGTTGGCTCGCCGGCAGCCGTGCTGCGAGATGGCAGCCTGAGCGAGACTTTTGGCATTGATAACTTCAGCTTTGCAGCCAATCACAACAAAAATGACCGCCTCAGAGGACGGTCCTATAGACTGTGGGCTGTACAGGACTCGAACCTGTAACCTCCTCGACGTCAACGAGGCGCTCTGCCAGTTGAGCTAACGGCCCCTACATCTTTGCGCATCAAGTATAACCCGTTGTGCACGGTATGCAAGGTATTCGCTTCTTCAGTTTACCTCCCTCGGTCCCCACACGAAAAGTCGGGAGGAAGGGGTATCTGCGAGATTTTTTCGGGAGTGCTGAAATCTGTGGACATCAAGTCATTGGCAGGGACGACACTGTGAGTCGCCCGCAGCAGTAACTACTTGAATTTGGGTGCCGTACGAAGTCGTCCCTGCATTGCGATGTGATGGTGCACATCCACCGAAATCACCACGCCCGGATTTTGATCAAGCTGGTAGCGCAGCTGATCACGAGAGTGAACATAGAATACAAGGTTGCGCCTCTGCGCCTCTGTGGCAATCCATTGCATGATTTTCGCCGCTCACGAATCCCGCTGCATTCAGTATAATCTGTCCGCCACAGTCAAAAGCAGCCGCCCATGCCCCAGCCGATCAGCGAGCAGATCCGCGAGCGCTTCCGCCATATCCAGGATGTCAAGTTCGCCAGCGCGCGCCCAGAACCCGCATTGACCGCGCGATCGCATGAACCCGATATCGTGGTCGAAACCTGGATGAACAGCCACCTGCACATCTACCTGCTCGCCAAAGCGCCCAAGCCGCGTCAGATAAAGAGCATCCTCAAGCAGAACACCAGCGGCGGCATCGGCACGCTTTTTCTGGTGGATGTGGCGCTGCTGCCCGGCGATGGATATTGTGGACGCCTGCGCGATTGGCAAGATGACCTGCGCGTGATGACATTGGGCGCGATTTATGCCTACAGCCAAGGCAAAGAAGGGCTGCGGATTCTCCAGGTCAATCTGGATGAAAGTCCCCAGCGCGGCGAATTCATGGTTTGGCACAGCGGCGACTTCCCCTGCGATGCCGTTTCTGTGCGGCGGCGCGATTATCAGACGAATATCCGTGGCAGCTGGTTTGTGGGCGATATCGCCTCGCAGCATTTCAAACGCCGCATCAGCGAAGAACGAGCCCGCCAACGTTTTCATTATCGCAGCCAAGGCAGCCAGGGGGGCGACGGCGAACCCATCAACGCGGCGTATCTGGCATTGGAGATCGAGGTGGGCGCAGGGCAAGCCGCTGTCAAAGAAGCGTTTCGCAAGCTCGCTCGCGAATATCACCCCGATGTCAGCGCGCACGACAAAGGCGAAGCCGAGCGGCGCTTCAAAGAAGTCAAACGCGCCTATGACCGCATTCGAACGCATCGGCGCTGGCGGTGATGATGGGTCCACCAGGACTCGAACCTGGAACCAATCGGTTATGAGCCGACTGCTCTGACCATTGAGCTATGGACCCGGCGGTCTTGCAACGAAGCGGGTAACGGGATTCGAACCCGTACTGACACCTTGGAAGGGTGGAGTGCTACCGTTACACCATACCCGCCTGGTCGGGGCGCCCGGATTTGAACCGAGGACCTCGCGGACCCAAACCGCGCGCGCTACCGGACTGCGCCACGCCCCGCCTGCCCCAGATGATACAGAACTTGCGCGGGCGCGTAAAGCCGCAAGAGTCTCGTGCGGAGTACCTCCTTCGCCCCCAGAAAAGACGATGGGAGGCAAAGAATGAGCGAAAACCGTCGACAACTTGGAAAAAAAGCGAAAGAAAGCCGCCGCCCTCATTTTGGGGGAGGAGGGTTGGGGTCGGGGGCATCGAACAATTCGAGCAGTTCATCGACTTCAGCTTCGCTGATGACTGGATTGACCTCTTCGCCGCGGGCGGGCTGCGGGCGCGCTTTGACTTGCAATTCGCCAGAGAAAGCGGCGGATGTGATGACTTTCAGGCCATTGCGCTGGGCAAAGATGCGCACATCGCTGTCGGACGAGACGATGGTATAGGCGCTGCGATCGCGGGCGCGACTGATGCGGCTCTTGATCAACGTGTCGGCATCGCTGCGCTGATCTGCCGCGAAGATGACTTTGACAACGCTGCTGCCCATTTTTGATGCGCCGCCAGGCAATCCGCGGTCGAAGACGATCGTGCACTTCTTGCGCGTGGCGGCCGCCCAACTTTTCAGCTTGTTGACGAGTTTGGCTTCTTTGTGCGGGTCGTCCATGCCGATATCAGGCAGGCTGGCGATGAGGTTGTGTCCGTCAATCAAGTGCGGCATGAGAATCTGTCCTGCACAAGCATACGCTGGTTTCGGCGCTGACAATGGCTAGCCGGTCGCCGCGACTTGCGGGATGCCCAGCGTGAAAATGCTGCCGACGCCCTCGCGACTCTCGACGTTCAAAAAGCCGCCATGCGCCTGGGCAATGGCGCGCGCAACAAATAAGCCTTGCCCGAGGCCACGCGGCGCCTGGGCAGCATCGCCCCGATAAAATCGCTCGAAAATATGCGGCATATCGGCTGGCTTGATGCCGATGCCATTGTCGCTCACGCTGACCAGAGCATAGCGCTTGCCACCGCGATCCTCGCCGCGTGCAGCCACCGCCACATAACCACCTTCGCGCCCATAATCAGCGCCATTGCGGACCAGATGTCCCAGCGCCCACTGCAGCCGCGTATCGTCGCCGCGCACATGCAGGCCACTGATGCCGCGCGTCATCACCAACAGGTCGATGCCCCGGCTGGAAAGCGCTGCGTCCATTCCATTGACCACCGACCAAACCACCTGTTCTATGCGCAGCGGCTCGCGAAGCACATCCAGGCTGCCAGCCTTCAACTGTGCGATATCCAGCAGCTCCAAGGCCAACTGGTCCAGCATATCGACATTGTGCAGCAACTTGTCGAGCAGGCGCTGGTTGACAGCAGCATCTTCGGGCTGAGCCATAAGCAGTTCGCCCGCCAATTTGATCACGTTGACAGGGCTAGCCAGCTCGCGTGCGATATGCGCCACGAAGCCGTCTTTCAAGCGCAGGGCCAGGGCATCGTGCGTCACATCGCGCAGAATCATGACTGTGCCGATGCGCTGATTGCTTTCGTCGCCTATGGCGCTCAACTGCGCGCGCACGATGCGGTTGTTCAGCGGCAACTCGTCCGATTCGCCCAGGGGCATCAACTCGGCGCTGGTAGTCTGCACATGGCGGTATTGCTCAAAAAGCGTGCCCAGCGCGCTGCCCCAGAAATTGCGCTTGCCGCCCAGCATGGCTTCGGCGGTGCGATTCATCATGGTGACCTTGCCGCTGGTATCTTGCACGATAATGCCTTCTTCGAGGCTGGCGAAGATGGCTTGCAGACGTTCCAGTTGGCTGCTTTGGCTCTGCTGCCGCTGCTGCAGGGTGCTCAGGCGCGCTTGCAGACCATCAATTTGTGCAGCTCGCTGACGGCTGAGGCGCAAATACAAACGCCGGAAGAGCGATTCGCTGGCGCTGCCAAAACGGTGTACGCCGCCCAAGCCAGCATCTGCTTCGCTGCGGGTTTCGCGTGGCAAGTGGCTCATATTGGATTCCGCGGTCTGGCCTGCCCAGTCGATGTGGCTGCCGCCAAGTAGCTGCCATTATAGTAGCGACCGTCCAGGCACGCGCGGCAATGCAGGCGCAGATTGCCAGCTCGGCGCGATGGGCTACACTCTTAGACGAGACCAAGGGTGCGGGAGGCGCGCATGCAAAATGTCGCCCCGACACGGCGGCTGAATCGACGCTCGCGCGATGCCCTGCTCGCGGCGGCTGTGCTTTTTCTGCTGGGCGCGGCGCTGCTGATGGCGGGAATCGGCTTGCATATCGTAAATCTGGCTGTGCCCAGCAACAGCGCATACGCCTTGTATGATCTGGCGCGCAAAAGCATGCTGCCGGTGGGCGCGCTGCTGTGCATCGCCTCCATGCTGCTGGCGCTGCGGGCTGTGAGCTGGCGCACCGACAACGCCCTGGCTTGGGAACTGGGCGAGCAGTTGGCGACGCAGCTGGATCAACATTTTGTCTTCATCCGCAATATCAGCCAGCGCGGCACCGGCTATGTGGACGCGGCGCTGGTCAGCGGGCATGGCGTTTTGTTGCTGCGCATCACCCGGCGGCGCGGCGAGTACTTCAATGAAGGCGGCAGTTGGCTGCGGCGAGGACGCGCTGGCAAATGGCGGGCGCTGCGCTGGAACCCCACGCGAGAGGTGCTTGCGAGCGCGCTGCGAGTCAAGTCGGCAATGCGAGCGCGAGGATTGGTCGGCGTGCCCGTATTCGCGGCGGTGGTCTTCATGCGCGAAGAGCCAGCAGCGCAAATTCGTTTGCAGCAGCCAGCTGTGCCGGTCGTGCATGCCAGCGCTTTTGTGCCGGGGCTGCGCAACAGCTATTTTGCATCGCGGCGGCTGGACGCGCGCAGAACCCAGCAGGCGGTTGATCTGCTTTATCACTAGGAGGCGGCGGTGGCGGGCATATTGCATCTTGCGCCAGAAGGCATCGGCAAAACGCAAGCGATGCTGGACTTGTTGCGGAGGACAGTGCGGTCGCAGGCTGGTTTCCCGCGCGTTTGGATGCTGCTGGCGACGCGCCGTCAAGAGCTATATTTTCGCGAACGTCTGGCGCTGGACGATGATCGCCAGCATGTGCACTTCAATATCGACTTCTTCGACTTTTATGGTTTGAACGCCCATTTGCTGCGCTTGGCAGAAGAGCCTGTGCGCCGCCTGAATGAAGCAGCGCGCTTCAGCTTTTTGCGCGGTCTGTTGCAGGATATGCATGCGGCGGACGAGCTGCGCGTCTTCCATGGCATCGCCGACACACGCGGATTCGTCACGGTGCTGGCGCGGCTCTTTGACGAATTCAAGCAGTGCGGCATCAGCGCGGATGCCTATGCAAAAGCCTCGCAAAATCCCAAAGACCGCGAACTAGCCGCAATCTATGCGCGGTATCAGCGGCAGCTGCGCGAAAATCGGCTGGCAGATCTTGAAGGCGAGGGATGGCTGGCGCTGGCGAAACTGCAAGAGCAGACGCAAATCGTGGCTGGACCTGAATTGCTGCTTGTCGATGGCTTCGACCAATTTACCCGCGTGCAAGCACAACTATTGGCGGCGCTGGCGAGGGCAATCCCCCGGCTGCACATCACCCTGACACAGGCGACCGATGCGCCATCAGCCAGCCGCAGTCGCAGCGCCAGGCAGCGACTCGAGGAGGCCTTCTCTCGGGCCAGCGTCTCGCTGCGCCTTGAGAAAATCGTTGCGAAATCAACCCGTCATGCGGACTTGCAGCGGCTGAGCCAATTCTTCTATGCTGATTCTGAAGGCGATGGCGGCAGCGAAGCGCTCAAACTGATCGCCGCGCCCAGCCCGGCCCACGAGGCGAGAGAAGTCTTGCGTGATGTAAAACGCCTGCTGCTGGCTGGCCTGCCGCCCGATGACATGCTGGTCATCTTGCGCGATTGGGAGCTGTATGCCGACGCGTTGCAGTGCGTCAGCGAAGAATTCCAACTGCCCCTGCTGATGCAGATGGAGCGCCCATGCAGCCGCAGACCGGTGATCGCTGCGCTGTTGGATGTGCTGGGGCTTTGGCCACGCTTCCGCCGGCGCGATCTGCTGGATGGATTGCGCTCGCCCTACATCGACTCTGGCTTGGACGAGGAATCGATCCAACTGCTGGATCGCATCAGTCGTGAGCGGAAAATCGTCGGCGGCAGCAAGAGCGCATGGCTGGATGTCATTCAGCTTGCCCGCCAGCCAGGCATCGCAGCCGATGATGAACGTTTCACTAACCTGACACAACCGCAGGCGGATGCGCTGAGCGACAGACTGAGCGCCTTCATGGATGGTGTAACGCCGCCCGCAAAAGCCGACCCTCGCGCTTATGTCGGCTGGCTGGATGGCCTTCTGGGCGATGATCCGCATGAGCAAATCGAAGCGGAAGTGGCGACGGAATCGACGCGTGCTTTGCCTCCCCCCGACCAGTCAAGTGAGTCAGCTCGTGCTTTGCCTCCCCCCGACTCTTCGGGGGGACAGAGGGGGGTCGCCTACAGCTTGCGCATTCGGCAGTTGGCGCAGTCGGACGACAATGCGCACTCCCAGCGAGACAGCCGCGCCTTGAGCAGCCTGGATGCCATCCTGGATGATATGCTGGCGACTGACGATGCGCTGCGGGGGGCGGGTCATCATCGTCAAATCAGCTGGGCGCAGTTTCATGGCGACCTGCGTCATGCGCTGGATTCGCCACCCCGTCATCAAGGCAATCTGCCGCGGCGGGGCAAGGTGCTGGTGACGACTGCCAGCCAGGCGCGGGGATTGCCGCATGAGCATGTCTACATTTTGGGGCTGGCGGAAGGTATCTTTCCTGCCGAAACTCGCGAAGACCCGTTCTACCTGGATTCCGAGCGGGCAGAGATGCGGGCGCGTGGCATCCCGCTGGATTCGCGTGCCGAGCGCAGCGATGACCCAGGGCTGTTCTACGAGCTGCTGGCCCTGCCACAGCGAACGCTTGGCTTGGCGCGCCCCACGTTCAAAGCCGGCAAACCCTGGCTGGAGAGTCATCTTTGGCGGGCAGTGCGCCGCATCTATCCACAGCAACCCATAGGCGAGCGGTCCTTAGGAGCAATCGCAGAATCGCCCGAAGCCGCCAGTTTCGATGAACTGATTCTGGCGCTGGCGTCAGAGCTTACGCAGCCAGACAACTTGCAAGCCGAAAAGGCGCTGCGGCATTTGAACTGGCTGCGCGCAGAAATGCCAGCAGCCTGGCAGCATGTCAAGACTGGGCGGGCAGTCGAGCTGGGGCGGCTGTCCAACCAGCCATATAACAGCTACAGCGGCGTCCTCGCAAAGCCTCAACTGCTGGCAGAAGTCGCGCGGCTGCTCGGTCCTCAGCGCGTCTGGAGCGCCTCGCAACTGAAAGATTATGGCGTCTGCGGCTTTCGTTTCTTTGCCAAGCGCCTGCTCAAACTGGAGGAGCTCCAGGATGTGCAGCCCGGTGCGGATGGTTTGCAAATGGGCAGCTTGAACCACCGCATTCTGGAAGAGACTTATCGGCGAATCGCGGACGAAGGCCTGGCTGTCGATGTGTCCAATCGCGAGCGTGCGCTGATCATCTTTGACGAAGCTGCTGATGAGTTGCTGGAACGCGCTCCCGAACGATTTAACTTTCGCGCGGGAGTCGCCTGGAACGAAGAAAAGCAAATAATCCGGGCGCGGCTGTCTGCGCTTGTCCACCATGATTTTTCCGATGAAAGTCCGATGAACAAGTTTGGCAGCGCTCGGCATGTCGAGCGGCTGGAACAGTCATTTCATGACCTGGAAGTGGCGCTGGGGGACGGCGAAAAGCTGCGGGCGCGTGGCATCATCGACCGAATCGACCGCGTTGATGGCAAGCTGGCGCTGGTGGATTACAAGACTGGCAGCACGACCATCCCGCACAGCGAAATGGAAAACGGGCGCGACTTTCAGATGCTGCTCTATCTGCTGGCGCTGGACGATATGGCGAGCGGTGAAGGCGCAGAAGTCGCCGGCGGGATGTTTTGGCACCTGCGCAATCTGAAAACCAGCGGACTCATCCATGCCGAGGACGCAGACCACCAAGAATTGCTCGACAAAGCGCGGGGGCACATCGCCAGCAACTTGCGGCAAGGCCGAGAGGGCGCTTTTCCTGTGCGAGCCACGGCGCTCGAAAACAGCAAATGCGTGCGTTACTGTGAATTCGCGCATTTGTGCCGGCGCAGCAACACCAGCCGCTTCAAAGACGCGCGGATTTGAGGCGGGCCCATGCAGCCGACACAAGAACAGCAAGCCGCCATCCACATCCATGACAAGAATCTGCTGGTCGTGGCCGGCGCAGGCTCGGGCAAAACGCGCATCCTTGTCGAGCGCTACTTGGAGCTGCTGGATGCCAATCCGAGCTGGCAAATTCACTCGCTAGTCGCCATCACCTTTACCAAGGCAGCCGCCTGGGAAATGCGCGACAGGCTGCGCATCGAATTGCAGCGGCGCGCGCAAATGGCCGACAGCCAGCGCTGGGCCCGCCATTTGGCAGGTTTGGACAGCGCGCGCATCGACACGATCCATGGCTTATGCGCCGACCTGCTACGGGCGAACGCGGCACAGGCTGGCATAGATCCACTCTTTGAGGTGCTCGCAGAGACCGATGCCGCCATCTTGCTCAGCGATGCTGTCGACGATGTCCTGGCGGAGATCGACGCGCCACTGACGAAGCTCTTTTCGCAGGTCGACGCCTTTCTCATCGAGAAATCGCTGAAGGACATGGCGCTTGTCCAAGCCGATACGCCGCCCCTGCCAGCCGATCCCGCGCAGATCTTCACGCAATGGCAGACGCAATGGAGCGAGTCGGCGCTGGAAGCTCGCGACCGGCTGCTGCGCGCCAAAGAAGTAATCGCCCAGACAGAATTGACTCTACCGACAGTCGATGACAAGTTGACGGACCTGGTCCGTCAATACGACGACTACCTGCGCCGCATCAAAACTGCGAGCGACGCGCAGACTGTGCATCGGCTGATGGAAGAATGCCATCGCGAAGGCGCCGTCCGCAACATCGGCTCGGCGAAAGCCTGGGGCGGGAAAGAAGCAAAAGCGCAGGCGGCAAAAACGCTACGAAACTTGCGCGAACGAATCAAGGCTGCACTCGCAATCACCGGGAATCGGCCCGACGAGCTGGACCGCGCCACAGCCGACGCCCTCGTGCTTTGGGATAGACTGTTTCAACGTGTGCGGCAACGTTATGCAGCCATGAAGCGCGATCGGGCGCTGCTCGATTTCAGCGATCTGGAATGGCTGGCGGCCGAGCTGCTGCAAAATGATCCGGTGCAGGCGCGCTATCGCGGGTCTGAATTCAAGCACCTGCTGGTGGACGAATTTCAAGACACCAACCGCGCGCAATGGCAGATCATCCAGTCGCTGGCGGATCTGCGTCGTGGCGGTTCGCTCTTCGTGGTGGGCGACCCCAAGCAGAGCATCTATCAATTTCGCGGCGCGGATGTCAGCGTCTTTGAGCGCGTGCGCGGGCAAATCGCCGGGCGGGCGCAGGGTCTCGAATTGCCGCTTTCGACTTCATTCCGGGCGCATCGTCCGCTGGTCGAGCAATTCAATGCGCTCTTCAGTCGCCTGCTCACACGCGACCTGGACAGCCCGGCGCGCCAATATGAAGTCGTATTCGACCAGCCCATGCGCGCGTTTCGCCAGGCTGCGCCAGAGGGCGCTGCGCTGGAATTGCTGCTGCTGGACAAGGGCATTCGCGATGAATATGGCGAATACAAGAAGAACAAGCGCGGACGCAAACAGAATTACACCGCCGATGACATGCGCCGCTGGGAAGCCGGCGAGCACGCGCAGCGCATCCACGAAATAGTCGCGCAAGAGCGCCAAGTCCATGATCGGCAACGGGACTGCTGGCGTCCCATTCGCTATGGCGATATAGCGATTCTTTTCCGCGCGTTGAGCAAAGTTACCCTGTACGAAGATGTCTTCAAAGCCAGGGGCATCCCTTTTCTGACCTTGGCTGGCCGCGGCTACTTCGACCGTCAAGAAGTCTGGGATTTGTTGGATCTGCTGCGCGCTTTGCACAACCCGGCCGACAATCTGTCGCTGGCGGCGGTGCTGCGCTCGCCCATGTTTGCCTTCAGCGATGATCTGCTGCTGGCGCTGCGCCTGATGACGGATGAAAGCGATGTGCCACTGCCGCTGTGGACGGCGCTGCAAATGGCGGATGACACTTGCACGGGCGTATCGGCGGACGATCTGCCGCGGCTGCAGCATGCGCAGGATGCCCTTGACGAATTGAGGCAAATGGCTGGCCGCGTTTCGATACCCCAGTTGCTTCGGCATGCGCTGGCGGCAACCCATTATCTGGCTATCTTGACCGGCTTGCCCGATGGCGACCGGCGGCGCGGCAATATCGAAAAACTGCTGCAGCTGGCCGACGACAGCGGCAAGAATTCGCTGAGCGATTTCTCGCAATACCTCAGCGACCTGAGCACCCGCGAAGCGCGCGAGGGCGAGGCGCTGCTGGAGGCCGATGACTCCGTCCGATTGATGACTGTGCACGCCAGCAAGGGTTTGGAATTCCCCATGGTCATCCTGGCTGATGCCTCGTGGAAGAGACCCCACGGCTCGCCCATGCTGCTCGCGGATGCCCAGCGCGGACTGAGCTGCAAGGTCTTCTATACCGAAAGCAACCGGTACGAAAGCGGCTTCGCGCACGAGCGAAATTCAGCCATGCAGGGCATGAAAGAAGCAGCCGAAGCCAAGCGCCTTTTGTATGTTGCGGCGACGCGAGCACAGGATTACCTGCTCATCAGCGGCGCGGTATCGCTGGACAAAAGTGGCTTGTGGAACGCGAGCGGCTGGCTGGGACAGCTGCTCAAGACGCTCGACCTGGAAGAGCTCCGGCGCAAAGAAGCGAAGATGGTGTCCTGGGCTGGGCATCCACTGCGCATCGCCATGCCCGACAGACCGATTGATGCAGCGCTCTTGTACCGCACAAGGCAGCCTGTCGCCGATATGTGGAACTTCCATGCCGAAGCCAGCGCCTATCCTCCGCAGCTGCCGCCTTTGTTGCAAAGGCTGCCCGACTCCCCCGCGCCGCCCAGCCACATTTCGGTTACGCAATTGGCGGACCTCGGCAGATTTCGTTTTGGCACAGATGCAAAAAAGCGGCACGAAGCGGGTTTGCGCTTCCGCGAGAAGGCGCTGCATGACCTGCCACCGCGAACAGTTCCGCTCAAGTTGCGGGCGCGA
Source organism: Chloroflexi bacterium bin20 (assembly GCA_002238485.1). Taxonomy (GTDB): domain Bacteria; phylum Chloroflexota; class Anaerolineae; order Aggregatilineales; family Phototrophicaceae; genus UBA6055. The sequence continues at coordinate 94,501 of MPMG01000007.1, read as the reverse complement.
CGCGTATCGCAACGGCAGATCGGCGCGATCGTGCATGAATTGCTGCGTCAGAAGGCTTTTCAGCTGCAGCAAGAACCGACCGACGAGTTGATAGAGGCAGTCGCCTGGCAGCGCGGCGTATCCGATGCCACGGCGCTTGCTGGCGTTCTGGAAAATGTTCGGCGCTTGCTGGACAAGTATGCTCGCAGCGAAGTCTGCGGCTGGATCAAGCAGGCGCGCGTCGAAAGCCGACCCGTTTTCACAGAGCTGCCTTTCATCTTGCTCTGGCGGGACCGCGTGATTCACGGCGCAATGGATGTGCTGCTGCTGGGGGCAGATGGCGTCTGGCGCATCATTGATTACAAGACGGGTGATGTCGGCGGCAATTGGCGGAGTCACGCGCGCCAGTATCGACTGCAGCTGGGCGTATACGCGGCGGCGGTTCAAGAGCAGCTGGGTCTGGGCGAGCCACCGCGGACTTATGTGCATTTCTTGCGCCACAACCGTACGGTCCAGTTGGACTATGCCGACTGCCAAGTCGAACTGGAGCGCCTGGAAGCCACGTTGAGCGAAGCAATCGCTGATCATGGATAAAAAGCTGCGCGACTGGCTGCTGCCAGACTGGGCGCGGCGAGACAGCGCGCTGCTGCGGTATCAGCTGGCAAAACCGGGCAGCGGACGCAGCACGCTGCTGCAAGTGACCGGCTGGCTGTTGGCGATTGGCATTGCGGCACTGTACATAGAAGCGCACAGTCCGGCCGATGCCAACATCGGCAGGCGCATCTGGCGGAGCAGCCAATTGCCCACCCTGGCGCTGCAAATGGGAACGTGGGTGCTGGCATTTGTGCTGGGCGGCGCCACAGCGAGCGGGCAGCGAAGCCGCAAAACCTGGGACAGCCTGCGCGCGACTGAAACGGGCCTGACGCTGGCGCTGCGCATGCGCTGGCTGGGCATTCTGCTTCGTTTGCGCGCGCCCATCACGGCGATCCTGCTCCTGCGGCTGTTCTATTGCCTCGGCATGTGGGTCGATTTGTCGGCTTTTGGCGGGCATCACAGCTCCATGCTGGCGCTGCAAGCGCTGCCACCTCTGCCGGATACCTGGCAAGCGCTGCCATTGATCGCGGCGACCATAGCGGCGCTGCTTTTGCAGCCCTTTTGCGCAATCGGGCTGGGCGCGGCGCTGGGCATTCTGCTATCGGTGCTCATCCGCGAGCGCTTGTTTGCTGCGCTGGCGCAAATTTTTATCATTTCGGCGCAGTTGATATTGGTGGTCGCGGGCAGCTTGCAATTCAATTTCGTCTGGCTGCAAATACCCGGCGAGGCGCAGTTTGCCTGGCAGCTTTTTTACAGTGCGCTGGGCGACTGGGGATTGAGCCTCGGACAGCTGAGCAATCTGGGCGAGTTTTGGTCGAGTGTGCCGGGTAGCGCGGGAATCGGACTGGCCTTGCTCTGCCTGGCGCTGGCGCAAGGCCTCGCGGCAGATGGGCTGCTTTGGCTGGCTGCGCGGCTGGCAGAGCGAAGGGGCTAAGAAATCTATGGTTATCGACAGCCGTGATTACAAGAACCTGACCGATTATCTGCAACACATGTACCAGTGCCAACCTTTTGAGCGCGGCGGCATAGAGCATCCTGTGACAGTCCTATATCCCGAAACCTGGCAGGTTGACGATGTCGACAGCCTGCTTGATCCAAGCGTGCCAAGGCCCGAGGCGCGCGACTTCGCCAGCTACGATTACGCATACTTGCACGATTTGCAGAATAGCAAGCCACATCTGTTCGGTGGCGAGACCTTTACACTGAAGCAGATTCGCCAGAAGCCGCTGCGTCTGCGGGGAGCGCTGGGCAGCTATTTTGACATGCTGGCCACCTCCGCCGCGCTGGAACGAGAATTGCGTCATGCCGCCGAGCAGGGCTGGATGCGCGCGCCATCACGCAGCGCCTATCACCGGCATGTCCCGCCCGAAGACGCCCTGCTGCGGGGCATCAAGCGCAGCGCCGCCCTCGGCATCGGCACATTGACGGTCTTCAACGATGCCGGCGTCTACAAAGCCATCATGGCGCGGCGCTCTCAACATACCGCCTACGACAGCGGGATGTTCCATGTGCTGCCCGCCATGATGTTCTGTCCGACTACTAGCGGTTTCCAGGACCAGCGCGAATGGAGCGTCAGGCATCAGGTCTTTCGCGAGTTTCTCGAAGAGTTGTTTGGCTTGCCCGAAGTGCGCAATCCAGCGCGTTGGGACTTCTTCTATGCAGAGCCGGCGCTGCAATACCTGAATGAACGGATAGCGGCGGGCGAAGCCGGTTTGTACGCTTCTGGCATCATCATCAATCTGCTGACATTGCGCCCGGAGATCAGCACGCTGCTGCTGATACACGATCCAGCCTGGCACGCGCGCATCACCGCTCCCGAAAGCGATATACCCTTGCGAACAGCCGCCGAGACACAAGAAGGCAGCATAGTCCGCGCGCCGATCGCCAATGACGAAGCCTTTCTGGGGCACTTCCCGCCCGATCTGCATCTGCGCATGCCGGCGCAAGCCACCGCGACCATGTGGCTGGGCATCGATATGGCGCGGCAACTCATCAATCAGCGGCGATGCGGTATGCCACTGGCAAGAGATTCTGCGCTAGAATGATGGCTATCCATGACTGCGGCGAAAGGACATTGACATGCCCAGCGCAGGCGATATAGCGCCCGACTTTGTATTGAAGAACCAACATGGCGAGGCAGTCAGGCTCAGCGATTATCGTGGCAAGAACGTTTTGCTCTTCGCCTATCCCAAAGCCGGCACATCGGGTTGCACGGTGCAGGCTTGCGGCTTCCGAGACAACTTCGCCCAGATCGAGACAGCAGACGCGGTTGTGCTGGGGCTCAGCCCGGACGAACCGGCCGCGTTGGCGAAGTGGATCGACAAAGAGGAGCTTGGCTACGACCTGCTTTCTGACCGGGACCACCAAGTCCTGGAAGCCTGGGGAGCTTGGGGCGAACGGTTGATGTACGGCAAGAAGTACATGGGCGTCATCCGCTCGCATTGGATCATCGGCGAAGATGGCAAGGTGCTGGATGCGCAGGTGAAGATCAGCCCCAAGAAAAGCATCGAAAAGGCGCTGAAGTTCCTGGCGCGCAGTGGCAGCTAGCCTGTCGCGCCGCAATGCCGGCATGTACCTTCACTGGCGCAGCGCCTCGCGTCTCGGTTGGCTGATGCCGCTCGTGCTGGCGCTGGTCGGCTGTTCAGCGCCTTCAGCAAGTCCCATCCCGACAGCCGTCCCTCGCGTCATCGTGGTGACGCCGACCGCCCAGATGACCCGTGTGCCCACGGTGGTGCGTGCCGCGCCAACTGCGCAAATGGCAAGCGCAAGCACGGATGAAGTCAGCCTGGATGACGATACCTGCCGAGCGGCGCTGCTGAAACACTACACAGCTGCCAGTGACGTTTGCCTGGCGGCAGAAAGCGGCACGATCTGCAACGGCGGACCGAGCCTAGATATCGCGCCCGGCAGGCAAATAGCTGCCAACAGCATTGACCTTTTGCGCACGCCGCCATTTTCGCTGGATGCGGGCATTGGCTTGGTGTGGCTGCGGATGGCGCAGAATCTGCTGGCGGATGCGTTGATCATCGGCGAGGCAGAGCTGCGCAACCTGTCCAGCGGCGACCACTGGCGCGCATTGACAATCGAAAGCGGACCGACAAGTGCAGATTGCGCTGCATTGCCGCCTGTTGGCGCGCTGGTCGTGCAGAGCCGCTATGGACAGACAGCGCGACTGGACATCAATGGCGTGGCAACTGCGATCAATGGCACGCTCATCGTCATGACGCAAGCCCAGAGCAGTCATTTCGTCGTCATCGAGGGGGGCGCCCGCCTGAGCGTCGGCGCGCGCGCCCTGCAATTGGTCGTGGGCACACAAGCCAGCCTGGCCTATGCAGCAGGCGACTGGACGACGCCTTCAGACTTGCCCGGCGAAGCGAGATTGCTGGACTATGCGGCTATAGAAGACCTGCCAATTGAGTTGTTTGCGCGCCCCCTGCCCATCCCGCAACCTGGCTATGCGCAGACGCAGGGCGGCGTCAACATGCGGGCGGCGCCGGATATCAACGGGCGGCTGCTCTACCTGGTGCCAGCCGGCGAAACCATGAGCGTGCTGGGCATCAGCAGCAATGGCGAGTGGCTGCACATCCGTCTGGGCAATGGCGAAATGGGCTGGATGAGCGCAGGATTGCTGGCGAAGAATCTGGACGAAATCGCGCAGGTGTATGATGATGCGCCGCCACCACCCCAGCGCCTGGGCGTCCATGCCAACCGCGCTGTCGTCAATGTGGCTGCAGGCGGCAATCTGCGCGCTGCGCCCGATACAGCATTCCAGATCCTGCGCACGCTGCCTTTTGGCACCGAAACCAAATTGCTGGCGCGCAGCCCATACAGCCCCTGGGTCAAGGTGCAGGCGGCTGATGCCATCGGCTGGATGGCGCTGTTTACGCTGACGACGCAATCTGTGATCGGCTCGTTGCCAATCGACTATCAGGCGCCGCTGCCCGCTCGCGCAACGCCCACGCCGTCTTTCAGCTTTGGCGGCGGCCACGCCTACCCAGACCCCAGCGGCGGCTATTAGGCTCGCCAGGCAACAACCATATTTACCCCACTGGGCCTTTCCCTCCATCTCGATTGAGGAGATTAATTCAATTGAGCAGCAAATCAGGCTCAAGCGTAAAACGAATGCGTAATCAGCCACACAGACAGCGCCAACGCGCCACCCGCCAGGACCCCGATGACGACCGAGCGCGTCAAGGGCAGCGATACCCAGTAGGCAGGCGGTGGCAGTTGGGCAGGGCCCATGCGCAGAGACAGGACCAGCGCGCCAGCCAGAGCCAGCAATGACAATCCGGCAGTGGCATCCAGCGACAGCAACAGATCCAGCGAATCGGTCGCGGTCTCTTCGCCAGCGGGCGCCGCCAACAGGGGAATGATGCTGATGATGGGCAGCGCCACGACCAAAGCGATGATGCTGGATTGAAAACGCGCAGGCAGTCGCGTCAGTCCGATGCCATTCGCAGCGGCCAAACAAGCCAAACTGACGGCAATGGCAGCATACGCTGGCGTCTGCACCCAGGCCAGCAAACCCAAAGCAGCGAGCGCGAAGAAAGCCGTGCCCAAGAATGTATTGGGATGGCGCGTGCGATAACCACGAACATACAAGCCAAGGGCGGCCGCAGCGCCGAGCAGGGCCAGCGTCCACTGCGCCAAACCCAGACTGGGCGGCAGATCGGCTGGCGGCGGCACGCTCGAGTCTAGCGCTGGCGGCGACAGCAGGACATCAAGCGGGACAAGCTCGTGTGCAATTCCGGGCGTTTCCATTGGGACCAACGGCGCGCCAGCTGCCATGCCCAACAGCAGCGCCAGCAGCGCAATCAGACCGGGACGCGCGCGCAGCCGGCTCGACTCGCGATTGATATGCTGGATTGTCATTTCAAAGCAGACCCAACCAACAGCCAGCAGAGTCAGCCAAATCGACGACGCATGCGCGGCCAGCAGCGCAGCTTGCAGCAGACAAACTGGCAAGAAACTGAGGCCGATGGGCTTGTCGCGCAGGGCATCGACGCGCCAAAGCAAAAGCGGCAGCAGCGCCAGCGCCAGCAGTTCGCGCCAATCTCCCCGCACCAACAGCACGTGAGGACTATAGGCATAAACCAGTCCCGCAAGCAACGCGCCCAGGCGTCCATAGCGCCGATGGCAAAACAGGTACATGCCGCCGCTCGCCAGGGCGATGCACAGCAGCGAAGCCACGTCTGAAAAAGCTGTCAGCGCCGCAAAAGCAGCCAGCGCCAGGGTCATGAACAAACCGAGCTGGGGGTTGCGCGTACGAAACATGCGCCCAGCCTACAGCAATGCGCTGGTCTTATCAATATTGGGCGGCCGCAGCGCGCCAACAGATTGGCTATGTATCCGCGGCGGCGATATTGGGTAGAATATGTCAATCATCGCAGGCAAAAACGCCGTGCGATCTAACCGCAAGAAGGGTCAAGACAATGGCAGTTGCAGCGCGAGACGAAGCCAGTTACAAGCGATGCATCAATGCCTGGGCGATGTACGATTGGGCGAACAGCGCTTTTGCCACAACCATCCTCGCCAGCCTGCTGCCCATCTATTACAGCACAGTCGCCGGCAGCACGCTCCCCAGCGAAGCCACCGCCACCGCTTATTGGTCGCTTACGATCAGTTTTTCGCTTTTTGTGTTGGCGATCTTGTCACCCATCCTGGGCACAGTCTCCGATGTGATGCGCAACAAGAAACGATTTTTGTCCATATTTGTCGGCTTGGGCGTTGTCGGCACGGGTCTGCTGGTCTTCGTCAATACGGGCGACTGGCTGCTGGCTTCGCTGGTTTTTGTTTTGGGACGCATCGGCTTCGGCGGTTCCATCGTGTTTTATGACGCGCTGTTGCCGCATGTGGCGCGCCCGCAAGACCGCGACTGGGTTTCCACGCGCGGATATGCGCTGGGCTATTTGGGCGGCGGATTGCTGCTGGCGATCAATGTGGCCATGTATTTTTTCATCCCCGATAGCCTCTTTGAAAACGCCGGGTTGCGCCTGTCCTTCTTGAGCGTAGCTGTTTGGTGGCTGGTTTTTTCCTTGCCTCTCTTGCGCCGCGTGCCCGAGCCGCCCTCTCTCGGAGCAGCCTTGATAGACGACACTGTGCTGGGCGCCAGCATCAAGCGCCTGCGCACGACCTTCGGCAACATCCGCAAGTACCGCGAACTCTTCAAGTATCTGGTAGCGTTCCTGATATACAACGATGCCATCGGCACGATCATCGCGGTTGCGGCGATATATGGAGCAGAGCTGGGTTTTGAGTTGACTGAGCTGGTGCTGGCGATCTTGCTGGTGCAATTCGCGGGCATCCCGTTCAGCATCATCTTTGGGCGTTTGCCGGCACACAACGATTCGCGCGCGCCCTTTTATCTGGCTTTCATCCTCATTAACGCCATCGCGCTGCCCGTGTTGGGCTTGGGCTTGGCTGCATCGTTGCCCGCGGATGTCAGTGGCGCGCAGCCCCTGCCCTACCTGAGCATGAATACGCGCGTCGGCGAAGGCAGTTATGCGCTGGATCGTGGCGATTATAAAGCCGCTGGCAATTGGCGGGCGCTCACCTTCCCCGGCGCTGACCTGGTCGGTGAAGGCTTGATCGGCAGTTTGACAGCCGCGCTGACCGGGGTGCCCGATGACCTGAGTTATGCGCTCAGCGATGAGATTGGCGCAACGCAGACCTTGCTTTACAACGGGCAGCATGTGCAGCTGACATATCGGCGCGCGCCCGATGGCGGACTCATCGGCATCCGGCTGGATGGTGACACCCTGCTCGACGCCGCCGGTCAGCCTGTCATCATCGACACCTACGGCGGCACGGTCCGCTACGGCGAGACTACCACGCTAGAAGTGGCGGCGGCAGGCGAACACGCGCTGGAAATCGTCAATGCGTCGTCCGATCCCGAGCGCAGCGCTATCGCTGTATCGCAGGTCGAAGTAGAAGTTGCCACACGGCAGAGCAGCCTGCCCACTATCGCCGGCATCATCCTGGCATTTGAAGTCCTGGCGTTGGCTGTGGCCTGGCTAGCTAAGTCGCGCTTTGTCGGCTTGTCCAACTGGCTGGATACACGGCGCAGCATTCTGCTTTCCTTGCTCGTCTATGGCATCATCGCCTGCTGGGGATTTCTGCTCAATTCGACAGTCGAATTTTGGATGCTGGCGTTGATGGTGGCCATGGTGCAGGGTGGCAGCCAGGCGCTCAGCCGCAGCTTGTACGCCAGCTTGTGCCCGAAAGCCAAGAGCGGCGAATTCTTCGGCTTCTATGCCATTATGGAGAAGTTCGCGGCCATCATCGGTCCCTTGATCTTCGCCTTTGCGGGGATTGCGCTGGGCAGCACGCGGCCCGCGATATTGAGTTTGATCCTGCTGTTTCTGCTGGGTGGTTACATGCTCAGCCGCGTTGACATCAGCGCCGGACAGCGACTCGCCCAGGAAGAGGATGCCGAACACGGCCTGGTCGCCAATCACTAGCAGCCGAGGAGGAGGAATATGCCAGCAACAGGGCAGCCAGCGCCGGAATTCGCGCTGCGCAACCAAGACGGGGAACTTGTGCGGCTCAGCGACTTTCGTGGGCAGCGCGTGATCATTTTCGCTTTCCCCAAAGCCAATACGATGGGCTGCACCAACCAGGTCTGCGGCTTCCGCGATGTTTTGCCGCAGATCAAAGCGAACGACGCGGTGGTCCTCGGTATCAGCGCAGACAGCGAAAGCACCCTGGCAAAATGGAAAGCCGAGCGCAGCCTGCAATACGACCTGCTTTCCGACCACGAGCACAAAATGCTGGACGAATGGGAGGCTTGGGGCTTGGATATGCGTTTGATCAAGCTGCCCATGATCACTCGTTCGTACTGGGTCATTGACGAAGACGGCATCTTGTACGAGCAGCAGATCGGCGTGCGCCCACAAGCCAGCGTCGAAAAAGCCCTGGCTGCTGTCGAAGGGCTGGCGCAGAGGAAACGGACGCAATTATGAGACTGATACTGATTGGCTTTGGAGCGGTCGGCCAGGGATTCGCCAAGCTCCTCCACGAAAAGGCGAACAACCTGCGCGCCACAGTTGGTTTTGAAGCCAGCATCGTTGGCGTGGCTACAGCGACGCGCGGCAACCTGTATTGCGCCGATGGCCTGGACATCCCCGCCCTGCTCAGCGCTGCAGAGGCTGGCAGTTTTGCAAGCTATCCAGCAGGAGCGAGTCTGCAGCGTGACTTGTCTGTCACCGACATGATCGCGCCGGGCGCTGCCGATGCGCTGCTGGAACTCAGCCCGACCAACCTAGAAACTGCCCAGCCGGCGCTGGAAACCTGTTATCGCGCGCTGGATGCTGGCATGCACCTGGTGCTGGCGAACAAAGGACCAGTCGCGCTGCATTATGCCGATTTGGGGGCGCGGGCGGGGGCTTGTGGACTGCAAATGCGCTGCGAAGCAACCGTAATGGCTGGCACGCCCACCATGCAGCTGGCCCAGGAAGCCCTGGCTGGCTGTCAGATTCAAAGCGCGCGTGGCATCCTCAATGGAACGACAAATTATATTCTGACACAGATGGAAAGCGGCGAAAGTTACCATGCGGCGCTGGAGAAAGCCCAGGCCCTGGGTTATGCTGAAGCCGACCCGAGTGGCGATGTCGATGGCTGGGACGCGGCCGGCAAGCTGCTCATCCTGGCGAACGCGCTCTTTGGCAGCCGCCTGACGATGGGCGACTTGCAGGTCAGCGGCATCGGCGGCATCGGCGCGGACGACATCAACCTGGCACGCGAGCAGAACCAGCGCTACAAGCTGATCGCCCAAGCCTCGCCCAGTGGCGGCATGGTCAAGGCGATGCGCCTGCCCGTGAGCGACCCGCTGGCCAGCGTCGGCGGCGCCACCAACGCCATCACGCTGGAAACAGACTTGCTGGGCGCGATCACGCTGATCGGCGCGGGGGCTGGCAGCCGCGAGACGGGCGCTGCGTTGCTGGCGGACCTGCTGGCGATACAACGTTGCCAATGCAACCAGGCGGACGCTTCTGCGTAGTCCTAGTAAGCGCGGCAAGCTATTACCACAGCCGCCGCCTGTGCTATACTCGCAGCCAGCCAAGGTGCAGAAAAGCCAACTCAGCAAAGGAATGCGTAACGATGCCGTCGATATTACAGAAAGTCCGTACCTTATTCAGCGCCAACCTACATGGCATGATCGACCGCGCCCTGGAGACCAACTCGCTCAAGGTCATGGACGAGTATATCCGCCAGGTGGAACGCAACCTCGACGCCCTCGAGGATTCTGCGGCGACTGTGGGCGGATCGGTGCGCACGCTCAAGCGCAAATACGAAGAATTCTCTAACCAGACCGACAAACTGGACCGCGACATCGATACCTTGCTCCTGCGCGGCAAGAATGATCTGGCCGCCGCCGCCCAAGCCGAAATGAATACGAAACAAGAGCTGGCGCAAGAATACTATGAGCAGTGGCAGTCACAGCAAGAGCAGTATCAGGGCATGCTGAATATGCGCATGAAGCTGGAAGGCCGGCTGAATACAATCAAGCAAGAACGCGAGAAGATGCGCTCGCTGCTGGAGCTGGCGGAAACCAAGAAAGTCATGACCAAGACCCTGCGCAGCATGGACAAGCTAGATACCTCGGGCGACCAAGAAATCGACAGTCTGCTGGACTCGATTTATGCGCAGATCGACCAAGAAGACGCCCGCGCCGACATGGCCAGCCGCAAGCTGTCCGACCAGATCGAAGACACAGTCGGCATCGGCCAAGTTGAATTGCAGCTGGAAGAACGCCGGCAGCGACTGCTGGGCGCGGAATAAGGCAGGCGCATAGCCTGATGACTAACAGCGGGATAATGGCAACGAACACCGAAGCGCGACAGAAAGTTTTTGGCACGTTGCTCGCCAGCGCCTTGCTGCGTTGGGAGACGTTGGTAACCCTGATGGTTACCGCCATCCTCTTCCTCTTCGTGCAAGATGTCAGTTTGCCATTTATGGAGTGGCAGCCCTGGTATTGGCTGGCGCTGGGAGTCCTGGCCGAAGCCGTGTTGGTCGCCTCAACGCTCAACGACCCAGAAGCCGCCGAGCAAGCGTTGGCAGAAGACTTTGAACGCGAATATGACCTGCGCAACATTCACAACCGCATCTCTCGCGAGCGCCTGCGCGATGCCTTTGAATACCGCCGAAACATGCTCAAGCTGGCCGATGTGGCCCGCGGCGCCATGCGCACCCGCCAGCGCACGTTGATCTCGGGCATCAACGACTGGATCGCACACATGTACAACCTGGCCACGCGCATCGACCACTTCGAGAACAATGACCTGGCCGCGCGTGACCTGCAGCGAGTGCCGCGCAAGATCGCCAGTGTGCGCCGCCGCATCGGCAGCGAAAGCGATGACCATACCCGCCGCGACCTCGAACAGCAGCTCAAATTGCTGCAGCGGCAGCTGGTCAGCCTGGAAGCCAGCGCCAGCATCATCAAACGCGCCGAGATACAGCTGGAAAGCACCTTGTCGGCGCTGGGCACGGTCTATGCGCAGATGTCGCTGCTGGGCGCGAAAGACAGCGATGGCGCGCGCGGACAACGCCTGAGCATCGAAATCAAAGACGAAATCGACAAGCTGCAAGACACGATCGACGCCATGGACGAAGTACACTTTCACGGGCAGCACTTGAACGAAAACATGGCTGCTGCGCTGAGTGATCTCGACAACAGCCTGGTCGAGCAGCGCGACCAAAACACAGCCGAGCGACTCAGCGACGACTCTGCCAGCGCAGGGGGGCCATTGCCCGAAGATATGCTGCAGGAAGAAGACCTGCGCCAAGCTACACAATAAAACAAACAACAGAACTAGCCCCAACCAAAGGAGACGCCCATGTCCGTAATCAATTGGTTTGAGGTGCCTGTCGCCGACTTTGAACGCGCCCGCAAATTTTATGAAACCGTCATCGGCACGCAACTTTTCATCAACGACCAGCGCGAGACAATGGGAAGCATGCTGGGTGTTTTCCCGCACGATGGACAGGTCGGCGGCTGCCTGGTCCACAATCCGCAATACGGCTATACGCCCTCGACAGAAGGCAGCCTGGTTTATTTCACGATCGCAGGCGATCTGGACGAGGCGCTGGCGCGTGTGCCAGAAGCTGGTGGCGAAATCCTGTTGCCGAAGACGGCGCTGGGCGAGAATGCCGGTGGCGGCTTTGTCGGCTGGGCGCGTGATACCGAAGGCAACAAGGTCGGCTTCTACTCGGACGAGTAGAGCCTAATCGAAGGACTCGACAATCGGCTCGCGTTTCTTTTTGCCGGGGACCAGCGCTCCCAGTCGCTGCACCAGGCGGGGTGTTTCGCGCTCGATATTGACCGTGTCTTCCAGCATGTTGACCAGAGTCGTCGCCAGGATGACCAGCGTCAAATATAGGTAGGCCACAACAGCATAGGTCTCGACATACCGGAAGCTGCGCCCCGAGCTGGTCTTGGCGATCTGCGTGATATCGCGGATGCCCAGAAAAGCCAGCAGCGACGAGTCTTTGATCATGGCCACAAAGTCGTTGCCCAGCGGCGGCAGCACATTGCGAAAAGCCTGCGGCAGCACGATCGAGCGCATCGTCTGCCAGTAGGTCATGCCCACCGAATAGGCGGCTTCGAACTGGCCTTTGGGGATGGACTGGATGCCCGCGCGCACCGTCTCCGACATATAGGCGCCGTAGGTGATGGCCAGCGCAACGATCGCTGTGCCAGACGAACTGCCTCGCCAAATCAAATCGGGGATATCGGGGTCGTCCAGCATATCGCGCATGCCACCGACCAGATTGGTATTGATAAGATCTCGCAGCGCCGGCACGACGATGAATCCAGTGACCAGCAGCACAACCAGGATAGGTATGCCGCGCATGACGCTGACATAGACGGTGCAAACATTGTACATGGCGATGCGAAGGACGCGCATAACACCCTTGCGCGTGGATTCGCGAGATTGCGGAGGAGCTGGCGGATTCGAACGCACGATGCCGACAATCACGGCAACGGACAGCGCAGTCAGGTACGACGCGATACTGACGAAAAGCGTCATGCTGACGCCTTCTATCAGCTGCCCGAAAATATTCGAGTAGACTTTGTCAGTGATGATGCTAATCGCCAACAGAATCCCGAGAATCGCCAAGAAGAAGATCCAGTAAGGCAAGGTATAGAGGCGCGCAAGGCGCATCGCCCGTCCGCGGGATTCAGCAATGACCTGCTCCAAATCGGGGTCGGGATGTCTCGAGGACATTCGGTTTCCTCAAAGTCTCTGTCGATCAAATACAAAGCGGGACAGAGCGAACCCTGTCCCGCAACTGTATCGTGTTTGTGCGAGTTATCGCTTTAACTGTCGCCGAGCCATTTGGCATTGATCGCGGCCAACGTGCCGTCTGCGCGCATAGAATCCAGCGCCATGTTGAATGGCTCTACCAATTCGGAACCTTGCGGATAGATGAAGCCCAACTGCTGCTTGATCAGGTCATCCGGCAGCAGCTTGATCTTGTCGGCGTTCAAGCCCACATAGCCCTGACCAGCCACATCATCAATCACCACGGCATCAATATCGCCCGTGATCAGCGCCTGGACCGCCAAGCCAAACTCGCCATAGCCAACGATACGCTCTTCGTCCCCGCCCAGCAATTCGGAGGCGGCGATGTAGTTCGTCGTCGCCACCTGTACGCCGACAACGAAGTCGCCCGCCACGAATTCCGCGGCGTTGGCGAAGCGATCTTCCTCGATCCGCACCATCATGCGCTGGATGACATCTATGTAGCCTTCCGAGTAGTCCACGATCTGCGCGCGCTCCTCGGTGATCGTGATGCCATCAGCCGCCATGTCGTATTCACCGTTGGATACCGCCGCGATCAGAACTTCCCAACTGGTCTCGATGTATTCGGGCACGCAATTCAGACGCGCGCAAATCTCGCCCAAGGTGTCATAATCCCAGCCTTCGCCTTCGCCGGTTTCCTCATTCAATACATTGAAGGGCGGATAAGCATTTTCAACAGCGACAGTGACTGTGCGTCCGCCCAGATCGGGCAGCATCATGTCATCTGCGGAGTCGGGCGGGAACCACTTGGCATTGATGACGTCCAGGCTGCCATCCGCGCGCATACTGTCCAGCGCCATGTTGAATGGTTCGATCAGCTCGGAATCTTGGGGATAGATGAAGCCCAACTCGTCCGATACCAGTTCGTCCGAAAGCAGCTTGATTTCGCCGGAATTGACACCGACATAGCCTTGTCCGGCCACATCATCCATGACGACGCCGTCTACATCTCCAGAGATCAACGCTTGCACGGCGAACCCAAAGGAATCGTACGGCACAACGCGGTCAGCACCGACCAGATCGGATGCGGCGATGTAATTGGTGGTGGCCACCTGCACGCCAATGGTAAAGTCGCCCGCAGCGAATTCTGACGCGTCGGCAAAGCGGTCTTCGTCCAGCCGCACCATCAGACGTTGGATCGTGTTCATATAGCCATCGGAGAAAGCCACGACTTCTTTGCGCTCATCGTTGATGGTGATGCCGCCAGCCGAGATATCGTATTCCCCGCGCGAAACAGCGGTGATCAAACCTTCCCAGCCGGTCTCGATCCATTCGGTAACACAGTTCAGCCGCGAGCAGATTTCGCCCAGCACATCATAGTCCCAGCCCATGGCTTCGCCGCTCTCGTCGATGAAGCTAAAGGGGATATAGGCATTGTCCACAGCGACGACTACCGTTCGGCCGTCCAGATCGGGCAAGTGGCCGTCCGCGAATGCAAAGGGCAGCGCCAGCAGCAGCAGCGCCAGCAGCAGCAAATACTTGGCGATTCTCATTGTCGTTCCTCCTGATTATTCGGGAAACTACGTCTATGTGTTTGGTCAACCTCTATATTCTATCACGCAAAGAGCGGCATAAGCAAAGGTGCGCGATTTGGACATTGGCGCATTGCCGATTATCATTCTGCTAGTGGTGAGCAGTGTAAAAGGGGCGGCGGAAAATGATTGAATTGGCGATTTCTTCCTGGACGGTGCATGGCGCATTGGGCGCGCCCTGGTATGAACCTGACGAAGACGGCGTGATGGTCAACCGCGCAGAAAGCAAGCCAGCCGAGTTGAGCCTGCTGGAACTGCCGGCTTTCATCGCGGCCGAAGGCATCAAGCTGCTGGAGATCTGCAACTTTCACCTGCCGGACCTTGACGACAGCTACCTTGCCCAGCTGCGCGCAAATATCGAAGCGGCGGATGTAACCCTGGTCAACTTCCTGATCGACACGGGCAACTTGTCGGCGGCGGACGATGCAGTCTGGCGGCGGGATATGGAAGCAGCCAAGCGCTGGCAACGTATCGCCGTCAAATTGGGGGCGAAGGGACTGCGGCTGGATTGTGGCACCGATGCGCCTGGTCCCGCCGCCATCCAACGCAGTTGCGACTCACTGCGCGAATTGGCTGATTTTGGCGCGGGGCTGGGCTTGCACACCACCACAGAAAATTGGCGCGCAACCAGCGTGGAAAGCGACAACTTGCTGCAAATCCTGGACGGCGTGGGGCGGCCCCTGCAGCTCTGCGTCGATTTTGGCAATGCCGCCAAGACAGCCGACAAATACGCCACCATGCGCGCGTTGCTGCCGCGAGCGACTTCCCTGCACTGCAAAGGCATCTTCACCGGCGACGCGCTAGATGTGGCTGAGTTCAAACGGGCGCTGGCATTGGTCAAAGAAGCCGACTTCAGCGGACATGTCGCGCTGATCTGCGACGGCACAGAGGACGAATGGCGCAAGGTGCTCGTCCTTAAGAGGCATGTCGAGCGCGAATTGATGCGCGCCAGCTAAAGGCGGAGAGCAGACACTATGACCGTATCACACTGGCAGCGGACGCAGCAGCAAGAGCGCGAAGTCGACTTTCTGGTTGTGGGCGCCGGGCTGGTCGGTGGAACGGCGGCTTACTTCGCTGGGCAGGTTCACGGACGCGATGTCGTGGTTACCGATGCGCGCGATGCTGGCTTGGGCGCGAGCGGTCGCAATGCCGGCTTCATGATCAGCGGGCTGGATACCTATTATCACCGCGCTATCGAGCGGTATGGACAGTCAGTCGCCCGCGAGATGTGGGCGCTTTCGGCGCGCAGCATGGATCTGTGGCGCAGCTTTGTGCGCAGCAGTGACTTTGCTGTGCCGATTAATGAATGCGGCTCGCTGCTGCTGGCGGAATCGCCCGAAGAAGCGAAAGAGCTGGAATGCGCGGCGCGGGCGCTGGACAAAGATGGCATCGACATCAACTACCACAGCCGCGATCCACTGCGGCGCGGTTATCACGCGGGCATCGAACAGCCGCTGGACGCCGGCGTGCAGCCCTACCTGCTGGCGCGCAGTGTCATGGCGCAGAGCGGCGCAGAACTCATCACCAACAACGAGGTTTATCGCATCGACTGTGCTGGCGAGCGGGTCGCGGTATACACGCGGCATTATCGCTTCCTGGCGCGCTATGTTTTGCTGTGCACGAACGCCTGGTCGCCGCAGATCGACCCCTGGTTCCTTGGCAAGGTCGTGCCGACGCGCGCGCAATGCCTGGTCACCGAGCCCCTGGAACAAGCTCCCCTCCCCTATTGCGGTTACAGCGATTATGGCTATATGTATTACCGCAGCACCTTTGATGGGCGCTTTTTGCTGGGTGGTGGACGCAAACAATTCCGCAGCGAAGAAAACGACACCAGCGAAGACCGCCTGAACCCCAATGTACAGGCTTTTCTGGACAGCTACCTGAAAAAATACTTCCCCGATGTCACGGCGCCGGTCGCGCAGCGCTGGAGCGGCATCATGGGATTCAGCTGTGATGGACTGCCACTGGTGGGGACCTTGCCGGGCAAGCCACGCGTGGGCTTCGCGGTCGGCTTCAGCGGACATGGCTTGGCGATGGGCGCGGCATCGGCAGAACGAGCCGTCGACAAGCTGCTACATGGTGTCAGCGCCGGGGCAGTTGATGTGGGGCGCTGGCAATAAGCAGCTGCCTACCACTCCGCCACAGCGCCATCATTCCTGCGCCATTGCGGGTTTCGCCAGCGGAAATTGTGATCGCTGGAGGCGCGCACTTTGTCTTCGTCTATGTTGATACCCAAGCCAGGCGCGGTCGGCACCTTGACAAAGCCATCCCGATAATCAAACACGCTGCGGTCAGCCAGGTAGTCCAGCAGATCGACATCCTCGTTGTAGTGGATGCCCAGACTCTGCTCTTGGATCAATGCATTGTAGGCTACTGCATCGACTTGCAGGCAGCTGGCCAAGGCAATAGGACCCAAGGGACAATGCGGCGCCAGCGCGACATCGTAGGCTTCGGCCATGGCGGCGATCTTGAAAACTTCCGATATGCCGCCGGCATGCGATACATCGGGCTGGATGATATCCACGCTGCCCTCGGCCAGGATGGTCTTGAAATCCCAGCGCGAATACATGCGCTCGCCCGTGGCGATGGGAATGCATGTCGATCGTTTGATATCCAGCAGCCCTTCGTTGTGCATGGGCAGGATGGGCTCTTCGACGAACATGAGGTGATAGGGCTCTAGCTCGCGGATGAGCATTTTGGCCATGGGTTTGTGCACGCGCCCGTGAAAATCGACCGCGATGCCCACAGCGTCGCCGACCTGTTCGCGCACGGCTGCCACACGCTCCACCGCCGCGTCGATATGCGCGAAGCTGTCCATGAAATGCACATTGCCGACCGCGCCCATCTTCAGCGCCCGCAGCCCCTCGTCTTTGAGTTTTTGCGCCGCCTGCGCCGCATCCGCTGGCGTCTCTCCGCCGACATGCGCGTAGACCTGCACTTTGTCGCGCACCTTGCCGCCCAGCAACTCATAAGCCGGCACGCCATGAACCTTGCCTTTGATATCCCAAAGCGCCTGGTTGACGCCGGCGATAGCGCTCATCATCACGGGTCCGCCGCGATAGAACCGTCCGCGAAAGAGCGTCTGCCAGATATCTTCGATCTGCCTTGGATCGCGCCCTAGCAGGTAATCGGCCATGTCTTCGACAGCGCCGCGCACCGTGCCCGCCTGCCCTTCCACGATCGGCTCGCCCCAGCCAAAATAGCCATCATCTGTGGAAATTTTCAAAAAGAGCCAACGTGGTTTCAGGGTGAACAATTCCAGCGCGGTGATTTTCATGGCAGCGCCTTTGCATTGGATTCGCCGATTTGAGTATTTCCATTATACTAGTTGCGTAGCATCGACCAATACGAGAGGAAAGGTGGGCGACTTGAAGCAACTGGCTGCACTGTTGCGCCGGCGCATGCTGGTCTTGATGCTGGCATTCGCCTGGCTCTTCGCGCAGGGTCTGCTGCCGGCTTTGGCTGCTTCCACCGAGGGCGAGGCGGACGCGGTCAACGCCTTCATCCCGCTGATGTTCGCGCTGGGCATCATCTTGCTGGCATCGCGTGCGGGCGGGGCACTGGCCAGGCGCTTGCAGCAACCGCGCGTGCTGGGGCAGCTGCTGGTGGGCGTCGTGCTTGGTCCCACCGTGCTGGACATGTTGCATTGGGGCATCTTGCAGGGCGTCGACTTGCAGCACACGCTCAAGGAACTGGCAGAGCTGGGCGTGCTGTTGCTGATGTTCAATATCGGCTTGGAAGTGCACCTCAGCGAGCTGGTCAAGGTGGGTAAAGTGGCGGTATTCGCCGGCGTGCTGGGCGTGCTTGTGCCCGTGGCATTTACCGTCGCGGTGGTCATTCCGGCGGGATATGACATGTTCCCGGCGCTCTTCGCTGGGGTGACGCTGGCGGCAACATCGGTGAGCATCTCGGCGCAGGTCTTGCTGGAGCTGGGCTATCTGCACACAAAAGAAGGCAACGCGCTGCTGGCAACCGCATTGATAGACGATGTGCTGGCGATTTTGGCGGTGTCGCTCACGCTGGTGCTGGCGGGCGCGCAAGCAAACGAAGGCGGCGCAGACCTCAGCCAGTTGTTGGTGATCGTTTTGCAGATGGCTGGCTACATCGCCGTAGCTTTCGCGCTGGCTTGGTATGGATTGCCGCGGGCATTTCGTTGGATCCGCACTCGACCACAGCTTGCGCAAGCCTATGGCATCCCTATCTTTGCGCTGGCGGCGGCGCTGTTCTTCGGCTGGTCGGCGGAGTATTTTGGCGGCGTGGCTGCCATCACCGGCGCATTTATCGCTGGCGTCGGCTTGAGCCAGTTGCACGGGCATGGCATGAAGCAGGAAATCGAACAGACCATGACGCACCTGGCCTATGTCTTCCTCGTGCCCATATTCTTCATTGATGTGGGCTTGGAGACCGACCTCAGCTCCTTCCCGCTGGAGGCGCTGCCCTTCATGCTGGTGCTGCTGTTGATGGCGGTGATCAGCAAGGTCTTTGGGGCTGGCATCGGCGCGAGGATGGGCGGCTTCGACCTGCGCGAATCGCTGCGGGTGGGCGTTTGCATGGTTTCGCGCGGCGAAGTCGGGCTGATCATCATTTCGATTGGCTTGACCAGCGGCTTGCTCGATGGCGGCAGCGAATTGTACGCCTCGCTATTCATGGTCATTCTGTTGACAACGGTGCTGACGCCGCCGATGGTGCGTTGGGTATTCCAGGGCAGGAATCAAGAGGAAATTGCCAATCGCGCGCTCGCGGGCGCAGCGACAGGAGACAGTACCCTATGAAATTGATTATCCTCATCACATCGAATGTGGAAAACGGACTGGAAGTCGCCGTCCGTTGGCAAGAGGCGGGCGCGCCAGGCGTCACCGTTCTCAAGAGCTTCGGCCTGCATAGCTTGCAGCGCAAGATGATGGGCGACAGTTTAGAAGTGCCGCTGCACATCGCCAGTTCCATGACCAGCATGATGGCTTATGTGCTGCGCGAAACGGAACTTAACAATCATGTGCTGCTTTCGGTCGTGCCCAAAGAACTGGTGACCACGCTCCTGGATGAAGCGCGCGCTGTGATGGGCGACCTGCTGGAGCCGAATCACGGCGTGGCATTCGTCGTGCCGCTGGACGAGGCGATCGGCGTGCGCCAGCCTGAGAACGGAGATGGCTAAAACTCATCCTCAGGCTCCCCAGGTGGAAAAACCGCGTATGGCACGTTTCTCCATATGTCTTCCATCCTATGAAGCGTCGGACAAAACAGATCTGCCCTATATCCTTCCGAGCAGAATCGTCTGAGAGCGCTTCTTGCGCTTTCTTGATGAAAGTAATGCGTCCCACTCATCGGGCCAAGACCAGTTGCGAGGGCGGTATTAAGGAGTACTATTGCGCCCCCTCCGAATTTCCTGCACTCCGCTTCCTCGTCTTCTTGCGACGCAAAGTGCTTTCCCTCTTCATGCGTATGTATGTGGCAAGCCTCATGGCCAAGCGCCGCAGCTGTTGACACTTGACCGCCCTTAGGGATTCCAAGCTCCTCCTCAGACTCCGCGTAAATTGCCCAGCAAGATTCCAGGGTGACTCTTCTTTCGCGATCATAAGCGCGCGCGGTGCAGGAGTCCCCAAACTTCCAACCGGGGACGTGGACTTCAACGATTGAGTCCATTCCGGTTATCACATAGTTGTACCAGGCCGGCGCTACGCTCTTCATAAATTTAAGCGTCTCTGTAATGTGTTGAACAAATCGACTCGAACCTTCTATCCTGGGCACGGGTCCCGTGAGCGTGACCGCGGAAGTCTCCGGCAGGCCAGCGCACTGATTGATCTGATAAGCCCAATAACCCTGCTCCAATTCCACGCCCCCTTTCCAATTCGGTGCGCAGGTCCAACCAAGGGAACAGCAATTGCCTCCGGTTGCCGGCGCGCTGGCCACGCGCTGCGCGTACGCGGACCCGGCGCATTGCCCGTTCCGATAGGCCTGCCAGCCGGCCATCCACTCCAAGTCGGTATTGCACTGTCGGTCAAGATAACAGCAGTTGTCTACATTCGCAGGCACATTGCCCACAGGCGCTGCGGATGTCTGCGGCTGAGGCGGCGCGGGCGCGGCGCACTGCCCATTCTGGAATGCCCAATAGCCGTTCGTCCATTCCTGGTCGCTGCTGCATTGTCGGTCGATGCCGCAGCAGTTGTCCACATTCGCCGGCGTGCTGCTGACGGGCTGGGATCCTGTCTGCTCCGTCGTGCCACTTTCGACGCGGCTGTAATTCACCCAATCCGCCAGCCAAACTTCCTTTCCATAGAGGTTGACCTTCAGCCAGCGATTGAACTTGCCGACCACCTGCAGGAGCGCGCCCGCGGAGACCGTCTCCGCGATATCGGCATTGAGGCTGGGCGCGGCTCTCAAGTTCAGTCCCCGGTTCGCGCGAACAGAATAAGGCTGCGCCGAAACAAGGGCACCGAGAAAACAGAACGCAATCAGAGCTGCGATACACTTGCTTCGCATAGATTATCTCCCACCGGGACAATTACAGAGTGGAGTGTGCTACAGAACGCGGCGACATGCAAATTCGTTTTGTGAACGGCAGGTTTTGCGCTGGCTCGCGTCGCTGGGAGTAGCGAATTGGCTGGATACGCGCTGCTTTGCCCCCACAACGACTAACCTGATCTTCATTAGCAAATTCTTTCGATAATCTCCGACGGAGCCGAATCACGGCGTCGCTTTCGTCGTTCCGCTGGATGAGGCGATCGGCGTGCAGAGTTATGGACCCGGCAGCGGGGATGGCTACGAACTCACCACTCAGGCGCCCCAGGTGGAAAAATCGCGTATGGCACGTTTCTCCATATGTCTTCCAGCCTTTGAAGCGTCGGACAAAACAGATCTGCTCTATATCCTTCCGAGCAGTTTTGTCTGAGCAAGCTCAATGCGCGATCTTTCTCAAAGTATGACGTCCCGCGCCTCGGGTCAAGACCAGTTGCGAGGGCGCTGTCAAAGAGTACACTCGCGCCCGTTCCGAATTTCCTGCACTCCGCTTCCTCGTCTTCATGCGTCGCAAAGTACTTTCCCTCTACATGCGTATGTATGTGGCAAGCCTCATGGCCAAGCGCTGCAGCTGTTGAAGCTTGATCGAACTCAGGGACTCCAAGCTCCGCATTATAAAATACCCAGCAAGATTCCAGGGTGACTCTTCTTTCGCGATCATAAGCGCGCGCGGTGCAGAAGTCCCCAAACTTCCAACCGGGGACGGGGACTTCAACGATTGAGTCCATTCCGGTTATCACATAGTTGTACCAGTCCGGCGCTACGCTCTTCATAAATTTAAGCGTCGCGGTAATGTGACCAACAAATCGACTCGAACCTTCTATCCTGGGCACGGGTCCCGTAAGCGTGACCGCGGATGTCTGCGGCAGGCCAGCGCACTGATTGATCTGATAAGCCCAAAACCCCCGCTCCCCTTCCTCTTCGAATCGGCAGTTCCAACCCAGGGAACAGCAATTGCCTCCGGTTGCCGGCGCGCTGGCCACGCGCGGAGCGGATGCGATGCACTGGCCTTCCCGAAAGGCATAGAAGCCGACTTCCCAGTCCCAGTCGCTGCTGCACTGTCGGTCGACATAACAGCAGTTGTCAACATTCGCAGGGATATTGGGGATGACTGCGGTTGGCGCGGCGCATTGCCCATTCTGGAATGCCCAATAGCCGTTCGTCCATTCCTGGTCGCTGCTGCATTGCCGGTCGATGCCGCAGCAGTTGTCCACATTCGCCGGCGTGCTGCTGACGGGCTGGGATCCTGTCTGCTCCGTCGTGCCACTTTCGACGCGGCTGTAATTCACCCAATCCGCCAGCCAAACTTCCTTTCCATAGAGGTTGACCTTCAGCCAGCGGCCAAACTCGCCGACGACCTGCAGAATGGCGCCCGCAGCGACCGTCTCCGCGATATCGGCATTGAGGCTGGGCGCGGCTCTCAGGTTGAGTCCTCTATTTGCGCGGATAGAAAAAGGCTGCGCCGAAACAAGGGCACCGAGAAAACAGAACGCAATCAGAGTTGCGATACACTTGCTTCGCATAGATTATCTCCCACCGGGACAATTACAGAGTGGAGTGTGCTACAGAACGCGGCGACATGCAAATTCGTTTTGTGAACGGCAGGTTTTGCGCTGGCTCGCGTTACGATTTCCACCTTGAGCGGCGGCGCAAATCTGCTAGAATCGGCATTATCTAGCGAGGTAGCTCAATCGGCAGAGCAGGTGCCTTTGGAGCACAAGGTTAAAGGTTCGAGTCCTTTCCTCGCTGATCGTTGCTGACAGAGAGCCCGCCCCGCGCGGGTTCTTTTCGTGTCTAGCCAGCCAGTTGCGCGATCAAAGTCCCCAAAATGCCAATGCCCTTGCGCAAATCGTCATGCGACAGGTAGCTGTAGGACAGCCGCAGAAAATGCGCGCCATCGGCAGGTTCTGGAAAGAAGCCGCGCCCATTGGCGAAATAAACTTGCTGTGCCTGCGCCCTTTTCTCCAGCTCATCGACATCCACCGCGCGGGGCAGCCGCAGCCAGATGAAGTAGCCGCCAGCGGGGCGCGTCCAACCGACGCCAGCCGGCATGGATCTGTCCAGCGCCGCCAGCGCCACATCTCTCCGGGCCCGATATTTCCCGCGCAGCCAGTCCACATGCGCCTGCCATGCGCCGCTGTGACAAAACTCCGCCACCATCGCCGCGCCAAAGGGATTCGCCCCGCCACCCATGCGCAGCACGCCGCTGTCGACGAACTCGGCGATCTGTCGCGAGCCGCCCATCAGCCAGCCCAGCCGCAAGCCCGGCGCCAGAGTCTTTGAAAAGCTGCCCAGACGCAAGACATTCTCGCCAGCCGCCAGCGCATAGAAACTCGGCGGTGTGCTGCCAGCAAAGCGCAAATCGCTGTATACATCGTCCTCGACGATGCAGAAGCCATGCCGATTGCTCAGCTCGATGATGGCGCGTCGGCGAATTTTGCTGACGGTGATGCCGCTGGGATTTTGAAAGTTGGGCACGACATAATAAAAGCGCGGAATCACTTGTTCTGCCGCCAATCGCTCCAGCTCGGCAGCCAGCGCGTCCAGCCTGGGACCTTCGTCATCAATGGGCAGCGCGCGCAGCCTAAGCCCCTGGTCGCGGAAGATGTGCAGGGCATCGCGGTAGCTTGGCGCGTCGACCAGCACGGTATCGCCGGCCGATGTCAGCAAGCGCGTGATCATGGCTAGTCCGCCGGTCGAACCCGGCACGATCATCAGATTCTCGCGCCCGATGCCCGGCTGTTCTGTGTCATTCAGGCGCGCCAGCAGAAAGTCCAGCAGCTTGGGATCGCCTTGTTCGTCGCCATAATTGAAGGCGCGCAGGGGCGGACGCTCGTCCCAGCCGGCCAGCACAGTCCCAATGCCGCGCATGGGCAGCAATTCTGGCGCGGGATGCCCGGCGAAGAGCGGGATGCTGCCAGCGACGATGCCCTGCGGACTGCTTTGCAACTGCATTAGTGAACCCCCTCAGTTTATTTTTTCACCACCGAGTACACCGAGAGTCTGTGAACGGACATGCGGCATCGACAAAATCCGCGCGCGCTCGTGCCTCCCCCCGACTTTTCGGGGGGACCGAGGGGGGTTCATTATTTATTTGGGCGTGGCTTCGGGCGGCAGCGGCGTCACATAAGTCGCATCGCCACGCGCAGCCAGGAACTCCGCTTTTGCCGCCGCCAGCAAGTCGGCGTCCATGAGCAATTCGCAGCCCGCCAGCGCCATGGTCTTGGCCGCAAAAAGCATGCCTTTTGAGCCGATGCTGGAGCCGGTCGATGCAGTTGTCTGCCAACTGTGTCCAGGCGTCCCCAGGGGCCAGCATGTCGTGGTCATCTGCGCTGTCGGCGTGATCCAGCTGACATCGGCGACTTCGGTAGAACCACCCATCAGTGGCGGCGTCGGCGAATGGGGAAAGACGCCCTCCCACAGCGGGTCGGCCATGTCCGCGCTGTTCAGCTTCTGGCTGGTAGAAAGCTGCATCCAGTCGAAGCCGCGCTGCACCGAGCCAGCCGGGAAGCTGGCTTGCAGTTCACGGGCATAGTCACGTTCTTTTTCGGTGAAACGCATGTCGTCCACAGCAGCCATCTTTTCATAGAGCAGGTCGGAAATCACCTGGTTGGGCAACATGTCATAGCAGCCGGTCAAAAACTCGATCTCGCAACGTGTGCCGGTCATCAGCGCCGCGCCCTGGGCGATATCCTGCATCCAGCGGTACATTTCTTCGACCTGCGCTCGTTTGGGCGCGCGCACGAAGTACCAGACCTGCGCATAAGCCGGCACGACATTGGGCGCTTGTCCGCCGCTGGTAACCACGCTGTGAATCCGCGATTCGGGCGGGACATGCTCGCGCATATAATTGACGCCGGCATCCATCAGCATGACGCCATCGAGAGCGCTGCGACCCAGCCAGGGCGAGCCACCGGCATGGGCAGCTACGCCATAAAAATTGACGCGGAAAGAATTCATCGCCAGAGACGAGCCATTCCAAACGACATTTGTACCGCCCGGATGCCAGGTGAGAGCGGCGTCCAGGTCGTCAAAGACGCCATCGCGCGCCATGAATGTCTTGCCGACCAGGGTCTCTTCGGCCGGGCAGCCATAAAAGCGGATGGCGCCCGGGATGCTCTGCGCCTGCATGGCATTTTGCAGCGCCAGCACAGCGCCCATACAAGCCGTGCCATACAGGTTGTGCCCGCAGCCGTGCCCAGGTCCGCCGCTTTCGATTGGCGACATCGTGCTGGAAAGTTCCTGCGACAAGCCGGGCAAGGCATCGTATTCGCCCAGGAAGCCGATCGTCGGGCCGCCGCTGCCCCATTCGGCGATGAAAGCCGTGGGCATGCCGCCCGCGCCCCAGCTGACCTCGAAGCCAGCCGCCGCCAGTTTTTCCGCCAGCAGCCGCGAGGCATACGTTTCTTGCAGAGCGATCTGCGGATTATCCCAGATTTGCTTGGCGATGTAAGAAAGTTCTTCGTCTTGCTCGTTGATGTGCTGCAGGATGATCTGTGCAGTGTCCATGCCCGCCCCCCGATTTGCAAGTTTTGAATGTTAAGTGATTTTCCGAGTCGAAGTATAGCGCTTCGCCCTGGTGAGAATAGCCTATGTCTCGTTGCGCAGCGGTATGACCAGGTCTTTGCGAAATGTCGTCAGCGAAAGCAACTGGCCCGCATCGTCGATGACGAAGAGATCTTCGACACGCATTCCAAAACCGCGTTCTGGATAATACAAGCCTGGCTCGATGCTAAAGACATTGCCGACCTGGAAAATATCCTTGCGCGCCAGGTGGCTGATGGACGGGCGCTCGTGGATGTCGATGCCGACGCCATGGCCGAGGCTGTGCATATAGCCGCAAAGAGTCTTGGGATCGCTGCGCGAAGTGGCGTGTCCGCGCGCTTCAAAATGATCCTGCACAATTTCTTGCATGATATGCGTCGGCTTGTTGAGTCCGAACGTTTCGACAGCGATATCAAAGGCTTCCATGACCGTGTCGTAGGCGGTCTGCACTTCGGGCGGGGCAAAGCCGATGCACCAGGTGCGCGTCATGTCGTGGTGATAGCCCCCGCCCAGCTCGCGCGGGAACAGGTCGAAAACGATGGCTTGCCCGATCTTCAGGGGCATATCCGCTTCGCCGCGGCTGTGTGGAGAGCCACCATCCGCCCCCTGCGCGAAGATCATGCCGGTGTCTTCCAGCCCGCGTGCCATCAGTTCACGCCGCACCAGGTCTTTGACCGCGCCAATGGTTGCGCGCTGCCCTGCCTCGTCCAGCAAGAAGTCGCCATCCCTGTGCAGTTTTGCGATGAATTCCCAGGCGGCTTGCATGACACCGTTACAACGTTGCGCCACCGACTTCATTCGCGCGATTTCATCGGCGTCTTTGGTCAGCATGGCGGTCTCAATGAGGGTCGGCGATGCCTCAGCCACGAATTCGTATTGCGACTGCGCGGCAAGCAGCTGATAGAGCAGGATGGTCTTGTTGACCTGCCACGCGCCATAGAGCCCGACGCGCCCGCCTTGCACGCCGATCTCTCGCAGCAGATCGCCGAAGAAGAGCGCAGTCGCTTCTGCCACCTTGTTTTCGGTCTCTCGTAGTCGATCGTTGTAGCCCAATTCAGCAGAAGTCTTGACCGGCAAGCCGCTTTTTTTGGCTTCGGCCAATTCAATGCCGCCGCAAACCAGCAGAGTCTCGCCGTCCCGCGCTTTGACGATCGTGCCGTGCGTGATCTGCGCGCCGTTGCTGAGGTAATAACGGGCAGTGTTGAATTCTTCGCCACCGAAGACGATGAAGGCGTCCAGGTCGCGCTCGCGCATCAGGCGGTTGATGTCAGCTTTCATGGCTGAACCCCCCTCGGTCTCCCCGAAAAGTCGGGGGGATGGGCGAGACGCTTGATGTCGGATTTCATGGCTGTGTTGTCCTTTGTGTTAGCTGCGGCAGGGTTTGCAGCAGAGCAGACTCTTGCCCCGCCAGCACCGTGCGCGGGTCGAGCAAGACGCGTCCGCCAGCGATGCGCGCGATAATGGGCGGGTCGGCACGACGCAGCGCCGCTTTGAGCGTTTCTGGATTCGCGCTGTCCAAGGCCAGCAGCCAGGTAGGCAATGTCGCGCCGGGCAGGCTGCCGCCACCGACTGTCGACTCGCCTTTTATCGCGTTGCCGCCGCTAACTTTTGCCCAACGTTGGACTGTGTCGGCAATGTCGTCGAGCGGACGCGAAATCATCTGCCAGACGGGGATTCGCGCCAATGCCTCGCCGCGCCGATAGTGTTCCAACGTAGCCAGCAGCGCCGCGTAGATCAGCTTGTCGACGCGCAGCGCCCGCGCCAGAGGATGCGCCTTTAGTTGCGCGACCGTCTCTGCCCTGCCCAGGATGATGCCCGCCTGTGGACCGCCCAGCAGCTTGTCGCCGCTAAAGCAGACCAGATCGACCCCCGCCGCCAGGCTCTCTTGTATGGTCGGCTCGTGATCCAGCCCAAATTGCGCCGTGTCGATCAATGTGCCGCTGCCCAGATCATCCACCGCCAGCAGGCCGCGCTCATGCGCCAGCGACACCAGCTCAGGCAAGGCCGGCTGTTGGACAAAGCCGATCTGCTTGAAGTTGGAGCTGTGCACGCGCAGCAACATAGCCGTATGTTCGTTCAGCGCGTCCGCGAAATCGTCTATGCGCGTGCGGTTGGTTGCGCCGACTTCGACCAAGTGCGCGCCGCCCTGCTGCATGATGGCCGGGATGCGAAAGCCGCCACCGATCTCCACCAACTGTCCGCGCGAAATAACGACTTCCTTATCGACTGCCAGCGCAGACAGAATCAGCACCAGCGCCGAGGCGTTGTTGTTGACGACCAGCGCAGCTTCCGCGCCCACCAGGTCGCGCAGCATGTCGGCGGCATGGACGAGGCGGCTGCCCCGTTCTCCGCTCTGCAGGTCGAATTCCAATGTGCTGTAGCCAATGGATGCCGCGCGCATGGCAGCGATCGCCGTGTCCGACAAGGGAGCGCGCCCCAGGTTGGTATGGATGATCACGCCGGTCGCGTTGATGACCGGGCACAGGCTGGGCTGCTGCTGACGGAGCAGGTCTTCGCCGGCGCGCTGGAGGATGGCGGTCGGCGCCATGTCAACTTCTTGTCCCGCCAAAATTGCCTGGCGGGCAGAATCCAACTCGGCGCGCAGGGCAACCACGACCAGATCGCGGCTGTGCTGCTGAATCAATTTGCTGGCAGCGCCATCAGTCAGAAGCGAGTCCACGGCCGGCAAGCCACGCAGACGGGCGCGTTCAACGCTCATCTGCCAATTCGCGGTTGCGCAAGAAGATCTCTAGGACGAGAAAGAGCAGCGCCAGCATGCAAGCGATAGGCAGAGTCAGATAGCGCGGGATCATCAGCCAGGCGCAAAGCACCGTCAAGATGCCGAGCCAGACGCTGCGCCGCACGACCACCCCGGTCAATGTCGGACGGCTGGGCGCAAGATACCGGCTGAGCATGCGAAAGAACGGGATAGCGCTGCCAGTAACGGCGATTTGCAGCAATATGAAAAAGAGCCAGATTTCGCCACCGATGCGCGGACGGGTCGTGGCGACCAAGGCGGCCAGCCCTACCCAGCCAACCAGCATCATCACCAGCGCCGCCAGCAACACGCCGCGCCCTTCGCCACCTGCCATTGGCAAGGAGTTCTGTGCGATTCGCTCGCCGCTGCGGTTCAACATGGTCAATTCGTCCGCTCGTACATGGCGCCAGTGTACGCAGAAATGCGCTGCCTAGCCAGTTCAACTCGTCTCAATATCGACAGACAAAATTCTGTCGGCGATGATGCCGCGGCTGGGGCGCTGCGGGTCGATGCGCTGCAAGCTCTGCAGCACTTGCAGGCTGTCGGCATTGGCGACCCGTCCAAAGACAGCGTGATTCCCGTTCAGGTGTGGCGTTGGCACGAAAGTGATGAAGAACTGCGAACCATTGGTGTTGGGTCCGGCATTTGCCATGCTCAATGTACCAGGCGCGTCGTGCCGGATGCGCAACGCCGCTGGCTCGTCGTCCCAGCGATAGCCGGGTCCGCCGCTTCCGCTGCCAGTGGGGTCGCCGCCCTGCGCCATAAAGCCATCCAGCACGCGGTGGAAGACGACGCCGTCGTAGAAGCCGTCGTTCGCCAAAAAGACGAAATTGTTGACGGTGACAGGCGCGCGGTCGGCAAAAAGGTCGATGGCGATGTCGCCTTTGCTGGTGTGCATGGTGGCGGTATAGGTCTTCTTGGGGTCGATCTGCATAGCGGGCGGGCGGGCGTATTGCTTGGGCATGGCGGTCTCCTGTTGGGCTGGGGGAATGTGCGCACAGGGTAGCAGAGTCCGCGCGGCGGGGGTAGTGCCGAGCGCTACCGGCAGAGCGATTGGCAAGCCTGCGTGATAAAATTATAATGGATAACAAAGTGTGTGAGCAGTTTGAATGATTGCTGTGAAACCGCAAATCCTGGTCTGGGCGCGTGAGACTGCGGGCTTGGACTTGGACGAAGCTGCCAGGAAAATCTATAGTTCGTCCAAATCGTCCAGCGCGGTCGACAAGATGCGCCAGTTGGAACGCGGCGAGCGGCAATTGACGCAGCGGCAACTCTACAAACTGGCGAAAGCCTATCATCAGCCGCAGAGCCTCTTTTATCTGCCGGAACCGCCACGCGACTGGAAATGGGGCGCAGATTTCCGCACTGTGCCTGAAGGTGGCTTCGACCACAAGGGCAACGCGCGCATGCATTTGCTTTTGCGCAACATGCTGGCCTCGCAAGGCATCATGAGCGACCTGCTGGAACATGATGAAGACACGGGGCAATTGCCTTATGTAGGCTCGATGAACATAGCGGATGGCGTTGATCGCATCGCGGAAGACATCGTAAAGACCATCGGCTTTGCGTTCGACGCATTTCGCAGCGAGCGGACGGTTCGCGATGCATTTGGCTACTTGCGAGGGCGCCTGGAAAGCGCGGGCATCTTTGTGCTGCTGCAATGCAATTTGGGCAGCCACCACACCGACATCCCGCCCGAAGTCTTCCGCGGCTTCGCGCTGGCAGACAAATACGCGCCCTACATCGTCATCAACCGCAAGGATGCCGTTTCTGCCTGGAGCTTCACCGCCCTGCACGAGGCGACTCACTTGTGGCTGGGCAACACCAGCGTGTCCGGAGCATGGGGCGAGCTTGAAATTGAGCGATTCTGCAACCAGGTCGCGGCGTCGATCCTGCTTCCAGCGCATGAACTGGACACGCTGCCGCCTATGAACAAGGTCTCGCTGGATATGGCAGCCGAAACCATAAGCGATTTCGCAGACGGGCGCAACATAAGCCGCACGATGGTGGCATACAACTTGTGGCAGCGTGGGCGCATACGTCGTTCTCGCTGGCTCGCGCTTTGGGACCGATTTAGGCAAGAATGGCTAGAGCACAAAGCCAGGGAACAAAATGCTCGCAGGGATAGAGATGGCGGACCAAGCTATTACACCGTTCGCCGATTCAACCTTGGGCCTCGGCTTACATCGTATGCGCGCGACTTCCTGCATAGTCCCGAATTGACGCCAACGAAGGCAGGAATCCTGCTTAGAGTCCCGACAATGAAAGTGTATCCGCTACTGGATCCTAACTACTACGATGGGCGACTATGATGTCGACACTCTATCTGTTGGACGCCAATGTGATGATTGAAGCGAATGCCGCCTACTATCCACCGGGCCGCATTCCGCAATTCTGGTTATGGCTGGCGCGCATGGCGAAGCGGGGCATTGTGAAAGTGCCGGCCGCGATTCTCGATGAAATAACGCCCAACATAAGGGATGAACCATTTACCGGTTGGTTGAGCCAGAATCGTCAAGACCTACTATTTGATGAGCTGACGAATTACGAAAAGCTGAACCGCGTCTATCGTGAAGGCTACAGATTCGATCAGAATTCAGATTCTCTACAGTTGGAAATACTGCAGAACGATGCAGAGCTTGTGTCCTACGGCCTGATCGACACTGGGGTTCGCAAGGTGGTTACATTGGAGAGTCGTCAAACTCCTCTGGATACTTTGCCTTCGCCGCGCAACCGAAAGATTCCGCTCGTATGCCGGCTGCTGGACATTCCATGCATCACAACCTTCGACCTCATCCGCGAATTGGACTTCAGAATACCTCTTTCAACCTCGCCAGCAGCCTGACGCTAGGCAAAGGATCCCCACCCCATGTCAATCGCCGCCGAACTCTTCCAATCCATGACCTACGGTCCCGCGCCCGAGGCTGATGCGGCTGCCGATGCCTGGCTCGATGCGCACGAGCGCAAGTTCGATCTGTTCATCAACAACAACTGGACCGCGTCCGCCGATGGCAGCTACCTGACGGTAGCCAATCCAGCGCGCGAGCAGCCCCTGGCACAAGTCGCTGACGCCAGCCCCGCCGACATAGACTCAGCTGTCTGCGCAGCCCGCAGCGCATTTGCAACCTGGTCGGCGCTGCGCCCGCATCAGCGCGCCCGTCATCTGTATGCCATCGCCCGCAACATCCAGAAACATGCCCGGCTGCTGGCCGTGGTAGAAAGCATCGACAATGGCAAACCCATCCGCGAATCGCGCGATATGGATGTGCCGCTGGCCGCGCGCCATTTTTATCATCACGCCGGCTGGGCGCAACTGCTGGATAATGAATTGCGCGACTATCAGCCGCTGGGCGTGGTGGGGCAAGTTATTCCCTGGAATTTCCCGTTGCTGATGCTGGCCTGGAAGATCGCCCCGGCGCTGGCTATGGGCAACACGGTGGTCATCAAACCTGCGCCCTATACACCACTGAGCGCGCTGCTATTCGCCGAGATCGTCGCCGAAGCGGGTCTGCCAGCCGGCGTGGTCAATATCATCACGGGCGGGGATGCGGCAGGCGCGGCGCTGGTGACGCACAAGGATCTGGACAAGGTGG
Source organism: Chloroflexi bacterium bin20 (assembly GCA_002238485.1). Taxonomy (GTDB): domain Bacteria; phylum Chloroflexota; class Anaerolineae; order Aggregatilineales; family Phototrophicaceae; genus UBA6055. The sequence continues at coordinate 62,682 of MPMG01000007.1, read as the reverse complement.
CATTTACGGGCTCGACAGCGGTGGGGCGGCAGATTCGGCGCGTCACGGCGGGCACAGGCATCAAGCTCACGCTGGAGCTGGGCGGAAAATCGCCTTATGTCGTCTATGACGATGCCGACCTGGATGGCGCGGTCGAGGGGCTGGTTGATGCCATATTCTTCAATCAAGGCGAAGTCTGCTGCGCTGGCTCGCGCTTGCTGGTGCAAGAGAATATCGCCGAGGCATTCCTGGCGCGGCTCAAGCGGCGCATGTCGCATTTGCGCCTGGGCGACGCGCTGGACAAAGGCATCGATATCGGCGCAGTTGTCGATCCCATCCAGCGCGCCACAATCGACAGCTGGGTGCAACGCGGCATCAGCGAAGGCGCATCGGTCTATCAGCCCAGCCTCGACCTGCCTGCGCAAGGCTGCTTCTATCCGCCTACCCTGCTGACCGGGCTGGAAGCCTCGGCGACGACCGCTCAGGAAGAGATATTCGGCCCGGTGTTGGTGGCGATGAGCTTCCGTACACCTGCCGAAGCGATTGAACTGGCAAACAACAGTCGCTATGGCCTGGCGGCATCGGTATGGAGCGAAAATATCAGTCTGGCGCTGGAAACGGCGCGCGCCATCAAGGCTGGCAGCGTGTGGATCAACAGCGCCAATTTGTTTGACGCGGCGGCCGGCTTCGGCGGGTATCGCGAGAGCGGATTCGGTCGCGAAGGCGGCAAGGAAGGGCTCTTCGCCTACCTGCAACCACGCTGGCAAAAACGCGCGCGTCCCGAGCTGGGCGATGCGCCTGCCAATTGGGGCGCGCATATTCCACCTGCGCCAGCAACCGTGCTTCCCCCCGATTCTTCGGGGGGATTGAGGGGGGTTGAGCCTCCTCCCGATTCTTCGGGGGAACAGAGGGGGGTTACGCTGGACCGCACAGCCAAGCTCTATATTGGCGGCGCGCAGAAACGTCCTGACGGCAATTACACGCGCGCGGTGCTGTCAGCAACTGGTGAACTGCTTGGACAGGTCGGCGATGGCAACCGCAAAGACATTCGCAATGCTGTCGAAGCGGCGCATAAAGCCAAAGACTGGGCCTATTATTCCCCACACAATCGCGCGCAGATTCTCTATTACATCGCCGAGAATCTGTCGGTCCGGATGGACGAATTCGCCAGACGCATCGCCGATATGACCGAAGTTTCAGAGGCGGCTGCTCGTGGCGAAGTGGAATTGTCAATCGAACGTCTCTTTCACTGGGCGGCGCTGGCGGACAAAGCGGGCGGCAGCATTCAAGAGACGACCCTGCGCGGACTGGTGGCGGCGATTCACGAGCCAGTTGGCGTCATCGGCATTGCCTGCCCAAACGAAACGCCACTGCTGGCATTTGTCTCGCTGGTCGCGCCGGCCATCGCGCGGGGCAACACTGTCGTCTGCATCCCATCGCAGCGCTTTCCTTTGTGCGCGACCGATCTCTACCAGGTGCTGGACACATCCGATCTGCCCGCTGGCGTGGTCAATATCGTCACGGGCGACCGCGATCACCTGGTCAAGACCTTGGTCGAGCACGACGATGTCGACAGCCTTTGGTACTTCGGCGATGCAGAAGGCAGCCGCCAGGTCGAGGCGCGCAGCCGGCACAATATCAAGCGCACCTGGGTGAATTATGACATGGCGCGCGACTGGCATGATGCGCAGCAAGGCGCTGGCGAGGAGTTCTTGCGCGAGTCGGTCGAGGTCAAGACGATCTGGGCGCCGACCGGGTTTTAGCCAGCTACGCGACTGACGGACTCACTTGCAAGGGCATGGCGATTCTGTCGCCCAGCGCTAGGCATAGATCGCCAGCAACTCCAACAACGTACCCAGCATCAACTTCGCGCCATTGACGCAGTCGGCATCGCTTGTGAGCTCGTTGGGATTGTGGCTGATGCCCGCCACCGATGGCACGAAGTACATCGCGGCCGGGGCAATGCGCGCCATATTCTGCGTATCGTGCCCAGCGAAACTAAGCATGCGCTGGCGCGACAGACTCAGTTTGTCCGCAGCCTGCTCGATCGCCTGCATCACCGACTCGTCCATTTGCGCCGGCACGACGGGCGGCGTCGCTTCGACTTCGGCGCGCAAGTCATATTCCCCGGCGCAATCGTCCAGCAGGCGCAGCAGTTCGCTTTGCATCTGGTCCATTTCGGCTTCCGAGCCATGCCGAAATTCCAGCGCGAATGTCACCTGCGCTGGCACGATGTTGTACGCGCCGGGCTCGGCGTGAATGATGCCAACATTGCAAACGCCAGGCGTGAATTGCCGCATGACCATGTCTCGCGCCCGCAGCACAAACTGGGCGGCTCCCCACAGGGCGTCGCGCCGTAGCTTCATGGGCATCGTGCCAGCATGTGCCGCCTCGCCAAAAAGCCGCACCTGCAGCGCGCGGATGCCGACGATGGCATTGACAACGCCGATCTGGATGCCCGCGGTTTCCAGGCGCGTGCCTTGCTCAATGTGCAACTCCACAAAAGCCAGCACATCATCGCGCCGCGCAGTTTGCATGGACTCGCGACTGATGCCCGCGGCTGCCAGCCGGCTGTCGAGTTCAGATTGCGGCAATCTTGTGCTGGTGAGGTCGCTTGCAGAAAGCTGTCCGCTCATGGCGCGGCTGCCCATCAGACCCATGATAGCGCTTTCTTCGTCGGTGAAATTGATCGCTTCTATCGAGACTGGCGGTATTCGTCCGTTTTCTTTGAGCGCGCGCAAAGCCTCCAAGACGACGAGCACACCCAGCGCGCCATCAAAGCGCCCACCATTGGGCACGCTATCCAGGTGCGAGCCAGCCAGGATGCGCTTGGGGCTGGGCGGGTCGCTGTGCAATATAGCGGACTGATTGCCTGCGCCGTCGATTGCATAGTTCAGCCCAGCTTCGGCAGTTTTGCGGCGAAACCATTCGCGCGCTTCTAAATCGACAGCCGTCAGCGCGGGACGAGATACACCGCCATCGGCTGTCGCGCCGATCTGTGCCAATTCGCGCAGGGCGGACAGAAATCGTTCTTCATTGATTGTATGTGTCATACGCTGGAGCTACCTCGCTGACCAACTCGCTTTGAAGCATCATTGTATATTTGTTCGTGGCCCGTGCAAAAGGGTTGACGCTCCTTCCCCGTTGATACGGAAGCGCGCAGACACAGCGCTCCAGCAAGGGGCTGCACCGCGTCGACACTGGCGGTCGGGAATAGGGCAGATCTACGCGCTGGCACATGCGCGCCTTTGCAACCTATAATGGCGCAGGGCAGAACACAAAGGAGCAAGCGATGAAGTTAGTTTCCTGGAATGTCAATGGCATCCGCGCGGCGCAGCGCAAGGGCTTTCTCGACTGGCTGCACGCGGAATCGCCCGATGTGTTGACCGTGCAAGAGACCAAGGCGCATCCCGAACAGCTTGCGAGCAATTTGCGCCAGCCCGATGGCTATCACAGCTGGTGGGCAAGCGCCGAACGCAAGGGCTACAGCGGCGTTGGCTTGTTCAGCAAATCACAGCCCCGCGATGTGCAGATCGGCTTGGGCATCGAGAAGTTCGACAGCGAAGGCCGCACCATCATCGCCGACTATGGCGTCTTCACGCTGATGAGCACCTACCTGCCCAATGGCAAGGCAAACAAAGAGCGCCTGCGCTACAAGATGGAATACAAAGAGGCTTTTCTCGATTTCGCCAATAATTTGCGGGCGGCGGGCAAGTCGGTGGTCTTTTGCGGCGACATCAACACCGCGCATAACGAGATCGACCTGACGCATCCCAAGCCAAACTCGAAGTATTCGGGCTTCCTGCGCGAAGAGCGCGACTGGATCGACAAAGTGGTGGAGCAGGGCTACATCGACATCTACCGCCATCGCAATCCCGACAAAGAAGGCGCCTATTCCTGGTGGTCGCTGCGCAGCGGCGCGCGCGCGAAAAATGTCGGCTGGCGCATCGACTACTTCTTCATCTCGGACGACCTGCTGGAGCGAGTCGTCGATGCCGAGCTCCACGCCGATGTCATGGGCAGCGACCACTGCCCGATCAGTCTGACGCTGGATTTTTAGTTTTCGGTATCAATCAGCAGAGCGGAGAATACAAAGCCGTCTCTATCGCCATGCACGAAGCGGACCCAGCCGCTCCGTGTATGATCATGCGCATCTGGCACCACTTCCAGCGCGCGCAGTTCGCTCCCGTGCGACAGGCGCCCGATCACCGCGCAACGAATCGACGGGCAGGCGCGCACATGAACGCTTTGCCCTTGCGCTGTCGATACGATCATGTCATTCGTTTCTGGCTGGGCGGCGGATTCCGCTGCGACCGCAACTTGTGTTGGCATCGCCTCTGGCGGAATACGAATACTGGTATGGGCAGTGTTTGACCGGAAACTGCCGCGCAACGAGCGAGCCTCGAACTTTACGACATCGCCCGGGTCAAGACCCGCCAGCGTCTCCCTCAAAAACCGGGTGTTTTGATAGTATGTGAAGGGTGCGGAATTGACTCGATAGCGGTATTGGTAGCCGGTCGCGCCTTCTACTTCGTTCCAACGCACAATCACCTGTTTTCCAGACCAGTTAATGCGCAGCCGTGGGGGTTTCAAATAACGATCAGCAGAATAGCCATGCGAAGCTGTCGCTATCTGAAAAAGGTTGCCCTCGCCGAACAGGGGAGCGCCATCAAAGCGCGGGGCAAGCAGCACAGCCAGCAAGAGCAGCGCGATAACAGCAGTCGCAATCGACCGCGGCCGGTTGGAGCGAGCGCCCACCGCAGCAGTTGCCGCCGCCGGGCTGCGAGAGCTGGCGCGCACTGTTGGCTGGTGGCTATGATAGTCTGCGGCTGCGCCATGAACCAGTTGCTCGTCTTCCAAGTCAAACCATTCGCCCTGAGCCGTGTCGGGCGCCAAGGACTCGCGCAGGAAATCTTCAGCCTCGTCGGCAAGGGTGGCATGCCAGGCGTATGCCAGCTCGGTCTTGAAGTTGCCATTGTCAAGCAGGCGCCGCTTTAGCCTCTTGGGATCGCGCAGCCGCAGCAGCAGATAGCGGTTGCCATAGGCCACATCGCGGACCATGCACACATAGCCGCCCGGGTAGGTCTGCACGGGCTGCTGTCCAAATTGTCGCAGCGGGATTCGCCGCAAGCTCCGGTTGTGCATTTGCGCTGATCATCCTTAAATGGAAGAAACCCTGCCGATACTGTACTGTATACGCAACGAGTTGCCAAACACCCCAAAGGACGATTGAAGCCGTCGACATGCCAGCCATGACGATAGCGCAGGCAAAGCTAAGAGCTACAGGCAAATCGCAGTATGGACATCAAGCGCGTTCTGGACACTAGCTATCACGATGCTTTGCGAGCGCTGGTCATGGGCACATCGGCTGCGGCGCTGGCAAGGGCGCGAGAACGTGTCTTTGTCAAGGCGCTGGCGGCACAGCTCTTGGCAGGCTGCGCAGACGAAAGCGCGCGCGTCTTCCATGCCTATGCCAGCGATTGGCAGGCGGTTTTCGGCGCGGATGGACTGCCCGGTGATATCTGCGTCTGCCGCATGGCCAGAGCCGAAACGAGCGGACGACAGCCACAGACTTTTCAATTCGCCTCGGAGGCATTGTGGTTGGCCGCGATTGATTTCACAGTCGAAACGGCAGGCGCGCTGCGAGCAGTCAATCGGCTGAATATCGGCGCAGCGCCCAACAAGCTGCTGGTTCTGGCGCGGTCCGAGCGCGGAGATGCTGCCCTGCTGGACATGCTTAAGCAGCCTTTCGCTGGCGAGACGCATTTCCTGGCTTTGCTGCCGCACCCATCCAAGTGGGACGAACCACATGACGCGCCGATTGTTTGGCAGCTGCAGGATGACGAGTGGCTCGCGCTGGCGTGAAACTGGCGGACAGGACTTTGCGTACAGGATAGTGTAGCGGCAGCTCAAGCGGAGGCGGCTGTGCTAAAAGTAGACATTCTGTTGCTGTTGCTGCTGCTGGCGCTGGGCTTGCTGGGGCTGCGTGGAGCGGAAACTCCGATCAGCCAGCAGAGAGCCGATGCCGCAAAACCTATCCAACCGAGCGAGGGGGACAAAGTGCCCGAAACCGAAAAAGTCATGACCAATATCTTCCGCGTTGATGTCATCAAGGACGAAAGTGATCCCGTGCAGATCGCGCTGGATGTATCGGGCGAACACCCCGATGGCTGCGACTTGCCTGTGCATGTAGCGCAGTCACGCGAAGGCAACGCTATCCAGGTGGAAGTCTATCGCGAGCTGCCTGTCGACATGGTCTGCCCGATGATCTTGCGTCCCTACCAGGACAGGATCCAACTGGACGGTACATTTGAAGCCGGCAGCTACAGCATCGCCGTCAATGAGCACACACAGTCCGTCGACATCTAGCCAGGCGGGCAGCCAACAGTCGGCTTTGCGGCAGACCTAATCAGGCGTCTCGCAAACCCCGAAGCTATCTTTCATAAAGGCGGCATGCGAATCAAAAGCCGGCTGGTCGGTTGGCTGCCACAGCCGCTGGTAAGTGCAGTCGCTGCGCAAGATCCAGGAGTTTTTGATATCGCGCAGGTCGGTCTGCAAGATTCGCAAAACACGCCACTGGATGCGCGGGTCTAAAATCGGAAAGACAACTTCGACGCGATTTAGAAGGTTGCGGCGCATCAAATCGGCGCTGCCCATATAAAGTTGCTGCTCTTGGGGCGCATTGCGGAAATAATAGATGCGGCTGTGTTCCAGGTAGCGTCCGACGATGCTCTTGACGGTGATATTGTCGCTGAAGCCTGGCAGGCCGGGTCGCAAGCAGCACAAGCCGCGCACAATGAGGTCGATTTTCACGCCGGCTTGCGATGCCTGGTAGAGCTTCTGGATGACGCGGTCTTCTTCCAGCTGGTTCATCTTGAAGATCAGCCGCGCATCTCCGCCGTCCAGCGCCACCGAGATCTCGTTGTCGATCAGCGCCAGCAGACTGTCGTGCAAGTATTCGGGCGCCACCAGCAGACGTTGATAGCGGGTATTGGGCGCATAACCTGTCAGACGGTTGAACAAGCGCGAGGCATCGTCCGCCACTTCGGGATTGCAGGTGAACAAGCCGATATCGGCATACAGGCGCGCGGTCGCCGCATTGTAATTGCCCGTGCCCAGATGTACATAACGCCGCAAGCCCTCGCGTTCCCGGCGCACCACCAGCGATATTTTGGCGTGCGTCTTGACCGACAATTCTTCCACGCCATAAATGACATGCACGCCTTTCTCTTCCAGCGCCGTAACCCACTCCAGGTTGTTTTCTTCGTCAAAGCGCGCCTTCAGCTCCACCAGCACGGTGACCTGTTTTTCGTTGTCTCGCGCTTCCATCAGGGCATTGACGACCGGCGAATTCTTGCCGACGCGGTACAGCGTCGTCTTGATAGCCAGCACATTCGGGTCGCGGGCGGCGCGCTTGAAGAAATCTTCGACCGGCGCAAAAGAATCGTAGGGCAGATGCACGATGACATCTTGCTGGCGGATGACGCCGAAAAAGTCCACCGATTGGGCGAATGGCTTGGGCAGACGCGGCGAATAGGGCGGGTCTTTCAGGTCGGCGCGCTCAACTTTCAGCAGCTCAAAGAGATCAGCCGAGCCCAGCTTGCCATCAATGCGGAAGACCTCCTGCGTCGTGGGCAATTCCAGCGAGCTCGCCAGCCGATTGAGCATGCGCTGGCTGATGACTTCGGGCACGCCCAGACGCACCACCGAACCAAAACGCCGTTCGCGCACGCCCTGCTCTATGATCGATTTGACATCCAGCAGGTCTTCTTCCCATTCGTGCTCATAATCAATATCGGCATTGCGAATGATGCGGAAAGGGAAGGTTTCGCGGATTTGCATGCCGGGGAAAAGATCGGACAAGTAATCGGCGATGATGTCTTCCATCCACAAGAAGCGATAGCCAGACTGTGGATTGCCCGTGTAGGCGCGTAGCACGGTTTCCAGCCTGACAATGCGCGGCAGCATATCCAGCGGCACTTTGACCCGCGCGAAGTCGATGCCGTTGTTCATATCGCCGTTTTTGCGCTCCAGGTAAACGCCCAGGTTGAGGCTCAGATTGGAGATGAACGGGAAGGGCCTGGCGTGGTCGACTGCCAGCGGCGTCAATAGCGGGAAGACCTCGGCGCGAAAATAATAGCTGATGGCATCGCGCTCGCTTTGGTCGAGCTGGTCGGTGTTGATGAAGTGGATGCCTTCACGTTCCAACAGGGCGAAGACTTCGCGCCGCAGCCGCCGTTGACGGGCGATGAGCGCAGAAACTTCTGTGTGGATCAACTGCAGCAGCTTCATGGGCGACATGCCATCGGGGCGCGTACGCGGATTGCTGAACTGCAACTTCTGGAAGTAGGCGCCAACCCGCACCATGAAGAATTCGTCGAGGTTGTTGCCGACAATGGCGATGAACTTGACGCGCTCCAGCAGCGGCGTCGATTCGTCTTCCGCCAGCGCCAGCACACGCCGTTGGAATTCGATTGTGCTCAGCTCGCGGTTGATGAAGTTTTCGGGTGTAAGCGGCGGCAGTCTACCTGCCTCAAGCTCGCTCATGCTAGCGCCCATCTGCCTTGCTAAGGAATCTGCCGCTATCATACATGAAATGCCCGCGCGAAGCGAATGCCGCGATTAAAGGGGGTTCTTTGAAGGCGAGTCACCGCCTCGCCCCTACATCGTTTTCTTCTTTGACAGAATCCGCGCTTGGCCTCCCCCGACTTTTCGGGAGGCCGAGGGGGCAGAAATTTGTGTCCGCCCGTCTACTTGCAACCACCAGCAGATTCTTGGCGTATACTAGGCATAAGCAAGTGCAGGAGACGAGTGAGCATGAAGGTCAAAATCGGCATAGGGTTGCTTATCGCGCTGCTGTTGGCGCTGTTTCTGCTGCCGGGCATGTTGTTCAAGGTGTTGGGCTTGATCGCATCGCTGCTGGTATGGGGCACAAGCGGCTATCTGGCGGGCAAGCTGCTGCAGGGCGAGGGCTATGGCTTCCTGGGCAATATCGTGCTGGGGTTGGTCGGCGGCGTAGTCGGTTCGATCTTGGTAACGATTGTCGGGATCACCGGCTTAGTGAAACTGCCTTTCATCGGCGGCATCCTGGTGGGCGTGCTGGGCTCGGTGGTGGTTGTGGTTGTCGCGGGCTTGCTCTATGGCAATGGCGAGACGGAGTGACGCGCCGCTACAGATTGCCCTGATTCACCCAGCTTTGAAAATCAGCCATGTGAAAGACATGCAGCAGGTTGCCGCGTTGCATGTAGCGCAGCCAATCCACCGCGCCTGGACGATAACCACCGCCGTCAATCACCAATATCGTCTCGTATTCTGATGCGTAGACATTGTGCACGAAGTACGGGTATTTCTCGTCGACCGTGCCACTGACCTGCTGCCACTTCGCCTCGATGACCAGCCCACCCCGCCATTTCTGCGGATGCACAATCAAAAAGTCGCAGATCAAGGGCGTGCCATAAATCGTCGTGCCGATATTGACCTGCCGCGCATAACTGGGTTCGACAACGCCGCGCATGGCATCCACCAACCGTCGCTTGTCTTTGACAAGTTTGAAGCCGCAATCTCGCAGTATATGCTCAATGAAACGTTCCAGTCGATTGCCGGTGAGGTTGGCTTTTGCGCCTTGGCTCTTTGTCATCATGGCACCTCGTCTGTCTGCGCAATCCGCAGCAGCATTTCGCGCAGGGCATCGGCGGCATGCAGCACGCCAGCTGCAAATCCCAGTTCATACGCGCAGTAGGGGCATTTGTGTCTGCCAGGCCTACCTTGATTCTTCGGCAATCGGCATATCACTTCGTCCAGGTCGGTACGCGCTGAATCTCGCGCTTTCTTGTGCCTATGGCAGATTCGATCCACGCTCATCCGTAGTTCCTTATCAGCAACTCGTCCACAGCGCCCCGACCGGCTGCGTTGCGGTTGACCATGCGCGGCGCTTGCACCATCTCAATGCGAAAAGGCGCACCGGCATACAACGCGCGGACAAGCGGCGTATCGCTGTTGGACAGCATGAAGCGCACGCCATGTTCATGCAGACGGCGGCAAAGATCGCGCAGCGCCTCGTGTTCGCCTTTGCCAAAATCGGCCTGGGCGTACTTGGTGAAGCCGCTGCTCTTCTGCTTGTGATAGGGCGGATCTAGGTAGACGAAGTCGCCCGAGCATGGGGCGATATCACGAAAGTCGCGCAGGGAGACCTCGACAGCTTGCAAGGCGGCATGACAAGCGCGCAGGTTGTCGGCATCGCAAATCGCCGGCTTGGGCGAGCTTCCCAGCGGCACATTGAATTGCCCTTTGGAGTTGACGCGCCACAAGCCGTTGTAACAAGTCTTGTTGAGGTAGATGAAGCGTGCGGCGCGCTCGACCCGGTCACACAGATTGTGCTGGGCACGGACGCTGTAATAATGATCGTGGCTGTGGTCTTTCGCGTGCTGCCCGAGGCGGTCGATCAGTGGCTCGACATCGGCCTGTACAGTAAAGAATGCATTGACGAGGTCGGGGTTGACATCCGAGAGGCAATATTTACCCCCCCCCCCGAACATTTGTTCAGCATGAACGGCGAAGAACAGCGCGCCGCCACCGACGAAAGGCTCGTGATAGCGATCAAATTGCTGCGGCAGGCGTGATAACAGCTTGGGCAGGCTGCTGCGTTTGCCGCCCGCCCATTTGACGAAAGGTTTAGCTGGCTGGGTTCGTGTATGCACATTTGATCTATATGTCAGCATGCCAGCCTTGTCAACCCCCCTCGGTCCCCCCGAAAAGTCGGGGGAAGGCAAAGCACGCGCGTATTCTGCCGACAGGTCGGGGGGATGGGAGACGAGGGGTTTGCCTGCGCACATGCCCTGTAAACCCGCGCGCGATTTGTGGTATACTCCCGCGAATACTTGACCGACACAGAAACGCGCGAAGGAACATCCATGCCCTCGCCCACCAAGGACATGCTGCTCGATTGGTATCGGCAAATGGTGCTGATACGCGAGTTCGAAGAAACCTGCCACCAGCTCTACCAACAGAAGCGCATCACCGGCGTCTATCTGCACTTGTACAGCGGGCACGAAGCCAGCGGCGTCGGCTCGATGGCGGCGCTGCGCAAGAGCGATCATGTCATCACAGCCTATCGCGATCATGGCATCGCGTTGATTTTGGGCATGGACGCCAATGCCGTCATGGCGGAGATGATGGGCAAGAAAACCGGCAGCAGCGGCGGCAAGGGCGGCTCGATGCACCTGGCCTCGGCGGCGCACAACTTTTGGGGCGGCTATGCGATTGTGGGCGGACACCTGCCCCTGGCGGCCGGCATCGCCCTGGAAGCCCGCTATCGTGGCAAAGACGATGTGACAATGACCTATGTCGGCGATGGCGCAACCAACAACGGCTATTTTCACGAATCGCTGAACATGAGCGCTATTTGGGACTTGCCCGTCATCTGGATCATCGAAAACAATGGCTATGGCATGGGCACAGAAGTCTCGCGCGCCAGCGGACAGACCGAGCTGCACCGCAAAGCCAAAGCCTATGGCATCAAGAGCTTTGGTCGCGTGGATGCGCAAGATGCCCTGGCTGTGTACAAAGTAGCGAGCAAAGCTGTTGAATACGCGCGTGACAATGGACCCGCCGTCATTGAGCATGTGACGTATCGCTATCGTGGGCACGGCGTTTCGGACAAGCAGTATGATGCCCGCGATGATATGTCCGCCGAGCTGCGTCAATGGATGGACGAGCGCGAACCCATCAAAATCCTGCGCGATCACATCCTGGGCAAGCATGGCGATATTGGCGATGCGCTGGCAGAGCATGACGAGGCAGCCAAGAAGATCGTGGCGCAGGCGGTCGAATTTGCGGAAGCCAGCGATCTGCCGCGCGGCCGCGACGACCTGCTGGGCAATACCTATGTCGGCTCGCAGCGGGTCTACAAGACACCAGCCAGCATCGGCGCAGGCATCGACTGAACGAGGATAAGGACGCGATATGGCAGTTAGAAATGTCGCAATGCGGGAAGCGATCCGCAGGGCGCTGCGCGAAGAAATGCTGCGTGACGAATCGGTCTTTGTGATGGGCGAAGAAGTCGCCTATTGGCAAGGCACACACCGGGTTACGCGCGGCTTTCTCGAAGAATTTGGCGAGCGGCGCGTTCGTGATACGCCCATCAGCGAGATGGCCATCGGCGGCGTCGCGGTGGGCGCGGCTATGGCTGGTCTGCGGCCGGTTGCCGAGTTCATGACCATCAACTTCGCTTTTCTGGCGCTGGATGCGATCGTCAATCACGCCGCCAAAGTGCGCTATTTTTTTGACGGCATGTTCAAGGCGCCGCTTGTGTATCGCGCGGCCAGCGGCTGGGGAAACCAAGCCACCGCCTCGCATTCGCACGCGCCCGAGCCGATCTTCGCTCACTTCCCCGGTATCTATGTCGGCTGCCCGTCCAACGCCATGGATGCCTATGGCATGCTGAAGACAGCCATCCGCGATGACAACCCGGTGCTCTTCAGCGAGAGCATCGCGCTTTATCCCAAACCAGGTCCGCTGCCTGATGACGACGATCAGGACGACTTGCTTGTGCCAATCGGCAAAGGCGATATCAAACGCGAGGGCAACGATGTAACCTTGGTGGCCTATTCGCGCGGCGTTGATTGGGCGCTGCAGGCAGCGCGGGCATTGGCGCGGGATGGCGTCGAAGCCGAAGTGGTCGACCTGCGTTGGCTGCGTCCATTGGATATGGCGCTGGTCTATGACAGCTTCAAAAAGACCAACCGCTGCGTCATCGTGGAAGAATCGCTGCCCATGTACAGCTTTGGCAGCGAGATCGCGGCGCTGTTGCAAGAGAACATGTTTGATTATATGGACGCCCCGATCAGGCGCGTGGCAGCCGAAGACGTGCCCCTGCCCTATTCCAAAGAGATTGAATTGCTGGCGCTGCCCAACGCGCAAAAGGTGGTCGACGCAGTCAAGGAGATCCTCTAGATGGCGCACGAAATCAAATTGACGATGGATGGACTACTGATCAACTGGCTGAAAGATATCGGCGACCAGGTCAACGCAGACGACATCATCGCCGAATTTGAAGCCGACAAAGCCACAGTCGAAGTCGAAGCTGGCCGTGCGGGCGAATTGCTGGAATTGCGCGCCGAGCCGGGCGACGAAATTGGCGAAGGCGCTGTCATCGCCGTGATTGGCGCGCCCGGAGAAGAATCCGCGCCAGCCCAAGAACCCGCCACAGCTGCGCCAGCTCAGCCAGAATCCGCGCCTGCGCCGACAGGGACCAATGGCAGCGCCATGACCGCCGATGGACGCATCAAAGCATCGCCCCTGGCCAAACGTATCGCAGCGGACAAAGGCATCGATCTTAGCCGCTTGCAAGGCAGCGGACCAGGCGGGCGCATCGTCAAAGCCGACCTGGAGAATTGGCAAGCGCCGCCCAGCCTGCCAGACCTCCCCGCCGCCCCGCCGCCCACCAGTGGACAAGCCACCTGGGGCAAGCTGCCCGATGCCGATGTCGAGGCCATCCCGCTCAGCCGTATGCGCCGCGCCATTGCCGATGGCACAGTGAAAAGCAAGAGCAATACGCCGCATTTTTATGTGACAATCGAAGCCGATGTCGAGCCGCTGCTGGCTTTGCGCAAGTCCATCAATGCGGCTCTGGCGGCGCGCGGCATCAAAGTCAGCGTCAATGACATGCTCATCAAGGCTTTGGCGCTGAGCCTGCTGGAATTCCCCAACCTCAACAGCCATTATTATGGCGACCGTTTCCTGCGGCATCTGCGCGTTAACATCGGCGTGGCGGTTTCGCTGCCAGAAAACGGCTTGGTCAATGTGGTTTGTCATGATGCCGACAAGCGCAGCCTCAGCGACATGGCGGTTGCCAACAAAGCCATGTACGAACGGGCGCGCGCCGGCAAGATCAAGCCCGACGACATCCGCGGCGCGACCTTCACCATCAGCAACATGGGCCCTTACAACATCAAGGATTTCTCGGCGATCATCGCCGCGCCAGAAGCCGGCATATTGGCCGTGTCATCGGCGCAGCGAGTGCCCGTCGTGCTGGACGATGGCAGCCTCGGCGTGGGCACGCGCATGCATATGACCTTGAGCGTCGACCATCGCGTCAGCAACGGGGCAGAAGGCGCCGCTTTCTTGAATCACCTGCGTGGCTTGATCGAAGATCCACTGCAGCTGCTGGATTTGTCGGCGGTGTGATCACCCAGCTCGCAGGTCCCGCCTACCCCCGCTGCGGACATGTCTAGGCGCGTCCTATTCATCGCCGCGCTGCATCATCCACAGCAGCTTCTGCATGACATCGCCGCCGCGCCAGCCGATGCAAAACCGCCGCTCTTCCCGCGCAGCATGGGGCAGCATTGTTGGGAGCGGGCTTTCCGGGGGGCTGGCTATACGCTGTCGGTGTTTTGGCGCAACTTGCCTGGCTTTGGCTCGCGCGATATCGCCAATTTGCGGCAAGACAAGTTTGGCAGCGGCTGGACGCCCCGCAAAATCCTCAGCGCCATAAACCAGCGCATCCCGCCTGCCCTGCAGCCCGATATTCGGCGGCGCAATGCCCTGCTCTTGGGTGAAGCGGCGCGTTTTCAACCCGACATCATCTGGCTTTCTGGCGACAACCGCGAAATCACGCCGGAGACATTGGCGCAGCTCAAAGACGAGCATGGCTGCAAGCTGATCTATGTCAGCGGCGTTTCGCCAATTGTATTTTCCAATCACAACGAGCGGTCGGCAGCGCGGCTTTATGATCTGGTGCTGGTCAACGACTACTATCATGGCGTGCAATGGCAAGAGCTGGGGGCGCGGCGCATGGCATGCCTGCCGTATGTAGCGGTCGACCCGACCCTGCATGTGCCTCAGCCCGTCACCGATGTGCCACGCGAATACCTGTGCGATGTCGGCTTTGTGGGGACGGTGCTGCCGCATCATCTGTACAGCGAGCGAGTCGCGGCGCTGGAAAGCCTGCGTGGATTCGACCTAGGCATCTGGAGCATTCACGAGCTGCCGAAGTCGCTGCGGGCGCAGTATCGCGGGAGCGCGCTGGGCGAGCCGATGCTGCAAGTGCTGTCGTCGATCAAAATCAGCATCAATGTGCATGGCGACTTCATGCGTTATGGCGGCAACATGCGGCTCTTTGAGTCGGCGGCGCTTGGCGCATTCCAGATCGTGGATGATCGCCCGGGCCTGCGCGAATGGTTTACAGTCGGCGAGCATCTGGATGTCTTCCGAGATGTGGACGAGCTGCGAGACAAGGTCGCGCATTACCTGGCGCATGATGATGAACGGCGGCAGATGGCGGCTGCGGCGCGCGAGCATGTGCTGAAAACGCATACCTACGCGCACAGGCTGGCGCGGGTCGAGGCGCTGCTGGATGAAATCTAGGGCGGCGTGTTACAATTGCAGCAAATGCGACTCGCCGGGAGCAGAAGAATGAGAGGGTGGTTGACGGTACTGGCATTTGCAGGCTTGGTGGCGCTGATCGGCGCGGCGGTCGGGCTGGCCACATCCGATTTACGCGCGGACGGAGGACTGGCAGGCGCCCTTATCGGCGCGATCATCGGCAGTTGGCTGGGCTTGCGCATGCAGGCTCATCGCGCTGCCATCAGCCGTGCCCGCCAAGACCCGCAAGAAGCCCTGCACTAGCAGTCGGGCGTCTTGACGATTCTCACAAGCCCACGCGCACGATGCCTAGCTGGATCGTGTCGTCCTGCGCGCCCGGCACATTGGTCAGCACATCGTAACGAATGGCATCCGGCAATCTGTACCAACCAGTCAGCACGCGATATTCGCCAGCCGGCAAGAAGCGCGTATCAAAGCGCACGGTCTCCGTCAGTTCGTCGCCAGCTTGCAAGAGGCCGAGCGAAGTGTCGTCTTGCCGCCCGGGCACCAATCTGCCCGCCTCGTCCAACAGGTGGACAAAACGCACATCGTTTGCAGAGCGCGGCGCTTCAAATCGCCACCAGAATCGCACCGCCAACTCGTCATCGGCTTGGTCTGGCAGATAAAAGCCCGCCAGTACGATGTCGTCCTCTATACGGATCGGATCGTATATCGTGCTTGTGGAAAGCACGCGGATATCCAACTGGTCGACTGTGACGCCGTGGCAGAAAAGCAGCGTGGCATCGATTCGCGGCGGGCAGGGTGGATCCAGCTCGATAAGCAAGCTGTGATACCCGCGCCGCGCAATAGGCAGGGGCAGCAACAGCGGGATCTTGCCATTGACCTCCAGCGAGTCCAACAGGGCGCCATTCAGCGACAGATTGACGCGTCGGTTGATCGCCTCCAGGGTTGCGTTGAGCTCCAGCCAGCCTGGCTGCGCTCTGAAAATGTGCGCCTTGTGCGATTGCATGTCGCTTTCCACGGCAAAGACCGTGTTGACCAGCCGCGGCCGGAATGGCACGGTGAATATCGCATAGCGTTCGTCTTCGTAGATCGCCTCGCCCAAGCGCTGGTTGGCGAGTTCGGCAAGTGACTCGAGCTCTCCGATCGCGCGGGCGCGCGCTTTGTTTAGGATAACGACATCGACATCGGCATCTGAAAGCAACGAAGGATGGAACTCGGCCAGCAAGGTCAACCGCGAGCGATTGACCGGCGTCTCGCGGGCGTCGTGGCCAGCGATTAGCGGTTTGCCATGCGCGGTTTGCAGGTACATGGCTTCTTTGGCGGCCAGCAAGTCATCATGCGGCACATTGAATATGGCGCGAATGTCTTGTCTGTCGCGCAGCTCGTGTATGGCGGCTGGAAGCGCAACGGGCAGGGTCGGGAAGGGCGCAAAGAAACGATAATCTTGAAAGACAAATAGAATGAAAACTGCCAACAGGATGTAGCGGATGCTGCGACGCCGACTCTGGAAAAACGAACTCGACCACATGGTCAGCATGCCCCAGCCAGCCAACAAGCCAAAAGCCAGGGCGAAAAGGATCATGAATCGACCCGGCGCCCGCGCCAGCTCAAAACCCGGCAACTGCATGGCAAAGGCGTATGGCAAGGGCATGACATTTTCGTAACCGGCGACCTCGAAGCGCAGCGGCATGTCAAAAACCTTGAGAACAGGACCCAGCGCCAAGACCCAAGCCGCCAAGGCCACCATCAGCCAAAAGCGCGCATCCCGCCGGCTCAACAAGCCCAAGAGCGCAAGCATGCCTCCCAGCAAGCCGATATAGCTTGAGCCTTCTTCCAGGTTCGTGCCCAAAACAGACGCCGAATGCGTCGCAATATCACGCCAATACGGATTTTGGAACGAGGGCGACGCGATGCCGAGCAAATCAATGCTGTAACGCACTTGCCCGCCCGCGTCGCTGTAGACCGCGCTTTCGAGCGCTCCAACCAAGATGGGAAACAAGAAAAGCAACTGCAACAGGCAGCCTAACAAGGCCACCAGGGCAACGCGCAAAGCCCCAACATGGTCGCGACGATAGAGCCGCGCCAAAGCAAATAGCAGCGCCATTGGCAGCAGCGCATAAAACAGCATCAAAGAATGACCGAGCGTCGCCAGCAGGAAACACAACATCGCACCCAACAGCCTTCGCGCCCCGCCACGATCGACATAATCGTAGAGGCAAAGTACAAACAGGGGCAGTCCCCAGCCCATGAGCAAGCCGACATGCCCAGCGAACACATGCCCCTGGAAAACCGGGAACACCATATAGACCAAGCCAGCGAAGAGCGGCGGAATCGGGTCATGACCGGACAATAAACGCCGCGCCAGCACATACATCGCCAGACCATTCAAGGCCATCGCCGCCAGCACTGTGATGTTGTAGGCCAAAGCCAGCGGCATGAACAGCGCCAGCAGCCACATTGGGAAGAACTGCAGCGGATGCGCCCATAGCTGCACAGCCGCGAAGCCGTCTGGAAAACCCAGCAGGCTGTGCCAAAAGACATTGTCTTCCCCCTGCAGCGCAACCTTGAACCACCACACATGGCGCGCCATCTCATACACATCGCTGGTATCGCCACCGATGAAGCGGGTCGACAAAGTTTCGTGCGCAGGCGTGGTTAAAATCAGCGCCGGCAGCAGATAGACGGCAAAAACCAGCAAAGGCGCCAAACGCCCTCGCATGATTGCTTGTCCAAAGGCGGGCAGATTCATCGGCCAATCGCTTCCGCAGACAGCAACAGGCGCGACCCTTTGCTGCGATAGATGCGATAGGGGCATTTGTGCCGAAAGCCCAGGAAAATCTCTTTGCTAACGCGCAGGTCGTCGCCATCGATGCGCAGCAGATAACTATCGCCCTGACGCCCACGCCGCAGCACACGTTCGACTTCGCCAGCCAGCGCTTCGACGCTGTCCGAGCGCAGATCGCTGCCAACGCGCATGCTGCCGCGACCAACCAGCCCGACCAGCAGCGCATTCATGACGATCAGCGCGCCACCCGCCCCGGTGAGAATGGGATTGTCCTCGCGCTGCCCAGCAAACAGCAAAATGGTCGCGCCAATGACGAAGAAAAAGAAGAGGATGACCGCCAAGAGCAGCTGCCGCCGCCGCACTCGCTGGATGCGCGCTGCCTGCGCTGGGCTTAGCCTGCCTTGCCGGTTCGCGGCCAGGTCGGACCCGCTAAATTGCAGCGCAGCCATCAAGCCGCTTGCCGCTTCCGTCATGGCGCTTCGGCATCCGCTATGGCCGAGGCAGGAGCGCCGGGCAGCGACTCGATATACAGCGATTGGCTGGGGAAAGCGAAATTGACTTCCAGTCGCTCGGCAATGCCCATGATCTCCAGCAGGATCAACTCTTTTTGGGCGGTGAATGCGCGGAAATCCGCATTCAGCACCTGGCAGATGATGCGCACATCCAGCGAGCTGGCGCTCATATCAATGAAGTGCACCATGATGGAGTCGGCATCGACCTCGTCGGTGTTCTGCAGCAACGTGCGGACTTCTTCGAGCAAGGCGCGCATCTGCTCGCTGCTGGTGCTGTAGGTGAAAGTCAACGTCAGGTCGAGGCGGCGCTTTTGCATGCGCGACCAATTCACGACGACCGCATCGGTAAGCAGGTGGTTGGGCACAGAGACCAGCGCCTGGTCGAGCTGGCGAATGCGCGTCGAGCGCACACCAACCGATTCCACAATGCCGCTGACTGAGGGCGTCCGGATGAAGTCGCCGACCTTGAATGGATTGTCTGAAACGATCGCCGCAAATCCAAACATATTGCTGACGGTGTTCTGCGAAGCCAACGATATGCCGATGCCCACGACACCCAGCGAGGCGATCAAGGCGGCGACATCAAAGTTCAACTCTTGCAGGATAAAGATCGCGCCCAGCGCCAATATAAGAAACTTCAGCAGCGTATTCAAAAATGGCAGCAAGCGCTCGGGGATGGTTATGCCGGTGAGTCGTTCAAAAGCCACGGGTTGCAGCGAGACGACTTCAAATAGGCGGATGATGGCGAAGAAGATCGAGCCGATCAGCAGCGAGCGACCGGCCGCCTGCGCAATTTGCACCACTTCCGCGCTGAAGCTGAAAAGCAGCGTGACCAGGATCAACGAAAACCCGACCACCGCAACGCGCAAGGGCGAGATGCAAGCTTCGACCAAGCTGTCATCGAGTTGGCTTTCGCTGCGGCTGACCACGATGCGCAATGGTTTCAGCAGCAGCTTCGTCAGCAACCAGCGAAGCAGCCAGATCAACAGCGCCGCGAAGAAAAAGGGGAAGAGGTCAAGTAGGATGCGCTGCGCAAACCCTGGCAATTCAGCCAGAAAAGGCAGCCACTCGCGCAGATCAATTACCATTTTGCCTTGCTCGGTTGCTCTACCTGGCGGGGATGTTATTGTACGCTCTGCCAGCCGATATGCAAGCGGCGCAAAGACCTAGACTTGAAATCCATCGCGGTATTCAACGACCTTGCGCTCATAATCGGAAACATAACGCATGAGCTTGTTTTCCAGTTCTTCCCATTCGTCGCTTAGAAACAGGCTGCGCAGGGTATCCGAGTTTTCAGTAACGAATTCGATCTTGCGCATGGGATGCTGCCCATAGGCGATGTGCCAAGCCATGTGCATGAATACGCCGACCTTTTGCACGGCCGGCACGAAACTGCTGAGCATGAAGCGGTAATATTGTTCTTGTCTGTCATGGCGAATATTGTAGAATAGGATCAGCTTGTATCTAGGTACGATGTGCTGAAATGTAGCCATTGGAATATGACCGTTGCCGCATTTTGACCGCCAGCACACTCTAGCATAGAATCCTGGCAAGTGGTACGGCGCGTATCGTGGCAGTCGCGCCACAAAGTGCCCGCTGCATGTCGAGCAGCTTGGGCAAGCCAGCATAGGAATGTCATCCATGCAGGAATTGCAACGGGCAATTGAAGAATTGCGTGGGCGCGCAAATAGCGCCACCGACCCGCAGTCCCTCGTCGAATTGCAGCAAGAAGCCCGCGACCTGCTTACCGAAGCAAAAAACACACCGCTGGAGCAAAAAGCGCAAGCGCTCTTTGCCGAAATTGCCGATTTGCAAAGTCAATCGACACGACCCGACACAGCGGCAATGCGCGGACTGGTGCGGCGCGCGCGCATCCGCATCGAAATCGCGGGCGACGATGACGATATTGATGAAGCCATCGATATCTTGGCCGACGCCCTGCGCATTGATGCCGGGCACGCCGATGTCATCAGCCTCTTGCAGCGAGCCGGCGCACACAACGCGCAAGCCAGACAGCGCGTACAAGACCTCTTTTTGCGGCACGACCTCCAGCAAGCGCCAACCTCAACGCCCAGCGAGCCACCCAGACACAGCGAGCCGCCAAGACCCCAAGAAGCCGCTCGTCAGCCGAGTGAACATTTTCGCAGCCAGCCGGTGCAGACCGAATCGGCTGCCCCTTCCTCCGCCAGCGAAGCGCAGCCCCGCTCTAGCACCGAGATAATTGACGACTTGCTGAAACGGCTTACGGAAAGTTATTACTCCGGCGAATATCAGCAGGCTATTGATGTCGCCAACCGCATCCTGGCGCAAAGCCCCGACCATGCAACAGCGCTGGAATATCGCGAAAAGTCGGAAGACAACCTCATCCGCGGCATCGTGCCCGACCACCGCATCCCCTTTGAAGCGCGTGTCGCCTACAACCGCGCCAACTCGCTCGTGCGCGCCGGCAATTATGAACAAGCGACCGGGCTCTACCGTGAAGCGCGCGAACTTGCCGAACGCGATGGCATCCTCAGCTGGAAAGATGTCGAGCAAGCGCTGCTGGATATCCAGGACCTGGCACTGGCGCGCGAATTGCTGAACGACGGCGACCGTCTGATGGCGAACGACAATTGGTCGGAGGCGCTGCGTAAATACGAAGGCGCATTGCGCGTCGTGCCCAATGACCCGCAAGCCGAAGAGCGCCAAGAGATGATCCGCCGTATCCAGCGCGATTATGACCAGATCACGCTTAGTATGAACACAATCGGCGGCACGCTGGACGAGCAAGTGGCGCAAGTCGCCCAGATCCGCAAGCTGCTTTCGCAAGTGCGGCAGCTGCTGCCCAAGAGCCAACGGCTGTCACAGCTGCAGCAAGAAGTCGATGGCAATCTGGCGGGCATCCGCAGCCAGGTAACTGATCAAGCCCAGTTGCAGCTGAATCATGCCAAAGAAGCCAACACGCTGGACGAACGCATCTTGCTCATGAACAGCGCCGTAAAAGCGCTGGAGATGGGGCTGGAGCTCGACCCCAAAGACAGCGGTTTCGCCGATCTGCTTATGCACGCGCGCAATAGCCAGGCAGAGGTGGCGCGGACACAGCAAGCGCTGCGACGAGCGCAAGCCCTTGTTTCGCAGAACTTCGACCCAGAGCTGGCGCAAGCGCGGCAGATGCTGGCTGAAATGGTTGGCGAGTACGCCCAGGACGAACGTTATCGCAGCACGGTCAACGACTTGTTCCTGCGGTATTTGGAGCGGGCAGACGAGGCCTTGCAAAATGGCGACACGGTCGAGGCACAGTCGTGGCTTGATATCATGCGCGACGAGCCCTTTCGTATTTTGGGGCGGCGCGCCGATTTGTCACGAATCGAAAGCGTCATCCGCAAGCGGCGCAATCGCGGACGCTTTGCTGGCTGCCTGCTGCTGGTGATCGTGGGCTTGGTGAGCGCCACCGGCATCTATTTGACTCGCGATGTTTGGGAGCCGATCATCTTCCCGACCGAAACACCGACGCCGACCGCCACCAACACACCGACTATCACGCCGACGCCAACGCTAACTTTCACGCCTTCGTACACGCCGACCCAGACTGAAACGCCGACCGCCACCAGCACACCAACAATCACCTTCACACCGACAGATACTTATACGCCAACCGACACGCCGACGACCACCAACACGCCGACCATCACGCCGACTGCAACCAGCACACCAACCGCCACCGACACCCCCACCAGCACACCGACGCCATCTGTGCTCTGCCGAGTTTACAATGCCGCTGACGATGCCAAGAATGTGCGCTTCCGCCCGACCACCAGCAGCCAGTCGATATTGCTGCTGCCATCTGATACAGAGCTCGATGTGATTGAAGTGCGGCGCGATGAACGCAACCCGGCTGGCAATGCCTGGTATTATGTGCGCTACAGCGACGGCGGCACCTCGCCAATCGGCTGGGTGCGCAACGATGTCGTCAAACTCTTAAATCTGAGCTCGCCCTGCCCCGAGCCGCAATAATCCCTACCAACTGGTATAGCCGCCATCTACGACCAGATTCGTGCCAGTTGTATACTTGGCGGCCGGCGAGGCCAGGTAATAGATAGCAGCCGCCACATCTTCGGGTTTGCCCACCGTGCCCTGTGGAGTCATCGCCAGCCAGGTGGGGTACCAGTCGGGGTTTTCCATGCCGGCCGCGGTCATATCTGTGCCGATGTAGCCGGGCGATACGCAATTGACACGCACGTCACGATCCGCCCATTCGCCAGCTAGCGACTTGGTCAGCAAGATGACGCCGGCTTTGGCTGCATTGTAATGAGCTTGCGGCTGTGGCGTATTGGATATCATGCCCGACATCGACGCCGTATTGACGATGCTGCCGCTGCCACGCTCCAGCATGTGCCGTCCGATAGCCCGACAGCAATAAAAGACTCCATTCAGGTTGACCGCCATCATATTCAGCCACTCTTCGTCGGTCATTTCTTCGGCTCTGACGCCTTGGGCGATGCCTGCATTGCAAACCAGAATGTCGATCTGCGGAAAGGCGGCCAGCGCGGTCTCTGCCATGGCATTCACACTGCCCGAGTCGCGCACATCGACATCAATGAAGAGCGACTTGCGCCCCATGCCTTCGATCTCGGCGGCGGCATTGCGCCCATTTTCGGGGATGTATTCGGCAATGATGACATCGGCTCCGGCAGCAGCCAGCCGACGCGCGGTCGCCAAGCCAATGCCCCTGCCTGCGCCGGTGATCAGCGCGGTCTGCCCGGTCAACTCAAAATCTGCGTTGAACATGCTCTTTCCTCGCCTCGTGGTTTTATCCGCAAAGTGGCATAAGCTTACCACAGCCGCAGTCTGGTTCAAGCTGGCCACAGCTAGCCGCCGATGTGATACATCTCCACCTTGTGTCGTTCTTCGCGGACGTCTTCGGTGAGCGAACTGCGGATTTCGGAATAGCGGTCGCTGCGCGCGCGCCAGGTGCGGCTGATGATGGCGGCCAGTTCGTCATCGCTGGCCCCCGCCCGCAGAGGATCGCGCAGACTGGCGCCTTTTGTACCAAACAGACAGGTGAAGATCTGCCCCTCCGGCGAGAGACGCATGCGCGTGCAAGCGCCACAAAACGGCTGCGTGACCGAACTGATCAGTCCGATTTCGCCTTCGCCGTCACGAAATTGATACCGTTGCGCCACCTCGCCGTAATAGTTGCCAGGCACGGGTTTCAGCGGCATCTCGGCATCGACAAGCTCTACGACCTGGCTGGATGGCAGCACCTGGTCCATGCGCCAGCCGTTGCGATTTCCCACATCCATATACTCTATGAAGCGCACGATATGCCCGCGTGCCTTGAAGAAACGCGCCAGATCGACCAGGGTGTGATCGTTGGCGCCCCGCTGCACAACGGCGTTGATCTTGAGTGGCGAGAAACCGGCCTGCTCGGCAGCTATGATACCTTCCAGCACCTTGTCGACTCCGGCCCGCCCGCCATTCATCTGGCGAAAGATGGCATCGTCCAGCGTATCCAGGCTGATCGTCAGACGTTTTAATCCGGCGTCCTTTAGGGCGTCTATCTTCTGCGGCAGCAAGAAAGCATTGGTGGTCATGGCCAGGTCGGCCACGCCATCAATCTCCGCAAGCATGGCCACCAACTGTTCAATACCCTGTCGCAGCAGAGGCTCGCCACCGGTGAGGCGGATTTTCAGCGCGCCCTGTCGCACGATGATGTGTGTGAGGCGGACGATCTCTTCGAAAGTGAGCAGTTGCGGCTTGGGCAGGAATTTGTAACGTTCGCCAAAGATCTCGGCGGGCATGCAATAGGGACAGCGAAAGTTGCAGCGGTCAGTGACTGAGATGCGCAGGTCGCGCAGGGGCCGTTCAAAGCGATCATGCAGAGTCATGTGTGGGCCGGTGCCATGTCGTCGCGGCGAATTTCCCCGATTCTAGCACAAGACAGGCGCGGATTCTCTACTGCAAACGTTCTCGGGCGATCCACACATCAAAGCGAGCAGCCGATCAACACACAAAGCGCTGTGATACAATGCCGGCGGTCGACCAAGAAAGAAGCAGACTTATGGCGCGGATCACATGCAACATTTGCAAAATGACGGCACAGTCCACAAATTGGCGCTGTGGCGATTGCGGTGGTCTGCTGGACTGGAAAGCGCTGCCGACATTCGATCCCGCCCGAATCGTGACGGAGGACTTCTCGCTGTGGCGCTATCGGGCGCTTCTGCCCGTCCAACGGCGATTCAGCCTGGGCGAAGGCATGACTCCGCTGGTGCAGCTGAATCTGGCTGGCGCGCGCTTCCATGCCAAGCTGGAATACTTGAATCCGACTGGCTCGTTCAAAGATCGTGGCGTGGCGGTCATGCTGAATCACCTGGCCGGCGCGGGACTTGCGGCAGTCATGGACAATTCATCGGGCAATGCGGGCGCATCGCTGGCAGCTTATGCGGCTTTGGCAGGCATGAGAGCAACAATTTATGTGCCCAAAACCAGCGCGGTCGAAAGCAAGAAGGCGCATATCCGCGCTTATGGCGGCGAAATCATCGAATCGGCAGATTTGCCCGCGCAGATCTATGCCGCAGCCAAAAGCAGAACCTATGCCAGCCACGCCTGGAACCCGAGCTTTGTACTGGGGCAGCAGACAGCCGCGTGGGAAATCTGGGAACAGCTGGGCAGGCGCGCGCCCGATGCTGTGGCTGCTCCGGTTGGGCATGGCGGGTTGTTTCTGGGCATGGTTCGTGGCTTTCGGGGGCTGCACGCGGCGGGGCTAATCGCGGCAATCCCATGCATGATCGCCGTGCAGTCGGCGGGAGTCGACCCGATTGTGCGCGCATGGGAAGCGGGCGCAGATACGCCGCCGACCATCGTTCGCGGCGACAGTGTGGCGGACGGCATCCTGGTGGACGAGCCTGTGCGTGGTCGGCAGATCTTGCGAGCGATCGCAGACAGCGGCGGCCTGGCTCTGCGCGTTGACAATGACGACATCCTGGACGCGCAGCAGCGCATGCACTCGCGTGGATTCATGATCGAAGCGACCAGCGCCGTGCCTGTCGCAGCCCTGCCACAAATCCGCGAGCGGATGGGTGATGCGGCAGAGCTGGTCATCGCGTTGACCGGCAGCGGCTTGAAGAGCCTGTCTGGCTAGCGCCCCCTATTATCCGCGCTCGGCGCTTGCCTGTATACTATTGCCGTATCCGCACGCGAGGCTAGAGGCGCATGTCGCTGGACTTGTTTCATCAGTTGCTGGAGGCACAACGTCTGTCGCAAGAAGAATTGCTGCGGCGGCGTGGCGTGGTAGGCGTCGCTATCGGCTTTCGCAACTACAAAGAGCAAGTCACTGATCAGCTGGCGATGGCTGTGCTGGTGGAGCAGAAGAAACCAATCGAAGCGCTGAGCGCAGAAGACCTGGTGCCGCCGGATGTCAATGGCGCGCGCACCGATGTCATCGAAATCGGCCGGCTGGAAGCGCAGCTCAACCCGCGCGACCGTTTTCGACCCAATATTCCCGCTGGCGTCAGCATCGGGCATTACCAGGTTACGGCAGGCACACTGGGCGCTGTCGTCTTTGACAACCAGACGGGCGAGCCGCTGCTGCTCTCCAATAACCATGTGCTGGCAAACAGCAACCAAGCCGCCATTGGCGATGCGGTATTGCAGCCGGGCACAACCGACCATGGTCTGCGTCCCGATGATGTGGTGGCGAAGCTGCATCGGTACGAGGCGCTGCGCTTTTACAACCAAAGCGGTCCAATACCCGTCCAGCCGCCCACCACGCCGCCGCCGCTCTTCCCGCCTGGTGGCTGCGATATCGTCGAGATGTTCGTGACGGTGGGCAATGCCTTGAGCGCCCTGAGCGGTTCGTCGAAACGGCTGGCAGCGATCACGGCGCCCCAGGCGCAAGCGAGCAAATCGATCTTCCCCAATCGCATCGATGCGGCTTTGGCGCGTCCCAACAACCCGATGATGTTTCAACAGAGTATCGCCGATATCGGACGTCCCAACGGCATTGCCAAAGCGCGGCTGGGCATGCCCGTGCGCAAACATGGACGAACGACCGGCTATACCGAAGGCAGCGTTACGTTGATGAATGCCACGGTGGATGTGTCCTATGGCGAGAATCTGAATGCGCGCTTCGCCGGGCAGACCATCACCACGCCCATGAGCCAGGGTGGCGATTCGGGCGCGCTGATCGTGGCGGGCGACAGTTTGAAAGCGGTGGGATTGCTATTCGCTGGCTCGCGGCGCGCGACCATCTTCACGCCCATCGAGACGGTGCTGGATGTGCTGGATGTGCGCTTGTAGCTCACCCTCTCGGCCTCCCCGAAAAGTCGGGGGAGTCAACCCTTGCGAGGATTATGTCGAAAGGCGGGGCTGGGCGCGCCGTTCTATGCAGAAGTAACAGGCCCCTACAGCGAATCAATCGCCTGATAGACCAGATTCGGATAGATCGAGCGCGGGCGATGCGGCTCGGCAGACCACATTTGCGTCATCATCAACGTGATCAACTCTTGCTGCGGGTCGATGACCACATGCGTGTTGGCTGCGCCCGACCAGCCGTATTCACCGATGGAGCTGTAGCCATTGGCGCGCCCGACATCGACCATCACGCGGAAGCCCAAGCCAAATCCATAGCCGTACCGTTCGATGCCGATACGCAGTGGCAGCATGTCGCGTGAGACGGCGTTGCTTGTCATGCGCTGTATGGTCATAGGGCTGACCAAACGCGCCCCATCCAGCTCGCCGCCGTTCAACAGCATATTGGCGAAGCGCAGATAATCCGCCGCAGTCGAAACCAAGCCGCCGCCGCCAGATGGACAAGCCGTCGGCAGGCGCACATCGCCATTGGCGACCTCGGCATGGTCAATCAGCTGTGGCAAGCCCGCCTCGTCCGATCCATATATGGCGCAAAGGCGGCTGTGTTTATCTGGTGGGATGTCGAAGCCCGTATCGTCCATGCCCAGCGGCGCGAAAATCCGCTCGCGCAAGAAGTCCGCCAGGGGCATATCGGCGATGACCTGCACCAGATAGCCGACCACATCGCTTGCCACGCTGTAATGCCAGCTGCTGCCCGGCTGGAAGCGCAAAGGCAGCGCGGCAAAATGCTCGACCAGCTGCGAAAGCTGCCTATCGCGGCGGAAGAAGCCGTGCTGCGCAGCCGAATCGCGGAAGAGCTTGTCGGCCGGGTGCCAGAGATCGCCACCATAGCTGAGGCCAGCGGTATGCGTCAGCAGATGAAACACGGTCATGGGCGGATCTTGCTCGGCAAAGACCGGCTGATTCTCGCTGATGTGGCTGTAGACCTTGGTTTTGGCGAAGCTGGGGATATAGCGTGAAACCGCATCGTGCAGCTGCAAGCGCCCTTCGTCGTGCAGCATCATCAGCGCCAGGCTGACGACCGGCTTGGTCATGCTATAAATGCGAAAGATGGCATCGGCTTGCATCTTTTTGCGCGCTGCGATGTCCATCATGCCCTGCACGGTGTGCTGCACGGATATGCCGCGCCGCTGGGCCACCGCGATGATGCCGGGCAAACGTTCGTCGGCGACTTCGCTCGCCAAGTAGGCATCGGCACGCGCCAATCGCTGGCTGCTCATGCCCGCCGATTCCGCTGGATGTACTTGCATGTTGCGTCTCCTTCGTTGCTTCCGCCCCAACGCAAAACCCCTCCACCGCGCTGGGAAGAGGGGTTGTCTGCAATTCCTTATTGCCAGTCCAAGCTGGCTGTCGTCCGCTCGCCGCTAGCCTTCGATCTGCAAGTCCACTTCGGGCGCCTCGAAATCTCCGCCGAGCTGGGTGAAATCATCGACGTTGAAGATGAATGGCGCATTCGATGGCAGCAAGGCGAAGGACACATTGTCCGACAAATTGGCGACATAGAGATACTGGATCAGATTCGGATTAGCGGCGATCTGATCGCTGATGACGCGCAACGCTTCGGCTTCGGCTTCGGCTTCAATCTTGCGGGCGTTAGCGCGACCGCGCGCCGATTCTTCCTCGCCGTCAGCGCGACCACTGGCTTCGGTACGCACACGCTCCGCTTCCGTACGCGCGCGCTGCAGCTTCTGCTCTTCGATCTGCTTCTCTTCAATCGAGTTGGCAAAGGCGTCGTTGAAATCGATTTGGCGTACGAGCAGCGAGGTCAAAGTCAGTCCCTCGTCGATCATCCGCTGTGCGACAAGTTCGGAAATACGCCCGCCAAGCGCTTCACGCTCCAAACCGTAGATGGCTTCCGCCTCGAATTGCGAGACGACATCGCGCGCAACCGCACGAACGGTAGGACGAATGAAGTCGGATTCGTAGCGATTCTGCCAATTCAGGTGAATCTGGTTGACATCATTGCGGTCAATCCGATACAGCACCGTGATATCGAGCCGAATTTCCTGGCCATCAACCGTCAGCGCCTCGACCGCGTCGTCGCCCTGCAGCCGCCCTTCACTGCTTATGCCCGACATGGTGTATTCGCGCTGATCGGTCTGGTAGATGATGTATTCTTGCAAGCCGGGAATGATGATGGATGTGCCGGGGGAGCGGGCCGGTTGTTCCAGCTCACCAGACAAGACATTAACGATGACGGCGGCGCGGGCCGGCTGCACGATCAAGATGCCCGAGCTGATGATGAATAGCACGATGCCCGCCGCAAAGCCGACCAGCGCCAGCATGTATCCGCCGCGAGCCGGACGGTTCTGCGATGCCAGCGTGAAGGCAAAAGCCACGCCCAAAATGCCCACGCCAAAGGCGAGAATCGCGACAACGCTCAATAGTCCACCGAAGTTCATGTTTGCTCCTTACCTAGTCGTCAGGACTTTCGTTTTCTTTCTGCATGCTTGATTATAGCATAGCCTGGCAGGTCTTTTGACCACCCAAATCATTTGGGGCTTACCACAGAGGCAAAGAGATTTTTACACTGCTGTAAATGCGAACCTTGTATCGCCCGACGAGAATATCAGTCGCAGATAGCAACTTCCTGCAGCCCGAAAATACTACAGAGAAGTTGCCCCCTACCCCAAATTCTCGCTCAAAATCCGCCCCAGCTCCCGCCGCACGAGACTCGGTCGCTCATCCCGCAACAGTGGCAAGCGAGCGCGCGTCCGATGCAGTTGGTTCAGGTCGATCTCCTGCGTGATCAGCGCTTCGTCAAAATACAGACCGTGCGTCATGAACTCGCCATCGGGGTCGACCACCGATGAGCCGCCCCAGAAATTCTTGCCATCTTCATAACCGACGCGGTTGCAGTGCAGCACATAAGCCGTGAACATGCTGCCATAGGCTTGATTGACCAACTCGACCCAGCGCGTGCCGCCCAGGCGATCGCTGTCATTCAAGCCCCGCGAAGGGCTGCTGCTGTTGAGGATCAGCATATCGGCGCCATCCAGCCAGAGTAGATAGGCCGGCGAAACATGCCAAAAATCTTCGCAGATCAGCATGCCCAGTCGGCCAAAGCGACTGTCAAAAGCGCGCACGCTGTTGCCTTGAGCGAAGTAGCGCGACTCGTCAAACATGGCATAGGTGGGCAGATAGAGCTTGTGATGGATGTGCAGGACTGCGCCAGCCGACAAGTAGGCATTGGCGATATAAAAGCGGTTGCGCTTGTCCTCGTGCACGAAGCCCACCACCAGGTCGATATCGGCGCTGGCAGCCAGCAACTCGGCGAAGATGGCATCGCTGGCATCGCAGCGCAGCGACACTTCGGGCACGAGGTCTTGCACCTGATAGCCGGTCAGCGACAACTCGGGGAAGATGAGCAGGTCGACGCCACGTTCACGCGCCGCGTAGATAGTCTGCAAGTGCGCGGCGAGGTTGTGTTGAAGATCGCCCAGTTTGGGGTAAATCTGCGCCAAGCCGATGGTGATGCGCATACGCCGCTCTCCTGCTTTTGCCCGCCACCATCATAATGCAGGCGCGGCAGGGCGGCAATTGCGGAGACTGCGGCGCGTCAATCGGGCGAAACAGCGAAACGATAGCCAATGCCACGCACGGTGCGGATGTATACGGGATTGTGCGGGTCGGCTTCCAGCTTGCCGCGCAGGCGATGCATGTGCACGCGCAAGGTGTCTTCGGCGACTGTGCCTTGCGACCACACGCGCGACAGCAAGGTTTGGTTTTCCACCACGCGCGGGGCATTGCGCAGCAATATGTGCAGCAAGCCGGCTTCGGTGGGCGATATGCGCACTGATTTTCCGTCCATTAGCAAGCGGCTGCGCGAAAAGTCTATGGTAAGCTCGTCAAAGTGGACGATGCGATCGCGGTCATAACTCGTCACCGGCAGCCTCGCCAGCAGCAACTGCATGCGCGCCTCCAGCTCTATCGGCAGGACGGGACTTACCACAAAGTCATCGCCATGCACCTGCATTTGGCCCATGAGACGCGGCAGATCCTCGGGCGCGATGATGAAAATAAGCGGCATATCAACAATTGATTTCAGCCTGCGCGCGGCCTCCAAGCCCGAAGATGCCCGGGCAATCAGCGAGATCAGCGCAAGGTGAGGCCCGCCCAGCTCCTCGACATGCCGGACTGCAGCGCTGGCATCGGCAAATGTGTTGACGACATAGCGCTTGTTGTCGAGCAACGTTGCTAGCAGATCGCGCGGCAGGGACTCTGCAGCGACCAGGATTATTCGTGATATTTGCATATCTGGGTCCGCACTATTGCTGAGAGCAACGGCTTAGGCGACATTGTAAAGAACAATGTAAACCATGCCCATCGGTTTCGCCTATGCTGAATAGTAGAGGAGTGGTGAATCACTGCGAAGACCCCCATCCCCTTGTCCCCGCAAGGAGGGGAGGGGAGACAGCTTGGGACTACGCGCATTGTAAGTCCCTCCCTCATTTTTTGGGGAAGGGATTTATGGTGGGGGAAATGAAGAGCATATCAACTCATTCACCACTCCCATATTCGTCACGCAGGCCTGCGCTTGAAGATCTCGCAAGTAGTCGAGCTTGCGCAGCATCCAGTCGCGCAGCTGCCCGGTCTTGATGTTGATGCGGAATAGCTCCAGCGCGTCCAACGGCACTTCTTGCGGGATATATTCGCCACGCGCGGGATCGGCAAATTCTGGTCCGTAGCGCTTGCTGAGGTCGTATTCTTGCAGCAGACAGACGAAAAAATGCTCTTCCAGCTGCTTGCCGGCTATGTGATGCTCGAGCACGAAGGCGGTTTCCAAGACGATCGCTCGCGCGCCCAATTCTTCGTACAATTCCCGTTCCAGCGCGGCTTCGAGATCGCTGTCCCGGCTTTCGACGCCGCCGCCCGGCGCGACCCAATAGGGCTGGCGCTTGTATGGCTTGACGCGTTTGATCAAGAGCACAGAGCCGTCGCCTGTCAGCAAGATGGCGCGCACCCGCTGATTGATTGCTCGCCTCGATTTGCTATTGCTATACATGACCATATCTCCACAGGCGCGAATGAAATTTCGCCCAGACTAGCTTGGCGCTGCTGTGCCATCGTTAGCCTGCGGTTACGCTTTCGCCGACAGAAGGTCTGGAAGTGTAGCACAGTTTTCGCGATTTATCGGCGAGCGCGCGTCAATTCAACCAACTACCGCCATGGATATGGGGAGACCGCGACGGGAGACAGCGCAGAACGCCCTACACATACGGCTCGAGCGACTCGACCAGAATCTCGCTAGCCATCTTGAAGCCGATAATTTGCTGGTTGCCCGGCTGCAACCGCACTTGCAGCGGACCGTCAAAGTCATCGCGCGCCAGCACTTCCAGCTCTTTGCCCAGCACCAGGCCGCGCTTTTGTGTTTCTTGCAGCATGCGCTGGTCGTCCATGATGAAGCGGCGAATGCGGGCGGGCGTTTGCATGGGCAGTTCAGAAAGCGGCTGCAAATCGCGCTGTGGCATCAATCCATCGCGATTGGGGATGGGGTCGCCATGCGGGTCATAGCTTGGATTGCCCAGCTTGCGCGCGATCGCCTCGACAAAGCGGTCGGATACGGTATGTTCCAGCGCTTCGGCTTCGTCATGCACCTCGTGCAGCTGATAACCCAGATCTTCCACCAGATAGGCTTCGATGAGCCGATGACGCCGCAACATCTTCAAGGCGACGCGTTCACCTTTGTCGGTGAGCCGCACACCGCGATACTTCAAGTAATCGACTGTGCCTTCGTCGACCAGGCGCTGCGCCATGTCGGTCACTGCTGGCGCGGAGATAGTCAGCGCGTCTGCCAGGGCATTCGTCGAGACTCGGTTGGTCTGACGCTGCAAGCGAAATATCGCTTTCAAAAAGTCTTCTACCGACTCCGATGTGCCGGCCGACAATCTGCGTCTGGTCATTGAAGCTGCTGGCCATTATGAGATGCGCATGCGCTTATCATAGCATAGTCGGCAGTCTGCACTTTCACCGACTCGCCTGCAATGCCCCCTCGCCCTCTCTCCCCGAAAAGTTGGGGGGAGGTAAAACACGCGCGGATTTTGTCGACAGGCCGGGAGATGGAGAAGGCTCCATGTACACGGAATTCGCCGTTCCCGAAAAAAACGCAGAGGGTTGTGTAGAGGAGACTCTTGTTTCGCCCACCCCAAGCAGTGACTCTTAACGCAGTTCTAACATTTGTCTGCCAAGCTTGGCTGCAGCGGGCTTTATTGACCTGCTCGCCGTCTACCCGTACAATAAGCTCTGACTGCTGTGTCTGCAGTACAAAATGGAAGCGATCCATGAGCCGAGACTATTACGATATTCTGGGCGTGGCGCGCAATGCCAGCGATGACGAAATCAAGCGCGCCTTCCGCAAGAAAGCCAAACAATATCATCCCGACGCCAATCCCGACGATGCGGCTGCCGAATCGCGCTTCAAAGAGGTCAATGCCGCTTATGAAGTATTGAGCGACCAGGACAAACGCAGCGCCTACAACCAGTTCGGCGAAAACTGGCAGCACGTTCAAGCGGGCAACGGGGGAGGACCCTTCACAGACGGCGCACAATATCACGACATGTCCGATATCTTTGAAACGATTTTCGCTGGGTCGGGCGGACGGCGTCATGCTGGCGGGTTTGGCAGCCGAACGCAGCGACCCCGCGCCGGACAAGATCTTGAACAGCCCGTGCGCATCAGCCTGCGCGAGGCCTATGAAGGGGCACAACGTGTGTATAGCAAGGGTGGGCGCGAGATTAGCCTGCAGATACCGCGAGGCGCTGCAACCGGCGCCAAAGTTCGTTTGGCCGGCGAGGGACAGCCGGGCATCTATGGCGGTCCGCCGGGCAATCTCTACCTGATTGTCGAAGTAGCCGATGACCCCCAATTCACGCGTGATGGGAACGATCTGGGCGTGGATGTCAAGGTCGATGCCATGACTGCCATGCTGGGCGGCGAGGTCGAAGTGCCGACTCTGACGGGCAAGCTGCGCATGAAAGTCCGCCCCGGCACGCAGGCTGGCAAGCGGCTGCGATTGTCCGGCAAGGGCATGCCCAAGCTGCGTGGCGATGAAGAATATGGTGACTTACTGGCGCGCGTCGTCATCACCGTGCCCTCCCAGCTCAGTCCTGAACAAATCGAGCTAGCCCAGGCGCTGCGAGACAGCCTTGCCTGATCTACGCGGCAATGGCGACAGAGCAAATCGGCTGACGATGGTTCTGCGCGTCTGCTTTCTCTTTATTGTTTGCCTGCTGCTGCCAGCTTGCAGCTTTGATTCCGCTCCAGCGACACCCACAGTGGCTGCCATGCCAGTCGATCTCAGCGCAATAGCCGATGCCGAATACCGTCTGCTGGCGGAGATTTACGAAAGCGCCAGCCCCTCGGTGGTCAATATCGAAGCGCGGACAGATGCCGATGAGACGACGGCGGAATCGGTACGGCGCGGCTCTGGCTTCGTCTACGATCAGCGCGGGCATATCATCACCAACGCCCATCTGGTGAACGATGCCGATGCCATCAACGTAACGTTGGGCAATGCCCTTGTGCTGGAGGCGGCGCTGGTTGGCGCAGACAGCTTCAGCGATGTGGCAGTTGTGAACGTGTCGGCGCCTGCAGAGCGACTGCTGCCACTGCGAATCGGCGAATCGGCGATGATTAAAGTGGGTCAGCGGGCAATCGCCATTGGCAATCCTTTTGGCTTGAACAGCTCGATGACCACCGGCATCGTCAGCGGCGTCGGTCGCACACTGCCCTCTGCCGAGCTGATCGGCGCGGGCGCAGTCGCTTATGACAACCCCGCCATCATCCAGATTGACGCGCCGATCTATCCAGGCAGCTCGGGCGGCCCCTTGCTGGATTCGCGAGGATTGGTCTTTGGCATGACAACAGCCAATCAGAGCCTGAGTGGCGAAATCGCCGGCATTGGCTTTGCTGTGCCTGCCGATACCATGCGGCGCGTCATCCCCGACTTGTTGACAACGGGTCGAGTCGATTATGCTTGGATGGGCATATCGGTGATGCGCGAGGAAGGCGGCTATGGCGTGGCTGGCTTGAGCGCGGCGCTGGACTTGCCGACTGAGCGAGGCGTGCTGCTGCGCGGGGTATCGGCTGGATCACCGGCGCATGTGGCTGGCTTGCGCGGTGGCGATCGGCTGATTGATGTACGTGGGAAAACCGTCTGTGCCGGCGGCGACCTGATTGTTGCCATCAACGAGTTTCACTTTGACGATCTGGATGCGCTGATGGCTTATCTGGTGCAGCAGACGCGCCCAGGCGACGATATAACCCTGCTGGTCATCCGCGATCGCCGCACGTTGGAAGTGTCTCTGCAGTTGGAGAGCCGGCCAGCGGCAGAGGGCCCACCCCTGTTGGGCTGCGAAGACCCGCCATAAAGGAAAAGCAGCATGGAAAAGACGATATTGCGCTGTCCTGCGCTGTGGATGCGTCCGCTGGCGGAGCAGGATATCGCGCCGATTTTGAAGTATGCCAGCGCGCCCGAGATCGCCGCCAACACATTCGTGCCACATCCCTATCCGCCGGAAGCCGCGCATGAATTTGTACACAAAGTCAGCGAAGAATGGCAAAGCGGCCAAGCCTATACATTCGCCATCATCGAGGCGCGGTCGGATTGCTTCGCTGGCTGCATGGGTATCCATCCTGTGCGCGAGCACAAGCGTGCCGAGGTCGGTTATTGGATCGGCAAGCCCTATTGGGGGCGTGGACTGGCGACGCAGGCGCTGCGACTGCTCATCCAATTCGGATTTGAGGAGTTGGGCTTGAATCGCATCGCGGCCGGGCATTTCGCGCACAATCCAGCGTCAGGGCGGGTGATGCAAAAGGCGAATATGCGCTGTGAAGGCACGCGGCGCGCCTATCACTATCACCGGGACCGCTACATAGACTCGGTCTGGTACGCCATCCTGCGCGAGGAGTATGAGAAGCTATAGAGCCTGTCTCGATAGGCTGACGTTGCCCCTCCCCTCCAAAAAAAAGAGACCGCAGAGGATTAGTCTGCGGTCTCTCGACTGTCAACTTCACAGTCTGGCGGTTTCGGGTTCACCCCCTAAACGGACAAACCCCTAGAGGTGTGAAACGGTCAGAGGGCTACCCCCTGTAAACCTATCATTTTGATTCACCTCCTTTACTCACCCGACGATGCGGTTAGTCTAACACAGCTCTTTTGCGGGCGCAAGCATTTGTTCCAGCTTGCTGTGTTATGATTTTGTAACGAAAGGACAGCGAGGCGGCGCGGAGATGACGCGGCATTATCACCCGGCGCACCGGCGGCAAGCCATCCAGTGGGCGCGCTCTTTGATGACACGCGACTTCCTGGTGCTGGATACCGAAACGACTGGTTTGGGCGCAGCCGACCAAATCGTGGAAATCGCCATCATCGACCAAGCGGGCGCGGCACGCATCCACCAGCGCGTCAAGCCCAGCATCCCCATCCCGCCTGCCGCCACGCGCATTCATGGCATCCGCGATATGGATATAGCGGACGCGCCGACCTTTCGCCAAATCTATATCAAGCTGTCGGTGCTGCTGGCGGGGCAGATCGTGGTCGCTTACAACATGGACTTCGACTGGCGGCTGTTGCAGCAAACGGCGTCGGTTTACAACTTGCCCGAGCCTCGCGTGATAAAGCGCGATTGCGCCATGAAGCAGTATGCTCGCTACAAAGGCGAGCGCAATCCGAACGGCAGAAACTACCGGTCGCACAAGCTGTCAATAGCCGCCCACCGCGAAGGTCTGCCCGCACGTGACGCGCATACTTCTCTGGGCGATGCGCGCATGACACTGGCTTTGCTGCGCAAGATGGCTGAAACGGCATAAAGCGCAAAAGCGAGATTGCACTTGATTCTGCCTTATATTCGTTTGTGCAGAAACAGGAATCGGACTTAAATGGGGCTTACGTAGGGCGATGCCGCCAACACGCGGTTGTGGCAGCTTTTCGCCTTTACCAATCCCCTAGGGTTGAGAACAGGATCAAACCGTGACTATCAGACGACTCATCACAAGCATGTGCCTGGCGATCCTGCTACTTCAGGCAGGCACTGCGCTGGCGGCCGATATCAGTGTCGATGCCGATTGCAGCTTGGCGAATGCCATCCGGTCTGCCAATGGTGATGACCAGGTCGCGCCTGGCAACAGCTGCGAAGCTGGCGATGCCGCCGCAGATGACAACACAGGATCGGATACGATCACCATCACGGTAGAAGGCACAGTCGAGGGCACGATTGCGCTCGACGCTACGCTGGAAGTCACATCCGAAGTCGTGATCGAAGGTATGGGCTTTGTAATCGACGGCGAAGGCAACCGGATTTTTGCCGTTCGCGATGGCAGCCTGACGCTCAAAGACTTGACGGTGACCGACGGCTGGACCCACAGCAACGGTGGTGGCATACTCGCGGCAAACTCCAACCTGGCATTGTACAACAGCGTCGTAAGACACAATTCTTCGGCGGGCGCAGGCGGCGGCATCTCGGCCATCGAAAGCGAGGTTCTGCTCATCGACAGCGTTGTGAGCAGCAACGCGACTCGCGTTTGGACCTCGCCATCCGGCAACAGGCGCGTCACGAAAGATAACGCGCCAGACGACTCATTTGGCGCCGGCATCTACTTCAGAGGTCCTGACAATACGCTCATCATCGATAAGTCGGGCATAAGCGACAATACAGCGGAGGGCGTAGGCGGCGGAATTTATGTATCACAGGGCAACGCCACCATCAGCAATACGACTATCAGTGGCAATAGCGCCGTTGGCATGGGCGGCGGGCTTATGAACCGGGGCGCCGCCACCCTTACCCATGTCACGATCATCGAAAATAAGGCAGAAGCAGGCGCAGGCATCTATGACGAGAAGGACCTGGAGCTCTACAACAGCATATTGACCGGCAATGTCGATGGCGATTGCGGCGGCTCCTTGGAAGCCAATATCGGCAACTTGATCCGCGATGCTTCATGTGGGCACGATGGTCTCAGCGCAGACCCGCAATTGCTGCTGCTGGCTGGCGCGCCCGCCTATTATGTGCCCGATCTCGAAAGCCCGGTAGTTGATGCCGGCGACAGCGCCTATTGCCTGGCAAACGATCAGCGCGGCATTTTGCGAGCGCCAGACGCTTGTGACATCGGTGCGGCCGAGCAGGAAGAGGGCGCTTTCTCCTTCCAGATTCAGAGTGCCTTCGCAGCGCAGACTGCCGCAGCGTCACGATCAGGTGATAATGGCGACGGTGACGATAACGGTGACGGCGGGACAGGCACAGCAGGGAGCTCCTCAGACGAAGGCGGCTCTGCTGAGCCGGAAGGCAGCTTGTGCGATATATTGGCTGCCCATATTGTTGTCGCTGATGCCCCGGACAACACCCACTGTCGTGAAGTGGACGCGGGCGGCGTCGGCAACAAGACCTTGCTCGACTACGGCTTCATCTATGCGGTCGATATCTTTGTCTTTGGCGATATGACCCCCGTAGACGCCTGCTTCGTGCATGACTCAGGCACGGTCGTCCTGCTTGATGCCGCATTCTCGCCGCGCACAATTGTGACGATGCGCACTTGGACCTCTGGTGATATGAAATGCGCCAACATCGACCGTCCCGGCACCGCTGTGCTCATGCCGGTGGACTTCCTGGTTTCAGGACTTGTGCCAGAGCCAGTCTATGACCTGTCTGGCTGCACGGTGACGACCACCGATTTTCTCAACCTGCGCGCCGATTCCAGCACCAGCGGCGCAATCCTGCATACCGTTCCCGCTGGCACGCGGCTCAGCGCCAACATGCGCAGCACGTACTGGTTCCGCGTAAATTATGGCGGACGCACAGGCTGGCTGCACGGCGATTATCTAAACAGACAAGGCGCCTGCGATTAAGCGCGGGGCGCAAAAGCAACGGGATCGATTGCATGGGCGGGCAGTTTGCTCGCCCCTTCGTTCTCTCGTTCATCCACGCTCTTGCGAAAGAAGCTGCGCCACAGAAGCGAGCAATGTCATGCGATTTGACAACCAGGTAGCTTTGGTCACCGGCGGCTCACGCGGGATCGGGCGCGAAATCGCCAGGGGATTTGCCGCTCGTGGAGCGCAAGTGGCAGTCCACTACAACAGCAATGCGGGGGCCGCCAAGCAAACGCTCGACCAACTGGAAGGCGACGGGCACTTCGCACCGCGTGCCGACCTGGCAGACAGCGCCCAGGTGCAGCGCATGATCGATGAAGTTGCTGCGCGCATGGGCCGGCTGGATATCCTGGTCAACAATGCCGGCATCTATGAAGAGTGCCCGCTGACCGAATGCAGCTATGACGAATGGGCCACTCACTTCTCGCGCATTATGGCTGTCAATCTGATTGGGGCAGCCAACGCCATGCACTGCGCCTCACAGCTCATGATCAATCAAGGTGGCGGCCGCATCGTCAATATCTCATCGCGCGGCGCATTCCGTGGCGAGCCCACCGCACCTGCTTATGGCGCAAGCAAAGCTGCTCTCAACAGCCTGGGGCAGTCGCTGGCCAAGCTGTTGGCGCCACACAAGATCTTCATTGGCACTGTCGCGCCCGGCTTCGTAGAAACCGACATGGCTGCCGAGCGATTGGCCGCCCCCGACGGTGATGATATCCGCGCACAGTCGCCGCTGGGTCGCGTCGCCAAACCGCAAGAAGTCGCGTATGCCGCGCTCTTCCTGGCATCGGCTGGCGCAGAGTTCACCACAGGCACGATTATCGATGTCAATGGCGCATCCTACCTGCGCAGTTGATCGGCGCGAGCGAGCATGATCGACTGCATCGAACTGACCAGCCATCGTCTGCGCATCCGCCAGTTTTCTTCGGGAGACCTGGCAGCCTGCAGCGACTTTCGCCGGCGCGTCTTCCTGATGGATGAAGACGCAGAATCCGCTCGGCGCTGGTTGAACTGGACCATCGATAGCTACCGCGAGTTAGCAGGTTTGAGACAACCACCCTATGCAGATTACGCTGTAGAGCGGCGCGATACCGGCGAATTTGTGGGCGAAGTGGGGATTGTGCCGACAGTCGTGCCCTGGGGCGCGTTGCAAGGGGACAAGTCCGACGATTTGCTCAATCCAGAGGTCGGCTTGTTTTGGGGCGTGCTGCCAGAACATCGGCGGCTGGGCTATGCGACCGAAGCAGCCAGCGCCCTGCTGGACTTTCTCTTCGCAAGGCTGCGATTGCGGCGGGTAGTCGCCACAACCGAGCACAACAACCTGGCATCACAGCGGGTCATGAACAAGCTGGGCATGCAGCGGCGGAAGAACCCGCTGGATGCGCCAGTCTGGTGTCAGGTGGTCGGTGTCCTGGAAAATGAGCAGTGGCGCGCCCACAACGAAGAATCCCCGCAAGGCCAGCTGGTCACTTGACGCCGCGATTGCCCACAGGATTGTTGCGCCAGTCGACACCTGCTATACTACTGTTTTAACGATTCCTTAAAGAATTGTGCGTGGGCAGGCAGTTGTTGATTGATAAGGTATTGTCGGTCCGCGCAGCAATCAGAAATCGCCCGACAGATACAAGGAGAACCCCCATGAAACGCAAGCTGATTTTGATATTCGCGCTCTTCGTTCTGCTAGCATCCGTTGCCGGCGCGCAGGACGAGAGCTACTCCCTGACCATCATGCACACCAACGATGTGCATGGCCACCACGAACCGCAGCGCGATGGCAGTGGCGGCGCGGCGCGGCAAGCAACAGTCGTCCAGCAGATCCGCGACGAAGTCGACAATCACCTGCTGCTGGATGGCGGCGACCGCTTCACCGGCACGCTCTTCCACGTCCAATATCGCGGGCAAGACAGCGTGCAGATCATGAATGCCATTGGCTACGATGCCATGGCGCTGGGCAACCACGAATTTGACGATGGCAGCGAAGTGCTGGCCAACTTCGTCAAAGGGCTGAACTTCCCGGCTTTGAGCGCCAATATCGACTTCAGCGAAGACCCCCTGCTGGCTGGTCTGATCGAGCCGTCGGTCATCCTGGATGTCGGTGGCGAGCCTATCGGCATCATCGGGCTGACCACGCCGGAAACTGACATCCTGGCCAGCCCCAGCGAAGAACTCGTCTTCCACTACAACTTGGTCGAAATCACCCAAGAGCATGTCGATAGCTTGAGCGCCCAGGGCATCAACAAGATCATCCTGGTTACGCATATCGGTTATGGCGCAGACCTGGAAGTCGCGCAGAGTGTCAGCGGCGTCGATGTGGTCGTCGGCGGGCACACCAACACCTTCCTCAGCAACACCTACAGCGGCGCGCGCGGCGAATATCCCACCGTAGTCGAAAGCGCCAGTGGCGAGCCAGTGCTGGTCGTCCAGGCTAGCACGAAGACTGTCTATCTGGGGCGGCTGGATGTCGAATTTGACGGCGCGGGCATTTTGGCCGACTGGGACGGCGATGCCATCTTGCTAAGCCGTTACATCAGTCCCGACCCCGATATCAGCGACCTCATCGCTGGCTTGGCTGAGCCGATCGCCGAGCTGGCCGGGCAGCCTGTGGGCGAGACCAGCGTGGCACTGACCGGCGCCAGCCCGCGTCTCTGCCGCATTGAAGAGTGCCTGCTGGGCGTCGTCATCACCGATGCCATGTTGGAAAACACCGGCGCCGATATTGTCATCCAGAATGGCGGCGGCATCCGCGCCGACATCGACGAAGGCGAAGTCACCCTGGGCGAGGTGCTGAATGTGCTGCCCTTCGGCAACCTCATCAGCACCTTGGAATTGACTGGCGCAGATGTGTTGGCCGCGCTGGAGAATGGCGTCGGCCGTGTGGAAGTCGACGAAAATGGCAACCCGCTGGTTGAGGGCGCATCGGGACGCTTCCCGCAAGTGGCGGGCATGCGCTATACCTTTGACGCCACGCAAGAGGCCGGCAGTCGCATTGTCAGCGCCGAAGTGATGAGCGCCGGCGAATACAGCGCGCTGGATCCAGATGCTGTCTATCGCGTCGCCACCAACGACTATATGCGCGGCGGCGGAGACGGTTACGCCATCCTGGAAACGAACGCCATGAATGCCTACGATCAAGGCAGTCCGCTGGATCAGGTCGTGGCAGATTACATCGCTGCGAATAGTCCGCTGCATGTCGAGCTGCAAGGGCGCATCACGCATCAAGCCGGGGGCTAGACTTTCCCTGCAATCGTCCGCACGCAGCCTGCCGATTTCACATCCCCCCGACTTTTCGGGGGGACCGTTTGAGGGCGAGCCACCGGTTCGCCTTTTTTTTCGCAGCATGGCAGCAGACAAAACCAACAGAAATTGAGTGACAGAAGTAGTGCCAAGTTAGTAAGTAGACATGCTTGCCGCACTCGCTTCTCCGCTTTGGGACGCCCGACACAAGTGTCGCCCCTACATCATCCTCTGCGTCCTATGTAGTTATTCTTTGCATGACTTACCTTGTTCTACTTCAGTGCCTCTGTGGCAATAAACCTTTATGTCCTTTGTGCTCTTTGTGTCTTTGTGGTTACGTATTGCATGACTGACTTGGACTTACTGAGAACCTGGGCGATTGCATAGACGCTGCCACTGCCTGGCACGCCGTGCCAATTTCAAATTGCTGTAAAATGAAGCGTATCTGCGCCGCCGGCTGGCAGGTTTGACTGTGAACGACATTGCCTATCACGACATATTCTGCATCTACCACCCGGCGGACATCGTTTTTGTGCG
This sequence comes from Chloroflexi bacterium bin20, assembly GCA_002238485.1. GTDB lineage: Bacteria > Chloroflexota > Anaerolineae > Aggregatilineales > Phototrophicaceae > UBA6055. The sequence goes on along the minus strand of MPMG01000007.1, from coordinate 20,098 downwards.
GCGGCTGGCGGCGCAAATGCGCGCGAGCGGCATCGACTGCTGGTTTGACGACAGCGACTTCGGCAAGCTCTCTGCAGAAAGCGCACAGCAAAAAGCAGGCATCCTACAAGCGTATACGGTGGCGATCGTGCTCTCGCAATCCAGCGCCGAAAGCCAGCTGTGCAACGAGCTCATCCAGCACGCCGTCAGCCACAGCAAGCGCATCATATCGCTGATCCGGGATGACGATATCAGCGTCGAAGTTCATCCGGCTATCGTCAACAACACCTACTTGTTCTTCCGCGACCAGGACGATATGGTCGAGCAAATTGAGCAGCTTCGACTGCACCTGGAAGTCGATGAGGACCTGCGGCTGCATACGGAGTTGTTGGTGGCGGCCGAGCGTTGGCGGTCGAGCGGTCGCAATAATGAACACCTGCTGCCGACACAACGGTGGGAAGAAGCGCGGCGCTGGCTGGCTGGCGCAAACAAACGCCAAACAAAACCATCGCAGTTGCAGGTCGAATTCATTCACAGCAGCCGCCGGCAACGCAGCAGCGGCATTCGCTCGGGGACCGGCTCGCGGGCGCGCTTGCTGAGCCTGGTATTCGGGGTGTTGATACTGGTCGCTGTTGGCGCGTTTCTGCTGCAAATCGTGGCTGGGGCAATCTCGACCAGGCAAGCTGATGCCACCCAGACACAAGCCGCCCAAACACAAATTGCGCTTGCCGACGCCGCCGCCACAGCTGCCAGCAAGGGCTCTGTCGGGTTGATCGACCAACTCGCGGCGACCAGCGTGCGCATCAGCGAGTCGGTCGGCGCAACTGCCAGCGCAGCCACGGTCGTGGCGATCGAAGCGCAAGCCACCGCCCAAGCCCGCGCCACGGCTGCCCGCGCCACCCAAGCCCACCTGCCCATGCGCTCCAGTGATGGCATGCGCCTGCTGGACGCGGCACGCCAGGCGCTGAAAGCAGGCGATACAGAATTGGCGCTCGCCTTGACATGGGAAGCACAACCAGCGCTGGACGATCCTGGCTCGGCGCATCGTCTGCTGCGGCTTATCGCCGATGAACAGGCTGGTCTCGCGCTAGATGGCGGCGCGCTGCTGCAAGTGCGAGAAGATGGCCGCGAATTCGCGCTTGTCACAGCCGAAAGCAGCAACGTGCAGATTCGCCATGGTGATGACGGGCGCTTGCTGAACGAATGGGATGGCCACCCGCATGAAATCAGCGCGCTGGCATACAGCCCGGCTGGCGATCTGCTGGCAGTCGGCGCAGAAAATGGCGAAATCGTCATCCGTCGCGGCGACCAGATCCAACAGCGAATCGCGGCGCACGTTATGCCTGTCAGCGCAGTGGCATTTCTTTCAAATGAGCGACTGATCAGCGCTGGCGGCAAGCCCAGACTGGCGCTATGGGATTATGAAACAGGTGAATTGCTGGCAAAACTGGACGAGCAAGACGGCTGGACAATCGCCAAGCTGGCATCCGCCAATCATGGTGAAATCATCTTCGGCTGGTCGACGGATGAGCGACAGATGGCGCAATGGGCGGCCGAAACGCTGGACTCGTTGCCGGTCGAGTTTGCACTGCGCGGCGTCGATTCGGCTGGACGGATTGGCTACAGTGGGGGGCGCGCCCTGCCAGCTTATCCCGACGATCCACATGTCGGCGAGGTCCTATTCCGCGATCTGCAAAGCGGCGAGGTAATAGCGCGCATCGACAGCCTGGACGGGTCGTCGCCAGCCAATGATGTGCTCAATTCGGAGGAGTTGCTCTTTGTGGCTTTTGGCGATGAAATCGCGCTAATGGTCAGCGAAGACAGTGCGGGCACGAGAAAAGCGGCGCTCGTGACGATAGCCGAAGGGCAAGTTGCGCAAAGATTCGAAGAGGAATTGGCGGCGCAGCTGCAATCGGCACAATTCCTTGCCGATGAATTGTTGCTGTCTGCGACCAGGGACGGACGGCTGGTCTGGTGGTCGAGCGCAGATGGCAGGCTCGTCCACGAGATTGGCGCTTCGTCAGCAGCCCAGATCGTACCCGGCGCTTTGCCAGGAACCACCATTGCCGCAGGCAGTCTGCTGCTGGTCAGCGAAGATGGTGTGCAGATGCAGCTTCCTGACGAAAGTGTAGCGGACAAAGGGTTGCCAGCAGGTCTCTGGGCCAGCGCCGGCAAGTTCCTGGCTGTGCACGATGGCGAAATCGCGACAATCCATGCGACCGACACGGGCGCAGAAATCCGCAGTTGGCAAGCACCTCTCGACAATCTTCGCGCGATATATCTGGCGGTAGACGGCAGCGCTCTGGTGGCAGTCGATAACAGAATCATGTGGCTGCTTAACGCCGAATTTGCAGAGCCACGAGCTTTGGGACTGGGGGACGCTGGCATGGCGCGCGAGGTCGTATTCGCGGCGGATGGGCAGCGCTTCGTGAGCTTGCATGCCGAGCTGGCGCTGGTATGGGATGCACAAGACGGATCGACCCTGGCCGCGTTCCCTATGGGGGTGACTGCCGATGCCCAAGCGGCTTTCCATGACGATGCGCTGGTATTTTTTGTGCCGTTGGACGAGGGACTGGCAACGTTGACCAGGCTGTCGCTGGACGATTATTCGGCGCAGCGGCATTTGCTGGTGAATGTAAGGATGGGCGCGCTGGCAGCGGACGGGGCGTCATTGGCGCTGGCGCAAACGGATGGAAGCATCATCGTCCTCGCTACGACCGATGGCAGGTTGCGGCGACGCATGGCGGGCGAATCGCTCGTAGCGCGCAAATTGGCGGTCTTGCCCGGCGCTGGAAGGCTGCTGGCGGCGGCTGGCAGCGAATTGCACTTGTGGCATAGCGCATCGGGTGAGCTTGTGGCTCGCTTCTCGCATGCACTGCCAGTCGCAGATTTCAGCTATAGTCCCGATGCTGCGCAATTTGTCACTCGCGACAGCGACGATGTCTTTCGGCTGTGGCAGTTGGAAAACATCGATTCTCTGCTGGAGCGTATCGAAAGCGAATACCAACCACGACCCTTGACCTGCGCCGAACGCGAGAAATACAACGCGCGCCCGCTGTGCCTGTGAGCGGCATGAAGCGCATTCTCTACACATCCTGGTATACGGGGCTGGGCGGCGGCGAAACCGACCTGCTCACGCTGGCGGGGGCGCTGGATCATAGTCGCTTTGCACCACAGCTGCTCGTGCCTGCGAATGGCAAACTCTGCCAACGGTGGCGAGCAGAAGGCTGGAGCGCGCATGTCCTGCCCTATCGCGGCGCTTCGACCTGGTTTGTGCCGTCGCTGTGGGCGCGATTCCCCGTCGTGCGGCGCATGGAAGACTTGCTGGTAGCGCAGAACATCGACTTGGTGCACAGCGATTATCATACTTTGCCCTTCATCGCAGCGGCGGCGCGGCGGCTGGGTTTGCCCCTGCTGTGGACTGTGTGGGGCTGGTGGTTCAAGCCGAAAGTCTGGCAACGCGCTTTCTTTCGGTCGCTGCCGGCTGTGGCGCGCAGCCGTGCCATCCGCGATGGTTTCGTGGGTTCTCCCCCCTTCATGCCCCCTGACCATTTGCCCGTCATCTATACGGGTGTCGACAGCGCGCGATTTCGTCCTGGCTTGGGCAGAGGTCTGCGGCGCGAACTGGATATTGCTGACGATGCGCTGGTGGTGGCGATGGTGGCGCGTTTCCAGCCGGTCAAGGGGCATCATTTTTTTCAGGCGATGGCTGAACAGGTCTTGGCGGCGCTGCCCGAAACCCGCTTCATTGTGGCGGGCGATGATGTTTTTGGCGTATCTGCCGACCAGCGTTATCGCGAGCAGATTCTGGAGCGCGCCGCCCAGCGCCCGGCTCTGCGCGATTCGCTGCAATACATCGGCTTCCGCGATGATATCGAGTCGGTATATGCGGCAGCCGATGTCTTCGTCTGCCCGTCGGACTTCGAAAGTTATGGCATAGCCAACTTGGAAGCGATGGCTTGCGGCAGGCCAGTCGTCAGCACAGGGCGAGGCGGCCCAAGTGAAACGATCGCCCATGGCGAGACTGGCTTTCTGGTCGATGCTGGCGATGTCGATGCGCTTTCGGCGAGCGTTTTGCGATTGCTGAATGACGCTGACTTGCGCAAGAAGATGGGCGTGGCGGGCAGGCGGCGCATGCTGAAGACATTCTCGATTGCGGCGGCCGCAGATGCCCACATGCAGTTGTATGAACGATTGCTGCGCTAGTTTATGGTGGCGTTGCCGAAGAATTTCGCCAACGTATCGCCAAGCGTGTTGTCGCGCAGGTAGGCGATATGCTTGCCGGCGAATGGTGTTGGCGATATGCCAAAGCGTGTAACCAGCGCATTGTCGGGCACAGTGTTAGGAACAGCCAGCAGCTCCAGCAGGCTGGTATTGACAGGCGAGCCGGGCAGCAGCCTTTGCATCAAGGCCACCGCCGGACGCAGCAGACTCGCTGGCACGGGCACCAGCAGCCGCATGCTGCCAGTCGCATCCAGCACACGGCGCTCGATCTCGCCAAGCGTCAACACGTCAGGACCGCCCAGCGCCAGTTCTGCGCCGATGGTTGAATCGTCATCCAGGCAACGCAGCGTCGCTTCTACGACATCATGTGCCGACACAGGCTGGAACTCCGCCACCCCGCCGTCGATCAGCGGAAAGACCAGTGGAGTGATGGTCAGCAGGCGCGCGAAGGTATTGAAGAATTCGTCCTGCGCGCCGAATATCGCCGATGGCCGCAGCGCAGTCCAAGCCAGTGTCGAGGCTGCCACCACTTCTTGAGCGCGACCCTTGCTGGCCAAGAAGCGATAAGGCAAATCGGCTTTTGCGCCATTTTGACTGATGTTGATGAAACGCTGGACGCCAGCCATCTCCGCCGCTCGCAGCACATTCAACGTTCCCTTATAATTGACCGATTCGTAGGTCTGTCCGCCCTTTTCCATCGCAATGGCGACAGTATGGATGACAGCGCGCACACCCCGCATCGCGGACTCCAGGCTTTCGGCGCGCGTTACATCGCCAGGCACGATCTCGATTTGGTCGGCAAGATCGCCCAGGCGGAGCTTGGCTTTGGCGGGTCTGCGCACCAGAGCGCGCACCGGCTGTCCATCGGCAACCAGACGTTTGACGAGCAGATTGCCCAAGAATCCGGCCGCGCCTGTCACGAATATGGTCATGTCCCACCGCCTTTCTATTTCGAGAGCGACTTGCCTTTATTATAGCCCCTGATTTCCATATTCCAGCCAGCTTTGGGACTTGCCCTAGCCATTTCGTGACGAGCGAGTAGGCTATGGGCGTGCCGCGCCTGCGAAAAAAGGACAGCCACAAGCATGCCCAGCAGCACGCGCGTCCTGCGAATCGATGCACAGACGCCCGATCCAGCCCTCATCGCCCAAGCTGCGACTGTCATCCGATCTGGTGGATTGGTGGCTTTCCCCACCGAAACGGTCTATGGCTTGGGCGCGAACGCCTGGGACGCGGCAGCTGTGGACGGTATCTTCCGCGCCAAGGGACGCCCGGCCAGCGACCCGCTCATCGTGCATATCGCCGAGATGGCGCAGCTATCACAGGTCGCGCGGGATGTGCCGGCATCTGCCTGCCTGCTTTGTCGGCGCTTCTTCCCTGGCGCGCTGACTCTGGTACTGCGGAAATCTGCGCGCATCCCCGACAACCTGTGCGCAGGCCTGGATACAGTCGCCCTGCGCATGCCCAACCACGCTGTGGCTCGCGCTTTGATACAAGCGGCGGGCCGGCCGATCGCAGCGCCCAGCGCCAACACCTTCTCGCGCCCCAGCCCGACCAGCGCAGAGCATGTGCTGGACGACCTGGCGGACAACGTCGATCTGCTGCTGGATGGCGGACCCACAGTCATCGGCGTCGAATCGACTATTGTCAGCCTGGTGGAAGAGCCGCCGCGTCTGCTGCGACCGGGCGGAATCTCGCTGGAGGCATTAAGCGCGCTGCTGCCCGACTTGCAATACAGTCCGCATTTTGCTGACGACAGGGCTGATTCCCTTCCTGCGCCTGGCACCCTGCTAAAACATTATTCGCCACGGGCGCGCCTGCTGCTTTTTCGTGGTGATGATGCAGCCGTATATGCTGCCATGCGCGCCGAAATCGCCAAACACAGCAGGGTCGGATTGCTGCTGCTCCAGCGCGATGCCGAGCAGTTTCACGATCTGAACATGCCAATCGAGAGCCTGGGCAGGAACAGCAACCAAGCAGCTGAACGGCTCTTCGCTGGGCTGCGCGCGCTCGACAAGGCTGGCGTGGCGGTCATCCTGGCGAGAGCCCCCGAACAAGGCGGGCTGGGGCTGGCGCTGCATGACCGGCTGCTGCGGGCGGCTGTCGGCGAGGTCATTGATGCGCGGGCTATGTTATAATTCGTGTTGACAATGCGCCGAATTGCGGAAGGATAGGACATTGAGCCAGCTCATTCGCATCAAGGATATCGCCGCCCACGAAGGGCAAGAGGTAACCCTGCGGGGCTGGGTCTACAGCCGAACGGGCAAGGGCCGCCTGCAATTCATCTTGCTGCGCGATGGCAGCGGGCAAGCGCAATGCGTGGCTTTCAAACGCGAGATGCTGCCCGAAGACTTTGAACTGGCGCGGGGCTTGACGCAAGAGTCTTCCGTCATCATTCGCGGCACAGTGCGGGCGGACGAGCGCGCGCCCGGCATCCCCGGCGGTTATGAAATCGGCATTCGCTCGCTGGAACTCGTGCAGCTGGCGCAGGAATATCCCATCAGTCCCAAAGAGCACGGCACTGAATTCCTGATGAATCACCGCCATCTGTGGGTGCGCAGCAATCGGCAGTGGGCGATATTGCGCGTGCGCGCCACCATCATCAAAGCCATGCGCGACTGGCTGGACAACGAAGGCTTCTTGTTGGTCGATACGCCTATCATCACGCCAGCGGCCGGCGAAGAGACCACCACGCTCTTCGAGGTCGACTATTTTGGCGAGGCGGCTTTTTTGGCGCAGACCGGGCAACTCTACAACGAAGCCAATATCGCGGCTTTTGGCAAGGTCTATTGTTTTGGACCGACCTTCCGCGCCGAGAAATCCAAGACGCGCCGCCATTTGATCGAATTCTGGATGCTGGAGCCAGAGATCGCCTTCTGCTCGCTGGAAGAGCTGATGGACATAGAAGAGGGCATGGTGGCTTATGTGGTGGCGCAGACGCTGGAAAAGCACCAGCAAGAACTCGCTATAATCGGGCGCGACATCGACAAGCTGCGCGCCATCACGCCGCCTTTCGCGCGCATCAGTTATGATGAAGCGGTCGAGCGATTGCAGGCTCTGCACGATCAGACCGATGACCCGACGCGCAAAGCCGAGCTGGCGATCGAATGGGGCGAAGATTTTGGCAGCCCGCACGAGACGGCTTTGGCTGGACTATTCGACAAGCCGATTTTCGTCTATCACTATCCCACCGCCGTGAAAGCCTTTTATATGACGCCGGTGGCGGGACGACCAGAAGTCTGCCGCAGCGTCGATCTGCTGGCGCCCGAGGGCTATGGCGAGATCATCGGCGGCAGCGAGCGCATCCACGACGGCGATCTGTTAGCGGCGAATATCGACAAGATGGGTTTGGGGCGCGAAGCCTATGAATGGTATCTCGACCTGCGCAAGTTCGGCAGCGTGCCGCACGCCGGCTTCGGCATCGGCATTGAGCGTACGGTCGCCTGGGTCTGCGGATTGAGCCATGTGCGCGAGACCATCCCCTATGCCCGCCTGCTCAACCGCAAGTATCCCTAAAAAGAAGGCCGTTTCACTCCCAAAGCCTGGTTCAGGTTGCCCGCCTGCTAGATCGCTACGTACGCTAGCTTGAAGGCAGTGTCGCCCGCAGCGCCTCGGCCAGATTGCGCGCCTGGATCAGCTCAATTCCGCCGGGCAAATCCGCCTGCCGCCGCAGCCGGGGCGCCAGCGCGCGCTTGAAGCCGATTTTCTGCGCTTCGGATAGTCGCGCCGCCAACTGACCCACCTGGCGCAACTCGCCACCCAGCCCCAGCTCGCCCACGACAGCCAGATCGGCGGGCATGGGACGATCGTGATAGCTGGATGCGATCGCCAATGCCAGCGCCAGATCTGCGGCCGGCTCTGCGATTTTCAAGCCGCCGACGACATTGACGAAGATATCCTGCTCCCATAGCTTCAATCCCAGACGTTTGCTTAGCACAGCGCTGATCAACTGCAGGCGATTGGGGTCGATCCCATTGGCGGTGCGGCGCGGATTGCTGAAAGGCGTCGGGCTTGTCAAGGCTTGCAGCTCCACCAGCAGTGGACGCGTGCCTTCCAGCGTGATGGCAATCGCCGAGCCAGAGGCCGTGACCAAGCGCTCTTCGATGAAGGCTTCGGACGGATTAGGCACTTCGACCAGGCCGCTGCCGCGCATCTCGAAGACGCCGACTTCGCTGGTTGCGCCGAAGCGATTCTTGACCCCGCGCAGCAGCCGATAATGCTGGAAAGGATCGCCTTCCAGGTAGAGCACTGCATCGACAATATGCTCCAGCACGCGCGGGCCGGCGATGCTGCCATCTTTGGTCACATGTCCGATCAGGATGACGCTGATGCCGCTGGACTTCGCCATTTGCTGCAGCTCGCCAGCGCATTGACGAACCTGGGCGGGCAAACCGGGCAGCGAATCGGAGCCGGCGTGGCGGGTCGTCTGGATGGAATCGATCACCAGCAGGCTCGGCTGCAGCGACTGCGTCTGCGCGATGATATTCGCCAGGTCGGTTTCTGGCAGCAGATGAAGCTCCTGCGCATCCAGAGACAGTCGGTCGGCGCGGCGTTTTAACTGGCGCGCGCTTTCTTCGCCGCTGACATAGAGGACCACCCCGCCGTGGTTCGCCATCGCTGCCGAAAGCTGCAGCACCAGGGTCGATTTGCCGATGCCGGGCTCGCCACCCAGCAAGATCAAACTGCCCGGCACCATTCCCCCGCCCAGCACGCGGTTGAACTCGGCGATCGGCAAGCGGATGCGAGGCTCGGCGCGCGGGTCGATCTCGGCCAGGGACTGGGGCTGTCGCTGTGAGGCAGGCGCGCCTGTGGAGACGCCAGAAGCAATGGAGCGCTGCTCGACTACTTCTTGTAGGGTGTCGAATTGTTTGCATTGCGGGCATATTTTGAACCTGCCAGCGCTGCGCCGCCCGCAATTCCCGCAAATGTAGGTGCTGCGCCGCTTTGCCATGGTGTTAGGGCATAACGACTCGGTCGCAAGCGGACAGGCTGCCCGCGGCGAAGAAGGCATCTATGCATTCCGCCAGCAGCGCGCCGACCTTGCCATGTCCGCTGTTGTTCCAGTGGTCGTCATTTGCCTGATAGTCGGTAGCCGCATCAAGTTGCCCCATTACTTCCATATGCGGAATGCCCAGCTCCCGAAGCAAAGCCAATGCTGTCATGTACTCGTTAGTCAGCGCCGCGAAGTCCCGTTTGGCAGGGATCAACAGGGTCAAGAATTGGCTGTTTTGCGCGGCGGCTTCATCGCGCAGTTGCACCAGGTAGTCACGTGTGATATGCGCCTCCAGCCGCTGTTGGCTCGTGCCAATCGCTTGGCTGAATGTATCCAGGCTGCGCAGAAACAACGTGCCCAGCCTTGTCAAGCCGATGAGCCTCTCCGCCTCGTTGGGTGGCGGATATATGCCGTGCGGACGATACTGCAAGATCAACTCAGGATCAGAAAAAAAGTTGCCTCCCCAGCGACCGCGAAGCTCAGTATTCAGCAGGCTCGCAAACTTGTCTTCTGTGAGCAGCGCCACACGCGACTCAATGCGAAACTGATTGTCATAGAAGTCGTTGTCAGCAAAAAAGCCGAGAATCGTCAGCTGCGGCTGCATGATCGGTGCGATGCCGCGAAATGAGGCTAGTGCGTGTACGGTGCCTAATCCACCAATGCCCAGATTCCATATCGCCATGTCCGGCAATGCGCTTTCCACCGTTTCAACGAAAGATCTGCCCAGATCGGCCGAAAACCCGTGCGTGAAGGAATCGCCCAGAAACAGAACTCTATCACGTTGAGCGAGATCGGCAGTGGCGACAAATTCATCGGTGTCGGCGTATCCTAGAGCATTCAAAATGCAAAAGCGAGGCGGAACTTGGGCTAGCGTTGCGCACGCTTGCTTGCTGAGCTGCGGAAGAATGCGGCAGCCCAGTTCTCCACAGGGCTTCTCATCGGCGACTTGAGCTTTCACTTCGGGCAGGTCATTGGGATAATAGGTGGAAAAATCCAGCAGCCCCAACCCGATTTCCAAGGCAAAAAGCGTGATCAAAGTGATGACCAGTGCTTTGCTCAAGTTCGCGCGCAGGTCGGGGGAGGGCTTGTAATGCCGCAGCCACCAGCCAAACATCGCCAGCCCTGCCCCTGCAGCCACTACCAATATCTGCGGCAGACTGATGCCCGGCTGGCTGCCCAGCAAGATATAATCCAACAGCAAACCAAAGAGTGCCAGAGCCAAGCCAGCCGCTATCAGCAGCCAGGCAAAAAGTACAGCAATGCCACGGTTGATTTTGTTCACACTCAAGCGCTCCATACCGCCAGGCAATCGCTATAGTCGCAGTAGTCTAGTCCAGCAAGCGCAGCAGAGCAAGCGAGTTTCAGGGCATAACGACTTGGTCGCAAGCGGACAGGCTGCCCGCAGCGAAGAAGGCATCTATGCATTCCGCCAGCAGCATGCCGACCTTGCCATGCCCGCTGTTGTTCCAGTGTGAGCCACCATCATTAAAATCGATGTCCGCGTCAAGCGCATCATATGGGTTTACGTGGGGAATGCCCAACTCGCGCATTAGGTTGAGCGCCGTGGTGAACTTTTTTGAAGGGGCTGCGTTTGCATGGTCTTCAGAAGCTGGTATCAACAGCACGAGGAACTCACTTTCCATGGCGGCAGTCGCGGCGTGCAGTTGCTGAAAGACATCGCGGGTTGCTGCCACTCGCGCATGCCACTTTATGCCTTCAAAATAGGGGCTGACCGCATCCATGCTGCGCAAGAGAATCGCGCCCAACCGCGTCAAGCCGATGAGCCGTTCTAGCTCGTTTGGGGGTGGATTCACATTGATATGGCTATACCCAAGCAGGGTCTGGGCATCCACTTCATAGAGCCTGCCCCAGCGCCCCTCTAGCACTAAACTCATGCTGCGGACGATCTTCCTGCCGCCTTGGTTATGGGTAACTCTTTTATCAAAAGCCCATCGGTTGCCTATAAAGTCGTTGCCGACATAGAAGCCCAGAAGCGTCAGATGCGGCTGCATGATGGGCGCGATGCCGTCAAATGATGCCAAGGCCTGGTTCGTGCTTGTTCCGTGAATTCCCAAGTTCCACAGCGCAATTTCGGGCAACATTTTCTCGATTGTCGCAACAAACGAGTAGCCTACATCAGCGCTGTAGCCTTGCGTAAAAGAATCGCCGAGGGCAAGAACCCGATTGCGCTGCGCCAGGTCTTCGCTGGCGACAAACTCGTCGTTGTCGGCGAAGCCCAGTGAGTTGAATACGCAATGCAAACCTGCCAGCTCGCCAGCCTCACAAGCACTCCGCGCCGCCTCGACCTGGTAGCGACAGCCCATCTCGGCATCGCAGCCGAACCAGTCGACAATCTCCAGGTAGGTCTTCGGTGGCTCAACCGGGTAATAGGTCGCATAACCTACCAAGGTCAGCCCAAACTCAAGCGCGACCACCGTGAACAGGGCGATCAAAGCGCTTTTGCCCAGGTTCGCGCGCAGGTCGCGGATCAGTCGCCGGCGGAACTCGCCGCGCCGCAACAGCCAGCCCACCAATGCCAGCCCCGTGCCCAAAGCAACGATTAGCAACTGGGGCAGCCCGATGCCCGGTTCGATGGACGGCAAGATGTAGTCCAGCAGCAAGCCAAAGAGCGCCAAGCCGATACCAAACGCTGTGACAAACCTGCCAAATATCATGTGTCTAGCGCACGTGAAAGACGGGAGGTATGAGCATGCCGCATGGTAGAAACCTGTCCGCGCATCGCGATCTGTGGTCAATACAATGTAGTCTAGCCAGCGCGGCAAGGCAAGCGAGATTCAGGGCAAGGATGATTGTGCGTCGGCGCCGTTGTAACGTTGTCGTAAGCATTATGCATCATGCTGTGTTGAAGAATCAGCCCAGAAAGAGAGACGATATGCTCAAGACATTGCCCTTGCGTACACTCGCCCTGCTGTTGTGCCTGCTTGCGCTGATTGTCGCCATCGTCAGCGGTTCCCTGCTTGCCAATGCCCAAGCCGGTCAAAATTGCGCCCCGCGCAACCTGCGCACCAGCAACTGGAAGACCGACTTCTGCAGTAGCATCGTCGACTTCAACGAAATCCTGGTGGGCAATCCGAGCAAAGATGGCATCCCGTCTGTTACCGACCCACGCATGGAAACGGTCGAAGAGGCGAAGACCTGGCTGGTCGACCGCTCGCCAGTGATCGCGCTGGAAGTAGACGGCGAAGCGCGCGCCTATCCACTGGCAATCCTCATGTGGCACGAGATCGCCAATGACCAGATCGGCGACCTGCCCGTGGCGGTTACCTTCTGCCCCTTGTGCAACAGCGCCATCGCTTTCGACCGGCGCGTGGACGAGGCTGTCCTGGACTTCGGCGTGAGCGGCTTGCTTCGCAACAGCGACCTGGTTATGTACGACCGGCAGACCGAAACTTGGTGGCAGCAGTTGACCGGCCGTGGCCTGGCCGGGGAGCATGCTGGCGTACTGCTGGATATTGTGCCATCGCAGTTGATCAGCTTCGGCGCATTTGCTCAGCGGCATGCGGATGGGCTGGTGATGTCGCGCGATACCGGTTTCAGCCGCCAATATGGCATGAATCCCTATCGCGGGTATGACAGCCGCCCGGGTCGCCCTTTCCTGTTTGATGGCGAAATCGACCCGCGCCTGCCCTTGCCTGTCGAGCATGTGCTGGCCGCGACTATCAATGACATTGCGGTTGCCTATCCATTTTCGATACTGCGCGACGATGGCGTGGTCAACGATGTCCTTGGGCAGACGCCGGTGGTGGTCTTCTATCAGGCTGGCGTCGCCAGCGCCCTGGGCGATGCTGTCATAGACAATGCGCGCGATATTGGCACGGCGGGCCTGTATCGGGCGGAGCTGGACGGCATGACGTTGGAATTTGCGCTGGACGAGAGCGGCGGCTTCGTGGATGCGCAGACTGGCTCAATCTGGAATGCCTTTGGCGAGGCGACCAGCGGCGAACTGGCGGGCGCGCAACTGGAATGGATCAACGCTTTCCCGCACTTCTGGTTTGCCTGGGCTGCCTTCTATCCCGACACGTTGGTGTATGGCTTGGATGGCTGACAGCGCGTGGGACTACAAGATCTGATCCAGAAATTCCTGCGTGCGCGGATGGTGAGTGATTTCGTCGCTGAAGAAATTCTCTGGCGGGCCTTGCTCGACGATGCGTCCCATATCCATGAAGATGACGCGGTCGGCGACTTCCCGCGCGAAGCCCATCTCGTGCGTCACCACCAGCATGGTCATGCCTGTGCGCGCCAGCTCTTTCATGACATCCAGCACTTCTTTGATCATCTCGGGATCAAGCGCCGATGTCGGCTCGTCAAAGAGCATGATCTTTGGCTCCATGGCCAGGGCGCGGGCGATGGCGACGCGCTGCTGCTGCCCGCCTGAAAGCTGTCCTGGGTACTTATAGGCTTGCTCGGGGATGCCGACCCGTTCCAGCAATTCCATAGCCCGTTGTTCGGCTTTGTCGCGGGCCCAGTGCCGCACTTTCATCGGCGCGAGCGAGATGTTGTCTATCACCGTCAAATGCGGGAAGAGATTAAATTGCTGAAAGACCATGCCGGTTTCGCGGCGGATCTCGGCGATATTCTGCACATCGTGGCTCAGCTCGATGCCATCGACGATGATGGCGCCGTCCTGGTGTTCTTCCAGCCGATTGATGCAGCGGATGAAGGTCGATTTGCCCGAGCCAGATGGTCCAATGATGACCAGCACTTCCTGCGGCATCACCTCCAGCGAGATATTGCGCAATACATGAAATTCGCCGAACCATTTGTTCATCTCACGACAAATGATGATCGGCTCGTCGCCCGCCATGACCTGCTTGCTGTCCGATTCCATTGTTGCCTCCGCTTTGCCTATAGCGCCGCGCCTAGAGCCGTTCTGCCCGCACCGCTCCCGAACCAGTCGCTTCTACCTTGCGGCTGATGTAGGACATGATGTAGCTGAAGACGAAGAAGACGATCGCGACATACAGGAAGGTTTCCTGACGCCGCTGCAAGTATTCTGGCTGGGCGACCACCCGTTGGGCGATGCCCAGGATCTCTGCCAAGCCCACGATGTAGACCAGCGAGGTGTCTTTGAAAAGCGAAATAAATTGCCCGACCAGCGCCGGGATAACCGCCCGCAATGCCTGTGGCAGCAATATGTGCAGGGTCGTCTGCCAGGTGGACAAGCCAATCGCTTGCGCCGCTTCTGTTTGACCGCGCCCAATAGATTGCAAGCCGCCGCGCACATTTTCTGCCAGGTAAGCAGCGCTGAACATGGTGATGCCCACCCAGGCGCGCACAGCCCCTTCGATTGTCGCCAACGTGGGATCGATCAGCGGCACCAACAGCGTCGCCATGAAGAGCACTGTGATGAGCGGGACGCCGCGCACCGCTTCGATGTAGAGGATGCAAGCCGCCTTAACGACCGGCAAAGAGCTGCGTCGTCCCAGCGCCAAAGCCAGGCCGATCGGGAAGGATGCGCCCACGCCCAATATCGTCAACTGCATGGTCAGCATCAAACCGCCCCACAGCCGCTTGTCCGATACAGGCAGCAGGTCAGTCGCCGGTGTTTGCAAGATGCCCTGTGCTGCCAGCCCGGTTATCAGACTTGGCAAGAGCAGGAGCGCCGCCAGCCAGAGTAGGCCCGTCGCAACCAGGCCACGCTTGGGATTGCTGCCCAGCCTGTTCATCAGCGCGCCAGCAGGTCCCTTGCGGCTGCTGCTCAACGTGCCTTGTTCAGACTCGCCGCGTTTGAAAGCCATTGTGCCCGCCGCCAGCCAGACGATGAAGAGCGCGTTCGATGTGCGATCCAGCGATGCCCAGGCTTGCAGCCACAGAAAAGTCAAGAGCAGCAAGCCAATGATGATGCGGTTCGAGTTCCACTGCAGAGCCCCGCTGAAGAACATCCAGCCCAGCCAAAGCGCAAATGCCACAGCCCCCAGCCAGCCAGCCATGGCATCGCCAGCCAGCAAGTTGATGTCTACAAATACGAAAACGAAGGCCAGGCAGCTGAGCAAGTAACCTGCGCGTTTGACCGACATGGACAGACTGCTGCGCATGGACTCGCCGCGTAGCCCCGCCAGCATGCCCAGAGCTGCCAGCGCCAGCCACAGCGCCAGGGACGAAAGGGGATCTGTCGTCCAGCCAGCCCAGACCGTGTTGATTATGTGCGCGCCAAGCAGCGGCAGGAAGAACCCGCCAACCAGAAGTACATATCCCAACTTCCCACGGTAGAGCATGCCCACACACAGCATCACCAGCAGCCAGAGCAAGCCTGCCAAGCCGCTGGCCAATGTCGCGCCAGATAATCCGCCTATCCCCGATGCCATCACATACATGACAAAGGGAAAAGCAGCCCATCCATACAAGAGCAGCCGATTCAGCGAGCCTTCCGCGTCTTCGCCCGTGTTGTTGCGGCTGAGCCAGGCTTCGATGCGCCGCGCCAATTCTACAGCGCCAAATGCCGCCGCCAACTGCATCGCGACTCTGGGAATGCCCGTCAGACCGCCGACGTCCACCACCACGAAGTAGGCAAGCAAAATCAACAAGGGCGAAAAAGCCCAAGCCATGATCACCAGCCGATTGTCGCGCGCATTGAATATGGACTGCTCGCCGAGCATATGCGCCATGCCGCGCCCAAATACAAATCCCCATACGACCGTGATGAAGAAGGGCAGCAGCAGCGCCTCTACCTGGTTAAAGAAAGGTGGAATAAAGTGGATGAGGTAGGCCTGCAAGTCGCGCAAGCCGCGGAATTGATTGTCGATCAACACCACGAAGGGGATGTTTTTGCCATCAATCTGCGGACGCGATTCCCTTATCACCAAAGCATTATCATTCACGCGCACATATCGCGATTCGGTGGGGCTGAGTGTGCGCTCGACGATGGGATGAATGCCATGGACAGCCAGGATGGCGCTGCCACTGTGTCCCTCGGCGGCGTTTTTGCTGAAGATGTACCAGCCATTTTGAGGGACTTCGAATGTCACACGATCGCCAACATCGCTCAGCACGCCGTCTGCCAAAGCGTCCAAGCTGCGAGCGTCGCGGATGGCTACTTGCATTGGCGCTTGCCCCAGCTGGTAAATATCCAGCACGGACTGTGGTGTCAGCAGGCGCACGAACATCTCGCGCAGGAAGGCGGCTTCGCGGGATGACGGGCTGATCAACTCCTCGTCATCATTGCGCTGGTCTGGTTTGCCGATCAGGTCTTCGGACAATTGTACGACCAGCAGATCGCCCAGGTCTTCCAGTTGGTCACTGGCGAGCGTGGCAGCAGTCAAGCTGACGAGCGCTTCATGCAGCTGCAGAGGCGCAGCATCGCTCACTGACAGATTCTTGATGCCATCTTCCAGCGGCACGATCGCGTCCAAGATCGTTGCCTGGCGCGGGTCGGTTGCGCCCGCCGCTGCTTTCAGCCTGCCCAGCCACCAGCGCATTTCTGCGATTGTCGCATCGTTCTGGGTCAAACGCGCGCCAGTGGATTCCACGAAATCGCGGGTCGAGGCGAGCATGTCGTTGGTACGCCTGAAGGTGCGAATGCTGAGGCGGGTGCGCTCTTCCAGCGACTCGGTCAGCTCGCCACTGAGCATGCGGTCAAATGTCTCGCCGGTCGTACCCTGCTGTTCAATGCGGTTGTTGGCGGCATTTGCCAGCGCATTGGTCGCTCGGTCGGAGAAACCGGCCAGGCCGCGCAAGGTTTCGATATCGGCGACTTCGTCCAGCGCCAGGCTGACAGACACGGTTTCGCCTGCAGCGGCGATGAATGCCAGGTCGCGCTGGGGCGTCAATGCAGAAGCCCTGTCGATGATATCAACATTGCCAGCAGCGAAGTAAGACCTGGGCTGGTCGATGCTCGCCTCAATAAGCGACGGCAGCAGCGCCACCACCACAATGACCGCCAGTGTCAGCATCGTCAGCACGCGCGCAGCAGCCCGCGCCCAGGCGGCCAGGCTGATGCCAGTCAATATAGCCGGTAGCAGCACGACGATAGCCAGCCGCCATTCAAGCGCTTGCTCAAAAGATTCCATCATTAGCAGGCGCTGGTTGTTGATGACGGCGAACCAGTTGCCGCTCCTCACAGCCCAATCAAAGAAGCCGATCCCCAGCGCCACAACCAATATCGTTGCCAGCGCGCTGACGACGATATCGACCGGTGAGCCAAAGAGATTTTGGCGCAGCCAGCCACTTAGGCCTGCTTCGGCTCGTGGAGGCGGCAGCGTCGGCTCGTCGGCGTGGTTGATAATCGTCTTGCTGGCGTCAACGCTGTGGTCTGCCATCGCCTACCTCGAAACGATCTGGAAGCGCTGATTGACCATGTTCATCATCAGCGAAATCGCCAAGCTGATAACGAGATATGACAATAGAACCATCAAGATGCCCGTTACGGATTGCCCGCTCTGATTGATGATGGTGTTCGTCACCTGGAATATGTCTGTATACGAGACGGCGATCGCCAGGCTGGAGTTCTTCGCCAGGTTCAGAAATTGGTTGCCCAGCGGCGGGATGATGACGCGCAATGCCTGGGGCAGCACGATGCGCCGCAGCATGTCGCCTTTTGAAATCCCCAATGCCCGCGCCGCCTCCAGCTGCCCCTTGGGCACGGCTTGAATGCCAGCGCGCACGATCTCGGCGATGAACGAAGATGTATAGATGACCAGCCCCAGGAAAACCGCCAGATAAGCCGGCGAGATTTCTATGCCCGTCTCGACATTGCGACCGCGGGGGTCCAACGTGGGTGGACGGTAGAGCAGCGGCTGGCGTGTGTATTCCAGTTCTTGTTCAATCGTCAGCAGACCCGACTCAAAAGCGTCATCGTAGGACATGTCGACAAAGGCATCGCGGTCGTCGTTGTAGACATTGATGGCTGACGGCGTCGGGCGCATGCCCATGATCAGCCAGCCCAGCAACGTAAAGCCCGCTACGCTGATCACAACGGCGCTGGTGCGCGGAGTAGGCCGCCCGGTCGACTCGGTGATGAAGCCGAAATAACGCCAAAGCATCGCCGCGACAACGATGCCAATGACCACGAAGACCATCCACTCGCCAAACAGCGACGATGGAATCAACTCGAAGATCGCCACGCCCTTGATGCTGATGTAAATGCCGGGCAGGAATTCGATAGGACTGCCGCTGCCAACCAGTTCAATGCCCAGCAGGTTGACCACGATGACGATGGCAATGCCGATTTCGCGCGTAAGCATTCGCCAGGTCTTGCGCCGCAAGCCGCCGCTGAATTGCCAGATGCCAGCGATCAACAAGAGCGAAAGAGCATATTGCAGCAGGGGTAGATTGCGTATGCCTTCTTGTGGGAGCGCGATCGATTCTTGCTGCGGCGGCAGGGCGAAGATGACGACGAAATACCAGGTGAAGATCTGCAAGAGGATGGGTGTATTTCGCAGCACCTCGACATAGACGCGCGAGATATTGCGAACCAAGAAGTTGCGACTCAGCAGCAGCACGCCAACCAGCATGCCCAGCACGGTTGTCGCCAACAATCCTGGCAGCACTACGCGCAGGGTATTGATAAAGCCCACGCTGAAGGCATCAATATAGCGGTCGTTGGACGAATAACTGCCCGAGTCGGCGATACCAAAGCCGGCGCGATTTTGAAGGAATTCAAAATTGGGCGTCTGGTTGGTAGCATCCAGCGCGGAATTGATGCGCACAGCCAGGTCGTTGAAGGCCACGACCACGACCATCACAAACAAGATCTGGGCGATGCCTTGCAAGATGCGCCCGTCGCGCAAGATCGACGGCAGCACATTTGCGTTTTGTGATGGCTTGTCGCTTGCCATCGGCGCTCCTCAGACAGATCCGCTGTGCTTGCGGAGACCGGCGGGTTGGCTGGCAACTTCAGATCGCTCTTGCCCGCCTCGACCAGATTGTAAACGAACACGCCACGAAAGACAAATAATCGTCAATCAAAATCTGGCATGTCACAAGAAAAACGAATTGCTGTTGTGTCGCAACCTGCTGGTCAGCTGTGTCCTAGATGATATCACAGGCGGCTGGCTGCATCATCAAAGAAAAAAAGAAGCCTGTCGCCTGGGAGACGACAGACCTCGTATTTCAAATGCCTGGTGAAGCCTGGTTCGATCTAACGGAAGGGGGCTGCGTAGAGCAAGCCGCCGTCTGTCCACAGCGCGTTGACGCCGCGATTCAGACCGAAGATCGTATCCGGACCCAGGTGGCGATTGAAGATCTCGGCATAATTGCCGACCTGGCTGATCACATCAACCATGAACTCATCGTTGATGCCCAGGTATTCGCCAGCGACATTATCGCCCAAGCCGAGCAGACGCCCGACGCTAGCATCTTCGCTGTCCATGTAGTCACCGATGTTCATGCTGTCGATGCCCATCTCTTCGGCGCTTACCAGACCCCAAACTGTCCAACGGATGATATCGGCGAAGGTCGCATCGCTCTGCGGGCTGACTGGACCGAGCGGCTCTTTGCTGATCACTTCCGGCAGAATCAGATGCGCGGCTGGATCGACTGAAGTCGCCTTGCGAGAAACGAGGCTGCTCACATCGCTGGTGAAGGCGTCGCAAGCGCCAGCTTCATAGGCGTCCATGATCGCATCGAAGTCCTGGAAGGTGCTCAATTCCCAGTCGGCATTGAGGCGATTCGCCGTATCAGTGATGTTGAGCTCGGTGGTCGTGCCGGCGGTGGCGCACATAGTGACGCTTTCTTCGGCAAGTTCGATGAGGTTGGTCACACCGAAGTCCACCTTGACCATAATGCCCTGCCCGTCATAGAAGGTGGTGGGACCGAAGGTGGCGCCCCATTCGGTATCGCGGCTGAGCGTCCAGGTGGTGTTGCGGCTGAGCATGTCAATTTCGCCACCAGCCAGCGCGGTCGGACGTTCAGCGGCGGTCAAGGGGCGGAAAGCCACAGCGTCTG
>MPMG01000016.1 GCA_002238485.1 Chloroflexi bacterium bin20 | reverse complement strand
TTTGCATAAAGGTTGTACTGATACGCATTTATAAACTGATGTCTTATTGCATACATTTCCATATTATTGCCATTTCGCAGCTTGTCAAGCAATTGCCTCCCCCCGATTCTTCGGAGGGACCGAGGGGCTTGCCTCCACGCCGCTGTGGCGAAATCTTTTGTGATTGGGCGTGGTTTGTGGCAAAATCGCCACAGTCTAAGCTGAAGAACGAAAGTGAAACGCCATGCAGATGCAAGCCGCCATCTTGACAGCAGCGCACACTCCTTTTCGCATCGAGACTATCGATATCGCCGAACCGCAAGCGGGCGAGGCGCGTGTAAAAGTGGCGGCGGCCGGCGTCTGTCACAGCGACTGGCATGTCGTCGAAGGCAATACGCAATACCCGATGCCCATCATTTGCGGGCACGAAGGCGCGGGACTGGTCGAGTCGGTTGGCGAAGGCGTATCCAGCGTCCAACCCGGCGACCGCGTTACGCTCAGCTTCCGTCCCGATTGCGGCGAGTGCTTCTATTGCCTCAACGACAAGCCGGTGCTCTGCGAGACGTTCACGCCCCAACTGCGCGCGGGAACGCAAGCCGATGGCAGCAGCCGCTTGCGCTGGCAGGGAGCGCCCGTCTATGTCTTCACTGGCCTGGGCTGCTTCGCCGACTATGTGGTCGTGCCCGAGCAGAGCTGTGTGCCTATCCGCGCCGATGTGCCGCTGGATGTGGCGGCGCTGGTGGGCTGCGCGGTGTCGACGGGACTTGGCGCGGCGCTGTATACGGCAGAAGTGCGCCCGGGGCAGAGCGTCGCTGTATATGGCGCGGGCGGCGTCGGCTTGAATATCATCCAGGGCGCGGCGCTGACGGGAGCCTATCCCATCATCGCCATCGACACCAACAGCAGCAAAATGGAGATAGCCCGCGAGTTCGGCGCGACGCACACATTCTATTCAGATGAAAGCGCATTGGCCCGCATCCAAGGACTGACCGGTGGACGCGGCGCGGATCATGTCTTCGAGTCGGTGGGATTAACGGCGCTGCAAGAGACGGCGCTGGAGGCGACTCGCCCGGGCGGGATGCTGACCTTGGTGGGCTTGTCGCCAATGGGCAGCGGCACGAACTTGCCCGGCGCCATCATCACGCGCACCGAGAAGACCATCCGCGGCAGCTATTATGGCAGCGTGCAGCCCCGCCGCGACTTCCCGCGCTTCCTGGACTTGTACGCCGAAGGCCGGCTGAAGCTGGATGAGTTGATCACGCGGCGTTATCGGCTGGATGAGATCAACGAAGCCTATGCGTCCATGCTGACGGGGGCGGTGGCGCGCGGCGTGATTGTGTTTTAGAGCGAACTCATCAGCCTGCCGACGGGTCAGTGTAGGGGCGAGACTTGTTTCGCCTGTTTATTTCAAATGTGTTGGCGGGCGACCCAATGTCTCGCCCCTCACATCCATGCTGTGATAATTCGCACGACAAAGTTGGGTATACTTCTGCGCCTTTGTGGCGAAGAAGTACGAGACTGCTCGCGCTTTGTTTTGTCCCTACATGCGGTTTCCATAAGCCTGCCCGACAGCGCTGGCTTGCGAGCTGACGACGCGGATTAATTCTTCGTTGTTGTCGCGCAGGAAAGCCCGCAGCTCCTGGATATCGCGCACGCCCAGATCGGCCAAAGCCCGCGCCGCATAATGCTTGAACGTATTGATGTAGAAGACCATAGAATTGGCTTTTTCTTCGAAGAAGCGGTAGCCGGCTTTGCCCTCGACATTGCGCGTGCGTCCGCCGGGTCGCAGTCGCTGCCGAGCCAACGCGGGGTTGGCGCTTTCGATGATCATGGTCGGGGCAGATGCGCTGCCATGATAGGGCATGCAGACTTTGCCGCTCTTGTGCTCGAAGTAAATGTCTCCTTGTTCAATGACACAGCGCGCCAACTGCTGATTATAAGAAATCAGGTCGACCCCCAGCAGAAAGAGATGCCCCATGGAGCTGCCGATGCCGCCTTCGACCGCGATAGTAACCTGGTTGAAGCGCGGATCGGTGGTGACGCTGTAGACTTCTTCTAACGTGGTCACCGCCATGCCATTGGTGGCGCTTGTGCATTGCCGTCCGCCGCCATGCCCGAAGAACAAGCCATCGGCGCGCACTGACGGAGAGATCAATTGCAGGCATTGTCGTTTGTCGCTGACCTGGCCGACAAACAGCTCGATATCATCGCCGAATTCCGCGCGCAACGCCGCCGCCACCTCGACCACACGCGGGTCGGAATTGATCGTGTAGATGCGGAAAAGGCGCACCCCAGCCTGTTCATAGAGATGCCGCGCCGCCTTCAGTTCGGCATCGACATGGCTGCAGCCCAGCGCCGCGCCGATATTGTGGGCCGCTCGCTGATAATCCGCCTCGTCCAGCAGCCTGCGCAAAACAGCCTTGGCCGCGCAAATCACCTGCGCTTGCCGCTCAATATAGCCGGCGAAGATGCTGTTGCGATGCGTGAAGATGGGATGATGACCGATAGCCGCTGTCACCAGCACATCGCGCCAGCCGGAGATGGCGGGCATGGAACCGAAACCCAACACGCTGCGCGGCCGCTTGCCGATGCGGTTGAACAAGCCTTGCTCGGCGCTGTGCGTGCGCGATACCCGCTGAGTCGATGACTGCTTGCGATAACCCAGGTCTTTCCAGGAATAGGTGCTGGTGAAGAAGGGATTGTCTGCCAGGCCCAGCACCGATTCGACCGTGCGCGACCGTTTGTTGCTGCGCGGCGGGATGGCGCGGTCGCCCCCGATTGCATCCAGTTTTGCCAGCACCTGGGCATTTTGGTTGCTGTGAAAAAAGTCGGCGCGCTGGGCGAGGGACAAGGTGCGGCGCTCGGGTCCAAACTGCCAGATGACGGGCGTGCCGTTCTTGTTCATGTGCAGGCTGCCGCGGTCGACATCGGTCAATATCAAGCCGATGCTGCGGCTGCCGGTTTTGGGCAGATAGCGCGTGTAATAGATGTTTTCTTCGTAGGGGATGGGCTGGTAATTGGGCGCTTCGAAGTTCGGGTTGGGCGGGTTCTTGGCTTCCAGCGATTCCAGCGCGAAGGCGAATTGCAGGGCGCGATCATCGGCCAGCGCGCCATAATCCACGCGCTCCATTTCCTGGCGATAGGGTTCGGGGATCATGAAGATGCCTTGCCCCAGCGAGATCGGCTCCTTGCGCAAGTTGTTCAAAGCTTTGCGGCGGGGAGAGTGGGCGTCTTTCTCCTCGTCGGTCATTTCGGCGAAGGTGCGCGTTTCGCCCGCGGGGATGAAGATATCGTCCCAGCCAAAGCCATTGCTGCCGCGCAGAGTCTCGGCGATTGCGCCGCCAGTGTGCCCTTCGCGGATGTGGACTTCCGCGCCATCATACAGCGCCAGCAACACTGTGGCGCGGGCAGCCCGGTCGCGCCCACACAGCCAGCTTTCGGCGATCATGCGCCGCATTTCGTCTGCTTCGGCGAAGTCTTTGATGTAGGTGCCGGGTCGTCCGCCCAGTCCGCGCAAGGCCAGCGAGGTCTCTTCGATCAAGATGGGGTTGCAGTCGTTGGCTTTGTAGGCTTCGATGGCTTTGTGCCGCGCCACTTTGTAGACGTCGAGGCTTTGGATCTCTTCAATATCCAGCTTCACGCCGGCGACCTGGTAGCCTGGCAGCAGGCGGCGGATTTCGGCGAGCTTGCCGCGGTTGGCCGTGGCGACTTGCAAAGTGTGGCTGTGCTGGTCGCGGGATTGCAAGCTGTTGATGACCGTGGGCTCGGTCTCGTAGAGTGGTCTGGGCATGAGCGCATCTTTGGGAGCGGCTGGTGGAAGGTGCTTGAATCTGTACCACAAAGACCCTGCCGACACAAAGGGCAGTGGTTATTGAATCATTGTCTGCGCTGATTGCCTTAAATCTGCTCCAGACGCCGCGGATTCCAGACTTGCTCGCAGATTTGGCGATATAGCTGCTGGCGCTGCAGTATGTCGGCGCGTTTGAATTGCTCGTGCGCTTTGAAAGGCAAGCCGCTGCGATCTACGAAGTTGGTGAAATTGGGGTTCTTCTCTTAGGTCTGCGGGTGCAGCGAGGCCGCCAGCAAGTTCTGCTTTAGATAGTGCGGGAGTTTATCTTCATAAGGCATATCGCCGAAGCTCTGGTTTGTGCCGCGCGGCAGCAGGACCAGCCCGCCAAAAAAATTGCGATGCCGCTCAAACTGGGATCTGTCGCTGAATTCGTCCTGGTGATTGTCAAACTTGTTCGCCCAGATGTGCTCAATCTCTAGGGGGCGGCCTTTGGCGTCCCACATATAGTTGACGAAGGTGGTGGTGTTGCCACACTCCCGCTCGATCCAGG
Organism: Chloroflexi bacterium bin20; assembly: GCA_002238485.1. GTDB lineage: Bacteria > Chloroflexota > Anaerolineae > Aggregatilineales > Phototrophicaceae > UBA6055. Next base: position 48,989 of record MPMG01000016.1, on the reverse strand, counting down.
CGGTCATGCGCGCCAAGAGATAGCGAATGTTGTTGCCTGAAGCTTTGTTCAGGAAGTATGAGCCCCAATCGCCCCAGCTATCGATGCCCTGGAAGCGCTCGTCTGCGCTGTAAAGCAAGTCGAGCAGGATGTCGCGCAGTTCTTCGACAGTCGTGTTACGGATGCGCTTGGCGATGTTGAACATGGTGTAATACAGGGCGCTATAGCCGCTGCGTCGCCTGTGCACCATGCGCCGGGCGAGAAAGATATCAGCGAAGCTCGTCACCAGGCGGATCTTGCGCGCGACCGTCTCGACATTGTCCTCCAGCCGCAGCGGCGCCATCGCCAGCATGAACTGCAGAGTGAAGTTGTTGTGCCGGTTGTAGTAGAGCTCTTCGCGCCCCGTTGTGAAGTTGTAAGCCGCGCGGTGCATCGCCATATACTGCCTGGCGAAAAAGCCGAACTGGCGCGTGATGAAGTCATAGAAGGCATCAGCGCTTTGCAGCCCAAGCCGCGCATGGTTGTCGCGCACCCAGCGATGGAACTTGTCGACCTGTTCAAAGTCGCGGTTGGCCGCGCCCTTCTTGCGCTCGCGAATCGTCTGGGCATATTTGGCGCGCAGCCAATGTTTGATGACGACCTCGTCTTCTTTATGCCACAGCTGCTTCAGGTCGCTTGTCAGCCGCTGCCACTCCTTGTTGGCAATTGCTACGCGCTTGCGCTGTGGCAGCGCGTTGTCATCGCCGATATTCGCCAGCAGATAGCCTTTGAGCATGTCGGTCTGGCTCAGGTTGACGCCGCGGTCGTTCATCGTCTCGAATATGGTGAAGGCGTCATCGTCCGATTGCGCTTCGATCTCGACCAGGTCGACATTTTCAATCAGCCAGTCCACAAAGTAGGGCAAGACATCGCCTTGCAGAGATTCGGGGAATAGCTCGTCAAGCTCATCGTAGCGCGCCACCAGCTTGCTCACAGACGCGCCGCTGTGCTCATCGACCGCATACGCGCCCGTGTCGAAGAGCGACCGCATGCAGTCGACGCGCTCGGGCACAGCGATGTTGAAGTCCTTCTTGCCAAACTGCATAGAGAAGATCAATGGCGATACATCGAATACAGACGGATTCTCCTCGCGCAAGTTGTGGATATGGATAAGCAGCAGAGTTAACGTGGTCAAGCGCTGCTGGCCATCTACGATTGATTTTGTTCCCGCATCGGCTTTGGTGATGATCGTGCCGAGGAAGTAGTGTGGATAGCTCGCCACCCGGCTGCGTTCGTGCGCTGCGTCATAGTTGACCTGAAAGCGATGCTCGAGGTCGTTGAGCAGTTCTTCGACCTGGCGACGCTCCCATACATATTCGCGTTGATAAAAGTCGATGTCGTAGCGGACGCCCGAAAGCAACTCGCGCACAGATTTCGTCTGCGCCTGGACTTTGCTCATCCTGTCCTCTCTGTCTGCGGGTGACACAACAAGTCTCGCCCCTACGCTTCCCATTCTGTGACGAGCGACACAAGACCGCCCTGCCGGGCTTCCCCCCGATTCTTCGGGGGGACTGAGGGGGGTATCGCCTCGCCCTCAATCCTCCAGCGTGCTCAGATCCCCCAGCGGTTGACCGAGCGCCTGGGCTTTCAGAACGCGGCGCATGATCTTGCCACTGCGCGTTTTGGGCAGGCTTTCCACAAACTCGATCTGCTTGGGCACGGCGATGGGACCGACCTCGTGCCGCACATGCGCCTTCAGCTCGGCTTCCAGTTCATCGCTGCCTTCCGCCCCCGCAACCAGGATGCAGTAGGCATAGATCACATTGCCGCGCAGCTCGTCGGGGATGCCGATAACCGCCGATTCGGCCACCGCGCTGTGACTGACCAAGCCCGATTCCACTTCTGCCGTGCCCAGCCGATAGCCGCTGACTTTCAGCACATCGTCATTGCGTCCGATGACCCAGAGGTAGCCGTCTTCGTCGCGGCGCGCCGTGTCGCCAGCCAGATACCAGCCCTGCGCGGCGTATTTCTGCCAGTATTGGCTGATGAAACGCTCGTCATCGCCATAGACCGTGCGAATCATGCTGGGCCAGGGAGTCTTGATGACCAGGTCGCCATCTTCATTGACGCCGACTGGATTGCCGTCTTCATCGACGATATCGACCTCGATGCCCGGGAAGGGGCGGGTGGCGCTGCCGGGTTTCAATGCGACCGAGGGCAGGGGCGTGATCATGAAGCCGCCGGTTTCGGTCTGCCACCAGGTATCGATGATGGGGCAACGTTCTTTGCCGATGACGCGGTGATACCAGCGCCAGGCTTCGGGGTTAATCGGCTCGCCGACAGAGCCCAGCAGGCGCAAACTGCTCAAGTCGTGGCGGTCGGGATAGTCTTCGCCAAAGCGCATCAGGCCGCGAATGGCTGTGGGCGCAGTATAGAGGATGGATATGCCGTATTTTGCCACCAGCTGCCACCAGCGGTCGGGTTCGGGGAAGGTCGGCGCTCCTTCGTAGAGGATGCTGGTTGCGCCCAGGATGAGCGGCGCATAGACGATATAGCTGTGTCCGGTGATCCAGCCGGGATCGGCCGCGCACCACCAGCGGTCCTCTTCTTTGATATCGAATGCCCAGGACAAGGTGGTCGAGGTATAAACTTGGTAGCCGCCGTGCGTGTGCAAGACGCCTTTGGGTTTGCCGGTCGTGCCGCTGGTGTAGAGGATGAAGAGCGGGTCTTCGGCGTCCATGATTTCGGTTTCGGCTTCGGGCTTGGCATGCGGCAACGCCATCAGCTCGTGATACCAGTGGTCGCGCCCGGCTTGCATGTTGATGGCCTGCCCGGTGCGCTTGACGACGATGACATCCTTGACAATGTCGGAGCGCGAGCAAGCTTCGTCGACCGTGTCCTTGAGTGGCACGATCTTGCCGCGCAGCCAGGCGCCATCGCAGGTGAGTAGCACTTTGCTCTGGGCGTCTTCTATGCGCGATGCCAAGGCTTGTTCGCTGAAACCGCCATAGACGACGCTGTGCGGCGCGCCGACTTTTGCGCAAGCCAGCATGGCGATGACAATCTCGGGAACGCGCCCCATATAGATGGTCACGCGGTCGCCCTTTTGTACACCCAGCCCGCGCAGCACATTGGCGAACTTGTTGACCTCTTGCCAGAGTCGCCAATAAGACAAAGTCACTTCCGCGCCGTCTTCGCCTTCCCAGATGAAGGCCAGCTTGTTGCGCTTTTCGCCGCTGACATGGCGGTCGAGGGCGTTGAGGACCATATTGGTTTTGCCGCCGACGAACCACTTGTAGAAAGGCGCATTGCTGTCATCAAGGACTGTGTCCCATTTTTTGTACCAGCTGAGCGTTTCGGCGCGCTCCGCCCAAAAAGCCTGGGGGTCCTGGCGCGCCTGGGCGCAGACCTCTTCGTAGTTGGGCACATTGGCATTGGCGACCAGCTCTGGCGCGGGGTGGTACCATTCGCTGGTGGGTGGCGTGAATCCTTGTTCTGCCATGAGAAGCTCCTCTTCTGTGCAGCGCTGTCCGCGGGTGCAAGATCATGCGGCAATTCGCCATAGTATAGACGAAGAGCGTATTGTGTCGACAGAGCGATTGACGGCGCAGCGATTGTCGCAACTGTGACTCTTGTTCAGGCTGGCGGCGGCGTATATTCGGTTCTTTTGCTGACAATTGACTATAGACTATAATTGAAGCGAAGTCTCCTTAACAGTTGCCGATAGGGATGGCAGGTATGACGCGCTCGACACAATTCATTTTGTTATTGCCGCTTGTTCTGGCCTTGGGCATAAGCGCGCTGATGTTGACTGCGCTGGCTGATGAAGCTGGCTGGGGATATGAAGGCGAGGCGGGACCCGCGCATTGGGCAGAGCTTTCGCCCGATTTCGCATTGTGCGCAGAAGGCGCTGCCCAATCGCCAATCGACATCGCCGGGCCCAGCGAACTTAATCTGGTGGATATCGAATTTCATTACGGCGCGACAGCCAACAATATCTTCAACAACGGGCATACCATCCAGGTCAATGTCGATGCTGGCAGCGCCATCGTCTACAACGGCATCACCTACAATTTGCTGCAATTCCACTTCCATCTGCCCAGCGAGCACACGATAGACGGCGCAGCGGCGGCTATGGAAATCCACTTTGTGCATCAAGACCCGCGCAGTGGCAATCTGGCGGTGGTCGGCGTGCTGCTGGTGGAGGGCGCAGACAATGCGGCTTATGCGCCAGTATTTGACAACCTGCCCGCCGATGTTGGCGAGCCGATGGCGCAGGGAGCGGTTGTTTCGCTGGATGCCTTGTTGCCAGAATCGCGCGCATTCTATACCTATCAGGGTTCGCTGACGACGCCGCCTTGCAGCGAGATCGTGCGCTGGCTGGTGCTGGATGCGCCGCTGCAGCTTTCGGCTGAGCAGATCGCCGCCTTCGCAGCCGTTCATGCTGGCAATGCGCGACCGACTATGCCGCTGGGCGCGAGGGATCTGTTGCGCGATATTGGCTAGCGGCTACTTCGTTTTGCGGGGCGGGGCGCTGCTGTCGCGGATGACGAGCTGGCAAGGCATGACGATTTGGATCGGCACATAGCGCGGGTTATTGATAATCCGATGCAGCCGTTGCATGGCGATGTGCCCCATAGCGAGGCGCTCGCTGGTGACGGTGGTCAGCGCCGGCGGCGGATAGGCATTGGGCGGCATATCGTCATATCCAACAATGCTGAAGTCTCTTGGCACTTGCAGACCGGCTTCTCGGAGCGCCGAGATGGCGCCTTGCGCCGTACGATCGCTCACGGCGAAAACGGCTGTCGGCGGATCGGGCAATGAGAGCAGCGCCTTCATCTCTCGATAGCCTTTGTTGGGATAGCCGCTGGACATGGGCTGCTGGACCAGCTGCCGATCCACAGCGAAACCAGCCTCGACCAGGGCATTCACATAACCGTGAAAGCGTTCGGTGAGGCTCTTGTATTTCTTTGGACCCTGGATGATGCCGATGCGCCGATGCCCCAGTTCGATCAGATGCTGGGTCGCCTGATACGCGCCGCGATAATTGTCGACGACAACGCTGTTGACGGCTTGCAAATTGCTCTGGTTGTCCACCGTGACCAGCGGCATTTTGCGGTTGGCGATGAGCTGGAGCAGTTCATCGGTAATATCGCCACCGCCCAGCGCCAAGAGGCCCACAACAGAATCTTCGGCGACCAAACGCGGCAAGGCTTTGGTCGATTCGCTAATCACGCTGACAGCCATGCTATAGCCAATGCGCTCGGCTTCTTTTTGGATGCCGGTTGACACATCGGCATAGAAGAGATCGCCAGTCAACAAGGTGGGCAATTTCTCGACCAGCAGGCCGATGAAGCCTTTGGACTTGCGCCGGGAGTCGTGGTTGCGCGGCACATAGCCCAATTCGTCGATGGCCTCGGCAATCCGCACCTGCGTCTCTACGCCGATGCCGGGACGATTGTTGAGGTACATGGATACAGCCGATGGCGATACACCTGCCAGCTTGGCCACATCCGTGATGGTCGGTCGCGCCATGTTATTTGCCTTGACCACTGTTACTAAACTTGTGGATAGTTTACTAAAATATTGCTGGCTGTCAATGATCCCAAGCCTGGGACAGCCATATTATTGGGGCGAGACTTGGCTCATCTAGGCATCAATCCGCCGAGATTGCGCTATCGCAGCGGCTGCCAGAGCCACGGTCATACTAAAACAGTTGTCATCCTAGATAAATTATACTAAAGTTTGGCGCGAATGTCTTGACCTATTTTAGTAAATGGTGTATAGTTTGTGTGCTGCAAAACTTTGGATTAGAAGGAGTAAGAACCATGTCTGGCAGATTTTCGCGTCGAGAGTTTCTGAAGTACACCGGGCTGGGCAGCGCCGCCGCGTTGGCCAGCGCTTATGGCTTGCCGCTTTCGTCTGTTTTGGCGCAAGCCCCCCCCAGCGACACCGCGGGTAACCTGGTCATTTACAACTTTGGCGGTGCGCAGCAGCAAGAGATGTACTCCAACGCCATCGGCCGCTTCAACGAACGTTATCCCAATGTCGTCGTCGAAGACCTCTATATCCCGTGGCCCGAAGGCTGGGGACATTACATCACCAACCTCAAGCTGCGCGTTGCCAGCGGCTTGCCTGTCGATATCATCGCCATCGCCATCGAAGGCACGCGCGAGACGATCTTTGAAGACCTTGTGCTGCCGATGGACGATGTCATTGCCGGCGACTCCGACTTGCAGGCGATTGTCGATGAAGTCGAGCCTGTGCTGCACGACGCCCTCAAGGGGCCGGATGGCCAGACTTACTACTTCACCCGCGAGTGGAACAATATGATCATCCACTACAACCCGGTCAAGTTTGAAGAAGCGGGCTTGGATCCGCCGTCAACAGAATGGACCTGGGAAGACTTCCTCGAAACGGCGCTGACCTTGACCCACGGCGAGGGCGGCGACAAGCAATTCGGCTTCGCCCTCCCCTATTTCAACTTTGGCTTGACACCCTGGTGGCACACCAACGGCACCGCCACATTGACCGAAGACTGGACGCAATCCAACCTGGATGATCCCAAGATGCTGGAATCGGTCAAGTTCGTCCATTCCCTGGTGCATGAACATGGCGTCGCTCCGTCGGTCGAAGGCGTCAATCCTTATGAACTCTTCCCGGCTGGCACAGTGGCCATGACTGGCGCTGGACGTTGGCCTTTCGCCAACTATGTCTCCACCGATTACCGCGATGTCGATATCACGCCCTGGCCCCGCAAGCGCGCTGGCACGACTGTCTTCGGTTCCGGCGGCTGGGCAGTGTCGAAGTCGGCGAACAATGTTCCGCTGGCGATTGAATTGATCAAAGACCTGGCTGCTTTCGAAACGGACGAGGAAGCGGTCGCTATTGGCACTTCCCTTCCCGCCCGCCGCAGCGCCACAGAAAACGAAGTCTTCAACAGCTTCCCCGCCAACGCGCATCGCTTTTTCGGCAGCCTGGAAGACATCAAGCCGGTGCCCTCGCCAGCAAACTTCGCCGAGCTTGAGAGCATCTTCATGCGCCACATGGATCAGATCATGGCGAACTCGCTCACGCCCGAACAAGGTCTCGAAATGGCGCACATCGAATTGAGCGCCGCCATGGACAAACTTGCCGAGCGAATGGCTGGTTAGGACTAATAGGAAGGTCGGGGCGGCTGGTATGGTCGCCCCGTCTTGTCAAAACGAATTGCTGCAAAGGCGACTGGCGGCTTGTGTTACAAATGACCTTGCAAGTTGTGCTGCACTAAAAGAGATCAAGATGCGCAGAACCACGATGCACAAGCGCGGCATGTTGCCCGAAATCACGCCAAAGCGCCGCGAAGCCATCGTTGGCTATCTATTTATCCTGCCCACCTATGTCGGCTTCGTCATTTTCATCCTCTATCCCCTGATTGAATCCATCCGCATCAGTTTTCTGGAGTTCAGCATTCTGCGCGAGTCCACCTATATCGGTTTGGACAACTACGCCCACATGCTGGGTGATTCGCGTCTGCGCATCGTCTACATGAATACGATTATCTTCACCCTGTTCGCGGTCTTTTTTAATGCCGGGGTGGGATTGCTGCTGGCGGTCATGCTCAATCGGCGTCTGCCCACGCTCATGCGCAATCTGTATCGCTCGGTCTTCTTCTTTCCTGTGCTGGTGGCGCATACCTATATCGCCGTGATCTGGCGCTTCTTGTATCAGCAAGATACCGGCGTGATAAATTATTATCTGAGTTTTTTGGGCATCGAAGCGATACCCTGGCTGAGCAATGTTCACTGGGCGATGGCGGCCATCATCATCATGGATGTATGGAAGAATACCGGCTTTGCCATGCTGGTCTTCCTGGCTGGGTTGCAAAGCATCCCGCACGAGTACTATGAAGCGGCGCAGCTTGACGGCGCGAATGAGCGGCAGTTATTTTTCCGAATCACCATCCCTTTGTTGAGTCCGACCATCTTCTTCATCCTGGTCATCTTCATGATCGGCGCGCTACAGGTCTTTGATACCATTATCGTGCTGACCGCAGGTGGCCCGGGCGATGCCACTCGCAGCGTCGTTTTGTACATTTGGGAACTGGCATTCCGCAACTTCAACATGGGATACGCGGCTGCTGTATCCATGACTCTCTTCGCTATCATCCTGGTGCTGACGGCTTTGCAGTTCGTCATCAGCCGCCGCTGGGTGCATTACGAGTAGGGTGGCAAGTTCTGAAATGAAAAAGCGCTGCCGAGGCAAAATAGACAGGCGCAAAGTCTGAGGCGACAGAAAATCATGGGACGTAAAAGCAAGCGCGGGATCACCATAAGCGATGTTGTCTCGTATTCCCTTTTGACCATCGCGGCGATCCTGGTTGCTATGCCCTTGCTCTGGATGTTCTCGACTTCGCTGCGTCCCACCTCCGAAAGTTATCAGCTGCCGCCACAATGGTTGCCGACAGAATTCCGCTGGGAGAATTATCTCGCGCCTTTCGATTCCAGCGTGCCTTTCGTGCAACTCTTCATCAACAGCATGAAAATCACGCTGGCGGTGACCTTGGGGCAACTGGTGACCTGCTCGCTGGCGGGTTACGCTTTTGCCCGCCTGCGCTTTCCGGGTCGCGAGTTTCTATTTCTCTTGCTGCTGGCTTCTTTGATGGTGCCCGGGCAAGTGACCATCATCCCGATCTTTCTGTTGATGCGCTCGCTGGGCTTGATCGACAATCATCTCGCCATCATCCTGCCCGGTCTCATCAGCGCCTTTGGCGTCTTTTTGATGCGGCAGTTTTTCAAGCAGATGCCCCAGGAACTCTTTGATGCGGCGCGGGTCGATGGCGCCGGGCACATCCGCTCTTTCTTGCAGATCGCTCTGCCACTGGCCGGTCCGGCTCTGGCGACCCTGGGCATCATCACCTTCAACGCCATCTGGAACAGCTATTTCTTGCCGCTGATCTTCCTCAATTCCTGGGACAACTTCACATTGCCGCAGGGCATCGCCCTTTTGACAGGCTACATGGGCGCGGGCAATCCTTCGGTGGTCATGGCCGCGGTGACGATGGCGATTTTACCGGTGCTGGCCGTCTTCCTCGTGGCGCAGCGCTGGATTATCGAGGCGTTGACTCGCGCTGGCATCAAGGGCTAGCGGTCTCTTCATCATTAGCATATTTCACAAAGGCATATCACCATGACAAATCTGCCCGTTCTGACAAGCTATGATCAAGACCACCTGCGGCGCATCGGCTTGCCACTGGGCGGCATCGGCACTGGCGTCGTCTCCTTGGGCGGGCGCGGCAACCTGCACAGCTGGGAGATTGTCAACCGCCCGGCCAAGGGCTTCGATCTGGACCAGACATTCTTCGCGCTGTATACGCGGACTGCCGACGGAAACACGACGGCTCATGCGCTGGAAGGCGTCATCCCGCCGGCCGATTATGAAGGCGCTCGCGGGGCGACAGTGCCCAATCACGGCTTGCCGCGTTTTCGTGAGTGCCGTTTCGAAGCCGCCTATCCTTTCGGCGCGGTGCATCTTAGCGACGCGGATGTCCCCCTGCGCGCCGAGTTGCAAGCGTTCAATCCGCTCATCCCGACCGACAGCGAAAACAGCGGCATCCCGGTGGCCGTGCTGCGCTATGTGTTGAGCAACGATACGGACGCGGATATTGAAGCGGCGGTTTGTGGCAGCCTGCGCAATTTCATCGGCACAGATGGCAGCAGCGGCGCGCCCAGCAACAATGTCAACAGCTATCGAGAAGCAGACGGGCTGGCGGGCATCGTCATGGAATCGGCGGGACTTGACCCAGACGCTCCGCAGTGGGGTACGTTGGCTTTGGCGACGCCGCTGGATTCCAACAGCCGCATCAGCCATCGCCAGGCTTGGGCGAACCTGAGCTGGGGCGACAGCCTGCTGGACTTTTGGGACGACTTCAGCGAAGATGGCGCGTTGGAAGACCGTGAGCGTGGTGGCAAGGACGACCCGACCGGCTCGCTTTCTGTATCGCTGACGGTGCCGGCTGGCGGTTCGATCGCAGTTACTTTCTTGCTTTGCTGGCGATTTCCAAATCGCACAACCTGGCATGAGTCGGGCGCGAATCATCCGCAGAGCACGGTACAAGCAGGCGCGCGCATTGGCAATTATTATGCAGAGCGCTTCGCCGATGCCTGGGCAGCCGCCGCTTATACCCACAGCAAGCTGGACTGGCTGGAAAGCGAGACGCGCGCTTTTGTCGAGGCATTTTGCAGCGCCGATTTGCCGCACCAGGTCAAGGAAGCGGCGCTTTTTAATGTCAGTACGTTGCGCAGCCAAACGGTCTTTCGTACGCCGGACGGTTATGTATTCGGTTGGGAAGGCTGCGATGACGATATGGGCTGCTGCTTTGGCAGTTGCACGCATGTCTGGAATTACGAACAGGCGACTGCCTTCTTGTTTGGCGGGTTGGCGCTGGGCATGCGCGAAGTCGAGTTTGTCTATGCCACGCGCGCCGATGGCGGCATGAGCTTCCGCGTCGACTTGCCTTTGCAGCACGCGCGCAGCTGGTCGCTGGCGGCCGCGGACGGACAGATGGGCTGCCTGATGAAGCTGTATCGCGATTGGCAGCTGTCTGGCGATGCCGACAAATTGCGCGAGCTGTATCCACATGCGCGGCGGGCGCTAGAGTTCTGCTGGCTGCCCGGTGGCTGGGATGAAGACAAAGATGGTGTCATGGAAGGCTGCCAGCACAATACCATGGATGTGGAATATTATGGGCCGAACCCGCAGATGGGCATCTGGTATCTGGGCGCGCTGCGGGCGATGGAAGAAATGGCACGAGCGCTGGACGACAAGGATTTCGCCGATGAATGCCGCGCGCTCTTTGAAAACGGCAGCGCCTGGATCGATGCCAACCTCTTCAATGGCGATTATTATGAGCACGAGATCCGCCCGGGCGGCGGGCGCGACAGCATTCTGCCAATGCTCATCCACGAAAGCATGGGCGCGGCCGACCCCAGCGAACCCGTTCTGCAGCTGGGCGCGGGCTGCCTGGTCGATCAACTGGTTGGGCAATTCCTGGCGCATGTCTGCGGACTGGGCTACTTGGTGGCTGCCGACAAGGTCAAGCAGACGCTCAACAGCATCATGCGCTACAACTTCAAAGAGACCATGTACGGGCATTTCAATCACATGCGCAGTTATGTGCTGAATGACGAATCGGCGCTGCTGATGGCGACATATCCGCGTGGCAATCGGCCTGCGCGTCCTTTCCCCTATTGCAACGAGGTGATGACCGGCTTCGAATACACCGCGGCCGTGGGCATGCTCTATGAAGGCGAACTGGACGATGGCCTGCGCTGCATCTCTGCCATTCGCGATCGCTATGATGGTCAGCGGCGCAACCCGTTCGACGAAGCCGAATGCGGACATCATTACGCGCGCGCAATGGCAAGCTGGGCGGCGGTGCTGGCTTTGAGCGGTTTCCACTTTTCGGCAGTGGACAAGTCGCTGCGTTTTGCCGCGCCAGACGCAGAACAGCGTCACTTTTGGTCGACTGGCTATGCCTGGGGCACATGCGATTTGCAGCCTGGCGATGGCGCTTGCCAGGTCGATTTGACTGTGCTGGGTGGCGAGCTCGCGCTGGATTCGCTGACGCTGAGCGGGCTGGGGCAGCTGCAATTCGACTCGACTCGGCGGCTGTACAAAGGTGATGCGCTGCAGTGTGAGGTGCGCGCGGGATAGGCCTCTGTTCCATCACGGTCGGCTCTCCTCGACCTGTACGAGAAATTGAAACCCCTGCTCCTCTGTGGCATAAAGCCTTTGTACCCTGCTGGCTCTGTGGTTAAATGACGCACGACGATTTGCCAGCTATCAGGAAAGGACCGCCATGCTCGCCAGCCTGAGCCCGGGACGTTATCGCGGCTTGAAAAATGCCAGCTTGTCCGCTGCCGATACGTTTGGCATCGTGGCTTTCGACCAGCGCGGCAGCTATCGCAAAATGATGGGCGCCGACGCTAGTTATGCGCAGCTTTGCCAGGTCAAAACCGAGATCATTGAGGCATTGTCGCAGTCTGCCAGCGCTGTGCTGACCGACCCGATTTATGGCATGGGCGCTGCGCTGCGCATGAGCCCGCGCGCAGGCTTGCTGCTGGCTTTGGAAAAGAGCGGCTACAGCGGCGATTCCAGCTATCGCAAAACCGAGCTTATCCCCAGCTGGACTGCACAGAAAATCCGCCATGCTGGCGCGGATGCAGTCAAATTCATGGTCTATTACCACCCGGAAAGCGGCGCGCTGGCAAACGAGTTGGAAGCGCTGATAGGCAAGGTGGTTGCCCAGTGCCATGCCTGCGACCTGCCTGTATTCCTGGAGCCGATGTCATACAGCTTGGATGCGGCGGTATCCAAAGACAGCGCCGAATTTGCCGAGACGCGACCAGCTGTCGTCATCGAGACAGCGCGCCGACTATCGCGCACTGGCGCTGATGTGCTCAAGCTGGAAGCTCCGCAGGACATCGCGCAGAACCAAGACGAGGCTGCCTGGCATGCGGCCTGCGAGCAGGTCAGCGCGGCATCGGCTGTGCCCTGGGTGCTGCTTAGCGCCGGGGTCGACTTTGCGCAATTCGAGCGGCAACTGCGGGTGGCCTGCGCGGCCGGGGCGAGCGGATTCTTGGCGGGGCGCGCCATTTGGAAAGAAGCTGCTCCTATGTCCAGCGCTGCGCGGGCGGACTTTATGGCTGGCGTGGCGGCGAGGCGACTGGATGCGCTGCTGGAGATCGCTGCGCGGGATGCTCGTCCCTGGAGCGACTTTTATGCCCCGCCGACATTTGATGCGACTTGGTACGAGTCGTATAGCTGACTGATCGGCAGAATCCGCACGGGCTATGCCTCCTCCCGAGTTTTCGGGGCGGTATTCAACTTGCCGCTGGTCGGGTTATAATTCCTGCAAAGTAATCATTCTTGGGTAGCGGTATGCAGCGTATTTGCCAACATCGGTATATATTGCTCGCGCTGATTGCGTTTACGATCTACGTCAGCTTCATGTCGATTGGACTTGATGACTTCGATTCGCACACCTTCGCCCTGGCAATAGAAAACCCCGGCGCCGCCCTGGTCACGGTCCATGCCCCCGGTTTTCCCATCTACTTGTTCATTTCAAAGCTTATCCAATTGATTGTTGGTGACACGCGGCTTGCGCTCACGCTAATGAGCGCGATCAGTGGCGCGATCGGGATCGTCTTTGTCGCAAAAATTGGAGCATTGGCCGCTGGCGAAAAAGCAGGCTTTATTTCGGCCGGCTTACTCTTGTTTTCGCCGGGATACTGGGTCAATAGCGAGGTGGCTTTAAGTGACATTCCCGGCATCAGCTTTACCGTGCTCGCCGTTTTTCTATTTTTGCGCGCACAAGAAAAGCGGACTGCGCTGGATCTTGTTGCAGGTTGTTTTGTAACAGGACTGCTACTTGGCGTCCGTCCGCATAGTGCCATTCCCATCGTCATTGCTGGTGTATGGGCGATTGTGAAAATGCGCCAGTTGAGCAGAGTATATTTTCAATCAATTGCGCTCGGCGCAATAGCTGGATTACTGGCGATCAGCATGTGGCTAATACCAATCGCTTCTGCATTCAACGGGCTGGACGGTTATGTCAATCATATTGATACACATCGCAAGCATGTTCTGTCTTCAGACTCGTTATTTAAGTCCGAGATTAACAGCGATACGCTCTCATTGCGTGCGCAAGCTTTTGTGGATGGTTGGATATATCTACTGGCTGGCGGTGACACTTATGCCATCATACTGATCTTGATACTATTCACAGTAGGTTTAATCAAAGCCCCCATCAATAGTCGTTATACATTGTTTTTCATCGTCTGGTTTATTGCAGAAGTCTGCAAGATTTTCTTATTGGTGTCCCTGGAACGTCCTCGTTTGTTCTTGCCGGCTTTGGTGCCGCTCATACTCTGGGTCGGATTGGGATATGCTCACTGGCGCGGGCGTTTCAGACTCTTGGGCAGCGGCCTAATCTTGCTTGTCATAACGTTTCTCTGGCAAGCGCTCCCGCTCGTTGTAGTTTTGACGCAGATCCCACCTCCACCGGCGCAAGCGGCAAGCTATATCCTTACAAACTATCCACAAAGTGATGATGCGCATATAGTATCAAAGGGTTCATTTCGTGCGTTGCAATATCATCTAAAAGAGTATCGACAACTCTACACGCATTTCTTTACCGCCGAAAGATTAGCGCAATCTATCGCAACTGCTCAACCGAAATATTTAATAGTTCTGGATGTGGATTCTTTTACGCCTGAAAAATACGACGCTTTAAATTATGAACTCAATTATGTGAAAATAGATGATCATTTGTTTGAACGGGATGCTCGAATTTTTCCACAACACGCAACTGTTAGCTTGCAAGTATTCACCCCAGAGCAAAATCTTAAGTCTGATTTACTACATTTACTGGAAGCCAAACTAGAAACTAGACAAATTGAGGTGGGTAATCCACATGATGCAATGTATTTTAGTAAAGGGTGGTATTCTACAGAAAACATCGGTGGCGTTTGGGGCAGATGGGCAACTCAATCAGCATCCATTCGCATAACGCTTGAACCAAGGGACACATTCATGCGTTTTGTGTCGGCACCGTACCTGCCAAATCAAATGGTCACACTATCAGTCAACGATGAGTTTGTGGATACAGTGGCAATTGATGCGATATGGGGGGATTACGAAATCATGATTCCTGCCGATGCCATTCAGTCGGGCATCAATACGATTACTCTCGCACATGCAAAAGCCGAATATCCAGAGAACCACCACCGACGTCTGGCAGCCGCCTATCGGAGTATTCATTTCGACTGGATTGCCAGTGACTAGAGTTTGTAACAGATGTCTTGCGCTGCCAATTTATAGCGCAGGCTAATTTATCACTTGCCAGAAAGGGGCGTCTTTTGAGGGCGCGGGAGCGCCTATGTCGCCGGTTCTCTTAACTTAGCTCCCATGCCAGAACGCCAGTGTCCACGCGTCGCGCCCCAAGACGGGGAAGGGACTTTTGCAGCATCTGCGCAGGATTAGAAGCACCTCGCTCATTTGGGGAGACGGGTTGGAGTAGATGCCCGCGACGGCAGCGCTCACCACTTGTCCGGAGAAGCCTTCCATGCTCATCATCGCCAGCCACAACGGAACAATCGGCATCCGCCAAGCCATGGCTGCCCTGAAAAACGGCGACAGCGCCATGGACGCGGTGGAGATCGGCACGCGCCTGGTCGAAGCCGATCCCAGCGATCACACTGTCGGCTGCAACGGCTATCCCAACATCCTGGGCGAACTCGAACTGGACGCCAGCATCATGGACGGGCGCACGTTGGATAGTGGTGCGGTGGCGGTGATGCGCGGCTTTCCTTATGCCATTTCGGTGGCTCGACAGGTATTGGAGCGCAAACTGCCGCATGTGCTGTTGGCTGGCGAGGGTGCAGAGCGCTTTGCCCGCGAGATCGGCGCGGAAGAGCGGGGCGAGATGCTCAGCGACGAAATCCGCCAGGTGTGGCGGGCGCGGCTGGCAACTGTAGGGACTGCCCAGGATGTCGACAGCCGGCCAGACGAAACAGCCCTGCTGGACATGGTCAAATTTGCCACCGATCCCGAACGTGTGGCGGGCACGGTCAACTTCATCGCTATCGACAGCGCCGGCGATATCTGCAGTGGCGTCAGCACCAGCGGCTGGGCGTGGAAGTATCCGGGGCGCATCGGCGACTCTCCCATCATTGGCGCGGGCAATTACGCCGACAACCGCTACGGGGCTTGCGCCTGCACAGGCATGGGCGAAATGGCCATTCGCGCGGGGACGGCTCGCAGCGTCGTCCTGTATATGCGGATGGGCATGGCGCTGGAGGAAGCGGCGCATACCGCCATGCGCGACCTGCGCGATCTGGGTGGGGAAACCATCGGCGACATGAACCTGATCGCGCTGGATAGGCACGGCGCGCATATCGGCTTGTCGAGCGAGGTCGGGCGCAAATACATCTATCAGACGGGCGATATGCTGCAACATGCCGAGATGGAACGCGGACTGGTGGATCTGCCGCGACGATGGGGAGCCAGGCGGTAGACCAGCGGTGGACGACTTCATAAAAAATCCCCGCAATTGTCGCATTGCCATGCCCGACTGCGCTACACTATTCGCGTGCCGCATGGTGACGAGAACTTACGCATGTCTGAAATGCCTACGACCATCGCCATTTTCGGCGTAACTGGCGACTTGGCGCGGCGCAAGCTGCTGCCGGCGCTCTACAGCAATTTCATCAAGGGACGTCTGCCCGAGCCGCTGCATATCGTGGGTGTGGGACGGCGCGAATGGACAGGCGCGACGCTCATCGACCACACGCGGCAATCGCTGCACAATCACGCGGCGGGCATGGTAAACGAGGCGGATTGGGCGCGCTTCCGCTCCACCTTGTCGTATTGCAAGGTCAATCTGCCCCAGCCAGCGACTTATGCGCGGCTGCAGCGCGACCTGGACGATATTGATGGTGGCTGTGGCAATCGCTTGTATTATCTGTCGATAGCGCCGGCTTTTTACCAGGATGTGGTCGTCAATCTGGGCAGGCTGGGGCTGGCAGCAGAGCGCGAAGGCTGGCGGCGCATCGTCATCGAAAAGCCATTTGGCTATGACCTGGGCACCGCGCAAGCATTGAACCGCGCCTTGCACGCTGTCTTTGACGAATCGCAGATTTATCGCATCGACCACTACCTGGGCAAAGAGACAGCGCAGAATATCTTGTTCATGCGCTTCGCCAATACCATCTTCGAGCCGATCTGGAATCGCAGCCATATCAGCAATGTGCAGGTCACGGTTGCCGAGACGGTGGATGTAGGCACGCGCGCCGGTTATTACGATGAGTCGGGCGTGGCGCGCGACATGATGCAGAATCACATGCTGCAGCTGCTTTCGCTGATCGCCATGGAGCCGCCAGCCGCATTTGACGCCGCGGCGCTGCGCAACGAGAAGGTCAAGGTCTTGCAAGCGGCGCGCCCGGTCATGCTGGCCGATACCGTGCGCGGGCAATATGCGGGTTATCGAGAGGCGGAGGGCGTCAACCCGGCTTCGAATACGCCGACTTTCGCCGCGCTGCGTTTGTTCATCGACAACTGGCGCTGGAAAGATATTCCTTTTTATCTGCGCTCGGGCAAGGCGCTGCAACAAAAGACCACCCAGGTCAACATCCAGTTCAAACGCCCGCCCAACAGCCTGTTTGAGTTGACAGAAAGTGGCGATTATTCGCGAAATATGCTGTCGATTTGCATCCAGCCGGACGAAGGCATCCATCTGACTATCGAAGCCAAAATCCCCGATAAGTCCATCGCGCGATCGGCGGATATGGAGCTTCATTACAAGCATGCCTTCCGCGTCGACAACCTGCCCGATGCCTACGAGCGGCTGATTTTGGACGCCATCAATGGCGATGCGCAGCTCTTCATCCGCAGCGACGAGATCGAAAGCGCCTGGCGCATCGTCGACCCGATCATTGAGGGCTGGGCGCATGACCCCCAGGCGCCGCCCATGCAGATTTATGATGTTGGCAGTTGGGGTCCGGCTGCGGCTGACGACTTGCTTTTGCGCGATCAGCATTTGTGGCGTATCAGTTGCTTGCACGACGAAGGAGCATAAATCAGTGAACCGGATGAATTACGACTTCAAATCGCGCCGTTCCATGGTCAGCGCGCGCCGTGGCATGGTCGGCGCCAGCAACCCGTTGGCCGCCCAAGCGGGCCTCAACATCCTGCGCCAGGGCGGCAATGCGGCCGACGCCGCCGTCGCTGCATCAGCGGCGATGAATGTCATGGACCCCGGCTCCTGCGGGGTCGGCGGGGATTGCTTCGCGCTCTACTTCGACGCCGCGACCAAGCAAGTCACAGCCCTCAACGGCAGCGGACGCGCGCCTCAAGCATTAACGCTGGAAACCGTCTGCGAGCTGGGCTGGCAGCGCATGAACCCCTTCCACGCCCACAGCGTAACTGTGCCCGGGGCGGTGCGCGGCTGGCAGGACCTGCTGACGCGGCACGGCACGATGACGCTGGCTGATGTGCTGGGCGACGCCATCCACTACGCCGAAGACGGCTATCCCACCGCGCCAGTCGTCGGCCACCGCTGGGAACGCTCCGGCAGGTTCCTGCGCAGCGCCGCCAATGCCGAAGACTACCTGCCGGATGGCGAAACGCCCAAAGCCGGGCAGGTGCTGCGTTTGCCCGGGCTCGCGCGGACCCTGCGCGCCATCGCCGAGGGCGGACCCGACGCTTTCTACACCGGCCCCATCGCCGAAGCCATTGTTTCCTCGCTGGATGAGCAGGGCGCTGTGATGACCCTCGCCGACCTCAAAAGCCATCACTCCACCTGGGACAAGCCCATCCACAGCGATTACCGCGGCGTCACCGTCTACGAATGCCCGCCCAACGGCCAGGGGCTGACCGCCCTGATCGCCCTCAACATCGCCGAGAACTTCGACCTGGCGTCGTTGCCCTGGGATTCGCCCCAGCGCCTGCACCTGATGGTCGAATCCATGCGCCTGGCTTGGGCTGACGCCCATGAGTACATCGCCGACATGAGCAAAGCCGATGTGCCGGTCGCGGAACTGCTCAGCAAAGAGTATGCGGCTGAACGCGCGGCGCTCATTCACCCCTACTACGCCGCCGATCCGCCGCCCTCAGCCGGTGAACTGCCAGGCGGCTCGGACACGATCTACCTCAGCGTCGTTGACGGCGCCGGCAACGCCTGTTCTTTCATCAAGAGCCTCTATATGGGCTTTGGCGTGGGCATTGTGGCGAAGGGCACTGGCGTCTGGCTGCAGAATCGCGGCGCTGGTTTCTCGCTGGAGCCGGGCCATCGCAACGCCCTGGCGCCCGGCAAACGGCCTTATCACACCATCATCCCGGGCTTGGCGCTGAAAGACGGCGAACTCTATGCCAGCTTCGGAGTCATGGGCGGTTTCATGCAGCCGCAGGGCCACTTCCAGGTGATAAGCGCCATGGTCGACGATGAGCTCAATCCACAGGAAGCGCTCAATCGGCCGCGCTGGCAAGTCAGCAATGGCGAGCCTGGCGGCGCCCTGCTGATTGAAGAGGGCAGCCCCTTCAAGACAATGGCCGACTTGGCCGAGCGCGGGCATCGCATCCAGCCGAAAGCCGGGTTGGGGCGGGGCAACTTCGGGCGTGGGCAGATCATCCGCCGGGTCGACGGCGTCCTGCATGGCGGCAGCGAGCCGCGCGCCGATGGGCAAATCGCGGCGTTTTGAGGGGCTCGGCGCAGAGGCAGGGCAGGGCCTGTCGCGTAGACCGAGCGGGGTTGTTATGCCTTACCTCTCCCTCCTTGTGGGACGGGGAGAATGCGGGGAGGAACGAGGATCGCCCACAATATAGGTTGACATAGCCGTACTCAATTTGATATTGCCACTTACATTCATTCAGAAACGTTGTAAACTGCCTACGCTTACAAAGGGTAAGCCATATCCAAGCGCCAAGGAGGAAAACCTGGTGAAACAATTTGCATCCATTTTGCTAGTGCTATCGTTGCTGGTCGGTGTCTTTGCGGCATCGGCGCAAGATAGCGTCGAACTAACCATCGCGACTGTCAATAACCCTGACATGATCGTGATGGAAGGCTTCAGCGATATTTTTGAAGCCGCGCACCCTGGCATCAGCCTGAACTGGGTGGTCCTGCCCGAAAACGAGCTGCGCGCCACGGTCACAACCGATATCGCCACCGGCTCCAGCACCTTCGATATCATCACCATCGGCATGTTCGAAGTGCCACTGTGGGCGGCCAACGGCTGGCTCAACAGCATTGACGCGCTGGCCATGGCAAATCCCGACAATGTCCAGGCCGACTACGACTTCGATGACCTGCTGCCGGGTGTCGTCAAGGGCTTGTCCTACGAGGGTGAACTCTACTCGCTGCCTTTTTATGGCGAATCCAGCATGATGATGTACAACACCGCCAAGTTCGCAGAGGCTGGGCTGGAAATGCCCGAGCAGCCGACCTGGGACGAGGTTCGCGAGTTCGCCTGCGCCCTGCACGACCCCGACAACGGCAACTATGGCATCGCCTTGCGTGGCTTGCCCGGCTGGGGCGAGGGCATGGCGCCGCTGACGACCATCATCAACACCTACGGCGGCCGCTGGTTCGACATGGACTGGGAACCGCAGCTGACAAGCCCGGAATGGAACGAAGCCGTCAGCTTCTATGTGAACCTGGTCAATGATTGTGGTCAGCCTGGCGCGACCGGCACGGGCTTCACCGAAGCCTTGACGCTGATGGCGCAGGGACAAGCCGCCATGTGGGTAGACGCCACCGTCGCCGCCGGCTTCTTGTCCAACCCCGAGCAGTCGCAGATCACCGACACGCTGGGCTTCGCGCTGGCGCCGGTTGGTCCTGTGCCAAAAGGCAACCACTGGCTGTGGGCTTGGTCGCTGGCGATCCCCAGCACGACGGAAAATACCGCCGCGGCGCTGGACTTCATCACCTGGGCGACCAGCCGCGATTACATCCAGTTGGTCGGCGAGACCAACGGCTGGGCGACTATCCCGCCGGGCACGCGCACCTCGACCTACGAGAACCAGGCTTATCTGGATGCCGCGCCCTTCGCGCCGGTTGTGCTCAACTTGCTGACCGCCGCCGACCCGACCGACGCGCAGCGCGACGAAGTCCCCTATGTGGGCATTCAGTTCGTCGCCATCCCCGAGTTCCAGGGCATCGGCACGGATGTTTCGCAGTTTATCGCCGAAGCGCTGGCTGGTGACATCAGCGTGGAAGAGGCGCTTGCGCAGGGCAACGCTCTGACGCGCGACGCAATGGAAGAGGCTGGGTACTACGACTAGCCACTGCATTCTGCTGGCGGGCGGGGTTTTTGTCTCTGCTCGCCAGTCCGCTATAATCGGCATTATTCTTCCGTTAGGGATCGAATCCATGGTAGCCCGAGCAGCAGCCACAGACAGCGACATGCTCTTCGCGATTCGGCGCTGGCTGCCTCTGCCGGCCATCCTGTTCATGGTCGTGGTTACGCAGGTCCCCCTGGTCGTCACGCTGGGTTTCAGTCTGGAGCGCTGGAATCTGCTGCGGCCCCAGCGGCGTCGATTCCAGGGCTTGGACAATTATCCGGATGTCCTGAGCGATCCCAACTTTTTCACCATCATCCTGAATACGTTGATCATCACAATATCGGTGGTTGTCGCTACGCTGGTCTTGGGCATTTTGCTGGCGCTGCTGCTGAATCGTGACTTTGCTGGCAAGGGCATCGTGCGCACCATGCTGATCACGCCCTTTTTGATCATGCCGACTGTATCTGCGGTGCTGTGGAAGAATGTGCTCTTCAATCCGGCATTTGGATTGCTGGCAGCGCTGGCGGCGATGTTCGGCTTTTCGCGGCCCGACATGCTGCAAGATTATCCGATGTTCTCGGTCGTGATTGTGACGGTCTGGCAATGGACGCCCTTCATGATGTTGATTTTGCTGGCGGGTTTGCAGTCGCTGGATCATGACCAGATCGAGGCAGCGCAGATCGATGGCGGCGGGCCTGTCGTCTTGTTCCGCTACATCGTTCTGCCGCACTTGCAGCGCTATATTGAGCTGGCGGTATTGATGGAAACCTTGTTCATATTGAGCATATTTGGCGTCATCTTTGTTTTGACCTCGGGCGGGCCCGGCATCCAGACGACCAACCTGTCTTACGGGATCTACCAGGAAGCCTTCCAGCGCTGGGACATCGGCGAGGCGAGCGCCATGGGCGTTTTCGCCATCATCCTCGCCAACATAGTCGTGCTCTTCTTCGTGCGGGTGTTGCGGCGTGGCCAAGCCGAAGGGGTGACGGCGTGACGCAACGTTCGTGGGTCAGTCCTGGCTTGACGCTGCTCACCTATCTTGTCGCCTTCGCGATGTTCTTCCCGATTCTGTGGATGATCATGACCTCGTTCAAGACCGAGGCCGACGCCTTCGCCTTCCCGCCACAAGTGATCTTTGAGCCTACGTTGGACAACTGGAACATCGCGCTTTTCGATTCCAACTTTCTCGACCATCTCATCAACACGTTGCTGATCACGCTGGGATCGACGCTGGTGGCGCTGGGGCTGGGCATTCCGGCGGCCTATGCGCTGGCTTATTACCAAACGAAGCGCAGCGATCTGACGTTGATGTGGCTGATCTCGACGCGCATGCTGCCCCCAGTCGGCGTGATCGTACCGCTCTTCATCATCTTTCGCGATCTGGGCTTGCGCGACAGTCATACCGGCATGATCATCATCTACTCGGCGATGAATCTGCCCTTGGTCGTGTGGATGATGCGCTCCTTCTTTCTCGATGTGCCCTACGAGATTTTGGAAGCATCGCGGATCGATGGCACGAGCCTGCTGCAAGAATTTCGCTTCATCGTGATCCCGCTGGTGTTGCCGGGCCTGTTTGCCACGGGGCTGCTGTGCATGATCTTTGCCTGGAACGAGTTCTTCTTTGCCTTCAGCCTGACGGTGACGAAAGCGGCGCCGGTGTCGGTGTATATCTCGTCGTTCAAGACAGCTGAGGGTCTGTTTTGGGCGAAGATGTCGGCCGGCGCGACGGCGGCGGTTTTCCCGGTGGTCATCGCTGGCTGGGTGGCGCAGCGTCAATTGGTGCAGGGCTTGACCATGGGCGCGGTCAAATAATCCCAGCGATCACAGAGGGCGGGTTACCACACCTTGCCTCGAAACAATGCCTTTAGGCCTGTGGGCCAGTCATCGCTTGGCCCCTACACCACCCTGAATGAGAGGGTGCTCCAATCCAGCAGATTCCCCACTCCCTTCGTGGCAAATTGTTGGCATAAGGCTGCTCCATGCGTTACACTCATCTCCGGTAATCACCATGTCGATCAATATGAAGAGGGGAGCAGGTCATGAAGAGGAAGCGTATTGGAATAATTGCAGCGCTATTACTACTTGTCGCCTTGCCCTCGTTGGCGCAGGATGTCACCACCATCACCTGGCTCTCGCTGGACTGGCCCGTTGACGATGTCATCGCCGAGTTTGAAGCGCAGAACCCGGACATCAATGTGGAAGCGGAGCAGGTCGGCTTCAACGATCTCTTCGCGCAGATTCAGGTTCGGCTGGGCGCTCGCTCGTCCGTGCCCGATGTCATCTCTGTCGATGTGCCGCTGGTTTCCGCCTATGCTTTCCGCAACTGGCTGCTGCCGCTGGATCCCGTCTTCACTGGCGATGAGGTCGAGGACTGGCTGCCGGCTGCTGTCAACGCTGGCTCCTACGAAGGCACGCTCTATGCCGCGCCTGTCAGCACATCGACTCAGTTGCTCTTCTACAACAGTGGCTGCTTCGACCGCGCTGGTTTGATGCCGCCGGGACCAGACGACCGCCTGACCTGGGAAGAGATCGCCGATATCGCCCAGCAGATGACCTTTGACGACGATGGCGATGGCACGCCCGATGTCTGGGGCTTCATCTGGGAGCAGATGGTGCGCATCTATCAGCTGCAAGTTCTGCCCGAATCGCTGGGCGCCGCGGCCATTGGCGAAGACGGCTTGACCGTCGATGGCGTCATCAACTCGCAAGGGTGGATCGATGCCTTCACCTACTACTACAACATGTTCAATGTCTGGAATGCCGCGCCCCAGGGCGAGGAATTCTGGCCCGCCGACATCTTCGAGACAGGCAACATCTGCATGTTTGTGGGTGGACCTTGGAATATCCCGCGCTTCGCCAACAATGCCGATCTGGAGATCGAATGGGGCGTCAGCCGTCATCCCTACTTTGCCGATGGCGTGCCTGCCACACCGACCGGCAGCTGGCATATCGGCGTGAATGCCAATACAGAAAATCGCGATGCCGCCACGCGCTTCGTGCACTGGCTCTCGACTGGCGAGGGCGCAGAAATGTGGTGGCGCGATGGCAGCGGCGACTTCCCGGCCCAGCAATCTGTGCTGGCGCTCTTCGCCACCGAACCAGAATTCGACGAGTTGCCCATGAGCTATGTGCGCACGGCGGCCGATGAAGCCACAGTCAATCCGCGTCCGCGCGCTGTCACCGTTGGTTTCCTGGAATACGAGCAGATCCTGCAGAATATCTTCCAGGACATCCGCAACGGCGCTGATGTCGAAGAATCGCTGAACCTGGCTGTCCAGCGCATCGAAAGCGAAATGGCGAAGTACCGCTAGTTCGCGCAATTTGCATGCAGGGGGCCGCGCGCAGCGGTCCCTTTTTACCATCTATAGTCCAGCGGAAACACCCGATGCGATCCAAACAGCAGATTATCCCTTATTTGCTGCTGACGCCGGCGCTGGTCTTGCTGCTGGTCTTCAACTTGCTGCCGACCATCGCCACCCTTGTCGAAAGCACCTTCGTCATGTCACTGCGCAGTGGCGAGCGGGTTTTTGCTGGTTTCGCCAACTTCGAGCGCATTTTCAAGGACCCCATCTTCTGGAAGTCGCTGCAAGTGACGGTTGTTTTCAGCCTGGTTGTCAATCCGCTGCAGATCGCGCTGTCCTTGGGTTTGTCGATCTTGATAAACCAGCGCTTGCCTGGCATCGGCATCTTTCGCAGCATATACCTGCTGCCGGTGGCGGTTTCTTTGAATGTAACGGCAATCGTCTGGCGGCTGCTGCTGGACAAAAACACGGGCATGGTCAACGGCATTCTTTATCAGCTGGGCATCGAGCGGCAGCCTTTCCTGCATTCGACGGAGCAGGCGCTGTGGTCGATCATCTTGATCGCCTCGTGGATCGGCGTACCGCTGTGGAGTCTGTTCATTTTGGCTGGCTTGCAAAATATCCCGCCGCCGGTGCTGGAAGCGGCGAAGATCGATGGCGCGAATGCCTGGCAGTCTTTCACGAAAGTTACGTTGCCCTTGCTGCGCCGGGTGCTGGCATTTGTGCTGGTGGCTGATACTGTAGCCAACTTTCTGCTCTTCGCGCCGATTATTCTGACGACGCAGGGCGGTCCACAGCTTTCCACCAACTTGATTCTTTACGAGACCTATCGCCGCGGCTTTTTATATGGCGACTTGGGTGCGTCGGCGGCCATGCTGTCGGTGATGCTGCTCATCGTTTTTGTGATCGTTGGCGTAGAGCTGTATGTGTTGCGCGGGTCGGACTGAGGGGAAGCGCCTGTCGTCATGAGTGCCCATGTCACGAGCAGAACGCGCCGCAACCGCAAACCCCTGCGCGCCTATCTGCTGCCGGCGCTGGTCTACAGCCTGCTCATCATCGGCGTGCTGATCGTGGTGATTCCGTTGATGTGGGCGCTGGCGGCCTCGTTCACGCCCAATCACAAAGTCTTTGAATACGCCTATCCATTCTCGTGGCGCGCTTTGCTGCCAGTGGATTTCACGCTGGAAGCCTACGACAACCTCTTCGCGCGTGGCTTTGGACGGGCAGTGGGCAACACCTTCTTTTTGGCCTTTGTCACAGTTTTCGTGGGCGGCTCGGTCAATGCCTTGGCGGGTTTCGCATTTGGGCGCTTTGAGTTTCGCGGCAAAAATGCGCTCTTCATGGCCATCGTCATGCTGACCTTCCTGGTGCCTGTAGACTTGACCGCCATACCCCGCTATATCCTCATCAACAATTTCGGCTGGATCAACACCTGGCAGGGTCTGCTGATACCGGGCTTGGCGAACAGCCTGGTGATCTTCTTGTTTCGACAGTTCTTCGCCGAGATCCCACAAGAGCTGATTGATGCGGCGCGGGTGGATGGCGCGTCGTGGCTGCGCGTGTTGGTGAGCATTGTGCTGCCGATCTCGAAGCCGGTGCTGGTGGCGGCGGGCTTGCTCATGTTCATCAGCCAGTGGAATTCGTATTTTTGGCCCCTGCTGGTTGCGCCAAGGCAAGAGCTGCGCGTCGTGCAGGTCGAGATATCGCTGGCGGTGGGCCAATATGGCACGGTGTGGAACGAGCTGCTGGCTGGCTCGATGATCGCCGCCATCGTGCCCATCCTGCTGGTCATGCCCTTCCAGCGCTATTATGTGCAGGCGATCACGGGCACAGGCTTGGAGTAAAATGAATATTTGCGCTTGGATAGCGTCTGCGTTATATTGTTCGCGCATCTGTCATGTTTGGCAGACGATGCACAGTTAATCTCAAGGGAGGCATGTATGAAACGGTTCAAACTTTTGTTCAGCATAGTTGTTTTGCTCTTGGCGCTCAGCAGCGTCGGCGCGCAGGATGTTACGACCGTCTCGATGTGGTTCGCCGAAGGCGCCACGCTCGATTGCTGGGGTCCCATCCTGATGGAGTTCAACGAAGTCGACCCGGGTGTGCAGTTGGAAATCGTGCCTCAGGCCGATACCTGGAACGCCACACGCACGGCTGTTGTCGGCGGGGGGGGGCCTGATATCGTGCGTACGCCCGGACCGTCGTTTGTCTATGAGATGGCGCAGGCCGGCTTGATCCTGCCTTTGGACAACTTCTCCGAATCGATGAACTGGGCCGACTTCTTCTTCGACTGGGCGCTCGACCTCGGCAAGGTCGATGGACAACTCTACAGCCTGTCCGATGAGCTCGAAACCCTGATCATGTATTACAACACGGATGTTTTCGAGGCGAACGGCTGGACGCCGCCCGAGACGATGGACGAGCTGAATGCGCTGGGCGCAGAGGTTGCGGCGGCTGGATACACCGTATTCTCGCATGGCAACGCCAGTTGGCGTCCCTCGAACGAATGGTTCGTCGGCGAATACATGACCCAAATCGCGGGTCCGCACAATGTCTACCTGGCGCTGACCGGGCAAATCCCCTGGACTGACGAAAGCATGGTCGAGGCGATGGAAGTCCTGGACGAGCATATGCAGGCTGGCTGGTATGGCGGCGGCTTGGACCTCTACTTCACCAACGAGGGTCCCACCCGGCGCGCGATGCTGGCTGATGGCGAAGCCGCCATGAACATCGAAGGCAGTTGGGCGATCCGCGAATTGAGCACCTATCACGACGAGTCGGGTCAAGGTTGGGACTGGGTCTCTGTGCCCAGCCAGACCGGCGCCGACCACTTCACGATTGGCATGGGCAATACCAGCTCCATCAACGCCAACAGCCCGCATCCAGAAGCAGCCGCGCAATTCCTGACCTGGTACTTCTCGCCCGCGACCCAGGGCAAGATGCTGACCAGTTGCCTGAAGGGTCCCGCGCCCGTCAGCATCGGCGAGGATGTCATGGGCGAGCTCGACCCGCGCATTGCCAAGGTCTATGCCGACCTGTCGGATGCCTCTGCCAACGACCGCTATGGCTACACCACCTGGACATTCTGGCCGCCCAAGAGCGATGTCTACATCTACGAAGAGGTAGAGCGCGTCTGGACCGGCGAGATCACCGTCATGGACTATCTGGAAGGCTTGAACGAGCTCTTCGCCGAAGAGTTGGAAGCCGGGGATATTCCACCGATTCCAACCCGATAAGTTTTCGCAATCTGGCGCTGGCCGTCGATTCAACGGCGGTCGGCGCTTGCAACGCCCCCAACGCGCGGGAAAGGCATCAATAAAATGACGGCACTTACCCAGCTAAAGCCCATCAACATAATCGAAAAGCTGGGCGATGAAGCCTGGCGGCGCAAGTTCTTGCGCAATGTCATCATTCCCTGGATCTTCATCGCGCCGTTGTTGATCGTCCACATCTTTGTCGTCGCCATACCGGCCGTGCAAGGCGTCTATATGTCCATGACCGACTGGGGCGGCATCAACCCCGATGTCGAATTCATCGGCCTGGAGAATTACCGAGAGCTCTTTTTCGAAGACCAATCTTTTGCCAAGGCGATGAACAACACTATCGTCTGGATGATATTTTTCTTGACCGTGCCCTTCATCATGGCGCTCTTTTGCGCGACCCAACTGGCACAAATCAAGCGTGGCGGCATGCTCTATCGCAGCATCCTTTTCACCCCTTATATCCTGGCCAGTGTTGTCACCACCACTATTTGGAAGAACCTCTTAAATCCGAAGCAGGGCATTCTGGCCGCCACTGCCCGCGCGGTGGGCATCCAGGATTTCGAAGTTGCTTTTCTCGGTCGTACCGATACCGCCCTGATGTCGATTGCCTTCATCGACAACTGGCACTTTTGGGGCTTTTTGATGGTCCTCTTCCTGGCGGCGATGCAAGCCATCCCGCCTGTGCTCTATGACGCCGCCAAGATAGACGGCGCAAACCGCTGGCATGAATTCCGTCATGTAACCCTGCCCGGCATCCGCCCCACCGTGCTCTTTATGTTCATGATGGTCGCGATCTGGTCTTTCCTGGCGTTTGATTATATCTGGCTGACTACGCAAGGGGGACCAGGCGGCGCATCCGAAGTCATCGCCACCCTGCTATTTAAGAACGCCTTCCTGCGCTTTGAAGCTGGCTACGCTGCAGCGATGGGCGTGGTCATCAGCATATTTTCCGGCTTCATCATCATGATCTTTGTCATGCTACGCCGCAGAGGATGGGATATATGACAGCCATCGGCAAGGTATCAATCCGCAATACTGCCTTTCGACGTGGGCGCAACAAGGAACGCAGCAAGCTCTTGGTCTTCAACCATACCGTGCTGCTGTTTCTGACTGCCTTTGCCGTCATTCCGCTGGCTGTCTTGACCTTCAATTCGCTCAAGACCGAGCTCGAGATCGGGCGGAACCCGCTGGGACCACCGAATCAATTCATCATCGAAAACTTCGCGGAGGCATGGGATAAAGGCAATTTTGCCGTCACCATGCGCAACAGCGTCATCTACGTGGTGGTTACGATTGCGGCTGAATTGGTGCTGGGTGGCTTGGCGGCTTATGCCCTGGCGCGCAAGCGACCGCCCGGCAGCGACCTGCTGATGCTCTATTTCCTGGTCGCCTCGACCATCCCCATTTGGATGTATATCGTCCCGCTCTTTGTGCAAATGCGCACGATGAAGTTGCTGGGCACATTCCACGGGCTGATCCTCATCTATATCGCCGGCAACGCTCCATTGACTATCTTCCTGCTGCGCTCCTACATGATCGACTTGCCGCGCGAGTTGGAAGATGCCGCGCGCGTCGATGGCGCCAACGAATTCCAGGTATTGACGCGCATCGTCCTGCCCCTGACGAAACCCGGCTTTTTGACCGTGGGCTTGGTGGTTGGGATTGGCGTCTGGAACGAATACACCCTGGCGCTGACCTTTGTGCATGACCCAGGCCGATTCCCGGTTACCACCAGCTTCGCCAAGTTCGTCGACCGCTTCGATACAAATTGGGCCTTGACCAGCGCTGGCGCCATCATCATCCTCTTTCCCGTCCTGGTGCTCTTCCTGGCGCTGCAACGGCAGTTTATCGAGGGCTTGGCAGAAGGCGGCATTAAGACCTGACCATGTTTTATAACGAGAATAGGAGCATTGTATGTCCCTGCCCAAGGATTATCTGGAACGCGTCTATGCCGGTGTGCTGGGCAAGCTCATCGGCGTGTATCTGGGCCGCCCTTTTGAAGGCTGGTCTTACGAAGCTATCACGGAGCATCTTGGCGAAATCAACTATTATGTGCACGACCGGCTGAATGCGCCGCTGATCGTCACCGATGATGACATTTCGGGCACCTTCACCTTTGTGCGCGCGTTGCAAGATTATGGCTATGACCGCGACCTGACCGCAGCGCAGATCGGCAAGACCTGGCTCAATTACCTCATTGAAGAGCGCACGGTGCTGTGGTGGGGCGGCTTGGGCAATTCCACCGAGCACACGGCTTACCTGCGCCTGAAGAAGGGCCTGGACGCGCCAGCCAGCGGCTCAATCGCCACCAACGGGCAGGTGGTCGCCGAGCAGATCGGCGCGCAGATCTTCATTGACGGCTGGGCGATGGTCGCGCCGGGCGATCCCGAATTCGCCGCCGACCTGGCTGGCCGAGCCGGCAGCGTCAGCCACGATGGCGAGGCGCTCTATGGCGCGCAATGCCTGGCGGCCATGGAAGCGCAGGCTTTCATCGAAAAGGACATCAACAAGCTGATCGACACTGGGCTTTCGGTCATACCGAAGGACTCGGTGATCTATGCCATGATCAATGACATCCGCGAATGGCACGCGACAGAACCCGACTGGCGGGCTGGGCGCGAGCTGCTGGCGGAGCGCTATGGCTATCACAAATACGGCGGCAACTGCCACATGGTGCCCAACCATGGTTTGATGATCTTCTCGCTGCTTTATGGCGATGACGACTTCCAGCGCACCTTGATGATCGTGAACACAAGCGGTTGGGATACCGATTGCAACTCGGGCAATATCGGCTGTTTGATGGGCATCAAAGACGGGCTGGCGGGTTTGTCGACAGGTCCGGATTATCGCGGACCAGTCGCCGACCGCCTCTACCTGCCGACTGCCGATGGCGGGCGCGCCATCACAGATGCTGTATCCGAAACGATCAGCCTGGTGAACACCGGGCGCGCGCTGCAGGGCATGGAGTCGATCGCGCCCAAGGGTGGCGTTCGCTATCACTTCGACTTGCCCGGCGCGGTGCAGGGGTTCATGAATGACGACTCAATCGACTCGCGGGATGTCGTACGCATCAACAATGTGCATGCGCCGCAGCTGAGCGAGAGCGGGTCGCGCTTGTTGTCGCTGGATTATGCGGGATTGGCGCCTGGACGTGTTGGACGGGTCGAGACGGCTGTCTTCGTGCCCAGCGCCGAGGTCGGCAAGTACTTTGAAGGCCGTGGCTATAAGCTGCTCGCCAGCCCCAAGTTGCAGCCTGGGCAGACCGTGCGCGCGCGCGTCATCGCCGACGAAGGCAACAGCAGTTCGGTCGATGTGTCGCTGCATATCCAGCATTACAACCGCGAAGATGACACCGTCGTGCTGGCTGGGCCGGGGCAGAGCATGTCCGCTGGCGAAAGCGCCCTGCTGGAATGGCAGGTGCCCGATCTGGAAGGCTATCCGATCGCCAGAGTCGGCTTGCAGATCTGTGGCAACGGCGGCGCAAGCGGGCGCATCTATCTGGATTGGCTGACCTGGGATGGCGCGCCCAATGTGCGCTACAAACGCCCCTATGTGCGAGACTTCGCGCGCTGGAATCCGCCATCTGGCAAGGGTTTGATGTGGAAGAAGGCTTGGGTCAATGGGCTGGATGCCGATATGATGTGGACCATGGCCGACTTCTTCCCCGAAACGTATCGCCTGCTGCAAAACAACGGGCGTGGCTTGCTGATGCAGGGTTGCCGCGAATGGGACGATTATGAGGTCAGCGCCACCATGACGCCGCATATGTGCCAGGCAGGTGGCTTGGGCGCGCGCGTGCAAGGCATGAAGCGCTATTACGCTCTGCTCTGCGATTCCGATCGTGTGCGCCTGGTGGCCACGCTGGAAGGCGAAGACACTGTGCTTGCGCAGGCAGATGGCGGCTGGAACTTCGGCGAGGCTTGCGCATTGCGGCTCAAGGTGCAAGGACAGACCCTGGCTGGCTATGTCAACGACAAGCTGGTTGTCAAGGCAAAAGACCCGCAGATGACTTTGGCTGGCGGCGGCATTGCGCTGATCGCCGAGGAAGGTCGAATCGCCGTCGATGATGTGGCGGTGGCGCCGGTGTAAGCCCGTCTGCCCGGACAAACTTTAGTACCTTTAGTGTCTTTGTGGTTACAATGTGCATAGCCACTTGGACTTCGTGAGACGGGTTGACGTTGCCATGACAAAAGCGCGCATCCTCTGCTACGGCGAAATCGACCTCGATATCTACTTGGCGCTGGATCGCTTGCCGACCTGGGAGCTATCGGCCTGGGTGCGCGACGAATTCGACAATGTGGGTGGCGCGGCAGCCAACAGCGCCTTGTGGCTGGCGAATTGGGGCTTGCCGACTCGCTTGGCTGGGCACGATTTGGGAGCGGATGCCCCGGGCGCGGCTGTGCGCGAAGTCTTCGCCCGCTATCCGCAGTTGGATGCGCGCTTTGTCGCCGAACACGAAGGCTATCGCACGCCTCGCTGCCAATGCCTGGTCTTGCCCGATGGCGAGCGCAGCTTCATCACGCACTGGCTGGACGACATGCGCATGACGGCGCTTACAGACGCCATGCTGGACGGCATAGAATGGATCAACCTGGACATGTCTGGACCAGACGAACCGCGTGTGCATGCGGCGCAGCTGGCAAGTTCCAGAGGCGTATCGGTGTTGGTCAACGATATTTACCGCGCCGATCATGCGCTGTTGCCCTTTGTCGATGTGTTGGTGATTTCGGCGGCTGTATCGCGCAGCAAAGCGCCAGAAGTCGATCCGCTGGAATTGGCGGTGGTTTTGGGCGCGACCGGTGATTGCGCTGTGATCGTGACAGACAGCAGCCAGCCCGTCACTATATTCCAGAAAAATGGCGCGCGCAGCCAGATCATGCCGCCGGCTGTGGAGGCTCTCGATACCACCGGCGCTGGCGATATATTCAAGTCGGGCTTGGTCTATGGCTTGCTGGGTGGCTTGCCCACCCCCGAAGCGGCGCGCTGGGGAGTGGCGGCTGGCAGTGTATGCTGCAAATACGCGGGCACAACACAGACGCTTGCGCCGCTGGATGAAGTGCGTGCTATGCTGGATGTGATCTCATGACGCCTTTTGTGAGAATGCAGCCAAACCTGCCCTATCGCGAAGGCGTCAGTGATGTGGGCGCTTTGTTCCTGGGGCTGTTTTGTTTGGCGCTGGGCTTGACCTTCTTTGCCCGGGTGGATGCCTATCAGCCGCTGCGCAGCCATGGCGAAACTACAATCGGCAAATGGGTAGATGGCTTCATCGAACCGCGCACGGGACGATTTCAGGTGATCTACAAATTCGAGCTGGATGGCAAGTTTTATCGTGGAAAGCAAGATATCGCGCCCGAAGACTACGGTGGCGACGGCCAACCGGTGCCCGTGCTCTACCTGCCCGCCGATCCAAAGTTGTCGCGCGTGCTGGGTGGCGAGGCGGTGCTGCACAGCGATGCCCTGATGCTGGCCTTGTCTGTGCTGGGCATTCTGCTGTCGCTGCAGCATATCTACGCCTATTATCGCGACGGCGCGTCCTGGCTGGTCTTTCTGTGGCGGCAGTTGCGTCACGTGGTCTAAGCGCAGCAAACCCTCAGGCCCGTTCCACCCAAATCGGCGATGCCCAAGCCCACTGCCCGTTGCGCTGTCGCACGCGCGCATAATACCAGTCGCGCTGTTTGCCTTCGCCCTCGTGTGTGATCGTGAAGCTGTGCCGGTATTCATCCGCTGGCAGGGCGCGATGAAAGACGAAGCTGGGCGAAACAAAGCCGCTGGTATAGAAACTGCGCGCGCCTTTCAACAATTCGCTGATTGGCAGCCTACTATCCAGGCCATTGATGCGCGCCTGGATGAATGTGTTCTCGCCGGCCTTCAAGGTTAGCGTGATGGCTTGGGTGGCGGCGCTGCGGACAGTCGCGTTGCGCGGCGTTTGCGTGCGCAGCCGGACTCGATTGCCCGCATAATCCAGGTGGCTCAGCACGCAGGGCGTCACATCGTCGATGACGGGGATGCCGATATCGTGCCCGCGCAGGTGCGGCTCGATGTCCAGCAATTCGCCAGCGAAGATGCGCAAATCGACATCCCAGTCGGTCATCGTCTCCAGCTCGCCCCAGCCCATTTCCAGGCGCACTTTCAACGGCAGGCGAATATCGGGGGCGGCAACCGGCGGCGACTCGCGGTGGATGACGCGATTCTTGTGCAGCACTTCAATATAGTCCAGCGCCGACGCGCCTTCGACAGCCACAGCGATTCGGCGGTTTTGCGCGAAAGGGATCACGCTCCCCATGGGCTGGTCATTCAGCGAGAAAGCCAGCGCGATGCGGTCGCCCGTGATGGCATAGCAGCGGCGATTTTGCAGCGCGTCCCAGACAGCAGCGCGGGACAGCGATTTTGCCCAGACAGCCGCTTGCCCATAGCCATAGCTGCCCGGGTGGGCGCTGTGATGATCGCTGGAGCCCACAAAGCCGAAGATATGCCCCTGCGCCAGGCCGTATTGCGCTGTGCTGCGGCGGTCGCGCGGACCCATGGCGTGCAGGTAAGCTGGATCGGCATCGCTGTGTTCGCTTGCGCCATGAAAAGACATGATCTCGACCACGGGCGAAAGCTCGGCGGTGGTTTGCGCCCAGTTGATGCCGCGGAAGCCCTGCAAATAGCCGATGTGATGCGGGATGAGCAGGCTGGGGTGGGGGTGTTCGCGCAGCCGTTGGCGAAGTTCTTCCACATGCGCGACATGGAAGATGTCTGGCGTGGCAATATCGCGGAACAGGATGCAGTGGTCGCCATATTGCATGGAATGCCACTCGAAGCTGGGGAAAGTTAGGAATTCGCCGTCGCGGTTGGCGGCCTCTGTGGCATGCAAATAACCCGCCCAACCAGCGCGAGCTCGTTGAAAGCCCTGCCGATGATAATCGACCAGGTAGCCGAGTCGCGGATCGTCCTGCGGCATATCGTCCCAATGCCCGTGCAAGGTTACACTGGCGAAATCCAACTGCAGGCGGGCGTTGTGCAGCGCATCCGCCAGGCTGCCTGCCCCATAGCTCAGATTGCAGTGGTTGTGAATATCGCCGAAATACAGCTGAAAATCGGCGAAGGCAGCGGAGTCAGGCATCGAATTGGAAGAGCGAACAGCCGCCATCCAGGGTCAGGATGCTGCCAGTCATGTAGTTGGTCTGCGGACTGGCCAGGTAGACGACGGCGGCAGCGATGTCTTCGGGGCTGCCGGGCGCGCCCAGCGGGATGACTTTGGCGACTCGCGCGGCATATTGCGGCTCTTCGCGCAGTTGCCGCCCCGCCAGGCCAGCCGCCACGATGCCCGGCGCAATCGCATTGACGCGGATGCCATGCGCAGCCAGCTCGCGGGCCATCTGTTTGACCAGCATGTTCACCCCCGCTTTGCTGACGGTGTAGGCGGTGATCTCGGGCCAGGGGATCTGCGCGACCCAGCTGGATGTCAGGATGATGCGCCCTTGCGTGCCATCGGCGACCATGCGGCGGGCGGCGCTCTGGCAGGTATGAAAGCAGCCGCTCAGGTTGATATCCAGGTGATTCTGCCAATTTTCGGCGCTTAGCTCGAGGAAGGGCTGGGCGTCGACGATGCCGGCATTGGCGCAGACGATATCGACTTGGGGCAGGCTGGCAATCGCCTCGTCAACAGCCGCGCGGTCACGCACATCAACTTGCCTGTAGTCGGCGGGATTGTCCTGTTCTGGCGGGACGATATCCCAGATGACGACATGCGCGCCCTGCGCCGTCAGTTGCCGCGCCATCGCCCCGCCCAGATCGCCGCTGCCGCCTGTTACGACTGCTGTTTTGCCACCCAGCATGTTCGCTGCCTCTTCCGGTCAACTATTTGGGGAAGGAAGTGAACGAAGGTATCTCTCTTCATACTGCCACTCTTCAAGCGTGCGGGTGACCAGACCGGCAGCCGGGCAATCGAGCAGCGTCATGTTGGGACCCCATTCGCAGTTTTCGCGAACCCAGCGGCAATGGGGGGAGTTCGTCAAGTCGCCGTCGCAATGAGATATTCCAACCACAGTTCCGAACTTGCCGGGTGGATGATGCGCGGCCACCAGGTCCGTCGCGGCATTATCCATACGAACGCAATCCGACTCTTCGTTCACCTTGGTATAGCCATTATAAGGTATGCCGGCGTATCGATAGGCTGAATGACAGGCGTAGTGGACGAGGGAAGATACATAGCTGTACACATTCCACTCATGCACCGAATACGCGATCGTGCTGTAAGGACTCAAGCCGCAGGTTCCCGCGGGATAACCATGGCTACTGCCGCCGGGAGTGGTCTCATTGACCAGGTACAAATTGGTTTTTACATAGTCATACCATTGTGGCGCTCGGTCGCGCAGGGCGTCGAGCGCTTCCGTAATGATGCCATGAAACAGGAAGGACCCGTTAATTGTTATTGGGTGTCCGCTTGTTGGCGCAGGCGATAACCCTGGCTGGGATTGCGCCGGGCATTCATTTCGCTGGTAAGCCCAGTAACCGTCGACCCAATCGCGCTCGCTCTGGCACTGGCGATCCACGAAACAGCAATTGTCGATGTTGGATGGCGTCTGCCCGTTGGCTGCCGGTGCGGTGGCGGGCTGTGCTGGCTGCTGACCGAGGCGGGTGTATTCGACCCAATCGGCCAGCCAGGCGATCTCGCCGTCGCGCTCGATCTTCAGCCAGCGATTGTTTCTGCCCACGACTTGCAGCACATCGCCGGCCAGCGCATTGCCTACAACCGGGCTGTTGAGGCTGTAGGATGCGCGCAGCCGGACGGTAAAGCGAACCTGTATTTGATAGCTCTCCGCCAGCGCGACGCTCGCAGATAGCAACAGGCTGAGTATGACCGCCAGGTGTTTCGCATTCATATTCGCCTTCCTTTGGCGCTAATGCCACCACTGCACAGCCGAATCATGGATGTTTTCTATGCTGCATTGAAGCTGAGTTCGCCGGCCGCGCTGCTCCCGACGCAAACCTAGGCGCGCGCGTGCCGACTGGCCTCGACCTCTGCTATGGGGCAATATCCTTTGGGCAACGAGCGATTCTCGTAGAAGCCAATATTTCGCTGTAATTCACATGAGACCAGGTTGCACGCTAACTCTTCTGACGCATCAACGATAAGTCCAGGATCAATAATGTATTCGAATCCGGCTTCATGCCAATGGATGTGGCATGCCTCGTGAACAAGGACATCTAGCACTGAGAAAATGCTCCCTTTAAGAGTTCCGCTTTGGACCCAATCGCGGTACTCGGTAAGCAGCACTGTCCGTTCCGCTGTTAAAGCTGCGCCAAAGAACGAGGGGTTGTCTTTTTCAATGAGTCGATCGACGGCGCTAAGGATATAATCGTGCCATTTCTGTGGTGATCGCACCTGCGCATAGTCCAGCGCTTCCTGCATAAGGTTCAGAAAAAGGTCCGATCCTTCCATGACAATCCCGTGAATCGTTCT
Source organism: Chloroflexi bacterium bin20 (assembly GCA_002238485.1). GTDB lineage: Bacteria > Chloroflexota > Anaerolineae > Aggregatilineales > Phototrophicaceae > UBA6055. Next base: position 12,198 of record MPMG01000016.1, on the reverse strand, counting down.
TTGCCCAGGGGATGTCCCCGGCTGAGATTGCGCAGGCGCGTTGCATTGATTGTTCTGGAATGCCCAATAGCCGTCTGTCCACTCTTGGTCGTTGCTGCATTGGCGATCCACGAAACAGCAGTTGTCGACATTTGCCGGAGTCTGCCCGTTGGCTGCCGGTGCGGGCTGTTCTGGCTGCTGACCGAGGCGCGTGTAGCCAACCCAATCCGCCATCCAGACGATTTCGTTATTGCGCTCAATCTTCAGCCAGCGGTTGTTTCTGCCCACGACTTGCAGCAATTGGCCGGCCAGCGCTTTGCCTATAACCGGGCTGTTGAGGCTGTAGGATGCGCGCAGGTTGGTTGTCCAGGTCACGCGGATCTGGTAGCTCTCGGCGAGCGTGCCGCCAGCCACAATCAGGAGAAACAGTATTGCGGCAGCGCGAACAATCTTCATAATCAACCTTACCTCAAATCAATTATGCCCAAGTGTAACATGCCCCCCGACAGGGATACGAAACCGATTCGGCAAACAGCAAGCGCGCACAGGCCAGCGAGCGCCCCGACACCTCGATTGTAATGCTGCCAGCGACAACTTCCAATTCCGCGCCGTCATGTTCAATCGGATCGCAGAGGCAGGCTGAAGCGATATCCAGGTTGGGGAATGTCAGCCGCTGCTCGACTGCTTCGTTGCCCAGGTTCATGGCTTGCACAATAATCCCGCGTCCATCGGCGGCGCGTTTGATGCGCAATTCGCATTGCCCCTGTGGCTCGGGAACCATGAAAGTGCCGCGCCTGCCCAATGCCGCGCCCGGCGCCCGCACCAGCAGCGGCGGCAAGCAGGCATCCAAAGCGAAACGCGCGCTGGCGGCCGAGTCGTAGCTCGCGCCCGATGTCAGGTGATAACGTTGCAAGATGGCTTGCCCCTGGCTGGCTTTGAAGTTGGTGTCCCAATGATTGTGCAGCGCCCAGGAAACCAGTGTGGCTCGCCGCGCATCCAGCTTTTCCGCCCAGCGCCCGGTGGTGATGCCGCCCAACTGCAGCAGCGGCGAATCCAGCGGCACGAGCGTGACCGACGCGCCAGCATCGCCCGCCTCTGCCCAGCGCTGAATGCCATACCAGTCGCGGCAAGAACCGGGCAGCTGTTCGCGCTCGGGCTGCAGGGGCAGGCCATTCAGGTCGAGGTGAAAACTATGCTGCTGCAGATTGAGCGGGAAGGGCACATAGACGGCTTCGGCATCGGTGACGAATTCTTTGTCGATGAGCATCTCCAGGCAAAGCGCCTTTTGATGGTGGGGCAGGCTGAAACGGGCGCAGACGGTCTTTGCTCCGCGAGCGCGCAGACGGACTTCGATTTCCAGGCAGTCGGGCAGCTTTCGTGCGGGCATGACCTCCACCGATGTGGGACCGCTGCGGCGGAAGGGCGTGTCGCTGTGACGGATGCCGAAGTCTTCGCGGTCGAAATCCAGGGCGAAGATAGCGCGGCGGTCATCGGGATGGTCAACCCATTCATAGATGTATTGCCCAAAAGCCCAGATTTCGTCCTGCGCGACCAACTCGCGGTCCAGTTCTTTGTCGTACCAGCTCGACAAGCCGCCAGTTTTCGGGTCGATGCGCAGGCGATACCAGCGGTTCTCCAACCTGCCAGCGCCGATTGCGGTGTCGGGCGGGGCTGAAATCCGCGAGGGCGCGATGACCTCGTAGCTGAATGCCGGCAGCTGGGCTTGCAGCATTTGATCGCTGGGCGCGTCCCCCAGCAGGGGCGGGTCTTCGCGGTAGTTGCCGATGAGGAATTGCTCCAGCATGCCATGTGGCGCGGCGCCACCCATATCCGGCGGCAGCGGATAACGGATTGCTCGCTCCCAGCCGCAGGGATTCAGCGCCAGGTAATGGTAATTGTCAGGGGCATCGGCAGGGTTGGCGCTGATGTATTGTCCCCAGCGCCGCCAGGCATGACCCTCGGGCATTGCGCCAGTGATCTCGTTTGCCAGGGCGCGTCCGGTCTCTGCCAGCAGCTCGTGCGTCAAGCCATAGCCGCCATAGGCAAAGCTGGCTTTGCGATTGAAGCTGGCGCGCGTGAAGGGCGAGTGCGGCCGGCGGATGCTGGCAAAGCCGCCCCAAGTGTGTTCATCGTAGAGCGATACCAGATGATAGGCTTCGTCAATGAGCGCCTGGTCGGTCCCGTCTACTTGAGTCGCCAGCAAATCCAACATGGGCAACAACTGCTCGGTTTCGCGGTTGAGGCTGGTTTCATAAATAGACGAGCCGACTCCATCCGCCCACCAGTCTGTCCAGTCGCCGCGCCAGTCAAAGAGCGACTCGCCATAGTCGTCGTGCAGCATCTGCGCGAAGCCGTCGATGGTGGTGAAGATAATGGGCGGTTGGCGGCCCGCGGCATTCCAGTCGCGCGCGAAATCGGCCATGTGCGCCAGGGGCGGACCATTGTCTACGCGGGCTGGATGGGTGATCTGGGCGTATAGGAAGTCGTAGGGATACTCGTCGCGCGCTTCCAGCTGGGCGATCTGCGCCGGCAGCAACTCGTCGACGAAGTTCATATCGCTCAAGCCATAGCGGAAGATGCCGTAGAGATAATGCGGACCATTGAAGGTGAGCAGGCGTCCAGCGGCGGGACCATGCCACCAAAAGGCGTTCAGGTCGGGCTGGGGGCGCGCGCCGCGGTGCATATTGATGGACATGGTCAACGTGTCGATGCCGATGGCTGGCAGCAGATCTGCCCACAACCAGGCGACGCCGTTGACATCGCATTGCATGGCGGAGCGGATCGTCAGCCCATAGTCATCGCGCAGACGCCGCACCGGCAGCAAAGAGCGCAGCATGCCCGCAACAGAAAGCAGGGGTGTCCAGTGATACTGCATGCCGGCCACGGCCATTTGTCCGCGTTTGTGAAGCGCAAGGAAGCGGTCGACCTGGCGCGGTGGACGTTGCTGGAAGTAGCGCTCGACAAAGGAGGTCACTTCGCAAGTCCACTTGTACTGCGCTTCTGGCGGGTAATGGGCGGTGGCTTCTGCCAGCTCAATAGCCTCGTCGATGAAACCGAGATGCTGACGGAAGACTGTGTCCTGGTGGTCGGTATAGCCGATATCGGTGTGGGTGTGGCTGATGAGGTAGATGCGCTCGATCTTTGGCATGGCAGGCGCTCCCTCAGGCGATTAGCGCGCTCAATACCTGGTCGTGCAGGATGCCGTTGCTGGCGATGATGCCATCGCCGCTGAGTGGCGCTCCGCCTTGCCAGGAGGTGATCGTCCCGCCAGCGCCTTCGATGACCGGCACCAGCGCGACAATGTCCCACAAGTTCATGATCGGGTCGAGCATGATATCGGCATAGCCGGTCGCCACCAGGAAGTAGCCATGGCAATCGCCCCAGCTGCGGTTGAACTTTGTCTTGCCCAGCAACTGCTGGAAGGCGCTGCCATTCTGATACTTGCCGACATCGATGAAATCGGTATAGCAGAGCACGGCGTCGCCCAGTTTTTTCGTCCCGCGAACGCGCACAAGATCGCCATTCAAGCGCGCTTCTGCGCCATCGCCGACCAGCAAGTGGGATGTGACGGGATGATGAATCGCGCCGACGATAGGCTGCCCCTCGCGCAGCAAGCCGATCAACGTGCCAAACAGGAAGGTGCCGCTGACGAATGACTTCGTGCCGTCAATGGGGTCGAGCACCCACTGGTATGGGGCCTCTGCTTTGTGCGCGCCAAATTCTTCGCCAATGATGCCGTGGTCGGGGTATTGGCGCATGATCATCTCGCGCATGAGTTCTTCGGCGCGTTGATCGGCGATAGTGACGGGCGATTGGTCGGCTTTGGTTTCGACGCGCAGATCGCTGCGGAAATAGCGCATGATAAGCTCGCCGCTGGCCCGGGCGAGCTGCGTGGCAAAGTCGACGAATTCCTGCATCGTTGTTTACTCCGTGAGTGTGCCTTTGCTGCTCGGGATGCCGCTGCGCTCGCTGTCGATGGCGACTGCCTGGGCAAGCGCGCGTCCGAAAGCCTTGAAGAGCGCTTCGGCTTTGTGGTGGTCGTTGCGTCCATAGACCACAGCCGCATGCAGGTTCATTCTGGCGTGGCTGGCGATCGTCTCCAGCGCGTGAATGACCAGGTCGGTGGGCATCTGCCCCATGAGCGGCGTTTGGAAGTCGGCTTGTATGACGGCATAGGGGCGTCCACTGAGGTCGATAACCACGCGCGCCAGGGCTTCGTCCATAGGCACATAAGCGCTGCCCATGCGCTGGATGCGGCTGCGACCGCCCAGGGCTTGGTCGATTGCCCGCCCCAAACAGATGGCGACATCTTCGATTGTGTGATGGGCATCGATGTGCAAGTCGCCTTGTGCCGTCACTTGCAGGTCGAACTTGCCATGCAGCGCGATATGCCCCAGCATGTGGTCGTAGAAACCGATGCCCGTGTCGATCTTGGCTGTCCCGCCGCCGTCCAGATCCAGACGCAGCGTGATGCTGGTTTCTTTGGTCTTGCGTTGGATATCGGCGCTTCGTTGGGTCATCATTCGCATCCTTATTTGCGTGCCGAGTATAGCATAATCGCGCGAGGGGGTTAAAGCGGGCGAGCCATTGGGTCGCCCCTGCATCCAGCGTTAGTGCGGCGCGCAGTTCGCCAGGGCAGCCAGCAGCCGATCCATTTGCGGCGCTGTGCCGGCGCTGATGCGGATGTGGTCGTGCAGGCTCAGCTTGTCATAATAGCGCACGATGATGCCGGCCTGCGCCAGTTGGTCGCGCAGTTGCGAGGCGGGCATGCCTTGTACGCGACAAAGCAGAAAGTTGGCTTGCGAGGGATAGGGACACAGGAATGGCAGCTCTGCCAGCGCGGTTTCCAGGCGTTTGCGCTGCTGCACCAGCTCGGCGACGCGAGCCTGCAGCAAGTCGATGTCGAGCAGCGAAGCTTGTCCAGCCACATCGGCCGCGACATTGACATTGTAGGGCTGCTTGATCTTCCACAAGTGCGGCATCAGCGCTGGCGGGAAGATGCCATAACCCAGGCGCAAGCCAGCCAAGCCCGCCCACTTGCTCAAAGTGCGCAGGACGATCAGGTTTTCGCGCGTCCCGACCTGGCTGGCGAGGCTATCGGCTTCTGCGAATTCAATATAGGCCTCATCCAGCACCAGCGTGGTCGGCAGCGCCAACAGACGGTCGAATTGCGCGGACGAGATGAGATTGCCGCTGGGGTTATTGGGCGAACACAAAAAGACCAGTTTGGGCTTGTGTTGTTTCACGGCGCGTTCAATCGATTCCACATCCAGCGAGAAGTCATTCCGCCGTGGGACATCAATGGCGCGGGCGTGGTAGAGCGGCGCATTAAAGCTGTACATGGCGAAGGTGGGTGGACTGTTGATGATGCAGTCGCCTGGCTCGATAAAAAGCTGCATGATGAGTTCGATCAACTCATCTGCGCCGGCGCCACACAAGATTTGCTCGGCTGGCGCGCCACAATAATCTGCCAGCAGCGTACGCAGACGCCCGGATTCGGGATCGGGATAAATGTGCGCGTGGACCAACTCTGCCAAAGCCTCGTGCACGCGCGGCGAGGGACCAAAAGGATTTTCATTGGCATCCAGCTTGATCAATGTGTCGGCGCCCCGTCCGAGTCGCTCGGCGAAGACCTCCAGCGAAGTGGTCGGCGTATAGGCGCTCATGGAGGCGATATCGCGGCGGATGCGCAGTTGGTCGCTCATGACGGGTCTCCAGGGGCGCGCAAGCGGGCGGCAGCGGCGTGGGCATCCAGCGATTCTGCGCGGGCAAGCGCTTGTGCCGGGACGCTGAGCTGGCGGGCGCTGCTTTTGTCTAGCGCGATCAAACTGGTGATTTTGACGAAGTTCAACACATTCAACGGCGAAGCAAAGCGCGCTGTGCCACCGGTGGGCATGACATGGCTGGGACCGGCTACATAATCGCCCAGCACTTCGTAAGAATGTTCGCCCAAGAAGACGCCGCCGGCATTGCGCACCTGCCCCAGCCACGACCAGGCATCGTCCACCAGCAGGCAGAGGTGCTCGGCAGCATAGTCATTGGCCAGCTGGAAAGCCTGCTCCAGGTCGGCGGTGATGACGCAGCCGCTGTTGTTGCCCAGCGCGCCCAAGATGATATCGCGGCGTTCCAGCGATTCCAGTTGCCAGCCGATTTCTGTGCCGACCGCCTGCGCCAGTTTCTCGCTGGGTGTCAGCAGAATCGCCGAAGCGAGCAGGTCGTGCTCGGCCTGCGCCAGCAAATCGGCCGCTGCCAGCCGGGGGTTGGCATGTTCATCGGCGATGACGACTGTTTCAGTGGGACCCAGCAAGCCATCTATGCCGACATCGCCATAGACCTGCTGCTTTGCCAAAGTGACAAAAAGATTGCCAGCGCCAACGATGGTGGCCACGCGCGGGATGGTCGCTGTGCCATAAGCCAATGCCGCGATGGCTTGCGCGCCGCCGACTCGAAACAGTCGCTCGACTCCAAGCACTGCCGCAGCCGCCAGGATAACCGGGTGGATATCGCCCCCGCCGCTGCCGGGTGGTGTACAGATCGCGATCTCTGGCACGCCGGCTATCTGCGCCGGGATGACGCTCATCAACAGGGACGAGGGCAGGGGAGCGCTGCCGCCAGGCACATAGACGCCGACCGAGTCGACCGGGCGGATCAACTGCCCCAGAGCGCCATGCTCGCCGCTGTCGATCCAGCTTTGCAGAGGCTGCCGCCGATGAAAGTCGCGGATGCGCCGGGCGGCGGTTTGCATGGCCCCGCGCAATTCAGCGGGGATGGAATCCAGCGCCGATTGCAGCTGTTCGGGCGGAACTTGCAAATGTGGATTGTCGCTGCTGTCGAGCTTTCGATTCCACTGCAAGAGGGCTTTGTCGCCGTCTTGTCGGACGCTGGCGATGATGCGACGCACCGCTTCGTCCGGCGCGATCGGCTCGCCAAACAGCGTGGCAGTGCGGGCCAGCACAGCTTCTGGCAGCTGGGTATCGCGCAGGGAGCGGCGTTTGAGCAGGCTTTCGCGCGCCATGTCAATATCACGGATGATGCGCCAGGCTGGGTGGCTCATTGCGCTGCCTCGTGTGCGTGAGTCGGGGGGTTATTGTAGCCACAATCGCGGGCAGTAAAAGGCTTGTCCAGCGATTCAAATCCCGCCCCGGCGGTCAACTTTTGCTCGACGCGCGGCAGGTTGCAGACACAAGCGCTGATGAGCGACTATACGGAAGGTACTTTCAGCTTATTCCGAATGAACAAAATAGTGCAAGTTATGGTAGACTTGCGCGTAGATGCGTTATATTTCTTGTGACACCTAAAGATAGCGGAGAACAGGGGGATTTATGCGAAAACTCGCACTGTGCATCAACTCGCTTTCCACACCGACTACCCAAGCGAAAGGACATTCTCATGCGTAAGTTCGTACTTGTATTGCTTGTATTCGCTCTGGCGATCCCGGCTGGCGTGGCGCTGGCACAAGACATGGCGTTTGATTGCGGCACCGACGAAGAGGTCACCATCAAGTTCTTTGGCGACCCGGTTGGCAATTATCCAGAGGCAGAAGATCGCATCATCAGCCGCTTCAATGAGGTCTGCCCCAACATCACAGTCGAGCGCAACGATGGCGCCGCCAATGTAACTGACCTGATCGCCTTCTATCTGACCGCATTCGAGGCGGAAAGCAGCGACCTGGATGTCATCCGCGTCGATGTTATCTGGCCCGGACAGCTGGCTGAGCATCTGATCGACTTGAATGGCATCGCGCCGCAATCGCATATAGATGCGCAAATGCCCGCGCTGGTTGACAACAACACCATCGACGGCCGCCTGGTCGCGCTGCCGCTGCGCATCGGCTTTGGCATGCTCTACTATCGCACCGACCTGGTCGAAAAATACGGCTATGATGGACCGCCGGCCACCTGGGACGAGCTGGAAGAAATGGCTGCGACAATCCAGGCTGGCGAACGCGCCGAGGGCAACGATGAATTCTGGGGCTTCGTCTGGCAAGGCAACGCCTACGAAGGCTTGACCTGCGATGCGCTGGAATGGCATGTATCGGCCACTGGCGAGAACTTCTTGCAGAGCGATGGCACCATCAGCGCGCTCAGCGATGCCGCCGTGGAGATCTATGAGCAGGCAGCAGGCTGGGTGGGCACGATCAGCCCGCCGGGCGTTGTTGGCTATCAGGAAGAAGATTCGCGCGCTGTCTGGCATGCGGGCAACGCGGCTTTCATGCGCAATTGGCCCTACGCCTATTCGCGCAGCCAAGCCAGCGAAGACATTCCGGGCTTTGATGTGGCGCCGCTGCCGGCTGGCGACAGTGGCATGGGCGCATCGACCCTGGGCGGCTGGCATATCGGCGTTTCCAAGTACAGCGAAAATCCAGAAGCGGCGGCGGCTTTCGCCATCTTCCTGACCAGCGTCGAGAGCCAGAAAGACTTCGCCATCTTCACCTCCAACCCGCCTGGCGCGGTCGAGCTGTACAGCGACCCGGAAATCGTCGAAGCCATGCCTTTCATCCGTCCAGACCTGGCAGATGTCACCACGGCACGGCCATCGAACTTCTCGAAGGATCGGTACAACGCTGTATCGACGCTCTACTTCAACGCCATCCATTCCATCTTGACCGGCGAGGAAGACGCGGCGGTCGCGCTTGAGCTGCTCGAGCTGGATATCGCGGATCTCTTCGATATGTAGGCTGCTTCGGCATTCGCGGAGGGCGATAGGCTGTGTTGATCGCCCTCCACAAGCCCTTCCTCAGGCATCTTTCGTCAGGGGAAGGGACCTCGCCCAGCATAAGCGCAAAGAGCGCATCGCAAGACGCAATTGCCACGAGACAGGCGATTTCATGAAAGCAAAGCCGACACCCAGCGACCGCCGTCTGCTTGTCAACGCGCTGAGCGCCGTGATGATTTTGATCGGCGCGCTGACGATCGCCTTCTTCTTCCTGACCGTGCTCAACGACCCCGGCATCCAGCTTGCCTTGACTTGGACGCCCGGCGATGATGATGCGCAAGCCCCTTCGCTGCTGCTGATCTTCCTGGAGCGCTTTGGCATTATCGTGTCGACGCTATTCATCGGCGCGGGCGGTTTCTTCATCGCCATAGGCTGGCGGCTGCGTCATGGGCATATTCGCACGGCTTATTGGGCGCGCATATTGCTGCTGTGGTTGGCGATCGGCGTCGGGGCATATATCGCGCTGACGGTCTTCAACATCCTCAACAGCGCGGCCATGGACAAAGAAGCAGTCGATTGGGGCGCGCTGGTCGGTTGGATAGCGCCGGCGCTGCTGATTTTGTTGGGCGCTGCCGCCTTGTGGTATTGGCTCAACCGCAACATCGACTCGCTCTTTGGCGGCGAAGATTCGCTGATCGGGCGGGAGACGCGCTTGGCCTGGAACCTGCTCATCCCCACGCTGACGATCTTTGTGCTGGTGGCGGCGCGTCCGCTAGAGCAGACCTTCATCCGCAGCCTGACCGACAAGCGCTTCGCTGGCAGCGCTGTGCCGCAATTTGTTGGTTTGGAGAATTACTCGAATCTGCTGAGCTTGCGCATCGACACGGTCAGCTGCCGCAAGAGTGACCCTGCTGATCCCTGCAGCACGCGCGCCAATGGCAGCATCCGCTGGGAATCGATCGACCGCGAGCTGCTGCGCGCCGGCTATCGCACAGTGGCGAATATCTCGGTGGGCAATGACCAGTCGGTTGCCATCAGCGGCTTGGACGATGATTTTATCGAAGCCATCGGCACGACCGTCGTTTTCACCATTATTTCTGTGGCGCTGGAGCTGGTCATCGGCTTGTTCATGGCGATGGTGGTCAATTCCAAGTTCCGTGGGCGCGGGGCGATGCGCGCGGTGATGCTGGTGCCTTGGGCCATCCCCACGGTGATCTCGGCGCGACTATGGGAGCTGATGCTGAAGGACACGACGGCCGGCATCTTCAACAAGATCTTGCTCGACCTGCAACTGATCAATGCGCCACAAGCCTGGCTGTCCGACCCCAGCCTGCAAATCCCGACTGCCATCATCGTGGATGTCTGGAAGACCGCCCCCTTCATGGCGCTGCTGCTGCTGGCGGGCTTGCAGGTGATCCCCAGCGACTTGTACGAAGCGGCATCGGTGGATGGCGCCAGCCCGGTGCGGCGTTTCTTCTCGATCACGCTGCCCTTGCTGCGGCCCGCCATCGCCATTGCTCTGATCTTCCGCACGCTGGATGCCCTGCGCGTTTTTGACTTGTTCAATGTGCTCTTTGGACGGCAACAGCTATCTATGGCCACCTACAATTTTGAAACATTGGTCAGCAATCAGATGGATGGGTATGCCTCGGCGATCAGCGTCATCATATTCATCTTCATTTCGATTTTCGCATTTATTTATGTGCGCCTGCTGAATGTGGAGTCATAACATGGCATCAAAGCAGCTTCGTCAACGCGCGCAGCAGGTCTTGCTCTATACCTTGGTGTTCATCGTCGCCGTTTATGCGCTCTTCCCCTTTTATTGGGCGTTCATGACTTCCTTCAAAACCGAAAACGAGATGTTCCAAAGCGCGAGTTATCTGCCGCGCGAACCGACGATGAAGAATTATGAATATGTTTTCCGCGACAATACCTTCCTGGATGCGCTGCGCAACTCGGCGATCACCTCGGCAGCGACATCAATCTTTGCGCTGGTGGCGGGTTCTTTCGCGGCTTATGCGCTGGGCAGGCTGCGCTTTCGCGGGCGGGTGGCGCTGCTATATGTCGTGCTTTCGATGACCATGTTCCCGGCGATATCGATTCTGTCGGGCTTGTACACCATCGTGCGCGAGTTGGGCTTCTTTGGCACCAGCCTGTCGCTGATCGTAACCTATCCGGTGTTTTCCTTGCCATTCACTGTCTGGGTACTGACCAGCTTTTTCAAGGGGCTGCCGGGCGAAATTGAGCAGGCGGCGATTGTCGATGGCGCGACGCCCTTCCAGACATTTCGCTTGATTCTGCTGCCGCTGACTGCGCCGGCCCTGGTGACGACTGGCCTGCTGGCTTTTGTACAATCGTGGAATGAGTATCTGTTCGCGCTGAACTTCACGGCGACCAACCCGTCCGCGCAGACGGTGCCGGTGGCCATCGCGCAATTCTCGGGTCAATTCTCCGAGCAAGAGCCGATCGCAGAGATCATGGCGGCAGCGATGGTGGTGACGATCCCGCTGGTAGTGTTGGTGTTGATCTTCCAAAACCGCATCGTCGAAGGGCTGACGGCAGGCGCTGTGAAGGGATAGCGCGGCGCGCCCTCCTCAATCCCCCCGACGGGTCAGGGGAAGCAAAGTACGCGCGCGGATTCTGTCGACAGGTCGGGGTGGGGCATGAATCATCATCTTTTGTCCGCCATCGTCGACTGGGCGAGGGGAGAGGACGCCATCCGCGCAGTCGTGGTCACTGGCTCGCTGGCACGCCAGGATGGCTCCACCGATGCCTTTTCCGACCTGGACGCACAGATCATCACAGTTGATATCGCGCGCTATTGTCAAGACGACAGCTGGCTGGACACCTTGGGCGAGGTATGGATCCGCTTCCCGCTGGACAAGTCCCTGCCATATCGGCTGGTGTGGTTCGTTGGCGGCCGCAAGGTCGACTTTCAGTTTATTCACATTGACAGCATCCAGGCGCAGATCGACAAGGGCGAGCTGAGCGACGAATACCTGCGCGGTTATCATGTCGCGCTGGACAAGGACGGCTTCTACCAGCAGCTGCCACCATCGCCGCGTATCTTCCCGCAGCCGTTTGCGCCCAGCCGCGAGCAGGTGGAGCGCTGTCTCAATGAATTTTGGTTTGAAGCCATCCATGTCGCGCAGTTTATCCGCCGCCGCGAGTTTTGGGTGGCCAAATACCGCGACTGGACGATGAAAACCATGCTGCTGCAAGTGCTGGAATGGCATGCCCGCGCCACCGCCAACGCGCCGACAAATACCTGGCTGTTGGGCAAGCGCATTCACGAGTGGGCGCGCAGGGACGATTATGCTGCCATCACGCGAATCTGGGCGGGGTGGGACGCACAGCAATTGTGGCAAGCACTGCGGACACAACTGGATCTCTTTGCGATCCTGTCAGACGAATTGTGCGCCGCGCTGGGATACGAGCAGCCGATAGGGGCGCGCGAGCAGATTCGGACGTATATCCACGCGCTGTATGCGGATGATGCAGGACTGTGGCAGTGACGCGCCCCCGAAAAGCCAGCGGACCGAGCGGGCATTTATCCCCCCCCCC
>MPMG01000021.1 GCA_002238485.1 Chloroflexi bacterium bin20 | reverse complement strand
AATGAGAGTATAAGCGCTTCTTCAGCCACTGTCAAGCGATTGGGAATGATTCGTATCATAAGATATAAAAATATAATAATGCATCAAACTGGCTGCGCCTTCAGTCGGTGCCCGCGCGACTCTCTGTGTTCGCTGTGGCAAATGCCGCGTTACATACTTTGCACAGCGATATATCCAGCAAGTTAGGCTCTTCCCGGACGCGGGAATCTGAACTCGGCTAGCTTGTCTTGCCGCCCAGTTCAGCGATTGCCGCGCGATTCCTTGCCTCCCTCCTGACTTGTCGGGGGGACCGAGGGGGGTTGCGCCTCCCCCTGACCTGTCGGGGGGACCGAGGGGGCGCCTGCATCCAGCAACCTAGCCAGCCCCGGGGCGATTAGCGGTGGATTATTTTCTTCTGCGTCCTCTGCGCTCTTTCTAGTTCGACAATTCGCGTTGCGTTACAATAAAGTTGCAGCAACCGAGATGAGGACGAAGACCCCATGGCTGTTTTGACGCAACCCGTCACCGCCGACAACTTCCTGGAAGTCGCCAACTTGCCCGAATATGCCGACTGCGCCATCGAGCTTGTCGAAGGAGAGATTGTTACGATGCCACTACCGAATAACCAGCACGCGGAAATAGTTGGCGAGTTGTATTTTAGGATCAGCTTGTTCGTTCGGCAGCACAATCTGGGACGCACATTAGTAGGAGACGCTGGTTTTGTGCTGGAACGAAACCCGTATGGAAGAGACACGGTGCGCGGAGTCGATATCGCCTTCATTAGCAAGGAAAGAGCGCCAGAGCCACTCCCGCCAACTCTGATGGAAGGCGCGCCCGACCTGGCTATCGAGATCATGTCGCCCAGCAACACAATGGGCGATATACGGCGCAAGATCAATCAGCTGCTGAATGCCGGCTGCCTGCAAGTCTGGATTGTCCATCCCGACCTGCGCGAGGTGGATGTGCATACCAGCGATGGCGCAAAGGTTCGCCGCGAGGGCGACAAGTTGTTCGCTGGCGATATCCTGCCCGGCTTCGAGATCGATGTCGCGGACATCTTCCCCAAGTAGACGGCGGCAAGCTGAGCACAGAGAACACAGCGGGCAGAGAGGATTTCTAGGGGCGAGCCAATGGGTCGCCCGTATTCGTCCTTGGCATCTTTGTGGTTATGGCTTGCATGACTTGCTTCTGGGCTTCAGCGAATCAAAAGGCGTATTCGCCGATTTGCTCAAAGTCCAGCTCGGCATCGCCGGTTTCGTCCAAGTCATCAAAGTCGACATGGTCCAGGCTGCCCGCCTCGCCACGCTCGCAGTGGACTCGGAAGGCGCAGAAGCGGCAATGGCGTCTGTTGGCCGTCAAGGGGAAGTCGCTGACGCTCTGGATTTCGTCCATCAGCCCGCTCAACAGCGCAGCATCCGCTCGCATCTGCTCTGGTGAATAGGCGAAGCTGATGCGTTGCCCGCCCCGCGCCAGATACACATAGTCCAGGCGGACGCGCTCGGCCGGCAACTCCGCGCCATAGAGACGCTCGCCCGCTTTGGCAGCCACATACAAGTAAACGATAGTCTGCCAGCGCTGCCGCAGCGACTCGCGGTCGGGCACATAATTGCCGGTCTTCCAGTCGACGATGACGAAATCACCGCCGGGCTCGTATGCCAGCAGATCGACCTGCGCCATCAGCCGCCTTCCGTTCAGGCTGGTTTGCAGGCGCTTTTCGGGCAGGCGCGTGCCTGGCAGGTCATGCAAAGCGCTGGACAGCAGCTCGTCAAACCAGAGCGCGACATTGTCGTCTTGTATGGCGGCTTTCAACAGATCCTGCGGGATTCCCTGTTGCGAAAGTTTGGCGAGTTGATGCAGCTTTGCGCCTTGCCGCACTCGCTTTTCGTATGCGAGTTCGTCTGCCGTTTCAGCTGCGGTCATGGTGGGGGACCGCCAGCGTTCGACATAGCGAAGTTGGAAGCGGCGCGGACAATCGGCGTAGCTTTGTAGGTTTTTGGCGCTGAATACGAATGTCTCGGGCAGAGTCATGGATTGATCCTCAACCATGTTTGTGCGAGCGCCGGCGCATCTCCGCATCCCAGAAGGCACGCAGCGCCCGCAGCGGGGTCGCTTCACTTTGGCTGTTGCGGCGTCCGGTGTTCCAGCTGATGCACAAGGATCTGCGCGCGCGTGTGATGCCCACATAGAGCAGGCGCAGGCGTTCGGCGGCGTAGTCGATGCGCGCGTCCAGCGATGCGAAGCCCTCGCGGTAGGGACTGCCATGGCAAAGGCTCTCCAGCTGCGCCAGCGCTTCTTCTGGCAGGTTCAGCTCGTCGCGAATGAACCATTTTTCGCCGATATACTTGTCGCGCGGCTCGGCGGACGGGAAGTCGTAATTGTTGACGGACACGATGGCGACATGATCCCATTCCAAGCCTTTGGCTTTGTGCAACGTGGTGACAGTCACCTTGCCCTTGTGCGCATCGGGGTCGAAGCGGGCTTCTTCATCGCCCCAGGCGCGAAATTTGCGTTTGTTGCGGGCGATCTCGTAGAGTTCTTCAGCGAAATCGGGCAGGCGCATTTGTGGCTGCTGCTCTTGCAGCTGCGCCAGGTGCAGGGCGATCATGTGGGCGGCGGCGATATCGTTGGCATCGTGGAAGATGTCGCCAGCCAAGCTGAGCGCCAGCTGGTCGATGGGCATATCGGCAGCGCGCATCCAACTGGCAATTTGCTCACGAAAGCTGATCAGTCTGTCGACTGTGCTGATATGCTTTTCGTCCTGCAGGTTGTCATCCAGCCAGTCGCGCAAGCGGGGCGCAACCAGGTCTTCCACCTGTTTGATGCGCCGCAAATCGTTGACCAGCGCGTCGATCGCGGCGGCCGCTGCGGTGTCGTCCCGGTCATCCCGGCGCCAGACGCGGTAGACATCGCCGAGCCGCTGGGCATTTTTGGGGTCGGACAAATAGCGCAGCACACGAGCCAGCGAACCGACCACCGCGCGCGTGGACGAAGCGCTGTTGAGATTCTCGACATAGGGCAGGCTCATCGCCCGCAGCACCTTGACGACCTCTGCGCCGCGGGTGTTGCGCGCCACCAGGATGGCCGCCGTGCCAGTCGGGTTGTCTTCCAGCCAGCGCGCGCAATTTTCCGCCACAAAATAGGCTTCGTGTTCGGCGCTCATGGAATCGGGACAGAGCAGAATGGCGGCGGGATTGTCGGGCGGGTTGGGCTGGGGGTCGCCCGCGGGGGTGGGCAGGATGTGCGGATGGCTCAGCGGTTGGCGATCGCGGATACTGCTGTGTGGATGCCCCAGCGACCAGTCGATCAAGTGATTCGCCAGCTGCTGGATGCTGGCTGTGCTGCGCCCGGAATTGGGCAGTTCGCGCCGCTCTACGCCGGGCGCATGGATGAAGTCGCGCAGGTATTTGGGATCGGCGGTGGTGAAGGTCTCATAGATGGCTTGATTGGGATCGCCCATGCGCACCCAGTTGCCGCCCTGCCCCGCCAGCAGACGCAGGATCGCCTCTTGCGAGCGAGAGCTGTCCTGGGCTTCGTCTTCCAGGATGTAGGGATATTTATGCTGCAGCGCCGCCAGGTAGTCGGGATTGTCGCGCAGGGTGGCCAGCGCCAGGCGAATGAGGTCTTCAAAATCCAGCGCGCCTCGATACGCCAGGGCGCGTTCATAATCGTCGTACACATCAATGCACATCTGCGCCAGCGACAGCTCTTGAGCGCAGTGAGCCAACTGCTGGGCCAACTGCTCTGGGCTGCGCAGTTCATCTTTGGCGCGTTTGATGAAGTTGCGCGCCGATTCAATGACAAGGCTGCGCCAGTGGTTGCTGCGGTAGTGGGGTTTATCCAGGAAGTTGGATCCCAGCCAGGCATCGGCGGCATCGGGCTGACGGCGCATCCAGCTGTCGACGGCGCTGGCCAGGATGGCGTTGCTTTCGCGCTCGTCGACGATGTGGACATCGTCATCAATGCGAGCGGCGGTGGCGCGGCTGCGCACGATCTCGTTTGCCAGGCTGTGCAGGGTGCGCACGCGGTAGCCCCAGCCGGGCAAGAAGCCCTCGCCTTTGACGAAGTCGTTCACCTGGCGCGCAAAGTTGGCCACGGCCGAATTGACCAGCGTAACGATGAGGATCTCTTGCCCATCTTGCAAGGGCGCGTTGTTCAGCAGCTGCCCAGCCAGCGCGGACAGGGTGGCTGTTTTGCCGCTGCCGGGCACGGCCGCGACTCCCATATAGCCGTCGCGATATTGCAGGACTTGCGCTTGCCTGGGGCGTGGCTGGAACATGGGTTGTTTTTACCACATGGCGCCTGGCAAGTCATCGACCAGCTGACCAGCTGCAAGCGGAAGACACGATCACGCTGGCCGAACACAGAGAGTCGCGCGGGCACCGACTGAAGGCGCAGCCAGTTTGATACATTATTATATTTTTATATCTTATGATACGAATCATTCCCAATCGCTTGACAGTGGCTGAAGAAGCGCTTATACTCTCATC